>NZ_JAEEGB010000034.1 GCF_016316925.1 Clostridium aciditolerans | reverse complement strand
AAAAAGAGAGAATCTATTTAAAGATTCTCTCTGTAATTTCTAGTAGTTTCCTTGTGCATGCATTGCTTCTGCAACTTTTACAAATCCTGCAATGTTAGCTCCAGCAACTAGGTTATATCCAAAACCATAGTCTTCTGATGCTTTCTTACAGTTATTGTAGATGTTAACCATTATTTGGTGTAATTTTGCATCTACTTCTTCTGCAGTCCAAGCTAATCTCATGCTGTTTTGTGACATTTCAAGAGCTGAAGTAGCAACTCCACCAGCGTTAGCAGCCTTTGAAGGTCCTACTATTACGCCGTTCTTTTGGAAGTATTCAACAGCTTCGTTTGTACAAGGCATATTAGCAGCTTCACAAACAAATTTAACTCCGTTTTCAACTATTTTCTTAGCTTCTTCTATTTTAATGTCATTTTGAATTGCACATGGTATTACGATATCAACTTTAACTCCAAATGGTTTTTCTCCTGGGAAGAATTGAACACCATACTTATCAGCATAATCTTTAATTCTTGCACCTTTGTTTATTGTTAACATTTCTACCATGTAATCTATCTTTTCTCCTGTTACTCCTTCTGGATCGTAGATGTATCCATCTGGTCCTGATAGAGTTACAACTTTACCACCTAATTGGCTAACTTTTTGACATACTCCCCATGCAACATTACCGAAGCCTGATACAGCAACTGTTTTGCCTTTGAAGTCTGTTCCTTCATGCTTAAGCATTTCTTGGCAATAGTAAGATACACCGAATCCAGTAGCTTCTGGTCTTATTAAGCTTCCGCCATAAGTTAAGCCTTTACCAGTAAGAACTCCGTTTTCAAAAGCTCCTCTGATTCTTCTGTATTGTCCATAAAGATATCCTATTTCTCTTCCGCCAACTCCAATATCTCCAGCTGGAACGTCAACGTCTGGTCCTATATGTCTATAAAGCTCAGTCATAAAGCTTTGGCAGAATCTCATTATTTCAGCGTCTGACTTTCCTCTTGGGTCGAAGTCTGAACCACCTTTACCTCCACCTATTGGAAGGCCAGTTAATGAGTTCTTTAATATTTGCTCAAATCCTAAGAATTTGATTATTCCTATATAAACTGAAGGATGGAATCTAAGTCCTCCCTTGTAAGGTCCTATAGCTCCGTTGAATTGTACTCTGAATCCACGGTTAACTTGTACGTTTCCGTTGTCGTCTGTCCATGGAACTTT
>NZ_JAEEGB010000033.1 GCF_016316925.1 Clostridium aciditolerans | reverse complement strand
TTTTCTTTCTTCTATATTTTTATCTATTATCTTTTAGTTAACTGCTATTCTTTCATAAGAAGTAACTTTTTTGCTTCCTATTAAAACTATTATTATCAACAACGAAGCTCCTACAATGTAAGGCAAATTCATGCTAAATCCATACAATACACCACCTGTAATAGGTCCCAATATTCTTCCTAAGCTTCCAAAGGACTGCATGAATCCAAGAGATACTCCTTGCCCTTTTGCTGCATTCTTAGTAGCCAAACTGTTGCTAGTAGGCCCCATCAAGGAATTACCAGCCATAAAAACAGAAGTTGCAAGGAACATAAAAAGTTTATTGTTTGAAAGTATAATCATTAAAAATCCAATGCCACACATCCATGCTCCAGTCTTCATTAATCTAGCATCTCCGAATCTTTTTACTAAACGACCAATTAAACCACCTTGAACTATTACTCCTACTATTCCTAATAATGCAAAGATAGTTCCCATTTGTTGAGGTCCAAAGCCAATTTTATTAGCTACTAATAAAGCAAAGGTACTTTCAAAGATTGCCATAGCAAAATTCATTATAAAAGCAAATACAAACAATATAAATAAAGGATTCTTGATTACATTTAGACTTAATTTCTCTCTCTCAGCTTTTTTATGAGAGTTTGTTTCCTTCAAGGTCTCCGGTAAAAACTTCCAAGCAAATGGGAAAATTAAGAAAGCTAAAATCCCTGAAACAAAGAATGGGAGGGAAAAGCTATAATGTCCTAACCATCCACCTATAGCTGGACCAAATACCATGCCTAGTCCCATGGAAGCACCGACCATACCCATGTTTTTTGAACGTTCGTCCCCTTCAGTTATATCAGCTAAATATGCCATTGCTGTTGGTAAGGTTGCAGAAGATACCATACCTGATAAAGCCCTTACTAATATCAGTATCCATAGGTGTTTAGCTAACCCGAAAAGTATGAAAGTTGCTCCATAACCACTTAAACCTATTAACAAAACTGGTCTTCTCCCAATTTTGTCTGACAGCCTTCCCCAAAAAGGTGCAAAGAAGAACTGCATCACTGAATAAGCAGACATAAAAATTCCTAGTGCAGCAGAACCGCCACCCATACTATTAACGTAAAAAGGTATAATAGGAATAATTATTCCGAATCCTACCATAACTAGAAAAAGAGTTATAAACAATATTATCTTTGACTTACCATAGTCTTTTTTCATATCAATCCCTCCAATATTTCAGTATTTTGATCTAGTAATAAAATCAATTTTTTATCATTAATCACTCTGGGAATCTTCACTTGATTTATTGAAGCTCCCTTTTTTAAAAGTTCTTTTCTAACATTTTCAAAGGTTCCACATTTTACAACCTGTAATTTCAAAGACGCAATTCTATTAGCCTCTAGACCTGCTAAATATCGTGGATTAGCTTCACCTAATGCTTTTTCTAAAATAACCCTATTTTTTTCAATATCATTTATCAATGCTTCAGGATTATTCACTTCCACATAAAATTTATAGTATCCCACAGTAGAACTTAAATCTTGAATAACAGTATAGTCTACAAGTTCAGTTCCCCACTTCTTTACAGCTGTCATTACAGCATGTTGTACTGCTGCTTCTTGTGTTTTTTCCGCAGCAATATTAAGCAGTTGACCTTTTCTATATAAAAATTCAATAACAGGACTTTCATTATAATAATTTACAACTTTAATTACATCTCCAAGTCGATATCGATAAAAACCAGAATAGTTAGTTATTATCACCTCATAGCTTTCTCCCATTTTCAGCTCGTCCAGATTTAAAGCTATTGGGTTTTCTGAATCTTGTTCACTTAAAGGTATAAATTCAAAATAGACGCTTCCAGGAACAACTACATAAGTTGTATCATTTGGTTTAACTGCCATTCCAATAGGAGCCTCTGTTGCTCCATACACTGATGAAAAAACAGGTAATTCACCAATAAAGTATCTAAGTTTATTAATGTAGATACTAAAACTTCCCCCTGCTACGCAACTTGCATAGTGCATATTTGGCCATATCCTTCTGCAAATCCCCGCCATGCCATTAGCAAACTCTTTCTTAAGCTCTTCTGCTCTTTTTGGATTAGGCTTTATTTTCTTCTCAAGTGTAATTTTAATTTTAGGATCAAGCCTCAACTGTTCACTAATAGTTCCCTCTGCTATATCTTTTATTAATTCTCTCCAATTTTCTTCCATAGCACCAAACACTTGAACTATATTTGATGGAAAAGGAGATGCAATATATGATAGATTTTTTTCCTTTAATGCAAAGAGTAAGTGTAAATAATTTGCAATCTGCTGCTCAGGAATTTCAAGCACTTCAATTGGCGAAGTCCAAATATAAGGCAATATACCCTTCATTGCTTTAATTCCTTCTGAGGTACCAGCTCCAGCTGGAATTCCTCCTTCTGTTACTATTGACGGCTTTACCATATTCATCAAAAACATTCCTCTACCGCCTTTTTTCGCTGCTGGAATAGAATTATGCAATAACCCCTGATTTAAAAAGTTCATGTAGCCATTATTTATTTTTCTAGATCTCGCAGTGACTGGAATATACTTTTGTTTACCTGTTGTACCTGAACTCAATCCAAAGTATTCTACCTCTTCACAAGTTAGTATATTTGATTCGCCCTTTGCAATTCTTTCAATAAAGTTTTCATAGTCGCTATAACTTGTTATTGGTACATTTCCCTTATAATCCTTAAGGTCTTTTATATCTTTAAAATTGTGCAAACGACCATATTCACTTTCTGTGTTCATTTCTAAAATTTCCATCAAGACGCTTTTGTTCACTTCAGCAGCTTTTTTTGTATCTCTGTTAAAGTTTTTATAATATCTATTAGCAATTAAGGAAAATGAAAAATTTAGTGCTGATTGAATAATATCCATTTTTCATCAAAACCTCCATATTATCATATGATCTATTCATATAAATGAACAATGTTCATTTACTTTCAAAAAAAATTTATGCTCAATAAAACATATTTTTAATGAACTATGTTCATATTATACTTCATACAAAATTGCTTGTCAATATTTATGAGTTTTATTTGCAGTTCTAAAACAAAAAAGCTTATCTCAAGCTACTCCAATTATATATGAGTGATCTGAGATAAAGTAAAACTTACTTCAGGTTGGGTTTTAGTTTACAACCCTGGGCGATTCCGCCCGTTAAATGCCATTTAGCCATTTAACCCCATCTGAAGTTTAGTTGAACGAATCCATGGACGTAGCCGCTCTTTACTCCCACCTTGGAGAAAAGTAGAGAACCAAAATCTACGATTTTGTGTGAATCACTTTCACAGAGTGTGATGGGAGTATTAGAGCGGGTAGTCATCGGATAAATTTTATATATCTAGCTATTGTAAACTAATAACACATCTTGCTTAAAATGCTAAGGATAAATTTCCTACTATAATCTAGATTTCTTAGCTATACCTTCATACAAATATTTAAGATATTCCGTTTCTACTCCTTCTTTCTCCAGCATCTCGATTCTAATCTTTGCCTTATTTAAAGCTTCCTTTGATTCATCAAAGTCCTTTTGTTTTACACAAGTACTTGCATATTCTAGCAAATAATCAACTCTTAATACTATTTCTGCCAAGTCTTCTCTACCATCATTAACTAGATTTACTAATAAAGAATATATCTTAGGAGAAGTTTTTGCCTTAGCATTATTTAATAACTCATTATTTCTAGCACTTTTTTTCGCCACTTTATAACACCTCTTTATACTGTCTTAATTAGACTCTGAAATCAATTTATCCTTCTCATTAAGAATGGGTATATTGAATAGTTGAGCCGTTAAAAGCACACCTAGAAAGAATAATCCCCCGGCCAACATATACATTGCTACTAAGGAAAATTGAATCTTTAACCAACCTGCCAAACTCATCGTTATTACCATAGCTCCCATGAAAAGCGGATTTAACACTCCATTTACTCTTCCCACAAATTCTTCTTCTGTAAGTTGAAGAATTAATGTATTTATACCAATTTGAATACAAGGCATAAACAATCCATTCAAGAATTGAAATGCAAGAGTAATTGCCCAATTTGTAGATAATCCAACCCCTACAATTGAGATTGCGTTAGCAAGCATTCCAATGGCAAGCAGTTTTTGAGGGCTTATCTTTTTCGAAAGACCGAGAAGCACACCACCACCTATAAGCATAGCCGCACCATTTGCTGCAAGCAACCATTGTAGGTTTTCCTTTGGTAATCCCAATCTTTCCATAATAATAAAAATTCCAAGAGGTTGAATAATACCAACTGCTAAACCAGCTATAGCAAAAACGCCACCAAGTATAGTAAGTACTTTTCTTTCCCAAACATAACGGAAGCCATCACTTAGCTCCTGCCAAAAATTTGCCTGCAACTCCTTATTTTCTTCTTTTTCGTCTGTTGGAAGAAATGTCAATACTGCAGCTGATAACAGAAATGCTACTCCCATTACCCCAATTGCAATATTAATACCAAATCTTTGATATACCAATGTGCCCATCATTGGTCCTATAATCATAAAAATTGCCATTAGTGTTTGAAACATAGCCATACCCATCTGGAGTTTTTCAATAGGAACATGAATTTTAAATAACTTCATTGCAGAAGGCTGAGAAAATTGTGAAAGTATAGATGAAATAAAAGTTACGAAAAATACAGCTTGCCAAGTACTAAAAATTATTGTAAATAATACTATTAATACAGAAATAGCACTTAATAAATCACACCATACCATTGTGCGTTTAGGACGCCAACGATCTGCATAGGTTCCACCTATAAAAGAAAAAATGAAAATTGGTGCAAATTCTGCAACAGAAATCATTGAAACAGCAAAAGGATTATTATGTGTTTTTTCCATTACAAACAAAAGTATTGCAAAATTACGAACCCATATTCCTATTTGCAATAAAATACCTGAAATCATAATAACTTGAACAAAACGATTGCGAAAGATACCCGTCGTATCGGGTGTATTACTTTTCACGCTACCACTCCTTTAACTTAATACAATATATAGTTCTAAATATAAAAAATAAATTTTTACTTATTTTATGGTATATCAAATTATAATAGTAAGCTCTGTACCATCACTACTGTGCACATCTACTAGTTTTAATCCCTTATATTCTTTTAAGATATCTAAACTTTCTATAAGCTTTTTAAAATCGATACAATCAATATATTGAATGGTGTCTTGTGGAATATTCTTTCTTACAATTGAAGTATTTACAAGCCTGCATCCTAATTTTGCAATCCCTATAGGTATAGGAAAGAATAGCCTAATACCTCCATTTATTCTTATATATAACCTCATCATACAATTTCTCCTACAAAAATATTAACCTTTTATAGCCTAGATAACTATTTATGATGTCTATTCTATAACAATTTCTACGATATCTCCCTGCGCACTTTTAACATCTACTAATCTACCTTCAATGTTTGAATTTACAGAATCAAGAATTATCTGTATGATATCTTGAATATCTATATCTAATCCTTCTATTTCTTTTATTGGTGGAAGCTTACTTATAGCCCCTCCTACTGCCTGAACTAATCTAACAGGAATAGTTACATTTACTGAATCATTGTCTTTTGAAAGTACTTTTATCTTAATCATTTTGTCATTTCTTTTAACCATTAGCTCTTCCTTGTTATTTCCCAATACTGCTATAAGTTCTGCTGCTTTTTCTGAACTTATTTTGCCTTCTTCTACCATCTTTAATATTCTTACTACTTCTTCTTTCATTTTAAATTTCCTCCTATATATTTATATTATTCTTCTTTCATCATTTTAATCGCTTCTTCAGGAGTTATATCTCCTTTTTCAAGCATATCTATTATTGTCTTACTTCCTATTGATGGTTTTTTGATTACTGTATAGCCTAGAGCCGATACTACATCATCTAACTTAGCTCTTACAGTGGGATACGAAATACCTAGTTCTTTTTCTACATCCTTTATGTTGCCTCTGCATTTTACAAATACCTCAATAAATTTTATATGTTCATCATCTAAATACTCTAGTTTGGAAAGTTCAAATTCATTTTCAATCACTGTAGAACACTTTTGGCATTTCAATTTTATTACATTTAATTTAGAGTTGCATACAGGACACTTGCTTATTAATTTATATGCCATTTTCTCCACCTCTTTCATTTAATTTCATTATAACATCTTTATTAATTATTTCAATATAAAAATTAATAAAATTAATAAAATTAATTTCATTATTAATTTTATTAATTTCTCATTCAACAAAAATCAAATCTTCCTTGGTAAATTAATTTTAATGAATGTTTTTATTTATTTTATCCGATGACTACCTGCTCTAATACTCCCTGTTCTCAAACAGGGAGTAAAGAGCAGCTATGTCCCTGGATTCGTTCAACTAAGAATCAGGTGGGGTTAAAACCCCATCTGATTCAAGTTTCACTTTATATGTAAGCCAAGTAGGAGCTGAATAAAATAATTATTCAGCTCCTACTTGATTTATAAAATATATCTAAGAATCCCTTTATCATTGATACCAATATTTTATAGATTTCTTAACCATAAAGTTGACTTATTCCTTCATTGTTTATTTCTTTTAACTATCTCAGTTATTGCAAAAGTAGCTACATCATCAGCGTATTTTCCAGGACCAAACCCTGCATCATAACCCAGTTCTTTTGCAAGTTCATGGGTTATTCTTGGTCCTCCACATATTAAAATCACCTTATCTCTTAAACCCTCTGCTTCTAAAAGTTCTACAAGCTCTGTTAAGTTTTGTATATGGATATTCTTTTGAGTAACTGTTTGAGACACTAAAAGTACATCCGCTTTAAATTCTATTGCCTTTTTAATAAACTCTTCATTTGGAACTTGACTGCCCAAATTATGAGCTTCTATCATTTCATATCTCTCTAATCCATAATGTCCAGCAAAGCCCTTCATATTCATAATAGCGTCTATTCCAACTGTATGAGCATCAGTGCCTGTACTTGCCCCTACAACAACGACCTTACGTTTTATATTGTCTTTAATATATTCATTTACTTCACTCATATCCATAGTATGAACATCAACGGTTTGAACCTGAATTGAAGTATAATCAACAGTATGCGTTAAGCTACCATATACTACGCAAAATGTAAATCCCTTGTCTAGAGCACAATGATACGCTACTGAAGGATCTTCTAGCCCCATCTTCTTAGCTAGTATCTTAGCTGCTTCCACTGCCTTATCTCCATCTTCTACCGGAAGGGTAAGGCTAACTTGAACCTTACCATCATTCATTGTATCTCCGTATGGTTTTAGCTTTGTTAAATCTAAATCTTTATCAAATTCCTTTTTATTAGTTGAATATAATCCCCCACCCATTAACATCTACCTCCTTACATTATCTATACTGTACCTGCACGCTGGTTATCTGTTTTATCTTTTAACATCATATCTATAAATGGATTGAAATAATCTTTTCCTTTTTCAACTACTCCATCCAATCCTTTTCCTCCATCTATTGGTCTTTTAACCCCTGCAAACACTCCTCTTTCAAGGGTCTTGAATAATCCTATAGATTCTATCTCTTGTAGAAGTTCACAGGCTTTGTTTAATACTTCTGATGCCCTTTTTTCCATTATGCCGCCTTTTTTAAAACTTATTTCTTCACCTAAATCCTCCATAGTATTAAAAATATATCTAGCATTTTCTATAGATAGTGCTCTATCAGACATAAATGGAGTATGAATAGCTTCTGTAAGCATTCCAAGTAGATGAAGTTTTTGCGAGGTTAATACGGTAATCATATTAAATAATGCATCTTGAACATGACCTTTAAATATGTTTCCTGTCATGAACTTAGTAGGAGGCATATATTTTAGTGGAGCTTTCGGGAATATTTCTCTAACCATTTGAGCCTGAGCTAGCTCATATACAAATCCATTCTTTAATTCAGGGTTAATTTCAAATGCATGTCCTAGTCCCATCTGTTCTTCTGGAAGTCCTGCAAAAAGAGCAAATTGTTCATTAATAAATTGAGAAGCAAGTACTGTATGAGCTTCCTCAACTGCATCTGAAGTAGTTAAGTAGTTATCCTCTCCAGTGTTTATAATTACTCCTGCAAAGCCATTAATTATCCTTGAAAAATATTGATCTACAATAGTTCTTTTCATATTTATATCTCTAAATAATATTCCATAAAGAGCATCATTAAGCATAACATCTAATCTTTCTAAAGCTCCCATAGCTGCAATTTCAGGCATACAAAGCCCTGAACAATAGTTACAAAGTCTTATATATCTTCCTAGTTCTTCTCCAACTTCATCTAGAGCTTTTCTCATAAGTTTAAAGTTCTCTTGAGTAGCAAAAGTTCCCCCAAAGCCTTCTGTTGTTGCACCATAAGGTACATAATCTAGTAAGCTTTGCCCTGTTGTTCTTATTACTGCAATAATATCTGCTCCTTGTTTTGCAGCAGCTTCAGCTTGAACTATATCTTCATATATATTTCCTGTTGCAACAATTACATAAAGATATGGCCCTTTTTTATCTCCAAACTTCTGAAGATATTCTTCTCTTTTATCTCTATTTTTTCTTATTCTTTCAACTGTTTCTTTTGCAATGCTATTAACAGCCATCTTTATTTCGAATAAATCTTTCATTTGAAGCTTAGTTAAATCTAGTTCTCTTTTTCCCACTTTTTCTGCTATCTCCTGTGGAGTTAGATTTGTATTGACTATTGCATTTCCTATAAACAAAGCCGCTCCCATTGAAAGCCCATTTCCCTTTTCTATGTTATCAACTACCACGTTAGGAAGAGGGACTCCATACTCATCTACTCCGTCAATTCCAAGAAGTCTACATATAGTTCTTTCTACAGATACAGTGGTATTTTTGTTAATGAATTCTTGAGTATATATTGCTATATTTTTAGCCGCTTCTCTGCTCTTATCCACTATAGTCCAGTCTAAATTTAATTTACTTTCCATAGCTTTTTCCCCTTCTTTCCCTCTGATATATCATTTAATTTTGTAATCATCGTTATAATATTTTTTTGCTATATTTATAACCTCGTCTTCCAATCCAAGCAGTACACATATATTTAAAGCATCCTTTGGAACTCCGCTTTCTTTTGATACCCTCTCCAAGCGATATTCCATATGATCTTGCATTATTTCTACTGAATATCTTTTATTTAAATCAATCTTGTATTTTAAAGAATTAAAGTCTATATTTTTAAGCCCTATTACTTGGTAGTGCTCCATATCATCGTCAGCTATTCCATCATAATGAGTTGAAATAAGACTTACAGAATCAAAATTTCTTAAATATTTGGATACAGACTTAACTAAATAATAACCTTCCTTGGGATTTGTTCCCCTAGCAAATTCATCTAAGGCAATAAATCCTTTTTTCTTTTTTGCATCCTCAATAACTTCTTTAAGCTTAAGTATTTCTGCTCCAAAGGTACTAAGTCCCTTAGATACTGACTGCATATCATCTGATATAAAATGTATAAAGTCCAATGTTGGCACTACTGCATGCTTTGCAAATACAAAAAATCCACACTGAGCAAGTAGAAGATTTAAAACTATAGTTTTTAAAGCAACGCTTTTTCCTCCCATATTTGCTCCAGTTACAATAGTAATACCTCTAGTAAGCTGTATATTTAAGGCTGTGAAGTTTTTTCCTTTATTCTCTAAAATCTCAGCAATCATAGGGTTAAATACATCTTCAAAAATAATCTCCATCTTGTCTGAAATCTCAGGCTTTACGCCTTTATATCTTAAAGTTGACTTTGCCTTTGCTAATAAAAAATCAAACTTACCAATACTTTCAATGTTCTCTTTTAATATATGACAATACTCCTTTATTTTCTTAGTTAACTTTGTTCTTATAACTAATTCTTCTTCCTCTTCTTCTAATACTGTATTTAATCGCTCTTCTTTAAGAGCTTTAAGCCTCAGCTCATCTTTTTCTATTATTATTTTTCCTTCAAGTCTTTCTTTCTTTGCTCTAATTTTCTTCAACTTTTCAGAATAGCTATTATATATATAAAAGGTAGGAATTCTTTTACCTTCTGGATCTAATATATTAACTAGATTTTCAAGGGGGTGAAATCTAAAATCTACAATATTTAAGTTTAGACTTTCAAAAGCTAATAAAAACTCATTCATCAATAACCCGAAGCACTTTATCTCATATAACTCTATATCATCTAAATTACCTAAGTTCTCGCATCTTTTTATAGAGCTTCTAATATCTTTAATCTTATAAAATATTCTTTCTATATCATTATAAATTGCTTTATTAACCTTTAAGTTTTCACACATAATCTCTAGAATGTTTAGTTCATTACACAACTTGTGAATTTCGTCTCTTTTAAAAGGCCTTATATTCTTCTTTTCTTGAACTCCATATGGCGTTATAACCTCTAGCTTATCTAATATAAATGAAAAACCTATTTGTTCCCTTTGCTCATTATCCAAAAACTTAATACTAATCACCTCCAACTACATCGAAAACTGGCAGGCTAATATTTTTTCTAAGTTCATCTAAAAACTTATGTCTATCAAATTCGTATCCATAAGGTGATTTAGGATTACATGTAATACATACTAAACTTATCTTATTAAGTACCTTTATTATTCCTCCCTGCTTTTGAAACTTATAAAAGGTTTCTCTTTCTGCAAAACATTTAGTTCCATCTTCTATTAAGAATGTGATTCCCTTATATTTTTCTGTAGATTTCATAATATCTCCCAAAAGTCTATCTGATGCTATACCTTTTATAACTACATGACTAACTTCTTCTTTTAAATTCTCACATATTTCTCTAGAAGCTTCTAATGAAGTCAATATATCTAAACACTTTATAGTCTTATCTTTATATATAAATCCAATTTTTGAACTCTTTATTATCTCTCTACATAGTTCTAAAATTTTCTTGTCATTCTCTCTTTCCAATGATAATAATTTGACTATATAACTAGTACTATCTACTACCTTATTAATACTCTTTCCAAGTGATGCTCCAGTGGATAATATTGCAGCTTCAGTTACTACTGGTGAAGCTAATGTCTTTCTGCTAAGAGCTCCATCTACTATAACTAATTCACTGCCACATTCTAAAAGATTATGACATATATTTTTCATAGCAGAATTTATTGAAGGCCCACCTAATTCCACGTATCCATCACTTAAAGCTCTAGTTATAATAACTTCTCCCATAGGAGTGTTAATTCCGGTGGTTTTTATAATTTCCTTAGTAATGTCACTATTAAACAAACTCTGCTTAGAAGTAGCTACATAGGTCCCCTTTTCTATATAAATTTTTGGTTTCTCTGTATAGGTAACTCTATCACTATCTTCTCCATCTCTACCTATGGAGGTAAGACCAAGGGACATTTTTCCCCTGGCCTCATTTAAAATATAGTTCAACACTGTGGTTTTACCTACATTTTTATCCATACCTATTATTGATATTGTTTTATACCCTTTTATTCTTTCTAATATATTTATTTTTCTCATATTTACTTATACCTCATGGGCTATGCTAAAAGTATATTATTACACCGAATAATCATCTAATAAATATCTATTCCTGTGTATTCATACACTAAATTAAATTTTCCTTCTTATGCTTTTCTCTTTGTTTTCTCTCTAAGCCTTCTGGCTCAAGAGCCATTTGTTGATGATTCAATAGTCCAGCAATTCCAACTCTCTTTTCTTTCTTTTCTCCGCGGCATTCCTCACAATGACAACCTGGAACATAGCCTGAAGGCTCTTCATAAGTTGTTATAACTCCTTCAAAGTTTCTAAGAATAACTTTGTTATATCCTTGAGAAACTACATAGTTTGGCATTACAGGAATCTTTCCTCCACCACCAGGGGCATCAACTACAAAGGTTGGAACACAGAAACCTGATGTATGTCCTCTTAGTCCTTCTATAATTTCAATTCCTTTTGATACAGTTGTTCTAAAGTGTTCAAGTCCAACGGAGAGATCACATTGATATATATAGTACGGCCTAACTCTTATTTTGACTAATTCATGTACAAGTTTCTTCATTACATTTACACAATCGTTAACTCCTCTAAGAAGAACTGATTGATTTCCAAGTGGTATACCAGCATTAGCTAAAAGTTCGCAAGCTCTTCTAGAGTCCTCAGTGATTTCATTAGGATGATTAAAATGAGTATTAAGCCATATTGGATGATATTTCTTAAGCATATTTACTAAATTTTCCGTGATTCTTTGAGGCATTACAACAGGAGTTCTTGAGCCTAATCTCACTATTTCAACATGGGGTATTTTTCTTAATCTTTGGATAATGTATTCAAGCCTTTCATCAGAAAGAAGAAGAGGGTCTCCACCTGATATAAGCACATCTCTAATAACAGGAGTCTTTGCTATATAATCTATTGCATTGTCAATTTGAGTTACTGGTAAGGCTGTATCGCTTTGACCAGCAAATCTTCTTCTAGTACAGTGCCTGCAGTACATTGAGCATTGATCTGTTACTAAAAGCAATGCTCTATCCGGATATCTATGAGTTAACCCTGGTACTGGTGAATCTCCATCTTCATGAAGGGGATCCGTTAAATCTGCGTCAGATTTAATTAATTCTGCTGCTGTTGTTATAGCCTGCTTTCTTATAACATCATTGGGATCATTGATATCAATTAGCGATAAATAATATGGAGTTATTGCCATTCTTAAAGATTTAAGGCACTGCTTTACTCCTTCTTCCTCTTCTTTCGTTAAGGGTATATATTTTTTCAACTCGTCTACAGTTTCTATTCTATTTCTTACTTGCCACTTCCAATCATTCCATTGTTCATCTGTAACATCTTTAAAGAGTTCATGTCTTTTATTTATTCCCATATATAGCCCCCCTATGAATTTGGCATCAATATTAAACATACAGTTCTTCAAATAATTTTCTTAATATTTCACTTTCTCTTAATTCAGCAAGCGTTATTTCAGCATGGTCTTTAGTATATCCATTACCTATTATCATAGTGACGTCTTTACCTACACCTTCAGCACCTAATGCAGCCTTTGTAAAGCTTGTTGCCATTGAGAAGAAGTATACTGTACCATTATCTTTAACTGGAAGTATGCAAGCCATTTCAGTATTAGCCACATTTACACAGCTAATTGAAATGTCAACTTCTTTTCCATCGTTAGCTTCTAATGTCTTATTTAATACATCTACAGGTTTTTGAGCATCACTAATTATAGCCTTATGACATAACCCAAGCTCTAATACTTTCTTAGCTTGAGCTTCCTTTCTTACCATTGCTATTACTCTTCCAGTTGGTCCCACTCTTTTCATAGCTTCATAACAGCAAAGTAATCCTGACTTGCCATTTGCACCTAAAATTAAAACACTTTGTCCTGGTTTTACAAGCTTGGCTGTCTGAGCTGGAGCACCTGCTACATCCAATGCTGCTAATGCCAATGTTTCTGACATGTCCTTTGGAAGTTTTGCGTATATAGCACTTTCAAATAATATTGCTTTTGCCTTAACCTCAACTCTATCTATTTCAGGTTTTATATCTATTATTTCTTCAATTTTTAATGGAGTTAGAGAAAGTGATACAAGGGAAGCTATCTTATCTCCAACTTTTAAATCTATACTAGCTAAGTCTTCACCTATTTTAGTTACAGTTCCTATTAACATTCCACCGGATCCGGTTACTGGATTTTGCATTTTCCCTCTTTCATTGACTATTTCAAGAATTCTAGCTTTTATTTTTTCTATATCTCCCTTTGCTTCCTGTTCTATTTGAGTAAAACTAGCTGAATCTATATTTAATGCCTGAACATCAATTAATATCTCATTACTGTAAATTTCCATATCATTATCAACTTTATATGCCGCTTGTGTTAAAACTCCCTTTGGTTCTATTACTCTATGTGTACCGTATTTACATCCTTTTTTCATAATGACTTCCTCCTATACATTCATAACTTTCAAGTTTTCATCTATAATTAAATCAGCCTCTGTCATAGCTCTAATTTCTTCAACGCTTGTATCTTTATGAATTTCTTTAAGTACAAGCCCTTCTTTTGTTACTTCTATAACGCATAGTTCTGTAACTATAAGGTCTACAACTCCTTTCGCCGTTAAAGGTAAACTACATTTTTTAAGTATTTTAGGCTTACCTTTCCCAGTATGCAGCATAGCCACTATTACTTTTTTTGCACCTACAACAAGGTCCATAGCTCCTCCCATTCCTGGAACCATCTTGCCCGGTATTATCCAGTTAGCTAAGTTTCCCTCTTGATCTACCTCTAAAGCACCAAGCACAGTAATATCAACATGACCTCCTCTTATTAGCGCGAAAGACATACTGCTGTCAAAGAAAGCTCCATGAGGAAGTATTGATACATATTGTCCCCCTGCATTAGTTATATCTAAATCTTCTTCTCCTTCTTTCTTTAAAGGTCCCATTCCAACCATGCCATTTTCTGATTGGAATGTAACATTAATTCCTTCTGGCACATAGTTTGCAACTAAGGTCGGAAGTCCTATTCCTAAATTTACGAGCTGTCCATCCTGTAATTCTTGTGCAATTCTTTTAGCTATAATTTGTTTTGCAAGCTTTCCATCTGCAATCATACTACTCAATCCCCTCTATAATATAATCTACTAACACCCCTGGAGTTGTAACATAATCAGGGTCTAATTGCCCTGTCTTAACAATTTTTTCTGCTTCAACTATTACTTTTTCTCCAGCCATAGCAATTATAGGGTTAAAGTTTCTAGTAGTTCCTCTATAGAATGTGTTTCCAGATTCATCTACTATAGTGCCTCTAATAATTGATAAATCCGCTTTTAGTGGTAATTCTAAAAGATAATCTTTATCTTGAATTCTTATCTTTTGTTTACCCTCTTCAATGGTTGTGCCTACACCTGTAGGTGTTAAAACTCCTCCAAGTCCTGATCCTCCAGCTCTGATTCTTTCAATTAGTGTGCCTTGTGGTACAAGTTCTACTTCCATTTCTCCTAAATTCATAAGCCTGCCAGTTTCAGAATTTGTTCCTATATGAGATGCTATAACCTTCTTAACTTGCTTGTTCACAATAAGTCTTCCTATTCCCTTATCTACATAACTGGTATCATTTGCAATTATGGTCAAATTCTTTATATTGAGTTGTATTAGAAGATCTATAATCTTATGCGGAGTTCCACAGCCTAAAAAACCACCAATCATAATAGACATACCTTCCTTAAAGAGAGGCTTTAAATCCTCTGGCTTAACAATCTTATTCATTTTGTCCCTCCCTTGATCTTAAATTATTTGCCAAACTATTTACTAATACCTAAAATTTCTCTTGCTTCCTTCGCACTAGCAATGTCTCTTCCAAGCTCCTTTGCCAGCCTCACTACCTTTTCAACTAATTCACCATTTGACTTAGCAAGTATACCTTTTGATAAATAAACATTATCTTCAAAACCAACTCTAACGTGTCCTCCAGAAATGATGCCCATAACAGCAACTGGGAACTCATTCCTACCTATCCCCGACACAGTAAAGGTGCTTCCTTGCGGTATACTTCCTCTTAGAAATTCAAAGTCTCTTATAGCAGCATCTATTCCTCCATTTACACCCATTACAAAGTTAAAATGCATTGGAGTTTTTATATATCCCTTTTTCTGAAGTCTTATTGCCATATCTATCATGCCTTTGTCAAAGACCTCAAGCTCTGGCTTTATATCTAAATCAATCATTTTTTCCCCAAACTCTTTTATTGTATTTTCAGTGTTAACAAATACTTCATCTCCACCAAAGTTACAAGTTCCACAATCTAGAGTAGCCATTTCTGGTTTAAGATATATGGGCTGGAGTCTTTCCTCATTAGTCATTCCTACCGCACCTCCAGTAGATGGCTGAATAATTACATCTGGGCACCTTCTCTTAATTTCTTCCATGCATAATCTAAATCTTTCCTTATCTTGAGTAGAAGTTCCATCATCATTTCTTACATGTAGGTGTATAATACTTGCACCTGCTTTATAAGCCGCTTCTGCCTCTCTTCCAATCTCCTCTATTGTATAAGGAACGCTAGGATTATGCTTTTTTGTGACTTCAGCACCACAAATTGCTGTTGTAATAATCAACTTATCCATGAAACAACCTCTCCATTTCCTCTTAATATTCGACTTAAAAATTACGTTATAAAAAATATTCGGACTTTTATTGTGGTACTTATTCTTTTCTTTGCTTGTTATTTGGCACAACACAAGTGCCACTTGCTTTACATACTACAATAGGTTCTTCTAATACGTCGCAAGCTGAATCATTGATATCTGGCCTTGGAATAATTACTTTTCTTGCTTCAAATACCATTTTTCTTGAAGAGTTTCCACAGCTTACAATTTCTCCTACTGCTTCAATGTAATCCCCAGCATATACAGGAGCTAGAAACTCTACGCTATCATACGCTCTGAATAATCCTTCATCTCCATCATTTCTAATTAAGAGTTCTGTAGCTACATCCCCAAAAAGGTTTAACATTTTTGCTCCATCTACTAAGTTTCCGCCATAGTGAGCATCATGCATACTCATTCTCATTCTAATCATTACCTTCATTATTCTTCCTCCCTTATACTGTGATATTTTTTTGGACATAAATAAACTTAAAAAAGCATTGAAAAATTTCAATGCTTTAGAGTTATAAGTTATTTACGCCACTCATGCAATGAAAATTTTCTTCTCATCACATAAATAGCGCTCCATGATTATTCACGGCAGTGATAGAACCATTATGCTCTACCCCCAAGGATATACCTAATATCAAATATACCCTTTCGGCAAATAAACCCTTTGCTTTTAATATCGGAGGATGTATTCTCCTTAGCACTTAAAAGCTACCTTTTTACTTGCACCTCTATTTATGTACTAACCTATTTTTTTGTCAAATTGATTTGTTTTTCTTATTGTACTTTTATTTATTCCTATGTTCATTTTTAAGCATCACTTATCTGTCAAAGCTGTTAATTATTTATTTAGCTATACTTAATATTTATAATAGTTTATTGTAAAATATAACTAAATTTTAAATAAATATTTTTATTTTTTTAAATTAGTTTTAATACTAATTAAGAAAATAACGAACCTTAAATGTACTCTCTTCCTTCAAATATATTTAAGGTTCTGTTTTGTAATCATATCATTTATATTTTACTAATTTTGTTTAAAAAGCTAGTATTTGCAATAAAAAACACTAGGTAAGTTACCTAGTGTTTTTATAGCTATTTTCTTATTTTGTTTATTTCATTTTTACAAGTTTTAGCAAATAGTGTTGCATCTACATTTATAACTATAAAAGTGATTTATCTGGAGTTACAAGTATTTTAACATGCTTTTTCTTTTCTGGGCCAGTTAAAGAACCAAATCCTTCTTCAACTATATCATCAAGGTCTATTTTCTTTGTTATATATCCTTCTGCTTTTATTCTTCCATCACTCATTTGTGCAATTGTTGCAGGAAACTCATGTCTATATGCCAATGTCCCAACAATTTTCTTTTCTGAGAATACTAAAATATTAGGGTTAAAGCTTGTCTCATTTTCCCAAATACTTGTTACTACCATAGTTCCTTCAAATTTCAAGCTGTTAAGTCCTGTATCAAATCCTATCTTAGCACCAGTGGTTTCAAATGCAGCATCTACACCTACTCCATCTGTAAGGTTTTTAACTTCCTCCACTATATCAACTTCATTTGGGTCTAATACTACATCTGCACCAGCTCTCTTTGCATATTCCTGCCTTATGGATTTTCTTTGTAAAACTATTACAAGCTTTGCGCCAGCCGCTTTTAAGCATTCTATAGTTGCAAGTCCAATTGGACCTGATCCTAATACTATTGCAGTATCTCCTGTTTTAAAATTAGCTATTCTTATTGAATGAAGTGCAACAGCCATTGGTTCTATTAATGCAGCTTGCTCGTAAGACATATTATCTGGAATTTTATGTACAAACTCTTCTGGAAATACAGTATATTCAGCGAGTCCGCCGCCACTTCCGCAAAGTCCATGGAAACCTAATGAAGAACAAAGATTGTACTTTCCTTCTCTACAGGCAGGGCATTTACCACATGCTACAATAGGCTCTACCGCTACTCTATCACCAACGTTAAACTTTGTTACACCTTCACCTATTTCTACTACTTCACCGGAAAATTCATGACCTAAAACCACTGGAGCTGTAGTACCACTTAATGGATGCGGCTGTCCAACTGGAATAAATATAGGTCCTCCTAAGTACTCATGTAAATCTGAGCCACAAATTCCACACCACTTAACCTTAATTTTTACTGAACCTTTCACTACCTTTGGTTCCTCAACTTTTTCAACTCTTACATCATTTTTTCCATACCATAATGCTGCTTTCATGATTATTCCTCCTAAAGTATATTTTAACTTATGTATGTTAATCAATTCACAGATATATAGAGCAAATATTGTGCCAAAATAAAAAAGGCCTCTTTACAAGCCTTTTCATCAAAATAAGTGTCAATATGACACATTATTATATGTGTCATATTGACACACCTACTTTTTTATTCTCATTTTGACACATTTTTATTCTCTTTATTGTTAATATTATATCTTTTAATTTTCCTATATAAAGTTGATCTGCTCATATTTAACAATCTTGAAGCCTTAATTTTACTTCCACCACAGCCTTTTAAAGCATTTATAATGTTTTCCTTTTCTAATATTTGAATAGGAATAATATTATCTCTATTTTGGTGACATTCAATCACAGTATTATCATCCTCATAGCTTTGAACACTAGCTGCTGATACTAATTCAATGTCACTTAAATAGTAGTCTCTTTCAACTACATTTCTAAGTTCTCTTACGTTGCCAGTCCAATGATGCTCTTTCAGTTTATCTATATAAGACTTATGTACTTTTTTACTTTGCCTGTTATTTTTAATATTTAATCTTTCTACAAAGTGACTGACAAGCACTTCTATGTCTTCTTTTCTTTCTCTTAGAGGTAAAATTTTAATATTCATTACACTTAGCCTATAATAAAGGTCTCCTCTAAAATTTTTCTTGCCTATTTCCTCCTGCAGTGTTCTATTTGTAGCACCAATAACTCTTACATTTAATTGCTTTTCATAAGTTCCACCTACTCTAGTGATCTTATTGTTATCCAATACTCTCAATAGTTTAGATTGTATGTCTAGTGGAAGTTCTCCAATTTCATCTAAGAAAATTGTTCCACCATCAGCAAGCTCAAACTTGCCCGGATGACCTTCCTTAGAAGCCCCAGTAAAAGCTCCTCTCTCATAGCCAAACAATTCGCTTTCTACTAGCTCTCTAGGTATAGAAGCGCAGTTTACTGCAACAAAAGGACCTCTTTCCCTATCACTAAAATTATGTATAGATTGTGCAATAAGCTCCTTACCAGTTCCGCTCTCTCCCTCAATGAGAATATTACAATCACTTTGCGCTGCCTTTTTAGCAAACTCTATAATATCATTCATTCTATTATTTCGAGTAATAATATCTTCAAACCTATAAGTAGCTTTGTATCCAACTACTTTATTTACTAAATTGTGCACATGTTGTACCTCTCTAAAGGTTATAACTACACCTATAGACTTGCTGTTAACTCTCATAGGTACAGCATTTATTGTGCATTTTATTCTTTTAGAATTTATATAAAAATCACATTCTACGTTATTATAGGATATATCTCCCTTACTTATTATTTCATTAAAGCTAACGCTTCTTAGTGAATCTCTTATATTTAATTTTACTGCTTCTTTATGGGTAATCCCTAAAATCTCCAAAGCTCTATCATTAATTCTTTTTATTTCTAATTTTTCATCTAAAACAATCATACCTTCACAAATTGAATCAAAGGTTATATTCATGAGTTTATTTGAAATTGTCAAAGCTAATTGTTTTTGTATAGACTGTGCTGCAGCAGTTACAATTCCTAGTGTATGAGAGTGTGCACTATAGTAATTGCCAGACATATTTATACATCCTATTATATATCCTTCTTCATTATGAATTGGAGCCGCGGAGCATGTCCATGAATGCTGGTTTATTCCAAAGTGTTCTGCCCCAATAGTTTGTATTGGCTTATCTAAATAAAGCGCTGTACCTATTGCATTAGTTCCCACCGCTTCTTCCGTCCACAGTTCGCCCTTTACAAAATTTAATTTATCTGCATTTTGCATAATATCACTATCACCAATTACGTCAATTACATAGCAATCCTTATCGACTAGCATTATAGCAAAGCCTGAACCTGCTACAATACTATAGATACTTTCCATCGTAGGACGGGCTACTGCTATTAACTCTGAATTTTGTTCAATTTTAAGGTCTACAGAGATATTTCGAGTGTTATTTCCTTTTCCGTTCATCGGATCTACACCATATGCCTTACACCTTCTCCATGACTCTGCAATTTCTGGTCTTACCGCATGACTTATATAACCCTTATCAATAAATTCTTTCCATGCATTAGATATAAATTTCATATAGTTCTCCAAAATCCTCACCTCATTTTACATATTAAAGCTTTTAGATTGCTAAGACAAGGAGTAAACTAAAAATTGTATCTCTTTATATCTATAGTAGCTTAGTGTATTACCCCTGTATAGGATTCAAAACTAGAAAATCGACTGACACAAAGGGCTATGTTTCCAAAGCTGAAGGTAGATTTAAAAACTTTGTGTCAGTCTTAGTGAAGGATTTTAAGACAACCTTAGCACCTTCGAGTTGTCTGAACATAGCGAGTTTCTCGAAGGTTCTTAGGTCGTCTAAAACACAAGCTTTAGACTGACTAAAAGTTTTTAACGGACTGAAGCTTGGAAACATAGCCCGGGGTGTGAGTCAATTTTCGGCCTTTGAGCTCTATACTTCCTTTGTCTTCTTCCATGATGAAACATATTCCTCTAATATTTTATGGAGTACTCCTCCAATTTTCGAATAAGATTCATCATTTAGATTAGCAAGAGATATTCTAATTGACCATTCTGGACCATGGAATCCACCACCACTTAGCAATACTATAGAAGATTCTTCAGCTAAGCGAAAAAGAATATCTACAGGTTTATGATTGTTTTGTAAGTAATCAGCAAATTCATTGCCATAATAATGATTTGCCCATTCCAACAAGTCAAACTCTGTATAATAAGCTGCATCATAAGGATCTTTTCTTAAACTTATTCCTAAGCTGTTGAATAGCAGCATCTGGCGGCGACGGCAAATATCCATTGTTAACTTTTTATAGTTATTTTCTTTATCAAGCAGCGCAAAAACTGAAAAGAAAGCCATTTGTACTTGCTGAGGTGTTGATAAGCCTGCTGTATGGTTAAGAGCTACCTGACGGCTATCTGCAACAATTCTATCAATAAAAGGTATTTGTTCCGGATTTGTAGAAAGATCTCCATAGCGTTGCTTCAATTCCTTCTTCTTGTCTTCTGGCAGCTCTTTTAACAATTTATCAAATACATTATGTTCATAGAGTGCAATAGTTCCCAAACGCCATCCTGTTACGCCAAAGTATTTTGAAAATGAGTATACTCCAATTGAATTAAATGGCAAATCTGCTACTATAGAACGAAAATTATTAACAAATGTTCCATATACGTCATCTGATATAATCATCAGGTTAGGATTATTCTTTTCAACTATATCTTTTAGCTGTTCTACTGATTCAGGCTTCATTGCCACTGAAGGTGGATTGCTTGGATTTACTATAAAAAGAGCCTTAATACTTGTATCCTGAAGCTTCTCCAGCTCTGATTTAGGATATTGCCACGTATGTGTGCCATCTTCAGTCATTTCTTTTGCAACAATTTCAACAACTTCTAAACTATACCGTGGTAAGTGAGGAACCTCTAAATATGGCGTAAATATTGGTGCTGCTATTGCAATTTTATCACCTTTAGATAGCAATTCATTAGCAATTAATGAATCAAATATATAACACATTGCTGCAGTGGCACCCTCAACAGCAAATAGATTGAATTTACCTACTGGCGGCTTATTATAACACATTTCCTGAACAAGGTAGTCATGAACGACTTTTTCTATATGTATTAGCATTCTATCTGGCACTGGATAGTTATCACCTATAATTGCATCCGCCAATTCGTATATCCAAGCATCTGGATCAAAACCTTTGTTACTTATTCCATAGTTAACTATACTTTTCAGAAGTTCTATTCCAGGCTCTCCTTGATGCTTATTAATATACACACTGAGACGTTCTGATATTCCTTCTTTTTTAGGCATTCCTGCTAAATCATGATTGTTCCATACTCTTCGAGTTTCTTCAACGGCAAATTGTCCAAAAGCAAAAAAAGCTTCACGAGGTGTTGCCGCAGTCCAGTTAGGATTACCTCTTCCCGCATCTAATAATGCATGGGCACTCTTTTCCTTCTGTCCTTCCGCTAAATTAATTAATCTATCTTTAAGTTCAAAAGGACTAATTTTGCCATAAATAGCTTCTACCTCTTTACGCTGAACATTGTGAGTATCCATATTTGCGCTATTCCTCCTTATAATAGTTATCTGCTATATAAATAGCCATCGTATTAAAAATACTAATGAGTATGATATTTAAACTAGCATACTGTTTTTCTTTTAATAATCAACATAACTTCAAGCCATGAATTTATATTCTCCATTTTTTTGAATATGTATTCTTTATTATTAAACCCTTAAATTACACTACTTAATAATAAGAAAATTAGAAAAATGGTGTATCATTAGGCCTAATAAGTTTAATTCCTATAACAAAAAAACTAAAGAGCACTAGGATACCTAATGCTCTGATGTGGACTTATAGTTGCTTGTACCAAATTCACTGATAAGTCCTCATGATATTTACATTTTTAGAAGGCATATATTTCAAATTACCCTTTTCATAATCCTACGCATTATATTTTCGGTATTATAGTCTTTTCTGCACACTTTATAAGCGTACATATTGTTGTCTGCTTTTTTAAAAAGCTCTGCCATTGATTTAAACTCTTTTCCTCTGTATGCTGTTCCAGTAGAAATACTTAAATATAGGTCTGAATTATCTAAGTTAAATTCATTTATAGCTTCCTGTAGGAGTTTGTTTACTCTCTCCAACTCCTCCTTCAGGCAGCCATTTAAGATTATTGTAAACTCATCTCCTCCAATTCTTGCTGCAATCCCATTGTTTTTTTCACAAATAGCATTAATTATTTTAGATGCTTGAATAATTAACTTGTCTCCAAAATCATGTCCTAAATTATCATTTACAAGCTTTAGTCCATCTACATCACAAACAATAATTCCTATATTATCGTGTTTTTCTTTATCATATTTGTTGAGTAGATTTTCAAAGTATATTCTGTTATACAAACCAGTAAGCCCATCATGGATGCTCATATAAGTTAGTTCTCTCTCTATTTTTTTCCTTTCAGTGATGTCCCTGTATATTCCAAATACACCTAACTGCTTATTTTCAAAGATAATTGGATAACCAAGTATACAAACCTCTATAAGACTTCCATCTTTTTTCATCCTCACTGCCTCATATTCAATTACATTACCACCCATAACTTCTTCAGAGATGTTAGTAGCCTCATGCATAGCTCCGTCTTGGACAATACGATCATTTATATAATGATTTATCAGTTCATCTTTAGAATATCCAAAAAGCTTTTCAAAAGCATAGTTTACATCAATAAATCTATCTTCAGTATCTATTATACATATTGCTTCAGGAGAGCTTTCAAAAAGCTTTCTAAAATAAGTCTTTTGCAATTCTAATGCCTGCTCTGATCTTTTCCTATCACTAATATCCTTATATACTGCATAGATTCCAATTTGATTTATGTTAAGTATAACTGGGAAAGCCAGTACACTTACATCTACTAATCCTCCATCTTTTCTTTTCCTTTTGGTTTCTGCAGTAACTGTCCCCCCTTGCATAACTGTCTCAGATATCTCAAAAGCATCTTTTGTTTCACAACTTGCAATAATATCATCCACAAACAATCCTTTTACTTCATGATCTTTATACTGAAAGAGTTCTTCGAAGGATTTATTAACATTTACTATTCTATTTTTATTATCTAATATAACAATTGCATCTTGGGAATTTTCAAATAGTTCTGTAAAATAAGTCCTCTGTAATTTCAATTCCTCATTTATTTTTTTTAATTTCTTGTTTTCTTTTATGTTGAAATAATTTATCAACAAGGATATGAGTATTATTGATATACCATATAAAATAAAATGTAACATTTTAACACCCCTTAAACTTACTGACAAAGGCATTAAATCTTCAATAAAATTTAACTCTATATTTAAATTTTACCATAAGGATCTTAAATTTTATAGTAAAAAGTAAACTATTCATTATGCTAGTTTAATAATCCTTTTAAAAATATCAATTTAATCACAAAAACTTTAAAAGCATATAGCAATTATAAAAAGCTATATGCTTTTCTATACTTTTATTTTCTACAAGCAAATCAATTCGTGATAAACAGAGCTCTTGGCGAAGCTGCTTTAGAACCCCAACAATCTTAAATAAAACAATTGGTTGGAATGCTGGTAAAACATGTTTATCAACAGACTAAAAAAATAGAAGTAATACCCCATTCATATTTTGAATAGGGTATTACTTCTATTTTAAGTTTAGTTTAGCCAAAGCGTCAGCCAATGCTGAATTCATTGGCGCTTCACTCTCTTTTTTCATCTTCTTCATATAATTTGCTACATCTCTTTTACTGTTCTTGCCTTCCTTATTATCAAATCTCTTATTAAAAGAGGCAGCTTTTTCTCTGAAGGTACAAGTTGTACATACATAGATTTGTCCTTCTCCCTGTCCTCTAAGCTCAAGCTTCTTATGACAGTTCGGGCATCTTGCATTAGTTAATCTAGCTAAATTTTCTCTGTGACCACACTCTCTATCTTGACATACTAACATTCTACCCTGTTTACCTTTAACCTCAAGCATATATTTTCCACACTCAGGACATTTTTTACCAGTAAGGTTATCATGTTTAAACTTATCGCTGCTTCCCTTAACATCCTCAACTAGCTCTGCTGCATAATTTCTCATTCTATCTATGAATGCTCTAGGATCTTTCTTTCCTTTACTAATAAGCTCTAATTCTAATTCCCATTCTGCTGTTAATAATGGAGATTTAAGCTCATCAGGAACTAATTCTATAAGCTGTTTTCCCTTTGATGTTGGGATAATTTCTTTACCGTTTTTTTCTATATAGAACATGTTAAATAACTTTTCTATAATATCAGCTCTTGTAGCTACTGTTCCTATTCCTCCAGTTTCCCCAAGGGTTTTAGCATGTATTTTATCTATAGTTATATACTTTTGTGGTTTTTCCATAGCAGATAACAAAGTACCTTCATTAAATCTTGCTGGTGGTTTAGTTTTTAGCTTTTTGCTTTCTACTGCTGTTATATTTAGTTTGTCACCTTTTTTAATTATAGGTAACTCTTGGCTTTCTTTTTCATCCTCATCTTCAGTTAGATCACTAGATCTGTCATATACCATTTTCCATCCCTTTGATTTTATAACATTTCCTTTTGCTACAAAGGTTTCTCCATTAATATCTGCAATTATAGTAGTTTGTAAATATTCAAAAGGTGGCAGCATAACAGCTAAAAATCTTTTAACTACTAAGTCATAAACATTTTTTTCTTCATTACTTAATAGTGATAACTTCACCATTTCCTCTGTTGGAATAATTGCATGGTGATCACTTACCTTACTGTTATCCACAAAACCTTTATGGGCATTTATTTTACCCCTTAATATTTCAGCCGCACAAGCTCTATAATTACCTATTGAAATTGCTTTTAAACGCTCTGGCAGCGTCGCTACTATATCCGTAGAAATATATCTTGAGTCTGTTCTAGGATAAGTTAAAATCTTATAATTTTCGTATAATCTTTGCATTATAGATAACGTCTGTTTAGCCGAATATCCAAAGATTCTATTAGCATCTCTTTGCAGCTCAGTTAAGTCATAAAGAGCAGGGGCATGTTGCTTCTTATAGCTTTCTGTAACATCAACTACATTACATTCCTTACCTTTAGTTGATGAAAGAATCTTATTTGCTTTTTCTTCATCAAAAACATTGCTATTATTATTATTTTTATCTCTCCATTGAAGAGTAAATCCTTTAGCCTTTGCACTTATTACAAAATAATCCTTTGGCTTAAAATTCTTTATTTCTTCTTCACGATTAACTATCATTGCCAAGGTCGCAGACTGTACGCGTCCTGCTGTAAGTTGTGCATTATGCTTACATGTTAAAGCTCTAGTGATATTTAGGCCAACAACCCAATCAGCCTCAGCCCTACATTGTGCTGCTTTATATAAATTGTCATATTGTGATGAAGGTTTTAAATTTCTGAAGCCTTCAATTATAGCTTTATCTGTTTGTGAAGATATCCAAAGCCTCTTTATCGGCTTATTTACTCTTACTTTTTCAATTATCCATCTTGCTACTAATTCTCCCTCACGACCAGCGTCAGTAGCAATAACAATTTCAGTTACATCTTTTCTATTTAATTGTTCCTTAACTGCATTGAACTGCTTACCACTTTGCTTTATAATTACAAGCTTTAAGTGCTTAGGAAGCATCGGTAAATCTTCTAACTTCCAACTTTTATATTTATCATCATAAGCTTCTGGATCAGCTAATGTAACTAAGTGTCCAAGTGCCCAAGTTACAATATACTTATCCCCTTCTATATATCCATTTCCTTTTTTACTGCATTTTAGAACTCTTGCAATTTCTCTAGCAACAGATGGCTTTTCTGCTAGTACTAATATTTTATTCATATTAACAATCCTTTCAATTAGCCATAAATAACAGCTATTTAGTAACCTTATTAATATTAACATAAACTTTCCTATTATTAAAACATATTGTTTTTATAATAGGAAAATTTTAATTAATATATGTGTTTTTTATTTTTAACGAGTGAAATTTTCGTAAATTTATGATATAATAGCGCGATGGGTGTCAAAATTTAAATAGAGGAAGGTATTAACGTGATTACAGTAACAAATATAAGTTTAAGATATGGCGAAAGAAAACTTTTTGAAGATGTAAATTTAAAATTTACTCCTGGTAACTGCTATGGTGTCATTGGAGCAAATGGTGCGGGAAAAAGTACATTTTTAAAAATTCTATCTGGAGAAATTGAACCTAATACAGGAGAAGTAAACATGGCTCCTGGTATAAGAATGTCAGTGTTAAAGCAGGACCATTACCAATATGATGAATATCAAGTGCTAGATACAGTTATTATGGGTAATGCTAGACTTTATGAAATAATAAAGGAAAAAGAAGCTCTTTATGCAAAACCAGATTTCACTGATGAAGATGGAATTAAAGCTTCTGAACTTGAATGTGAATTTGCTGAATTAGACGGTTGGGAAGCAGAAGCTGAAGCTTCTTCATTACTTCAAGGTCTTGGTATTTCAACAGATCTTCATTATAAAAATATGGCTGATTTATCCGGTTCTGAAAAAGTAAAAGTATTGATTGCACAAGCTTTATTCGGTAAACCAGGAGTTTTAATCCTAGACGAGCCAACCAACAATTTGGATCTAAAATCTATCAATTGGCTAGAAGAGTTTTTAATAAACTTTGAAGGTACGGTTATAGTAGTTTCCCATGACAGACACTTTTTAAATAAGGTTTGTACACATATGGCCGATGTAGATTTTGGGAAAATCAAGTTATATGTTGGAAACTATGACTTTTGGTATGAATCTAGCCAATTAGCTCTTCAACTTATGAAAGACCAGAACAAGAAAAAAGAAGAAAAAATTAAAGACTTACAGGAATTTATAGCTCGTTTTAGTGCTAATGCTTCCAAATCTAAACAAGCTACTTCTCGTAAAAAATTATTAGATAAAATCTCAGTAGATGATATTGAACCTTCTACAAGGAGATATCCTTTTGTAGGTTTTAAACCTGAAAGAGAAGTAGGAAATGACATATTAAGAGTAGATGGACTTACTAAAACTATAGATGGAGAAAAAGTTCTGAACAATGTCAGCTTCATAGTTTCTAAAGAAGATAAAATAGCTTTTGTTGGAGATAATGAAATTGCTAATACAACCTTATTTAAAATTCTAACTGGAGAGCTTGAACCAGACAGTGGAGAATATAGATGGGGTGTTACAATTACAACAGCATATTTCCCAAAAGATAACTCTGAATTCTTTAATGATGTTGACCTTAATTTAGTTGATTGGCTTCGTCAGTTCTCTGAAGAAAAATCCGAAAGCTACTTAAGAGGTTTCCTAGGAAGAATGCTATTCTCTGGTGAAGAAGCTCTAAAAGAAGCTAAGGTATTATCTGGTGGAGAAAAAGTAAGATGTATGCTGTCTAAAATGATGTTAAGTAGTGCAAATGTTCTAATTCTAGATCAACCTACTAACCATCTTGACCTTGAATCTATTACTGCTTTAAATAATGGTTTAAGAGATTACAGCAGCAACATTTTATTTACATCTCATGACCATCAATTTATACAAACTATTGCTAATAGAATTATTGAAATTACACCATCTGGATTAGTTGATAAAAAAGTCACTTATGATGAATATTTAGAAAGCACAAATTCATAAGACTATGAACTAAAACTTAACCCCTTAAAGTAGACATGCAGAGAAACTCTCTGTAAAATCTACTCTAAGGGGTAATTTTACATTTAACTAAATTTATGGAGGTTAACTTATGAAAATATTGTTTTATTATATTTTATTTATTAATTTATACGGAGTAATAGTTATGTATTACGACAAAAGCAAATCAATAAAGCATCAATGGCGCGTACCAGAATCAAGAATCTTTTTAATATCGCTTATTTTAGGCAGCCTAGGAATATTTTTGGGAATGCATCTATTCAGACATAAAACTAAGCATAAAAAGTTTACGATAGGCATACCTCTAATACTTATCATTCAACTATATTTATTAAGTAAATTTATATTTCATCTATTTTAACTTAATAAATATAGTATCCTACATCGAATAACTTATAAAAAGTCATGAACCCTCATGTTCTTTTATCCGATGACTACCCGCTCTAATACACCCATCGTACTCTGTGAAAGCGATTCGCACCAAATCAAAGATTTGGGCTCTCTGCTTTTCTGCAAGTGGGAGTAAAGAGCGGCTATGTCCCTGGATAACGACTTCTAAGCTTCAGATGGAGGTTAAATGCTTAAATGGCATTTAACGGGCAGAATTGCCCAGTGGTCGCAGACAAACTCCACCTGAAGCCAAAAATTCTGTTTATAATAAGAGAAAAATCATAGATGCTTACTTTTATTATTTCTATTAAAACTGAATTACAATATAATTATTATATTATTTATAATATTTTTATAAAACGAATGTATAAACTCTTAATATATTGTATAATTTTAATATGTATAAATAAATTAATAATAATTTAGGAGAATAAAGATGGATAGAACAATGCAGGATTATTATTTTAACATATTCTTAAATCTAATAAGAACTACATATATGAACTTAGAAAAGAATTGGGAAAATGTAGCCAAAGAATCCGGTCTTACTCATGCTCAACAACACGCTTTGTGGATTTTGAAATTTTTAGATGGACTTACTTTAGATCAACTGGGCAATATAGCCCTTTGGAATAAATCAACTACTTCAGCATTAATAAGCCGTTTAGAAAAGAAAGGATATATTAGAAAGGATAAGTATTTAAATAATAGCAGGGTTATTAAAATTTATATTACAGCAGAAGGAAAATCAGTGCTCGAAAATAGCGTTGCTACAAAAACTGCTTATGAATTCATGGGCCTTTTCGGACAGTTCGAGGATAACGAAATAGAATCATTCTTAAGAACATTGCATAAAATTACAGGTATGGTTGGAACATGGGATTTAACAGACTTTGAAAGGTTTTTGGATATATCTTCTGAAAAACTACTTATCAAAGAAACTGAATAATAATCTTAAATGCTCCTCTGTTTTGTTTTTAATTATAATAATTTATCATAATTTTTTATATATATTCATATACTCAATATGTATTTATTTATTGCATAGGAGGTACCGTGAATATGAACAATGAGCAACTATTAGAGATACACAGTAGACCTGTGGAATTTGAAAATATAAAATATATCTATGTTGAAGATGACCGTTCTATTCTAGTTAAATTAAATAACTCTATATTAAAAATATCAAATGTTGATTATCAATATAAAAACAGTGTATGCGAAATTATTGACCCTGACAATTGTGTATTTGTTGATAAGAGTTATTTGGACAACATGTTTAAATAATTATGCCAGAACTTATACTAAATACTGCAATACAATTTGAAGCAAAAAAAGATACTGGAATTTAACCAGTATCTTAATTAGGAGGCTATTATAGACTCATTTATTTAGAGTATTAAATCTTATCGTAATATATAATTATTTAATTTTCAGAAATATTTTGTCAATTTTAGTAGCACTGCAAAATTACAGTGCTACTAAAGGGGACTTTATGAATATTATTTGTATGTTTGGGTTTGTTATTTGGTGTACATCTTTATTATATGATTTAATTATGTAATAACTATTTCTTTTTTGGAAACATTTTGTTAACAACAAAAAGTGCTGATTTGTACTCAGCACCTTGATTTTAAACCCTATAGACTAGTTTAAAATTTTATCAAACATATCACATAATTCTTGCAAGTATTGTTCTCTTACTTTGTTCTCAACATTTGGAACACTGCCTAAAAACTTATGTTGAACTACTTTCATGCCGCAGAAACTAAATATTCCTATATCACAAGTCTGTTGCATTGAATTAGTCATTCCGTAGTTATCGTAAGTTTCACATGAAGTTCCCATAGGGGTTACAATGATTACCTTTTTGTCTTTTAATAAAGCTGATGAACCTTTTTGCTCATTTGTTGAATTATCTTTTCTTTGGTTAGAATTTTCAGATTCCTTGCTATTGCTATCTGGTTTTTCACTAGAATTCTGCCTTGAATTATTTGAACTTTCTTTTGACGTATCCTGTTGTTTCGAACCTCTGCTTTGCTGCTTTTGATCACTGCTTTCCTGCTTAGAAGCCAATCCGTAGGAAAATACTCTATCGATATATCCTTTAAGAATAGCCGGCATACCAGTCCACCATATCGGATATATAAAAGTAATTAAATCAGCCCATTCTATATAATTTTGTTCTCTTTTGATATCTTCTGGAGTATTACCTCCGCATAGCCCTTCAAAATCAGCTGCCCTTAAAATTGGATCAAACCCTATAGAATAAAGGTCTCTTACTTCTGTTTTACATCCCTTTTTCATAGAACATTCTTTAGCCTTTTCTAAAATGGCATTGGAAAAACTAGCTGAACTAGGGTGAGCATAAATAATTAAATGATTCATAAAGATGCCTCCGAATTATAATATTTCAATTTAAAACACCTCTATGTTTATTTTTACACTTATTGTTTTTACTTATCCAAATTAATTTAAATTTTCAAAATTAATTTTTAGGCCAATTGATAATTGATCTATTATTCTGTTTCTTATATGAATATTTGCTTTGATCTTTCTTGCAAAGACTTTTCTCAGTTAGTTTATTATTAAAATAATTCATATATTTACCCATCAAAAATGAATCATCCACAAAATATCTGTCCAGTTGTTTTTTATATGTCTTAGCATAGTTACTATTAACATTAGGAGGGGTATTAGGGGTTTTAGAGGCTTTAGTATCACGTCGCAGAACTGGTTGTTTTTCACTTAAAATTATGGAAATAGCTAACAACGCAAGTGTACTCAATACAAATATTAACATCATATTATTACATTCCTCCTTTTAGTCAGAACACTGGATAATTTTGCTTCTTTCCCTTCGGGTACTGGGTAACTTAAGATTTTCGATTCCGCTCACAAGTTACCTGCAAAAGTCCATTTAGGACTTTAACCTCCTATTATAAATATAATACTCAATAACATTCTGTTACTGTAAGTATATTATAAAACTTGAAAAAATTCACTACTTTTTTATTGAAAATTTCAAATATTCAAATATATTTTTATTTAATTATTATCTTATTTAAATTTCAATAGACAAGTGTTTTCATAATATAAACATAATATTATCCAAATTCTATACTTATATACCTTTATGATTAATATTTCAAAATATAAAAGTTCAGTGATGTGATCACTGAACTTAAATTACTATTTTTTCATTAATTCTTTTATTTGGATTATTAATAGGTACTGAAGATATTAATTGGCTAGTGTAAGGATGCTTTATCTTATATCCAGCATCTTCATTGTCTATAGTCTCTACTATACTGCCCTTATACATTACCATTATTTTAGAACATAAATATTTTACTGCACTTATATCATGAGATATAAATAATACGCCCATGTCATTAAAACTATTTAATTTTTTAATCATGTTCAAAATTGACGCTTGAGTACAAACATCCAAGCTCGATATAATTTCATCGCATATTAGAAATTTAGGCTCTAAAATTAGTGCTCTACATATGTTTATTCTCTGTCTTTCTCCACCACTTATATCTAATGGATATTTGTTTAATATCTCCTCCTTAAGATTAGCAAAACAAATTATATCCTCAATTTTCTTTATTTTTTCTTTTCGCAGTATTTTATAATGATTGTTTAGAGGTTCCATCAAAGAGTCTAATACTTTAATGTTGGGATTAAGTGAAGTCATAGTATCTTGAAATATTACCTGACAGCTTTTTCTAAATCCTTTTATTTCTTCTCTTTTTAACGCCCAAATATCTTTATCGTTATACTTTATATATCCATTTGTAGGCTTTTCTAATCTCATTATTAAGCGAGAAAGAGTACTTTTACCACAGCCACTCTCTCCTACCAGTCCTACTACATCTCCACTATCTATATTAAAGGAAATGTTATCTACAGCTCTTACACTTTCGCCTTGAGATTTAATTAAAGATAACTTTGTTTTATAAATTTTAGACAGATTATCTACTTCTATTAGCATACTTCCAATACCTCTCTATCAAAGGTTGCTTTAATTAATGAAATTGTATAGTTATGCTTTGGGCTATTAAAAATTTCAAATACATTTCCCTTTTCTACTACACAACCATCCTTCATAACAATTACATCATCAGCCATCTCCGCAACCACTCCAAAATCATGGGTTATTATTAGTATAGATGTATTGAATTTCTTTTGTATAGCTTTAAATTGTTTTAGTATCTCCTTTTGCGTAGTAACATCTAAAGCTGTAGTAGGCTCATCGGCAATTATTATTTCAGACTCCATAAATATTGCTGCAGCTATCATCATTCTTTGAAGCATGCCACCACTTAATTGAAAAGGATATTGCTTTAAGATTATTTGTGGATTTTGCAAATTCAAGCTTTCCATTATATCACAGAATTTGACTTCAAACTCTTTTCGATTTACTATCATATTGCTGGATATCAAATCGTAGATTTGTGATCCCAAAGTTAAAGATGGATTAAAACAATTTATAGGATTTTGAAATACAGAAAATATCTTCTTTCCTCTTATATCTCTCATTTCTTTATCAGACATTTTAACTAGGTCTTGGCCCTGAAAAAGTATGCTGCCTTGAGAAATAGATGCATTCTTAGGAAGCATATTTATAATAGACATAGCTGTCATACTTTTGCCACTTCCACTCTGCCCAACTATGCATGTTATCTTCCCCTTCTTAGCTTCAAAGCTTATTCCTTTAACTACTTCCTTAACTTCATTTTCAATTTTAAACTCTGTTTTTAAATTCTTTATTTCTAAAATGGTTTCCAATAGAACACCTCCATTTTTAGTTTATATTCCATTCTTCTACATTCCACAAGAACCCAGCACCATGATGTCCAAGTACCTTTTCCTTTATACCAGAAACTCTTTTATTTACCCCATATAAAGCCTTTAGATAAACTGCAAAATTAAATGCAGGATCTTCTGATAATTCTTTTTGGAATTCTGCATAGTATTTTTTTCTTTCATTCTCATCGGATGTAGTTCTTGCTTTTTGTAGTGCTTCATCTACTTTTGCATTTGAATACGCTCCATAGTTATCCCCACCTTTAATTTCACTTGAGTGGAATAGTTTAAAGGTATGATCGTCTGCATCAAATGGACTTCCCCATCCAAGTACAAAAGCATCACATTGATCTATTTTTATTACACTCCAGTCAAGCGCATCTACTTTTACATCTGCACCTATCTTCTTAAACTGAGAAGCAAAATATTCTGCTATTTTAACTCTAACCTCATCTGTTTTTGGAGCAGTTACAGTAAAGGCTAACTTCTTGCCATCCTTAACTCTTATGCCGTCCTCTCCTTTTTTCCAGCCAGCAGCATCTAAAAGAGAATTAGCTTTATCTAAGCTATAAGTGTATTTTTCCACATCAGCATTGTTAAATTTATTTATTTGTAGAGGTGAATATGCTTCTGAACCATAGCCTAACAATATTCCATCTACCATTCCTTTTCTATCTAAGGCATAGTTAAAGGCTTTTCTTACATTCGCATCTTTCCATATATCTTTTCTCATATTGTACATCAAGCATCTATAATCTGCTGTATCAGCTTTATATACCTTTATATTATCTAACTTTTCAATTTTGCTTACTTGACTTGGCTCAAGATATGCCAAATCTATTTCTCCAGTTTGAAGTTGCATTGCTCTAACATTGTAGTCAGCTATAAACTTAATTACCAGCTTTTCTATATTTCCTGTTTTTCCATAGTAATCTTTAAATTTAGTTAATGTAAGATTATTATCTTTCTCCAATTTTTCAAACTTAAAAGGACCTGCTCCTATTGGTTTTTGGTTAAACTCAGCATTATTTATGTCTTTTCCCTCTAATGCATGCTTTGGAACTATTCCTAAAGTAAGCTTGTCTAGTAGAGGTGGAAATGGTTTTTTCACAGTTATCTTAACTTCGTAATCATTTACAGCTTGTACATCTTTTATCTCATTAAATTCTGGTCTTATTTCTGAATTCACTTTTTCATCTAACACACTTTTTAAAGTGAAAACCACGTCTTCTGCTTTAACTTCTGTACCATCATGAAACTTGATTCCTTTTTTCATTTTAAAGTCATATGTTAGTTTATCATCAGATATAGTATAAGACTCTGCTATTTCAGGCTTTGCTACGTTATTCTCATCAAATCTCATTAAACCTCTAAAAATCAAATCATTTGTAAGTGCATGAGATGATAACAATATTGGGTTTAACTTTTCATCTTCAAACTCTGCACCATATACTAAGGTCTTACCATTCTTTGAAGCTTGTTTTGTAGATGTAGCTTCTGACTTACCACATCCTGTAAACACCGCTGAAACTACTAGCATACAACTTAATACAATACTTGTTACTTTTTTCTTATTCATATGTATCCTCCTTATTGTAACTGTTTAAAATTAAATTTGTTTTTTATTTTTAAGCTATGCATAGGTAACCTTCTTTTTTAGATATTCACCAATAAAGTTAATGCAAAGCATAGAAATTACTATAGTAGAACCTGGAAATACAGCTACCCACCAAGCTCCTGATAAAATATCGTTTTGTGCATTATTAAGCATATTTCCCCAAGATGGTGTACCCTGCGGTACTCCTATTCCAAGGAAGCTCATAGATACCTCCATAAATATAGACTGAGCACAGTTTAATGTGGATATTACCACAATAGCTGGCATACTATTTTTAAGTAAATGATTGATTAATATTTTCCACGTCGGTGTTCCCATTACAATGGCTGCCTTAACAAAGTTCTTATCTCTTAGTTCTGAAAACTGTGATCTTACTATTCTGGCTGTAGAAAGCCATGATGTACAACCAATTACTAATATAATACTTGTAAGCCCCCCTCTAATAATAGCTTGAAGTGCAAGCATTATTATAAGTGTAGGTATAGCGAGAAATGTATCTAAAAGCCTCATCATATAGTTATCTACCCTTCCTCCAAAATATCCGCTTATTCCACCATATATTATTCCTATAGCAGTCGATATCATTACTGAAAAAATTCCAACGCTAAGAGAAACTCTGCCTCCATATAGAATTCTCGCAAATATATCCCTTCCCATTGAATCAGTCCCCATTATGTTAAAACTATTTGGCCTTTGAAGCACCTTTGATAACTCTACATCATAAGGGTTGCTTTGAACTATGATTGGCGCGAAAATCGTTGCTAGAATTATAACTGAAAGTATAGTTATCCATATAACATGTGTTTTCTTTTCCATTATGTCACCTGCTTTCTTAATGAAGGATTTATAGAAAGCTCTAATATATCTGTTATAATTATGCTTATAACTACCAAAACTCCTGTTATAAAAATAGTTCCCATAAGCAAAGGATAGTCTTTAGAGTTTGCCGCTTTAACACTTATCATACCTAAACCTGGCCAGGAAAAAACTGTTTCAATCATAACAGAGCCTCCAAAAAATCCAGGTATAGTTATGCCTAAGTAATTTATAAAAGGTACTAATGCATTTTTTATAATTCCCTTCATGATCTTTTTTTCTTCCATCCCATTTGCTCTACATGCTGTTACATAATGGCTATTACTCTCATCTTTAACTTTTTCCTGAATAAATCTTGCATAAGCGCCAACATGGGAGATAACCATTACAGAAACAGGCATTATAAGATGCTTTATAACGTCAATCATACTTCCATCTCCACTTATGCTTTTGTTTCCCGATGAAGGCAGCAGCCCAAGTTGAACTGAAAAAACTATTATAAATAAAAGAGCTAACCAAAAAGAAGGAATAGAATAAAATATAACACTTAATCCACTTATAAATTTATCCCAAAAGGAACCTTCATTAAAACCTGCTTTTAAACCTAATGTAAGTGAAAGAATAAGTATTAAAGTTATTGAATTTAAAAACAACATTAGAGTATTTGGTATTCTCTCTTTTAGTATGTCTGCAACCTTTCTTCCCTCCAAATAAGATACTCCAAGGTCTCCTTTTAACATATTGGTTGTCCATTTTATATATCTTTCAGCTACAGGCCTATCAACTCCATAATTTTTATTTATTCTTGCTCGCTCTTCTGTAGTAAGTCTATCAGCTAATGGACCATATAAAGCTGTAGCCGGATCGCCAGGGGCAGCATTAATAATAGCAAAACTTAGTATGCTGAGAAAAAATATTACAAACAGCCCTTGAAATATTCTTTTTACTATAAATCTTGAAATCATTGCATATTCCACTCCTCAGCATTCCATAGGAAACCTTCTCCATGATGACCTAAGACTCTTTTAGTACTATATCCTGAAATTTTTTTGTTTACCCCATAAATTGCTGTTAAATATACATCCATACTAAATGATGGGTCACCTGCTAACTCTTTTTGAAATTCTGCATAATACCTTTTTCTTTCATTCTCATCCGTCGTAGTTCTTGCTTTTTCTAAAAGTTCATCCACTTTAGGATTTGCATAGTGCCCAAAGTTATATCCACTTCCATGTTCTGCTTGACTGGAGTGAAATATCTTGTAGGTATTGTCATCTGCATCAAAAGGACTTCCCCATCCAACTACAAAAGCTTCTGTATCTTTGATTTTCATTGCTTTAGGGTCTCTCGCATCTACTTTTATATCAAAGCCAACTTTTTTACCTTGAGCTGCCACATATTCTGCAATTTTAACTCTAACTTCATCATTATTTCTTGCAAATAGTGAAAATTGAAGCTTTTTACCATCTTTTTCTCTTATTCCATCTGCACCTTTTTTCCATCCTGATTGTTCTAATAGTGCATTAGCTTTGTCAATATTATATTCATATTTTTCTACATCCGGATTGTTAAACTTATTAAGCTGAATTGGAGAATAAGCTACTTCACCATATCCAAGTAGTATTCCATTTACAATTCCCTTCTTATCTGTAGCATAATTCAAAGCTTTTCTAACATTCACATCTTTAAATAATTCTTTTGTTTTAAAGTTAAACATTATACCTCTATAATCAGCTGTAGGTATTTTATTTAGAACAATTTTGCTTTCTTTTTCTAAGTTAGCAACCTGATTTGGTTCAATTAAAGTTGCATCAATTTCTCCTGTTTTTAATTGCATAGCTCTAACATTAAAATCTGGTATAAATTTAAATATAAATTTATCTATATTACCTGTTTTTCCGTAATAATCCTTAGATTTTATTAATGTTAAACTATTACCCTTATCCCATTTTTCAACTTTAAATGGACCTGCTCCTATAGGTTTTTGATTAAACTCCGCCGTATTTATATCTTTTCCTTCAAGTGCATGCTTTGGAACTATTCCAATAGTAAGCTTATCTAGCAGCGGTGGAAAAGTTTTTTTCAAAGTAATCTTAACTTCGTAATCGTTAACAGCCTGTACATCTTTCACTTCCTCAAACTCTGGCTTAACTTCTGAGTTTATCTTGTCATCTAATACGCTTTTTATAGTAAATACTACATCTTCTGCTTTAACTTCTGTACCATCATGGAATTTTACACCTTTTTTTATTTTAAAATCATATGTGAGCTTATCTTCTGATATAGTATAAGATTCCGCTATTTCTGGCTTTGGAACATTATTTTCATCAAACTTCATAAGCCCTCTAAAGATTAAATCACTAGCAAAAGCATGAGATTGTATTAATATAGGATTTAGTTTTTCATCTTCAAGCTCTGCTCCATAAACTAAAGTTTTTCCCTTATTTGCATCAGCGTTAGTTGCTACATCTTGTTGTTTGCCGCATCCAGTAAATATTGCTGAAATTACAAACAAAAGACTTAGTAAAATGCTGGTGACCTTTTTCATTGTAGTACCTCCTTAGATTTTGCCATTTAATTTTGTTAATTATATACTTAATTATTTAGCAATTTTTATGCCAACATGACAAACCTAGTGGAACTAATATTTCATCAAGTAATTTTATCTAAATGATACAATTTTAGTTTCAAAATGATAATAAAGGTTTAATTTTATCATTTTGAAACCAAATGCACGTGATTCAAAATTGTTCATTTAAAACAAAAGTACTTAAGTGCAGGAGGGCTGCTCTTAAGTACTTTTGTTTTAGGGTTTTAGGCTTTTAGGGTTAAAAATTTATTTCAAACTACACTTATTATATAAGCAATTTTGATGCCAATAAGAAATTCTCTAATTTACATGACATATAGTTTATATTTTATCATTTTGAAAATATTCTTTGTTTCAAAACGATAAAATCTTTGAAATGAGTTTCATTTCGAAACAATGTTTGTAAATCTAATTTATTAAATACTAACTTAGTTTTATATATGAATTTTCTAAACTCAGCAAAAAAGCTTTCCAATTCTATAGTTTGAAAAGCTTTTCATTTAATCTATTTTGCTATTGTTAATTTTTTATCTCCAGAGCGTATTTCTACATTGTTTAATCCATTTTCCTCTAATTCTCTTTCATATTTTTCTTCTAATTTACAAACTAACTTTAAAAAATCATTAAAATTTTCCTCATTTATATCTTCTTTAAGCTTTTTAGCAGCATCTCTTCTAGCCAGTTCAATTGGGAGCTTGGACCAAAATACATAGTCATCATATTCATAAATTTTTTCTCTCATATGCTCATCAAACTTTTTAGTTGGAAAGTATTCCTTAAATTCTTCATCATATTCTACATAATCTTGCCATCCATATTCTTTCGCAAGAGAATATATATAGTACTCAAGTCCTTCATACTCCTTATTTATCTCCTCTTGATCCCTAAAACCATTGATTAAGATATTTCCAGCATAAACTAAATCCATTAAGAGCTTATACTGCTTTTTAGTAAATTCTATTTTCATAACACATATCCCCTTTATATTATATTATGTAAATATGCAGAATATTTATAAATTTAACTTATTTCTATAATACTATACTAACTTATTTCTATTAATTTTTCCATAAATTTCACAGTTTATTAACCTATTATTTAAAATTTTTATTAAATTAATTTACTTATAAACCTTATAATTTATTATGATTATGATGTAAACCTTATTTTTCATTAAATTAAAACGGTAAATAGAGCTATTTGGTTAAATTATGATTTATTTACACATTGTAACCAAACAGCTCAATGTTTTACCTAAATATTCTAAATTTAGCTCTTGTCCCATCTTTTTGGTTGTTAAACATAGCCATTATATCTTCTTTATCTATAATACGTATATCGTCATTTATATTTCCAATTATCATATCTTTAGATGGATTGCTGCGCCTTCTTATCATTTTACAACACTCCTTTCTAAAAATATAATATCCTTCTAGAAAGCTTTTATCCTAGTATTTAATATCCTAATTAGCTGTTATTCTGCTATTTTTGGAAACAAAAATAAATTATTAAATTAATTTTATATAACTTAAAATTTATACATATTATAAATTCTTTTACCTCTTGTAGCATCTCTTAAAACTTTAATTATTTCTTTTATCAAGGAGTTTAATGGTGCACAATCACTTCTTAGGTCTCCATAAATATCTATGTTATTTCTTTAAACTATCCTGCTAATATTTTATACGAACTTATAATTTCTATAGGTTTTACGCCTTGAGCAATAAGCTTTATAATATCTGACTTTATGCTATCATACCTTTTGAAAATGTTTTTAGCTTTTTCAACATTGTCATTATGATAAACTTTCCAATAACCTACAAGTAAACATTCTCTATTAGGACAGCTTGAAAATATAGCTACATCTTCTACAGGGTATCCTAAAAAAATTCCTATTTCATGAGGACAAATTTTTTTGAACCGCTGGCTTAAAAGAGTTAAATATTCCTGTAAACTCATATTTTCTCTATATCCAAATTTCTTTAGAAAATATATATTTCTTTTCTTCTTTAATATCTCTAATAACATATTTTCATCGTAAAATAGTACAACTGAGCTTTCCTCACTAGTGTTTAATTCAAAAAATTTTATTTTTAATTTACCTTTTAATTCATGTTTAACTTCTCCCCATACTTTCTTTTGATTTCGATTGTATTTATTAAATATTAACAAAGAAGAAGGTTTTTCACCTACTAACGTCGGTCCAATACTATGGGCTATTGTTGAAAATAAATAATCCTTTTCATTGAAGTTTTTTACAATATTTATATAATCATTTAATTTCTCTTTCACCATAATCCTATTCTCCTTTAAGTTACTTTAAAATATCTTGCTACTACTACGCTATTACTAATTTATTTCTTTCTAATTATCATTTGTAAATTCATAATATATTTTATATAATTTATCCTTAGAAATATTTAACAATGCTTTTATATAATTGATAACGATTCTCATTATCATATTAATTTTAATATCTTCTCTGATTTCTGTCAATAAACACTATGCACTTTTAACCAAAACTTTTAACTGATATATAAAATGATTTTCCCAAACAATACAGGATTAACCATTAAAGACTCTGTGTACATTTTAGAATTTTTGATTGTGTTTTGTAGAATTTCATTATAAAATAAAGTAAAAGCAATAAATTTGTCAAAATATCAATATAATTAAGAGGTAAAAAATGAAAAAATTTAAAATAATTACTGATAGTTGTTGTGATTTACCCACGGCATATATTAAAGAGCTCAATATCCCTTTTGTTAGCTTAACCTATCATTATAATAATATTGAAAGACTTGATGATTTTGGTACAAGCTATTCATTAGAAAACTTTTATGGGGATATAAGAAATGGCGAAATGCCAAAAACCTCACAACCTAGTACTCAATCATTTTATGACCAGTTTAAAAAAGTACTTGATGAAGGAAATGATATATTATATATAGGTGCTTCCAGTGGTTTAAGTGGTACTGTAAATAGTGCAAATATAGCAAAAAACATGCTGCAAGAAGAGTATCCTAACTTAAAAATTTGTATAATTGATATTTTAACAGCATCTTTAGGGCAAGGTTTAATGGTTTTAAAGTCGCTGGAAATGCAGAAACAAGGAGCTTCTATTGATGATATAATGAACTACTTAGAGGGAATTAGACAAAATCTAAATACTTTTATGATAGTAAATGATATCAATTATTTAAGAAAAGGCGGAAGAATATCTGCAACTGCTGCATTTGCTGGCATGCTATTAAATATAAAACCTTTCTTAACAATAAGTAATATTGGCAAAGTGCTTCCTTTGAACAAACTTAGAGGAAGAAAAAAAGCTTTAAATGCCCTTTTTGAAAAGGTTTTAGAAAAAATAGAAAACCCCGAAGAACAGACAATAGGTATATCTCATGGAGATTGTATAGAAGATGCCTTAACATTAAAAAATCTTATATCAAGTAAAATAAAGGTTAAGGATATTATAATGAGCTACGTTGGACCTGTTGTAGGTGCTTATGGTGGACCAGGTTCACTTGCTGTATTCTTTTTAGGTAAAGAACGAGAGATTCATATTGAGGCTTAAATATAACTAATGACATTTAAAGTAAGAAAATCAGCTCAAAATTCACGTGTAAATTTTGAGCTGATTTATTATTTTTTATTTAACATTTTTTTATAATTCCAAGCAAATTAGTATTGCTTCCCTCTAACTAGCTTGATTTATTATCTAGAACTCTATAAACAGAATTCTAAGCTTCAGATGGAGTTTTGACTCCATCTGAAGCTTAGAATTCGTTATCCAGGGACATAGCCACTCTTTACTCCCACTTGCAGAAAAGCAGAGAGCCCAAATCTTTGATTTGGTGCGAATCGCTTTCACAGAGTGCAAGCAGAGAGCCCAAATCTTTGATTTGGTGCGAATCGCTTTCACAGAGTTCGATGGTAGTATTAGAGCGGGTAGTCATCGGATAAATAAATTGTCCAGTTTCTGGTGACTGTATAACATTATTTAAATTTTAATTTTTTATATAATTTTACACCACTTTATATCATAATTTTTATTACTTTTCATTCTAAGTATTACATCTTATGGATAGCTTTCCTTTAATTTTATAGTTTAATAATTTTAAAACTGTACAAACTGTAATTATAAAACATATAAAAATTTTATAAATTTAAGGAGGTTAAAGTCCTAAATGGACTTTAACGGGTAATTTTGCTAGGTAAAAGTTCTAAATAAACTTTTATGGGTAACTTGTGAGGTCAAAGTTCTAAATGAACTTTGACGGATAACTTGTGAGCTGGGGCGAACGTGTTAAGTTATCCAGTGCCCGAAGGGAAGCGAAAATCTTAAGTTACCCAGTGCCCAAAGGGAAATAAGTAAAATTACCCCGTGTTCCGACTAAAAGGAGGAAGTAACTTATGGCAAGCAGAAATAGAGTATTAGTTCCACAAGCAAAAGAAGGTCTAAACAGATTTAAAATGGAATCCGCTAGAGAAGTAGGCGTAGATTTAAAAGAAGGCTATAATGGAGATCTTACTTCCAGAGAAGCAGGTTCAGTAGGCGGAAACATGGTTAAGAAAATGGTAGAAGCTTACGAACAAGGTTTAAAATAATATAGGCAAAATAATAACTCTATATGTTTATAAAAGCATATAGAGTTACCCTGAATTTGAGTTAGGTAATTTTTAAATTACCTAACTTTATTTATATTTTAAATTGTTGTATTAAATCATTTAATCGCTCAGCAAGTTCCGTTTGGCTCTGCGATGCTTTTGCTACTTCTTCAATTGCAAAAGTATTTTCGTCCACACTTCCCATTATTTCCTGAGAACTTGCAGCAGATTCTTCTGCAATTGCTGATACATTTTCAATAGAACTACTTATATTACTTATAGATTCTGCTACTAAACCAACAGCATTATTTATTTCTCCTGCTATATTATTAATAAATTCAGCGTCTTTTTCATATTGTAATCCTGTATCAACTAACAACTGATAATCTGACTTTACATTGTTTTCAACAAAATTTAAAATTTCTTCAGCATTCTGTGAAAGGTTATTAAATACTTCTCTTACTTCAACAACCATGCTTTGTATACTCATAACAGTTTGAGCTGATTGTTCAGCAAGTTTTCTAACTTCTTCAGCAACTACAGCGAATCCTTTTCCATGTTCTCCAGATCTAGCAGCTTCTATTGCAGCATTTAATGCTAGTAAATTGGTCTGCTCTGCTATACTTGCGATAGACTCAGCCATAATCTTTACATCATCAACTATTTTACCACTTTCAATAGCTTTGGCTATTTTTAAATGTTTTTCTTCATAAATTCCTATTGCTACTTTCATGGAATTTTGTCCTCTATCTTTTATTTGTGATGCACGACTTTGAATTTCCTGCGAAGAATTATTTACTTCTGCCGATTTATTTGTAAGATTACTTACAATAGAATTTATATCATCAACTGAAGTATTAACCTCCTCTGTGGATGAGCTCAGCTCCTCGGTGCCTTTTGATACATTCTTTGTAGCTTCATTGATAGAATCCATCTTTGATGATATTTCCTCTATGGTAGCTGATAATTCTTCACTGGAAGAACTGATTTCCCCAGAACTGTCAGCTATTTGTGTTATTAATTTACTCATATTTTCATTAGCTTTTGAAAGTTCCTTGGAAAGGGATCCGAATTCATCTTCTGAATTGACTTCTATGGTTTTAGTTAAATCTCCATTTCCAAGAGCTGTACCAAAATCAAGAATTTTCTTTATTGATGATGCAATATAATTGCTAAACAATAATATTGCTAATATTATAACTGCTATTGTAGCTAAAATTACAGGAATAAGCTTATATATAAGAACATTAAGTGGTGAATACAATTCTTTATCTGGCATTGTAAGCACAAGAACCCATCCAGTTTCAGCTATTGGAGCAGAATAAATTATATTTTTCCCATTGTTATCAGTAAAACTTCCTGTAGATTTCTTCCCTGACATTATGTTTTTTGATAGATCGGCAAGACTTTTATTATTATCGTCCTGTAATTTCGTCTTCATAATTTTTGAAGAATCACTCCCTGCTATATAAGTTCCATCCTTATCCACAAGAAATGCTTTACCAGTTTGTCCAATTTTTATTTCCTTAATCATCTTTTGAATTCTAGTTAAGTCTATATCTGCAGTTGTTACACCTAAAAGTTTTTTATCCTTATCATAAAATGGTACTGCTAAAGTTACCATTGATATCTTCGTCACATTATCTAAATATGGAGGTGTCCAAACTGCTTTTCCCCCAGAATTTGCTCCTGCCTTATACCAACTCTGCTCTGTATAGTTGTAGCTTTCTGCATTATAGTCATCTGTATAAACTAAATCTCCATCACTTTTATATGCATATGGCCCAAAGTGTTTAATATCAGATTTATATTTATATGGCTCAAACCATACCCCTGCACCAAGAGTTTCATCGTTAGAATTTACATAAGATTTTAGCATTGATACATACTGCTCTTTATCCATAGTGTTCCCTACTACTTCTACTGTTCTTGCTAAAGTTACAGGAATTTTGCTATGATTAGTAAGAGACTTTTCTATCGAAGAAACAGTACTATCTAACTTTTCATTCATTTGTTTATCAATTTCATTATTTATAAGGTTTTTTGAGGTTTGATAACTTATTGCAGATAAACTTAACATAGATAGTATAATTAATGGTAAGAGTAATGTTAATATTCTTGTTTTTATTCTTTTAAATTTAATTACTTTCATTAAAATCACCTCAGATAAAAAATTTTGTCTTATCTTATTAGTATATTTTTATGCTTTTATGTACTGCCAATAGCATTGCCAATGTTTATTTAACTCTTCATCTGTAATAGCTTTATTAAGTGCAGTTATTTCGAATATAAAACTATCGATAAGTCTATAAAACGTGTACACATAATTTTCAATTGGTATATTCCTTACTATACCTTTAGCAACCATATCTTTAAAAATATTTCCTATAAACTCATGAGTATCATTTAATTCCCTATAAAAAATTTTAATTACTTTTTCTTTTAATTCACTTGCTGGAAACATAGTACTCCTAAAAAGAAAAATAGTTTTTTCTTTTTCCTTCAAATAATAGTTAACATGATATTTATATATCTTAAAAAGAAGTTCAGAAGTTAAATCCTTTTCTTTATTTTTAATGATATTTACCTCTTCTGCCACTGCTCTCCATCCCTCAGCAAACACCTCGAGAAAAAGTTCTTCTTTTGATTTAAAATGTGAATATACAGCTGCTGCAGTTATTCCAACAGAATCAGAAATGTTTCTTATTGATGTACCTGAAAATCCCCTTTCACAAAATAGCCGTACCGCATTTTCTTTAATTTTCTTCTTCATGAAATCCCCCCTTAATTAACGTTCGTTAACTAAATAATAATATGAAATTATTTCTAATGCAACAGTTACTTTATAGGTTTAATAAAAATTTATCCGATCGCTACCATTGCTAACACCACCATCTTTGTATGAAACTCCTTCTCCTATTGTCGAAGGAGTAAGCGATTCGCACTAAATCAGCACTCTGTGTAAGTGACTATCACCAAATCACAGATTTGGGATATCTACTTAAGATTTAGGCTCTCTGCTTAACTGGGGGATAAGCACTGCTACGCGCCTGGATAAGTTCTTCTAAGGTTCAGATGGAGAAAGTCATACTTATAAGCAAACTCCATCTGAACCTAAGAATCACTTGATAAGACACAGGCATATTAAAAGAACTACTTTTAATATGCCTGTGTCTTATTATTAAATTCATTTCTACCCCCTTATATTTATATACACCTTCGTATATTTCTCATGAAAGGTTAATATTTAATTATTTTACATAAGTTAAAGTTAATACATAAAACTGTATTAACTTTAGAATTAATATAAAATTTAAAAAGGAGCATAGACCTTATGAAAAAAGATCAATTGTTTATGGTATCATCTACAGATATTGATATGACTTTAGAGATAGACTCTGTGTGTTTGCAGCAGATAATTGCAAAAAGCAAATTAACTCAATTTATATATAGCTACAGTGAAATTTCCTCTGAACTTATTAACTTAAATAATAGAAAAGATATTATTGAATACATTGAAACTGTACTAAATAATAACCTAAAGAGGAAAATTATTAACACCTCTCTTTCTAAAACAAGATTAGGAGAAAAAGCGCCTAAAAAAACTTTAGACTTCGAGACTTCTAAAAATTTTTCTAGCTTTGATACAATGTTAGCGGTAAGAAATTTCCAAAAGAAAAATCACATGTCTTCATGTGGCAAAATGGACATGCAAATATTTAACAAACTAAATTCATCTGAATTGAATCATGTAGAAGAAACTAGATAGGTTTAGAATAAGTTATATATAGGGGTACTAGACGGTCAGTTAGTGCCCCTATATGTTGAATAATTACTCATTTAATATGTGAATAGCCTCTTTGTTAACTGCAAGTACAGCTTCTTTCATTGCTTCTCCAACAGTTGGATGGGCATGTACCGTAGTTATTATTTCTTCTGTAGTAGCTTCTAGCCTCAGCGCTAATGCAGCTTCAGCTATTAAATCTGTTGCTCTTGGTCCAAGTATATGGACTCCAAGTATTTCATCATACTTTTTATCTGAAATAACTTTTATTATACCTGTAGTTTCATTCATTATAAGGGATTTTCCATTGGCTATTAGCGGAAACTTACCTACTTTGTAATCTATACCTTTCTCCTTTGCCTGCTCTTCAGTTAATCCAACGGTCGCTAATTCAGGTTTGGTGTATACGCAAGCGGGTACAGTTTTATAATCCATTTCTTTGTTTTTCCCCATTATATTTTCTACAGCTACTATACCTTGATCTGAAGCCACATGTGCCAGCATATTTTTGCCTGTACAATCACCAATTGCATATATGTTTTTAATATTTGTTTCCATTTTGTCATTAACTACAATGTAATTTCTTTCTGTCTTTATGCCTACAGCTTCTAAATTTAAATCCTTAATATTTGCTGCTCTTCCTACAGCAATTAAAACTTTTTCTGCGTTAACGACTAAATCTTTTTCACCAGAAAAGCTAACTTGAAGGTCTTCAGCACACTCTTCAATTTTTGTGACCCTGTGGTTTGTGTGTATTTCAATGCCATCTTTTATCAATTTATTTTTAAGCATTTCTGAAATTTCTCTATCTATTGGCGGCAAAATGTGCTGCATCATTTCAATAACAGTTACTTTACAGCCCATACTATTGAAAATATTAGCCAATTCTATACCTATTACTCCTCCACCAATAACAACAAGACTACTAGGTACTTTCTCCAAATTTAATGCACCTGTGCTATCAATTACTCCTGTAAGCTCTTTTCCCTCTATAGCTGGTATAAATGCCCTAGATCCGGATGCTATTACTAATTTATCGTATTTAATTTCTTCTACAGTTCCATCCTCTTTTGCAACAAAAACCACATTGCCTGCTTGAAGTTTTCCAGTTCCGTTAATTACCTTTACTTTATTAGCAGTGAGTAAACCTGAAACTCCTGATACAAGTCTTTTTATTATATATTTTTTTCTATTTTGAAGCTTACTCCAATTAACTTTTGCGCTACCTTCAATATCTATTCCTATCTTTTTAGCTTCTTTAAGCTCTTCTAATAAATCAGATGTATGTGCTAATACCTTGGTAGGTATGCATCCAACATTCAAACAAGTTCCCCCAAGCTTTTCTTTTTCAATTAATGTTACTTCAGCACCTAATTGCGCTGCTCGAATTGCAGCTACATATCCACCTGGTCCTCCACCTACAATAACTAACTTCATACTCATCATCTCCCTACAATATTAACATCTCTGGTTTCTCAATAAAGCCTTTAAGCTTTGACAAGAATTGAGCTGCTACTGACCCATCTACTGCTCTATGATCAGCAGTAAGGGATAAATTCATAAGAGGTTTTATAACTATTTCACCATTTTTAGCTATTGGAGTTTCCGTAATTTTATTTACTCCTAGTATAGCAACTTCCGGTTGATTTATAATTGGAGAGAAATATTCTATGCCATACATTCCAAGATTAGTTATTGTAAATGTTCCACCAGTAATTTCATCAGGTTTAAGTGCATTCTTCTTTGCCTTATCAGCTAATTCTTTTATTGTTGTTGAAATTTCTTCTAATCCTTTTTGATCCGCACATTTGATTACTGGCACTACAAGTCCCTCATCTAAAGCCACTGCTATACCCATGTTTACAAAGTTTCTTAAGATTAATTCATTTCCATCAACAGAACAATTAAGTAAAGGATACTGCAATAATACCTTTGAAACTATTTTTACTAACAAATCTGTATAAGTTACTTTACATACATCTTTAAGAGCATCCTTAAATCTCTTTAAGTTAGTCATATCAACTTTTATGTCATATGTTACTGTTGGAGAAGTAACCCAGCTTTCATGCATTCTCGAAGCAATTACCTTCCTCATTTGAGACATTGGAACTCTCTTTTCAACATAGGTATCCTCCGAAGTCTTATTACACTTACATAAGGATACAATATCCTCTTTCATTATCCTTCCATCTTTTTCTATTTCTGATAAATCAACATTTAATTCCTTTGCTATTTTACTTGCCATTGGGGATGCTTTTACTTTGTTTTTACTACTTTCAATATACTTTTCTACATCTTCAATTGTTATTCTCCCCTGTGGGCCTGTACCTTCAACTAATGTGATATCTATATTATTTTCTAAAGCCACCTTCTTAGCCGCTGGAGAGGCTTTTATTCTTCCTTGTTTTCTCCCTTCACCATTCACTTCTTCTAATTCTTTTTCTGGTAATTTACTACCGCTTTGCTCCACTGATTCACTATTTGATAAGGAATCATTTAATAAAGAAGATATATCTTCATCAGCACTACCAATAATTGCAACTGGCTTTAAGCATTCAACTACATCTCCTTCATTTACGAGTAATTTTCTCACTATTCCTTCATCACTTGATTCAAAATCATTGCTCAACTTATCTGTCGATATCTCAAATAAAACCTCTCCTACTTTGATTTCATCCCCCTCTTTTTTATTCCAAGTTACTAACGTGCCTTCTTTCATTGTAAGTCCTAGTTTTGGCATAACTACAACCTTTGCCATAAATATTCCCCCTTTTCTAATATCTTCAAAACTAATCTATTTTAAAAAAACCACTTTTTTGAGCTAGTTCTAATGTATTTATAATATCAACTCGCAGTGGGCCATTCCTCGTTATTTTAAAAGTAAATCTTTCTCCAGACTTAAAGGTAATTTCCCGTTCTCCGTCTAAAGCAATGGTTCCGGCTTCTTTGCTAGTAAATTCATACTGACTATTAAGATTGATTATATCAACATCTCCCATATAAATAGTGCTTATTCGTTATTATCAACTGTTGTAACGTGGGATACAAGTCGCCTAATATCTTTACCAGAGGATGGATTGGCTATAATTCCAATTTTATTCATACATAACCTCACCTAATTGTGTGGGGGGAAGCCCCCCCAATTAAAATTAAAATAATTTTTTAACGCCATTAACTATATCATTGGAATCAGGAAGTACAAAGTTTTCAAGGACTGGTGAAAATGGTATTGGAGTGTTAAGTGCTCCAATTCTAACTACAGGTGCATCAAGATAATCAAAAATTTCTTCACATATGATAGCAGAAATTTCACCACCATATCCCCCTCTTTTATTTTCTTCTGTAACAACTAAGGCTTTATTAGTCTTCTTTACAGAATTAAATATAGTTTCTTTATCTAATGGGAATAATGTTCTTGGATCTACTACCTCTGCTTCAACACCTTCCTTAGAAAGCTTTTCTGCAGCTTTTAAGGCTTCATGAACCATTTTACCTGTAGCTATAATAGTAATATCTTTTCCCTCTTTCTTTATATCAGCTACTCCAAATGGTATTGGTTTGATATCATCTGGAACTTCACCTTTTAAACTATATATTCCTTTATGTTCTATAAATGCAACAGGATTGTCATCATCTATAGCTGTAAGCAGTAATCCTGCTGCATCAGCTGGGGTTGACGGATAAACAACCTTAAGTCCTGGTACATGTGTAAGCCAAGCTTCTAAGGATTGTGAGTGTTGAGCTGCAGCTGATAGCCCGCCGCCACCTGGCAGTCTAACAACCATTGGAAGACTTATTTTTCCTCCAAACATATATCTAAGCTTTGCAGCTTGATTAACTAACATATCCATTGCAACTGTAACAAAATCTGCCATCATTATTTCTGCAATTGGCTTTAATCCTGTAGCAGCCGCTCCAATAGCACATCCAACTATTGCTCCTTCAGATATTGGAGTATCTCTTACTCTTTTATCACCAAACTCTGAATGAAGTGTTCCTGTTAACCCGAAACAGCCTCCAAATGCTCCTACATCTTCTCCAAGTATTAAAACCTTTTCATCTTCTTTCATTTTAATTCTCATCGCTTCTCTTATAGCTTCCATATAAGTCATAGTTTTCATATTATCTTACCTCCTCTTTTATGTCACTATAGACATCTTCTAGTGCTACCTTTAATTCTGGCTGAGGACTGTTATCTGCAAATTCTACAGCTTCTTTAATTTGGTTATCAATATCAGCTTGTACTTCCTTTATTCCTTCTTCACTTAATACTCCATTTTCAAGTATATATTTTTCAAACCTTGGTATAGGATCTTTTTTTACCCATTCTTCCTGTTCTTCCTTTGGTTTATATGTGCAAGGATCTCCTTCAAAGTGCCCTCTTTGTCTATAAGTCTTACACTCTACTATTGTTGGTCCCTTACCTTCTCTTGCTCTTTTTATAGCCTCATCTGCTGCCTCATAAACTGCAAAAACATCGTTTCCATCAACTACAACTCCAGGAACATTATAGGCTGCCCCTCTATCTGCTACATCCTTGATTGCCTGATGTCTCTTCTGACTTGTGGATATTCCATATCCATTATTTTCACATACAAATACAATTGGTAGCTTCCATACGCTTGCCATGTTCAATGCTTCATGGAATGTGCCTTGATTTGTTGATGCATCTCCAAAGAAACATATACAAACTTGATCAGTTCCTCTGTATTGTGCACTTAAACCTGCTCCTAGGGCTAAATCATGGCCAGCACCTACTATACCATTTGCTCCTAGAATACCTTTTGTGGCATCTGCTATATGCATTGAGCCACCTCTTCCTTTACAATAGCCTGTTGCTTTTCCAAAAAGCTCTGCCATCATAAATTTTAAGTTTCCACCCTTTGCCACTATGTGACCATGACCTCTATGAGTACTTGTTATATAATCGTTATCATTTAAATTAGCGCAAACACCTGTTGCCACCGCTTCTTCCCCTATATAAAGATGAATAAATCCAGGTATTCTTCCTTCTGCGGAAGCATTCACAGCAACTTCCTCAAATTTTCTTATTTTTAACATAGTTTTGTACATATCAATTACTTTACTATTTGATATATTCAATGTTATTCCCCCCATTCAATTTTTTTCAATACCTACTTCAATACAGGCTATTGCAACTTCTATGCTGTCATCAATGTCTCCAAAATCCGGATAATTTTGAGCCGCAAAGACAGCTTCTTGATACAGCATCTGTAACAGCTTTTTCTGCTGCCCTTTTGACATCCTATCCGTGAAAATCAGCTCCTAACCCAAATTCTATTACAAATCTCTTAATAGAACACACCCCCTCTTCTGCTATTATTTAAAAAGCAAAAGACATGCCAATACTCAATTCACTGAAAATTCTTATATTGCTAAATAGAGCTTTTACTTAAGATTCATTTTGGGAAAAACACAGTGCCAAAGTGGGAATTTTCAGTTATTTTTCCCACTTTGGCACTGTGCTTAATTCATACTTTTTTATTTTCCTGTAAAGTGTAGACTTTCCAATACCGATTAGTTTACTTGCCTTAACAACATTTCCATCACAATATTCTAATGCTTTAACAATTGAACTTTTTTCTATTTCTTCTAGCTTGTCAGGTCTAAATTCATTATTATTAGAAAAACCTATAACTTCCTTGTTATTTTCATTAATATATTCAGGTATAACTAAATGAGATATAGTATCGCTTTTCGATAGATAGTATGCCCTTTGAATAACATTTTCTAATTCTCTAACGTTTCCTGGCCAATTGTGTTTTTTAATGGAATCAATAAAATCTTTATCAAACAACTTCTTTGTCCCAGAATTTTTATCATTTAGTCTCTGCAAAAAAAATTCTGTACAAAGTTCAACATCTTCTGGCCGTTCTCTAAGCGGAATCAATTTTATATTAAACACATTTATTCTATAATACAGATCCCCTCTGAAATTATTTGCCTGAATTTCATTATATAAATTTCTATTTGTTGCAGCTATAACTCTTACATCTAATTTTCTTTCATACTTTCCGCCAATCCTTGTTATAGTGTGATTATCTAAAACTCTAAGAAGCTTAGATTGAATTTCTAGTGGCAGCTCTCCAATTTCATCCAAAAAAATTGTTCCTGTATTCGCTAGTTCGAACTTTCCAGGGCAGCCTTCCTTAGAAGCCCCAGTGAATGATCCTTTTTCATATCCAAAAAGCTCGCTTTCCACTAAATCCTTTGGTAATGCAGCACAATTTATTGCTACAAATGGTCCATTACGTCTATTACTTGCATTATGAATAGAGTGTGCAAACAATTCTTTACCAGTTCCACTTTCTCCGTTAATTAATACAGTGCAATCATTAGCTGCAATACTTTTAGCTTCTTGAACAACAGATATCATTTTAGAATTATTAGTTATTATGTTATCAAAGGAATATTTTGAGGAAAACCCTGCTATTTTGCTAACTACATGCCGCAAACTATCAACTTTCTTAGCAAGAATTACAAAGCCTATATGTTTTTCCTCTTTTTGTACTAGTGTAACACTTATATTACATTCTACTCTACGATTATCTATGTATAAGCTGACTTCTCTATAATTTATTTTATTGCTTTGATTAAAGTTATTCATATCTTTAATTATATCTTTTAATAACATTTTTATATCAATTTTATAGAATTCTTGCTGAGGTATATTTAATAATTCACACATCTTTAAATTAAAATCTCTTACCGTAAAATCAGTATCTATAACTAAAATTCCATCATCAATAGAGTTAAACGCTGTTTCTGCCCACTTTCTATGCTCAATTATTGAAAACTGTTTTTGTATAGCATTTGCAGCTTCAACGACTATTCCAAGAGTATGTGAGTGAAAATCATAAAAGTTACCGGATAAATCAATAATGCCTATAATCTTTCCTTTATTATCATGTATTGGCGCAGCAGAACATGTCCATCCATGCTGATTTTTGCAATAGTGCTCTGCACCTAAAGTTTGAATTGGTTTGTTCAGATGAAGGCATGTACCAATGGCATTTGTACCTACATTTTCTTCAGTCCATTTACATCCTTTCAAAAAATTCAGCCTTGTATTCTTGTCCATTATTTTTTCATTTCCAATGACTTCAAGAACTACCGCATTCTCATCCGTTAAAATAATGGAATAATTTGACTCCTTCAAAAGATTAAATATATCCAGCATAACAGGTATTGCTATTTCAATAAGTTCTTTATGCTTATCTAATATTTTATTAAATTCACTTTTAGATAACTCCTTACCTCTTCCGTCACTTGGATCAACCTTGTATTTTTTACACCTAATCCAAGAATTTAAAATATCTTGCCTTATATCCTTAGGTATCTCATTATGCTCTACAAATCTCCTCCACTGACTTTCAACTTTCAAGACATCAATCATAATTATCACCTTCTCCAGTTATAATTAAGTACCAATAATTTTTATTATTGGTAGTCATGGTAATTTATACTATAATCACTTTAATTATAGTACTTTAGAGAAAGAAGAATCAATGCTTTATTGCATATGGATCGATAAAGGCTATATCTTCTTTGGCATTATAAGTAAAAAAGCAGGAAAGACTCTTATCTTCCCTGCTCTTCTATTCTTTTTCTAACAAATATTTGTACAACTTATATTTGGCTTATTACACAATTCTAAAAAATATTTGTGAAATTTAAGGTCTTTAGTTAATTCTGGGTGAAATGATGTTACTAATATGTTATCTTGTACTGCTGCCACAATATTTCCATTTAGCTTATGTAAAATCTTCACCTTATCTCCTACACCTACTATATAAGGCGCGCGTATGAATACAAGTGGTATAGGCTCCTGTGTAATCCCCTCAATAGCAGCTTCTGTTTCAAAACTATCTATTTGGCGGCCATAAGCATTTCTTCTAACTTTTATATCCATAACTGAAAGATGTGTAATATCTTCACTATCAATTTCTTTTGCCAATAATATCATTCCTGCGCAAGTTCCCCAAACTGGTAATCCTAATATTATTTTTTCTTTAAGAGGATTAAGTAAATTTCTTTCTCTCAAAATCTTGCCTATTGCAGTACTTTCTCCTCCAGGAAGGATTAATCCGTCAATCCCTTGTAAGTCCTCCAACTTTTTTATTTCAACAGCATCAGCTCCCAGAGCCTTTACATGATTAATATGTTCTCTAACTCCGCCTTGGATGGATAGGACTCCTATCTTCATCCTACCAGCCCCTTTCAGCGTATCTGTTACTTAAATCCCTTAAGTCTAATCCACTCATTGGCTCACCTAAATCCTCTGATACCTCTGCCAAAACCTTAGGATCATTATAATAAGTTGTTGCAAGCACTATAGCCTTTGCTCTTTTTTCTGGATCTGAGGATTTAAATATTCCTGAACCTACAAAAACACCTTCTGAGCCAAGCTGCATCATAAGTGCTGCATCTGCTGGAGTTGCTACACCACCGGCAGCAAAATTTACTACAGGTAATTTTCCTTCTTTCCAAACATATTTTACAAGATCATAAGGCGCACACATTTCTTTAGCAATAGTCATTAGCTCTTGTTCTGATGCATTTCTTACTTTTCTAATATCATCCATCATGGTTCTCATATGACGAACAGCTTCAACAACATTACCAGTACCTGCTTCGCCTTTAGTTCTTATCATTGAAGCACCTTCACCTATTCTTCTAAGAGCTTCTCCTAGATTTTTAGCTCCACATACAAAAGGTACCTTAAAATCCCACTTATTAATATGGAAAGCTTCGTCAGCAGGTGTTAAAACTTCACTTTCATCAATATAATCTATTCCTAGACTCTCTAGTATTTGAGCTTCTACAAAATGTCCTATTCTAACCTTAGCCATAACTGGTATTGAAACCGCTGCTTGAATTTCCTTAATCATTTTTGGATCAGACATTCTTGCTACTCCACCTTGTTTTCTTATATCAGATGGAACTCTTTCCAAAGCCATAACAGCGCAAGCTCCAGCTTTTTGAGCTATTTCAGCCTCTCTTGGATTTACAACATCCATTATTACTCCGCCTCTAAGCATCTGAGCAAGATTTTTGTTTAATTCATATTTTTCCATTTGAATACCCCCAATAATGTTTTTTTGCAAAATTATTTGCTTCCTTTGAAACTATAATATATTAAATTTACGTTTACTCAAAATGTATCGATACATTGTATCGTAAGAAGAGATTTTTTATTTATATCAGAAATATACTAAAAAGAAGGTTATGAAATAATACAAAATGCTTATTTATATGCTCCTGATAGAATAAACATCTAAAAATATGCTATTATGTAATTGGCTTGTTTTATTTATTTTTTATTTTAAATAGGGGGTATCATGAGTATTATAACAATAATTCTTTTTGGACTAACTGTACTTATAACACATTTTTTAGAGGGTATAACAGGATTCGGTTGCACAGTACTTGCTATGCCCTTTTGTATAATGCTTGTTGGAATTAAAGTCTCAAAACCAATTTTGGCAATTTGCAGCCTTCTTTTGTCTATCTTTATAATAATAAATTCTTATAAACATATTCTTTGGAACCACTATATAAGAATATTATGTTATGTTAGCTTAGGTCTTCCTCTTGGTTTTTGGGCTTTTGACAAATTACCAGAAAGCACTTTGAAAAGAATATTAGCATTGTTTATGATCGCAGTTGCCATTAGAGGCCTCTTGTTAAGTTATGGTAAATACAAGGCTACAAAACCAATAAACAATCATGTATTAAGCTTCATTTTATTTTTAGGGGGATGCATCCATGGTGCTTTTGCCTCTGGCGGCCCTCTTGTAATTTTATATGCTTCAGAAAAAATTAAAAACAAAACTAATTTTAGGGCAACCTTATGCTTGCTCTGGATTACTTTGAATACTATAGTCATTTTGCAAAGTTTTATTAAAGGTTCGCTGACCTCTGATACTTTAAGACTTTTATTATTTACACTGCCTTTTCTATTTATAGGCGCAGTATTAGGTAACTGGGCTCATTATAGAATTAAGGATTCTATATTTAGTAAAATGGTATATATAGTATTATTTATCTCTGCTATATTCACCTTTTTCTAAGCTTAAATTTATATTAGTTAGTTAGATTAATATATTAGGAATTCATTTTAATTTATTATGAAAAACCCTTATCAAAATAATTTACTTTGATAAGGGTTTTCTTATTGAATAGAAAATATTAAATTTTTACACGAGAGTCGTATAACAGATTCTAAGCCTCAGATGAAATTTTAAGATAAATAAAAAGTGTGATTTAAGCTACCTACTAGCATAAATCACACATAAATTCTATAAAAAACAATATTGCTTTACATCCAGCTAAATTGCCCGTTGAAAGCCATTTAGGCTTTTGCCTAAAGGCCCGGAGTAATTTTAAACGACATTTCCGTGTCTAAATTACTCATCAAATGTCATTTAGACATTTAATCCCTCAAAATTAAACAGAGTGTAAACAAA
>NZ_JAEEGB010000032.1 GCF_016316925.1 Clostridium aciditolerans | reverse complement strand
AATTTAGCTTTTGACATTTTTATTCCTCCTTAAAATTACGTAATTTATTTATAATTAAGCATTTTTCTTTCCTGTAATTTGTTCTTGGATGCTCTTTGGCACTTCTTCATAGTGGTCAAATACCATTGAGTAAACACCTCTACCTTGAGTTCTTGATCTTAGAGTTGTTGCATATCCAAACATTTCTGAAAGTGGTACAAAAGCTCTTATTACTTGAGCTCCTGCTCTTGGATCCATACCCTCAATTCTTCCTCTTCTTGAGTTAACGTCTCCCATTACATCTCCCATGTACTCTTCTGGCACTATAACTTCAACCTTCATCATTGGCTCAAGTAATGCTGGGTCTGCTTTAGACATAGCATTTTTAAACGCCATAGATCCAGCGATCTTAAACGCCATTTCTGATGAGTCAACATCATGGTATGATCCATCAACAAGTTTAACTTTAAAGTTGATAACTGGATAACCAGCAACTACACCAGTATCTGAAGCTTCTTGAATACCAGCATCGATTGGTGATATATATTCTTTTGGAATAGCTCCTCCAACGATAGCATTTTCAAATGAGTATTCCTCTTCTGTTGGTATCATTTCTATCCAGCAGTGACCATATTGACCACGTCCACCAGACTGTCTAACAAACTTACCTTCAGCTTTAACAGCTTTTCTGATAGTTTCTTTGTATGCAACTTGTGGCTTACCAACGTTACATTCAACTTTAAATTCTCTTTGAAGTCTATCAACGATTATTTCAAGGTGAAGCTCACCCATACCAGAAATAATTGTCTGGCCAGTTTCTTGATTAGTAAATGTTTTAAATGTTGGATCTTCTTCAGCAAGTTTAGCTAAAGCAATACCCATCTTTTCTTGACCAGCCTTAGTCTTTGGCTCTATAGCAACATCTATAACTGGATCTGGGAATTCCATACTTTCAAGTATAATTGGACTTGATTCGTCACAAAGAGTATTACCTGTAGTAGTTTCTTTTAATCCAACTATAGCACCTAAATCACCTGCACGAAGTTCTTCAACTTCTTCTCTGTGATTTGCATGCATCTTAACAAGTCTTCCTATTCTTTCCTTCTTACCTTTAGTTGAGTTATATACATAAGTACCACTCTTCATTATTCCAGAATAGATTCTTGTAAATGCTAATCTTCCTACAAATGGGTCTGTCGCAATTTTAAATGCTAATGCTGACATTGGAGCGTTGTCATCTGCTGGTCTTTCATCTTCTGCACCATTATCTGGATTAGTACCTTTAATTGCCGGAATGTCAACTGGTGATGGCATGTAAGCTACTACAGCATCTATCATTGGTTGAACTCCTTTATTTTTGTATGATGAACCACAAACAACTGGTACTATTTCATTAGCTATAACACCTTTTCTAAGTGCTGCATTTATTTCTTCTTCAGTTAATTCTTCGCCATCAAGATATTTCATCATTAATTCTTCATCTTGCTCAGCTACTGCTTCAAGTAAAGCATTCCTATACTCTTCAGCTTTATCTTTTAATTCAGCTGGGATTTCCACTGAATCCATAACTGTTCCTAAATCATCTTCATATATTATAGCTTCATTTTTTACAAGGTCTATGATTCCCTTAAATTGATCTTCTGCTCCTACCGGAATTTGAATAGGAGTTGCATTACAGTGTAATCTATCTCTTAATGTGTTTACACACATGTAGAAATCCGCACCTGTTGAGTCCATTTTGTTAATATAAACCATTCTTGGAACTCTATAGTTATCCGCCTGTCTCCATACTGTTTCAGTTTGTGGCTCAACTCCACTTTTAGCATCTAGTACAGTAACAGCACCATCTAGAACTCTTAATGATCTTTCAACTTCTACTGTAAAATCCACGTGTCCTGGTGTATCTATTATGTTTATCGCATGACCTCTCCATTGGCAGAAAGTTGCTGCTGATGTTATTGTTATACCTCTTTCTTGCTCTTGAACCATCCAGTCCATTGTAGCCTGGCCTTCGTGAACTTCTCCTATTTTATGAGTCTTTCCTGTATAGAAAAGTATACGCTCAGTAGTTGTAGTTTTTCCTGCATCAATGTGCGCCATTATTCCGATATTACGGAATTTCTCTAATGGATATTGTCTTCCCACTTACTCTTCCTCCTTAAAGTATAAATTTCAGAACTTTAAATTCGACAAAACTGTTTTGGTGAAACACCAAAACAGTTTTGAGTATTAATATCTATAATGTGCAAAAGCCTTATTAGCTTCAGCCATTTTATGAGTATCTTCTCTTTTCTTAACAGCTGCACCTGTGTTATTAGCTGCATCCATTAATTCATTTGCAAGTCTTTCTCTCATGTACTTCTCGCCTCTTTTTCTAGCTGCGGCAAGCATCCATCTGATTCCTAAAGTCTGTCTTCTTTCTGGTCTAACTTCCATTGGAACCTGGTATGTAGCACCACCTATTCTTCTTGCTTTTACTTCAAGTAGTGGCATTACATTGTTCATAGCCTCTTCAAATACTTCCATTGGTTCCTTGTTTGTTTTTTCACGGATTATTTCAAAAGCAGAGTAACATACTTTTTGAGCTACTCCCTTTTTACCATCTTCCATTATACTGTTTATAAATTTAGTTACAACCTTACTGTTGTACATTGGATCTGGTAATACATCTCTTTTAGCAATATGTCCTTTTCTTGGCACTTTTCTTCCCTCCTTAACAATACTTATTTTAAGTTCATCGGTACTCGGTTGTAGCGTGCTTAACTACACCCAACCGCAAAGTGCTTTGTACTTCTGCAAATCTATTTATTAAATCTATATAAATGCTGAAGACATAGCACTGTTTTCAAATTAACTTATTCCAAAACTATTTTTGTTTTGGTCTCTTAGCACCATACTTTGATCTTGATTGTAATCTGTTAGCTACTCCAGCTGAGTCTAATGCTCCTCTGACAATATGGTATCTAACACCTGGAAGGTCTTTTACTCTTCCACCTCTTATAAGAACAACGCTGTGTTCTTGTAAGTTATGTCCTACACCTGGAATGTACGCTGAAACTTCATAACCATTTGTTAATCTAACTCTGGCAATTTTTCTTAGCGCTGAGTTTGGTTTCTTAGGAGTAGTAGTTTTTACTACTGTACAAACTCCTCTTTTTTGTGGGCATTCCTTAAGTGCTGGTGCTGTTGATTTTGAGCCTACAGTCTTTCTTCCTTTTCTTACCAATTGGCTAATTGTTGGCATATTTACACCTCCTTTAAAATATCAGATAACTAGATAAAATTCACCTAGTTAACCAAACTGCTTATAACAATTTTTATGTTAAATTATATTATGAAAGCTATTTTAAACAAGCACTAGTTATTTAGTACAGCAGCAGTAGCTGCTCCTACGTCAATTCCACAAAGTTTTCCTAAATCCTTCATCGTATTAACATATACTACTTCTAGGGAATTTTCATCAATTAATACTTTTACTGACTGCATCAATTTATCATCGGCATCTTTTGCAATATAAATAGTCTTTGCAGTACCATTTTTTATAGCTTTAACTGTTTGTTTCACACCGACAACCTTATTTCCTTCAAGCCTGTAAATCATTATCTCTATTCCCCCTTACAGTGCTATAGAGACAAAGTTTTAAAAAAACTCTGTCTCCTTTTAAAACATACAGATGTATTTTATCATCTTAGCACTATTATGTCAATAACTTATCTTCTAAGCTTCAATTTCATTATTTAACTGTTTTTCCTCAGTTTCCTTTTCGGTATTGATTCTAATTGATCTATATCTTGTCATTCCGGTACCTGCTGGTATTAGTTTACCGATTATAACATTTTCTTTTAATCCAAGTAATGGATCAATTTTCCCTTTAATAGCGGCATCCGTAAGTACTCTTGTAGTCTCTTGGAATGAAGCTGCTGAAAGGAATGAATCAGTAGCTAAGGCTGCTTTAGTTATACCAAGTAATGATACTCTTCCTACAGCTGGTCTTCCACCCTGTTCCTCTATTCTCGAATTTTCTTCGTCAAAGTCGAAAATATCTATCATTGTTCCTGGTAATAATTCAGTATCCCCAGACTCCTCTATTTTTATCTTTCTTGTCATCTGTCTTACAACTACCTCAAGATGCTTATCGTTTATGTCAACGCCTTGAAGTCTATAAACTTTTTGAACTTCAGATAAAAGATAGTTTTTAACGCCTTGAACACCTTTAATTCTCAATACATCGTGTGGGTTAACAGAACCTTCTGTTATCTCATCACCAGCATTTATTACCTCACCATTTGATACTTTAAGCCTTGAACCAAATGGAATATCGTAAGTTATCTCTTCTCCAGCTTCTGTTATTACTGAAATAGTTCTCTTCTTCTTTGTTTCTTCCATCTTAACAGTACCAGAAACCTCACTTACTATAGCAAGACCCTTAGGTTTTCTAGCTTCAAATAATTCTTCAACTCTTGGAAGACCTTGAGTTATATCTGCTCCTGCAACACCACCAGTGTGGAATGTTCTCATTGTAAGCTGTGTACCAGGCTCTCCTATACTTTGTGCAGCCACTATACCAACAGCCTCGCCTATATTGATTCTTTGTGCTGTAGCCATGTTCATACCATAGCACTTTGAACATACTCCATGCTTTGATTTACAAGTAAATACAGATCTTATTTTAACTCTCTTTACTCCTAGCTTTTCAACTTTTTCAGCAATTTCTTCATTCATATAGCTATCTCTTGCCACTATTATTTCTCCAGATTTTGGATCCATAATATCTTCTGCAGAATATCTTCCTGTAAGTCTCTCAGCTAAGCTTTCTATTACTTCATTTCCTTCTTTTATTTCTGCAACGTTGTATCCTTCAAGTGTTCCACAATCTTCTTCTCTTACTATAACATCTTGGCTTACATCAACAAGTCTTCTTGTTAGATATCCTGAGTCTGCAGTCTTTAATGCTGTATCCGCATTACCTTTTCTAGCTCCGTGAGTTGATATAAAGTACTCAAGTACGTCTAGACCCTCTCTAAAAGAAGCTCTTATAGGTAATTCTATAATTTTACCTGACGGATTAGCCATAAGACCTCTCATTCCAGCAAGCTGTTTTATCTGGCTCTTAGAACCTCTCGCTCCAGAGTCTGCCATCATGAATATTGGGTTGAACTTATCAAGACTCGCCATAAGCTCATCTGCTACATCTTCTGTAGTTTTAGTCCATTTTTCTATAACTCTTTCATATCTTTCATCCTCGGAGATAAAGCCTCTTCTATACATTTTTTCGATTTTATCAACCGCAGCATCCGCTTCTGCAAGTAATCTCTTTTTAGCTTCTGGAACCACCATATCTGAGGTAGAAACTGTTATAGCGCCTATACTAGAATAGTGATAACCTTTTGCTTTTATCAAATCAAGCATTATAGAAGTTTTTGTTGCTCCATGCTTCATATAACACTTATCTATTACTTTACCTAAGTTTTTCTTTGTAACAAGGAAGTCAACTTCCAACTTAAATTCATTTTCAGGATTACTTCTATCTACAAAACCTAAATCCTGTGGTATAGATTCATTAAATATAATCTTACCTGGAGTAGTTTCTATAATTCCGCTTGTTAACACGCCATCTTTAATCTTTGACATTTTAACTTTTATTCTAGCATGTATATTCACTTCTTTAAGCTGATAAGCCATAATTACTTCTTCTGGTGATGAGAATATTTTCCCTTCACCCTCTACGCCATCTTTATCCATTGTTAGATAGTATGAACCAAGTACCATATCCTGTGTTGGAACAACAACTGGCTTACCATCTGAAGGTTTCATTATGTTATGAGCTGCAAGCATTAAAAATCTTGCTTCAGCTTGAGCTTCAACGGATAATGGTACGTGAACAGCCATCTGGTCACCGTCAAAGTCAGCATTATATGCAGTACAAGATAATGGATGCAGTTTTATTGCTCTACCTTCAACAAGAACAGGTTGGAATGCTTGAATTCCTAGTCTGTGAAGAGTAGGTGCACGGTTTAATAGTACCGGATGATCAGATATAACTTCTTCAAGAACATCCCAAACCTGCGCTTGAACTCTTTCTACCATTCTCTTAGCACTCTTTATGTTATGAGCTAACCCACTTTCAACAAGTTTTTTCATAACAAAAGGCTTAAATAGCTCTAATGCCATTTCCTTAGGAAGTCCGCACTGATACATTTTAAGTTCAGGTCCAACAACTATAACGGAACGTCCAGAATAGTCAACACGTTTTCCAAGAAGGTTCTGTCTAAATCTTCCCTGCTTACCTTTTAACATATCAGATAGTGATTTTAATGGTCTATTTCCTGGACCTGTTACAGGTCTTCCTCTTCTACCATTGTCTATAAGAGCATCCACTGCTTCTTGAAGCATTCTTTTTTCATTTCTTACTATTATGTCTGGCGCTCCTAAATCCAAAAGCTTTTTCAATCTATTATTTCTATTTATAACTCTTCTATAAAGGTCATTTAAATCTGATGTAGCAAATCTTCCTCCATCAAGTTGAACCATAGGTCTTAAATCTGGTGGTATTACAGGTATAACATCTATAATCATCCACTCTGGTCTATTAGTTGATTTTCTAAAGGACTCTACTACTTCTAATCTTCTTATTATTCTTACTTTCTTCTGACCTGTGCTGCTTTTTAAATCATCTTTTAGCTCTGTAGCTAATTGTTCAAGATCTATTTCTTCCAAAAGTCTTTTAATAGATTCTGCACCCATTCCAGCTACAAAACTTTCTTCACCATATTTATCTACAGCTTCTCTATATTCTTTTTCGTTTAATAACTGTTTTTTTAGTAACGGTGTTTCCTTAGGATCTAAAACCACATATGATGCAAAATAAAGTACTTTTTCAAGAGCTCTTGGAGACATATCTAGAATAAGTCCCATACGTGAAGGTATTCCTTTAAAATACCATATATGAGATACTGGGGCAGCAAGCTCAATATGCCCCATTCTCTCACGCCTTACTTTCGCTTTAGTAACCTCAACACCACATCTATCACAGACAATACCTTTGTATCTTATTCTCTTGTATTTTCCACAGTGGCATTCCCAGTCTTTGATTGGTCCAAAAATTCTTTCACAGAATAAACCATCTCTTTCTGGTTTTAAAGTTCTATAGTTAATAGTTTCTGGTTTCTTTACTTCACCTCTTGACCACTCTCTAATTTTCTCCGGTGAAGCTAATCCTATTTGTAGTGCATCAAAATTATTTAATTCAAACAAGGGTACATCCTCCCTTCCTAATGTTCATCACCAAAATCATCTATTTCCAACTCACCTTGGATATCATCTAAAGATAAATCTTCATAATCAAGGTCTAATTCTTCATCGCTGTCATCATTCTCAACATAGTCATCACTTGGAGGTGGTGGAACAAACTCTTCGTTTCCTTCGATGTTTACACCTAAATCCTCTATTTCTTCATCTACAGACTCTCTTAATCGTACTTCTTCGTTGTCATCATTTAATACTTTTACATCAAGACATAAAGCTTGAAGTTCTTTAATAAGAACCTTGAAAGATTCAGGAACTCCAGGTTCAGGAATATTTTCTCCCTTAACAATTGCCTCATAAGTCTTAACTCTTCCTACAACGTCGTCAGATTTAACAGTAAGTATCTCCTGAAGTGTATGTGCTGCACCATAGGCCTCAAGTGCCCAAACTTCCATCTCTCCGAATCTCTGTCCTCCAAATTGAGCTTTACCACCCAACGGCTGCTGTGTAACCAATGAATATGGTCCAGTTGATCTAGCATGTATTTTGTCATCAACTAAGTGAGCAAGCTTTAATATATACATGTAACCAACAGTTACTGTATTATCAAAAGGTTCTCCGGTTCTTCCATCATATAATACAGTTTTACCATCTTCTCTGTAACCAGCTTTTTTTAGACATTCTACTATGTCATCCTCTGTAGCTCCATCAAATACTGGAGTTGCAATATGCCATCCTAATTCTGATGCTGCCCATCCTAAGTGAACTTCAAGTACCTGACCGATATTCATACGTGAAGGTACTCCTAGAGGATTTAAGCATATTTGTAATGGTCTTCCGTCTGGTAAGAATGGCATATCTTCTTCTGGTAATACTCTTGAGATAACCCCTTTATTACCGTGTCTTCCTGCCATCTTATCTCCAACAGATATTTTTCTTTTTTGAGCAATATAACATCTAACAAGTTTATTAACTCCTGGAGGAAGCTCATCTCCATTTTCTCTTGTAAATACTTTTACATCTACAATTATACCAGCTTCACCATGTGGAACTCTAAGTGAAGTATCTCTTACTTCTCTAGCCTTTTCTCCAAATATAGCTCTAAGTAATCTTTCTTCTGCAGTAAGCTCAGTTTCTCCTTTTGGAGTAACCTTTCCAACTAAGATATCTCCTGATCTTACTTCAGCTCCAATTCTAATTATTCCTCTTTCGTCTATATCTTTTAGTGCATCTTCTCCCACATTTGGTATGTCTCTTGTTATTTCTTCTGGTCCTAGCTTTGTATCCCTTGCTTCAGCTTCATATTCTTCTATATGAATTGATGTAAATACATCATTTTTAACTAATTCCTCTGAAATAAGCATAGCATCTTCATAGTTGTAACCTTCCCAAGTTATAAAGCCCATTCTTATGTTTTTACCTAATGCTATTTCCCCAAGGTCTGTTGATGGACCATCTGATAAAACTGTTCCTTTTTCAACACGCTCATTCTTAGACACTATTGGTCTTTGATTTATACATGTACCTTGGTTGGATCTCTTAAACTTAAGAAGTCTGTAAGTGTCTATTCCACCATCTGAATCTCTTTTTACTCTTACTTCGTTAGCACTTACATATACAACAGTTCCTGCATTTTTAGCTTTAGGAAGAACTCCTGAATCTACCGCTGCCTTGAACTCTATTCCTGTTCCTACAACAGGAGCTTGTGGTTTTAATAATGGAACAGCTTGACGCTGCATGTTTGATCCCATTAGAGCACGGCTGGCGTCATCATTTTCAAGGAATGGAATCATAGCTGTAGCCACGGAAACTAACTGCCTTGGCGATACGTCCATAAAATCAACATCCTCACGTGGAACTACAATTACATCTTCCTTATTTCTTACTGTTACTTTATTATCTATAAAATGTCCATTATCATCAATAGGCTCATTTGCCTGAGCAACCAAATATTCATCTTCTTCATCAGCTGTTATATATATTAATTTATCAGTAACTACACCTGTATTTTTATCAACTTTTCTATATGGAGTTTCTATAAATCCATACTCATTTACCCTAGCATAAGTAGCTAATGAGTTTATAAGTCCTATATTAGGACCTTCCGGTGTTTCTATCGGACACATTCTACCATAATGTGAATGGTGAACGTCTCTAACTTCAAAACCAGCTCTTTCTCTTGAAAGACCTCCTGGTCCTAAAGCTGAAAGTCTTCTCTTATGAGTAAGCTCTGATAGTGGATTAGTCTGATCCATGAACTGTGAAAGCTGTGAGCTACCAAAGAACTCTTTTATAGCTGCTGCTACAGGTCTTATATTAATCAAAGCTTGAGGAGTTATTACTTCTTGATCCTGAATAGTCATTCTTTCTTTAACTACTCTTTCCATTCTTGAAAGACCTATTCTAAATTGATTCTGCAATAATTCTCCTACTGATCTAAGTCTTCTGTTTCCAAGGTGGTCAATATCGTCAGTATGACCTATATTATAAGCTAACCCTAACTCATAACTTATAGTAGCATAAATATCATCTCTTATTATATGCTTTGGTATTAACGAATGCATATTTTTTCTTATTTGTTCTTTTATGCTATCTTCATCACTATAATTATCAAGTATTTCCTTTAGAGTAGGATAATGAACAAGTTCTCTTATATTCAAATCATCTATATTAAAGTCAATAAATTTATGTATATTTACGAAGTTGTTACTTATAACTCTTACTGTCTTGTCTTCAACTTGAATATCTACTACATTCACACCACAGTTTTGAATTTCTATGGATTTTTCTCTACTGATCTTTTCACCCTTTTGAACAAGTATTTCTCCTGTTTGTGGGTTTACAATATCTTGTGCTGATATTTGATTTGCAATTCTAAGATGCAAAGCTAGTTTTTTATTAAACTTATATCTTCCAACTCTAGAAAGATCGTATCTCTTTGCATCAAAAAATAAAGATTCGATAAGTGATTGAGCGCTATCAACTGTAGGAGGTTCTCCTGGTCTCAATCTCTTATATATTTCAAGTAATGCCTCTTCACGGGTCTTAGTATTATCTTTTTCTATTGATGCTTTTAATCTTTCTTCATCACCAAAAAATTCAGTAATTTCTGCATCAGTGCCATAACCCATAGCTCTTGCTAAAATAGTTATAGGCAATTTTCTTGTTTTATCAATTCTTACATATATTACATCGTTAGAATCTGTTTCATATTCTAACCAAGCTCCTCTGTTCGGAATCACAGTTGATGAGAAAAGTTTTTTTCCTGTTTTATCAACTGCCATATCGTAATATACGCCTGGTGATCTTACTAACTGGCTAACTATTACTCTTTCAGCTCCGTTAATAATAAAAGTTCCTTGCTCTGTCATAAGAGGAAAATCTCCCATGAACACTTCCTGTTCTTTTACTTCGCCAGTCTCCTTATTAAGTAATCTAACTTTTACCTTCAAAGGTGCTGCATAAGTTGCGTCTCTTTCTTTGCATTCTTCTACAGAGTATTTGATATTATCCATATCCAATTTATATCCAACAAATTCTAAGTTAAGATTTGCTGTATAGTCCTGAATAGGATTTACATCATCAAACACTTCCTGTAAGCCTTCTCTTAGAAACCAGTTATAGGAGTCTAATTGAACTTCAATTAAGTTAGGCATATCTCCTACTTCTTTTAATCTAGAAAAGCTCATTCTTGTTCTTTTGCCAACCTGGACAGGATGTACCATTGACTTTCACCCCTTGCATAAACTAAAAATAACCAAAAACACACTTTATTTTTATGCGCTTTTGGATTGATCACGTTACCATCAAATTAGTATAACCCAATTTTAACAATTAATTCAAGTTTTAAAAAATAATATTAAATCATATAATTATTTTTTAATTAATCAATGCAATTTATTATGTTACCATAATACAATTAAGTTGTCAACTGTTAATTATTCTAATTTTTAAAAATTTTGAAAAAAAGAGGCACTTTTGTAAAAGTACCTCTTCTTAGAAATTATTATGAGTTATTATTTTATTTCTACAGTAGCACCAACTTCTGCAAGTTTAGTTTTTATAGCTTCAGCATCTTCTTTGCTTACGCCTTCTTTTAATGTTTTAGGAGCTCCGTCAACTACTTCTTTAGCTTCCTTTAATCCTAATCCAGTTAATTCTCTAACTATTTTTATAACTTTGATTTTTTCTGATCCAGCGTTAGCTAACACTACGTCGAATTCAGTTTTTTCTTCAGCAGCAGCAGCTGGAGCAGCAGCACCTGCAGCAGCAACTGGAGCAGCAGCGCTTACTCCGAACTCTTCTTCACATGCTTTTACTAATTCGTTTAATTCTAAAACGCTCATTTCTTTTACAGCTTGAATTATTTCTTCTCTAGTCATTATTAGGCACCTCCAAAATTTCCTTTTTTTAAATTAAGCTTCTATATTAAGCTTCTTCAGATTCTTTTTTTTCTTTAATTGCATTTAATAAGTATGCAAGATTTGACAATGGAGCTTTGAAGCTTCCAAGTAATTTTGCAATAAGCACTTCTCTTGGTGGTATTGTAGCAAGTTGTTGAACTTTAGCAGTATCAAACACTTCGCCTTGAACAACTCCACCCTTTAACTCAAGTTTCTTGTAATCTTTTGCAAAGTTATTAAGAATTCTTGCTGGAGCAGTTGGATCTTCGTATCCAAATGCTACTGATACAGGTCCTTCTAATATACTTTCTAGACCTTCTATTCCTAATTCTTTTGCAGCTAACGCAGTTAAAGTGTTTTTATAAACCTTATATTCTACACCAGCTTCTCTTAAGTTCTTTCTAAGATTAGTATCTTGCTCAACAGTTAATCCTTGATATTTAGCAAATATTACACCTTGAGCTTTTTCCATTTTTTCTTTTATTTCTAAAACTTTAGCTTCTTTTAATTGTCTGTTATTTCCCACTGTGTGTCCACCTCCTCACAGTTTAAACTGCTGTTATATAATTTAAAGGCCCCCCCGTAGACACAGAGAGACCAATCATAATCTTATATTGGAACCCTCGGTAGGTTGGTATAACCGTTATGCTTTCGCACCTACTGTCTACGGAATATTTACTTATTCAACCTTTAAAATTTTACACAAAATATTTATTTATGTCAATACTATTCTAAAACTTTAACTGGATTTATTTTTACTCCAGGTCCCATAGTACTTGAAACTACTACAGATTTAACATATTGACCTTTAGCTGCTGCTGGTTTAGCTTTGATTACAGCTTCCATTAATGTATGGAAGTTTTCAGCTAATTTGTCTGTTCCAAATGATCTTTTTCCAATTGGAACGTGAACTATAGAAGTTTTATCAACTCTATATTCAACTTTACCAGCTTTGATATCAGCTACTGCTCTTGCAACGTCAAAAGTAACTGTACCAGATTTTGGGTTTGGCATTAATCCCTTAGGTCCTAATACTCTACCTAATCTTCCAACAACACCCATCATATCTGGAGTTGCAACAACTACATCAAACTCAAACCAGTTTTCTTTTTGTATTTTATCGATAAACTCTTCTGCTCCAACGTATTCTGCTCCTGCAGCTTCAGCTTCTTTAGCTTTTTCGCCTTTTGCAAAAACTAATACTCTAACTTTCTTTCCAGTTCCATGAGGAAGTACTACAGCTCCTCTAACTTGTTGGTCTGCATGTCTTGGGTCAACACCAAGTCTTACAGCTAATTCTATAGTTTCATCAAATTTAGCTTTTGATGTCTTTATAGCAAGCTCCATAGCTTCTGCTGGAGTGTATAAAACATTTTTATCAATAAGCTTAGCGCTTTCGATATAATTCTTTCCCATTTCCTAATCCTCCTTTGTGGTTTTAACGGTTTCTACCTCCCACTATTTTGGTCGACTATTCTTCTACAACTATACCCATGCTTCTAGCAGTTCCTGCTATCATGCTCATAGCAGCTTCAACAGATCCTGCGTTTAAGTCTGGCATTTTTGTTTCAGCTATTTGTCTAACTTGATCCTTAGTTACTTTAGCAACTTTAGTTTTGTTTGGTACACCAGAACCACTTTCTATTCCTGCTGCTTTCTTTAGTAATACTGCTGCTGGAGGAGTCTTTAGTATGAAACTAAATGATCTATCCTGATATACAGTTATTACTACTGGAATTATTAATCCAGCTTGATTAGCAGTTTTAGCATTAAACTCTTTACAGAATCCCATAATATTTACACCATGCTGTCCAAGCGCTGGTCCAACTGGTGGTGCTGGAGTTGCTTTTCCTGCAGGAAGCTGAAGTTTTATCATTCCTACTACTTTTTTAGCCATGAATTTACACCTCCTATAATGTGGTTATGCGGATTATTAAATCCTCCCACTTTGTTAAGACAAATGTCTTACAAGTTAATCTAATTTTTGTATTTGGTTAAAATCAAGTTCAACAGGTGTTTCCCTGCCAAACATGTTAACTAACGCTTTAATTTTTCTTTTTTCTGTGTTTATTTCTTGAATGATCGCTGGGAAGTTTTCCAACGGTCCTGATTTAACTATTATGTTCTCACCTACTGATATATCTATGTTAACAGGTTTTTCAACAATTCCCATTGCTGTAACTTCTTCATCTGTAAGTGGTACAGGTTTAGATCCTGGACCAACAAACCCTGTTACTCCTCTAGTATTTCTAACTACATACCAAGAATCATCAGTCATTAACATATGAACTAAAACATATCCTGGAAATATTTTTTTTAGAGATACCTTCTTTTTGCCATCTTTAATTTCCACTTGCTCTTCCATTGGAACTTGAACATCGTCAATCCAATCGTACAAGTTTCTATTTTCTATAGTCTTTTCTAAGTTGGCTTTAACTTTATTTTCATAACCAGAATATGTGTGAACTACATACCATCTAGCTTTCTCTGCCATAACTCAAGGGACGGGAATCTTATCTCGACCCCTACCTCCTTTTTAGTTTTATTTAAAGATTACACTAATTAAGCTTTTAAATCCATAATCTAGTAATCCAATAATCACAACATAAATAAGACAAAATGTCATAACTGTTACTGTTGATTTTTTAACATTTTCCTTAGAGGCCCAAGTTATTCTTTTAAATTCAGCTTTTAGCTCTTTAAAAAAACCAATGATTCTATTTCCGGACGTTGCTGTTTTGTTTGTATTTTTTACACTATCGTGCGCAGCCATCTTTTCACATCCTCAAATATTTTAATTATATGCCTCTATATACTATTTTGTCTCCTTGTGAGCTGTGTGCTTATGACAAAATGGACAATATTTTCTCATTTCTAATCTATCTGGGTCATTCTTCTTATTCTTCATTGTATTGTAGTTTCTTTGTTTGCAATCTGTACATGCTAAAGTTACTTTTACTCTCATTGTTTACACCTCCCAATACTTGTGTATATATAAACATTATTTTGTCGTTTATTGCTAATTTAAATTATGCATTACTTAGATAATTTATCACAATATAGCTTATATGTCAATGAAATCATAGATGAAATCGTTGGTATATATTTCAACAGATTATTTTATACTTTTAAAAGGACCAGGTCTAGAAACCCAGTCCTATAAATAATTACTCAACTATCTTA
>NZ_JAEEGB010000031.1 GCF_016316925.1 Clostridium aciditolerans | reverse complement strand
TTCTGATGGAACCTCTGGAAAATTTATAGAAGTAAATAGTGTAGCTACAAAGCTTCTTGGTTATAGCAAAGAAGAGCTCCTAAATATGACTCCTGATGATGTTTACGCTGAAGGTGAGTTTCCAGCAGAATATAAAAAGTTTTTTAAGGATACCTTAATACATATAGAGGACTACACAAAAGAGCATTGCTATACTTTTGAAACTAGCCTTTTAAAAAAAGATAGCACAACATTATCTGTTGAAGTAAATACACATGCATTTAAGCTTAATGATAAATTTGTAAAACTATGCGTCATAAGAGATATAAGTGACAGATTAAAAGCAGAAAAAGAGTTAAGAAAAATTACTGAAAGAAATAAAAAAATAATTGAGTTATCACCACTTGGTGTTTATACCTATAACAAAGGAATTATCTCTTATGTAAATGAACCCGGATTAAGGCTTTTTGGGGCAAAACATATAAATGAAGTAGTAGGAAAACCTATACTAGATTTTGTAGATTCCTCCTGTAAAGAGCTAGCATCTCAAAGAATAAGTCGTTTAGAACAGGGGTTTGAAGTTGTTCCAAAAGAGATGAATATGCTTAGAATCGATGGTACACAGATTATTTGCGATGCATACTCTACTCCATTACCTGATGAAAGTAATACTCAAGTTCTAAGCTATATTAAAGACATTACAGAACAAAAAAATATGATTGAAGAAAATAAAAAACTCTTAGAACAAACAATAGAGTATGACAGACTAAAAACTGAATTTTTTAGTAATATATCTCACGAACTTAGAACACCATTAAATATTATATTAAGCAGCATTCAGCTTCTTAACTCTATGTATAATAACTCTAAAGATAATTATAATAACTTTACCTGTGCCTTTGAAAAATACATTGGTATTATGAAACAAAACTCCTACAGACTTTTAAAGCTTATTAATAATATAATCGACCTTACAAGACTTGATTCTGGATTTCTTCATATGCACTTTGCTAATAATAACATTATTGAAACAGTAGAAAATATTACTTTATCCGTTGCTGATTATGTTGAAAGTAAAGGAATTAATTTAATATTTGATACAGATACAGAGGAAAAGATAATAGCTTATGATGATGATAAAATTGAAAGAATCATGTTAAATCTCTTGTCTAATGCTATTAAATACACTAAGTCAGGCGGAACTATAGAGGTAAATGTTAAAGATATTAACAGCGATATTATAATAACTGTTAAAGATACTGGATGCGGAATACCTCAAGATAAACTAGATGTAATATTTGAGCGTTTCAGACAAGTTGATGAAGTACTTACTAGAAGAGCGGAAGGAAGCGGAATAGGTTTGTCTTTAGTTAAAGCATTAGTAGAGGCTCATGAAGGTACTATAAGTGCCTATAGCACTTGTGGTGTAGGCAGTGAATTTGTAATTTCTCTTCCTAGCAAAACAGTGGATAATAATGAAGTATACTATAAGCCTCTGGACATTATAAATAATGAAGATGAATTAGATAAAAAGGTGGAAAGAATAAGCGTTGAGTTTTCTGATATATACTCATAAAATTTTCTAGTTATTTACCTATAGTAACCTTTTAATATATTTGTAATATAATACATTAAAAAAGCATCATAATCTAAAGATTAAATTCATGAATAACTAAATGAGGAGTTGTTATTATGAATCTATATCAGTATAGTAATCAAAATTATTACTGTGGTATAGACATAAGTAACTTGAAATTTATTGGACAAGGTCATCAAGGTAAAGTTTATTTTCTGCCACCTAATAAAGTAATAAAGGTTTTTAACAAAGCAAATTCCTGTAAAAGCCAGCTCTATCTTCTACAGTGTGGAAGTAAAAGCAGGTTTTTCCCTAAAGTATATCAGCATGATGATTATTCTATTATCATGGATTTTATAAATGGAAGGACCCTAAAAGAATATTTAAAGACTTATGATTTAAATGAAAATTTAGCCTTTCAATTAGTTGAGATATTTAATGATTTTGAATCATTAGGATTTACAAGAATAGATATACGTTTAGGTCATATATTTGTACAAGCTGATGAATCTATAAAAATAATAGATCCTAGAAAAAACTTTGAGATTATTCAAAAATACCCAATATCAATGCTGAAAGGACTAAAAAAACTAGGAGTTTTAGATAAATTCTTTAATATAATACAATATAAATATGCTAATCAGTATATTAATTGGAGAAAAAATTTCTACTCTAAGGAACAATACCTTTAAGATTTAACTACAACTTGTTTTTAATAATCTTTTAAAAATCAGGGGTAGAGTCGTAATAACTCTACCCTTTTATTTATTTCTTAATTTTATCCTATACTCATTAGGTGTACATCCTTCAAACTTCTTAAATATACTTCCAAAGTAACTTAGTTGATTATATCCTACTATTTTGCTTATATCTGATATTTTCATATCAGTTTCTACCAAATACTTTTTAGCATTTTCTATTCTCAGTTTATTTATATAGTCCTTTAAGGATATACCGTTTTTCTCATTAAAAATAGTACTTAAATAATTAGGGGTTATAAAAAACATATCTGCAAGAAAGCCTAAGGTAATATCTTGATTAAAGTTATTTTCTATATATAAATTAATTTTCTGTATAAGGTCATACTTGCCATTTAACATTATATTTCTTAATATACCTATACTTTCTTTGGAAAATTCCGCTAAAATTTCTTGTAAAATATTATAGCTATTATACTTTTTTATCTCTTCTTTATATTTCTGTCTAATACTTAGAAACAATTCATCATCATTAGTTTCTTCGTAAACTAATCTACTTAAAATTACTACAAGTTCTTCAAATATTTCTTTTATTTCTTGAACAGAAAATTCTTTTTGTACATATATATTGATTGTTTCATAAATAATTTGTTCACACAAGACTTCATCAAATTTTTTAATTGCAGCTCTTAGCTTATTTTCTACTTTAAGAGGGTACTCAATACTTTCTCTACTGAAAAAGTTTTTAGGTTTAAACCTATGATTTTCAAAACCTGAGGATACTTGAGATCTTAAAAGTTTTATATTGGCCTGTTTTAATGCATCTTCTAGGTATAATTTTTCTTTTGCATTTTTAAGTATTTCATAATTTTTTTCTTTTAATTCTTTTTCTACTAAATTATTTTCTATAATATTAGAAATAAGTTTAGAAACTATACTTAAAGATTCCTGAAGAGCATAAAATCTACTTTTAGGAATGATAGGTATCTCATTATAAGCAGCTACTAATTCCTCAACGTTTGTAATTTCACATTTATAACTGTCTATAATATATTTTTTGATATCTACAGGCTTATTTATAAGAAAGTGTCCACATTTTACATAGCCTACAATCTCTTCCCCTATCAATATAGGAATTATAATAATTATTATATTGTTGCAGCATATAAATACATTATCTAATCCTTTAAGAGCACTTTTATATTTGTTATCTTTTTCTTTACAGATGTTCATATTTTTGCACAAATCACAAAACTTATGTATTCTTATAGGATCTGTAACGTAATTATTATTGTTGTCAGCTATACCTACTGAAAGTTTTAAAAGCCCTGATATTTCTTCCTGAATATTTTCTAATACTTCTTTATCTACAATGTCTAATATATGTTTATTGTTAGATATTGTTATACTTTGGCGCACTTCTAATAACTTAGAGGGAGTAAATGTTGCCAAAAAAATCAACTCATTATCCCCTGTATTTACTACTTCATGTTCCGAATAAGGTGGACAATGGATAACCATTCCTTCTTTTACCTTTTGCTCTTCTCCATTTATTGTATGCATTCCTTTTCCTTGAAGTACATACAGTATTTGTTCCTCTCCAAAATGAACATGCCTTGCTTGCTTCTTTCCTGGAAGAAACTTTACCAAGCCAGCACTCAACCTTTGAGTCAACAAATTAGAAGGAACATGGAGCCAAACAACCTCACCCCAATCAAATTTTTGAATATCATATTTCTTATTATAGTCTAGATCATCTATCATAATTATTATCACCAATCCTATGAGTTAGCAGAGCAATTTTAACTATATTATATAATAGTAGACGTAAATCGCCAATATAAAAAGTCCTTACTGTTTTTAGTTGCAGGCTAAATACAGTAAGGACTTCAATATATGTATAACTTTTATGGAAGAGCTATTTAATACATCCCAAATGTGCTACAGTCTAATTATATTTCTTTATGATATTAATAACTTACTGAAATCATATCTTTTTATTAAGTTATAAATAATATTAATTTATTACGATGAAATATTAATATTTTAATATTTTCTAAGTTCCACCTACTTTTTTACTTCATATTACAATCTGATTTATAGTTTCCTAGAAGTTTAAAATATATACTTTCTTTTTCTATTTCCTTTAGAGCATTAATGGTACTTTCATCCTGCATATTCCCATTAAAATCTATATAGAAAAAGTATTCCCAGGACTTATTTACCACTGGCCTAGACTCAATTTTTGTCATGTTTAAATTATTATTATAGAAATGTCTTGTTATATTGTAAAGTGTACCTACTTTATGAGGCAGTGCAATAACTATGCTAACTTTATTACATTCCTTATTAACTTCAATTTCTTGAGCTATTATAATGAATCTTGTATAATTATTGTTATTATAATTTATATTTTCTTCTATGATTTTAAGTCCATATAATTCCGCTGCTTTTTTACTTGCAATGCAGGCTTTAGACTTATTATTTTCTTCGCTTACATATTTAGCACTTTGTGCTGTATTCAAGTAAGGTATTAGCATCCAATCATCATGTTCTTCAAAAAACTTACTGCTCTGAAGAAATGCTTGTGCGTGAGAGTATACCTCTTTTATATCTGAAGCCTCAGCATCCTTAGTTACTAGAAGATTATGGTCTACTTTAAGACACTTTTCACCTACTATATAGAAATTGTATTTTCTCAACAGATCATCAACTTCAGTAATTCCTCCGGTTGATGAATTTTCAATAGGCAAAATCCCATATTGTATATCGCCATTCTTTAAAGCCTCAAATACATCTTTAAAGCTTTTAAAATTCGAAACCTTAGTATCTTCTCCAAAATACTTAATTAAAGCTTCATGACTAAATGAAGCAGGAACTCCTTGAAAACCTACTAAAGGTGCTTTTTCACTGCCTATTTTAAAGTTATTTTTATACTTTTCAGAGTTTATATCATCATCCTTTAATAACTTGCTCTGTAAACTTCTGCTTATGTGCATAATATGCTTTAATAGCTCTTCCGTTTCTTTTTCTATGGATTTGTTTTTTAAATTATTTAGCTGCAGTTCTATAACTTGATTTTCTCGTTTAGCATTTAGAACTTCCATAGAATTTTGTTTCTTATACTCTGCCACCTTACACACTATATCCATTCTTTCTTCAAAAAGTTTAACTATCTCTTCATCTATTATATCAATCTTTTCTCTTAAACAGCTTAGCTTCTCCAAAATAGCACCCCCGTTATAAAATTTAAGAAAATTACGACGCAAAATTCTTATATTAAGTTCAATATTGCTATTGCTGCCACTGCTTCTATTACTGGCACTGCTCTCGGCACAATACAAGGATCATGTCTGCCTTTTATCTTTAAAATAGCATTTTTCTTTTTTTCTATATCCACCGTATTTTGAGTTTTGGATATTGAAGGGGTAGGTTTAATGGCAGCTCTAAATATAAGAGGCATACCATTTGTAATTCCCCCTGTAACTCCTCCATTATTATTGCTTCTGGCTTTTATTTTTTTATTCTTATCTATAAAATACTCATCATTTGCCTCTGAACCTTTCATACACCCTATGTCAAAGCCTGCACCAAATTCAACTCCTTTTACTGCTGGAATTGAGAATAACAGCCCTGAAATAGTACTCTCTATAGAATTAAAAAATGGATCACCAATTCCTGGTGGAAGATTTAGCACTGCTGTTTCAATAACTCCTCCTATGGAGTCCCCTTCTTCCTTTACCTTTAAAATACTCTCCACCATATTTTCTTTACTTTTATAGTCTAGCACTGGAAACTCAGCTTTTGATAACTCAATTAGCTTCTCCACCTCTAGATCTTTTAAATCAAAATTATTTTCCTTAATTTCTCCTATGCTCTTTATATGACTTCCTATAATTATATTTTTGTTTTCTAATATCTTTCTGCAAACAGCCCCTGCAAAAACTATAGGTGCTGTAAGTCTCCCTGAAAAATGTCCTCCTCCTCTATAATCATTGAAGCCATTATATTTTACATGTCCTGCATAATCAGCATGGCCAGGTCTCATTAGATTTTTTGTAATTTCATAATCCTTTGATATAGTATTTTGATTATAAATTACTGCACAAAGTGGAGTTCCTGTGGTTTTACCATTGAAAAATCCACTTAGTATTTCAAAATTATCTCCTTCTTTTCTTGGGGTAGAAAGTGCGCTAGATCCTGGAGCCCTTCTTTGCATTTGATTTTTTATATAATCTAGATTTATTTCTATCCCTGGCTTAAGTCCGTCTATTGTAATTCCTATAGCCTTGCCATGTGATTCTCCAAATATTGATAGTTTAATATTGTTCCCCCACACTCCACTCATCTATATTGCCTCCTAGCTTTCTAAAATGCTGCCAAAATTCTGGATAGGATTTTTTAACACAGTTAGAATCTTTTATTATAAGCGGTTCTGTACATTTTGAGGAAATAGATGCCAGCGCCATTGCTATACGATGGTCATTCCAGCTATATGTCTCCCCACCCCTCAGCTTATCTTTTCCTCTTATTATTAATCCATCCTCTTTTTCTTCTACATCTGCTCCAATTTTATTGAGTTCAGAGCTTATAGCTGCCAATCTATCGCTTTCTTTTATTCTAAGTCTTGCTGCATTAACTATTTCCGTAGTGCCTTCACTTACAGATGCTAAGGCTGCCAGTACAGGAACCAAATCTGGACATTGAGATGCATCTATCACTGTACCCTGTGTTTTTGAAGGTGAAACCTCTATTTCTCCTCCATTTTCAATAATCTGTGCTCCCATACTCCTAAGAATATCTAATATAGCCTTGTCCGCTTGAAGCGATTTAGCATTAAGCCCTCTGCATTTTATGCCTTCCCCTAAAATGCCTATGGTAAGTAGAAATGCAGCCTGTGAAAAATCTCCTTCTACTATATGCTTACAGGATTTATATTTTTGATTTCCTTTTATTATGAATTCCTTGTAGTTATTGTTTTCTATCTTTATTGAAAACTTATCCAACATATCTAACGTCATATCTATATATGGCTTTGACTCTAATTCTGTAGTAATTATTATTTTAGAGTCTCCCTGTAAAAGTGGAAGTGCGAATAGTAATCCACTTATAAATTGTGAACTTATATTTCCCTTAACTTTATATTCACCAGACTTTAATACTCCATTTACTGTTAAAGGAAGCTTTCCATCTTGATTTTTATATTGCAGCTTTTGGCTATTAAAAATATCATAGTATGGCTTGAGTGGCCTTTCTACAAGCTTTCCTTCACCTTCAAAAGTAACTTTCTCACCTAAAGTTGCTGCCAATGGTATTAAAAACCTTAATGTAGAGCCTGACTGACAGCAGTGTATATTTGATTCTTTAACACTGAGCTTATTTTCACCTTTTACAATTAAACCATCTTTAAATTTTACTATATTTATACCTAGCTGTTTCATAGCTTCACAGGTAGCTTCTATATCTTCTGAAAAAGTAATATTTTCTATTTCACTAACTCCTTCTGATAATCCAGCGCAAATTACTGCTCTATGACAATCACTTTTAGATGGTGGAACTGTTATATTTCCTGATAATTTTACTGGATTAATAATTTTATATTGTATATTTTCCATTAAATAGCCCCCTATCTCTTTAATTTCACGGTATTATTTTAAGCACTTTTATAATCAAATTATTAAATTATATATTTTTCAATATCATCCATGCTTATGTTAATAATTTTGCCTTCTCCTACTTTAGTTAACAGTACTAAATTAATAGCATTATCCTCTGCCTTCTTGTCATAGTTAATTGCTTCAAACAATTCATTATAATCTACATCTGGTATTGCAAATGGCAGCTCATATTTTTGTAAAACACCTTTTATATAATCATAAGCACCTTTCTCTGTAATTCCTAATTCTTCACTTTTCTTAGTTATATGAGCCATTCCAATTGCTACTGCTTCTCCATGGGTATAAATCTCATAATTAAAGTACTTTTCTATACAATGACCTAATGTATGTCCGAAATTTAGCAGCATTCTCTCTCCCCTGTCTCTTTCATCATTTTCAACTATACTTTTCTTTATCACGCAGCATTTGTATATTATCTCGTCTATATTTTTTAGAATTTCTTCTTTATTAT
>NZ_JAEEGB010000030.1 GCF_016316925.1 Clostridium aciditolerans | reverse complement strand
CAGCTTTGGAAACATATCCCTTTATATAAGTTAACTGTCTAGTTAGATTCCCTATAGGATGGCATAATTTGATAGAAGTGGAGAGGTATATATGGAAAGTGTAAGAAAAGGGTCAATTACAAGAACAACTAAGGAAACGGATATTAGCATTGAAGTTAATTTAGATGGAGAAGGAAATTACAGCATAGAAACGGGAGTAGGTTTTTTCGATCATATGCTTTCACTTTTTGCCAAACATGGCATCTTGGATTTAGATGTAAAGGCAAAGGGTGATCTTTATATAGATTGCCATCACACAATAGAGGATGTAGGGATTACACTTGGCAAATGTATAGAAAAAGCTCTTGGGGATAAGGCGGGTATAAAGAGATATGGCACTGCTTTTGTTCCTATGGACGAAGCCTTATGTATGATATCTATGGATATAAGTGGAAGATCTTATTTGGTTTTTGAAGGTGATTTTAATTCCTCAAAGGTTGGTGAGATGGATACGGAGATGGTAGAAGAGTTTTTTAGAGCCTTAGCTTTTAATGCAGGAATAACTCTTCATGCAAAAGTGCTTTATGGGAAAAATGCTCATCATATGATAGAAGGTCTTTTTAAGGCACTTGGAAGAGCTTTAAGAGAAGCAACTACTAAGGATGAAAAAATTAAAGGAGTTATGTCTACAAAGGGAAACTTGTAATTATAGAACTACAAGTTGTAATATAAAAATAATGTGAAGCATTTTTTTAGAGGACAATTGACAGAGGACAGAGGACAATGAAGGTGAGTTTTCTTCCTTATGTCAGAAAACTAATTTATTTTTTAAGACTCGTTTTGCTAAGGTAAAACATCGACTATTAAAACCACAAAGAAAAGTTTAAAAGTCATAGAGGATTGACAAATTGACACAGCCTGACGGCTTGCGACAAAGTCGCTTATTGCGGGAAAATAATTAAAGGTTTTCCGTAGTGTAATGGAGGAAAAGCAACAATCACTGTCCTCTGTCAATTGTCCTCTATCCTCTATAAAAAAGTGAGGGATAAAATTGAAAGAAAAAAAGATAGCTATAGTAGATTATGGAATGGGAAATTTGAGAAGTGTTGAAAAAGCTTTTGAGTTCATAGGAGCTAAAGCTAAAATAACAGATAATGGGGAAGAAATAATAAACAGCAGTGGAATACTACTACCTGGCGTAGGAGCTTTTCCAGATGCTATGGAAAATATAAAAAAGTTAGGTCTTGATAAAGTATTAAAGGAAGCTGTTAAAAACGGAACTCCTCTTATGGGGATATGCCTCGGAATGCAGCTTTTATTTGAAGAAAGTGACGAGGTTAGGATAACAGAAGGTCTTGGATTTTTAAAAGGAAAGATTAAAAAGTTTGAGGTTGATTTAAAAATACCTCATATGGGTTGGAATGACCTTATTATAGATAAACCTTGTGAAATATTAAAAGATGTTGAAGAAGGCAGCTACGTATATTTTGTACATTCTTTTTATGCACAAATTGAGGAAGAAGGAGTACTTAATGCACACAGCTTTTATGGCATTGATACTCCAGCAGTAGTTAGCAAGGGTAATGTATTTGGACTTCAATTTCATCCCGAAAAAAGTGGAGAACCTGGAATGCAAATGTTAAAAAATTTTGGGAGTTGATAAAATGATAATATTTCCGGCTATAGATTTAAGAGATGGCAAATGTGTTAGATTGTATCAAGGAAAGTTTGAAGAATCAGAAGTAGTGGGAGAGGATCCCTTAAAGATTGCTATAAGCTTTAAAGAAAGTGGAGCAAAATATATCCACATGGTTGATTTAGATGGTGCACTTAACGGAGAGATTAAAAATCTAAAGGTTATATCTGAAGTAGTTAAAACAGTAGGGATTCCAATAGAGCTTGGTGGCGGTATTAGAGATATGGAAACTGTAGATATGCTTATTGAAGCAGGAGTATCAAGAGTAATACTTGGAACAGCTGCTTTAAAAAATCCACAGTTTGTAATGGAAGCAGTAAAAAAATATGGAGAAAAAATAGCAGTAGGAATAGATGCAAAGAATAAAAAGGTTGCAGTAAACGGATGGCTTAATGTAAGTAATGTAGATTATATAGACTTTGCTAAGGAAATGGAGAAAATAGGGGTTGAGACTATTATCTTTACGGATATAAGCAAGGATGGTACTCTTCAGGGACCTAATTTAGAGCAGCTTGATAAAATTCAGAATAGTGTAAGTTGTAATATAATAGCTTCAGGTGGAATTAAAGATATTGAAGATTTAAAAACTATAAACAAAATGGGTATTTATGGAGCTATTACTGGTAAAGCAATATACTGTGGAAATATAGATTTGCAAAAAGCCATAGAGATTTGTAAATAATTATTAATTCAATTTTTGCAGAAGTAGGAAGTTGCGACGTAAGAAAAAACTTCATTAACTCTTAACTTTTAATTCTCAACTCTTAACCGAAAAAATTTATGTTTAAAGGTGTGTGTTAATAATGAGTAAGTATTGGAGTGAAATCACCAAAAGCATAGAACCTTATGTTTGCGGTGAACAGCCAAAGGATAAAAAGTATGTAAAATTAAATACCAATGAGAATCCATATCCACCATCACCAAAGGTTTTAGAAGCAATAAGAAATGCAGCAAATGCAGATTTGAGGCTATATCCAGATCCTAATTGTGATGAATTAAGTGAAACTATTGCAAAGTACTATAACTTAGATAGAAATCAAGTTTTTATAGGTAATGGTTCAGATGAGGTTTTGGCATTGTCATTCCTAGCATTTTTTAATACCAATGAAACTATAATTTTCCCAGATATAAGCTATAGTTTTTACCCGGTTTACGCAGATTTATACAATATAAATTATAGGCTTGCAAAATTAGAAGAGGACTACTCTATACCTGTTGGTGATTTTATGACTGAAAATGGTGGGATTGTAATTCCTAATCCTAATGCACCAACAGCGAAATGCTTGGATATAGCATCAATAAAAAAGATTTTAGATTATAACTCTAATAAAGTAGTTATAATTGATGAAGCCTACATAGATTTTGGAGGAACTTCAGTATTGAGTCTTATAAAGGACTACTCAAATCTTTTAGTAATACAAACTTTATCTAAATCTCGTTCTTTAGCAGGAATTCGCTTAGGATTTGCCCTTGGTCAAGAGGAGCTTATAGATGGGCTAAATAGAATAAAGAATTCCTTTAATTCTTATACAATAGACAGGGTTGCTGCCATAGCTGCAGTAGAAGCAATAAAAGATGAAGAATATTTTAAAGAATGCGTATCAAAAATAATAAATACAAGAGAAAAAGTTATTGAAAAATTAATGGTACTTGGTTTTAATGTTGTGCCTTCAAAAGCTAATTTTATTTTTGTATCTCATTCTACATGTTCTGCAAAAGAACTTTTTACTAAACTAAGAGAAAAAGGTGTATTAGTAAGATTTTTTAATAAAGATAGAATAAATAATTATTTAAGAATTAGTATAGGATCAGATGAAGAGATGGATTTCTTTATAGAAAAAGTCAAAGAAATTGTAGATGAACTTAAGGACTAGGTGACTCAATTCTTGTAGTTAAAGATAGTTTCAACGAAGGATCTAACCATAGGATTCTGTTGTTGGGAAGGCTACTTAAGTATAAAGTGTAGAAAGAGGTGTGAAGTTTGCTTACAAAAAGAATAATACCTTGCCTTGATGTTAATATGGGAAGGGTTGTTAAAGGAGTAAATTTTGTTAATTTAAAGGATGTTGGTGATCCTGTTGAAATAGCAGATTTTTATAATCATGAAGGAGCAGATGAAATAGTTTTTCTAGATATAACTGCTACTCATGAAGGCAGAAGTACTATGATTGATGTAGTTAAGCGAACTGCAGAGAAAGTTTTTATTCCTCTTACTGTTGGGGGAGGCATAAGAACTTTAGAGGATTTCAAGGAAATATTAAGAGCTGGTGCAGATAAAATATCGGTAAATTCAGCTGCTATTAGAGACCCAGAGCTTGTTAAAAGAGCAGCTGAAAGATTTGGAAGTCAATGCGTAGTGGTTGCCATAGACGGAAGAAAAAGAGAAGATGGTTCAGGCTGGAATGTGGTTATAAATGGTGGAAGAATAGATACAGGTCTTGATACTTTAGAATGGGTTAAAAAAGTTGAAGCTTTAGGTGCTGGAGAAATACTTTTAACAAGTATGGATGCAGACGGAACAAAGAATGGATACGACATAGAATTTACAAAGGCAGTGGTAGAGGCTTGCAATATTCCAGTCATTGCCTCAGGTGGTTGTGGAAAATTAGAGCACTTCTATGATGTGTTTGAAGAAACTGGAGCAGATGCAGCGCTAGCAGCTTCACTTTTTCATTATAGAGAATTGAGTATATCACAAGTTAAAAATTATCTTAAAGAAAAATCAGTTGAAGTAAGATTATAAAGAATTTTATTAATAAATTCAGCTAATAGTAATGACTAACTCTCATTGTAGCAGGTAGGGCATTATACAGGTTGTGAATGCAGAAAGGTAATAAATATGGAAAATGTAGAATTAAATAATGTAAATATAGAAATATTAAAAGAAGTAGATTTTTCTAAAGGTTTAATTCCAGCAGTTATCCAAGATTTTAAAAGTGGAGAAGTGTTAATGCTTGCATATATGAACGAAGAAGCTTTAAAGAAAACTATAGAGACAGGAACAACTTGGTTCTGGAGTAGATCGAGACAGGAATTTTGGAATAAAGGAGCCACCTCCGGACATTTACAATATGTAAAAAATATTAGTGTAGATTGTGATGGAGATACTTTGCTTATAAAGGTTGATCAAATAGGAGCAGCTTGCCATACTGGAAGCAGAAGCTGTTTTTATAGAAATATTATATAAATAGGGGGTTTTATTAATGGAATTAAAAAATATTGTAGAACAACTTTATGATGTAATACAAGAAAGAAAAAAAGATCCTATAGAAGGTTCTTACACAAGTTATCTTTTTAGTGAGGGCATAGATAAAATACTAAAGAAAATTGGAGAAGAAAGTGCTGAGGTTATAATAGGAAGCAAAAATAATAACAAAGACGAAGTCGTATATGAAACCTGTGACTTAATTTATCATCTGCTAGTATTAATGGCATATCAGGATATAACTATTGATGATATAGTGAAAGAACTTGAGAAGAGAAGGCAAAAAATATGCAACAAAAAACCAGAGAGAAAAACAACAGAAGGAATTCATTAAAAATTACATTTCGTGAAATAAAAATATTGCGAAGCAATATTTTTATTAGAGGACAATTGACAATTGTCCTCTAAAAAATTCTATAGCTTTAGGATACAGTCCTTAGTTTATTGATTATAGTAACATAATTTAAGCATTGCTTACATATATCATGAAATCTTACCTTCAAATCCTCACTAAGGTCAGGATTAAAATATATTTCGGAAGCCTCGACAGATATAAGAAAGCCCGAAATTTTTTTATTATACAACTTTATCAGCTCTAATAAAGTCAATGTGTTTTGAGAGAAATGTAAAGTATCAGGATCGATTTGTTCTAGTGGAGTTACAGTAACAGTTCCAGGCTCAATGTCGTAATAGCTTGAATCTAGAACTACTAAAAAATCGTCGTTTTTTATTTTGTCCATACAATATTCTATATTTGTTTCACCAATTATTGTTTCAAATCCCAATAGTTTAAAATCATAGTGTAAAAGCTCAGCAATTTTTACACCTATTCCATCATCACACATCACTATATTCCCTATAGCAATAATCTTCTTGTTCATAGCAACCTCCCAATCATTTGTTTCAATAAAATATATGCATATGAACATCAATTAAATGCTAATTTTTCAAAGTTGTTAATAGGGATTTAAGTATATAAAAGTATGCTTGATATTATTTACTTTAAATATAAGAAAGAGCGGCCAATATATTAATATATTGCCGCTTCATTTAATTATGCTATTTTAATAAGTTCTTTTAAGGAGACATTGAGTAACTTCACTTAAAACTATTTTATATGGATTTTCTGGAAGTTTATTGATTAGCTTAAAAGCTTTTTCAGTATATTTATGTGCAAGTTGTTTTGCACTATCTACGCCGTTATATTTGTTTACTAAAAGCATAAGGTCCATCACATCCTCATCTGAAAAAATTTGTTTTTCTAGATAGGGAATAAAGAAACTTTTATTTTTTCGAGCGGCATAGATAAAGGGTAAAGTAAATATTCCTTGCTTTATATCAACTGCGGCAGATTTTTTTATTGAATCATTAGAGCCTGTATAGTCTAATATGTCATCGATTATTTGAAATGCCATGCCTATATTATGGCCTATATGCCAAAATCTTTTGCAAAGAGCATCAGTACAACCACTTTCTGCGGCACCGACATATAATGATAATGAAAATAATTCAGCAGTTTTACCGGAAATCCTATTTAAGTAATTCTTGACTGAAAGAGTATTATCAAATCTTGAGTTAAACTGATCTATTTCACCTAAACAAATTCTCGACATAGAATTACTGTCTATTTTAATGTTTTCTAGAGTTGAAGAAGAAGCCAAGATTTTAAAGCAGACACAGAAAAGGAAATCCCCTATATACACTGCGTAGTCCTTTCCATATTTTGATTGAATAGTTTCCTGACCCCTTCTAAGTTTAGCATCATCAATAATATCATCATGAACTAAAGTCGCCATATGAAGCATTTCAACGGTAGCTGCTAAAGGTATTACTTTCTTAGGATTATAGCTGCCAAAGTGGGAAGATATTATAACAAAAGCAGGTCTTAGTAACTTTCCACCAGAGTGAATTAATTCCTTTATAGAATTCTCTATTTTTTTATCTTTACATTTAATGTTACTCTCCATTAGAGAAACTACAGCTTTTAGTTCATTACTTACATCGTCGTATTTATTCCACATTTTATCCATAAGTTTATTCCTCAAATCTAGTGATTATTTTTAACTACGAGTTTATACTTCCTTCATGAGATATAAATTCCTTAACCTGTAGTTCCTGATTATAAACAGGTATCCTTTTTCCAAATCGCCATTTACTTAATTGCTCACTTATCCAAGGCATCACCCAATAATCTAAACCAAAGGTTCTTCCAGCTCCAGACATTAATGCAATAGCACCGAAGAAGTACCATAGTATATCCCATCCTGCCATAGCAGAAAGCACAAAGTTAACAACTAAAAAGGCAGAGGCGGCACTTGCTAAGAATGTAAATAATCCTGCAAGTAAAGCTAATCCAATGCATATTTCCGTAAATACAACCATTCTTTGAAACCAAATTGCAATATCAGGATTAGGTATCATTATATTCATCAAGGATTTATAAAAGCTTGGCATGTGACTTAATATAGGTATTGGTTGAGCGGAAGCAGTTTGTGCAGCTGCATCAGCACTTTTAACATACTCTGAAGCTCCTGAATTAGCAGCAGAAGCTAACCATTCAAAAGGGAGTTTTATATTTCCATATCTGAGCCAGCTATCTGGACCAGGTCCAGATACTACAGATAGAAGTCCTTTCTCAGCCCAGGTACCTTCGCCAACAAATTTCTTTAAGCCTTCTAATACCCAAATAGATCCTATAAACAATCTAAGAGGTATAAGCCATAATCGGTTTCCTTTCGATGATAAATGACCTCTCATTATACTTCGTTTATCTTCAATTGAGAAAAATTCATGTACCAAGTAATGGTAACAAGCATTTATTCCATTTACTCCCCATAGGTAATGGAGATTAACTAAGTGCTTCATAACCATAGCAAAGAAGCCAGATAATTTAAATCCCGAAAGGTTTGCTACACAGTATCTTCCGCCAATAGAAACCATAAAACCATGATATTTTGGTTTAAATTTAGTTAATTTTTTAGATTCTAGTAATGCGGATATATTATTCGCTATTGTGTCACCAGTTTGCATCGCTGCTTCAACTATTTGAGGATTTCCTTTACTCGGTTCCTCCTCATAGTAAGAAATATCTCCAACTACAAATACATCTTCTTTTCCTATTACTTGCATATATTCATTTGTAACTAGTCTTCCCGATTTTCCCTTTTCTAGACCATATTCAGAGGACTGTTGATTGGCTTGTATACCACAGGTCCAAATAAGAGTTTTAGTTGAAATTTCATCTCCATTTTTAAGCTTTATAGAATTTGGCGCCACTTCAACAATAGGTGAATCTTTTATTAGGTCTATTTTATGATTAAACATATATCTCTCAGCTTTATTCGCTTGTTTACGATCTAGCATATTTAAAATTGTAGACATGGCTTCCACAACTAAGATTCTAACTTCTTTTTCATCTACATTATAATCTTTTGATAACTTACTTTTCCATTCAAGAAGTTCTCCAGCCATTTCAATCCCAGTAAAACCAGAACCTGCTATTGTAAAAGTAAGGAATTCTTTTCTTTTGTTTTCATCCCTTTCTTTCGCTGCATTTGAGAACATTGAATGTACATGCTCTCTTATACGAATTGCATCTTCAAAGGACCAAAGTGTAAAACCATTTTCTTTTACACCTGGAACGTTAAAGAAGGCTGGCTCAGAACCTGTGCCTATTACCAGGTAATCATAATTGTATTCTCCAAAAGTAGTAGTTACAATTTTTTTATCAGTATCTACTTTAGTAATATAATCGGTGACTACCTTTACCTTTGTTTTGTGGAATATTTTACTTAACTCAATTTGTACAGATTCCGGTTGAACTCTTCCACCGGCAACCTCGTGAAGTTCTGTCATCAAAGTGTGGAATGGGTTTTTATCAATTAATGTGATTTTTACATTAGGATTTTTTTTGTATTTTTTAGCTAACTTTTTGGCTACTCTTATACCACCATATCCAGCACCTAAAATAAGTATTTTTGCATCATTAAACATAATACCCCCCTTGTAAGACTACATAATTTGGTTGAAATGTAAATTAATCTATAATAAGATTTTATATCTAAATTTATAATATGTCCATATGGGTTATTGATGATATAAAAGGAATCATTTGTCATAAATTAACTAAATATATAATTTAATAGCAAATTTGATCAATTAAATGGATAATTTTTTTTGATATTTATGACCAAAATTAATTTAACTACGAAAATTAGGATATTATAACCTTGTAAAACATATACAATATTGTTCAAATGTAGTATAATTAGATTGTCCGATAAATTTTAATTATATTTTAATATTTATTATATTGTATGGGGGAATGTAACATGAAGAAAAAATTTTTATTAGGTTTATTAGCATCAGCAATTATAAGTACAGGTTTACTAGCTGGGTGCGGTGAAAAGAAGGAAGCAGCACCTGCTAATTCAAATTCAACTACTCAAGCTACTTTCAAAGATGGAAAATACAAGGCTGAAGCTTCAGACTTCGATGAAAGAGGATGGAAGCCATTTGCAGAGATGGATGTAAAGGATGGAAAAATCGCTTCAGCTAAATTTGACTATGTTAATAAAGATGGAAAATTTAAAACTCAAGATGAAGGTTATAACAAAGCAATGGAAGAAAAGAATAAAACAAACCCAGCTAAATACACTAAGGAGTTAACTGACTCATTAGTAGCAAAACAGGATCCAGCAAAAGTAGATACTGTAACTGGAGCAACTACTTCTACAAACAATTTTAAAAAGCTTTCTACTCAGCTAGTTGAAAATGCGAAAAAAGGTGATACTGCAGTAGTAAAAGTTACTATAGGAAAGTAATGAAATAATAGATAAGCAGTCTTAAAAAGACCTTAGGTATTAGATAAACCTAAGGTCTTTTATTAAGCAGAGAACTCAAATCTTAAGCAGGCATCCCAAATCTCTGATTTTGAGATGATCGCTTACACAGAGTGATGATTTGTAGTGAATCGCTTACTCATTCGACGGAAGGAGAAGGAGTTTCATTTAATAAAACCGGAGGACTAGAAGATGTCGTTAAGTAGTTTTTTTAAATTTGTTGAAATTAGAACCAAAATAGCTAGTGTAATTCCTTTTGCGCTAGGAGCAACCTATTCCTTATATCACTATAAAAGCTTTAGACCTTACAATTTTATAGTAATGTTTATAGCGCTAATTGCTTTTGATATGGCTACAACAGCTATAAATAACTATTGTGACTATAAAAAAGCAAGTAAATTTCATTTAGATAGTTGTAAAGTTGAAAACATAGTTATAGAGGGTGGTATTAAGGAATCTACAGCCTTAGTTGTAATATTTAGTTTGTTAGCTATTGCAGTTACTTTTGGAATTATATTGACTTTAAATACAAATATAATTGTTCTTTTTATAGGAGTTATTTCATTCTTTATAGGTATATTTTATACTTTTGGTCCAATCCCAATTTCACGTATGCCATTAGGTGAAGTATTTTCAGGTTTTTTTATGGGGTTTGTGATTTTATTTTTATCAATTTATATTCATATATACGACGAAAATATTATAGGGTTGGTATATAAAAACAATATTTTAACTTTAAATGTGAATATAATAGAAGTATTTTACATATTTTTAAGCTCTATACCTGCTGTGGTTGGCATATCAAACATAATGCTAGCTAATAACATTTGTGATATGGAAAAAGATATAATAAATAAGCGATATACATTGCCATACTATATAAGTAAAAACAGGGCATTACAGCTTTTTAAAATTTTATACTTTATTGGATACATAGATATAATAATGCTAGTTGCAATAAAGTTAATTCCGAGCATAGCTATATTAGTATTAATTACAATAATTCCAGTAAGTAAAAATATAAAAGCTTTCACTGAAAAACCTGTTAAGAGCGAAACATTTGTATTGTCTGTGAAGAATTTTATTCTAATAAATATATCTGTGGTTTTATGTATAGGTATGGCAATTTTAATTAAATCTTAGCACTAGGAACTATTCTTAGTGCTATTTTGTTTTTTTAGTGTATATAATTTAATGAAAGGGCTGTATTTACTTGAAGCAAAAGCGTTAATTGAAACTAAAATAAGCACATTTAAGGAATAGTTAGAATTAAAAATCATATATTTTATTGAATAAATAAAGTCGGAGAAATAAATATATGTATAAAAATTATAAGCTAAAAGAGCAAATTCAAGATTCTAAAGACAATATATTTTATTATAATTACATGTTAACTTTTAGTTTATGTCCATATATAAGACATCATTTTATAAAGCTAAAGGAATTAGAAATAGAAAAATTAAAAAAGTTAATAATTAAAAAACGTACTGAAGATACTTTTAAAAACATAAGTCTAAAAAGGCAGAAGGAGCTCACATTAGAAGAGTTATCTAATTATAATGGAGAAGGAGGGAGGCCGGCTTATGTTGCAGTAAATGGGATAGTATATGACGTAAGTGTGAATCCTGCATGGGGAGGCGGAACTCATTATGGATTATATTCAGGAAAAAATTTAACTGGTGAATTTTCTGGATGTCACATGGGGAATGTAGGGGTTTTAAATAGCCTTCCTAAGATAGGAACTATAAAAAAATAAGGGGGAATTTATATGCATGATACTATATTGCTAAATAAAATATCAGATTCTTTAGAAGCTCTTTGCAAGGCTCATAACATAAAAAGGATTAAAAGATTATCCATTATTGTTGATAAAAATAGCCATGTGGACTCAGAGAATCTTTATGATCATCTTCGCAGTTTTAACAGCAACCTAGCGGGAGAATGGACTGAAATTGTAGTCGAAAAAGAACAGCTGGATAGCCAAGTAGCAATTCTTCATAGTATTGAAGGTGATAAGGAGAATATTGAAGAGTAAATATTAATAAAAGCTTTTTAATAATCTATGAAATGAAAACAGGGAGCGATTTTCGCTCCTTTTTTCACTCAAACATACTACAATTTTTGTGAAATATGTGGCATAATATAGGTGGTTAAACATGGTGCAAAAACAAAAATAATAAGTTTGCTTTGTGGTAGTTAGGAGGAGTTTAAATAATGATAAATAGATTAAGTAAAGCTAAAGAAGAAGTTGAAAAAGCTTTTAATAATGATAAACCTGAGGATATGGGCAAAATGGCAAAAAGATTTAAAAATTTATATTTCGAATGTTTGCAAAAGGGAGAGGAAACTAGAGAGTTTCACTATGCAGAATATATAAAAAAGGTAATTATGCTGTATTTTGAAAATATACTTAATGGATATGGTGATGCAGAAAATTTATATGATGAATGTGAGTATGAAGCTCACTTAGCAGGAATAACTCCCAATATAGCAATTACATATTAATAGATTTACCCAAAATGTACTAAATTATTAAAGTTTGATTTGAATCACAGATTCTTAAAAGATGTAAAATTTCCGTAAACTCACGGTTTTATATGAATATAATTACAAATGTGGAATTAATAACATTGATATATACTACTAAAGTTATGTTAGAATAAAAAGGACAGGCTAAATAACACATGTGCAAGGAGATGAAGCTATGTTCAGCAGAAAGAATTTTTTACTAACATTTTTAGCAGTCCTGTTTATTACTTTTTTACCAACTATTAAAGTATCTGCAGCTCCTACAATTCAAAGATTTGGAGGCAGCGACAGATACGAAACGTCTATTAAGGTTTCTCAAAACAACTGGCAGAAATCAGACTACGTAATATTGGTATCCGGAGAAGATTTCCCAGATGCCTTAAGTGCAGCACCTCTGGCTAAAAAGTATAATGCACCTATCTTATTGAATTCAGGAAATTCCCTGAAAGATTCTGTTAAAAGTGAGATTGTAAGACTTGGTGTAAAAAACGTCATGATAGTAGGGGGAACTGGTGTAATGCCTACTAGCATAGAAAGTCAGCTAAGTTCTATGGGTATAAAATCAAGTCGTTTACAGGGCCAAGACAGATATGAGACAAGTGTAGAAGTTGCTAAAAATATAGGTACAGGTAATGGCATAATAGTGGCATCAGGAGAGAATTTTCCAGATGCAGTATCCGTTGCTTCTATAGCAGCTGTAAAGCAAATGCCTATATTGCTTACGCCAAAAGATGGGCTTCCAGAAGTTACAGCTAAATTTATAAGCAGTAATAATGCTAGCAGTGGCTATATTGTAGGTGGTACAGGAGTTGTAAGTGATTCGGCAGCAAGCAGTCTTGGAAATTATAAGAGATTAAGTGGACAGGATAGGTATGAAACAAATTCAGCTATTATAAATGAATTTGCTTCAAATATAAGTTTTAATACTGTATATGTAGCGAATGGTGAAGGTTTTGCAGATGCATTGTCTGGTTCAGCGGCAGCAGCCAAAACTTCATCACCGGTAGTATTAGTACATAATTCAAATGGAAGTCAACAGCCTATAGTTAAGAGCAATATAAAATCCATATATACAATCAATGTACTTGGAGGAACAGGGGTAGTAGCGGATTATGTTATACAAAATCTTATAACTGGCCCTACCATAATAACTATAGACCCAGGTCATGGAGGATATGATTCTGGAGCTGTAGGCCCAAATGGAACTTATGAGAAAAACGTAACTTTATCTGTGTCATTAAAGGTAGGGAAAATACTTCAGCAGAATGGAATAGGTGTAGTATACACAAGAACAAGTGATAATGTACCTTGGCCAGCAGATGTTGTTCAAGACCTTCAGACAAGGTGTGATATATCTGATAATGCTGGAGCTAATTACTTTGTAGCAATACATACTAATAGTGCAGACGCATCAGGGGCACGTGGAACAGAAACATATTATTATGATGGAAGTTCAGCAGGTCAAAAATTAGCACAGGCAATACAGACAGAGCTTATTAATTCTACAGGATTTGTAGATAGAGGAATAAAAACTGCAAACTTCTATGTTTTAAAGAACACTGCAGCACCTTCTGTATTAGTGGAACTTGGATTCATAAGTAATCCAACTGAGGAAGCGCTTTTAGCAAGTGATAGTTTCCAAAACAAACTTGCACAATCAATTGCAAATGGAATAATAAAAACTGTAAGATAAAATTAAACCTCTTAGATGAAAAAGCATCTAAGAGGTTTAATTTTATATGAAGATTTATGATAAATATAATCTTAAGAACAGTGTAGAAATATTAAAAGTATTAAAATTTAAACATGGCGATATAAATGAAGGATTATACTATAAAAATTTATGGCAATACTAATAATATGAAAAATTTGGTATAATTGTATTTGTGAAATAGGTTAAAAAAGAAGGTGAAAGTATGTCTCATTTATCTGCTAAAGAAAGCTATAAACATCTTGTAGATAGAATTAACCGGTTTCCACAGGGAGCCCCTCCTTCTAAAACTCTATATAAAATTTTAAGTATTTTATTTAGCGAGAAGGAGGCTGAGTTAGTAGCTACTCTTCCAATAAAACCCTTTACTGCCAAAACTGCAAGTAAGATATGGAATATGGAAGAGGTAGAGGCTAGAAAGATATTAGATAGATTAGCGAGTAGAGCTATATTATTAGATATTGATAATAATGGAACACAACAATATATGCTTCCGCCACCTATGGCAGGTTTTTTTGAATTCGCACTTATGAGGACCAGAAATGATATAGATCAAAAGTTATTAAGTGAACTTTATTACCAATACATGAATGTAGAAGAGGATTTTATTAAAGAATTATTTTTTAGTTCTGAAACACGACTTGGAAGAGTCTTTGTACAGGAGGAAGTGCTTTCAAACAAGAATTCTGTCCATATATTAGATTATGAGAGAGCTAGTAATGTTATAAAAAATGCTTCTCATATAGGAATAAGTATGTGCTACTGCAGACATAAAATGCATCATATTAACCGTGGTTGCGATGCTCCATTAGATATATGTATGACTTTTGATAATGTTGCAGCCTCTCTAGTAAAGCACAAATTTGCTCGTGAAGTAGAAGTATCAGAAGGATTGGAACTTCTTCATCAAGCATATGAACATAACTTGGTTCAATGTGGAGAAAATGTAAGAGAAAAGGTCACATTTATTTGTAACTGTTGTGGTTGTTGCTGCGAAGCTATGATTGCAGCTAAAAAGTTTGGAATGCTCCACCCTGTACATACTACAAATTTTATACCTAAGGTTGATGAAGATAATTGTATAGGATGCGGAAAATGTGTAAAAGCATGCCCAATAGGGGCAATAAAAATGATTTCTAAAGGTGACGATAGCAAGAAGCGCTATGCTAAAATTGACGAAGATATATGCCTTGGATGTGGGGTATGTGTACGGTCTTGCTCAAAAAAGAGCATTAGTTTAGAAAGGCGAAAAGAACATATAATAACTCCTGCGAATTCTGTTCATAGAGCAGTATTAATGGCAGTGGAAAAAAATCAACTGCAAAATTTAATATTCGATAATTCTGCGCTAGGAAGCCATAGAGCAATGGCAGCGATTTTGTCAGCTATATTAAAGTTACCGCCTATGAAACAGGCAATGGCAAGCAAACAGATGAAATCTGTGTATCTAGAAAAGCTAATTAAAAAGATAGATATTTAAATATTTTAAAGAAAGGAGAATACCTTTCTTTTTTTTGATAAAAATATCAATTAAATAATATTAAGAGAAATATGAAGAAATATAAAAAAATTTGTAGAAAAAACACAAAAAACTACCTTGTAGAGTTGTTGTATAATTATTTAGTTTTTTTTATACTTATAGAAGTTTCTTTGGACCTGCATAAATAAAGATTTTTGTGAATTAATATTGGAGGATAAAATATGAATATATTTAGAAAAAAATCTGTAGAAGATTTTAGAGATGCAGCTAAGAAAAGCGGACTTAAGAAAAAATTAAGTGCCTTTGATTTAGCTGCCCTTGGAATTGGATCAGTAGTGGGAACTGGTATATTTGTTGCTACTGGTCAGGGGTCACAATTAGCAGGCCCTGCTGTTACATTATCCTTTATAATAGCCGCTATTACAAGTGCACTTTGTGCATTAACATACTCAGAACTTGCCACGATGTTTCCCGTTGCAGGAAGTACTTATTCTTATTCATATGTGGCTTTCGGTGAAATTTGGGCATGGCTTATAGGGTGGAATTTAATACTTGAATATCTTGTTTCCGGAGCTGCTGTTGCTGCAGGATGGTCTGGAACATTTGTTGGAATGTTAAAAGATTATGGTATAAATTTACCAACAGCGATTACAAGTTCCCCACTTTCAGGAGGAATTGTAGATTTACCAGCTGTTATAATTACAGCAGTTGTAACCTGGCTGCTCTATATCGGTGTATCGGAAAGTGCAAAAATAAACAACATTATAGTTGGTGTAAAGATATTCGTTATACTTGTATTTATTTTTCTTGGGGTAACCCATGTGAATCCTGTAAACTACCATCCATTTGCTCCTTTTGGATTCAAAGGAGTAATGTCTGGAGCTGCAATAATATTCTTTGCATTTATTGGATTTGATGCAGTTTCAACAGCTGCAGAAGAAACCGAAAATCCCAAAAGAGATGTGCCTCTTGGATTGGGAATATGTATGATTTTAGTTATTATTCTTTACATAGCTGTTTCTTTAATACTTACAGGAATGGTGCCTTTTAAATTAATTGATGTAAATAACGCCCTTCCAGGAGCTCTGTCAAGAATAGGAATTACTTGGGGATCTGCATTAGTTGGTGCTGGAGCGGTTTTAGGAATGATTTCTACATTACTTGTAACTTTATATGGACAGATTAGAATATTTATGGTTATGTCGAGGGATGGACTATTACCTAAATCTTTTGCTACTATAACAAAAAAATATAGTACCCCTGGACGATGCACTATAATTACAGGTATTGTAACATCTATTATGGCTGGATTCTTACCTTTAGGTATGATTATGGATTTATGTAATATAGGAACTCTTTCTGCTTTTATATTTGTATCCTTAGGAGTTATTATATTAAGAAAATCCATGCCAAATATTGAAAGAAAATTTAAATGTCCTGGTGTTCCTTTTACGCCAATTTTAACAATAATTTTTTGCTTATATCTAATGATGAGTTTACCATCAGTTACTTGGATTAGATTTGCAATATGGACGGCAATAGGAACTGCTATTTATTTTATGTATGGTATTAAACATAGTACATTAAATAATAGAGAAGATATAGAAAGTAAAAAGAAAGCTTAATTATAAGAAAATTACAACGTAATTTTTTTAGAGGACAATTGACAGTGGACAGAGGACAGTGAAGGAGGATTTTTCTCCGCTACGCTGCGAAAAATCTTTATTATATATAATGCAATTTTTCGCATTAGCGAAACGAGCTTAAAAATATAATAGTTTTCTGACGTAAGGAAGAAAACTCACCTTCACTGCCCTCTGTCAATTGTCCTCTGTCCTCTATAAAAATTTGCTTCGCAATATTTTTATTTTACGTTGTTAAAAGGCCCAGTTACCATTCTTGAATATATGAACTACTTCACCATCTCTAGTTTCTCCAGTTATATCAAGATCTGACGAACCTACCATAAAATCTACATGTGTTAAAGAAATATTTGCTCCAGATTTTTCAAGCTCTTCTTCATTCATATTACTGCCACCTTCAAGGCATATAGGATAGGCTTCACCTAGAGCTAAATGACATGAGGCATTTTCATCAAATAATGTATTGTAAAATATTATATTTGAATTTGATATAGGTGAATCATAAGGCACTAAGGCAACTTCCCCAAGGTAATGGGAACCTTCATCCGTTTCTATTAACTTCTTTAATGTTTCATAACCTTTCTCAGCTGAAAAATCTACAATTTTCCCATCTTTAAAAATCAAAGTAAAATTATCAACTAAATTTCCACTATAATTAAGTGGCTTTGTACTTTTTACCTTACCATTTACTCCTGTTTTTAAAGGAAGAGTAAATACTTCTTCAGTAGGCATATTTGCAACAAAATATGTTTGTTTTGAATTATACTCTCCTCCACCAGCCCATATATGTTTTTCAGGCAATTCAATAGTTAAATCTGTGTCCTTTGAAATATAGTGAAGCTTTTTAAATTTCTTTTCATTTAAAAATTCAACTTTCTTTTGAAGATTATCTAAATGATCATTCCAAGCATCTATAGGGTTATCCTTATCAACTCTTACTATTTTAAATATGTTTTCCCAAAGTTTTTCAATTGCGCTCTCCTCAGATAGGTTAGGGAAAACCTTTTTCGACCATGCTTTTGTAGGTATTGAAACAATAGACCATGCTACTGTGCTATTCATTATATATTCTCTATATTTTTTTAATGCAATAGATCTAGTTTTATTTGACTCTGCAATTCTTTTAGGATCTACATCTTTCAAAAGCTCTGGATTTGATGCTGAAATAGATAGAAATGCTGCTCCATTTTTAGCTAATTCCTCATAACCTTCAGCTTTCCATTTAGGGAACTCTTTAAATGCCTCCTCTGGCGCATTCATAAATTTAATAAGAGTAATCTCTTCATCACTCCACTCTACATGGACTTCCTTAGCACCTGACTTATATGCTTCTTTAGCTACAACTCTTGTAAATTCTGCACATTCTATAGGTGAGTTTATAACAAGAGTCTGACCTTTTTGAAGGTTTACACCAACTCTTACAGACAGTTCAGCATACTTACTTAGAAGGTTCTCAAAATTATCCATAATATCTCTCCTTTAGCTATTATTATCATTAAAATTATATCACATATGAAATATTTGAGCTTTATACAACTATTTTATCAAATATTGGAAAAATATCAATATTTAAAAAATGTTTACAAAATATAGGATAATGATTTAGAATTTATATATGAATTGTAAATATATAGAAAAGTGATAATTAAGGTTTTACAGGGAGGTAATTCAATGGGGATAGATTATTATAGGAGAATATCTAGAATTGAGGCAATAAGTAATTCACATAATTATTGTGATTATATGAAAAAAGATAATAATGAAACTCGAAAAGCCACTACTATAAAAAATAATGTAAGCTTTATCAATGTACTTAAAGAAAAAATTAATGAAGTAAATAATAAATAATTTTGGCAATTTGCTAGTAGCATTCATATAATAGATTCCTATATCAGAATTATAGATATAGGAATTTTTATTATTTTGTTATAATTTAAATAAAATGGTTTGAAATTTAATAAACTAAGTGTTAATTGGAAAGTAATAAAGGAGTGAAGTACAGTGAAAAGAGGAGCTGTAGAAAGAAATTTTAGAAAAATAAAGAACCAAATAAATCAGATAGATGAAATAGTTAGGCATACTAAAACCAATGCACTTTGGGAACATGAAGCTTCAATAAGAAAAAAAATAAAGCTATTAGAAGAGTTTGAAAATCAGGGGTTAAGGGATTATAAAGTAGTTTATGATAAATACATAGAGATTTTTGACTATATATCAGAAAGACTTGTGGAAGATTATAATAGAAAAAACCATACTAGTTTCAGACTTAATGAAATAATAAGAAATAATCATGAGAATTATTTAAGGTCTGGGATTATAAGTGTACTTATAACTCAGCATATTCCTAGAATTATATCTAAAGAATTTGATATTGTGTTTCCCTCAAATCCTAAAGATGAATATGAGGGTGCAAGAAAAATTAAGAGAAAAATTTATCTTCATTTAGGAGAAACAAATACAGGGAAAACCTATAATGCTATGCAAAGGCTTAAAGAGGCTGGAAATGGGATATACTTATCTCCTCTTAGAATATTAGCACTAGAAAACTACGAAAGATTAAATGCAGAAGGAGTAAAATGCAGTCTTTTAACAGGGGAAGAAGAGATAATAGTTGAAGAAGCAAAACATATATCTTGTACTATAGAGAAACTTGATATTGAAAGAAATTATGATATTGCTGTTATAGATGAGATTCAAATGATTAATGATGACCAGAGAGGGACAGCATGGACAAGGGCACTTTTAGGATTAAAGAGTGAAGAAATACATATTTGTGGTGCCTTAAATGCTAAAGAACTTCTCATTAAAATAATAGAAGATTGTCAGGATGAATACGAATTTAGAGAATATAAAAGAAGTATTCCACTTGAAATACAATATGAAGCATTTAAGTATAAAGAAATTGAAGATGGAGATGCACTAGTAGTATTTTCTAAAAAGAAAGTACTACAGTTAGCATATCACTATGCTGATTTAGGTATAAAAGCCAGCCTTATCTATGGAGATTTACCTCCAGAAGTGAGAAGAAAACAGTATGATCAATTTATAAATAAAGAAACAAAAATTTTAATAACTACAGATGCCATAGGAATGGGAGTTAATCTGCCTATAAGAAGAATAATATTTATGGATGTTAAAAAGTTTGATGGTAACGATATAAGATATTTAAACTCTCAAGAAGTTAAGCAAATTGCAGGCAGGGCAGGAAGAAAAGGTATATATGAAGTTGGATATGTAGCTTCTTATGGTGATACCCAAGAATTTATAAAAGAAATGATAGATGCAGAAGATAAAGTTATTGAGGAAGGTGTGGTAGGACCGAGTGAAGCTATATTAAAAATAAAAAACCTTAATCTTAGAGAAAAGTTAGCACTATGGAGCACGAGAAATGAAAAAGTACATTTTTATAGAAAAATGGATATAACAGAATATTTAATAGTGCTAGATAATGTAAAAGCATATAAACTAGATGAAGGAATACAGTGGAAGTTGTTAAGAATTCCTTTCGATGTATCTAATCCTGTTATGATGGATTCATTTTTAAGCTATGTAGATGAAGTTTTCATAGCTAAAAGAGAAATAATATCAAAGCCTCAATGCTTATTAAAAGATTTATATGAATTAGAAAATTATTATCAAAAAATAAACCTTTATTATTCATTTTCAAAAACCTTTGGATTAGAGTTTGATGAGCAGTGGGTATATGATGAGCGTATAAAGGTAAGTGAAGACATAAATGAGATACTAGTAAGTATATAAAAACTAAATACAATATTAGAATTGCATAATACATATAATCAGTGTATAACATTTTATTAAACTAGGTGGCACCAGGTCAGTAAAATCTTTCGTCCTAATTTTAGGATGAAGGGTTTTTTATTTTTGAGTTAAATATATCTTTTCTCTTTAGCGTATAGTGTCAGGTGGTATTATTTCCAGAGTTGGAATATATAAATTATTTTTCAAATTTTTCTTTTAAAATAATAAAGTATTATGTAGAATTAGAAATAGATATAATAAAAGGATTAAGGGGTGACGATCAATGTATTTTAATGAAAAAGGTAAAGCAAATACAAAAAAAACAATAGAGTTAGCAATAAAAGCAGCAAAAGAAAAGAATATAAAAAATATAGTTGTGGCATCATGCAGTGGAGATACAGTAAAACTCATTAAGGATAACGAAGATTTAAATATAATTTGTGTTACTCATGCTTATGGATTCCAGAAACCAGGGCAAAATGAGATGCCAGATGATGTAAGGGAAGAGTTGAAAAGCATGGGTATAAAAGTTTTAACTACAACTCATGTCTTAAGTGGTGCAGAAAGAGGAATAAGTACAAAATTTGGTGGAGCAAATCCAGTAGAGATTATAGCTCATGCATTGAGAATGCTTGGACAAGGAACAAAGGTTTGTGTAGAAGTTGCAGTTATGGCTCTTGACTCAGGAGTTATCCCATATGGAGAAAAAGTAATAGCTATTGGTGGGACTGGAGTAGGAGCGGATACTGCAGTAGTTATTACCCCTGCTCATGCAAATAACATATTTTCAACAAAGATACATGAAATAATTTGTAAGCCAGAGAAGTTTTAATTAATTTTAGTATCATAAAAGAATATACTTGAAAGAGGAGAGAATTATGACAAATATAAACATATGCGAAAAGATAAAGAGTATACTTAATGGTAAAATAGCACTAGGATCTATAGAAGCTAAGGTTAAGGTAGGAGAATCTAGTAAACTACTTTGGGAGGAAATATCTTCAGCAAGCAATGAAATATCTAGTAAGAATTCTTTGGAAGATGTTTTAAAAATTAATAATATAAAGGCGGCTAGAGAAGCATATAAAAAATTGGGGAAAGATCCTAGTAGATATAGAGTTTCATCTGAATCATTAGTAAGAAGAATTGTTAAAGGGAATGAACTTTACAAAGTAAATAATATAGTAGATATAAATAATTTAATATCTATATGTTCTTTTAATCCTGTATGTGCCTATGATTTAGATAAAATAGATTCAGATATAGTTCTTACAATTGGAGAAGAAGGAGATTATTATGAAGGAATTGGAAGAGGGCAAGTCAACTTATCCAATTTACCAGTATTTCGAGACAGTAAGGGTAACTTTGGAAGTACCACTTCTGATTCAGTAAGGGCAATGGTAACAGAGGATACTGAAAGGCTTCTATTAAATGTAGTTTCTTTTAATGGAAAAGAAGGTTTGGAAGAATATATGGAGTATTGCGAAGAACTTATTACAAAGTACGCAGATGGGAAAGAGATCACTAAGCGCATAATAATATAAGAATAGGAGGAGTAAAATGAAAAAGTGTATACGCTGTGGAGAATATTTTAAAGCATATTCTAAAAGCAGTGCAGGATTGTGTGAAGAATGTGCTGAATATGAATTTGAAAGAGGAATTACAAGATGCAGAGGATGTGGAAATATATTTGATTCTGATGAATTAACCAGAGGATTATGTGAAGCATGCAAAGATTCTTATGATAATGATAATTATGAAGATGGAGTTGAATTTGTGTCCTTTGAAGAAGAGTTTGATGAGGATTTGGATGAAGATTCTGAGGATTGCTATGATAATTAGCAATATACAGCTAAGTAGGTGGGTGAAATGATCAATAAAAATACTGCTGTAGGAGATAGATTGCATATAGTTTTGCTAATAATATTTCTTATAGTTCTTATTTGGTCAGCAGTTAATCCTAAGGATTTATTTACTTGGTTTTTAGAAGTTTTACCAGCAGTTATAGGAGTTATAGTAATCACAATAACTTATAGCAAGTTTAGATTTACAACCCTTGTATATGTATTAATTCTCATCCATACAATTATATTAATGGTAGGAGGACACTACACATATGCAGAGATGCCCTTATTCAACTGGATAAGAGATACCTTTAATTTGAGTAGAAATTACTATGATCGGTTAGGACATTTTGCTCAGGGATTTATACCTGCTTTTATTGCCAGGGAAGTATTAATTAAAAAGTCATGTTTAAAAAGGGGTAAAATGTTGAACTTTTTAATTATTTGTATTTGTTTATCAATAAGCGCTTCTTATGAACTACTAGAATGGGGAGTTGCTAAAGCGACAGGTACTGCTGCAGATGCATTTTTAGGAACTCAGGGAGATGTTTGGGATACTCAATGGGATATGTTTTTTGCACTAATAGGATCTATAGTATCTGTATCAGTATTTGGAAAAGTTCATGATAAATATATAGAGAAGTTGTAATAAGTGTTATTGCAACTTCTCTATATATTTAGTTTCGATCATATTTAAGATAAACGAAGTCTGGTGTATCCATAAGAAAAATTTAAAGTATATCGAAGAATAATAGAGAAACTTAAATGTAATTTGGTTTAATGATACTTGTTATGATTAAAAAATGTTTTTATAGCTGGTACAATAATATTCGTCGCTAGGGAAAGCGACATGATCCTTGAAAAT
>NZ_JAEEGB010000003.1 GCF_016316925.1 Clostridium aciditolerans | reverse complement strand
CTTGACAGGGAGCAGTTCAATCTAAGCTCTTTTATTCTATATTTCCTCTTAAATTAAGCTACTAAATACTAATGAAGCATACTTATTCATTGTAAATAAAGACTTCTTTAGTAACTATACCTGCAATTCTCCACCTTTATTTTGTAATTCTTCATCTTTTACAACTAAACCGTTTAAAGTTTTATCTAATGACCAAAGAATAATGCCAGCTGCAAGAGCAATACCTGCAATTACAAAGTATACAGTTGAAAATTTAAATTTTAATGTAAATTCATATAACCATCCGTAAGATTTTCCTGCAAAGAAGACAGCAAGTACCCAAACACTCATCATTTGTGATAATAATCTAGGTGGAGCGAATTTACTAATAAAAGAGTTTCCAAGTGGTGAAAATACCATTTCACCAAGAGATAAAACTATACCAAATGCAATGATCCAACCTAGAGGTGCAAGATTGCTGCCTCTTGTAACATCTGCCATTGCAAAAATTACATAAGATAAACCTAATAATAGCATACCTAAAGCAGTTTTCTTAAACATACTTAAGTCACCTTGAGGTCTCTTAGCTAATTTTGTCCACAATCCGCCAAGAATCGGTCCTAATGTGATACACATAAATGCATTTAATGAGTCAAACCAAACTGATGGAACTTTAAAGCTACCTATCATCCAGTTAGCAGCTGCATTGTCTCCATCCCAGTATAAGTACACAGGCATATATGCCAAGTACCAGAACACCCAGAAGATTACGGAAAATACAGATATTAAAACAATGGCTGCAACTCTCTTTTTTTCCATTGTTGTAAGAGGTTTCTTTTCTTCTGTTTGTTTCTTTTCTTTTACTTCTTTGTGTTCATCAATCTTAAAAGGTTTTTTACCTGTTTCTCCTAAGAATCTCCATCCAAAGATGAACCAAGCAGCATCAATAAACATCATAATTGCACAAATTAAGAAACAGAAGGCGTATCCTTTAGTTACAGCAAGTACACCGATAATTGTTGTACCAAAGAAAGAACCGAAGTTAACGAAAGAGTATTGAGTAGAGAATGCACTATCTAATTGTCTTGGGTCATCAAAAAGTCTACCTGTAATAGCATTTGTCTGACACTTGAATAAACCTGTACCTATAGAAACCAAAGCAATCATTAAATTAATCATAGCAGCGCTTGAAGCCTGCCATCCTACTAAGTAACCTGCTCCCATGAAAATCATTCCGACAGGAACAAGGTATCTAGCACCTATGATACGGTCAGAAACATATGCCCCGATTAATGGTGCAAGATAAGTAAATGCAACTAGGTTTGCAGACATTTTTGCTGCATCTCCGGCAGTAAGACCAAGTCCTCCGTCTACTACTTTAGCAGCTACAAATGCTACAATTAACCATTTTGCTGAGTAGAATGCAAACCTTTCCAATGAGAAGGCTAGTGAGCATACATAAAAGCCAAATGGTCTTCTGTTTGTACTTTCCATTTTCCATCCCTCCTATAAAAATCTTAAATATTAGATGTGTATTTAAAAAACTATGTGTTCTCATCTTTGTTAAGACGATGTGCAATAGTTTCAAATACCATAGGTTGGTAACTGGTAACTTAATTCTTTTTTTGGAGTATTTAGTTGAAAAATTTAAAGTGAGAATATATTTAAAATTTAGAATATATTTCTATTATATATTAATTTAAGTTTTTTTTGTATAGTTTTACAGTGAAAATTCAAGTGTAACTATAAAATTTTTAATTTATTAAAAATTTTTAATTAATATCAAAGTTCATTCATACTTTTCATATTTTAATACGCTGTATTTGAATTCTAATTAATATATTACAAAAATTATATGATTAAAGATATTAGAGATTTATATATGAAAGAGTGGTGAGAAAATGAATTTAAAGAAATTGAACCCGTTGAGACAGTGATAAAGATAGCAAAGAAGAATATAAGCTATTTTGGAATATAAAACATTAGCAACAAAAACTGTTCTAGTTTTTGTTGCTAAGAGGTTGTATCACAATGAAAGTTATATCACTGTAATAGATTAGTCGTTTTTATTTAACCATTTATTAAGCACTTCTATATATTTCTCATTTTCCTCTACGAATGGCGCATGGCGACTGAATTCAAATAATTCCCACTCTGAATTCGGAATCTTATCATACATTGTTTTGGCAATAAGTGGTGAGCAAAGATCAAGTAAACCGCTGGTGATTAAGCAAGGTTCTTGAATATCTTCAATCTCTTTCATAAAATCAAAGTCTTTTAATGTACCAGATGGGCTGAATTCATTCTGACCCCATGCAGTTACATAAGCTTCTGTTCCAGCAACTTTTGGACGTCTTAAGCATTCTGGTGAATCTGGTCCAACTTTGCCTGCACAGTGACGAAGCATGAATTCTGCTTCTGCTTCCTGATATTCTTTTGATGAATAATCTCCAGTTTTTTCTGCTTTTGCAATGGCATCCTGCATTTCCTGTGGAAGGTATGCAACTCTTCTACGCTGTTCTTTTTCCCATAATGCAGCAGATGGTAAAGTGCTGGATAAGATATAGCTCTTTATTCCTTCTGGTTTGTACTGGCAAGCATATTGAATCGCCTGCATTCCCCCCCAGGATTGTCCTAATAAGTGAATTTCGTCTAAGCCTAAGTGTTTACGTAACTGGATTAATTCTTCAATCCATGTCTCCGCACACCACAAGTCAGGACGGGAAGGTGTTGCGGATAATCCACATCCCAATTGGTCATACATAATAACCGCACGTCCATCTTCTGCAACTTTGTCGAGTACTTCGAAATAATTATGTGTAGAACCTGGTCCGCCGTGTAATAAAACCAATGGCTTCTTATTTCCTGTACATTCACCCACTATACGATAGTATGTTTTATATTCTAGATAAGGCATATAGCCTTCAGTAATCTTCATAAGTAATCTCCTTCTGTCTATTTGGATTCAGGAACAATAATTACGTCTTTTGTATACTTATTTAATACTTCGCAGCCATCTTCAGTTATGATAACAAGGTCCTCAATACGAACACCTATCCCTTCTTCTGGAAGATAAATTCCTGGCTCAATAGAGAAGCATTGTCCCGGTTTGATAATGTCTTCATTTACAGAAGAAACATCGCCGAATTCATGATCTTCTAAACCACAGGAATGTCCAGTTCTGTGTGTGAAATATTTTCCGTATCCTTTTTCTTCAATGTAGTTTCTTGCAGCTAAGTCTACGTCACACATTCTGTTTCCAGGTTTTGCAGCAGCGATACCTCTTAAGTTTGCTTCTACAACGATATCATAGATTTCTTTCTGTCTTTCGGAAATTTCACCGATAAATACAGTTCTTGTCATATCAGATGCATAGTTCTTGTAGAATCCTCCGATATCAAGGATAACGCAGTCTCCATATTTACCTTTTGTATCATCTGTTACATGGTGTGGATCTGCTGCTCCCTTAGCATATGCTGTAATTGGATCGAAAGATACTTCGTTAATACCATGTTTTTTATAAATTTCACGAACTTTAACATTTAATTCTTTTTCAGATAAACCTTTTCCTGCCCATGGAATCAACTCATCCATTACAAGGTCATTTAATCTTGATGATTCTCTCAAAATAGCAATTTCTTCTTCATCTTTTATCATTCTTACATAGTCTACAATTAAAGAACCATTTACGAATTTGCTGCCTCCGCCAAGTTCTTGTAATCTTAATAAGAATTTAGATGGCCATACTTTATCGATACCCATAACCTTATCTTTTTCTACAAACTTGGATAAAATTTCAACTCCATCCTGAATATCGTTATACCATACGATTTCTACACCAAGATCCTTTTCTTGTGGAAATAATTCATTGATAAGGATTTTGTGATTTCCATTAACATTTAAGTATAATGCTAATAATCTTTCTCCTGGATGAATCCATTTTCCTGTTAAATAAAAAATAGCTGTTGGATCAGAGATAATCATTTGAGGAATCTTATGCTCCTCCATTGATTTTAGTATTCTGTTTAGTTTTTTTGTATCCATAGTTATTCCCTCCTAATTAAGTTATTAAATAATAATGTAATATTTTTAGTCATTGTAAACAATGATTTCTTGGTAACTATTCTATAATTATTTATTTTCCATTTCTTCTGGAGTGCTTAGCTAAAAGCTTTAAAATAAGAATATACTTAATATTTAGGATATATTTCTATTATATATTAATTTGAAGTTTTTTCATATAGTTTTACAGCAAAAATTTAAGTGCAACTGTAAAAAATTCAGTTTAATAAAAATATTTAATCAATATCGAAAGTTAAAGAATAATTAGAAAAATTAATTTAAGAGTTAGAACTGATAATATACTAGGCTTTTATCCGATCGCTACCATTGCTAACACTCCCATCTTCTATCAAAGTGGGGGATAAGCACTGCTACACGCCTGGATAAGTTCTTCTAAGGTTCAGATGGAGAAAGTCATCCTTATAAGCAAATTCCATCTGAACCTAAGAATCACTTGATAAAAGAAACTTGGTTTCAGGAGAAAGAATAGTAAAAAGAGAGTTTTTAATTAATGGTGAGTTTTATTATTCTCTTTATTCCTTTTGTTTGACAAACAGAATAGATTAATATAATATAAGAACATACCCCTAAAGGGTATGCGTTAATTAACTAGTATAAACCACAATTAATAAATAAAAGGTAAGTGTTAGTTTAGAAGGAGATGGTTTAGATGAATGATAGTAAAATTAATAAACTTGAAAATCCAATAAGAATAGAAGAGCTTAATCCAAAGAATACATTAATAAAAACAGGATTAAAAGAGAATATGGTATTATGTGATATTGGTGCTGGTACGGGTATATTTTCTTTTACAGCTGCGAAAATTAGCAGTAAAGATATTTATGCCCTTGAAATATCAGATAGTATGATTGAATTGCTAAAAAATAGAATGGATGAGCAAAATATTAAAAATATTATAATTAAGAAAGTTGACTCCAACAAGCTTCCACTAGACAGTAACATCTGTGATATGGCTATAATGGTAACTGTATTACATGAGATAGAAGATAAAGAATATATGATAAATGAGATAAAGCGAGTTTTAAAAAGAAAAGGAAAGCTTATGATAATAGAGTTTCATAAGAGAAAAACACCAATGGGACCTCCAATCGATCATAGGCTGTCAGAAAATTATGTTGAAGAACTTTGTAATAACAATGGACTAAAAACTATAGAAAAATTTTCATTAGGAGAGAACTTTTATTGTGCCGTATTTGAATCCTAATTCCGTAATTATTTAGATTTTAGAGATTTTTAAGTGGAAGTTCATTCACAAGGTTAAATGTAATAAATAACTATACTGCAGTGGAGAAATCTAGTGCAGTTTTTGGTATTTATTCCTACTGATTATGATATAATAATTATCTATTATAGAAATTATATGATTAAAGATATTAGAGACTTATATGTGAAAGGGTGGTGAGAAAATGAATTTCAATGAATTAGAACAAATAATTTTCAAAACGTCTTCTAATCTAATGCGGAAAAGTGGAGAAAAGATATTTAGAGATGGATTAGTATCTAATATTAAAGGGAAAAAAATAGATAATATATATCATATATATGGAGATGTGCTAAATAATCTTAATCATAATAAATATAAAACATATATAAAAATAAATTTATCAAATAAAAAATTAGACAGTGTAAGTTGTACTTGTGAGGATTTTAAAGAAATTTCTATAAATAAAAATCTATTTATGTGTGAGCATTTGACTGCCACAGGATACAAGTTTTTAAGTATACTTCATAAGAAAAAAGGTAAAGAAGATAACTCATTTAAAAAATTACCTGAAGATAAAAAGACAAAAGTTGAAGTAGGCATTGATGTAAAGATAACTTGCAAGTCTTGGAAAGATGAAACTAATTATGAACTAGAATTTAGATTAGGACGTGACCATAAATATTTAATTACTGATTTGAAGAATTTTATCTCTTCTTTAAATAAGGGTGAAACTATCTTTTTCAATAATCAGTTTACATATAATCCTTCACAGTATACTATTTGTACTAATGATATAAAAGTAATAGATTTTATTAAAGAATATGTTTCTTCAAATAGAGGAATATCAGATACTGGGAGAAATTTAATAATACAACCAGAGGATTTACGAGCATTTTTAGAATGTGTTGGCGGAAATAAAATTTTATTTAAATACAATGGGATAGAGTATAAAGTAGATATTCTTAAGAGAGACCTACCTGTTAGCTTTACATTAAAAGAGAAAAATGAACATTTTGTGTTAACAACACATAAAAAACTTCCAATTCCTTTAAATAGAAATAAAGATGTATACTTTTTTAATGGGCAACTTTATTTACCTTCAAAAAATCAAATTGAAATATATAGCCCTTTATATGATAAGTTTCAAAAAGAAGGTGAAATTCTATATAATAAAACTATAAAAAATTATAATGCAATTATTTCTATAATAAGCAGTATTTCAAATAATATTATAATTGGAGAAGATGTAAAGAGATTTGGGGTTAACTCTCTAAGATTTGAATTTTTAATTTATAAAGAGGAATCCAATATCTATTGTGAAGTATATGCAATTTATTATAATGAAAAAGTTAACATATTAAAGAGCAGCAGTAACAAAACAGATTTTATAAGAGATTATAATAAGGAAGAAAAAGCTCTTATGAAACTAGAATATTATAAGTTTATTAAAAGAAAAGACAAACTTATATTTATTGGCGAGGATGATGATATTTTTAATCTTTTGAGCACAAGAGAAAGTAGTATACGTTCATTAGGTAATGTTATGCTCGGAAAGGGCATGGAAGATGTAAAAATATTTGATTCATCTTTTATTGAAATAGACTTGTACGAAGAAAATGGATATTTAAGATTTAATTATAATATTGGAGACATTGATAAAACAGAGCTGAGCAATATATATGAAAGTTATAAGTCTAATAATAGATTTTATAAAACTAAAGATAATAGATTTATTGATTTTGAAGATGATGGTATTATAGGTTTCTTTAATTTAATTGAGATCTTGGATACTGATAAAAATATAGAAAAAGATTCAATAAAAATAGAAAAAAGCAAGGCTTTATACATATGGGAAAGCCTAAATAATAAGAATTATAAACTTGGTAAAGGTATTAATCTAATAAAAGATATAGAAAAGAAGTTAACTGAGATAAATGCTAGGGAAATAGCTTTACCAAAGAATCTGAAAGCAATATTGAGAGAATATCAGATAAGTGGATTTAAATGGTTTAAAAATTTAAGTGAGTTAGAATTTGGCGGCATTTTGGCAGACGAGATGGGGCTAGGTAAAACAGTTCAGACAATAGCCTTTCTTACATCAGAAGAAAATAAAAAATCTTTAATAATTACTCCAACATCGCTGATTTATAATTGGAAGGATGAGATGGATAGGTTTGCTTCTAGGTTAAAAGTTGGAATTGCACATGGAAGTATTAAAGAACAGGAAAAGGTACTAGATAAATTAGAAGAGTATGAAGTAATTTTAACTACTTACGGAACTTTAAGAAATAATATTAAAAAATACAGTAATATTCAATTTGATTATTGCATTATAGATGAGGCTCAAAATATAAAAAATCCAATAACCCAAAGTACAAGAGCAATTAAAGAAATTAAAGCAAAGGTGAAATTTGCACTTACTGGAACTCCTATTGAAAATAATTTAACCGAGCTTTGGTCAATATTTGATTTCATAATGCCAGGATATTTATACTCTAGGGAAACCTTTGATGAAAAGTTTATTTCTGACTGCGGCTGTGATTTAGATAACCTCAAATTGCTAATAAAACCTTTTATTTTAAGAAGAACTAAAAAAGAAGTTATAAAGGATTTACCAGATAAAATAGAAAAAAAGATACTAGTTGAAATGCCAGCAGCTCAAAAGGCGATATATGGTTCCTATATAAAAGAGGTCCGAGGGAAAATAAAAAATAACTCCGACGGCAAAATAGAAGTTTTTTCTTATTTGACAAAGCTAAGACAAATTTGTTTAGATCCATCCCTTATAGTTGACGAATATAAAGGTGGAAGTGGAAAACTCAAAGTTGCAATGTCATTAATTGAAGAACAGATAGCCTCTGGCGGGAAACTGCTATTATTTTCTCAATTTACTTCTGCTTTGAAAAAAATAGGTAGATCCTTAAATGAAAAGGGTATTCAATACTTCTATTTAGATGGCTCTACTGGATCTAAAGAAAGAATTAGATTGGTAAATGAGTTTAATAATAGTGATAATATAAAAGTATTTTTAATTTCACTAAAGGCAGGGGGAACTGGACTTAATTTGACTTCAGCAAGCTTAGTCATTCATTTTGATCCATGGTGGAATCCGGCAGTAGAAAATCAAGCCACAGACAGAGCTCATAGAATAGGTCAAAGGAATGTAGTAGAAGTAGTTAAGTTAGTTGCTAGAGGAACAATAGAAGAAAAAATTATTTTGCTGCAAGAACATAAGAAAGAATTGATTGACAATATCATTACAGGAGAGCTTAAAAATAGTGATATTATAAATAAATTATCAAAAGAAGAGTTAATGAAGCTTTTTGATAGAGAGTGAGCAAAACTATAGAGCTTCTAAGCTCTTTTTTGTTGAAAAAATAAAATCTGTAACAAAATAGTTGACATATCAATTATTTTCTTGATACAATAACTAAGTCAATGACAAAGAACAAAATATTAATATAGAGGGGAATTATATGGAATATATTTTTGATGAAGCACTTGGATGGATTGTTTATAAAGCAAGATTGTTAATGAAAAATAAATTACAGAAGACACTTAAAGATTACGATATTACAACGGAACAGTGGGTAATTTTAAGCGGATTATATACAAAAGAAGGGTATAATCAAAAAGATTTAGCTAAAAGATGTCTTAAAGATAGAGCTGCGCTCACAAGAATTTTAGATATACTTGAAAGAAAAGAGCTCATTAAGAGGGAAAACTCATCTAATGATAGGAGAGAATTTCTAGTTTATATGACTGATAAAGGTCGTAATTTATATGAAGAAGTGTTGCCAATGGTTATAAAAATGAATCAAGAAAATGGTTCAGTTTTTAGTGAAAGTGAGCTTCACCAATTAAAAGATTTATTAAATAAGTTGATTTTAAATTTAGAGTAATTTTTTTAATCAAATAATTGATATATCAATTATTGATAAGTCATACTTTAGCAATTATTTTGAAATTATATAATAATTACTCTAAAGTTTAATAATTAAAATTTTAAAAAGACTTATGAATAAGGAGGTGAAAAATATTTTAACTAAAAATCAACAAGCAATTATACAATATACATTTATGGAGGAATTTTATGAGTAACGTACAAAGCAAAAAGAATCGAGCAAGAAATATTACAGTATTCGCTACATTTTTAGCATTTATGGGCATAGGTGTTGTTGATCCTATATTACCAATAATTGCAGAACATATAGGTGCCAGTCCTTGGCAGGTTGAAATGTTATTTACAGCATATATTTTAACTATGGCAATTATGATGATTCCATCAGGAATTTTAGCTAATAAATTAGGTAATAAAAATATGATGTCAATTGGATTAGGCTTAGTTACACTGTTTTCTTTACTATGTGGAATTTCAAACGGAATTCCTGCACTTTCAATTTTCCGTGCAGGTTGGGGACTTGGAAATTCAATGTTTTTTGCTACAGCAATGATTTTATTAATTTCATTTACAGATAATGCAAATGATGCAATAGGTTTATACGAGGCTGCAATCGGTCTTGGAATGGCTGGAGGACCTCTACTAGGAGGAATTTTAGGTGGATATTCTTGGCGTTATCCCTTTATGGCTACTTGTATTCTTATATTCATTGCCTTTATTTTAGTTAGCTTTTTTGTTTATGAATCTAAAGATAAAAGTAAGCACAAAATAGCTGGTGGTAAAGAACTATTAAAATTAATTAAATACCGTCCTTTTATTAGTGTAGCAATGTCCTCTATGTGTTATTATTACGGATTTTTCGTAATATTAGCTTATTCACCACTTGTTATAAAAGTTTCACCTATTCAATTAGGTTTTGTGTTCTTTGGTTGGGGATTAATGCTTGCTTATGGTTCAGCTATCCTTTCTCATAACCTAGAAAAGAGATTTAGTCCTAAGAGTATTCTACCATATAGTTTATTATTATTTTTTATTTTTACTGGGTCTCTATTTTTTATAAACAGTCTATATGGGAAAATCATACTAATTATTCTATCAGGTCTAGTTTGCGGATTAAATAATGCATTATATACTAGCCATATCATGGAAGTATCTCCATATGAAAGAGGTATTACTTCAGGAGCATATAATTTTGTTCGTTGGCTTGGAGCAGCTATAGCACCTGTTTTGTCTGGAGTTTTAGGACATACATTTTCACAGCAACTTCCTTTTGCAGTAGCTAGTATTATTATTTTATTAGCAATTGGTTTAATTACAGTAAAACCTCAACAGGAGAAAGAATTAGAAAATGCAGCATAGATAAACAGTAAGCAATAACTAAAGCTCCTATAAAAATACTCTTTATTGATTTACATAAAGAGTATTTTTATAGGAATATTTCCATTATTGCTGTATAATAAAAACTACATACTTATACTGTTAAGGGGATGTGGCTAGATCGTGGATAAATTTGTTGACTTGAATTGTTGTAATAAAGTGCTTCAGCTAATGCACGAAAGTAGAAGCTGTACAGGGCTTATAAAAACCCTTTACAAGGAATGTATTCTTGTAAGCGTTGATTATTATGAGCATTTTATTTTTCCAGTAAATAAACAGGTAGAACTTATAGTATTACAAGGGAATGAACTGTTTCTTTGTAAATCAACTGTTTTAGGAATAAAAAGCAATGAAGAATACATACATCTCGTATTAAGTCCTCCTAAGATAATAAGACTTATTGACAGACGAATGTACCATAGAATTCCAATTAACTTGAAGATTTCATACCTACCTTTAGCTGCAAGCATTCATTATTACTCAATATCGGATATACCAACTGAGATACTTGCAAGAAATAGATTCAAAGCTGGTATTATAACTGATATAGGCGGTGGAGGATTAAAACTGCAGTGCTCTGATAACTTAGACGTTGGAAGTCAAATAATAGTATGTATGAATGTAAATTACAGGTTATCTCTTCTAAGTAAGATAACAAGAAAAGAAGTTATTTCAGATCCTGAAGAAACTATTTATCTTTATGGAATTTATTTTGATATTATAACAGAAAAAGAAAGAGAAAAAATAATAGAGTTTATTTTTGAAAACGAAATTTATTTAAGAGCTAAAAATAGAAAAAATGGAACAGAATAATTTATTGTATGTAGGAATACTTTTGCAAAATATTAAATAATATTAAGTGTAAATGAAGATAATTTATCCGATGACTACCAGCTCTAATACTCCCTCGTACTCTGTGAAAGCGACTATCACCAAATCACAGATTTGGGATGTCTGCTTTTCTCAAAGAGGGAGTAAAGAGCGGCTACGTCCTTGGATTCGTTCAACTAAGAATCAGGTGGGGGTTAAATGTCTAAATGGCATTTAACGGGCAAAGCCCAGGGTCGTAGACGAAACCCCATCTGATTCAAGTTTCCACTTCATCATTAGCTTTTTAACAAAAGTTTGATATTTATTAAATGAGTATTTTATTAATATACTAATATTTGCTAAAAGAATTAACATATTATTAAAAAATCTCACTATAAAAAGCATATATAGAAATGATTTGAATATTGGTAATTTTATGAAGTTAACTTTTTAACTATTATTGAAAATAATTGCAGAGAGCAATATAATTAACTTAAAAATAAAACTTAATATTTTTCGGATGACTACAGTGTGAGATAACATTTGTTAACCGAAGGAGCAATGATATAGTACCACGGCTGTATTAGAAACTCTCAGGTAAAAATAACGTTGTAGGACGAAACTCTGAAAAGACTGTTTTAAATAGCAGAACCAACGGTGTAAGATATGGGTACATATCGAAACTCTCAGGTAAAAAAACAGAGGACATGTGGGCTAACTTAAAGTTTGCCTTCATGTCCTTTTTATTTGTTGTACAAAAAATTATAGGGGGTATTGAAGTATGGAAGGATTAAAGAAGACTCCGTTGTTTAATTCTTATGAAAAATATGGGGGAAAAATTATAGATTTTGCTGGTTGGGCTTTGCCGGTGCAATACGAAGGAATAATAGCTGAGCATGAAGCAGTGCGCACGACAGCTGGGCTATTTGATGTTTCCCATATGGGGGAAGTAGAAATAATTGGAGAAGATGCTTTTAAATTCGTACAAAATTTAGTGACAAATGATATATCTATACTAGAAGATGATCAAATTTTATATACTCTTATTTGCTACCAAGATGGGGGAGTTGTTGACGATCTAATAGTTTATAGATTTAATGAAAACCACTTTTTTTTAGTAATAAATGCTGGAAATATTGAAAAGGATTTCGAGTGGATGTTAAAAAATAAAGATGGATTTGATGTAGATATAACAAATATCTCATCATCTATTGCTCAGCTTGCAATTCAAGGACCGAAAGCTCAGGCAATACTTCAAAAGCTTACAAATACAGATTTAGGGGATATTAAGTTTTTCTTCTGCAAAAGAGGTATTTTAATAGGGGGGATAAAATGCCTAGTTTCCAGAACTGGCTATACTGGGGAAGATGGTTTCGAAATTTACACAGACGTTGAAAGTGTAATAGACTTATGGGATAGGATATTGGATGTGGGAAAAGAAGATGGATTGAAACCAGTAGGGCTTGGCGCTAGAGATACTTTAAGATTTGAAGTTAATTTACCGCTCTATGGAAATGAATTGTCAGAATCTATAACACCACTTGAAGCTGGATTAGGATTCTTCGTTAAGTTGAACAAGGAGAATTTCATAGGTAAGGATGCTCTTGTAAAGCAAAAGAAGGAAGGCCTAAAAAGAAAAATAGTAGGGTTTGAAATGAAAGAAAAGGCCATTCCAAGACATGGATACGATGTTTTTGCAGAAGATAATAAGATAGGAGCTGTTACAACTGGCTATCTTTCACCATCTATTAAGAAAAATATAGGTTTAGCCTTAATTGATTCAAAGTATTCTGAACTAGGGACTACAATCTTCATTAAGGTTAGAAACAAGCTTATTGAAGCTGAAGTAGTGGATAAAAGATTTTATAAAAAAAATTACAATAAATAATCAATATTAAAAATAAGTATATGAGGGGGATATTTATATGAAAATTTTAAATGAATTATTGTACAGTAAGGATCATGAATGGGTAAAGGTTGATGGAGATAAGGCTTATATAGGGATATCAGATTTTGCTCAGCACTCCTTAGGAGAAATCGTATTTGTAGAACTACCAGAAGTTGATACGGAATTTTCTAAAGATGAAGCTTTTGGAGTTGTTGAATCGGTAAAAGCTGCTTCAGATCTTTACATTCCTGTTGGTGGAAAGGTAGTTGAAATAAATGAAAAGCTAGTTGATAATCCAGAGCTAGTCAACGAAGATGCTTACGGCAGCTGGATGATAGTAGTAGAACTATCAGATAAATCAGAACTTGATGCGCTATTAAAGGCTGACCAATACGAAAAGTTATGCGATAAGGGGGAATAGTATGCATCCATATTTACCGCTAACAGCGGAAGATAAAGAGCTAATGCTAAAAGCAATAGGGGTAAACTCTATAGATGAATTATTTGCAGATATTCCAAAGGATGTTCGTTTAGATAAAAGCTTAAATATAAACAAGGGTATGTCAGAGTTAGAGGTTCAATCTTATTTTAATAGCTTAGCTAATTTAAATAAAAGTTGTAATGACTTAGTATGTTTTTTAGGTGCAGGAGCTTATGATCACTATATACCTTCATTGATTAAGCATATAATATCAAGATCAGAATTTTACACTGCATACACTCCTTATCAAGCAGAAATAAGTCAGGGAACTCTCCAAGTAATATTTGAATATCAAACAATGATAGCAAATCTTACAGGAATGGAAGCTGCTAACGCTTCAATGTATGATGGAGCAACTGCTTGTGCAGAAGCAGCTCAAATGGCTGTAGATTCAACAAGAAGAAAGTCTGTTATTATTTCAAAAACTGTTCATCCAGAAACAAGAAAAGTACTAAAAACTTATTTGGGATTTAAAAATTTAAATTTAATTGAGATAGAAGAAATTGATGGCGTTACTGATGTAGAAAGACTTAAAGTTGAATTAAACAAAGATATAGCTGCTGTGATTATTCAAACTCCAAATTTCTTTGGAATAATTGAAGAACTAACAGAAGTAGAAAAACTTGTTCACCAAAACAAATCCTTGCTTATTGTTAGCTGTGACCCTATATCTCTTGGGGTTTTAAAAAGCCCAGGAGAATATGGCGCAGACATAGTAGTAGGTGAGGGCCAATCCTTAGGAAATAGTTTGAATTATGGAGGACCTTATTTAGGTTTTTTAGCAACAACAAACAAGTATTTAAGAAAGATGCCCGGTAGAATAGTAGGTCAAACAATAGATAAGGAAGGTAAAAGAGGTTTTGTTTTAACATTACAGGCAAGAGAGCAGCATATAAGAAGAGATAAAGCTTCATCCAATATTTGTTCAAATCAATCACTTAATGCTTTAACTGCTCTAATATATCTAACAACTCTTGGTAAAAAGGGCATAAGAGAAGTAGCTATGCAAAGTATGCAAAAATCCCATTATGCTTTTGAACAAATAACAAAGAGTGAAAAATACAATACAGTATTTAATAAACCATTCTTCAAAGAGTTTGCGGTAGCATCAAATAATTCTGCGCAAGAGATAAATAATGTTTTACTAGAAAATAAAATCCTTGGTGGATATCAATTAGAAAAGGAATACCCTCGCTACAAAAATTCAATGCTTCTTTGTGTAACTGAGAAAAGAACAAAGAGCGAAATCGACAAATTGGCATGTGTATTGGAGGGAATTAAATAATGAAGGAATATAATAAAGTTATTTTTGAACTATCCAAAGAAGGAAGAAAGGCATATTCTCTTCCTAATTGTGATGTACCAGAAGTAAGTATTGATAAATTAATTCCTGAAGAGTTCCTAAGCAGTAAAGAACCAGAGCTTCCAGAAGTCAGTGAAGTAGATGTAGTTAGGCATTTTACATTACTTTCAAATAAAAATTACGGCGTTGATTCAGGATTTTATCCTTTAGGTTCCTGTACTATGAAATATAATCCTAAAATCAATGAAGATATGGCTTCAATACCTAAGTTTTTAAATCTCCACCCCTATCAGCCAGAAGACACTGTACAGGGTGCTTTAAAGTTAATGTATGAACTTAGTGAAAAGCTAGCAGAAGTAACTGGTCTTGAAGATGTATCTCTTCAACCAGCTGCAGGGGCACATGGAGAGCTGTCAGGACTTATGGTTATTAAGGCTTATCATGAAAAAAGAGGAGATTTTAAAAGAACAAAGATAATAGTAGCAGATTCAGCCCATGGTACCAATCCAGCTTCGGCATCAGTGGCAGGATTTGATGTAATAGAAGTTCAATCTGACTCAAGTGGAGCTGTAGACATTGAAAAGCTAAGGGCTGTGTTAAGCGATGAGGTAGCAGGATTAATGCTTACTAATCCAAGCACCTTAGGATTGTTTGAAAAGAACATTGTAGAAATAGCTGAGCTTGTTCATGAAGCAGGGGGGTTATTATATTATGATGGCGCTAATATGAACGCTATTATGGGGAGAACAAGACCAGGAGATATGGGATTTGATGTATGTCATTTGAATTTACACAAAACTTTCTCAACTCCTCATGGTGGAGGGGGACCAGGAAGTGGTCCAATAGGCGTAAGAAAAGACTTAGTAGAATTCTTACCGAAACCAGTAATATCAAAAAAAGATGATAAATATTATTTAGATTATGATAGACCTTACTCAATAGGAAAGGTAAAAAGCTTCTATGGGAACTTTGGTGTCATGGTTAGAGCATTTTCATATCTCTTAACTATGGGGGCGGAAGGCTTAAAAGAAGCAAGTGAACTGGCAGTTTTAAATGCAAACTATATAAGAGCTAAATTAAAAGACTATTATGAATTACCTATAGATGATATATGTAAACATGAATTTGTTTTAGCTGGATTAAAGGATAATGATAATGTGTCAACCTTGGATATAGCAAAGAGACTGCTTGATTATGGATACCATCCTCCAACAATCTACTTCCCACTAATTGTGCATGAAGCTATAATGATAGAACCTACAGAGACAGAAAAACTTGAAACCCTTGACGAGTTTATAAATGCAATGATTAAAATTGCTGAAGAAGCAAAGGAAAATCCTGAACTTGTAAAATCCGCTCCAAATTGTACTGAGATTAAGAGGCTAGATGAAGTTAAAGCAGCAAGGTATCCAGTATTAAAATGGAGCAGATAATATAATTAACCCAACCCCAGACTGAATTAAAAAAATACCATAAAAAACCTAAGAGTTCTTAGGTTTTTTATGGTATTAAGTTTTGCTATAAGTTATAGAAATTACTACAAAAAATGATATAATATTAATGGCTATCAAGTGATTCTTAGGTTCAGATGGAGTTTGCTTATAAGGATGACTTTCTCCATCTGAACCTTAGAAGAGCTTATCCAGGTGCGTAGCAGTGCTTATCCCCCACTTTGATAGAAGATGGGGGTGTTAGCAATGGTAGCGATCGGATAAATAATCTAACAAATCATAAAGGAGTATAATATGGAAGCTAAACAAGTTTTAGAGATTGCGCTTTCTACGGGGCAAATACTTTTAAGTAATGGTGCAGAAGCTTATAGAGTTGAAGAAACAATCGAAAGAATATGTAGTTCTTACAATCTAGAGTGTGAATGTATGGTAACAGCCAAAGGCGTACTAATATCTCTTTTAGACGGCAATGATGAAAAGATAACTTCACTGAAAAAAATTAGGGCAAGGCGAGTGGATTTATATAGAATAGAACTTATTAATTCTTTTTCAAGAAATCTTCAGCATAAACCTATGACTTATGAAGAAGCTAAGCAGGTATTAAAAGATATAGAAGAAGCACCCTATTTCAGCTTTCCAGTAAGACTTTTTGCTGCAAGCATGACATCCTTTGTATATTCATTCTTCTTTAATGGGACAATCTATGATTCTATTGTTTCGGCCTTAGTAAGCATAGGGATTTACTATATGTTAGAGAAAATATCTAAAGTTGGATTCTTTCAGTTTTTTGAGTTTTTTCTTTCTGGCTTTATTATAGGAGGGTCAAGCATAATTGCACAAAGGCTATTACCCTTTGTAAGTAAAGGAAATGTTATAACCGGTGCAATAATGATATTATTACCTGGTGTAGCACTTACCAATGGTGTTAAAGATGTAATTTATGGTGACTTTGAATCAGGTATGGCTAAATTTGGTGAGGCAATGCTTATTATAATTGCTATAGGCGTAGGGATTGGTGCAGCATTAGCTATAGGAGTAGGTGTGAAATTATGATAAAACAAATAGTATTAGCGTTTTTTGGTAGTATATTTCCTGTTATTCTTTTCAATATTGACAGAAAAAAGATAATATGGACTGGCTTTTGTGGAGCTATTGGTTGGGCAACTTATCTTGTAGTATATAAGTATACAGTTAGTCCAGTTTCTTCATCCTTTGCAGGATCTTTCGTTGTAGGCGTATACAGTGAATTAATGGCAAGAAAGCTTAGAACTCCTGCGGTGCAGTTTTCAATACCAGGAATATTTCCGCTTGTGCCTGGTATAACAGCATTTAATACTATAAATTACATAGTAGAACAAGATTATTCTGCAGCATATTCAAAGGGCATGCAAACAGTAGCTGTAGCAGGAGCGATTGCTTTTGGTATAATGCTTTCAGCAACAACATTTCGTTTTGTTTCTAAATTAATGATGTCAAAAAAATTAGCACAATAGTTTTAAAGGCTGTATTCTTAAAATATGAAGAATACAGCCTTTTTTAATTAAAATTTTACAAACCACTGCTAATATTTAGTATAAAATCTATAAGCATTTGTTCATATATATAAACTGAATCTACTTTTATAAATTCATCATCACCATGCCAGTTTTGACCTGTAGGTCCAAACTCCACAGCTGGTATATCATATTTTGAATAAAATCTAGTGTCTGCAGAGCCATGCTGACCGAATATTTCAGCATTATTATTGGTTATTTTTGCTATTGACTCACTTAATTTTAATACGTATAAATCATCAACTTTTGTTTTTACAGCATCACCTATGGAGTGAATATTTACTTTAACACCAGATACTTCTTCAATTTGTCTTATTATTTCTTGAGGATCTTGTCCAGGAAGAAATCTTATATCAAGACACATTTTGCAGTAAGCAGGTACTTTATTATAAACATCTCCCCCTTCCATTTTTGATAGATTGATAGAAGGGCAGTCATAGAGTTCTGATTTTTCTTTTGCAAAAGGTAATTCTAAAATAGCGTTAAAGGTCTCATAAGCTTTTATTATAGCGTTAGTTCCCTGCCAAGGCCTACTTCCATGAGCGGATTTTCCCAAAAACTCTAAGTATACCTGCAGTATACCTTTTGCTTGTACTCCTATACCTAATTGAGTAGGCTCACCGCAGATTACAAAATCTCCTCTAAAACCATTGTCAACTAAATATTTTGAACAGTTAAAGCCACCTGTTTCTTCATCTGTAACCAATTGAAGCTGCAGCTTACAATTCAAATCTTCGTTCTTAAGCTTTAACATTGTAGTAAGCATAGCGGCAGCTCCAGCTTTCATATCGGCACTACCTCTTCCAAAAAGGTTTCCATCTTCTATATAGGGAACAAATTGTTCAGCCTTTCCAGGTACAATGTCTAAATGGCCATTAAGTATTATTTTTTTATCACCATTTCCAATAGTACATATTAAAGTTTTAAACCCATTATTTTCGATTATTTCTGTTTTTAATCCCTGGGATAATAATATATCCTCACAGAAATCTATAGCTTTGTTTGCACCTTCTAAATTTGAACTATCAATTTTAATAAGTTCTTTTGTAATTTCTATACAGTCCATATAAATAACCTCCTAGTTGTATTTATGCTAAATTAATATAGCAAAAAACATACCAAAAAGAATATAATATAAATTTTCATTGATAAATTATCAATTATTAGTTAAAGTTTTGTATATATAATAATTTGGAGGTAACAAACTAATGAAAACAATAGCTGTTGTAACAAATAGCAATTCTAGGCTAGCAAAATTTTTAAAAAACAATTTGCAAAATATTTTTAAAGGATTTGTAAAAATAAATAATTATTATATAGATGACTTAAAGGATGACTCCATAATTAAGGATGATATAGTGCTTTTTATGATAAAAGAAAAGGCTCTAGAATGTGAAAAATATGTACAAAACAAAAAGAATACCATAATAATAGAAAGAACCTTAAGGGATAGTGAAATATATAAATTATTTACCCTTCCTAAAAATACTAAAGCCTTAGTAATCAACGATAGTAAAGAAACTACTTTAGAAACAGTTTCACTACTTTATCAGATAGGAATAAGTAATTTGCAACTTATAGCTTACGAACCTGATAAAATTTATGAAGATATTAATATTGCTATAACTCCAGATGAAGAAGAACATGTGCCTAAGTATATAGAGACTATAATAAATGTTGGGAATAGGTGTATAGATACTACTACTTTCATAAAAATAATAAATAAACTCAACATAGAGGATAAAAGATTAAGCGAAAGAGTTATAAACTATTCTGAAAGTATTATAAACTTAAATAATGGTATAAAAGAAAATTATAGGCAGCTTTATGTTGCAAATGAAGAGTTAGACATCATAATTAATTCTTCTAAGGAAGGATTTTTGCTTATAGACAATGAAGAAAATATATCTTTCTATAACAATGCTTTTAAGAACATTTTCTATATAAGAGAAGATATAAAAGGTAAAAAAATTGGTGATGTTTTAGATAAAGAAGTTGTAAATACATTTACAAAAGAGATTATTAAGGATGAAATATTAGAGCTAAAAGGAAGATATATTAATGTTAATAAACAAATTGTAAAGTCCTTAGGGCAAAACATTGGCTACTGTTTCAACATTCAAGAAGTAACTTATATTAAGCAGTTGGAACAAAATTTGAGTAAAAAGCTTAGAAATAAGGGACTTATAGCTAAGTATGATTTTAATGATATACTCACTAATTCAGTTAGAATGAAAGAGTGTATAAGCTTGGCAAAAAAAATTGCTTCTTCGGATCTTACAGCATTAATTACAGGAGAAAGCGGTACTGGCAAAGAGGTCTTAGCTCAATCTATTCATAATGCATCAAATAGATCTAAACAACCTTTTGTTGCAATAAACTGCGCCGCTTTACCTGAGAGCTTACTTGAAAGCGAATTATTCGGGTATGAAGGAGGGTCCTTTACTGGGGCCTTAAAAGAAGGAAAGGCAGGATTATTTGAGCAGGCTCATAACGGTACCATATTTTTAGATGAGATAGGAGATATGCCATTATCTCTCCAAACTAGAATGCTTAGAGTAATTCAAGAAAGACAAGTTATGAGAATAGGTTCTCAAAGCGTTATAGACATTAATGTAAGAATAATTGCTGCTACCCATAGAAATTTAATGCAGATGATAAACGAGGGTAAATTTAGAGAGGATTTATTTTATAGATTAAATGTACTGCCAATAAATATTCCTCCACTTAGAGAGCGAAAAGAAGATATAATATTAATTTTAGAGAGTTCCTTAAATGGGAAAAAGAATCTAAAGCTTTCGAAAGATGTAGTAGATTTATTATTAAATTACACTTGGCCTGGAAATATAAGAGAACTTAAAAATGCTGCAGATTATATTGAGCTTATGAGTGATGAAGAAATCAAAATAGAAAATATTCCTTTTTATATTTTAAATTGCAATGTAGATTATAAGCGGGAGTGTGACTATTTAAATGATAAATGCAATGTGGAAAATGCCTTAGAGATATTAGAAATTATTGAAGAAAAAAATTCAAGTAACATGGGTGTAGGAAGAAAAAATATAGAAGAAGCCTTAAAAAATAGAAGTAGAAGCATAACGGAAGCAGAAGTAAGAAGAATTTTAACAATCTTGAATGACTTAGGAATAATTACATCCAGCTTAGGTAGAAGAGGCAGTGAACTCACTGTTAAGGGAAGAAATTTTATAAAGTGGATAAAAAATAGGATAAACTAATAACCTATTTAACCAATAAAGTAGAGGAAATTATTTGAATTTCCTCTACTTTTATTTAATTTTTAACAAAGAGAAAATTAAATATGAGAATTAACTGACACTTAAAAGTATATTTATAATTAAAATTCATTTGGCACGCAAATTGCTATATATATTTGCGAAGAAGTTACATTGGAGGGACAGATATGAATAAACCACTAATAGGAATTATAGGAAATTTATTAATTGATCAGGGAGGAATGTTTCCAGGATACAAAAGAGCATATGTAAATAACGATTATGTACAAACTGTTGCTATGGCTGGAGGTACACCATTTATACTTCCGCTGATATCGGATTATGAGACTATTAAAGGTCAGATAGCTAATATTGATGCTTTAATAATTTCAGGAGGATATGATGTAAATCCTTTAGTATATGGCGAAGAACCAATACCAGAGCAAGGGTTCTTATGTCCAGAAAGAGATGACTATGATATTAAAGTTATCAAAATTGCATTAGAGTTAAATAAACCAATACTTGGAATATGCAGAGGACTTCAAATACTAAATGCAGCACTAGGAGGAACAATATATCAAGACACATCCAAAATAGAAGGAAGCTACATAAAACATCAACAGAGTTCAAGACCAGATGTAGCTAGCCATACTGTTGAAGTAATAAAAGAAACAAAATTATATGATATATTAGGTGAAAGTGCTTTAACAAACAGCTTCCATCACCAAGCAATTAAAGAAGTTGCCACCGGATTTAAGGTTTCAGCAAGGGCAAAGGATGGAGTTATAGAAGCAATAGAAAAAGAAGAGGGTTTTGTAATCGCTGTACAATGGCACCCAGAAATGATGGCCAAAAAAGACTCAAAAATGCTTGACTTATTTAAAGCGTTAATAAAACAATGTACTAAGGAGGATTAATAATGGATAACAAGAAAAAACTAGGGCTTTGGAGTATAGTTTTACTCGGAATCAATGGAGTAATAGGTTCAGGCATATTTCTACTTCCAGGTAAGGCAATGAAGCTCATGGGACCAGGAAGTATATGGGTATATTTATTTGATATGATATTAGTTCTGTCAATGGCCTTATGTTTTGCAGAAGTTGCAGGTATGTTTAATAAAAATGGAGGTCCATATGTTTATGCAAAAGAAGCCTTTGGAGAATTTATTGGCTTTGAAGTTGGAATTATGAAGTGGGCAGTAGGTATTATAGCGTGGGCTACAATGGCGGTTGGATTCCCAACAGCTTTAGCAAAAATTTGGCCAGCAGCGGCTGATACTTATACTAAAAATATGATAGCTGTTTTAATACTTGTAGGCTTAGGATGTGTAAATATTTTAGGTGTAAGCGCTACTAAGTATTTAAATAACATAATAACTATAGGAAAATTAGTACCGTTAATATTCTTTGTAGCCATAGGTATATTTTGTATAAAGGGTTCAAATTTCACACCTATGTTTCCTAGTAATGTTACCTCAGCAACCTTTGGATCAGCCGCAATATTAATATTCTATGCCTTCACTGGCTTTGAATCTATAGCAGTAGCTGCTGAAGATATGGATAATCCTGAGAAAAATATTCCAATAGCAATTATTATAACTATGGTTTTAGTATCAATTATATACATATTAACTCAAACAGTATCAGTAGGTACTTTAGGATCAAAACTTGCTTCAAGTACTACTCCAGTTGCAGATTCAGCTAATACTTTCTTTGGGGGCTTTGGAGGAATGCTTGTTACAGCTGGAACGCTAGTTTCAATAGGGGGTATAAATATTGCTGCATCCTTTATCACTCCAAGGTCAGGAGTTGCTTTAGCTGATGACGGACTATTACCTAAAGTAATTGCAAAGAAAAGTAAATTTGATACACCTTATATTGCTATAATAGTGACTGTAATACTCGCAATTCCAATCGCAATATCAGGAAGCTTTACTCAGCTTGCAGCAATAAGCGTAATTTCAAGATTTGCCCAGTATATACCAACATGTCTTTCAGTAATTATATTTAGAAAAAGAAATGATTTAAAAAGTACATTTAGAATACCTTTTGGCCCAGTACTGCCTATTTTATCTGTAGTAGTTAGCTTATGGCTATTAACTCAAGCAACTAAACAGCAGATTATATGGGGACTTGGAGCATTAGTTATAGGAATACCACTATACTTTATAATGAGAAAAGGAAATAATTCAACAGAAAATAAAGAAGTTTATTAAAATAACATAGCTATTGCTAGATATATTCTGGCGATAGCTATGTTTTTAGTATAAAAATAGCACCAGAATTGTACTAGTGTCATTTAAAATCTTATCTCTTTGCTCTATCAAGAGCTCTATTAACAGCTAACTTCCAGTTATCAACTACATTTTTTTCATTCCCAACGTCACCAATAGTAACATTAGTTGTTTGGTTTTGAACTATAGAAGATGCTAAGTCTCTTCTAACTCGCTCATAGTTATTTACAGTATTTCCACCTGCAGTTGTGCCGTTAATAGTAGTTCCATCAGTAGCGCCGCCAGTTGTGCCGCCAGTCACCAGATTCCCAGATGCAGTTCCATTTGCACGTCCGCCTCCAGTACCAGTTATTGCTCCACTAGTAGCTCCACCTTTAGTTCCACCAGTAGTTCCTCCAGTAACATTGTCTTTAGTACCTCTAGTAGTTTCACCAGGAGTTCCGCTGGCAGTACCACCCATATTGGAGCCAATAGCAGTTCCAGCATTTCCTGTAGAAGTTTGCCTGTTAGTACTTATTTCGTTGCCTTTGGCATCAAGAGTTTTAAGGACAACATTAGAAATTCTACCTCCAGTAATTGTAACTACAGCTGCTTGATTTCCCGTTGCAGTTTTGTTACCTTCGCCAATATAAACACCATCTCTATATGTTGTGGTAGTTCCTGGATTACTGCCTTGATTTAAACCTATATTTGCTCCGCCTTGATTAATTCCCGCATTATTAAAGGAAGTATTTCTATTACCACATGCATTTAAAGAACATGTTATCAGTGCTACTGCAACAATGCTTACTACTTTTTTCATAGTATTACCTCCTAAGTTTTCATCCTTTGAGAACAGGTATAAAATATCCACGTAAAGGTAAAATAAATTTAATTAAAAATATATTTTACTAATATAAGATATCAATATTTAGGTTATCCGATATATAGGTTTTTATGCTTGCATAGTATTTTCTATCAATAGCAGTATATTCAATTAAATAATTAATACTTTATTTGAAGTGGTAGAAACATAATATGATTTCAGTGATGAAGGGGCAATGGAAAAAGTAGAACATAACTTATATAGAAAGCATGATTAAGGTGGTGAAAGAAGTCAAAATGAAATATATTTTTATAACTTTTTTTATAGCAATACAGATATATGTTTTGTTTCTTACATATTATTACAATGTTATATCCATTTTTGGATTAAAAAGGGAGAAGGAAGAGGAGGATTGCCCACCGGAGAAGAACTTTGCAATCGCCATAGCTGCACATAATGAGGAAAAGGTAGTCGGGCAGATACTTGACAATTTAAAAGAACTAGACTATCCAAAGGAACTATATGATGTTTTCGTCATATGTGATAACTGTACTGATAATACTGCTAAAATAGTTAGAGAAAAAGAAGTAGTAGCATTAGAGAGAGTTGATAGAAAAAATAAAGGAAAAGGTTACGCATTAAAATGGTTTTTTGATTTATTATTTAAAATGGACAAAAAATATGATGCAGTTGTAGTATTTGATGCTGATAATCTTGTAACAAAAAATTTTTTATTAAAGATGAATAATAATTTAATAGATGGCAATGAAGTTATACAAGGATATTTAGATAGTAAAAACCCAGATGATTCATGGGTTACACTTTCAAATGCACTGGCATATTGGATTACCAATCGGGTATTTCAATTAGCACGAAAGAGACTCAAATTAAATGCAGCACTTGGTGGAACTGGTTTTTGTATGTCTACTAATGTTTTAAGAAAATTTGGTTGGAACGCCATGAGTTTAACTGAAGATCTTGAATTCACTATGATATGCACATTAAATAATATACCAGTAGTTTGGGAGCACCATGCAAGAATTTACGATGAGAAACCTCTTACAATGAAGGCATCCTTTAGACAGAGAGTAAGATGGCTTCAAGGACATTGGGATTGCTGTTTCAGATATTCAGGTAAGTTATTAAAGCAAGCATTTACTAAAGGAAGTTTCCCATGCTTTGATGCTTTTATATATCTTATTCAGCCATCAAAGATGATATTAGATGCTTTTTCATTTACAATGTTACTATTAAGGCTCATTTTCCATAATATACCTATAATAAAATTAGTGCTTCCAGGATGGTTCTGGTTTATAGCATTGTTTTTTAGATATATAATACCAATAATAGCATTAGCTTTTGAAAGGGTGCCAATAAAGAGAATGTTTGCTATATTTATATATCCTTTATATGGCATAACATGGGTTCCAATAAGCGTACTAGGTCTAATAAAAAAGGATCAGAAAGTGTGGAGTCATACAAAGCATGATAGAGTAATTGAAGAAGAGCATTTAGAATCTATAATAAATAAAAAGAGAATTTAAGTGTAAAAAAGGAAGTGATATGACATAAAGTCATATACTTCCTTTTTTACACTACAAAATGGTAACCATTAAAGTATCCTATAGTAGTTAGCGCATTAAAAATGGTAAATAAAAATAGATATCCTAAAAATATAAATTCATACTTCTTACATAATTCCACAATATAAAAATACATTGGTATAGATACCATGAGATATCGAGGTATGCTCACTAAATCGGAGCCGGCATTTGAAAAGGGGATAGTAATAACTAAAAAACCATAAATCAGAAGAATGACTTCTTTAATAGTAAGCTTTCTAAAGTACAATATAGCATAAAGAATGAATACGCCTAAAACTGCTGTTGCAATGCAAAAACTAATTATTCCATTGTTCCATCCACCACTAGACAAAAAGTAGGGATTGAAAATATAATCTACATAACTTTTAAATGGAATACTCAACTTTCTACCCCAGTTATTTACGTCGTGAAGTGGTGCCAAAAAATCACCAGTTAGATATTTCATATAGGAAAAGTATATGCTTATTGGAATTATAGAAATAACCATACACATAAAAATCTTTTTTAATTGATCAGTAACATTTTTCTTGTTATTGATTTCTGACAGCATCATTAAAAAAATATACATAACGTTTACAAAACCGGGGAAACGGGTAATAGCTGACAATCCTGCAAAAATTGATGCATTAATATATCTGCCTTTCATAGAATAATATAGTGTTGCTGCAGACAAACATAGAAACAAGCTTTCAGTATAGGGAACAGAATAAAAGATTGAAGAAGGATAACATAATATAAGTGCTAGTGTAAAATATGTTTCACTCCTTGAAAATCTTCGAAGTTCACATATTTTATATATGTAAAATAATGCAAATAAAAGCAATCCATTTGATAAAATTAATGCGTTAATCAAGTTACTAGAGCTTATATTTAAAATTCTCATAGCTCTAATTAATAACGGATACAGCGGGAAAAAGCTTATTCTTGTAGCAGAATTGCTTTCTGACATAGTAACTTTTGGATAACCTATGTCAGCAATTTGGAAATAGAACCCGCTGTCAAACTTGTTAAAATCCTCGACAGATATTCTTTTTAATCTCGGTGATTTTATAGTATTCGTAATATCACTTTTAGCTGAATCATACATAGGAAAAGTATTAATACTAATAAATCCAAGAATATATAATGATAATCTTGAAATAAATATTAAAACAAGAATTTTTAATATTAGTATTATATTGTCAGTGAAGTTTCTTTTCAATTTGCAACCACTCCTGTATCTTAACTTGTTTGTTGCCTTTCTTTTGAACTGCTAAAAACTAAGACTTTACTTCCGACATAATTTGAAATAGTAGAAAAGACTGTTGCAAATATTTGCGACACCATGCTATCAATATTTAATTTATCAACTAAAATATAAATTACAAATAAATTTATTCCAAGAGATATTAAATTTACTATGGTAAACTTAATAAACTGTGCAATAACCTTTTTATCTCTATTTTGAAAGGTCCACCTTTTATTTAAGATATAACTATTTATCATTCCAAGAACGTATCCAAATAATGAACTTGTTAGATAGTTTATCTGTAATATTTTGTTGAGAATATAGAAAGTTGCCAATGTAATTAAAGTATTAACAGAACCTACAATGCAAAATTTTATTAATTTAATCATAAATTACCTCAAAGTTAAACTATGTTTATTTACTCAATTCCATATCTTTTATCAGAGTGAAGTTCTCTACTAACAACATATAGATGTTTAGCCAAATTCTTTTTTAAACTTAAATTTGCTGCTTTATTTATGTTCTTATCAATATTTATCTCTTTATCTATTATATATAAAGGTCTTCCTTTACTCTCATCATAAATTCTTGCTATATACTCTCCAACCACACCAATAGAAAGCAATTGAATTCCACCTATGAAGGCAATAACAGTAATAATCAAGGTCCAACCGATTGCAAAACTATTAGGTCTTATTGGAGTTGTTACCAGCAAGCAAATAAGAATACTAAGAGCTATTAAGGCAATAAAAGATCCTAGATATTCAACCATTTTTATAGGTTTTGATGAAAAAGAGAAGATACCGTCTAATGCAAATTTTATCATCTTTTTTAATGGATACTTTGTCTCACCTGCAAAACGTTCTTTTCTTTCATACTCTAAAGGGGTTTGATTAAATCCTACCCAACTAGACATACCTCTTAAAAATCTGTTTTGTTCCGGCATTTGCTTTAGGGCTTCAACAACTCTTCTATCCATTAATCTAAAATCGCCAGTATCCATAGGGATTTTTACATTGCTCATTTTATCTAGCATTCTGTAGAAGGTTTTTGCAGTAGCAAGTTTAAACCAACTTTCACCATCACGTTTTTTTCTTTTTCCGTATACTACATCATATCCATCTTCCCAAAGTTTAATCATTTCAGGTATAACCTCTGGAGGGTCCTGTAAATCAGCATCTATAATTACTATAGCATCTCCACAGGCTTTATCTATACCAGCAGTAACAGCAATTTGATGGCCAAAGTTTCTTGAAAAGCTTATTACCTTAACTCGTTGATCCTTCTGAGCTATTTTTTTCAATATCTCAAAGGTTGCATCTGTGCTTCCGTCATTAACAAAAACAATCTCATAACTAAGGTTATTTTCTTTGGCTACAGTAGTTAACCTGTTATAACATTCTTCTGCAACTTCTTCCTCAAAGTACATAGGTACGATTATTGATATAAGTTTTGAGCTCATGTTAGTAACCTCCATTTTAAAATGTTATATATTATGCTATTTTAAACATCCTCACTTATTTTGCCACATTCTGCATGTATTATTCTGATAGTAATATTTTTATTAGATAATGTTTTAGTATATTATTTGCGGCCTAGGTCACTATAAAATCAGTGATAATGTAATTTTAAGTAAAAATAAAGATAATGAGTTTATTATATATTCTTGAGGGAATAATGAGTTTAGACTGTTGATTTTAAGCAACAGTCAGGAAGGAGGAAAAATTTTGAATATATTCAAAAATAAATTTTTTGATAATATTATTGAGTATATAGAAAAATATTATTATATATTTCTTATTATAATACTGGCAATAGCACTAATTAATCTATTTTATAATTTAGGTAAGTTTCCAATCAATAGTTGGGATGAAGCAAGACATGGCGTAAGTGCTTATGAAATGATTAAAAGAAATAATTACATAGTAAATACATATTCATATACAAATGATTATTGGAATTTGAAGCCGCCTATAAGTTACTGGGCAATAGCAGCAGGGTATAGAATTGCAGGATATAATGCATTAGGACTAAGAATTTTTTCAGCCTTAGCAGGATTTATCACAATACTTTCCGTTGCTGTTTTTACATTACATAAATATGGAAGATTATCATCAATAATATCAACTTCTACTATAGCTTCAACTATGCCATATATTTTAGAACACTGTGCAAGATCAGGGGATGCGGATTCCGCATTTGTAATGTTTTTTACTTTATCTATAATTTCAATATCTTTATTGAATAGAAGCGTAAAATGGTTATATATATCAGGGACAGCTTTTTCATTAGCCTTTCTTACAAAAAGCTGGCATGCAGGTAGTATTGGGGTTATTATTGGATTATACTTAATCTTAAGTAGAAAGTTATTTAAATTAAGAGTTAGAAGTATTTGCATATTTGTTCTCAGCTGTATTTTCCCAATTATCATTTGGGGAATTTTTCGGTATGGCGCGGATAAACTTCTCTTTTTTAAAAACATGATAAATTACGATTTGCTAGCCAGATCTTCAGTAGCTTTAGAAGGTCATGTAGGAAGTACTTCCTACTATATAGAAGTATTGCAAAGCTCTTATTTCTACTGGATGCTAGTATTAGTAAGCACGGTAGTAGCTTTTACAGTAATACTTGAGCAAGAAATGATAAATAAAGATTCAATAAATGATATATTACTAATTTTATTGTGGATAATAGTACCTTTCCTTTTTTATACTAAGGCAAAGACCAAAATTGGTTGGTACATATTGCCTATATTTCCTGCAATGGCAATAATTATAGGTGCAGCATCAGGATATTTATTAAAATGTAAAAGTAGAAACCTAGCTTCTCAATTATTAATAAGTATATTGCTTTTATTCTCTACATATAAAAATGAGATATCTATTATAAAAATGATTGTAAACCCTGGAATAGATTATGCTCAAGAGACCCTTAAAAATATAGGAAAGCTACCTCAATACAAGGGACATAACATATATACATTATATAAAACTAATTCTGCAGATAATCCTAACAGATGGGATCAGAGTTATTTGCTATGTGCAGAACTTTATGGAGACATGAAGGCAGTTGAGGGGGGAGTTGAAGGCTTCTTAAGGGATAAAAGCAGTAAGCCTTTATTACTAATTTCTAAAGATAAAATATTAATATCTGAAATACAAAAAAATAATTTTAAGGTTGTCACCGAGAATGAATTTGTATACATACTAAGTAAATAATACTAGTGTTTGCTAACATAGAAAATTCAGTGCATGAAAGTGCATCTAGTATACTGAGTTTTTATTTGAAGATTGTAGGCTGTACTAACGGTATTATAATTATTGAATAATAGATATTTGCTGTATTATATTATAAGTTGTAACTCTAAAATATTGACAAATGTTGCATTTAAAAATAGAATAATTATATCATAGTAAATTACTCAGAATTTTAGTAGCTTATATTATTTATGAGGAGCGATAAGAATGGAAAGAGAAATCTATATGGATTATGCTGCTACAACCTTTATTAAGCCAGAGGTTTTAGAAGAAATGAATCCATATCTTACACAATATTTTGGTAATCCATCTTCAATTTATCATATATCAAGAAAAACAAAAGCTGCAGTTGATATAGCAAGAGATAGAATTGCCAGTGCCATAAACTCTAGAGGTGATGAGATATATTTCACAAGTGGAGGTTCAGAAGCAGATAATTGGGCAATTAAAGGAATAGCTTTTGCAAATAAAGACAAAGGGAACCATATAATTACCAGTTGTATTGAACATCATGCTGTGCTGCATACTTGCGAATACTTGGAAGATCAGGGCTTTGAAGTTACTTATTTACCCGTTAACGAACAGGGTATAATTAAAATAGATGATCTAAAGAATGCTATAACAGATAAAACTATACTCGTATCAATAATGTTTGCAAATAATGAAATTGGAACTATTGAACCTATAAAAGAAATAGGGGAGATATGTAGAGAAAAAGGAATTATTTTTCACAGTGATGCAGTACAGGCAGTAGGAAATGTTCCGATAGATGTAAAAGATATGAAAATAGATCTATTATCGATGGCATCACACAAATTCTATGGTCCTAAAGGAATGGGAGCCCTTTATGTGAGAAAAGGCATAAAAATTCATAATTTAATACATGGTGGCGCTCAAGAAAGAGCAAGAAGAGCAGGTACAGAGAACGTCGCAGGCATTGTAGGTATGGGAAAAGCTGTAGAATTGGCAGCCCAAAATATGAAAAATGAAAGTAAGAGACTAGAAAGTCTTAGAGATAAGCTTATAGGAGGACTATTAAAAATACCTGGTGCAAGGCTAAATGGAGCAGTAGGAGACAAAAGATTGCCAGGCAACGTAAATATAAGCTTTGAAGATATAGAAGGTGATGTGCTTCTTATGTCTCTTGACAGTTTAGGCGTGTGTGCTTCCAGTGGAAGTGCTTGTTCAGCAGGGGCTATAGAGCCTTCGCAGGTATTACTTTCTATAGGATTGTCAAAAGAAATGGCTAAAGGAGCCCTTAGGTTAACAATAGGTTCAAGAACAACAGAGGAAGAAGTAGATTATTTACTTGAAGTAATACCAAGTATTATAGAAAGAATTAGAAAAAATCGTATGTAAGGTTAATATTTTAGAAAATAGGTGATAAACATGAAGAAAAAAGTTGTAGTAGGAATGAGCGGAGGAGTGGATAGCTCCGTTACAGCATATCTTTTAAAAGAACAAGGATATGACGTCATAGGTGTAACTATGCAGGTTTGGCAGGAAGATGAGGAGTATGAAGCTGCTGAAGGAGGCTGCTGTTCATTAAGTGCAGTAGAAGACGCTAGAAGAGTGGCATACAAATTAGATATTCCTTTTTACGTTATGAATTTTAAGGATATATTTAAAAAGAATGTTATAGATTATTTTATCGATGAATATATGGAAGGAAGGACCCCAAACCCATGTGTTGCATGTAATAAATATATTAAATTTGATGCACTGCTCAAAAAGGCTATGGATTTAGGTGCTGAGTATGTTGCTACAGGACATTATGCAACTATAGAAAAAATAGAGGATAGATATTTGCTTAGAAGATCTGAGGATGATAGAAAAGATCAGACTTATGCGCTATATAACTTAACTCAGTTCCAATTAGCTCATACATTAATGCCATGTGGATTATATAAAAAAGATAAAATAAGAGAGATTGCTAAGGAAATAGGATTACTTGTTCATAATAAAAAAGATAGTGAAGAAATATGCTTTATTCCTGACAATGACCATGGTTCTTATATAAAAAAGCAGGTTCCAGGTAAAGTCAGAGAAGGATATTTTGTAGATAAACAAGGAAATATTTTAGGAAAGCATAAGGGAATAGTGTACTACACAATAGGCCAAAGAAAAGGTCTTGGTATAGCCCTTGGCACGCCTGTATTCGTAACTGATATAAACCCACTTACCAATACTGTTGTTCTTGGTAGTGAAGAGGATATATTTAAGACAGAATTAATAGCTAAGGATATAAACTTTATTCCTTTTGATAAACTAGAAGATACTATGGAAGTTATGGCTAAAATAAGATACTCCGCTAAACCAGAAAAAGCGTGGATAACTCCACTTGAAGATGGCAGAGTAAAGGTTAAATTTGAAAATAAACAACGTGCTATAACAAAAGGCCAATCTGTAGTATTCTATGATAAAGAATACTTAGTTGGTGGAGGAATTATAGACGAAATTATATAGAGGTCCTAACTCATAAGTTAACTTATGCTGTAATCTAATTTGGTAATTTTTATAGTATGAGAGAGGATGAATAATTGACAATTGACAGTGGACAGAGGACAATGAAGGAGGATTTTTCTACGTTACACTACGAAAAATCTTTAAATTTAAAAGAAACTCCTGCTCTTTTGCTTCGCATGAGTAAGCGATGTTTTGCTTTAGTAAAACAAGCCTGAAAAAAATAAATTAGTTTTCAGACGTAAGGAAGAAAACTCACCTTCACTGTCAATTGTACTCTGTCCTCTGTACTCTGTCCTCTGAAAATGTTACTAATACTTTTTAGTGTATAAAATAATCTTGGATTTAGAAACCCCATAATTATATGTAGACCTAGCGTTTGGCTATATAGCCTTTAATTTTTACTTTACCCATATCATTTACTCTTTTCTTATATTCCCAGTCACTTTCTCCGTCATTTCTAGCAATAAATACATCAAGTCTATGTATAGTATCAAAATTGTTTCCACCTCTGTCTGCTACAGTTAAGGTACCAAATTCATTTGTATAAATTTCTGTTCCAAGAGGCAGTACGTTATTTGCAACTATTCCTGGAGTAAGCTTTCCACCTGTACAAGTAATACCAGTATATCCACCGTTTTCTTCTGCAAGGCTTGTATAGAAAGTTAAAACAATATCTATTTCGTCTCCTAAACTATTTGTCTCTAGGCTCCCCCCACGTGAAAGCTGTTTTTTATTTGAAGGATTATTTTTTTCATCATTTTTTTCTTCAGCTTCAGATTTATTTAAATCAGACTGCTCGTTATTATCTTCAGTAATTTTGTTTTGTTCAATTTGAGAATTATTTTCCTTATTAACAGGAATTTGTTCCGGTTGATTTTTAACTTCTTGTTTAGTTTCTTGCTTTATTGTTGTTTGTTTGTCTTGGTCTATATTTTTAGTATTAATATTTTTTAATTCATTTATGTATGCTACTTCATTGCTTTTAACATTATTATATATTTGACTAGCAATACTATCTTTGCTATATACATTTGCATATCTTATGGCTATAAGATCAATTATTATAAGAATTATTAACATTACTTTCTTAACATTCGTACTCAATTAAAACATCCTCTCTATATGTTATTTCATTATATTATTATGGACAAGTTTTCAAAAATATAACCAAATTTTTCATAATAGAATTTTAAAAAGTGTGTTTTTGGCATATAAGAAAGAATTTAACAATTAGATAAAACCATTGAGATGACTTAAGTTTATAAGAAAACTATGTATAAAAATATAAAAAATGTAAAATATTATAATGAGGTGATGTCATGTCATTTAAAATTACATGGAAAACTCATTTAATATGTTTACTTGTAGCTATAATACTAACTGAGTCTATAGGAAAAATAGTAGATGAAATATTAAATAACTTCTTATCAAGAGGTGTAATAAGTTATCCTACAGATAATCCATTATTTAATTTTTATATTATAGTTGCATTGACAATAATACCAATTTGCATAATCCACGAATTAATTCATGGTATAACATTTAAACTCTTTGGGGGTAAAGTAAAATACGGGTTTAAAATAATTTATGCATACACACAAGAGGTATCAAACATGCCTATTAATAGGAATAAGTTTTTAATAGTACTTTTATCTCCAGTAGTAGTAATATCTATTACTTCTACACTATTTCCACCTTGGATTGGAGGTTTAGTCTATTTTTTTAATTTAATAGGAAGCATAGGAGATATATATATGGCTTTTGTTTTATGTAGATGCAGTTATGATAGTAAAATAATAGACAGGAAATATGGATTTGATGTTGTTAAGTAAGCTATTGTAATAATACAGTATATATATTATAATTAAAATGTTGTTTTCAAAATTATACAAATAACTCCAATATATACTATAATGTAGCAAAAGCATACATTTATTAATGCTAATTTTTAATATATATATTTTATATCGACAATAGCACACTTATTGAAAAGTAAGGTCGCAAAGCTATGGGTCTAAGGGAATTGTTAATCCTATGATTGCCAGGTTGCCGAAATATAATTTTATGTTGTATTTACATATAACATAATCTATTAGGCACCTAAAATTATTTTAGGTGCCTTTAATATTTCGTAGGTGAGGTAATGTTATGAAAAATAATTTTATGAGATTTAAAGAATGTGGCTGTAATATATATGGCACGGACAATAATATTTCTTTTCGGAAGGACGAAGTGATAGGTCAATATATAAGTTCTATTATAGGAGTGCATATCATGGAAGCAGAACTGCTAGCAGCTTTAATTTACGAAAAAGACTTTTATACCTGGGAGCATTCAAAGAATGTGGCATTCTACGCCAATACAATTTGTGAAGTACTACCAATATCAGAGGAAGAAAAGTTGAAAATTCATTTAGCATCTATATTGCACGATGTAGGGAAAATAAGTATAGATGATTTAATATTAAAGAAGCCAGATAAGCTAACAGTAGAAGAATATGAGGAAATTAAAAAGCATTCAATTATTGGCGAAAAAATAACAATGAATATTGAATACCTTGAAGATTTAAGTGATATAATAAGAAGCCATCATGAAAGATGGGATGGAACTGGTTATCCTGACGGTTTAAAAGATGATGAAATTCCACTTGCTTCTCAAATTATTGCAATTGCAGATACCTTTGATGCTTTAACATCAGACCGGATATACAGGAAATCTATTTCACAAAATTCAGCTATAGAAATATTAATTAGTGAAAAGGGAAAGCAATTTAATCCTGAGCTAGTGGATATGTTTACGGATATCTTATACAATGATATTTCATTAGAAAAATGAATTTTGTAGTTCGACATTACTTGCAAAGTGAGGTACACTAATTGATCTTTTTATCCAAATTTTACCTTGTAATGTGGCATATAAAATACTATAATACCATTATATGAATAAAAAATATAAAATAAATGTAAAATAATCAATATAAAGGTTGCAGTTAAGTATTATCTAGTCACTAAGAGGAGTGTATGCTATGAGTGGTTATGTTGAAAGCACAAAAAAAGCAGAAATATCTATGAGATTATCAGAATTTGAAATGCCTCCAATGCAAGATGTTTTAATTGTTGGTAAAAAAGCTCCAATAGGGCCAGAGGGCGCAAGAAGGATGGCAGATGCTTTGTCACCAGATCAGTATGATATTATTAGAATTGATCACGAAGCAATTGAGGCAGTTGTAATTAGAAAGTCTTTACTCAATATTCTGCCTAAGGAAAGATTAATACCATTAGTCTTAGAAGAAGGAGGAAGAATTGCTACACCTTCTATGATAATAAAAGTACAAGTAAACATTGTGCTTCAGGTTAGCAGGTCAATAGATATATGATAGGAAACATATCAGATATAATATCTTCAAATTATGTAACTATAAATGCATGTGACAGTATTCAAAAAGTTCAAGATTTGATTTTGGATAGTGATTGTCACTATTTTTTGGTTGTAGAAAATAACGAAACTGTTGGCCTGTTAACATATAAAAATTTATTTAAAGCACATCCTAATAGACTTGTGGCTGATGCTATGACAAGCTCTATTATATATATAGACAGCAATACATATATGTGGAAGGCAAAAGAGATATTTGATAAAAGCGGAGAAGAGGTTTTATTAGTTAGAGATGATAATAGGCTATTGGGAATGCTAATAAAAAATCAACTTTATAAAGAATTAGGTAAGCACATAGACCTTCTAACAGGTTTATACAAGAGTGATTACATATATTATAATATACTGAAGCTAATAAAGGGAGGAATAAATCCTGTTATTATTTTTATTGACTTAAATAACTTTGGATATATAAATAAAAAATATGGACATATTAAGGGAGATATAGTACTAGAGGAATTAAGCAAGATATTAAAGGACAATACCCCTAAAGATACTTTTTTATCAAGATTTGCAGGAGATGAATTCATTGTTTTAACTCCTTACTCAATAGAGAAATCTATTGATCTAGCAAGATATTTGATAAAAATTGTTTCTTCAAATACCTTTACTGATAATATAGATATTACTATTTCAGTTGGAGTATCTGAAGTAAAAGAGAACAGGACTATAGATGATAATATAATTTCACTTATATATAAGATGGTAAATGCAGCTAGCTTGGCTTCTACAAAAGCTAAAAATAATGAAGAACATTTAATTATTGCTAACACAGATGATATACATGAGTCTGCATAGCTATGTTTTAAGATTATATTATATGGTAACATGAAAAGTTAGATAAACTATCTAGCTTTTTTATTTTTAAATTATAAAACTCCATATCCAGAATGCGATCTATACTATGTACCTAATGAGGGAAAAAGTGCTGAGTTTAATTATGCTTTATCAAATTCTTTTGGATTTGGTGGACATAATGCTTCATTGGTTTTAAAAGCTTTTAATTCTAAAAATGTTGACTAAATTAATATTATTGTATAAAATGTTTAATAATATAATCAATTGCTATGATGAGAAGAGTAAACATATACATTCTTTTGCAGAGAGCTCCGTTAGCTGAAAAGGAGCAAAGAAGGATATGTTGAACCAAGCCTCGGAGCTTCATGTGGATCTTTATATAAAAAAGTGATATCATGACGTATGTTCACGTTAAAGAACTAGAGTATAAGTATGAATGATGATACCGTGCTCGAAAAGATTGATATGGCAACATATCAATGAATAAAGGTGGCACCACGAAAGTTTAACTCTCGTCCTTAAGACTATTAAGTTTTATGGATGAGAGTTTTTTATTTTATATATGAAATTTTTGAAAGAAACTGAAAGGATGTGGTTAGATGGGGCAAGTAAACTATTTCGTTTAAGAGAATTTATTCCTCTTCAAATTTATCAGCGTATCATATGCCTAGATAAAATATAAAATTAATTTTTAGGAGGCTGCGATATGTACAATGATAAAGAAAATTTAAATTTTATAGATAGACTAGTTAAAATAGATTTAGAAGAGGGAATATATAAAGAAATTCACACTCGTTTTCCGCCAGAACCAAATGGATACCTTCATATTGGAAGTGCTTATGCAATAAATATAAGCTATTCTTTGGCTAAAAAATATGAAGGAAAGTTTAATTTAAGATTTGATGATACAAATCCGCAAAAGGAAAATATTGAATTTGTAGAATCAATTATAGAAGACATGAAATGGTTAGGTTTCAATTATGATGATAAAGCATTTTATGGATCAGATTATAATGATCAAATATATGAATATGCAAAATATCTTATTAAAAAAGGAAAGGCATATGTTTGCGATTTAAGTAGCGGTAAAATAAGAGAATGTAGAGGAACCTTAACTCAAAAAGGAAAGGATAGCCCTTTCAGAAACAGAAGTGTTGAAGAAAACTTAGAGTTATTTAAGAAAATGAAAGAGGGATGTTTTAAAGAAGGAGAAAAGGTACTGAGAGCAAAGATAGATATGGAAAGCCCAAATATGAATATGAGGGATCCGGTTATTTATAGAATATGTTACACACCACATTATAGAACAGGAGATAAGTGGTGTATTTATCCAATGTATGATTATGCTCATCCAATTCAAGATTATATAGAAGGAATTTCACACTCTTTGTGCTCCGTAGAGTTTAAAGATCACAGACCATTATATGAATGGGTTCTAAGAGAATTAGATTTAGAGGGTTTTATACCAAGACAAATAGAATTTGGAAGAATGAGTTTAAGTGGAGTTGTTACAAGCAAAAGATATTTAAAGATGCTTGTAGCAAGCAAAGTAGTAGAAGGATGGGATGATCCTAGGATGCCAACGATAAAAGGCTTAAGGAGAAGAGGCTATACAAAAGAATCTATTCATAATTTTTTAGGTGAAATAGGAGTATCAAAAAGTGAGAGCGTTGTAGATATAGCAATGTTAGAACATTCTTTAAGACAAGATTTAAAATCTAAGGTGCCTTCAATCATGGCAGTACTTGATCCGATCAAAGTAGTGATTACAAACTTATCGGATGATTATGTTGAATATTTAGATGTGGAGAATAATAGTGAAAAGGAAGAATTAGGAACTAGAAGGATACCCTTTACTAGAAATATTTATATTGATAGAGAAGATTTTAATGAAAATCCTCCTAAAAAATATAATCGATTGTTATTAGGTGGAGAGGTTAGACTTAAATATGCATATTTTATAAGATGCAATGAAGTAATAAAAGATGAAGAGGGAAATATAATAGAATTAAGATGCACCTATGATCCCAAAACTAAAAGTGGAAGCGGTTTTACGGAAAGAAAGGTAAAAGGGACTATTCATTGGGTAAGTATCGATTATGCTGTTCCTTGCAATATTAGAATATTTTCTGATCTATTTAGAGAAGTGCCTTCAGGAGGTAACCTCTTTGAAACATTAAATTCAAATTCACTTGAAATAAAGACAAATGCCTTTGTTGAATCATCTGTTACTGAGTTAGGATATGAAGGAAGATTTCAATTTATAAGGCATGGTTATTTTATAAAGGATTTTAAATTGTCTAATGAAAATAAATTAGTATTTAATAAAATCGTATCATTAAAGAGTTCATATAAGAGTTAAAGTTTATCTTATGGTTATACTAGTACAATATTGATAATTTCCGGTTTAAAAGTGTGAAAAAAGCGTAAACTAATGATTATTAGTATTACGCTTTTTTTAAGAGCAGTTGATTGTTGTTCAATATTATGGTAATATGATGTTGTTGTAAAAAGTTTAAATATTGTAATTTAGAAGGAGAAAGAAATGAAGATTATGTTCTTAACTAGATAATCTAATTGAATATTGGTGTTTGAAGTATTTTTAAGGGGTAATATTATCCTCTTTTTGTAGAACCTTTAAACACATATTATGAGTTAAGAACATTAGTAAAATATAAAATAACCGGATATTTACTGTGTCTTTCAGCACAGTTTTTTTATGCAATTTTTTAGGCGGTTAGTGAACTATGTTTGCTTACCGTCTTTTTGTTTTGAAAAATTCTTAACTCATAAGTAAAACCTTGAAATTATATGAAAAATGAGGTGGCATTTATGACAATGATGTTAAGTCTACAAGGAATAAACAAAGAATTTGGTGAAGTAACTATTTTAAATAATGTAAATTTTAATATTGCTTTAGGAGATAGAATAGGTCTGGTAGGATTAAACGGAGCAGGTAAAAGCACCTTAGCAAATATAATTTACGGTGCCCTTAAACCTGAGCAAGGAAGTATTCTTTGGTATAAGAAGGATATTGAAATTGGATATCTTAAACAAAATAGTTTTTATAGTCAAAGAACTTGGAGTGGAAAGGAGATAAATATTAAGAATGAAGAATATATAGGAAACTTACTTGAGATATCAAGTTATCTAGGCATAGAAAAAATAGACCCAATGGAAGAAGAAAGGCTCAGCAGCTTAAGTGGTGGAGAGAAGATGAAACTTGCGTTAGCCAATATATGGTCTAGAAATCCAGACTTTCTTATACTGGATGAGCCTACTAATCATATCGATTATCAGGGAATGAATTGGCTTATAGAGGAGTTAAAAAAATATAAGGGAACTATTTTAATTATATCTCATGACAGGTATTTTTTAGATAGTGTAGTTAATAAGATAATTGAAATAAATAAAGGAACGACAAGTATCTATCATGGGAACTATAGCTTTTATAGAGAGGAAAAGAAAAGAAGATATGAAAGTGAACTTCATCAATATGAGATCCAAGAGTGTAATAAAATAAAAATCCAACAAGAAATAACCAGGTTAAAGAGCTGGTCTGATAAAGGCCACAGGGAATCAACAAAAAAGGAGGCAGCAGGGTTAGGTAAAAAAGAATATTTTAGAAAAAAGGCCAAGAAGATGGATAAACAAATAAAGTCTAAAATTAAGAGGCTTGAAAAGATAGATTTGGAAGGAGTTAAAAAACCTGAAAAAGACAAAAAAATTGATTTTAAATTTAGTGAAGCTGCTTTAAGGAAAATAAGGATTATTGAGGCAGCAGATATCAAAAAAAGTTTTGATTCTAGGATTTTATTTAGGAAAACTTCATTTTATATAATGAGTGGAGAGCGTGTGGGAGTATTTGGACCTAATGGGTGTGGTAAAAGCACCCTACTAAACACTATCATAGGTAAGGAAAGTTTAGATGAAGGAGAACTCTTTATAAGTAAATCTATAAGTATAGGGTATTTAAGCCAGGAAGCTCAAGAAATTAATAGAGAGCAATCTGTTATAGAACTGTTTGACATTGAATCAAGAGAGGATGAAAGCAGGATAAGAACGATGTTAGCAAACATGGGTTTCGATGAAAAGATGATAAAACAACCTATATCCACCTTGAGTTTAGGAGAGCTTACAAGGGTTAGAATGGCAAAGCTCATCGCTAAACATCAAGATCTACTGGTACTAGATGAACCTCTAAATCACTTGGACATCTACAGCAGAGAAAAATTAGAAGATGCACTTAGAGAATATGACGGAAGTATAATTTTGGTATCTCACGATAGATATATGATAGAAAATATTTGTGATTGTCTTTTAGTATTTGAAGATAATAAAATAAAAAAAATATTGAGTGAGCCTAAAGATTATTTAGATAAACTATTTATAAAAGACAAAAGGAATAACTCTGAGAAAAACAAAAATGAAAATAATATTAGGGAACAGAAAATGTTAATTGAAAATGAAATTGCATATGTGCTTGGTGAGTTGACAAAAGTTACGCAGGATACTCCAGCTTATAATCAGTTAGACAATAAATTTAAAGAGCTAATCAATAAAAAAAGGAATTTGGATAAATAGGATAAGTGAAGAATTTATTTTAAATAATAGGTTTAATTTAATGTTATATGGTTATAATGTAGAATGTACCTAATAAGGTATTTTCTCTTATACAGTTCATATACTAAAGCTGGTTATATTTTGCCAGCTTATTTTTTTATTAACATATCTCTATTTTAAAAGAAACTCTATCTCTTTACTTCGTTAGATCTAAAATTTTATGAATACGATAATATAGTGTTGGATAAATATTCTAATATATAATAAAATATAAAATATATCTTTATAAGTTGTTAGTAGAGAGGAGTAAAAATCAGTTGAAGGACTTTTTTTCACGAGTTTATAAATTAGTATCTCAGATACCGGAAGGTAAGGTAGCTACATATGGACAGATAGCTTTATTATTAGGTGAACCAAGAAGTGCAAGAGTAGTTGGGTGGGCTATGAGAGCAGTGCCTAAACAGCTTAATTTACCATGCCATAGAGTAGTTAATAGACTTGGAGAAATGTCACCGGGATACGTATTTGGATCGCAAGAACTTCAAAGAGCTATACTAAGTTCAGAGGGAATAACTTTTAATAAAAGCGGATGCATCAATATGAAAAAACATATATGGAGTGGGCCTGATAATGATAGGTCCTAGGGAAATAAACGCTAAAATGTTATTTAAAATGGACAAGCAAAAAATATAAGAGGCAAAGTTTACGTATAAAGATCATTTAGGGGGAATTACTAATGAAAGAAATTATAGTTAACCAAGAGAAGGTTATTATTAGAAAAGCCAATCAATATGATTCTAAAGCACTAATAGAGTACTTAAATATAATAGGAGGAGAGTCGGATTTTTTAACTTTTGGATTGGGTGAATTTGGAGGAACAGTTGAGCAGGAAGAAGAGTTTATAAAAAACACTTTAAAGAAAGATAATTCATTATTTATAATAGCAGAAGTTAATGGAAAAGTAATTGGAAATTTAAACTTTTCCGGTGGACCAAGACAAAGAAATGCTCATGTTGGTGAATTTGGAGTAAGTGTTCTCAAAGAATATTGGGGAAATGGCATAGGAGAGGAGCTTATTAGATATTTAATCAACTGGAGTAAAAATTCAGGTATAATTAGAAAAATAAATTTAAGAGTTAGAACTGATAATAAAGCCGGTATTAATTTATATAAAAAAATAGGATTTTTAGAAGAAGGAGTTTTGAAAAGAGACTATTTAATTAATGGTGAGTTCTATGATTCACTTGCAATGGGGTTATTAATTGATTAGCTTATATCAACAGGCAGACCACAAGATATAACATACCTTGTGGTCTGCCTGTTATTTTATTGAGACAATATTTCCTTGTGTTATTTCAGTTAAAATCTTTGGAGTAAGTTTAAAAACTGCATGAGGGGTTCCAGCAGCAGCCCATATTTCTTCATATTGCATTAAATCCTCATCAATTAATGTTGTAATGGAATTTTTATGCCCAATTGGAGGTATGCCGCCTATTACAAATCCTGTATTTTCAAGAACAAAATCAGCATCTGCTTTTTCAAGCTTCTCTCCAATATACTGTTTAATTATTTTTTCATTAACCCTATTTGTACCACTTGCAATAATTAGAAGTGGCTTTTGTGAGTTTTTGCATTTAAATATTAATGACTTGGCAATTTGACTTACCTGGCAACCAATTGTATCGGCTGCCTCCTGCGCAGTACGAGTTGATTCTGATAATTCAACCACATTAAGTTCAAATCCAAATTTGTTTAATGCGCTCTGCACTTTTTCAGCGCTTTTACTAAGATCTGTTGACATAAAACTACCTCCTCTACAAATAATATGTTATGATATATTGTACAACAGTATGTTATAACATACAATTACTTTGGAGGTAATTATATCTGATGGGGACGCAATAAGTTATTTTGCAAATAAACAGCATACTTATCGAAATACCTCTAATACACAAACCTGTTTTCAGCATATAATATATTATTTTAAATAAACAGAATTCTTGGCTTNNTTAGAAGTCGTTATCCAGGGACATAGCCGCTCGTGACGTACACTTGAAGAAAAGCAGAGAACCAAAATCTCTGATTTTGTGTGAATCGCTTTCACAGAGTGCAAGCAGAGATCCCAAATCTCCGATTTGGTGCGAATCGCTTTCACAGAGTGCGATGGGAGTATTAGAGCGGGTAAGTCATCGGATAAAAAATCTATTGTATTTTTCAGTATTTTTATTAATAGATATATATTATAATTTAAATATATTTATTTTAATAGAGATAGGGGAATAGTATTATGGATGACAAAGATGCTATAATTGATGACTTTAATAAGATTGCAAATACAAAGCCCTCAAATTGGGATCATAATAAACACTATCATAATTTTTTGCTAAAATTCATACCAAATGAATGTGAGAAAGCAATAGACATTGGTTGTGGAACAGGTGAATTTACTAGATTACTAGCTGAAAAATTTTATACAGTTGAAGGGATAGATTTATCACCAGAAATGGTTAGGGTAGCAGAAGAACAATCTCGAAAATATAATAATATTAAGTACCAAGTTGAGGATGTATTAGAATGGGATTTAGGACAAGAAAAATATGATTGTATAGTTTCTATTGCTACTTTTCATCATCTTCAGTTTAAAGAAATGCTATTAAAAATAAGAGAAGCTTTAAAACCAAATGGAGTATTCATGATACTTGACCTCTATAAAGAAGAAAAATTAATGGATTATTTGATATCAATAGCGGCTATACCTATAAATATAATTACTATGCTAATAAAAACAGGTAAAGTGAAGAAATCAGAAGAAGAAATTAAAGCTTGGAATGAACATGTAAAGCATGATAGATATATGACAATTAATGAAATTCAAAAAATTACCAGGGGAATAATGCCTAATGCAAAATTGGAAAGACACCTATTTTGGAGATATTCACTAGTGTGGAAAAAATAAAGTAAGGGGGATTTATTATGTTTGGTATTGTAAATTTTAGTGTTTTTATAATTACGGGAATAATACTAAACTTGACTCCAGGTGCAGATACTATGTATATATTGGGAAATAGCATGTCCAATGGCAAGAAGGCAGGTATAATGTCTGCTTTAGGAATTTCAACTGGGTGCATTGTACATACCATATTGGCGGCCTTAGGGCTCTCAGTTATATTAGCTAAATCAGCTCTTGCTTTTAACATTATTAAATATCTGGGAGCAGCCTATTTAGTATATCTTGGTATTCGTTCATTTATGTCAAAATCATCATTACTTATTCATAATGGAGATAATGAAAAAAGTAGTTTTAAAAATATATACTTTCAAGGAATTATAACCAATGTATTAAATCCTAAGGTGGCGTTATTTTTTCTAGCCTTTTTACCTCAATTTATCAATCCTAATAACACCTATGGAGCTCTACCTTTTTTATTGCTTGGATGTACATTTATTATTACTGGAACTATATGGTGTATAATTTTGGCAGTATTTTCATCCTATTTAACCGGAAAAATAAGTGAAAAGGTAGGACTAGCTAATTCATTAAATAAGATATCAGGAATTATATTTGTTGGATTAGGATTAAATTTATTACGAGCAAAACTATCGAATTAGACAAAGCTATTTTTTATATTATACAGAGATTCACAAATTGCTATATATAGAGATACTAGGCAGAAAGCTAACTTATACGCCGGGATATGTTTCCAAGCTTCAGTACGTTAAAAGCTTTTAGCCAGTCTAAAGTTTGTATTTTAGACGACCTAAGGACCTTCGAGAAACTCGCTACGCTCAGACAACTCGAAGGTGCTAAGGTTGTCTTAAAACCCTTCACTAAGACTGGCACAAAGTTTTTAAATCTATCTTCAGCTTTGGAAACGTATCCCTCTGTATAAGCTAGCTTTCTAGTTAATATCTCTATATAGATATTCAACCTGGATGCTTGACTTATTAGCGGTATTCATAGGGGGACTCTTTGTTAAGTCAATTATCGAGGTTGCATATTTATGGAATTTATGTTTTTAAAGGAAGATTGACTAGTAAAAAAATATAAAGATATATACAAAATATTGACATGATATAAAAAATATGATAACTTAGACGATATATTACAAAAAAATTCTATGAAGAGAAAAGTAATTAATATTTGTCTTCAAAGCGAATGAGGGTTGGTGTGAGCCTCAAAGGAACGATATTAGTGAAAGACATCTCTGAGAAGTTTATTTGAAATTAAGTAGGATAAATCGGTTGCCACCGTTAAAAGGTCTAAAGATATCTTTGTTTTGCTAAGATTAAGCAGGATGGCACCGTGAATTTAACCTCACTCCTACACTAGGAGTGAGGTTTTTGTATTTTATTAAACTGCTTATTGATTAAAACGAGATAAATTAGGATGGTACCGTGAATTTAAATCTTCGCTCCTAAAAGGAGTGAAGATTTTTTTATTACTAAAAAATCAATAAAATTAAGCTATTAAATAAATAAAAGGAGAGATTATTATGAAAAGAACATTAATTAGGAGCCTAGAAGAAAACTTGAATAAGAATGTAATAATTAAAGGATGGGTTCATAGAGTAAGGAGACTTAAAGGTATTACTTTTATAATTTTAAGAGATAGAAGTGGGATGGTTCAATGTGTGGTTGATAATAAAGATCCAATTATACATGGATTAAAATGTGAAAGTGTGCTGGAAGTAAGCGGTACAGTCAAAGAGGGGAAAAACTCCCTGAATAATTTTGAATTAGCAGTAGAATCTCTCAAGGTGTTGAGCAAAGTAGAAGAAGATCTGCCTATTGAAATAAATAGTGAGGAGCTAAATATTTCTCTTGATACAATGCTTAATAATAGAATTTTAAGTCTTAGACATGAAAAAAAGAATGCTATATTTAGAATACAGCATATTATAGTGGAAGGTTTTAGAGAATTTTTATCAAGAGAAGGCTTTATAGAAATATTTACCCCGAAAATTGTAGCGGAAGGAGCTGAAGGAGGAACTGCTCTCTTTAAGTTGGATTATTTTAGGAAAGATGCATACCTTGCACAAAGTCCTCAATTTTATAAACAAATGATGGTAGCCGCTGGTTATGAGAGAGTCTTCGAAATAGGAAATTTTTTCAGAGCTGAAGAACATGATACAGCTAGACATTTAAACCAATTTACGAGTATGGATCTTGAATTGGCATTTATTGAAGATGAACAAGATATTATGGATATAGAGGAAGAAATGTTAAAGCACATTATAAATAAACTAGAGTTAGAGGGAACTAGATGTTTTAAAATGTTAAATGTAGATATTCCTAAAATATTAGCGCCGATACCAAGGATAGAATTTGAATATGCAGCAAGAGTTTTAAAAGAAAACTACAACAAAATTGTAACTGACAATGACTTAGATCCAGAAGGAGAGAGGCTTTTAAGTGAGTATGCAAAGGAGAAATATAATTCAGAGTTTATTTTTGTTACAAACTACAGCAGAAAAAAGAGACCTATGTATACAATGCCTAAAGGCATAAATGGTACTAGATCCTTTGACCTTATATTCAAGGGAACGGAAATAACTTCTGGAGGCCAAAGAATACATGATTATGACATGCTAGTTGAAAGCTTTGAAATTAAAGGATTAAACCATGAAAATTTTTCAAGTTATGTGAATGTATTTAAATATGGAGTACCACCTCATGGGGGATTGGCGATAGGTCTTGAAAGGCTTTTAGCCTTACTTTTAGGAATAAATAATATCAGAGAAACATCCGCATTTCCTAGAGATAGAAGTAGATTAACACCTTAATTAGATCTAATAAATGAAAATTTGTGAGTTACTTCATCTATTTATTTGATAAGTTATATAATAAAAAAATAATAGCGGAAAACATATCCGCTATTATCTTTTTTATTATTGAGGTTTGCTTATAAACTCTTGTGTAAACATGCTTCCATAAGGACCACCAGCTCTAATCCCTATACCTATATGAGTGAAATCCGGACTTAATATGTTTTTTCTATGGCCTGGAGAATTCATCAATGCATTTTCTGCATTTTGAACATTTTGATTACCTGCGATATTCTCTCCTGCTTGAACAAAACCTACTCCAAAGGATTTCATCATATCAAAAGGACTACCGTATTTTGGTGAGTTGTGGCTAAAATAATTATTGTCTATCATATCTTGAGATTTAATTCTCGCAATATTACATAACTGCATATCAACTTTTAAAGGTTGCAAATTATTTTGAACTCGAGCATCGTTTACTAACTTTAGCATCTGCTGTTCTGCATCTGTTAATGTAGTAGCGTTTGTCTGTGCAGTTGGTGTTTTTGGTGCTGTTTGTGCTGTTGTTCCTTGAGTAGTTGTTCCAGCAGTCTCAGGTGTTGCTTGAACTGCTTTGTTTTCAGGCGCTATTGCCTTACATTGGTCTTTTGGAACAAAGCCAACTTTGTTATCTGGGAGTTTTACTGCAAACCAATCTTGAACCTGACTAACTACATTAAAGGTGTTATCTTTACTTGATGCCTGAACAACTGGAGCATCACCAGAACAGCCAGATCTTATATTTGCTTGGTCAGCGGTAATTTTTACTTTTTCAACATCACCTGTTTTAGAATATGAGGATTCTACACCTGCAGTAGGTTGCTGTGCTGACTGTTGCTTTTGGGTGCATGAGACTGTAAAAATTGACATAACAACTAAAATAGAGATAATGCTTTTCTTTTTCATTAAATTCACTCCTTAGACTTAAATAATAGAATTTACAGCATTAGTATTTGTAAGTCTAATAAATATTATTAGTAAAATTATAATTATAAAAAATTAAGAAGGTATGAGCTTTTAACTCACACCTTCTTATATAATTAATAAAAATTATCAAAGGGTGCAGGCCTGCCAAGAGCGTAACCCTGAGCGTATCGAATACCTGAATTTTTAATTATTTCGAGACATCCAATTTGTTCAATTCCCTCAGCAATTATTTCTATGGATGGTCCAATTACTTTTACTAAGTTCTCTAAGTTCTTCTGTTTTACTTTGTTATCTACTAAATTTGTCATATGACATCTATCTAATTTTATATAATCAGGCTCAAGTTGCAGCCAATGCTTTAAAAATGAATATCCTTCACCCATATCATCTACAGCTATTTTTACTTTATCCTTTTTTAGCACTTTTATTACAGACTTTAAATTTTCCCAGTCGCTTATAGGTTCTTCCTCAGATAATTCTAAAACTATTTGTGGAGCAAGTGATGAGAACTCCTTCCACCATGAAATAAACTTTTTATCAAGTAAAGTTGATGGAAATATATTTATGAATAGTGAGTGAGTATTCTTATATCTAAATAGTTGTTGAGCCTTCAAAATTAATTGATAATCAAGTATTGTAAGTGTCCTTTGTATTTCCGCTTGATGAAAAAGATCAATAGCACTAAAATCGCGATATAGCTTACTTCTTACTAATGCTTCAAATCCAAATGCCTTCATGGTATTTACCTCATATATTGGCTGATACCAGCATGTAAGGTTAGTTATATCAATCCTTTTATCTAGAAAGAAGCCCACTATAATCACGTCCCCTCAAATTATATAAGAATTAATTTAATATTTAGTAAAATAATATTCATTATTAAAATCATAACATGGCCTGGCTTATTATGTCAAATAGTGTATATTTAAGTAAGTTGAGATAAATATATACTTTAAATGGGAAAATAAGGACAATCAAGTGCAGTTATTACAAATTTTATGTGACTTCATTTCTAACTTTTTATTAATTTGTATTTAAATAAATAATTAAACACAACATAATAAATATAACAAATTTAATAAATTATAAGGGAGTTGCATATGAAATTACTTATTATAGAAGATGATGAATTAATATTACAATCAATTAAAAATAGTCTAGAAAGTAACTATCAGGTAGATGCCTCTTATAATGGAGAAGAGGGATTATATATGGCTAGACAAAACATATATGATGCAATAATACTTGATATAATGATTCCTTTATTAGATGGTTATGAGGTGTTAAAAATATTAAGAAAAGAGAATATTGACACACCAGTGCTAGTTCTTACAGCTAAGGACTCTTTAGAAGACAAAATAAAGGGTTTAAAAATAGGCGCTGACGATTATATAGTCAAACCTTTTCATATACAAGAATTAAAAGCAAGAATTGAAGCGCTACTTCGGAGATCAGGTTCAATGGCAGCAGAAAACATTTTAAAGTATAAAGAAATTGAACTTAACATTAAGAATAGAGAGCTGTCTATAAAAGGAGAAAAAATAAACCTTCAAGTTAAGTTGTTTGATCTTCTAGAATACCTAATTAACAATAAAGAAACTATTCTAACAAAAGAGCAAATATTTGATAGAGTATGGGGATTTGAATCAGATACCACTATAAACATAGTGGAGGTATACATGCATAAACTTAGAAAAATACTATCTAACTATAATTATGATAAATGTATAAAAACAATACGTGGGATTGGATATATGCTAAAAACTTATGAGGATGAAAATGTTTAAAAAACAGAGACTTAAACTAACACTATTAAATACAACAATATTTTTTATACTTTTTATTGTATTTAATATGATTATATATTTTTATGCTAAAACAAATTTATATAGAGGTGTAGATAGATCACTATTAATTTCTAAGAAAATGATAGAAAATAACTTGGCAAAAGTTAGTTTGGAACTTCCAAAGCTAGAAGCTTCAATGATTCCAGCTTTAGAATCTAATCAAATAACACAACCAGGTCCCCATAATATACCGCCTCTTGATCCACGTATAATACCCATTTTAAGAGACGAAAAAGGAAATATTCTTTTTCATTCTCAATTATCAATGTTTTATCAAAAAAATTTAGAAAATATCGAACCAACTATAACGGATAAATTATATGATATTAAATTTAATGATTTTCATTTTAGAACAATAGCCTTCAGTGTTCAAGTAGATAATAAAACTATCATGGTTCAGCTGTTAAGAAACACAAATTCAGAAAAAGAACTTCTAGATAACCTTTTAAAAATCATAATTATTGGTGGCATTATACTATTCTTAGTTGCCATAGGAGCAGGATCATTCTTAGCACAAAGAACCATGATACCTATAGTTAATGCTTGGAAAAAGCAGCGACAATTTGTTGAAGATGCTTCCCATGAACTTAGAACTCCTTTAACAGTAATTCAATCTCAATTAGAATTAATTCTTAAATATCCTGATTCTACTGTAATTAACAATGCAAATTATTTAGGAATTGCACTTTCAGAAACAAGAAGATTATCAAAACTTACATCTGATCTGCTTACACTTGCACGATCTGATTCTAATACACTGGAAATTGCAAAGAAACCTGTAAATATTAGCATTTTAATAAATAAAATAGCAGAACCCTATGTAGAAATTGCAGATTTAGAAGATAAGCATATGGAATTGAATTTAGCTGAAGCTTTAATTATAAATTGCGATGAAGAAAGAATATCTCAGCTTATAATTATTCTTTTAGATAATGCCTTAAAATATACAAATAGTGGAGATGCAATTAAAGTTAATCTTAAAAATGAAGAATCTAGATGTATTATAAGTGTAGCAGATACTGGCATAGGTATAAAAGAAGAAGAAACTAAATTGATATTTGAAAGATTCTATCGTGGAGATAAGAGCAGAACAAAACAAACAGGAGGGACGGGGCTGGGCTTATCTATTGCCAAATGGATAGTAAGTAATCACGGCGGCTTAATAAAAGCTTCACCAAATCATCCTAAAGGAACAATAATTAAGGTAACACTACCAGTTGATTAAGAGAACTTAAAAGTTCTCTTTTTTATGTTTTAAATACAAATTAAACTTATAATTTGATAACAATCTGATAATGGATAAAAATTCAATGTTATAGTTAAGGATAAGTTAAGATTTAAGTATCATAATAGTACCCATAACGAGGGATATTAAAATTAATTATATAGAAAGGGTAGGTAATTATGAAAAAAGTAACTATTAGTATAATGATAATAGCCGTATTAGGATTTGGAGGATTTGGAGTTTATAAGAGTATCAATGCTAATGCAGCAACACAAAGCAAAACTTCTCAGATTGTTAAAGCAAAAGCTTCTGTACAAAATATTCAAAAATCAGTTTCTGGGTCAGGAAGTGTTGAATCATCATCAACTGACACACTTAAATCATCCAGCAGGGATACAATACAATCAGTACTTGTAAGCAAAAATCAAGTAGTAACAAAAGGACAGGAGTTAATAACTTTTGTAAATGGAAGCGATCCTATAGTAGCACCTTACGATGGGGTTATTAGTGATATAAGTGTTTCTTCAGGTGATAGTGTAAATGCATCACAACAACTTATGACTATATTTGATGATAAAAATCTTCTTACAAAAATATCAGTAGATGAAACAGATTTAGCAAATTTGAAAGTTGGTCAAAAGGCAGATATAAAAGTTAACGCTTTTCCAGATGTGAAGTTCACTGGAGTTATTAAGGACATCAGTCAACAAGGCACATATTCTAATGGAGTTTCAAACTTTGATGTAACAATAGCTTTTGACGATATACATGATACAAAAGTAGGTATGTCCACAGAAGCTACAATAGTGACTGCATCTAAAGAGAACGTATTAGCAGTACCGGTAGAAGCGGTTAAAGAAATTAAAGGTGAAAAATATGTATTAGTGTTTAAAGATAATACGACGCCAACATTACAAAAGGTTGAGCTTGGTATTAGCAATGGAAGAATGGTAGAGATAACTAACGGGCTAGTGGCTGGTCAAGAAATTGAATTACCACAGGTTCAAAATTCTAACAATAATTCCTCAAAGATGAGAGGCATGGGCGGCTTCCAAATGATGCAAGGTGGAGGCTCAGGCGGAAGAAATAATAGGACATCAGGTGGACAAGGCAATAGCCAGGGTAAATAGAATTTAGGTGCCCTCAATTAACTAAGAAAGGAGAATTTTAATGATAGAAATTAATAATTTATCTAAATCCTATACTATGGGTGATACTGTTGTAAAAGCTTTAGATAATATAAATCTAAATATAAAAGAAAATGAATTTGTTTCTATTATAGGACCATCTGGATCCGGTAAATCTACATTAATGAATATATTAGGATGCTTAGATGTGGCTGATACTGGTAGCTATGTCTTTGACAATGTAAATATAGATAAGGCAAATGAATTAGAGTTAGCTAGAATTAGAAACAAGCAAATAGGCTTCATATTTCAAAATTTCAATTTATTATCAAAACTTAACGCAGTAGAAAATGTAGAAGTGCCTCTTTTATATAGGGGAATGAATGAAAAAGAATGTAGGAAGCTTGCTATGGAGTATATTGAAAAAGTAGGTCTTAAAGGAAGAGAACATCATAGGCCAAATCAGCTTTCAGGAGGACAGCAGCAGAGAGTGGCTATTGCAAGAGCATTAGTTGGAAATCCAAAGATTCTTTTAGCTGATGAACCTACTGGAGCATTAGATAGTAAAACTAGCAAAGAGATTATGGAACTTATAAAAGAGCTTCATAAACAAGGACAGACCATAATACTAATAACACATGACCATAAAGTTGCAGAGCAGGCGGAAAGAGTTGTTACTATAGAAGATGGTAAGCTTTATGCATAGGGAGGGGATTAAATGAGATTTTTTCAAACAATAAAACTAGCTATAAAAAATATAAAAAGCAATAAATTAAGATCTGTCCTTACTATGATAGGTATTATCATTGGGATTTCTTCAGTAATTGTATTAGTAGGTATGGGTAGTGGGTCAACAAAGCAAATAACGTCTCAAGTTCAATCACTTGGAACAAACCTTATTGCAGCAAATACATCAAGTAATGGTACTAAACAGTTTACCCTTGATAATGTAAAAGATATTGAGCAAATACAAGGAATAGATAAGGTTGCTCCAGTTATTTCTACTAATACAACTGTTAAAGTTGATAAAACCTCTCAGAGTACATCAGTAACTGGAACCACTAGTAATTTTCTTGATATAAGAAATATGACCATTGCAGAAGGTAGATTTATTGCAGATTTAGATGTAGATTATAGAAATAAAGTTGCTGTTTTAGGATCAGATATAGCACAGCAGCTTTATGGATTTACAGATCCAGTAGGAAAAGATATTGATATAAAAGGAAACACATATCAAGTTGTAGGTGTATTAAAATCACAGGGAAGTTCCATGGGAAGCAATACAGATGATATGATAGTTATACCATCTACTACGGCAATAAGTCTTGCTGGAACAAGAAATGTTCAAACTATTTATATAAAATCCTCGGATGAAAAAAATGTTGATTTAGTAACTAATGAGGTAAATAGCTATCTTACTAACTTCTTTAAATCAACTGATAACAATAATAGAGTTATGAGTCAGAAACAATTATTAGATACAATGAGTTCGATATCTAGTACTATGACGTACTTATTAGGTGGTATAGCTGCTATATCATTAATTGTAGGCGGTATAGGAGTAATGAATGTTATGCTTGTATCTGTATCAGAACGTACAAAGGAGATAGGTATTAGAAAAGCATTAGGTGGAACAAGAAAGGATATATTAGTACAATTCCTTATTGAAGCATTAGTGTTAAGCTCTTTAGGAGGCATATCAGGTGTAGTATTCGGGTTAGGTATAGGATGGGCTGTATCAGCACTCGGAATGTCAATGACTTTTTCAATACCAATAGTTATTGTAGCATTTTCATTCTCTTTAGCGGTAGGAGTTATCTTTGGTATATTCCCAGCTTATAAAGCTTCTAGCCTTAAGCCTATTGATGCATTAAGATTTGAATAAATAAAAGATGAGTAACCTAAAAGTATATTTAAGTTACTCATCTTTTATTTACATTCTTATATCTATAAGTGATGCAATCAAAAATATAGAAATATAACTAATAAATTTACATTTTGAAAATAAATGATATAATTAAAATAGACGCAAGAAAAAATTCTTTTAGGAGGTACATATGATGGTAAATAAGCAAAGATTAGTGGAGGAATTCTTAGAACTTATACAAATAGATAGTCCAAGCTCTAAGGAAGGCGCGGTAGCAAAAATTCTAGTAGACAAGCTAAAGAACTTAGGATTCGACGTATATATAGACGAAGCAGGAGTTAAAGCTGGCGGTGAAACTGGAAACGTTATCGCTACATTAAAAGGAAATAGACCAGGGAAAACTGTGTTGTTTAGTTCACATATGGATACAGTTAGTCCAGGAGAAGGTGTAAAGCCTATCATAGATGAAGTTAATGGAATAATAAAAAGTGATGGCACTACAGTGTTAGGTTCCGATGATAAGGGTGGAATAGCAGCTATACTAGAAGCTGTAAGAATAATAAAAGAAAATAACATTGAACACGGCGATATACAAATAGTGTTCTCAATATGGGAAGAAGGGGGACTATTTGGAGCTAAGTATTTAGATTATTCTAAAATCAACCCAGATTTTGCATTCGTACTAGACAGTGGTGGAGCTCCAGGACAAATAATAGTTAAAGCTCCAGCTCAAGATAAAATATCAGTTAAAATTAAAGGTAAACCAGCTCATGCAGGTTTAGTACCAGAAGAAGGCATAAGTGCAATTATGGTTGCATCTAGAGCTATAGAAAATATGAATTTACTAAGAATTGATGAAGAAACTACTGCTAATATAGGTACTATTAAAGGTGGAGTTGCTACTAATATAGTTATGCCAGAACTTGATATATTAGCAGAGGCTAGAAGTTTAGATAACTCTAAATTAGATGCTCAAACAAAGCACATGGTAGATACGTTTAAAAAAGCTGCTGCTGATTTTGGTGCAGAAATAGAAATAGAAACTGAAAGAATGTATGGCGCTTTTAGTGTAGACGAGAATGATGAAATAGTTAATATGTTAAAGAAAGTATTCTCTAATATGGGAATGGAAGCTAAAGTTGCATCAACTGGCGGCGGAAGTGATACTAATATACTAAATGCCAATGGCATAAAAGCTGTTAATTTAGGTATTGGTATGAAAAAAGCTCATACTTTAGAAGAGTATATTGCTATAGAAGATCTAATTAATTCAGCTAGAATGGTAGTTGAAATAGTAAAAGAAGCTTAATGTTTAAATTTTATATGATAGGAGCACTTATATAAGGTGACTCCTATTTTTCATTATCAACTAAAAGTGTTAATATACTAAAAGTATACAAATTATTGGCATATGGTATAATGATATAAGATTAGTTATATAAAAATATATTAGGAGGATTTACTTTATGAAGGAAATTGAGACTTTAATACCTCACAGATATCCTTTTTTATTTGTTGATGAAATTATTTCAGTTGATGAGCATGAAATTATAGGTGTAAAAAGCTTTGATGATTCCTTTGCGTTTTTTCAAGAAACATCTGCTGGACAAAAAATAGTTCCAAGTATGATATTGATTGAAGCAATGGCACAATGTGGTGGTGCAGGTGTAAAGAAGCTAAATGATAGTGAAGATGATGCATTATATGGACTTGCATCTATAGAAAACACTCAATTTCATGATACAGTCCAGGCTGGCAATACTATTAAAATGATAATTAGAAATATAAAAATATCAAATAAGATTATAAAGCAATCTGGAACTGTTTATTGTAAAGATAAAATTGCTGTAGAAGCCACTTGGATGTGTGCAAAATTCTAAATTAGAGGAGGACATTATATTTTGGGTTCAAGAATTAAAGCTATAGATGTACTGAGAGGCTTTGCAGTAGCCATAATGGTTTTATGTAATAATCCTGGTAATGGAGATAGAAATTATGTTCAATTAAGACATGTGCCATGGAATGGACTAACTTTTGCTGATTTTGGATTTCCATTTTTCATATTGATTACCGGTATGGCTATTCCTATTGTAATGAATAGGAGGTTGTCTGAGAGCAATAATAAAAAATACGTAATTTTAAAAGTTTTTATAAGAAGTTTTATATTAATAATGTTAGGCATATTTTTAAATGGTTTTCCACTATTCGATTTTACTTCAATCAGGATTCCAGGGGTTTTGCAGAGAATCGGTATAGTATACTTATTTTCTAGTTTAATATACATATCAATAAAATGTAATACAAAGAAAGATAGTCAAGTTGTTGGTTCTTTAATTGCTGTTTCTTTGATAATAATTATAGGGTATTATCTAATATTAAAGCCTTATGGATTTGAAATGGAAGGAAACTTAGTCCAAAGAATTGACTCTAGATTTTTAAGTGGACATTTAGCCTTAAAAACCTGGGACCCAGAGGGAATCTTAAGTACATTAGCATCAATTTCTTCTGGAACTCTAGGATGTACAATTGGTTATTTTTTAGTATGTAAAAGCAAAAGTGATTATAATAGGGTTTTAAATATAGGAATTCTTGGGACAATCTCTTTAGTTGGTGCTTTTTTATTTAATAAAGTATTTCCTTTTAATAAAGCTATATGGTCTAGTTCTTTTATATTAGTAACAGCTGGAGCTGCAGCTTTAAGTATAGCTATACTATATCTAATTTGTGACATTTACAAAAAAGAGGGCTTGTTTAGACCTTTTACTGCATTGGGAAGTAGTCCTATTTTTGTTTATTTAGTTTCAGAACTTATACGAAAAACTCTTTGGAGAGTTCCTATATATGATAGTCAATTTAAAGAAGTTTTGGGCTTTTGTCCATGGATTACCTTTAAATTTATAACACCTTGGGCCGGTGAATGGCTTGATTCTTTATATTTTTCAATACTGTATGTTATTCTTTGGATGTGGATTATGAATAGGATGTATTCAAAAAATAAATATATAAAATTATAAGGGCTGCTAAAAGCAGCTTTTTTGTATTCCAAAAAATTGAATATTTTTATAAAAATAGCAGATAAAAGTCGCAATAAATATGGTACAATAAATATATAAAAGGTTTTCATATTAATATTTAACTAAATTTCCAAATTAGGAGTGCTTTATCATGAATAGGTTTTTTATAAAATTCGTGCCATACATTATAACTATATCTGTATTAGTCTTACACGTTATAGGCTATTTATTAACCGTAAATCTAGAAAAACATCATTATTTTTTGATATGGTCTTTTATAGCTTTAATTGATATGGCTTTTGCATTTCGATGTGGTAAGTTAATTCAAAGGCTTCACAAAGGGGTATACGAAGATGCGCTAACAAAAGTAAACAATAGGGGGTTCTTTTATTTAAAAATGAATGAGGAACTGGAAAAGTTAAAGAAGAAAAAATCTGTGGTATCTCTGCTTATGATAGATATAGACAACTTCAAAGTTATTAATGACACTTATGGTCATGTAATAGGTGATAAGCTCGTAACTCAGTTAGCAAATGTCCTATCTCTTAACATCAGAAAAGGAGATAGCATAATTAGATGGGGAGGAGATGAGTTTGCTATAATTCTTCCAGAAACCAGCCAGGAATATGCGTACAATACGGCAGAAAGAATTAGACAAATTATAGAAGAGTATATGTTCTGTTTTAATAGTATTGCAATTAAAATTACAATTAGTATCGGTATCGCATCTATAAAAGAAGAGTTAAGTATAGACACTTTTGTAGATTTAGCTGACTGCGCGCTATACAAGGCAAAGCAGACTAAAAATACTGTTATAAATTTGAATAACTTATAAGTTTACGAAAACAACATCTCTTTTTTAGTAGTAAATCTCATTTTAGTAATAAAGGAATTTTATTATAACAAGAGCCTGCATCTAATTATGCAGGCTCTTTTAAATAAAATCTTAAGAGTGCTATCAAATTTTTGTATTAAGGGCATTATCTTCGTTGTTACCCCCGTTTCTCTTTTCTTGAATAAATGTAACAGCTGCTGGGATAAGTGATATTACTATTATAGCTATCAATACATAAGAAAAATTATTCTTTATAAAAGGTAAATTTCCAAAGAAAAATCCTCCCCATAAAAATATTGATACCCATACAAACCCTCCCGTCATGTTGTAAACTATAAAATTAGTGTAGTTCATTTCACCAACGCCAGCTACAAATGGTACGAAGGTTCTTAGTATAGGGATAAATCTTCCTAATACTATAGTCAGTGACCCATTTTTTTTATAAAATTTACGAGCTTTATTTAGATATTCTTTATTTATATACTTTATATCTTCCTTCTCTAAAATCTTTCTTCCAATCTTTTTCCCTATATGATAATTTACAGTATCACCAACTACTGCAGCGATATAAAAAATAATAAACAAAGCAAAAATATCAAGTGCACCCATAGAGGCAATTGCTCCTGTAGCAAAAAGAATTGAATCTCCAGGTAAGAATGGAGTAATAACCAATCCAGTTTCACAAAATATAATTAAAAATATAATAGCATATGTCCACATTCCATAGTTCTGTAATATTACATTTAAATATTTATCAAGATGTAGTATTACATTAATGAAAGTTCCTATAATACTCATATCCTTCTCCTTTCGTTAAAACATAATTAATTACTAAAAAGCTTAGTAAGTTTCAATTTAATCTATTTTTATCATATTCTATGTTATCTATATAAGATTAAAATCAGATTAAAAAATACTTAGATTTATGTTAAGAAATTGTTTATTCAAGTTTTATTTTCTTGAAAAAGTCCAAATCAATAAAGGTAAAAAGGAATATGTGCAAAAGGGTCTGAAAAAGAATTAGAAGAGTATTTTTCATAAGATAATCACACAGTTCAAAAATCTGAGGATAGAGCTACAACACTCTATTCTCAAAGAATAATCAAATGAAAGAGAGAATATATATGAGCAAACAATATGGCGATCCGTTAACATGTGTCTGTGCGAGGGAGGAATAACTGGATGGCAACAGTAAAGCACCTGGTTAACTCCAGGTGCTTATTATATTTAAAATGTGTAGTTGTTAAGAAGATTAAAGAAGCACACCAGGGGCAATTGGTGTGCAAGGATTCTTATTGATACTAATCCCATTAGTCTTAATATCTTTCGGATTAGAAGAAAAATGGGAAGAAGAATGGCGATGGAAAAAAGAACCGATCATCAAAACGTGGGTGTCTACGTCTACGCCTGCGTCTTCTACGATGTTTTTGCCTGTATCCTGGATCATCAGATTCATCTAAATCATAATATTCATCTGGATCATCATATTCGTATGAATCGTAGTATTCATCCCTCATAGACATTTGATAGTTGCATAGGGGGCAAGAATACATGGGATAAGTAGGATAATTCATATTTCTAGGCTGATAGTAATTTTCAATTATGTCTTCATTATTGTCATTGTAGTGGTCCGTGTTATTCATGAGATACCTCCATAAATTTTACTACAATATTATATTATGGATAAATATATAAATTGTTACTAAAAGTCAAAAATAGATGGAGATTACTGTGGACGTATAAAAAGAAAAGCTGTGTGGCAACAGTGAAGGGGAGGAAACTCCCTTTTAATATGGGACAATAAGCAACTTGGGCTTACATAACAGGTTCGAATTCTGTTTGTTACAACAACTATCCCAATGGCATTGGTAGAAATGCTAGTGTTTATTTTTTTACAAGTTGTTAAAAAAGTACATAGTTATTTAATAGCAATGACATATTGGTGTAACAATTAGTAATTATAATAATAATTGTCATCCTAAGTCATGCACACTTTTAGGAGACGTTATATATCCCTTTTTACAAATTCCTATTTGCTAAAGCACTGGTAGAAATACCAGTGCTTATTTATTTTTAAATGTAACATTATAATAAATTAATCATATAATGAAATTGATTAGAATAAAATACATTAATTACCTCCACGTTGTAGTACTGGCAGAGATGTCAGTACTTATTATTTTTAAAGAAATTAGATAAAGTGAAACTTGAATCAGATGGAGTTTCGTCTACGACCCTGGGATTTGCCCGTTAAATGCCATTTAGGCATTTAACCCCCATCTGATTCTTAGCTGAACGAATCCAGGGATGTAGCCGCTCTTTACTCTCTCTTTTAGAAAAGCAGATATCCCAAATGTTAAGCAGGCATCCCAAATCTATGATTTGGAGATGATCGCTTACACAGAGTTACGATTTGGTGATAGTCGCTTTCACAGAGTGCGAGGGAGTATTAGAGCGAGTAGTGATCGGATAAAAATAAACTGCAGCTTAAGCTGCAGTTATCTTTAATTGATCTAGGTATATATTTATTATTAATTTTATCTATTGATAATATGGATAGTATGGATAATAGTAAGGAGTATAATAATAAGGTCTTTGATAATATTGTCTGAATTCATCGTCATTGATGCTATCATTATTGATGTCATCATCTCTATACATCATATGATCTCCACATTTACATTTATGGTCCATGCTAGATGGCATTGTTTGAGTAGGCATCATTTGAGCAGGAGAAACCTGTGATGGAGACATTTGAGTAGGCATCATTTGATTTGACATCATTTGATTTGACATCATTTGATTTGACATCATTTGATTAGGCATCATTTGGTCTGGCATCATTTGATTTGACATCATTTGATTTGACATCATTTGAGTAGGCATCATTTGATTTGGCATCATTTGATTTGACATCATTTGATTTAACATCATATGAGGTCCATACATCATAGGGCAGCAGCATATCATAGGACAACACATTCCAAAATGGTGATGTCCATGATGATGCTCATGGTGATGTTCTTCGTGATGTTCTTTGTTATGCCAACGAGTATCATCTAAATTTGAATTTTGATTAAGATCCTGGTCAAAGTTCTGATCAATGTCTTGATTTTCGTTTCTATACATTGATAATCCTCCATAAAATTTTTACACACAGTGTATAATATGCAGGATTCAAAATAAGGTTACAAAATTTTGAAAAGGAAGTGAGGGGTAATGAAAATAGGACAAGTAGTAAAGGAGCAGCAGCCAGAAGAACATAAGATATTAAAGAATAAACCAAGAAAGAAACGTAGGAGAGGAAAAGAAAGCCTCTCCAGTTAGCCTAAGTAACAAAAATCATAAAATATCAAAAGCAGTTGATAATGCATTAGAAGCATATTTTTAAGAGCTCATAACGGACTCTTTTTATGTAGAATATTAAATCGTACCAGTGGTTATTATAATAATTGAGGTGATAATATGGAACATAAGGATAAAGAAATTAATAATAAAGAAAACGAAATAGTAAAACAGTTAAATAATATGACGGCCTTCGGTATTGGTGGATTAGGTATTCTCCCAGCCGCAGAAAAGGAATTAGGAAATAAAGGTATAAAATCTGATAAAGAGAACTCAAGAGAGTAATTGCTCTCTTTTTTCATGTCCAAAATAAATGAATTTTGTTATATCATATAAACCTGTATCTGAAAGTAGATGTAGGCTTGTTTAAATTTATAAAATAAGAATACTATAAAGAAAAAATCATTTTCTTACTCTAACTATTTGGCCTTTATTTATCTGATGTAATACTTTTGTTGAAATTTTTGTTAATGAATAAGGTGAGCCTCCACCAGTATAAACGAGCTCATTTTCCATAACTTTTGGGTCAATTAAAAATATAGCTTCATAGCCAAATGACGGCACTCCTCCACATATGTATCCAGTTTTATCGAGTATTTCTTCAGGAGTTGCAGTTTTTGGAATTTCTATGTTTAATGCTTTTGCTACCCTTGATGTACTTACCCTATCTGCCCCTTTAACAATAGCAACAATAAGATTACCATTGTTATCTATTAAACATATACTTTTTATAATATCTTTTGGAGATGCATTAGCGGCAGATGCGGCCTCTTGTACAGAGTGGCAGGTATTCTCATAAATATATTGTTCTGCATCTATGTTATTCTCTATTATATATTTTTTTAATTTTTCTTCAAATTCTTTCAATTTTATCACTCCATTTCGATTTTAAATATATTTACAATAATATTTTGAAATAAATTACGAATATGACTTTATTTATTAATATAATTATATAGTTTTTACCAATGCGAATAAAGGAATTTTTTAAAGTATTCTCAGATTTTAATATAGATTGTTTTATTATTTCGATATCTTCATTCTCAACTTTTAATTTTCTTACTAAATTGTAAGGGAAACTTCTTTCTTGTAAGTTAAATGACATGGAGTAATGAAATGTAGTGATATATAATTTAAGCATGGTGATAATAAAACAGAGGAGAGATATATATGGAAATTCTAAAGGTTGAAAACTTAAACAAAACTTATGGAAAAGGTGAAAATATAGTTGAAGCGCTTAAAGATATAAATCTGTCAGTAAATAAAGGGGAATTTGTGGCAATTGTAGGGGCTTCTGGTTCAGGTAAAAGTACATTACTTCACTTGCTTGGAGGCTTGGATAGACCGACAAAGGGCAAAGTCATAATTGATGGTGAAAGTATCTATAACTATAAAGAAGAAAAGCTTGCAATATTTAGAAGAAGGAAGATAGGATTTATATTTCAATTCTTTAATCTAATTCCAGTTTTAGATGTTGAGGAAAACATAGCTCTTCCAGCACTATTAGATAATGATAAAGTGGATAAAAGCTATTTAGAAGAAATTATTGAAATATTAGGACTTAAGGAGAGAAAAAATCATCTTCCCTCCGAGCTGTCAGGTGGTCAACAGCAAAGGGTGTCAATTGGAAGAGCATTATTAAATAAACCTTCAATAATACTTGCAGACGAACCAACGGGAAACCTTGATAGTAAGAATTCAAAAGAGGTTATTGAATTATTGAAATTTACAGCTAGAAAGTATAGCCAAACATTAATACTTATTACTCATGATATTAATATAGCTTCAATGGCTGATAGAGTAATTACCATAGAAGATGGTGAAATTGTTTCTGATAAGTATCTAAGAAATAAATATGGTGCATAGTCAAGGTAAATTAATATCAGGATGTGGAATTAAGGAATACTAGGAGGTAACCCAATGATAACTAACTATGGACAGCTTACGGGCAAATATTTGAAGACTAATAAGAAAAGAACTTTACTTACTATTATAGGAATTATACTGTCAGTTGCATTGATATCTTCAATTGGGCTTTTCTTTAAAGGAATACAAAATGCCCAAATAGATGACGCTAAAAATTCCTATGGGTCATGGCAACTAGCCTTTAAAGAAGCAAACCAAAGTTTAATTTCTAAAATAACAAATAATCCCAAGGTTTCTAGAAGTGGATTTTATACAGTAGGTGAAGAAACTAAATTAGAAGGAAAATTAACTGTTAATGTTACAATAGCTACAGATAAGGCTTTAGAACTTCTCCCTTATAAAGTGAAACAAGGTAAGTTTCCAGAAAACGAAAATCAAGTGGCAATAGAAAAATGGGCATTAAGTCGTATTGATAAAAATGGCAAAATAGGAGATAAAATAAAGGTCAATGAAAAAGAATATACTCTTGTAGGTATATTGGAGGATAATATAGGGAGTCAAATTGAAAATAAAGGAATTTTATTAACTAAAAATAATAAAATCGATGAGTCAAAGTCTATGCTGCTAGTGGAAATAAGTCCAAAAGTAAATTTAAAAAAGGCAGTAAAAGAACTAAAAGGATTAACTGAAAAAGATAAAGTTGGAGAAAATACTTATCTTCTTATGATGCAAGGTGCTGGAGATAAAGCTTCGGGAATGGCTGGATTATATGCTACACTAGGTATAATCATTGGAATAGTAGTTGTATCGACTATAGCAGTTATATATAATTCATTTCAAATAAGTGTTGTGGAAAGAATAAAGCAGTTTGGCCTTTTAAGGGCTGTAGGAGGAACTCCAAAACAAATAAGAAAAATTGTATTAAAAGAGGCAACAGTTTTAGCTGCCATAGGTGTTCCTTTGGGGTTAGTATGTGGTATTATAGCTATATATGGAATAAGCTTTGCTTTTAAACTAATTGGTGGAGAATCGGTTTTTCCTATGAAACCAGTAATAGATCCTAATATTATGGCTATAAGTGGAGGTGTTGGCCTAATATCAATATATTTGTCAGCATTGATACCAGCAATTTTCGCTGGCAGGATATCACCATTAGTAGCCATAAGCAGTAGGACAGCTATAACAAAAGAAAAAATAAAAAGAAGAAAAAATAGAGTTATCGGAAAAGTATTTGGTTTTGAAGCAGCACTAGCAGTTAAAAACATAAAAAGAAATAAAAAGAGATATAGGGTAACTGTTTTCTCAATAGTGATAAGTGTTGTATTATTTATTACCTTTAAGTCTTTCATGGATATGACATTAACTATAGGAAAAGATGCTAATGAATCAAAAAACATCCACTTCTCAGTTATAAGAAATTCACAAGCCACAAAGGAAGAGGCATATATAAACGAAAAAATAAGAGATAATCTTAAAAGTGTAAATGATATAGATAAGATATATAAGGTTTATGATGCATATCATTTTGATATAGCTATAGATAAGAGTAAAGAAATTAAAGAAATTCAAGATATGGGTAAAGTATATAATAAGACTAATTCAAGTGATAATCAAAAAACTATTTTAAATGGATATACAGCAGTTTATGATCAAGGGGCTTTAGAAGCTTCTAAAAAATATTTAACTTCTGGTGATATTAATGTAGAAAAACTAAATAAAGAAAATGGAGTAATTTTAATTAGCAAAAATACAATATTCAATGATAAAACACAAAAGAAGCATGTAGGGCCAGTTGCTAATATAAAAGTAGGAGATGAAATAGATCTTCAATATAGCGAAATCGCAGGAGATAGCAATAAAAAAATTGAATTTGACAAAGCAAAGACTAAAAAGGTTAAAGTCATGGCGATAGTTGAAAATGAGCCTTTTAATTTCTGGGGATCACAAGAGGGGTTAAAGTTTATTACAACTGAAGAAGTTGCTAAAAAGTTAACTAATAAGAATAGTATTGAACCGGTAGGTTTAAATATTATAATCAAAGATGTTAAAAATGAAGAAGCAGCAAAAACAGAAATAGAAACCGCAATAAAATCAAATTCTTCATTAAGAGTAATTGATAATATAGAACAAAATAGAAAAACAAAGACTTCAATACTAATGGTAAAGATATTAATATACGGATTTGTTGTAGTTGTATCTTTAATAGGAAGTGTTAATATAATAAACACAATAACAACAAATATTATATTAAGAAAAAGAGAATTTGCTGCATTAAAATCTATTGGTTTAACTCAAAAAGGATTAAAGAAAATGATAGTTTTAGAAGGATTCATGTATGGTATAGTTGGTACTATATACGGATCAATAATAGCATGCGCCTTATCATTTTCAATGTATAAAGGTTTAGGCGGAGTGAGAGAGTTTGGATGGAATTTTCCATGGAGTGCAGTAGCCATTGCTGGCATCGCGGCTATAGTAATTGGGTACCTTTCAGTACTATCACCGCTTTCGAGGATCAGAAAAGAAAATTTAATTGAAGCTATTAGGGAAGATTTTTAATGTAATATAAAGAGTTAAAGAGAATTTGTGAGGGTATCAGATATTAATGTCATGGATTGCATAGTCCATGACATTATTTTTAGCATTATCTAGAAGATAGGATAAGAACTTAAGAATTACATATTTATATCTTCAATTTAATATATAAATCAAGTATTATTAAATTAGTTATGTTTCTAGAAAATTAAAAGAGGTGAAGTGTATGTACAAATTATTGCTAGTAGAAGACGATGAATCTCTAGCACTTGGTATAGAGTTTACATTAAAAGATGAAGGCTATGAGCTTTGTAGAGCATCAACAATATCTGAAGCAGAAAATTTACTTCGTCTAAATCAGTTTGATTTAATATTATTAGATGTTAATTTGCCAGATGGAAATGGATATGAATTATGTAAGTCCATAAGAACTAAAAGTGATATACCAATAATATTTTTAACTGCATGTGATGATGAAGTTAACATAGTGTTAGGACTTGAAATAGGTGGTGATGATTACATAACAAAGCCTTTTAGAGTTAGAGAGCTTCTATCAAGAATAAAAGCATCACTAAGAAGAAGTTCTAAAATATCATCTATAGGAAATAAGCTTATAAGTGGAAATATAGTAGTTGATAATGTAAAAGCAATAGTAAAGAAAAAGGACAAGGAAGTTATTCTAACAGCTCAGGAATATAGGCTTTTATTAATATTTATGAATAAACCAAAGGTCTTAATTAAAAGAGATGAAATATTAAATGAGCTAACAGAGGGGGCAGAGTCTTTTTTCGACGAAAATACATTGTCTGTTTATATCAAGAGAATAAGAGAGAAAATAGAAGATAGTTCCAAGGATCCAGAATATATAGTGACACTAAGAGGATTGGGGTACAAATGGGATAAGGATGTTGTTAAGGAGTAGATATGCATGAAAAAATATTTTATTAATCCTGAATTAAAATTAAGCTCTTCTATACTTCTATTTTTAATGATTATATTTTTATGTTTAGAATCTTTTATACTAAAATTACATCATGACGACTTGAAAGATGACTACATAAAAAGCTTAGGAGCTATTACTGTAAGAGTAATAAATAAAAATCCAGAGCTCGAAAAAGAAATTATACCGATTATTACAAGAGAAGTATCTCAAGAAGAGGCTGATAAAGGCAGGATAATTTTAAATCGATATGGTGTAAATAAAGATTTAGAAAGTGAAGTTTTTCCCTACGTTAACAAGAATATCAAAAAAAACAATTACAGTATTATTTTTTTGTTTATATTTATGTCTGCAATATTTTTCGTATTTAATTATTTTCAATATATATTCTTTTATAAAAAAATTAGAAAGTTAACTATTGGGGCTAAGAAAGTGATTGATGGGGATTATGACTTAGCAATTAATGAAAATAAAGAAGGAGACTTCTCTAAGCTAGCAAGCTCCTTTAATTCTATGAGAGAAATTATTAGGAATAATATAGATGCCCTTAAAAATGAAAAGCAATTTCTTGTTGACTTATTATCTGATATATCTCATCAGTTAAAAACTCCTCTGTCATCAATGATTGTATATAACGATATCTTACTAAGCAAAGATCTATCAAAGGAGCAAAGAGAAACTTTCTTATTGAATAATCAAAATCAGCTTAATAGAATGAATTGGTTAATCAAAAGCATGCTTAAGCTTGCTAAGCTCGATGCAAAAGCTATAGAATTTGTAAAAGAAAAGCAAAGCTTGAATGAGACTGTACAAGATTCAATAGATGCACTAGGGAGCAAAGCACTGCAAAATAATATTAAGATAGTTTTCAAGGAAATTTCTGAAGTAGTTTTTAAGCATGATAAATTGTGGGTTGAAGAGGCTTTAATAAATATTATCAAAAATGGCATAGAGCATACTGCACAAGGAGGAGAAATAATCATAGAATTATCAGAAAATCCCATTTATAGAAGAATAATTATAGCAGATACTGGCGAAGGAATTGACGAGAAGGACTTACCTCATATTTTTAAAAGATTTTATAAAGCAAAAACCTCAAGAAAAAGTGACTCTGTAGGAATTGGATTAGCTTTAGCAAAATCAATAATTGAAGCGCATAATGGGACAATTGAAGCACAAAGCAAGGCAGGAAAAGGAACAAAATTTATCGTCACATTTCTCAAATATTAAACATATAAATTGTTTAATGCTATAACTTTCGATATTAAAAAGGCTTGCATTAGATAAGATGATCAATGGGTAGATATTTAAACATTCTTTTTAAATATATCTACTTAAAAAATTCATAACAAATCTTATTACAAGCCTTTTTTATATGTCCTTATGTTTATTCAATATTTATTCTCAAGCTAATTCAAGGTTTATTTTTATCCGACTTTGCCCATTAAAAAGCTTATGATTAATATAATAAAAACCACAGTGGTAATTTTTACATATAAATAATCTTTTTCTTTTAAAAAGACAATAATTGAAACACCAACACGAAATACTGGAATTGCTATTAAAATCATCAATCCTAAAAGTATAATGGCATAGGGCTTAAAGGACAAACAACCAGATACTACGGCAGAAGGCGTAGTTGGATAGAAATTTTCCGGGTATCCACTGTGTCCAGATATTAAAAACATCAAGAGTCCTGTTAATATTACTGATGAACTCAAGAGAACTCCTATTCTCAAAGATTTACTTATTATAAGTTCTATTTCTCCAATATTACTTTCTTTCATTAGTGTCCTCCTATTCCTTTATAAATCATTTGTATTGCTACATAAGCTAGAAAAGGTATAAATATTTTTCTAATTGTTTTACTTTTCAGTTGCTGCATAATTCTAGCTCCTATTGTAGCACCTGCAAGTACTCCAAGGGCAACAGGGGCAGCAATCTTAGGATCTATATCGCCTCTAAGAAAATACACACCGGCACTAGCGGCAGCAGTTACTCCCATCATAAAATTACTGGTCGCACTAGATACTTTTAAAGGAAGTTTCATACATAAGTCCATAGCCATAACTTTAAAACTACCGCTGCCTATCCCGAGAAGCCCTGAAATAACTCCAGCACCATACATAACGCTAAAACCAGCTGGTACGCCATCTACATTATAAGCAACATTTTTTTGCAAAGCTTTATCATAGTATTCTCCATTTAACTTGAATTTCTTTGCTAAGGGATGAACTGGTACATTCTGAGGCAATTCATCTTTGCCTTTTTTTAGCATTGCAAAAGCAGAGTATAATAACAATATTCCAAAGAGAACATAAAGATAGTTAGGATTTATTAGGCCTCCTAAGAAAGCTCCTGTTATAGCTCCAGTAGTGGTAGCTATTTCAAGGAACATGCCTACTCTTATATTAGTTATTTTATCTTTTATATATGCTACAGCTGATCCACTAGAGGTGGCAATTACCGAAATAATACTTGCTCCAATAGCGTGTTTTATATCAACACCGAATAATAATGTAAGTGCAGGAGTAATTACAGTACCACCACCAAGTCCAAGAACGGAACCTACTACTCCAGCTATAACAGATATTATTAAGATTTTTAATGCTACTAATGACAAAACATCATCTCCTTTTAGTTTGAACAAATTAGCAAATTCAAGTATTATTATAGCAGGTAAGAATACATATTAAAAATATTAAATATATATCAATTCAATATAAAAATTGTATATCAGAGGTGATGACTTTATGGATATAAAACAGCTTAAATATTTTCTTGCAATAGCCGAAGAAGGGCAAATAACAGGAGCTGCGAAAAGATTAAATATTGCTCAACCGCCACTTAGTTACCATCTAAAACTGCTTGAGGAAGAGCTAGGCGTTAAGCTTGTTGAAAGAGGAAGTCGTAAAATTCAACTAACAGATGCCGGTAAAATATTACGTAATAGAGCTGAACAAATGCTAGAGCTAGCACAGTCTACAGTTAAAGAATTAAAGGATTTTAGTACTGGACTAAAGGGAACTTTATCTATCGGTACAGTATCCTCTTCTGGAGCTACACTTCTTCCAGAGAGGATAAAAAGCTTTCATAGCGAGTATCCTGGTGTAAGTTTTGAGGTATGGGAAGGAAACACTTTTAGAATATTAGAGATATTAAATAATGGTGTAATAGAAATTGGAATTGTGAGAACCCCTTTTAATACAGATGAATTTGAAGTAAGATTTCTATCAAAAGAACCTATGATAGCAGTATATGCTAAAGACTGTAACTGGCTTGAAGAAAACAAATCTATATCTCTTGCTGATTTAATAGACAAACCATTAATTATATATAGAAGGTTTGAAAAGATAATATCTGAGTCTTGTCTCAAGGTAGGATTTGAAGCAAAAATAATTTGTAAAAACGATGATGCGAGAACCACATTGTTATGGGCTCAATCCGGCATTGGCATAGCCATTGTACCTAAAACTGCATTGGAGCTTGTTAAGAGCACAAATTTAAAATATAAAGATATTAGTGAACCATCTTTAGAAACAAGCATAGCAGCAATATGGAGAAAAGACAGATACTTATCAACTGCAGCTAAACATTTTTTAGAATTCTTTGAGGTGTAACATATAAAATAAACATAAAACCTATTAAATGTTTTCAATAGGTTTTATGTTATATTAAAATATAATAAGCATTCAGCGATCAACTTATTTACTACTTGTTTAAAACCTCATTTTTTATAACTTCCAATACTCCATTTTCTCTATTGCTTTTAGCAGCAAATCTAGCATGTTTTTTAACTTCTTCAGGTGCATTAGCCATTGCATAACTGTAGTAAGCGGATTTAAACATTTCTACATCATTAAAATAATCACCAAAAACCATTGTCTCTTCAGCAGTTATATTTAACTTTTCTTGAATGTATTTAATTGATACACCTTTATTTACATCCTTATTAATAATATCAAGCCAAATTTGTCCAGATACAGTAATTTGAAGAGACTCTCCCCAAATTGGCTTAAATACATTGTTTGAATTCTCAGCAGATCCTTTAAAATCGCATAGTGTGAATTTTAAAATATCATCATCAACTTCATAAAGGTCATCAACAACTTCATATTTTAGATAATATCTTTCAACCTCATCTATAAAATTTTTATAGTTTTTCTCAATATATGCTGATTTTTTGCCACATAATATTATCTCACAGCCATCAAGTTCTCTTCCGATTTTAATAAGTTCCTTAACTACGTTCTTATCTAATATACTTGAGTATATTTCTTCACCTTCATAAAGTACAAAACTTCCATTTTCAGCGGCGAATATTATATCATTCTTTACTCTAGAAAATTTGTTTTCAAGATTGAAGTATTGCCTGCCACTTGCGGCAACGAATATTATATTTCTTTCCTTAAGTTTCTCTATTATATGAAAAAATTCTTCATTTAATTTGTCATGTTCATTTAATAATGTACCATCCATGTCACTTGCTATAAGCTTTATCATATAGATCAACCTCTTTCTTCCATAGTGTAGAGCTTTATTATAATATGACCTTTTTAAAAAATCCACATTTTAATGGCAAACCATCAAGATTTGCTGCAATTTAATATAAAAAAGCAAGTTATCATAAATAATGCATATAATAATAAAAAAGGAATATTGTACTTTAATAATTTAATGTGATATATTATAATTATAAATATTATATATTTAGGAGAAAAAATTATGCAGAACTTAATTATAATGTTTAAAACAACTTATCACCATCATTAGTAGAGACTTACGTCATGGAAAATAACCATAGATGTAGGTCTGCTTGAATTTATAGCAGTTGTATCTATGGTGATGATAGTTAATTTAGTAAATTATCACCCATGTAGGTACAAAACCTGCATGGGTTTTTTATGTAAATAAAATAGAAAATAATTCAGGAGGAATGAAAATGGAAAAACAATTTATTAAACCATCAACTTTACCAGGATTCATGGAGTTACTACCAGCGGATCAAATTGTATTTAATAATATTATGGATATTATTAGGAGTAATTATGAAAAAGGCGGTTTTATACCTATGGATACTCCTATAATCGAAAAGACAGAAATATTATTAGCTAAGGGAGGGCAAGAAACTGATAAGCAAATTTATAGATTTACTAAAGGAAGCAATGATATATCATTGAGATTTGACTTAACAGTTCCTTTTGCTAGATATTCTGCTCAGCATATGTCTGATTTAACTTTTCCATTCCGCAGATATCAAATAGGTAAGGTATTTAGAGGTGAAAGAAATCAGAAAGGACGTTACCGCGAGTTTTATCAATGCGACATAGATATTATTAACAATGGAGAATTAAGCATAGTTAATGATGCAGAGATTCCAAGCATAATATATTCAATATTCACAGAAATTGGATTAAGTTCTTTTAAAATACGCATAAATAATAGAAAAATCTTAAATGGATTTTTTAGCTACCTCGGAATTTTAAATGGTGTAGAGGTATTAAGAATCATTGATAAGGTAGATAAAATAGGTATGGAGGCAGTTTGCGGAGAACTGAAGGAGTTAGGATTAGATGAAGCTGCTGTTGATAAGATAATTAATTTTATTGATATAAAGGGAAGTAATCAGGAAATATTAAATTCACTAGCAGAGCTAAATATTGAAAATGAAGACTTTAAGCTTGGTCTAGATGAACTTTCTAAGGTTATTTACTATATTGGATGTTTTGGAGTTCCAGAAAAAAATTATATTATAGATTTAAAAATAGCAAGAGGACTAGAATACTACACTGGAACAGTTTATGAAACAATGCTTGATGATTACCCTAATATCGGATCAATATGTTCTGGTGGCCGTTACGAGGATCTAGCAGGGCATTACACTAATCAAAAGCTTCAAGGTGTTGGAATATCTATAGGGTTAACTAGATTGTTCTCTCAACTAAGAGAACTTGGAATCCTAAAAGAAAATGCCTCTTCATCTTTAACGAAGGTGCTAGTTGTCCCTATGGGAGAAACTATGGGATACTCAGTAGAAGTTGTTAAAGAATTAAGGGAAAATAATATTATTTCAGAAGTTTACTTAGAAAATAACAAATTTAATAAAAAACTTTCATATGCCAATAAGCTAAGAATACCATTTGTCATAATAATTGGTGAAGAAGAAGTTAACAGCAAAATATTAACACTAAAAGATATGAACACTGGTGAACAATTTAGTTTATCTATAGAAGAAATAATTAATAAAGTAAAATTATAAGCAGAATTTTTAAATTTCAGAGTAAATATCGAATAAATCTAAAAGCTGGCATGTATTAAGTGCCAGTTTTATTTTGATTTTTATAAATGCTTCCAAAATTCAAAGATTTTAAGATGTTTTAAGAATAAAAGCCATAAATTCCTTATATAATATTATGTATTTGTCTGTTAAAGCGAATAAATGAGATTATACGTAGCATTTGATTGTCTACGATATTTTAATATCAGACGAATTTATGTTATAATTTACTCTATATTTCTTATTTGTGTTAGGGGGAATAATTAATGGACAATGGTCCGAGTAGTATTTTACTAGAGCTATTATTGATTTTGGTTTTAGTTCTAATCAATGCTTTTTTTGCAGCCTCGGAGATGGCGATAGTTTCTTTAAACAAGAATAAAGTTAACCATCTTGCTGAAGAAGGTAATGTAAAAGCAAAGTATTTGCTAAAACTTTTAAATGAGCCTAGTAAATTTTTAGCTACAATTCAGGTAGGAATTACCTTGGCAGGCTTTTTAGCCAGTGCATCTGCAGCAACAAATATATCAAAACATCTTTCAAATGTACTGAATAAGTTTAGTATACCAGGAAGTAATGAAATATCTGTTGTTGTTATAACAGTGCTTCTGTCATATGTCACTTTGGTTTTTGGAGAACTGTTTCCAAAAAGAATTGCATTACAAAAATCAGAACAAATAGCTATGTTTGCAATTAAACCAATATTATTTGTATCTAAAATCACTTCTCCATTTGTAAAAATGCTCACAGCATCAACAAATATACTAGTTAAAATATTTGGCATGAATTTAGACAACCTTGAAGAAAAAGTATCAGAGGAAGAAATACGCTCAATGATTAAGGTTGGAGAAGAGAATGGAGTTATTAATGAAATTGAAAAGGACATGATAGATAGCATTTTTAAATTCGATGACACCTTAGCTAAGGAAATAATGACTCCAAGAATAAATGTATTTGCTTTAGAGTTAGGTACTCCAATTGACGAGCTCTTAAATCAAATATCGGAAGAACAATATTCAAGAATACCTATATATGAAAACGACATTGATAATATTATTGGTGTTTTATATATGAAAGATCTATTTATTCAATTAAAAAATAAAGATATTGAAAATATAAATATAAAAACTCTTCTGAGACAGCCTCATTTTGTTCCAGAGACTAAGAATATAGACGCTTTATTCAGAGAATTACAGAGTACCAATAATCATATGGCCATATTGATTGATGAATATGGAGGATTTTCAGGTATCGTAACAATAGAAGACTTAATTGAAGAAATTATGGGAAATATATTTGATGAGTATGATGAAAATACAGATTACATTAAAAAAATCGATTCAAATACCTATTTAATTAATGGGTTAATACCAATAGATGAAGTTAACGAAAGTTTAAATATTAACTTACCTTCAGATGATATAGACACTATAGGAGGATTCGTAGTGACACTTTTAGGAACTATACCTAAAGATGACGATGATAGCACTATTGAATATGATAACTTAAAGTTTAAGATTGAGAAGGTAAATGAAAAAAGAATAGAAGAACTTAAAGTTTATATAGGCTAATAAATATAATATAAATATTGTTTAGACATTGGATGCTGGGTTAAACCAGCATCTTTTTTGTTTAAAAGTAATTATTTAAATAATTAAAACATAATGAAGTTTTAAAAAACATAGCAAAAAAATTAGCAAATTTATCTTTATAAGTAGTTTTTGTTGCGAAAAATATCAATAAGCAAAATGCAGAGAAAATGTTTTGAAAAATATGCTAAAATATTGTAGAATAAAGTAGTTGCAATAGTCAAATGAGGTGAAATTAATGCTTGGATGGAAAAAAAATAAAGAAAACCTAGATAAGAAAGCTGCTTATAGACCACTTGAAAACGAAACTCTGCATAACATACAAAATGGAAATGAATTAAGTCTTTTAAAACACAATCAAAAATGCATAGTAACAAGAATAAACGATAAAATTGAAGAAACTGGTTTTGCAGCTGAAAACTTAATATCATTAACACAAGATATTGCTAAAAATGCTGAAATACAAAAGGAGTCTATTGAGAAGGTTGTCAATGAAATAAGTAATTACTCAGCATTAGCGGAGGAAGTTTTTGCAAGTACTGAAAACTCAAAACGTATAGCGGAACAGACAATGGAAATAGCTAGAGAAGGTAGTAATGCAGTAGACAGCTCTATATCAGCTATGAATGAAATTGAGTTATCCGTTCAAAATGCTAAAAAAGTAGTAAACGATTTAAGTTTAAAAGCAGCTCATATAAATGAAATGCTTGCAATTATTAAAGATATAGCAAATCATACAAATCTTTTATCTTTAAATGCATCTATTGAAGCAGCTAGAGCAGGAGAAGCTGGAAGAGGATTTGCAGTGGTTGCTCAAGAAGTTAAAAATCTTGCTCAGAGAAGTGCAGAATCAGCTGGACATATATCAAATACTATTAATGAAATAAATAATAGTATAGATGAAACTATAGGAGCCATGAATAAAAGCATGGACAAAGTATTAGAGGGAAGTAATATTGGGAAAAATACTAAAGAAGTGTTTAATAATATAATAAATGCTGTAAGTACTACTAGTGAGGTGGCAGAGGAAATCAATGCAGCGGTTTCAAAACAGACGGAAAGCCTTGAGAACATAATATCTTCTACAGAAGAAATGAATAGAACCTCAGAAAAGGTTATGGGCATGGTAGAAACAGCATCACTAAATACTCAATATACTAAAACTTCACTAAATATTCTTTCAAATGTTTCAAAGGATCTACAAAGTATATCTACTAAGCTTTTAGATAAGATTGAAACAGATGAGAAAGCTGAATTAGTGCTTACAACATTTTTAAGTGAAGCTCCATTAAGTTATGATCCACAGCTTGCAATTGATACTCAGAGTGGACAAATTCTATATAATGTACATGGTGGATTGCTGCTAATAAGTTCTACCGGAGAAATTACTCCTGGAATCGCAAAAAGCTGGTATGTTGAGGATGACAACTTAACATGGATATTTAATTTAAGAAAAGGCGCCAAATTTCACAATGGTAGAGAAATAACAGCAGAAGATGTTAAATATACATATGAAAGGTTATTAAGACCATCTTTAAAATCTCCTAATAGTTGGTTCTTAGAACAAATTGAGGGTGCAAAAGAGTATAATAAAGGAATTGCACAAGAAGTTAAAGGTATAAAAATACTTGATAGGTACAGAGTCTCTCTCAAACTCACAAGGCCATACACTGGATTTTTACTTAACCTTGGACAATATGTTTGCTCAATACTTGCTAAAGAAGATGTTGAGAAAGGGAACTTAACTGGCTGTGGTCCATATATTTTAGAAAGTACAGAAAAAGATAGGTGTGTGTTAACTGCTTTTAATAATTATTTTGGTGGTTCTCCATATGTTGATAAGATTATTGTAAGATTTGAAGGGCCAAAGTCAATAGAGAGCTTTATTGATAATAAATGTGACTTTGTTACAATAGATAATAAAAAGCAAATAGAAGAGTTATCAAAAGTTAAGAACTTAGATATAAAATACAAAAGCATAATGGGAACTTACTATGCTGGCTTTAATTTGCGATCAAATTCCATATTTGCAAAAGATAATGAAATTAGGAAAGCTCTTAACTTAGCGGTTAATAAAAAGAAAATTATAGATGAAATATTAGGAGGCCTTGGAGAGGAAGCTAAGGGACCTATGCCTCCAAATATGGTTGATAATAAGTATTTATCAGGCTTTAACTATAATCAGAGATCAGCAAAAGAAATTTTAAGTAGAAAAGGCACTTTAATAGGAAACTCGAAGCTTAAAATTTTAATTAGAGAGGAAAGTAACGAGACTATTTTTTATAAAATAACACAATCAATTATAAATGACTTAAAAGAAGTAGGTATTGAATGTACTTTGGAGAAGGTAAGTCCCGATAAATATCTTAATCCAGAATCAATAAATAGAAGTGATTTGTTCTTAAGCAGATGGATATCAGATACTGGAGATATGGATAATTTTCTTCAGCCTATGTTTAATCCTTCTAACTTTACAGACTTTACCGGATACAATAATCCAAAGGTTACAGAAATGATGGAAAAGGCTAAAGAAATTGTCAACCCTGATAAGAGAATTCAATTATATAAAGAGCTACAGCAAATCATAGTTGATGATTCACCTTGGATATTCTTATATCATCCACAGCTCGGACATATTTCAAGAGAAGGTGTAATTGGTGTAAGAATTAGTCCTCTTGGAATAGTTAGATATGAAGATATAATAATAGAAAAATAGTTACTCAAAATTAAAAGAGTACATACTATAGGGCTTCAAGGCCGAAAATTGACTTACACTCCGGACTATGTTTCCAAGCTTCAGTCCGTTAAGCAGAGAGCCAAAATCTGTGATTTTGTGCGAATCGCTTACTCATCTTACGTAAGGAAGAGGAGTTTCATATAAAACTTTTAGCCAATCTAAAGCTTAAGCAGATATCCCAAATCTTTGATTTGGTGATAGTCGCTTACACAGAGTGCGTGTTTTAGACGACCTAAGAACCTTCGAGAAACTCGCTATGCTCAGTCGGACCAACTTATCAATTAACATTGATAAGTCGCTCGTGAAAAGCCATTTAGGCTCTTCACCAACTCGAAGGTGCTAAGGTTGTCTTAAAACCCTTCACTAAGACTGACACAAAATTTTTAAATCTACCTTCAGCTTTGGAAACATAGCCCTTTGTGTAAGTCAATTTTCTAGTTTGAAACTCTATATTAGTATGCGCTCTTTTTAATGATGTATGGATATATACTTTTAAGAAATTATTTATTGGTAATTAAGTTGCTTGTTGTTTTGTACTCCTATGGTTATCTACAAACCATTCTATTAAATTGCGGGCTATACTTCCTTTAGCTGGTATTTTAGGAAGCTCTTCTACGCTATACCAATCTGCATCACTAATTTCTATTCCGTCTACTTTTATTTCACCACTACTATACTCACATGTAAATGCTACCATTAAAGAATCTGGAAAAGGCCAAGGCTGGCTGCCGAAATATTTTACATTCTTAACTTGTATTCCGATTTCCTCAAAAACTTCTCTAGCAACGCAAGCTTCAAAGGATTCTCCAGGTTCTACAAATCCAGCTATGACACTGTATACATCTTTATTAAAGTTAACATTATGAGCTAGCAGTAGTTTGTTATCCTTAACAACAGCAGTTATTATTGCTGGCGATATTCTTGGATAAACTATTAGACCACAGCTAGGGCAGACTTTTGCTCTTTCATCATCTTTATCCATAAGGGGAGAGCCGCATTTATTACAATACTTATAAGTTCTATTCCAGTTAAGTAAGTGAAGGGCTCTAGAAGCCAAATTAAATAGAGGAATGTCCAGTAATGCTATAAGTGAGCGAAATTTAATAAATTGAAGGGGCTCAACAATTCTTACTTGCTTGTCTAATTCTCCAAATATGTATTCATTATTATCTTCTGATATAAAACTATCTGAATTTATTAAACTAACTTTTAAGGAATCCATATCATCATCATCGATGAAGGATATGTGGTTGTCTTTAATTCTAACTAGCAGTTCATCGCTATTAAATATAAAATAAAATTTTTTCATCTTTAGTCACACCTTTTGCATTTAATTTATTATGTTAATAATACCATAAATAAATAATTATTTTCATTATTTATTTATCTAGTGGACAATCATTCAAATATTTTCACACTCAGTAAAAGTAATTCACACTAAATCAGTGCACAGAACAATAAACTGCTATGAATATTCTATGAACTCACTTACCTCAGACAATAGAAGAAACTACAAAAACTTTGGTAAGTGTTGACATTAGATATCTAACTGTATATAATGTATATATACAGTATATATTGACTGGAGGGTTGGTATAAAACAATGAATATAATTATTTCTAATTCATCACAGGAGCCCATATATGCACAAATTGTTACACAAATAAAGCAGTCAATTTTAAAAGGTGAGCTTTCAGAGGCTGAGGGCCTTCCATCAATTAGAAACTTAGCAAAAGAACTTCAAATTAGTGTAATTACAACAAAAAGAGCTTATGATGAACTTGAAAAAGATGGGTATATTGTAACAATACCTGGCAAAGGCACTTATGTAGCTGCACAAAATAAGGAACTTATGCGAGAAACTAGATTGAAGATGGTGGAAGAAAAACTTTTGGAAGCGATTACTGCAGGAAAAAGTATAAATTTATCTTTAGAAGAAATGAAAGAAATGCTTAAGCTTTTCTATGAGGAGGTTTAATAAATGGCACCAATTTTAGAAATAAAAAATTTGAAAAAAGATTTTAAGGATTTTTCTCTAAAAAATATCAGTTTTACTCTTGAAAAAGGATTTATTATGGGGTTTATTGGTCCTAATGGAGCAGGTAAAAGTACCACTATTAAATTAATAATGAATCTGCTAAAGAAGGATGCTGGAGAGATAAAAGTTTTTGGATTAGACAACGTCAAAAATGAAAATGAAATTAAAAATAGAATTGGCTTTGTCTATGATGAAAATTACTTTTATGAGGAGTTAACTATTTCTGAAATGAAGAGAATCATTGCTCCTCTATATAAAAACTGGAGTAATGAATGTTTTAATAGATATTTAAAAGAATTTACTCTATCACCTAAGAAAAAGATAAAAGAACTATCAAAAGGAATGAAAATGAAATTTTCTCTAGCTATTGCACTTTCTCATCAAGCGGAACTTATTATTATGGATGAACCAACTTCGGGATTAGACCCATTGATAAGAAATGAGTTGCTAGATATATTCTCTTATTTAATACAAGATGAAAATAAAGGCATCTTCTTTTCAACACACATTACATCAGATTTAGATAAAATAGCTGATTATGTAACTTTAATTAACGATGGAGAAATATTATTCAGTACGACTAAGGATGAAATTCTAGATTGCTATGGACTAGTAAAAGGAAAGAAAGAGTTTTTAAATGAAGATACGAGAAAAAATTTCGTTGGTATAAAAGAAAATCAATTTGGCTTTGAGGCACTAGTAAAAAATCGAAATAGTATAAACAGATTCATTAACAATGGTATCATCATAGAAAAACCGACTCTAGAAGATGTGATGTTGTATTTTACAAGGAGGGAGTTAAATGTTTAATCTTATCATAAAAGATATTTTGATACAAAAAAAGACAGTGTTATTTACCTTTGTATATATGCTATTTCTAATAGTGTTCCTCAAAGAAGCAAGTTTTGTTTCAGCAATGGTGATGATGAGCTATATTCTCGTCATAACAGGATTTTCACTAGAGGAAAAAAATAAATCAGATATTATGTTAAATAGTTTACCTATAAAAAGAAGAAATATTGTATTGGCAAAATATCTTTCTGTTTTTATATACTTTGGAATAGGGGTAGCTGCATATTTCCTTACAGCAATTGTAGTTAGGTTATTAGGATCTCCTATTACAATACATTCTGTTACTTTAGAAGAAATAATAGGTGCACTCTTTGCAATAACTCTTTTAAATGGTATATACATTCCTGTTCTCTTTAGGGTTGGATATACAAAATCTAGAGTTGTTATCTTTGTAATGTTTTTTCTTGTTTTCTTCCTGGGAGCAGGATTTACAAAAATAATAAGTAAGGCTCAAAGTAATATATTTATAAAAACTATAGTAAATTTCTTTACTAGTAAATCTGATATGCAAATATTAGTATATCTTTTAGGTGCTATAATAATCATGATTTTAGGCTCTTTCTTACTATCCGTTAAGTTATATGAAAGCAGGGAATTTTAAGTAAGGATATTCCAAATTTCATTAAAATGCCTTAATATAATATTAAACCTAATTTTGATAATTAATTAAATATTTTAAGGAGTAAGCATGAATAATTACACAGAGCAAGCTATAGATGAACTAAAATTATGGCAGAAAAAAATGTTAAAGAAACCATCGTTTACAAGTAAGGTAACTAAAGGGCTGCAAAACAAAGTTAATAACCTAATACCTGATAAAGCAAATATAGTAATTACAGAAGCAATAAAAAATACGGTGAAAGTAGTACTTCTAGGTTCTGAATTTACAACAAAGTTACCTCTAATGAATGTATCTTTAGAAGAAAGAGAAAGACTAGTTAAGGAAAAGTTAAATTCTTATAGAAAAGCTGCTGTTTTAAGTGGTGCAGGTACAGGAGCAGGGGGATTGCTTCTAGGATTAGCAGACTTTCCAATACTTTTAAGCATAAAAATAAAGTTTTTATTTGAGGTAGCAAGCTTATATGGTTTTAATGCAGCAAATTACAAAGAAAGATTATATATTTTATATATATTTCAGTTGGCTTTTTCAAGTCCTGAGAGAAGATCACGAGTTTATTTAGAAATTGCAGACTGGGAAAACTATGTTAAACATCTTCCGGAAGATGTAAATTCCTTTGATTGGAGAACTTTTCAGCAGGAATATAGAGACTATATCGACTTAGCAAAAATGCTTCAGTTAGTTCCGGGAATTGGAGCTGTGGTTGGAGCTTATGCCAACTATCAATTATTAGATAAGCTTGGTGAAACTGCAATGAACGCTTATAGAATGAGAATTTTTAAAGACAAATAACAAATGGGTTGTCTCATAATGTTATCTATATATTATGAGACAGCTCATTTGTTATTTTTAATGTCATTATTAAAATCTAAGCTTAGCTGTTGAATCTAATATAACTTCATAAACTCTTATTAATATGTAAACTAAAAAGTATTTTTAAAATGGCCATAATTAATAATATATATCGGATAAATATAGTAATGTGACAAATAATATTACAGTAATATAGTTAGAATAATTCAACAATATACTTAGACAACAAACTAAATTTGTAAATTAATAATGAAGATAACGTTTTCTGGAATAACTTACTATGCAAGTATTTGCTGAGTTTATTGACTAAAATAAAAAGTGATGATATTATAAAATATAGTTAGACGGCTAAGTAAATTGGAGGTGACTTTATGGAATGTTTTCAAGATGATTCATTATATCATGTTTTTGCTCAAGTAATAAAACTTCACTATCACCGTACTCATACATTGCTTGATAAAGTAGGGGTGTACCCTGGTCAACCAGGTATGCTATTTTCATTATATAAGAAAGATGGACAGAGTCAGAAAGAATTGGCAAATAAGCTTAACATTAAGCCAGCTACAGCTACAGTCATGTTAAATAGGATGGAAAAGGCAGGGCTTTTAGAACGAAAAGCAGATGCTACTGATCAGCGAATTTCGCGAGTTTATATTACAGAAAAAGGAGGGGAAGTTTGCGAAGAGGTAAAAGAAGTTATGAAGATTATAAATTCGGAATGCTTTAGTAATTTTACCTCAGAGGAAGAAATATTACTTCGTAGATTGCTAATGCAAGTCAGAGATAATCTTATGAAAGTATGCGATAGAAAAACTGAAATATAACTATAGTTTTAGTAATTGGAGATGATAATTATGTTTAAATTATTTAGATTTTTAAAGCCATATGCAATGGTTGTAACAGGTATTTTAGTTCTTTTATTCTTTCAATCTATTGCAGAATTATACCTCCCTACGTTAATGTCAGATATAGTTAACACTGGTATTGTCAAGGGAGATACTAACTATATATTGAGAATCGGCGGATTTATGCTTATTGTAGCAGCAGTCAGCGGTGTTTGTACAATTTTGGCAAGTTTTTTCTCATCAAAAGTTGCAACAAAGTTTGGTCGAGATATTAGAAAAGAAGTTTTTTCAAGAGCAGAAAGTTTTTCTTTAAATGAATTTGATAAAGTAGGTACAGCGTCACTTATTACAAGAACTACAAATGATATTATGCAAGTACAACAAGTAACAATATTAATATTGCGTATGATGATTAGTGCACCACTTATGTGTATAGGTGGTATTATTATGGCTGTCTCAAAAGATGCAGAGTTGTCACTTATTCTCGTAGTAGTTATTCCTGTTCTTGCAGGTATAATTGCGCTAGTTGCAACTAAGGGAGTTCCATTATTTAAAGCAATGCAGGTAAAATTAGATAAGTTAAATCTTGTTGTACGTGAGAATCTTATAGGAATAAGAGTAATACGTGCTTTTAATCGTATAGATGATGAAAAGATACGATTTACTGAAGCTAATTCTGATTTAACCAACACTGCTATTAAAGTTAATAAAATAATGGCAGTTTTAATGCCTGCTATGATAATAATGATGAACCTTACAAGTGTTGCAATAGTTTGGTTTGGTGGAATACGTATTGATAGTGGAAAAATGCAGGTAGGAGATATGATGGCATTTATTCAATATGCTATGCAGATAATGTTTTCCTTAATTATGGTTTCTATGATGTTTGTTATGATACCTCGTGCTGAGGCTTCAGCAGTAAGAATTAACGAAGTGCTTGATATGAAACCTGAAATTAATGATCCTACAGAACCAAAAAATACTGAGAAAGAGAGAGGGTATATAGAATTTAAGGATGTTACCTTTAGTTATCCTGGTGCAGAGCAGCCAGCGATAAGCAATATTTCATTTAGTGCAAAACCTGGTGAAATAACTGCCATTATTGGCGGAACAGGTTCTGGTAAATCCACACTAATAAGCCTCATACCCCGCTTCTATGATATTGATAGTGGCAGTATTTTAGTTGACGGAATGGATATTAGAGAAATGTCCCAAGAAAACCTTAGAAAAAAAATTGGTTTTGTTCCACAAAAGGCTGTATTGTTTACTGGAACCATATCTGACAATATCAGATATGGAAAAGAGGATGCAAATGATATGGAGATTAGGCATGCAGCAGAAATTGCTCAAGCATCGGAATTTGTATCTAATATGAAAGAGGGATATGATTCCATGATTGCTCAAGGTGGTAGTAATGTTTCCGGAGGACAAAAGCAGCGTCTGGCCATTGCTCGTGCACTTGTTAGAAGACCGGAGATATTTATATTTGACGATAGCTTTTCAGCACTAGATTTTAAAACTGATGCAAAGCTTAGAGCAGCTTTAAAATCAGAAATAAAGGATTCAACAGCAATTATTGTTGCTCAAAGAGTCAGCACTGTAATAGATGCGGATAGAATTATAGTGTTAGATGAAGGTAGAATTGCAGGAATCGGCACACATAAAGCCCTTTTAAATGATTGCGAGATATATCGCGAGATAGTATCTTCACAGTTATCAGAGGAGGAATTAGCATAAAGCAAGCATCTACTAGACTTTTAGAAGCAGAAGAATAAATCACTAAAAGCTAACTGGCCTTATGCATAGAAGGAGGATATTATTATGGGTGAAAAAAGAAGAGCTGGAAGAGGTCCTATGGGTGGAGGTATGGCCATGGGAATGCCAGCAGAAAAAGCCAAAAATTTTAAGGGAACGATGAAAAGGCTTATAAAATACCTAGCACCACATAAGATAAATCTTATTGTAGTGTTTATAACAGCTATTTTAAGTACTATTTTTAGTATTGTTAGTCCTAAGATAATGGGAAAAGCTACAACCAAGTTATTTGAAGGCTTGATGAATAAATATATGTACTATGAAAAGTTGAATGCAGCAGCTTCAGCAGTAAAAAAAGGTGCGAATCCCCAGCTATTACTTCAATTAAAGCAACAGGGAGTTCCAAGTGTTGACTTTAATTATATTGGGCAAATAATACTTTATCTAATTGGTTTATATGTTATCAGTGCAGCATTCAGTTATATTCAACAGTATGTCATGGCTGGTGTTGCGCAGAAAACTGTATTTAATATGCGTAACGACTTAAACAATAAACTTGCACGTTTACCTCTTAAATATTTTGATTCACGTACACATGGAGAGATATTAAGTCGTGTTACAAATGATGTTGATACCATATCAACTACATTACAGCAGAGTTTGACTCAACTTATCACTTCAGTTGTAACTATAGTGGGTATCATTGTAATGATGTTATCAATAAGCGTAACGTTGACACTTGTTACTCTTATAACATTGCCACTATCTATAATTGTTACAACAACTATAGCAAAGCGTTCACAAAAATATTTTGTAGAACAGCAGAAAACTATTGGAGAACTAAATGGCCATGTAGAAGAGATGTATACTGGACATAAAATAGTAAAAGCTTTTGGACATGAAGAAAAATCAATAAATGAGTTTAATAGCATTAATGAAAGACTGTACAATGTAGGATGGAAGGCTCAGTTTATCTCCGGTATAATTATGCCTTTAATGAACTTTATTAACAATATAGGTTATGTTCTCGTTTGTGTTGTTGGAGGAATTTTTGTTACTAAAAAGAAAATTGAAATTGGAGATATCCAGGCATTTATTCAGTATGCAAGACAATTTGGTCAACCGATTGTTCAGACTGCAAATATAGCTAATATTCTTCAGTCTACTATAGCAGCAGCTGAGCGTGTATTTGAATTATTAGATGAAGTTGAAGAAATTCCAGATAGAGAAGATGCTAAAATCGTTGACTTTAAAAATAATCAAATACTAGAAAGAAATTTAGATGATAATAGCACAAAGGTAATAGCACCAGTAAAAGGTGAGGTTAAATTTGAAAATGTTAAATTCGGTTACAAAGAAAATGTTACCCTCATAGAAGATATGAATATAGATGTAAAAGAAGGAGAGACAATAGCAATAGTAGGTCCAACCGGCGCAGGTAAAACTACATTAATAAACCTACTAATGCGTTTTTATGAAATAAACGATGGAAAAATTACTATCGACGATGTAGACGTTAGGGATTTAAAACGTGGAGACTTGCGTACTATGTTCGGTATGGTTCTTCAAGATACATGGCTTTTTAATGGTACTATAAAAGACAATATTGCTTATGGACGCAGAGGTGCAACAGACGAGGATGTCATCAAAGCAGCAAAGGCTGCTCATGCTGATCACTTTATTAGAACGCTTCCTGAAGGGTACAATACTGTATTAAACGAAGAAGCATCTAATATATCACAAGGTCAAAAGCAGCTTTTAACTATTGCTCGTGCTATACTTGCGGATCCTGCAATACTAATTCTCGATGAGGCAACAAGTAGTGTTGACACAAGAACTGAAGTTCAGATACAAAAGGCTATGACTAACCTTATGAAGGGAAGAACCAGCTTTGTTATTGCCCATAGATTATCTACAATAAAAGATGCAGATTTGATACTTGTAATGAACAATGGTAAAATCATTGAACAAGGTAACCATAATGAGCTCCTTGATAAAGGAGGCTTTTATGCTGATCTTTACAACAGTCAATTCACAGGCAAAAATCTAGGGGAACAGGCTATTTAAGCCTAGCTAGTGTTATTGATATATAAATAAAAAACTGCTGCAGATTTTTTCTGTGCAGTTTTTTATTTTAGGCATATGAAGAGAATAAGAAACCAAAGATGCGAGAATACTGGCCTATTATTTATTTGATTATGCCTTAAATAATTATATATATTTTTGTAGTTAAATTAGAAAAAGATAGACTTTATTATAAGATAATGGTAGGATAAAACAAGTACACATAGTAATAAATGAGCATTATGATAAATTAAACTATATAAATGTTTAAATTGAAAGAGTAGGAATATATAGTATCGCGAATAATAACTATATATAAAGATATGCGTATAAAACAAAAATTTGGAGGTGTTGCATTATAAATAGAAATGCAAATTTAAATGAAAATATTAGAGCAAAAGAGATAAGATTGGTAGGAGAAGAGGAGACTCAAATAATTTCTACTAGCGAAGCATTAAAGATGGCTATAGAAAGAAACCTGGATTTAGTAATGATTTCTCCAGCAGTTAATCCACCAGTGTGTAAAATAATGGATTATAATAAATTCCTTTATGAACAAAGCAAAAAAGAAAAGGAAAATAGAAAAAAACAAAAAACTATTGATATCAAAGAAATAAGATTGAGTCCTAGCATTGAAGAACATGATATAGATGTTAAGGCTAATAACGCTAAAAAATTCCTACAAAACGAAAATAAAGTTAAGGTATCAATTAGATTTAGAGGAAGACAAAACAATTACACTCATGTAGGAAAAGAAGTTTTTGATATGTTTATCTCTAAGATAGGAGATGTTGGTATAATCGAGAAACCAGCTAAATTAGAGGGAAACAATATGATTTTGATTTTAGCCCCAAAAAAATAATAAATTATATTGATAACAATTAGCGAATTTATTTATATGTGTACAATAAAGTAAATTTAATCTTCTTGTAGGATGTCTACAGGAAGATTTTTATTTAACCTCTTTTTCTTCATTTTTAATTTGAAATTGATTTGTTTTTCCCATTATGTAGGCTAGTTTAATTATTTTCTGCTCTTCTTGGGTCATTTCTCTATCAAACATTTTTTCAAATTGCTTTATTAATTTATAAGTATCAATTTTCTTTCTTGAATTCTCATGTCGCTCTAATTTTATTTCTTTATGGGACTTATATATATTAGTTTTAATTTTTTTATTATAGATCTTTTTAAAAATTTCTGAAGTATAATAGGCATCGTAATAAGCATTATGAAAACCATCAGTAAAATAAATTTCTAATAACTCCACTGCTCTTTTTAATCCTATACTGGTCCCTTTTGGACAATTTAAGTACTTAGAAGTATAAAGTTGAAGATTTATATATTCTCTTGGGATTAAGGATGTATCTAAATTATAATATTCTAGATTTCTGAATAACTCTTTTATGTCAACCATTCCCCACGTACATAAGACATTGTCCTGCCCTCTTACAAATTCGGCTAAATCTTTATAAACCTCAATAAATGGTTTAGCCTTACTTAATTGATCAATTGTTATGCCAGTCATTTCCTGTATAAAAGGATTAAGGCTGGTATATATATTAGGCTTAACAAGACTATTTAAAGTGTCGATTATTTTAAGTTCTCTATCAAGCTTTACTGCACCAATCTGAATTATTTCAAAAGGGCATTTTGTATTTGTTGTATTTTTATTTGTTTTTATAGGATTATACTCTTGATTAAATTCTAAATCAAATACTACGTAATTCATTATATTTTCCCCTCTAAGCCAATACGAAATTTAATATGCAACAAAACATATATCTATAGTATATCTTTAATTTCTATAAAAAGTACTAATGTTTTTTAATTTGGTTATCTATATTTTCCTTTCATTGTGTCTAAATAAAATATAATGTATACTTATCATTAGTATAGGGTTTTGAGGTCAAAACTTATATTTTTTTAACTATTGTTTGATTTAGTAAAAGGGGGAAAGCAAATGAAATATACTAAGTACGGTAGGACTGATAAAAATGTTTCTGTAGTTGGATTTGGAGGACTTAGGTTTGATTTAAGTAAAGGTAATGAGGAAAATGCTGAGCTAGTTAAATATGCCTATAGCAAAGGAATTAATTATTTTGATACTGCACCAGGCTATTGCGACGGAAGAAGTGAAGATATATTAGGAATAGCTTTTAGACAAATGATTAAAGAGGGAAAAACAGATTTTTATGTTTCCACTAAAGGAAGACCCACAGTCTTTGACACTGCTGAAAAAGCTATAGATGGAGTTAAAAAATCTTTGGAAAGGCTAGGAGTACCTAAGATTCATTTTTATCATATATGGTGTATTAGAAAAATGGAGCATTATGAACTAGCAATGAGACCGGGCGGCCAATATGAAGGTCTTTTAAAATGTAAAGAAGCAGGATTAATAGACCATATTGTTTTTTCATCGCACCAACCAGGAGATCAAGTAACAGAAATACTAAATGAAAACAAATTTGACGGAGTTACAATGGGCATAAATATATTAAATTTTTCTTATAGATGGAATGGAGTTATGCACGCAAATAAAAATGGCTATGGGGTAGTAGCAATGAATCCACTTAGCGGAGGTTCTATTCCAAGTCATGAAAAAGAATTATCATTTTTGACTTCCGAAGGAGAAACAGCTACCGAATTAGCATTAAGATTTAACATTACAAGTCCTCAGATTACTATTTCATTAATAGGATTTGGAAATAAACATGATATTGATGAAGCTTGCAGAATTGCAGATGAGGGAAAACCATTTACAGAAGAAGATATTAGCATTTTAAAAAGTAAATTAGGTAAAAATATGAATGAGATTTGTACAGGCTGTGGCTATTGCAAGATTTGTCCAATGGAAATAAACATACCGGGATATATGCTTTTTTATAATGAAAAACAAATGTTTAAGAAAAGCGATGAAGAAATGATAAAATCTGTTTACGGATTAGAATACTGGAATTATACTATGAATGGTAAAAAATTTGCAGCAGATTGTATAAAATGTGGCAAATGCGAAGGTGAGTGTACTCAGCATCTACAAATTATTAAGAGATTAGAAGAAATTGCATCATGGGAAGAAAAAGGCACTAATGATATAACTGTATAGTAAGATTTTATAAACCATGACAAATTTGCAGAAGCAAAGATGTTATGGTTTATTTTATATGATACCTACTCTTGCTTTTGTCGATTGTTTTTAAAGTAAGAACTTTTAAGAATATTTGTTATTTAAAAACAATAAAAGATGTGATACAATTGATATTGAGAATCGTTATCGATTGTACAATTTGTTATTAATAAAAAATTATTTTAAAATAAAAAATAATGTAAGGGTAGGGTGATAGTGTGAGTGCTTTAATTATTGGAGGAGATAACCTTGGAAGTATCCCCTGTAAGTTATATGAGAAGGGTTTTAAGAATATTGAGCATATAAGTGGTAGAAAAGGTGGCGATAGAAGAGGCGATATTTTACTAAGAATAGATAGAGCTGATTTAGTTATAGTATTGGTAGATTATATAAGTCACTGTATTATGAAAAACACAAAAGAAAAGTTAAAAGATGTTAAAACAAAGATGATATTTACAAAAAGATCATGGTCCTATATGGAACAAGAAATAAATAATTTTTTAGAAACTTAAATAATTTTGTTAGTAATAATGATGTTAAATAGTTTAATAATAAGTTGGAGTAAACTAAATGCCAAGTTAACTGATTCTAGTTTAGTCTTTTATTATTTCTGAATTTATAAGTAGCATGTATAATATTTTCTAATATGACTCCCAGAATCTATAAGTAATACAAATAATTTTAGTAATTAATTTGTGTTAAAATGTGTTATATAGAAATAAACGGGATGGGAGACTGTTATTTATGAAAGATTTACCTAAGATATTTGATGACTTCAGTGAATCAAGAAAAAAAGGATTCATAACAATTAAAAATTTAAAAGATGAAGGAAGAAAGGTTGTAGGAACTTTCTGTACTTATACACCTTGGGAGATTATAACTGCCTCTGGTGCTGTAGCAGTGTCACTTTGTGCTAAAAGTGATGAAACAATACCTGATGCAGAAAAGCATCTGCCAAGAAACTTATGTCCACTAATAAAGTCTAGTTATGGTTTTGCCATCACTGATAAATGCCCTTATTTTTATTTTTCAGATTTAATTGTTGGTGAAACCACATGTGATGGTAAAAAGAAAATGTATGAATATTTAGGGGAAATTAAAAATGTTCACGTAATGCAATTACCTCAAACATATAAGGGAGAAGACAGCTATAGACTTTGGAAAAATGAAATTTTCAAACTAAAAGATATGCTAGAAAAAGAGTTTAATGTAGAGATAACTGAAGAAAAAATAAAGGATGCAATTAAGATTCGAAATAAAGAGAGACTAGCGTTAAAAGAATTTTATGAACTAGGAAAAATGTGTCCTCCACCTATAACAGGATTAGAAATGTTGAGGGTTTTAAATGGAGCTACATTTAAGTGGGATAAAGAAGTTGAAATAAGTGAGCTTAATGAACTTATAAAAGAATCTAAAGCCAAATATGAGGATGGAGAAAGAAAAGTGTCTCCAAAGGCAAAAAGAATACTTATTACTGGATGTCCTATGGGAGATGCAACAGAAAAAATTGTAAATGCTATTGAAGAAAATGGTGGAGTTGTTGTTTGCTACGAAAATTGCACAGGAGTAAAAGAAATAAGCAAATTAGTAAATGAGGATATTGATCCTTTCGATGCTCTAGCAGATAAATACTTAAATATAGGATGTTCATGTATGACTCCAAATGATAACAGAATAAGTCTTTTATCAGAACTAGTTGAGGACTATAAAGTTGATGGTGTTATAGATGTTATACTTCAAGCTTGTCATACCTATAGCGTAGAATCCTATAATATAAAAAGATTTATCAATGAAAATAAAAATATGCCTTATATGAGTATAGAAACAGATTATTCCCAAACAGATGTAGGTCAAATTAAAACCAGAATCGCAGCTTTTATAGAAATGCTATAGTTCTTAGTAGAACTCTCCATTAGAGAAACCCTTTTTATTCAATTTCTCTGTATTTTTATTGGTGAGTTAATTCGCTTTTTGGAGTATCTAACGAATATTTTAAATTTTTTTTGTATAATTTTTATCAATCTCTTGCAATAGTATTGTATTATTAATTTTATATGATATAATACATTATGAGTAAAATTTATAATAAATTTATTTTAACTGTTATAATATGGGGTTAATTTTATATTTAAATTAAAGAATAACTAATTCATTCATATCTTAATTACTTTTAAGCAGAGAGCCAAAATCTCTGATTTTGTGCGAATCGCTTACTCATTCGACAAAGGAGAAGGAGTTTCATTTTAAAATAGGAGATTATGCATATGAAAGAATTTAGTATTAACACAAATGTCTATTTTGGAGAAGGTTCTTTGGATAGACTAAAGGAGATTAAAAACAAAAGAGTACTAATTGTATGTGATAAATTTATGGAAACTTCAGGTGTGGCTGCAAAAATACAAGAAAAACTTGTTGATTGTGAAGTAGCTATATACAGTGATATTGTACCTGATCCATCTGTAGAGATTATTGCTGCTGGTATTCAAAAGTTACAAGATTGTAATGCTGAAATTATGATAGCTCTTGGTGGAGGTTCATCAATTGATGGAGCTAAGGCCATAAGAGAATATGCAAAAAAAGTTACTGGAGGAGTTTCTTATATAGAAGAGTGTTATGCTATACCTACTACAAGTGGTACAGGCTCTGAGGTAACTGAATATGCGGTAATTACAAATAAACAAGAAGGATTAAAATATGCTCTTGCAGATAAATCTCTTCTTCCAACAGTTGCTATTCTAGATCCTGAACTGGTAAAAACTGTACCTAAGGCTATAACTGCTGATACAGGAATGGATGTAATTACACATGCTATAGAGGCATATGTTTCAAAGAATGCCACTGATTTTTCAGATGCTCTTGCAGAAAAAGCTCTCACTTTAGCTTTTAGATTTTTACCACAGGCTTATACTGATGGAAACGATATAGTAGCAAGAGAAAAACTTCACAATGCGTCATGCCTTGCTGGTATGGCCTTTAATGCAGCTGGACTTGGAGTTACTCATAGTATAGCTCATGCAGTTGGTGGGAAATTACATATTTCTCATGGAAGAAGTAATGCTATTATACTCCCTTATGTAATTGAGTATAATGCTAATTTGAATAAATCAGCCTTTAATGCTGAATATGACATAGCAGCTAAAAAATATCAAAGACTTGCAAAACTATTGAAGCTACACGCACCAAATGTACATATTGGCGTTAATAATCTAATAAAAAGCATTATAGAACTCAAAAAGACATTGACGATTCCAGCAACATTTAAAGAACAAGGTGCCGATATGAATTTGGCTCAAGCATCAAGAGAAGAAATTGTTAATGCGGCTCTTAATGATATATGTACAACAGCGAATCCTAGGGAAGCGTCAAGAGAAGATTTATTAAAACTTTTAGATAAAGTTTTGGGATAAAAGATTGTATTTTATACCACCCATTTATGGGTGGTTTTTTATGTTTTTTCGAAAATATTGAAAAATTAGTCGAATTAAAATATAATTAGAAATATCACAAAATAAGGGGGATTTAGATGGAAAACGAATTGTATTCAATAGGAAAAGTCGGAGAAATATGCAAAATAACAAAAAAAGCATTAAGATATTATGACGAAATGGGTATACTATCTCCTGATAAAGTGGCAGATGAAAGCGGTTACAGATATTATAGCAAGAAAAATTTATTATCTGTGCCAATAATAAAATATTACAAACAGAGTGGATTTAAACTGGATGAAATGAGAGGATTTTTAGAAGGAAAAACTTATGATTTTTTTGATAAAAGCTTTAGAAAAAAAATTGATGAATTAAAAGAACTTGAGAGGGAAATAAATTTAAAAATAAGGTCCGTTAAAGATTGGCATGATCTTATAGTTGAGGCACAGATGGTAATTGAAAATAATGTTAGCAATGTTGCTATAAAATACATAGATAGTCGTACCTTAACCTTTTTAGAGCAAGATTTTAAATATGATTATATGGACTCTATAATTAATATAGAGTTTAATAATTACATTGATAGTATAAATAATGCAATAACAGGCCCTGTAATTATATGTTTTCCATCTTTTGAGGATAAAATTAATAGAAAATGCAGTAAGATGAAAATAATGCAGGAGACGATTTTAAAGTGTAAAGAGGAAGAAAGTATTGAATTTGGAGGCTGTATAGTAGCTGCTTGTTATCATATAGGATCTCATGAAACAATTAATGAAACATATAAAAAAATACAGACATGGACGGAAGAGTATGGTTATATATGTTCTGAGGAGTCCTATGAAAGATATGTAACAGATTATTGGACAACTAAAAATGTAGATAAATTTGTAACTGAAGTTTTAATTAAAGTCAGAAGAGAGAATTAACTCTACGATGGTACGTAAAAAGTGCATGAAAGCTCTAACATTTATTTTAATGTTAGAGCTTTCATGCACTTTTTATGTTAACACTTTCACATTGAAAACGTTGCCCTTAGGGGAAGGTATAAAAGAATAACAAAAGGATTATAAAGCCTATTATGTTAATAAATTACAATATAGCTAAATGGAAAAATATATTATCGTTATTGATATATTTTCGTATTTTTCATCTAAAGGATTGATATATCTAATTTTATGAAGTTTGAATTATAGCTCAAATTATAAAGTTTTAAATTATTATAAGGTTTTAAATTATAAATAAATATTTTTATAAATATATATTGACTTTACCCTATAGGGAACGGCCTATAATTTACTCAAGAGTAACATACCTAAAAGATATAAAATGAAAAGTTTTCAATAATTTAAAAATAAAATGTCCCCAATTATAACAATCCCAAAATATATTCAGTTATAAATTTCTATTAAGCAGGCATACAAAATCTTAAGCAGATATCCAAAATCTATGATTTTGAGATAGTCGCTTACACAGAGTGCTGATTTTGATATGATCGGTTAAGCAGAGAACTCAAATCTCTGATTTGAAGTGACTCGCTTACACAGCGTCTACTCATTCGACGATAGGAGAATGAGTTTCAGATTAATTTAAAAAGTATTAAGCGTATAAGCGAAAGGGGTTTTATTTTATGAAGGAAGTTTCCCAAAAGGTAGACTTAGAAGCAATTCGTGCAAAAAATAAATTATCGTCGGATTTCCTAAGAAAAGGTATTACAATTGCTCTTTTTTCAGGTCTTATGTACGGATTCTACTCAGCCTTTTTAACACTAGGTATGACAAAAGGAGTTTGGGGTGATTGGTATGGTGCTAATACAGCAGGTTTATCAGCCTTAGTTATTACATATGTACTTGGTGCTCTTGGTAGTGCTGTAAACGATACTTGTAGTGCTGTTTGGGCAATGGGTTATGCAGCAGTTAAAGGTAAACTTGGAGATTTCTTTAGATGTCTTAAAACTAAGCCAGGTGCTGTAATGATATTAGCTGCTCTTATTGGAGGACCAATATCAAGTACCGCTTATGTTGTAGCTTTAAAAATGGCTGGTTCAATTGTTATTCCAATTACAGCTCTTTGTCCAGCTATCGGCGCTATTCTAGGAAGAATATTATTTAAGCAAGAATTAAACAAGCGTATGATGCTAGGTATTGTTATCTGCGTTTTATCTAGTTTCATGATTGGTAGCACTAGTATCAGTGGAGATGCCCCTAAGGGAATGTTCTTTGGACTTTGTATCGCATTTATAGCAGCTCTTGGATGGGGATTTGAAGGTTGTGTGGCTGGATATGGTACATCTATGATCGACTCAGAAATCGGTATCACAATCCGTCAAGCAACATCAGGACTTTCAAACTTAATAATACTAGTACCTATATTTGGAATGATATTTGGTGGCGGCGTTAAATCTTCAGCTGGGTTAGCTCTTCAAGCATTCACAAGTGGACCTGCAATGATATGGTTTGCCTTAAGTGGTCTCTGTGCTTTTGTTTCCTACATGAGCTGGTATAACGGTAACAGTATGTGTGGTGCTGCTCTTGGTATGGCTTGTAATGGTACATTCTCATTCTGGGGTCCATTCTGCTGTTGGATAGTTCTTGGAATAATAAGTGGTATGGATGGATGGTCATTACCTCCAATCGTTTGGATTGCTGCTGTAACAATGATGTTCGGAATTCTTGTAATAGCTATGAATCCATTGGATTTATTCAGAAAGAAGGAGGTAGGAGCAAATGAAGCCGCTTAATTATGCAATTTTAAAATATTTTACAAAGGTTGATGAAGCTTGTGCTGATGATGTTATAAATGCCTTAAAGGGAGAGTATGGCAGCTTTAAGGCTTTAAATAAGAAAGCAGTAATAACAGCTTTAATGACAGCAGAAGCAAATGGCCTCATTGAAGAAACAAGATTTGAATTAGATGAAAATAAGGAACTAAAGGTTTACTATCATGCACATGCAGAAGGTGCTGCTACTATAAATAAATATATTAAAGACTAAAATAGGCATTATAGTTTACCAAAAATATATATGAGATGAGAATAAGGAAGGAGGACTTGAAAGTGAGATATTATGGAAACGAGGCTTTAGGTCTTGTAGAAACAATAGGATTAGTTCCTGCACTTGAGGCTGCAGACAAAATGCTTAAAGCAGCTAATGTGGAATTAATTTCATATGAAAATGTTGGTTCAACGCTTGTAACTATTATGGTAAAAGGTGATGTAGGTGCAGTAAGAGCTGCTGTAGAAGCAGGTGCTGAGGCAGCGGCAGCTATTGGTAAATTAACAGCGCATAATGTTATGCCGCGTCCTATTAGAGCAGTTGGAGATATTGTTTCAGTACACGATATTGATTTATAAAAGATAGAAGGGAAAGGATATACATATGGCAAGATATGAAGCTTTAGGGTTAATTGAAACTTTTGGTTTGGTTTTTGCTTTAGAAGCAGCAGATGCTATGTGCAAAGCAGCAAATGTTGAACTTATAGGATATGAAAATGTTGCATCAGGATATATATCTGTATTAGTTAAAGGAGATGTTGGTGCTTGCAAAGCAGCTGTAGAAGCTGGTGTTGCAGCAGTTGAAGGAATGGAAGGTGGAAATCTTTATAGTTCCATAGTTATTCCAAGTCCACACCCAGATCTTGAAAAAATAATAAAAAGATATGCTATTACAAATCTTGTAACAGAATAAAACGTGAAATTTTCCTAAAAGGAGGAGAGAAAAGTGAATATTATCGATAACGATTTACTCTCCATGCAGGAAGCCAGAATTCTTGTTGAAAATGCTCGTGAGGCGCAAAAAAAACTAGCAACCTTCCCGCAAGAAAAACTTGATGAGATAGTTGAAGCTATGGCTGAAGAGATTGAAAAACATTTAATGGAACTTGCAAAAATGTCTAATGAAGAAACTGAATATGGAAAGTGGGAAGATAAGTATATCAAGAATCACTTTGTATGCAAGTATCTGAAAAGTAGACTTAAGGATATGAAATGTGTAGGTATCATTAATGAAGATAAAGTGAACAGTACAATGGATGTTGGAGTGCCAATGGGTGTTATTATAGCCTTTTGCCCATCAACTAGTCCTGTTTCTACAACTATATATAAGGCATTAATTTCAATTAAATCAGGAAATGCGATTATATTTTCACCTCATCTAAGAGCTAAAAATACAATTTTTAAAACAATTGATATTTTGATTAGAGCTGCGGAGAGAGCAGGACTTCCAGAAGGTACTCTTGCGTATCTACATACAGTAACTAAAAGCGGTTCATTAGAACTTATGAATCATAAAGATACTTCTCTCATAATGAATACAGGAGTTCCAGAAATGCTAAAAGCAGCTTATAAATCTGGTAAACCAGTAATTTATGGAGGCAATGGAAACGGTCCAGCCTTTATAGAGCGTACAGCGGATATAAAACAAGCTGCCAAAGATATTATTGATAGCAAGAATTTTGATTATGGAGTTGTATCTGCCGCTGAACAATCAATTGTTGTTGACAGTTGCATTGTAGCGGAAGTAAAAGAAGAGCTTCAAAAGAATGGTGCATATTTTATGACAGAAGAGGAAGCGGAAAAGTTAGCATCTATATTCTTTTATAAAGATGGAAGCCCAGACTTAGAGATGATTGGAAAATCGCCACAATTCCTGGCTAAAAATGCTGGTTTTGCTGTTCCAGAAGATACAAAGGTCCTTATCTCAAAGCAGAAATTCGTTTTTCAAAAAAATCCTTACTCAAGAGAAAAGCTTTGTCCTGTACTAGCTTTTTATATAGAAGAGGACTGGATGCATGCTTGTGAAAAGTGTATAGAATTATTGCTTAGTGAGAGACAGGGACATACACTCATCATACATTCAAAGGATGAGGAAGTAATTCGCCAATTTGCACTAAAAAAACCTGTTGGAAGAGTGCTTGTTAACACTCCAGGAACTTTTGGAAGTATGGGAGCAACTACAAACTTATTTCCTTCAATGACTTTAGGCAGTGGTTCTGCAGGGGATGGGATGACTTCGGATAACGTTTCGCCTATGAACTTAATATATCTGCGTAAAGTTGGATATGGAGTTCGCAGAGTAGAAGAACTTGCTAAAACAGTAAACACTGAAGGAAATAAATTAAATACAAAAGATGAAGATAACCTTAAGTTATTAGAGAATGTCTTAAGGAAAATTATGAAGGACTTAAAATGAGCAGAGAATTCAAATCTTTGATTTGTAGTGAATCAGTTAAGCAGACATAAAAAATCTTTGATTTTTATATGATCGCTTACACTCTGTGTACTCATTCGACTAATAAGGAGAAGGAGTTTCATTTAAAAAATAAGTTAAAGAATGTGAGGTAATAAATTGGATATTCGTGAATTTTCAAATAAATTTATGGAAGCTACTAGAAACTTGTCTGAAGAAGAACGTGCTGGTTTAATGAAAATGTTTGAAAAAGTTTCTAAAGAAATAGTGAAAGAAGAACCAGCTCATACACATGTTGCAGTTGATAATAATGGTCAAATTCCAGATGGAATAACAGAGCGTTTAGTTAAGTTGAAGGAAACTTATTTAAAACATGTTCCAACTGTAACAACTCACCGTGCAAGAGCTATTACTAAAATAGCTAAAGAAAACCCTGGTATTCCTAAATCAGTTTTACGTGGTAAATGTTTTAAACACTGCTGCGAAACTGCACCACTTGTAATTCAAGATAACGAACTTATCGTTGGAGCACCAAATGGACAGCCTCGTGCAGGAGCATTTTCTCCTGATATAGCTTGGAGATGGATGGTAGATGAAATTGATACAATAGGAAATCGTCCACAGGACCCATTCTATATATCAGAAGAAGATAAGAGAGTTATGCGTGAAGAGTTATTCCCATATTGGAAAGGAAAATCTGTTGATGAGTACTGCGAAGATCAATATCGTGAAGCTGGAGTATGGGAACTTTCAGGAGAATCCTTTGTTTCAGATTGCTCATATCACGCAGTAAATGGCGGAGGAGACTCTAACCCAGGATATGATGTTATATTAATGAAAAAAGGTATGCTTGATATAAAGAGAGAAGCAGAAGAAAAATTGACTCACCTTAGCTATGAAAATCCAGAAGATATAGATAAAATCTACTTCTATAAATCATTAATAGATACTGCTGAGGGTGTTATGATATATGCTAAACGTATGTCAGACTATGCATTGGAGTTAGCATCAAAAGAAACTAACCTTAAACGTAGGGCAGAGTTATTAAAGATTTCTGAAGTAAATGCTAGAGTACCAGCACATAAGCCAAGTACTTTCTGGGAAGCAATACAAGCAGTTTGGACTATAGAATCCTTACTTGTAGTTGAAGAAAATCAAACAGGTATGTCCATAGGACGTGTTGACCAATACATGTATGAATTCTACAAAAATGATTTAGAAGCTGGACGTATGACTGATTTTGAAGCTTTTGAATTAGCAGGTTGTATGCTTATAAAAATGTCTGAAATGATGTGGATAACAAGTGAAGGTGGTTCTAAATTCTTCGCTGGTTATCAACCATTCGTTAACATGTGCTTAGGTGGTGTTACTAGAGAAGGTCGTGATGCTACAAACGAATTAACATATCTTTTAATGGATGCAGTTCGTCATGTTAAAATATATCAGCCATCTTTAGCATGTCGTATACACAAAGGATCACCACAGAAATATCTTAAAAAGATAGTTGAAGTTATTCGTGCAGGAATGGGATTCCCAGCGTGTCACTTTGACGATGTTCATATAAAAATGATGTTAGCTAAGGGTGTTTCTATAGAAGACGCAAGAGATTATTGCTTAATGGGCTGTGTTGAGCCTCAGAAGTCAGGAAGATTATATCAATGGACTTCCACAGGATACACTCAATGGCCTATATGTATAGAACTTGTGCTTAATCATGGTGTACCACTATGGTATGGCAAGCAAGTATGCCCTGACATGGGAGATTTAAGCAGCTTTAAAACTTACGAGCAGTTTGAAGCAGCTGTTAAAGAGCAAATTAAATATATTACTAAATGGACAAGTGTTGCTACAGTAATTTCTCAACGTGTTCACAGAGATCTTGCACCAAAGCCACTTATGTCTATGATGTATGAAGGCTGTATGGAAAAAGGTAGAGGAGTAGAAGCAGGTGGAGCTATGTATAACTTCGGACCTGGAGTAGTATGGAGTGGTCTTGCTACTTATACAGATTCTATGGCAGCTATAAAGAAGTTAGTATTTGAAGATAAGAAATACACTTTAGAAGAAATGAACGAAGCTTTAAAAGCTGACTTTGTTGGATATGAAAAACTAAGAAAAGATTGTTTAGAAGCACCTAAGTATGGTAATGATGATGATTATGCAGATTTAATTGCTGCTGATTTAATCAACTTTACTGAACAAGAGCACCGTAAATACAAGACATTATATTCAGTACTTAGCCATGGTACTTTATCAATCTCAAACAACACTCCATTTGGACAGTTAACTGGAGCTTCTGCAAATGGACGTAACGCATGGTTACCTTTATCAGATGGTATAAGTCCATCTCAAGGGTCAGATTATAAAGGACCTACTGCTATAATTAAGTCTGTTTCTAAAATGTCTTGTGAAGATATGAATATAGGTATGGTTCATAACTTCAAGTTAATAGCTGGGCTTCTTGATACACCAGAAGGTGAGCAGGGAATCATTACATTATTACGTAGTGCATGTGCCCTTCAGCTTGGAGAAATGCAGTTCAACTACTTAGATAACAATACTCTACTTGAAGCTCAAAAGCATCCAGAGCAATATCGTGATTTAATAGTTCGTGTTGCTGGATATAGTGCATTCTTTGTTGAGTTATGTAAAGATGTTCAAGATGAAATCATAAGCAGAACTGTGCTTACACACTTCTAAGCAGAGAACTCAAATCTTTGATTTGTAGTGAATCGCTTACTCATTCGACTAAAAGGAGAAGGAGTTTCATTTAATATTATATATTAAAAATCAAGGTAAATAAAATTGGAGAATGAAGAATATGAGCAATGGAACTTTAGGTATAATCGAACGAAAAGCGACGATTTTTAATATACAAAAATACAATATGTATGATGGAGATGGAGTAAGAACTTTAATATTTTTTCAGGGTTGCCCTCTTAGATGTAAATGGTGTGCAAATCCTGAGGGATTAATTAAAAAACATAGGGTTATGCTTAAAAGTAATTTATGTGTTGACTGCGGGGCATGTGTTTCTGTGTGCCCTGCAGGGATACACACTATCTCCAAGGAAACCTTAAAGCATGAGGTTAACCATGATATTGATTGTATTGGATGCGGCAAGTGTAAGGATGCCTGCCTTAAATCTGCTATATCGATAGTTGGAGAAGTAAAGACCATCTCTGAACTTTTAAAAATCGTAGAAGAAGATAGAACTTTTTATGAAATTTCTGGTGGCGGAGTTACATTAGGTGGCGGTGAAGTTTTAATGCAGCCTGAAGCAGCAAGCAGTTTGTTGATGGCATGTAAGCAAGAGGGGATAAACACTGCAATTGAAACATGTGGTTACGCAAAACTGGAATCAGTACTTAAGGTCGCGGAGTTCACAGATTTATTCCTATTTGACATTAAGCATATTGATTCAGATAGACATTTTCAGTTAACTGGTGTGAGAAACGAATTGATTTTAGATAATCTTAAAGAATTACTTCGCCGCAAATATAATGTAAAAATTCGTATGCCATTACTTAAAGGCTTAAATGATCACAAAGAAGACATTGAGAGAACAATGGAATTCTTGAAGACCTATAAAGATTACAGAAACTTTAAGGGAATTGATCTACTTCCATATCATAAAATGGGTGTAAATAAATACAACCAATTAGGAATGGAATATCCTATAAAAAATGATCCAAGCTTAACAGATGAAGATTTAGATAGAATAGAAAGCTGGATTAAAAAATACGATTTATCTGCAAAAGTAATTCGTCATTAAGCAGAGAACCAAAATCTATGATTTTGTGTGAATGGGTTAAGCAGATATCCCAAATCTTTGATTTGGCTATAGTCACTTACACAGCGTGTACTCATTCGACAAAGGAGAAGGAGTTTCATTAAATTAATTTTCAAATAGATAATTAAGATGGAAGGTAAGGTTTATGGGAGATTTTTCTGATAGAGATATACAGCGTATTATACAAGAGTCAGTTCCAGGGAAACAGATTACTATAGCCCATGTTATTGCATCGCCAATGCCTGATATATATGAACGTCTTGGAATTGATGAAAGGGGAGCAATAGGTATTCTAACTCTTTCTCCCTATGAAAGTGCTATTATTGCAGCAGATATTGCTACAAAGGCTTCTAATGTACAAATCGGATTCCTTGATCGTTTTACAGGTTCTGTTGTAATAAATGGTGATGTTCAAAGTGTTGAAACAGCACTTTGCGCAGTAAATGATACGCTAAAGAGTATGCTTGGATTTACTCCTGCTCCCATTACAAGAACATGAGAAAAAAACGCATAATGGTGATTGGACCTTCAAGATGTGGCAAAACTACATTAGTTAATGCATTGAATAATTATGATGGTCCATTAAGGCGAACACCAGATTTAATTTATGGTAAAAATACCATTGATGTTCCAGGCTCCTATTTAGAGAATACATGGATGTATAAACATATAATTGCAGCATCCCAGGATGCATCTCATGTACTTATATTGGTTGATCAATCCAATTGTGCAGAAATATACTCTCATGGATTTGCAAAATCTTTTAGATGTCCTGTAATTGGAGTGATAACAAAGTGTGATTTAATGCCTGAAAATGAAGAGAAATCTTTGAGACAGCTAAAGAGCATAGGAGTAACGGAACCATATTTTCATATTAGTTTTAAAGTGGGAACAGGAATTGATGCCTTAAAGAAGTATTTATTTGAAAAAGGTAAGGAGTAAAGGTCGATGATCAAATTTATTACCGAAGAGTATTTAAGAGATTTATATAGAAAAGAACCTTTTAATACCTACAAATTGCAACAGGGACAGCGGCTTACACCTGGAGCGGCTCAATATTTGTCTGATAAAAGGATAAAAATTACTGATGATTCAAAACCAAAGGAAAAGAATCAGACAAAAGCTGTAAAAGCGGTAGAAAGCATAAAAAAAGAGGAAAACAGTAATTTAATTTTAAAAAAGAAGCTTTGTTGTAAATTGAAATCTATAGAGGCAGCATTCCTTGTGACTAGTAGTGAGATATTAAAAGGAGATATTGTTCTAGCACAAAATATCATAACTTTGGGCAGAAAAATATCAAATATTAGAAATGTTGTGAGTGGAATGGGTACTCTTGAACCTATTTATTGCAAAGAGTGTACAGGCATAAATTCATTAAATTTTACAACTGAACTCCAAGATTGTTTTGAAATAACAGAATTCCATATGCAGCTTGAAAAAGGCACTGCTATCTTAAAATTGCATACACTTCGCTGTGCTTTGAGAGAATTACAGTTTGAAATAATGGATACTTACCAAAATGATGATGACAGTTTAAAAAATAAAATTGATGAAAATCTCAATTCAATAATTAATTCGCTGTCTCAATTGATTTGTTCAGCAGTGGGAGGAAAAGAATGTCAGAGAAAAATTTAACTTTTGAATATTGTGATAGGATGATTCAGAAGTTTGAAGAAGTTGTAGAAAAACCAATTCTTAATAAATCTTCTGTTTATTATACAGGTGTAGACCTAGGTACTGCATGTGTGGTACTGGCAGTTTTAGATGAAAACTATGAGCCTGTTGCAGGCGCATATAGGTATGCAGATGTAGTGCGTGATGGTATGGTTGTTGACTATATTGGAGCAGTTAGGATTGTTAGAGAGCTTAAACAGGAAATTGAGGAAAAACTTAATACTGAACTTCTTTATGCTGCTGCTGCAATTCCACCAGGAACGGATGCCTTAGATTCTGGAGCAATTAAAAATGTAGTTCAGGCTGCGGGATTTGAGCTTACGTGCCTTTTAGATGAACCTACTGCTGCTAATAATGTACTTAAAATTAAAAATGGTGCAGTGGTAGATGTTGGCGGCGGAACAACAGGAATATCAATTTTAAAGGATGGAAAAGTTATTCATGTTGTTGACGAACCTACAGGTGGAACTCATTTTTCATTAGTTCTTTCAGGTGCATATGGAATGCCTTTCAATGAGGCAGATAAATTCAAAAGAGATAACAAGAACCATAAAGAAATTTTACCAATATTAAAGCCAGTAGTGGAAAAGGTAGCATCAATTATTAATTATAATATTAAGGATTATGATGTGAAGGAAATTTCCTTAGTAGGTGGTACTTGCTGCCTTACGGGAATTGAAGAAATCATTGGAAAACAGACAGGAGTATATACTCATAAACCTAAGAATCCTATGTTTGCCACACCACTTGGAATAGCATTAAGCTGTACTCAGGATATTATAGAGTAATAAGGAGGGAGTTTAAAAGTGGATTTTAGAATTATAAAATCACCTTCCCCAAGCACTAAAGATATTCTTAGAAGAAGAATGGGTGGAAATTGTAAAACGGACTTAGACAGCAGTGATGCAATAGGACTTGTACAAGGCAAACTTATTGATATGATTTATGCTGCAGATATTGCTGAGAAAGCTGTTGGAGTTACCGTTGAAGATATTAGAGGATTATGCCCTCAGCATATGGTTCTAATTGGAATTTTTGGTGACACAGCATCCGTTGAAGCTGCATTAAATGAAATTAAATTAAAAATGAAAGAGGTAAAAGCAATATGATAGCAGCAAGACTTATTGATACTGTATGGGCAACTAGAAAAGCAGAATCACTTAATGGACTTAAATTTATGCTTGCAGAGGAAATTGGTGGAACAGATTCAGGAAGAAGATTCATTGTAGTGGATAACATTAGTGCAGGTATCGGTGATAGAGTTATAGTTACTACTGGATCTTCTGCTAGAAGAATGTTAGGAAATGACGATATTCCTGTAGATGCAGTTGTTGTTGGAATAATTGATGCAGATTGTAATTTTGGATAAGTTCAGGATTCATAAGAATTAATAATTCCTATGAATCATAGAGAACTGCAAAGGAGGTAAAAATGAATCTTCTTGAAATGGTTAGAGAAGCCGGCGTTATTGGTGCAGGTGGTGCAGGGTTTCCTACACATGCAAAGTTAACATCAAAGTCGGAATATATACTTCTTAATGGAGCTGAGTGTGAACCTTTGCTAAGGGTGGATCAGCAGTTGATGGAGTTGTTTCCAGATGAAATAATTAAAGGATTTGAAGCAGCAGGAAAATTAGTTGGAGCTAGGAAAGCTCTTATAGGTATTAAAGGAAAGCATAAAAAAGTGATTTCAATTCTGAAAGAAAGAATTGAGGCACTTCAGGTAGGCGATTTTGTTGAAGTAAAAGAGCTTCCAGATATTTATCCGGCAGGTGATGAACAGGTTCTGGTTTATGAACTTACAGGTAGAGTTGTTCCTGAAGCAGGTATTCCAATCCAGGTTGGATGTGTAGTAGTGAATTCAGAAACGGCATTAAATATTTACCATGCTTCCATGGGAGAGCCGGTTACAGAAAAATATATCACAATTGCAGGAGATATTCCTAAACGATTGACCGTAAAGGTACCGATAGGAACACCTATTATAGATGTGTTAAAGCTTAGCGGAATAGAAAATTTTGATAACTATGCGGTTATTGATGGCGGACCTATGATGGGACCTGTGATGAGTAGTATAGATGGGCATATTACAAAGAAAAACAAGGGATTTGTAATTTTGAAAAAACAGCATTTTCTTATTCGTAAGAAATCTATGAATATAGAACAGACAAGAAGAGTGAATAGAGCTTCCTGCGAACAGTGCCGTATGTGTACGGATATGTGTCCTCGTTATCTTATTGGACATAATGTGCAGCCTCACAAGATGATGAGAGCTTTAAATTATGCATTAACAGATGTTGAAGGTCAGAAGAGTGCACAGCTATGCTGTCAATGCAATTTATGTGAATTGTTCTCCTGTCCAGCAGGGCTTTATCCCAAATCTGCAAATCTCTATTTTAAAGGGAAATTGGCAGAACAGAATATAAGGTATAAACCGATGAAGTCAGAGTTCACCGCCAGCAAAAATCGTGAATATCGATTGGTTCCAAGTAAGCGCCTTATAGCTAGACTAGGTTTGCATGATTTTGATGAGCCAGCTCCTATGATAGAAGTTGAAATAAAGCCTGAATTGGTGCACATTGCAAGGAGACAGCATGTAGGGGCACCTGCAGTGACCGTTGTTAATGCTGGCGATCATGTGGAGTTGGGACAGATAATAGGGAAAATTCCTGAAGAAAGTTTGGGTGCTGCAATTCACGCAAGCATTTCAGGAACTGTTGTGGAAAGTGGAAATGATTTTATTACTATAAGGAGGGACTGATATGGCAAAAGCAATAGGAATGGTTGAATTTACAAGTATTGCACGTGGTATATATGCAGCAGATCAGATGGTAAAAACCGCTGATGTGGAAATAGTAACAGCTAGCTCTGTTTGTCCAGGTAAATATATTGCTATCATTCAAGGTGATGTTGCAGCGGTTCAGGATTCAGTCAGTGTTGGTGAAAGGTTGGCAGAAGAATTCTTAATTGATTCTATCATTATACCAAATGTCAGTCCTGAAGTATTCCCAGCAATAACAGGTGCAACAATGCCAGATAGAATTCAGGCTTTAGGAATTATAGAGTTTTTCTCCTTAGCAACTATGGTTATTGCTGCTGACGCAATTATGAAAGCTGCTGAATTACATCCTTTAGAACTTCGATTGGGAACAGGATTGGGCGGTAAGTCATTTTTCACCTTTACTGGAGACGTGGCTGCAGTTCAAACCGGTGTTGAAGCAGGAAAGGCTATTGCAGAACAAAAAGGTCTGCTGGTAAATGCTGAAGTTATACCTTCGGTGTCCGACAGACTGATAGAATCTCTGTTCTAAGCAGGCATCCAAAATCTTTGATTTTGTGATGATCACTTACTCATTCGACGAAGGAGAAGGAGTTTCATTTAAGCAGAGAACTCAAATCTTTGATTTGCAGTGAATCGCTTACTCATTCGACGAAAGGAGAAGGAGTTTCATTTAAGCAGAGAACTCAAATCTTTGATTTGTAGTGAATCGCTTACTCATTCGACGAAAGGAGAAGGAGTTTCATTTATGAATGAAAGGAAGTGATAAATTGAAAAAATTAATATGTGCAAAAGATATTGAAGCATTAATATTAAAGGGAGAAAAAGTATTTTGTGTAGATGGCAGCGAAATAATTACACCATCAGCTCAAGACCTTGCAAAAAACAATGGAATAGTATTTACTACAAAAGCTTTAGAGCCTAAAGTGCAGCAATTTGATGCTAAAAAACCTCTAAGCATAGAGGGAATGGACAGCGAAATGATGCTTAACATCTTTAAAGCAATGATGGACAAAGGTCTTTTAGAGCAAATGCTTGAATGCTTAAAAGGAAAGAATCTTCCATATGAAGCTGATAAGGATTCTAGTGGACTTAAAGTTGTTAGAGGAAGCTCAGTAAAAATGGATGTATTTGATACTGGTAATCCAGATAACAAAGTTTATTTTCAAGAACTAGTAAGTAAAGAAGAATCAAAAATGAGTGCTGGATTTTTAATTATTGAAAATTCGAAGTTTGATTGGGAATTAACTTATGAAGAACTTGACTATGTTATTGAGGGAACTTTAACAGTAGAAATCAATGGAAAGACATATACAGCTCATGCTGGAGATGTGTTATTTGTACCATCTGGTTCTAAAGTAGTTTGGGGTTCACCAGATAAAGCTAGGGTATTCTATGCAACCTATCCAGCAAACTGGGCGGATCTTTTATAGAAGACTAGGAGGATAAACCTATGCAAGCGCTTGGTTTAATAGAAACAAAAGGATTGCTTGCAGCTATTGAGGCAGCCGATACGATGGTGAAATCAGCAGATGTAAGTATTATTGAAAAAACCTATGTAGGTGGCGGTCTTGTTACAATTTCAATTACAGGTGATGTAGGTGCAGTACAAGCATCTATAGAAGCTGGAGCAGCAGCTGTTAAAAAGCTTCATGAAGAACTTTTAGTTTCACAGCATGTAATTCCACGTCCTCATCAGGAATTGGAAAGTATAATTGGACCTAAAAATCCAGAAGACTCAGTATCAAGTGAAGATATATATAATAAAGATGTAGAAAAAGCTGAAGATAATATCGAAAAAGATCAAGATGCTTTAGAGTCAGATAAAATTCATAGGGTAAATTTAGATAATCTACATAAAGATGATGTAGATGAGTTAGTAAGTAAAAATGGTATAGAGAAAGCCCTTTTTATCTTATCTAAGTTAAAGGTTGTTAAACTTAGAAATCTAGCTCGTGAATACAAAGATTTTGTAATTACAGGCAGAGCAATTTCAAAGGCAGATAAAAATTTATTAATTGCTAAATTTAAACTATATTATGAGAAAAAATAGCTATTCTTAAGGCTATGAAAGGAAGTATGAAACAATGGAAAACTTTGATAAGGATTTACGCTCAATACAGGAAGCTAGAAATCTTGCTAGGCTTGGAAAAGTAGCAGCTAATAAAATTGCTGATTATACTGAAGAGCAAATTGATAAAATTTTACGTAATATGGTTAGAGTTGCAGAAGAAAACGCTGTTTGTTTAGCTCAAATGGCAGTTGAAGAAACAGGTTTTGGTAAAGTTGAAGATAAGACTTTCAAAAACCAGTTAGCATCTACAATACTATATGATTCAATTAAAGATATGAAAACTATCGATGTAATTAGAGAAGACGAAGTAAATAAGCTTATAGAGATTGCTGAACCAGTTGGTTTAGTTATGGGTATAGTACCTTCAACAAACCCAACATCTACAGCCATTTTCAAAGCTATGATCTCAATTAAATCCCGTAATGCTATAGTGTTCTCACCACACCCATCTGCTGCAAAATGTACAACTAAAGCAGTTCAATTAATGCATGATGCTGCTGTTGCTGCTGGTGCACCAGAGAATGTTATAACTGCAGTAAGTATTCCAACAATTGGAGCTACAAATGAACTAATGAAGAGTAATGAAGTTGCTATAATAATAGCTACAGGTGGTCCAGGAATGGTTAAAGCTGCTTACAGCTCAGGAAAGCCAGCTCTTGGTGTTGGTGCAGGAAACTCTCCAGCATACATAGAAAGAACTGCTGATGTAGAGAAAGCTGTTAGAAACATCATGGCAAGTAAGACTTTCGATAATGGTACAATCTGTGCTTCAGAGCAATCAATAATCTGTGAAGAATGCAACGAAGCGAGAGTTATTGAAGAGTTCAAAAAGCAGGGTGGATACTTCATGACAAAAGAAGAGACTGATAAAGTTTGTAGATTATTATTCAAAAATGGACATGCTATGAACGCTAAGTTTGTTGGAAGAAGCCCACAAGTTATTGCAAGTGCTGCAGGAATTAGTATTCCAGAAGGAACAAGAGTACTTATAGGAAGACAAAATGGAGTAGGAGAAGGTAATCCATTATCCTTCGAAAAACTTACAACAGTTCTTGGTTTCTATACAGTAAAAGATTGGCATGAAGCATGTGAATTAAGTATTGCATTACTTCAAAATGGAATTGGTCACACAATGAGCCTTCATACTGAAGATAGAGATATAGTTATGAAGTTTGCTAAAAAGCCAGCTTCACGTATTCTTGTTAATACTGGTGGTACTCAAGGTGGAACAGGTGCAAGCACAGGACTTAATCCTTCCTTCACTTTAGGCTGCGGTACATGGGGAGGAAGCTCAGTATCTGAGAACGTTACTCCAGAACACCTTGTAAACATTAAGAGAGTTGCTTATGGTATAAAAGATTGTGCAGCATTAGCACCGAATACTCCAGCTACAAACTGTGCAAAAACTACTGAAGGTTATCTTGGAGCTCAAAACTCATTTATGAACATGAGCCCAGCTCAAATTGCAGCGGCTGCAGCAGCTTTAACTAAGGCTAATGACTGTGCTAAAAATACTAATACTTGCGCTAGCAATGAAGGTTTAAAAAATGATGAAATTGCAGACTTAGTTAACCAAATAGTTGCCGCTATTAAGGGGGCAAACTAATGGAAAATTATGAAGCAGTATTAAAGCTTTTGTTAGAAGCAGTTAAAAATAAAGAAGTAAATACTGCAGCTTCTGGGAATCCAAATGAGATTCCAGTAGGGATTTCTAATAGACATATACATCTTTCAGAAAAGGATTTAGAAGCTCTATTTGGTAAGGGTTATCAGCTTGAGAAACTTAAAGATTTATCTCAACCTGGACAATATGCTTGCAAGGAAGTTGTAACAATCTGCGGACCAAAGGGTGCAATTGAAAAAGTTAGAATACTTGGACCTGTAAGAAGTAAAACTCAAGTTGAAGTATTAACTGGAGACTGTATTAAACTTGGAGCAGCAACACATGTAAGACTATCAGGCGACTTAAATGGAACACCTTCCTTAACTTTAGTTGGACCAAAAGGTTCTGTTCAAATTGAAGAAGGATTAGTAGTTGCACAAAGACATATTCACATGACACCTGAAGATGCTAAAAATTTAGGAGTACATGATGGAGAGGTAGTATCAATAAAATTTGATAATTTAAGAGGTGGAATATACAGCAATGTAGCTGTTAGAGCTAACGATGCTTCAAAGCTTGAATGCCATCTTGATATTGAAGAAGCTAATGCTATGGGCATTACGTCAAAATCAAAAATAACAATAGTAAAATAAAAAACTAATAAAAAATAAAGTTTATAATAAAAAATTTAAATATAAAAATAAAAGATATTTAGGAGGATTTTAAAATGAAATATGATGCATTAGGAATGATAGAAACTAAAGGATTGGTAGGAGCTGTAGAGGCAGCAGATGCTATGGTTAAGGCAGCAAACGTATATTTAATAGGTAAAGAATATGTTGGAGGCGGACTTGTAACTGTTATGGTTAGAGGAGATGTTGGAGCTGTTAAAGCTGCTACAGATGCTGGTGCTGCTGCAGCACAACGTGTTGGAGAATTAATATCAGTACACGTAATACCAAGACCACATTCAGAGGTTGAAGTAATTCTTCCATCAAACAAAGAAGCTTCAAAATAAGATATTTTAGATAAACTAATGTTTTTCTAGAAATTAGTATAGGAATTTATTTCCTATACTAATTTTTATATTTTTGATAGGAAATCAAAAAATTTTATCCTATAAAAATCTTTAGAAGTTTAAGTAATAGCAAAGGAGATGTGTATATATATGATAGAGGAATTTGAAAAGTATTTGCTATACAAGGAACGTAAAAGTTTAAGTACAGTTAAGACATATTCAAGATGTGTTGAACAATTTATAAATTGGTACTATAGCTGCAAAAATGAAGAAATTTCGAAATTGGATAGGGAAACGAGTAAAGAGTACAAAGACTATTTAGTGCTCGTAGAGAAGGAAACAACGCAGACTATAAATGTTAAACTCTGTGCATTAGCTACGCTTAGCAGGTTTTTCTATCATAAAAATCCACCTAGGAATTATATTGTAAGAAAAAAATATAATAAACGTATTATTAATCGTTCAAATTAATTTAGGGGTTTAAGAGAAAAGAGAGGTATTAACAATGAACACACCATCAAAAATAACAGAATTTGTGGGAACAGCAATTGGAGATACCATTGGCTTAGTTATAGCTAATGTTGATTATTTTCTTCATGAAAAAATGGGATTAGATAAAAAATATCGTTCTATAGGAATAATTAGTTCAAGAATAGGAGCAGGTCCTCATATTATGGCAGCAGATGAGGCTGTAAAAGCTACTAATACAGAAGTAATAACTATTGAAATGCCAAGAGATACAAAGGGTGGAGCAGGACATGGATCTTTAATAATTCTAGCAGCAGAAGACGTATCAGATGCAAGAAGAGCTGTAGAAGTTGCTCTTAAAGAATTAGATAGAACTTTTGGAGATGTTTATGTATGTGATTCAGGGCACTTAGAACTTTCCTATACTGCAAGAGCAAGCTTGGCATCAGAAAAAGCATTTGGTGCCCCACTTGGAAAGGCTTTTGGAATAATTGCCAGTGCTCCAGCTGGTATCGGTTTAGTAATGGCAGATACAGCAATGAAAACTGCAAATGTTGAGCTGGTAACATATGCAAGTCCAGGTGCAGGAACAGCACACACAAATGAAGTAATTATAACAATTACTGGAGATTCGGATGCTGTTAGGCAATCAGTAATAGCTGCAAGAGAAGTTGGCTTATCTTTATTGAAAACAATGGGACAAGAGCCTCAATCTCTTACTAAACCATATATTTAACAGAGGGTGTTATTATCATAGAGAAGAAGTAGCTGGGTTCTGTGAAGAGCCATTGCGAGGTGTAAAGTATGATGTTTAAATTATTAGAATTATTTATTGTTAGAATGTCCATTCAAATAAAGAAAAGCATGTAGTTTTTGCTTTAAACTACATGCTTTTATCTTCGATTACAGCTCTATCTTAACCTTATACTCCTTAAGCGAGGGGTTAAACTGAATCAAATAAGCTAACAACTGGAAATCTCTCATAAGCTGGTCAAACCAAGGATATTTATATGTTTTTTATAACAGAGAATGGCTCAGGATGTATGAGAATATAACTGTTTGGAAAAATATGCTTTATATCTCTTTCTATATGACTGCATATATTATGGGCTTGGGTCAACGAATAATTTTCACTAAGCTTTAAATGAATGTCAATTTCTTTTTTCTGACCACTTTTTCTTGTCCTTAATCTATGATAACCTTTAATTTCATCATGTGAAGTAATGATTTCTAATATTTTACTAATATCTTCATCTGGAAGTCTGCTATCCACTAAATCTTTTATGGATCTTTTGGTTAAATCAATAGAAGTTTTTATAATTAGGAATGCTACAAATATTGCAGTCAAGGAGTCAATGATTTTTAATCCCGTTAACTTAACTACAAGGAGCCCTAAAAATACTCCTGCGGTTGTTATTACATCCGTTAAAAGATGTAATGCATCAGCTTCTAGTGCAATAGAATCAGTTTTTCTTGCCACACTAAATAACTTAGTAGATATTAAAAAGTTAACTACAGATGAAATAAACATTACCGCTAAGCCTAATCCAACACTATCTATTGATGATCCATGAATAATTTTTTTCATCGCTTCTATAATAATAAAGGCAGCAGCGAAAAATATCAAAATAGCTTCCGCAAATCCAGATACATTTTCATATTTACCATATCCAAAAGGATGGTCATCATCCTCTGTTTTTGATGCTTTTCTTATGGAAAAAAACGCTATAAAGCTAGCTAACAAGTCGATTGAAGAGTGAATAGCTTCTGATATAACACTTATAGAACCTATAAGTATACCGGCAGTAAGCTTGAAAATAATAAGTAAAGAATTTGATACAATAGATAAATAAGCAGCCTTTTCTTTGTCCATTTGATTGTTGCCTCCTAAAGTTCAGTATTTCTAGTTATATTTAATAATATCTAATCATTCATAATCTCTGATAAGGGTTTGGTTTTATAAAAATACATCTATTATAATAATATAATATGTTCAATTGATAAATATGTGATAAATCCTAAGCTTATGTAGGTAATAAATTAGCTTATTTATATAAAAAATCACTGAGAATTTAATTATCAAATGATAATTAAGAATAATTAACTTTGTATATCAATAGTATATGATATTAATTATCTCATAATATTAATTATATGATTTTTTTATAAATTGGTTCTTATTATATGATAAATATCAGCATTAGTATTTAATTAAAAATACTAATATAATTTAATCAAAATCACTCATGATTATTATATTGTTCAGTTAGAAAAAATTTTAAAACAACATATTGAACTTTGGCATAATATGTTGTATATTAAGTATGTAAGCGCTAACATATTTAAATGTGAAATAATGCTGATAATTTTAGCAAACTAGATAAATTGTTAGTTTACATCGATACAATTTATTAATCAAAATAAAAAAGTCAATATGCAAAGATATAAAGCCAAATGTGAATTTACTTAAATTCACATTTTATAATAAGTTATGTGGAAGCGCTTTCACATATTACGTATGAACAACATACATGATTTGAAACTATAACAGTAGAATTAATATAAAATTTTGAAAAATAAGGAGGTGAAGTACTGGTTTTTAAAATAATGTCATTAATTTAAAAATCAGTAGGAGATATGGTAGATAGAGTTATATGGATAGTGCTAGACAGTGTTGGAATGGGTGAAATGTATGATGCTGATAAATATGGTGATATTGGCTGTAATACAATTGGAAATGTATCAAAGGTACTAGGAGGATTAAAACTTCCTAACTTAGAAAAACTAGGACTTGGAAATATTGATAATATAAAAGGAGTTAATAAGGCAGAAAGCCCATTAGGTTGTTATGCTCGGTTAGCTGAAGCATCAAACGGAAAGGATACAACAACAGGACATTGGGAGATGGCAGGAGTAGTGTCAAAACAACCTTTCCCAACGTATCCTAACGGATTCCCAAGAGAAATTGTTGAAGCCTTTGAAGGCGCCATTGGAAGAAAAATGATAGGTAATAAGCCTGCTTCAGGAACTGCAATATTAGATGAACTTGGTGAAGAACATATGAAGACTGGCAATCCTATTGTTTACACTTCAGCAGATAGTGTATTCCAGATAGCTGTACATGAAGATATTATACCACTTGAAGAACTATATAAAATGTGCGAAATTGCAAGAAAAATACTAAAAGATGAGCATGCAGTGGCTAGAGTAATTGCTAGACCATTTATCGGACAACCAGGAAATTTCTCGAGAACTGCTAATAGAAGAGATTTTTCATTAACACCGCCACATGACACTCTACTTGATGTTTTAAAAAATAATAAATTACATGTAATGGCTGTAGGAAAAATAGAAGATATATTCTGCGGTAAAGGCATTACAGAGGCAATTCATACAAAAGATAATATGGATGGAATAGATCAAACTTTAAATTATATGAAGCAAAATAAAAAAGGATTGATATTTACAAATCTAGTTGATTTTGATATGAAGTGGGGACATCGTAATGATCCAGAAGCTTATGGAAAAGGCTTAGAGGCTTTTGATTCAAGACTTCCAGAAATACTTGAAGGAATGAGAGATTCAGATCTTTTAATGATTACTGCTGATCACGGTTGTGACCCTACTACACCGGGAACAGATCATACAAGAGAGTATGTACCTTTTATAGCTTATGGTAAAACTTTAAAATCCAATACTAACCTTGGAACAAGAAATAGCTTTGCTGATATTGGGCAGACTATTGCTGAAGTCTTTTCTTTAGAGAAAATTAAAAATGGAGAAAGTTTTTTAAAAGAAATTTTGAAATAAGATTTAATATTAAGGAGTAGATGAAATGAATTATGAATTAAAAATTAAAGAAGCATCAAATTTTATTTTAGAAAAAACAAAATATAAGCCTCAAATAGGTCTTATTTTAGGATCTGGTCTTGGAGCAATTGCAGATCAAATAGAAAATCCAGAGTTTTATCCTTATAATGAATTACCTCATTTTCCAGTATCAACTGTTCAAGGACACGCTGGTCGTTTAGTTGTTGGAACTTTAGAAGGAAAAACAGTTATAGCTATGCAGGGAAGATTCCATTATTATGAAGGGTATGATGTACAAGAAGTTGTATTCCCAGTTCGTGTTATGAAGGCACTAGGTATTGAAACCTTGGTTGTTACAAATGCTGCTGGTGCTGCAAATACAGATTATAAACCTGGAGATTTAATGATTATAAAAGATCACCTTAACCTATCAGGAACTAATCCATTAATAGGCAAAAACTTAGATGAATTTGGTCCTCGTTTCCCTGATATGTCAAATGCATATGATAAAGACTTAAGAAGCAAGGTTAAGAGTATAGCTGAAAAATTAAATATACCAGTTCAAGAGGGAGTATATGCTTGGTTTAGTGGCCCTACTTATGAGACACCTGCTGAAGTAAGAATGGCACGTATTTTAGGTGCAGATGCAGTTGGTATGTCAACTGTTCCAGAAGTAATTATAGCAAATCACAGCGGAATAAAGGTTATAGGTGTTTCATGTATGACAAATATGGCAGCAGGAATACTTGAGCAACCTTTGAGTCACGCTGAAGTAATGGAAACTTCAGAAATAGCAAGAGAAAAATTCATCAATCTTATGAAAAATATAGTAAAAGAAGTATAATCACTATTTAAAATGGTCACTTTAGTTAATAATATAAAGTGACCATTTTAAAAGCTTTATATAGTAATTAGTGATTTTGTTGAATATATTAATGTACAGTTATAAATGAGGAGGAAAAATGAATTCAAGAGAAAGAAATAGTATTTTCATAGCAGATTTCATTGTACCATTTTTATCAATATTTGGTGTAGTTATGTTTTTCCCAATATTGCCAACTCTTCAAAAGATATTTGGCGTTACAATAAGTCAGGTTTCGTGGCTACCCAATATAGGATACTTAGTGATGATTTTGTTTTCTCCAGTAGTTGGTTTTCTTATAAAGAAAACTGGAACAAAACCACTGCTTTTAACCTTTGTATTCTTATGGATACTTGGAATTTCTATAGAAATACTTTCAATAACTGTAATAAAGTATCCTTTATTTGTATTTGGAAGATTTATTGAAGCTTTAGGTGAGGCAGCATTTTTCCCATTGGTGCTTTCAATGAGTAAGGTTGCTTTAAGCAGCGAAGATCAAAAGAAGAGTTCAACCATTTTAGAAATTGGAGCTGCAGCTGGTGGACTTGTTGCTGCAATGATAACAGGAAGCTTTATTAATGAACCAATAAAACTATTCTTAATACCAATAATTATGGGCATTATAGTATGGGTTTTCATCTTAATAAGTATTAAAAATGCTCACGAAAAAGTTGAAGAAAATTTTATTAGTGAAGATTTACCACAGGATAATAAAAAGATATATATTAGCTTAGTATTGATGATATTTTCAGCACAAGCTATTTTTGGATCTATTCAGGTTTATTTAGCATACTATATGGAAAGCTTTAAAGCTATCGGAAGTACTGGAAGAGTGTTATCCTTGGAGCAAATATTAGGTGTAGTAGGAACTATACTACCAGTAATTTTACTTAGAAAACTTTCATTTAAAACAATAAGAAATTATGTGTTTATCGTATTTATCGTATCCTCTGTTGGAATTGGAGTGCATTTATCACTAGGAATATCTGTATTATTTTTGGCTCTTACAGCCCTATTTGTAGGAATAGCTTTTTCAACTTTAAACATTTTTCTTGCAAAATCAATTCATACAAATGTTTCAAGAAAAATGTCGCTATATACATCAATAAGATTTCTAGGAGGATTCCTAATATCTCTTTTATGGGGAAGACTTATTGAATTTTATGCGGTTAGAGAATTTGATTATTCTGCAACCTTTAAAATTTTATATTTTGGTATAGCTGTTTTTGCGTTTATTATAGTTGTAGTTTCTATGACTTTACAAAAGGATGAAAAAATACTAGAAGAAACACTAAAAGAGTAGGAGTAAAGTGATAAATTCACTTTACTCCTACTCATCTTTGACTTATTATTTTCTTTCAGATGCCTTATTTAAAACAATAATCCAAGTTTAAAGCCTATTTTATATCCAATAACACCTAAAAGAACTGACATTAGTATATAAATAAATGCATTAAGCTTTTTATTGCTTTCAAATAGATTAAAGCCCTCATACATAAATGTAGAAAATGTAGTGTAAGCTCCGAGAAAACCATCTCCTAAAAATATATACATGTTTTTACTTGTCCCAGCACTGCTTAATATTCCAAGTAGCAATGCTCCACTTATATTTATAAAAGCAGTTCCCACTGGAAATTGCCTTTTACAGTGAGCAGCTACAAATTTACCTAGAGAATATCTTGTTATACTTCCTAGTATTCCGCCAGTCCCTACTAATAGAAATTCCATAATTAACACCTCCAACTAAAATTTTGCGACGCAAAATTTTTTAGAGGACAGAGGAGAATTGACAGAGGACAATGAAGGAGGATTTTTCTCCATTACATTGTGAAAAATCTTTGATTTATATTATAAACTAATGTTTCGCATTAGCGAAACGAGATTAAAATAAATTAGTTTTCTGCCGTAAGGAAGAAAACTCACCTTCTCTGTCCTCTGTCAATTGTCAATTGTACTCTAAAAAATTAAAGGCCTCTAGTATCATTTTAATCATACTTATAAGCTTTTTTAGTCACTAATTTATATACAAACTCCCTTGCAACTACTACACCTAGATATGCTGCAGCTATGCCAAGAAACACTGAGTTTGTAAGATAGGTCACAGCGGAAAAATAGTCGCCCTTATCTAAAAATGTTACAGCTTCCTTGCACATAGTTGAAAAAGTAGTGTATGCACCTAAAAAGCCAGTGCAAATTCCAAGTCTTATGTCTGAATTTATTTCCCAAACTTCTAATGTGGTTGTAGTTATTAATGCAAGAAGAAAACTTCCCATTACATTAATAAAAAGTATATTAAGTGGAACTAGCTCTTTATAATTCTGTATTGGAAAAGCTTTTATATAAAGCCTTAAAATAGCTCCAAAAAAACCTCCTATTCCTATAAAAATGTATTTTCTCATTTTATGCATCTCCTCTTCATGCTTAGTATAGCAAAAAAACTCCTACTTTAATTTAAAATTAAAGTAGGAGCCATTAGCTTACGCGATTAAAGGTGAGCTCCATCACCAAAAGTATTATACTATATTTTATATTATAAATACAAGCTTTATGAGGTTTATTTTAAATATTCTAATGCCAAATCCAAATTTAGATTTGCTTCTTTCAGAAAATTATATTTAGCCTTTTGTAGGTTGATTACACTATCCATATGACTTATAAGTGACGCGTAGTCATGTTTTTTTCCATCTATTTTTATATTTTCTTTCATGTTATCGATATTTTGGTCTAAAGTTTGTCCCTTGCTAACATACTGCTTAATTTTTTCACTTAACTGCAAGGCTACATTATAATCTTTAACCCTTAAGGATTTTATAGCCATATCTAAATCATTCTTTTTACTTTTAATTTCATATATTAATTCTTCATTATTATTTGTATTTTTTATAATTAAATTTTCTTTAGTTGTTATTTGTGGCATGTACTGTTGTACTTTAGAGTTATCATTTCTTAATAATTTAGAATTAAATAAAAAAAATCCTACAGATTTTGAATAGGCTGAGCATATAGGGATTAAAGAAACTAAGATAATGATTGCTATAGATTTTTTAGTGCTTAAATTCATATTGAGTGTCTCCTTTATTACTGTATTTAATATAAAGCATATGTTTTAACTAAAAAAATATGTTGCTTTAAATATGAAACTCCTTCTCTTATCGTCGAATGAGTACTCGCTGAGTAAGTGACTCACTTCAAATCAAAGATTTGGGTTCGCTACTTAACCGATCATCTCAAAATCAACACGCTGTGTAAGTGACTATCACCAAATCATAGATTTGGGATATCTACTTAAGATTTTGGATGCCTGCTTATAAGTATAATCATTATTAATATATTTTAACATAAATTATGAAGTATAAAAATGAAATATATATTAAAATTAAAAATTATTGTTTATTTATAATATCATTTAAATGTTATAATATAGGTTGATTAAATTCAGGAGGTCTTAACTTAATGCTAGATGAAGCTAGAAAATTACTTAAGAAATATTACGGATATAGTAGTTTTAGAAAAGGTCAGGAAAAGGTTATAGAAAGTATATTAAAGGGTGAAGATACTTTTGCCATAATGCCTACAGGAGCAGGCAAATCCATATGCTATCAAATACCTGCACTTCTTCTCCCAGGTATTACTATTGTAATATCACCTTTAATATCCCTTATGAAGGATCAGGTAGATTCTTTAAATAGTGCTGGTGTTAAGGCAACTTACATAAATAGTACATTAGATAATAACGAGATGGAGCAGAGAATTTTGCTGGCTCTAAGTGGCTATGCAAAGTTATTATATATATCGCCGGAAAGGTTGGAATCAGAGAATTTTTGTCAGCTTCTTAGAACAATAAATATATCAATGATAGCAATAGATGAATGTCACTGTGTATCACAGTGGGGGCATGATTTTAGACCAAGTTATAGGACTATACAACCTCTAATTAAGAGCTTAACAGACAGGCCTGTTATTTCAGCCTTTACAGCTACAGCAACTAAAGAGGTAAAAGATGATGTTGTAAAACTTCTAGGGCTTAAAAATTCAAAGGTTTATACTACAGGCTTTGACCGTAAAAACCTGTTCTTTTCTGTAGTTAGAGGAGAAAATAAAAAAGATTATTTGATAAAATATATAGAAGATAATAAAGATCAAGTAGGTATAATATATGCAGCAACAAGAAAGGAAGTTGACAGCATATATGAGTTACTAAAAGGTAAAGGCTATGCCGTAAGCAAATATCATGCAGGATTAGATGACTCTGAAAGGAGCAAGGCTCAAGAAGACTTTATATATGATAACGTAAATATTATAGTTGCAACTAATGCTTTTGGTATGGGTATTGATAAATCAAATGTTAGATATGTAATACACTATAGCATACCTAAAAATATGGAAGCATATTATCAAGAGGCAGGACGTGCTGGAAGAGATGGCGAAGCAAGTCAATGTATTTTATTATTTGGAGCTCAAGATATAATGCTACAGAAATTTTTAATCGAACAAAGCACCTCTTTAGAAGAAAGAAGATTAATGGAATATAGAAGACTTCAACATATGGTTGATTATTGCCATACTACAAAATGTTTAAGAAAATATATTCTTGAATATTTTGAAGAAGAAAATGTTCAAGATTACTGCGATAACTGCAGCAACTGTAAAGATGAAACGGAACTTTCAGATATAACTATTGATGCTCAAAAGATTTTTTCCTGTGTAGCTAGAATGAAGCAGAGGTTTGGAACTGTACTTGTATCTCAAGTACTTAAAGGTTCAAAAGATCAGAAAGTTTCTGAGTTTGGATTTAACAAGCTATCTACCTTTGGAATAATGAAAGGATACACTTTAAAGGAAATAAAGGACCTCATAAATGTACTAATTGCGGACGACTACTTAGGCCTTACAGAAAGTCAGTTCCCTGTAGTTAGATTAAAAGAAAAAGCTGTAGGTGTGCTTAAGGGTGAACAAAAGGTATATCATAAGACACAAAAACGAAAGAAAATAGCAGTAGAAGACAACTCATTATTTGTAGTGCTGAAAACACTCAGAAAAAGTATTTCTGAGAGAGAGAATGTTCCACCTTATATTGTATTTTCAGATAGTACTTTACGAGAGATGAGTGAATATTGTCCCTTAGATGAAGAAGCTATGCTTAACATAAAAGGAGTAGGTGAAACTAAACTTAAAAAATATGGAGAGGAATTTTTACAGTCAATTAAAAGTTATGTAGACAATAAACAGTAATAACGTTTTGTGGATATCTATATAGGGTTGCAAGGCCGAAAATTGACTTACACCCCGGGCTATGTTTCCAAGCTTCAGTCCGTTAAGAACTTTTAGCCAGTCTAAAGCTTGTGTTCCAAGATAACCTAAGAACTTTCGAGAACTCGCTTCGCTCAAACAACTCTAAAGTTCTAAGGTTCTCTTAAAACCCTTCACTAAGACTGTCACAAAGTTTTTAAATCTACCTTCAGCTTTGGAAACATATCCCTTTGTGTAAGTCAATTTTCTAGTTTGTTTCTCTATAAAGTAAAAAAGGTTGGCAAAAATCCCTCTGTTAAAAAATTTCTATATTAAAACCGCTACTAAATTAATATATTTAAGAATATAAGGCTCAAAATTTTAAATGTATTAAAAGGCGGAAAGAATATGTTAAGTAAAAATGTTGTAAAAGAGGTATTAAATATATCAATCCCAGCTATTGCTGAAGCGGCAGTTTACACACTAATGTCCATGTTTGATACGATGATTATCGGTAATTATGGGGGAAACAAAGCAGTAAGTGCTGTTGGAATAAGTAATGAAATTCTTAATGCCTGTGTTGTAATATTTATCACTATAGGACTTTCTATAGGAATAACTTCATTCGTTTCTAGAAGCATAGGGGCACGAGATAAAAAAGAAGCAGAGGAATATGCGTCTATAGGATTTGTAATAGGAATTTTTCTTTCCTTTATACTATGTTATGGACTATTTATCTTCAGCAGGACAATATTGCAAATAGCTGGAGCCAGAGGAGGAGTATTAGACTTAAGTGATACTTATACTCGAATTACTATAGTTTCAATATTCTTCAATATGTTAATAAATATTATAAGTTCAATATTAAGAGGATATGGTAATACATATACGCCATTTGTGGCTTCCCTTATTGTAGCTGCTTTAAAGATTGTCTTTGATTTGGCATTAATATTTGGAATTACAGCACCTAAAATGGGCGTGATAGGAGCTGCAGTTGCTTCAGTTATTTCTCAATTTTTTGGTTTTATATTTTTACTATTATATTTGCTTATTAAATCTGAAGTTAAAATAAGACTAAGATATATGATAAAACTACATACAGGTAAAGTTAAGAATTTATTATTTTTAGCTATACCTTCCTCTATGGAAGAAGCAGCATTTAGTACAAGCAGGTTGTTAGGTACCTTTATTATAATGCGTGCTGGAACTATTCCTTTTGCTGCAAATCAAATAGCAAATATAGTTGAATCTATGTCCTTCATGCCAGGCATGGGCTTTGGTACCGCTGCAACAACTTTAGTGGGATTAAAAATTGGAGAAAGAAATTATAAAAAAGCAAAGGAATACGGTTATGCCTGCGCCCTTGGTGCTGTGATTATGATGGGGGTATTTGGAATAGTCTTTCTATTAATGCCTGGTTTCTTAGTGGATTTATTTGTAAATGAAGATGAACGGAAAGTTGTATATTTAGCATCATTGTGCTTATTTATAGGCGCTTTTGAACAGCCATCAATAGCTTTATCCTTAGTATTTGCTGGAGCGCTAAAAGGTGCTGGTGATGCCAAAAGTCCTTTTATTGTATCACTTCTCACAAGTTGGTTAATAAGAGTACCCTTAATTTTCTATTTTATACGAATATTAAAGTTATCTATTATTTATGTTTGGTGGATTACAGTTATTCAGTGGACAGTAGATGCAATCCTAATGTTCATATACTTTGAAAAAAGGTTAAATAAGTTGGGATAGATAAATATTTAACAAAACAGTAACCTGTGTTACTGACTTTTTGGTTAACTTTTACTATAATTAGTTAAAAGTCAATTGAGGAGGGGGAACATGAAATTATTAGTGATTTGTTCCGAGAAGAGTGATAAAAAGGTTGAAAATGATTTTTACGTTAAGATTGACACAAGATTTGCTAATACAAAATTTATACCTCACTTAAGAGATGAAAGAGACGTATGTACTGTATGTGGCAAATCTTGTGTTTGGTGCAGAACTAAGTACAACTTAAATTTTGAAAATAGTATTTCGCAAATAGTTAAAGTACCAGATTTTTATAAATTATTTGAAGATGAACCACTAAAATATCTTCCAGATAAATTTCAAGAGCATGATATAGCTATAATCATTGGAGTTCATCAAGACATACTTCCAGAGCTTCCTAAAATTATAAAGGAAAGTGGAGGAAAAGCTATTATTGTACCTTGTGAAGATAAGGATTGGGTGTCAAAGTGGACAAGGGAGCTGGTAATTGATGAGTGTAAAAAGTATGGACTTGAATATGCATTCCCTAAACCATTCTGCACTTTAACTTATGGCAAATTCCAATTAGTTAATGATTTTATTGATGAGTTTAAACTTGGAAAACCTAAATTTAAACTCTTTGTAAATAATGATGATGTGATAGTTAGAGCGGATGTAGTAATTTCAGCACCCTGTGGTAATGGATATAATATAGCCAAACATCTTGCAGGTACAAAATTAGGCGAAGAAGCTAAGAAATCAGTAGCAAAATACTGGCACAGCTATCCTTGCTTAGGCGGAATGCATATAGATCCTGAATTAGGTGATACAATACTTCATATTGGAGGCTATACTCACTACAACGCCCTAGAAAATGCAGAAATAATTAGAGTTGAATAGCAAATTTGAAAACCCCAATATCAATGGGGTTTTTTATTTTAGCATTTTTTAAAAATTACACTTATTTATATTTAAGCTTTTAGTCATCAGTGTAAAAAACACAACTTACACTTTTACTATAACTCTGGTGGTTGTTTTTCCATGTTTTCCATAGCACTAGCTTGCTGATTCACTTGATTCTGTTGATTTTGAGTCTGATATTGTGGTTCTTGCTCCATTACATAGCTTATTCTGCTTTGCAGCATATCTGTGCACTGTTTAAGCTGCTCTCCTAGTTTAGTATAAAGTTGTTTTGCATTTAAATCATCTGTATCCATTGAAAAAGTATTACAATTTGATTCACAGGATTTCAACATTTCTAGAGTTTGATTTAATTTGTTTACTACTGTCATCTTTTATACCTCCTACTATAGCATAACTAATATTAAACTAACAGTTAATATTATTAGTATTCTATTTGAAATGTATACAAAAACTAATAGGAAAGATGTTCAAGTCTTTTCCATAACTAAGTTTACTTTAAAATAAAAATATAAGTTATTATAATGAATGAAATAAAAAATAATTGAAACAATAAGGATTGTAAAGAAAAAAAAGTGAAAATTAAATAATTATTTGAAGAGGAGGTTCATAGCAATGACCATTGGCTCTAAGGTAAAACAAACTTTAGCTAATTTAAAAGGGGTACAGGGGACGCTAAGAATTTACTCTGTTCAATCTCAAAAGGAAGAAGCTAAAGCCGCATATAAAGAGGCTCTTACAACAACAGCATCAGTTATTAAAGACTTAGAAAATAGGTTGAAAACTTTAGAATTTGAAGAACCTCAATATAAAGGCAAGTAAGGGGCGATATGGCATGGTAGAATGGTTAGTAATTTTAATAAGATCCGTGGTTTTATTTTTTCTTGCTTTAATTTTAGTGAGATTGATAGGTAAAAAAAATATTTCCAATATAACAGCTTTTCAATTTGTTAACTATACAGTGGTCTCAATTTTAGCAGCCTTGCTTTCAGTAAACATTATTAAAAATTTTGCTTTCGGTATTATTTCTATATTAGTATGGGCGTTATTAACTATAGCTTTAGATTTTGCAGCTATGAAAAGCAGACAGTTACATAACTTAATTTATGGTGTAGAAACTCTGCTAATAAAAGACGGGAAAGTAATGGAAGAAAATTTAGAGAAAGAAAGAATGACAGGGGAAGAGCTCTTAAGAGGATTACGTTCTAAAGGTGCATTTAATTTAGCAGATGTGGAATTTGCAATTATGGAGCCTACTGGGGACATTAATGTTATTTTAAAACCAGATAAAAAGCCAATTACTCCACATGATATGGGAAAAAAAGTAGCTCCACAAGTAGCGCCACAAACAGTAATTTTAGATGGTAACATTCTCAATGAGCCTTTAAGCAATATGGGATTAAATCATAGATGGCTTAAAAGTCAACTACAAAATGCAGGAGTATCTTTAGATAATGTTTTTATTGGTCAGGTGGATGCATGTGGAGACTTATACTTGGATCTCTTTGATGACGCACTGCAACTGCCACAGTCCCAAGTAAAAGAGCTGCTTTATGCTAATATAGAGAAATGTCAGGCAGATTTAATATCTTTTGCACTTGAGACAGAAGATGAAGCAGCTAAACAGATGTACCAGCAGGATGCAGAGAAGTTAAAAGCTGTGATGGAAAAATTAGAATCTTTTTTATTACGTTAGAAGGTGATAAGAATGTCCAATAAGAAAAAGAAGAAATTAACTCCTATGCAGCAAGAATATCAAGATTTTGCTAAAGTAATGGAACCAAATCGGCCAGTATTTAAAAATTGTGTCAAAGCTTTTTTTGTAGGAGGACTTATATGCACCTTTGGACAGTTACTACAATGGCTATTTATTACATATTTTGGGTTTACCGAAAAGACAGCAGGAGATCCTACTTCAGCAACATTAATTATTATTTCAGTATTACTCACTGGTCTAGGTATATATGACCACATTGGGCAATGGGCTGGAGCAGGCACTGCAATACCCGTTACTGGATTTGCTAACTCAATGGCTTCTGCTGCTATTGAACATAGAACTGAAGGCTATGTCCTTGGCGTGGGAGGTAATATGTTTAAAATAGCTGGATCAGTAATTGTATATGGTGTTTTTTCTGCTTTTGTAGTTGCAATTATAAAAATTACACTTCAGTGGTTAGGAGGTTAAAGTCCTAAATGGACTTTAACGGGTAATTTTGCTAGGTAAAAGTTCTAAATGAACTTTTACGGGTAATTTATGAGCGGAAGCGAAAATCTTAAGTTACCCAGTTCCCGAAGGGAAACAAGCAAAATTACCCAGTGTTCCAACTAAAAGGAGGAATGTAAATGAAAAAAGGGCATCAATCTTGGGTTTTTGAATCTAAACCAGTTATTATATCTTCTGCTGCCGTTGGAGGACCTTTTGAAGCAAAAGGTGCTATAGCAGAAGACTTTGATATCCTACATGAAGATATTTGGCTAGGCCAGGATAGCTTTGAAAAAGCAGAAAAAAAACTATTGGAGCAGGCATGTGAAATAGCCATCGAAAAAGCAAAAGTAAAGAAAGAAGATATTGGATTTTTTCTCAGTGGAGATTTATTAAATCAGATTGTAACCAGCAGTTTCGCAGCACGTACTCTTTCCATTCCTTATTTGGGAATTTACGGTGCTTGTTCAAGTTCAATGGAAGGATTAGCATTGGCATCTTTATTAGTAAGCAGCAAGGCAGCAGACTACGTATTAGCTGCAGCAACCAGTCATAATTCAGCATCAGAAAAACAATATAGATATCCAACGGAATACGGTGGGCAGAAACCACCAACAGCCCAATGGACTGTAACAGGATCTGGTGCAGCAATAGTAGCAAGCAAAGGAGAAGGACCTAAAGTTACTTCTGCTACTATCGGTCGTGTTATAGATATGGGGATTTCAGATCCTTTTAATATGGGGGAGGCAATGGCACCAGCTGCAGTAGATACAATTGAAGCTCATTTTAGAGATTTAAACATAAGTCCCTCTTATTATGATATGATAGCCACTGGCGACTTAGGTGCTCTTGGTCATCGAATTGCAGGAGAACTTTTAAATAAACATGGAATGAATATTCCTCCAGAGATACTCACAGATTGTGGGCTTTTAATTTATAAACAGGATCAGCCAGTGTTATCAGGCGGAAGTGGTTGTGGTTGTTCCTCAACAGTAACTTATGGTCATCTTTTAAATCGCATGAGAAAAGGCGAACTGAAAAAAATTTTAATTGTAGCAACTGGTGCGTTAATGTCACCAATGACATTTCAACAAAAGGAAAGTATTCCAGGTATTGCTCATGCAGTATCTATAGAAATGTAAATATGCTAAACATTTTGAAAGGAGGTGACAGTATGACAGTAGGAACTCAAATGCAACAAGCAATAGCAGGTATTTAAAGTGCAGCAGCTACAATGAAAACATTTGCATTAGAAACTGAAGACCAACAAGCAAAAACAGATTTTCAAAATATAGCAAAAAATTTAGATGATGCACTTCAAACTTTACAAGGTAGACAGCAATATATTGAAGAGCAAGAACCAACATATAAACAATAAAATAAAAATGACAATTTTACATGAGAAGCTGGAAGTATAATTCTTTCAGCTTTTTATAACATATATAACTAGAATTTATATTGTTCTTATATAATAAATAAAAACTCTTATAGAGTATTGAGGTGATTAATTTGAGTGAAGCATTAATAGTTTTAGTTAGAGGAATAATTGGCTTTTTTACTTTGTTAATTTTCGCCAGAATACTTGGAAAGCAGCAGATTAGTCAGCTTACTTTCTTTGATTATGTACTGGGAATCACGATTGGATCCACAGCATCCACTTTAACTACTGATCTAACTAGTAGTGCCTGGGCACACTGGGTAGGGCTTTTAACTTGGGCGGTGATTTGCTTTGCTATGCAGTTGTCTACAATAAAGTCCAAAACTATTTCAAGCTATATTGACGGAGAGCCTACTATTGTAGTAATGAATGGAAAGATAATGGAAGATGCAATGAAAAAAATGAGATTTCGTTTATCTGACTTATTGGAACAACTTAGAACAAAAGATGTATTTGATTTAAAAGAAGTACAATTTGCAGTCTTGGAAAAAGACGGGCAACTTTCTGTATTAAAGAAACCCGAATATCTCCCTGTTACTCCAAAGGATATGAATCTTTATACAGGGCCTGGAGGATTGACAATAACACTTATATATGATGGAACTATTATACCAAAGAATCTAAAAGTCATAAACAAAGATAAGGAATGGTTAACAGATGAGTTAAGAAAAAAAGGAATAAATGATGTTGAAGATGTATTTATGGCTGCTATCGATAAAAGCAATAGTCTATATATAGATTTGTACAAAGACTTTGGAAATGCAAAATCTACTAAACAGTAGAATAGGAGGTGTATTGATGAAAAAAATAATTGCTTACAGTATACCAATTGTTATCTTGGGTTTCTTTGTGTTAATCATGACAACAGGGCAAATTCTTAAAAAGCCTATGAGAGAAGGAGAAGATGTAGCAAATTATATTTCAATAATTGTAGAAGATGTAAAGGAAGAAAACTGGAATCGTGCTGAGGAAGACAGACAAAAACTAGTGACTGCATGGGGAAAAATAGTGCCAAGAATTCAATTCAGTGTTGAAAGAGACGAAATTTATAATATTAATATTAATTTGGCAAGACTCCGTGGAATTATTATGGGAAAAGATCAAGCAGGAGCTTTAGCGGAATTAGGAGAAATATACGAGAACTGGCGGGAGTTAGGAAAGTAGTAAGGAAATAAGTAAATAAGTAAATAAGTAAATTAAATATTATTAAACATTTTTTAATTTTATAATTCACAATAACTTTAGCTATCAAATCTTTCCTTTTTTATAGTATAATTTCTATAATGGGTTTAATACTATATATTTTTGCATTAAGGGGGATTAATTAATGGAAAATAAGGATTTAAAATATGATAGACAGGGAAGGGTTCCTTACGAATACATACAAAACATATTTTCTAAGGCAGACCCAGTGGATATTTCAAATCAATCTACTATTCCTTATGACAGGGAGAGTAGTTATTTTAAAATTAAAATAATGGGAAAAAATTATACTGTAAATCATCCTTCTGGAGAACTATACGATACTGAAAGTGGAGAGGAAATTAAAGCCTATGCAATAAAAACCTTAATATTAAGATACCTTGTAAATTCTAAGGCAGTTCCTCCTTTTAATAAGGATATAACCTATAAAGAAATACCTGGTGGATTAGTATACTATAGTAATTTTTATAATAGAACTATACTTAAGCTTGCTAGAGTTTTTTCAAGTAAACCAGAAATTTTTAGAGAAGGCTCTAAAGCTGTAGGTGCACAAATCTTAGAAAGAGCAGACTTATGTTGTAAATTTGAGTTTATAAACAATGTATATATTACATTTATAGTTTGGCAAGGAGATGAGGAATTACCAGCTTCTGCAAATATATTATTTGACAAAAACATTGAATATTACTTTAACGCAGAAGACCTAGCAGTAGTTGGAGATGTTGCTATTGAACTTCTTAAAAATAAAGGGAAGATACCAGAATGGATTGGATTATATCAGAAAAAAACAAAAGATGGATATGAAATAAATTAAATATTATCATAAATAAAATCTAATTAGTGCCTTGATATTTCGGTAATAATTAGATTTTTTAAATTCAATACACTTATTTATAAATTCCTACATAGAATTATCTCAAAGGAAAATTTTTTTCTTTTTATTTTACTGTAATCTAAAGTATAATAAAATTTATTAAAGGAAGTGTGCATATGATAATATTTAAAAAGGGATTCATTTTAATAAAAATAGATGATACCAAATTATCAGAAGACATGATAAAGGAAATTGAAGATAAATTAATAAATGATGATTGCATTAGTGAAATAATTGAAAAATATAATATAGAAATTTCGTATATGTGATTTACTTTGGAGGGTGCTTACATGAAGATAATTCATACAGGGGACTGGCACATTGGGAAGATAGTGCATCAAGTCCATATGACAGAAGATCAGCGCTATATTTTAAATGAATTTATAAAGGTTATAGAAGAAGAAAAACCACATGTTATTGTTATTACAGGAGACTTATATGACAGGTCGGTTCCTCCTGTGGAAGCGGTGGAACTCTTAGATCAGGTATTTTCTAGAATACTAATAGATTTAAAAGTTCCTATAATAGCCATAGCAGGAAATCATGATAGTCCTGATAGGGTTGGCTTTGCTAGTAGAATATTGATGAACAAAGGTCTATACATTGAAGGAAGGCTTAAAAAGAATATTCAAAAGGTATCTCTTCATGATGAAACTGGACCTGTTAACTTTTATTTAGTTCCTTATGCAGATCCTGTAATAGTTCGTAATTTATTTGAAGATGAGAATATCCATACTCATGATGATGCTATGAAAGTAATAGTAACTTCTATAAAAGAAAATATGAATAAAAAAGAAAGAAATGTACTTGTAGCTCATGGATTTGTAATTGGTGGTGAAACAAGTGATTCAGAAAGACCACTTTCTATAGGAGGGACAGACTATATATGCCTAGAACATTTTGAAGAGTTTAATTATACAGCTCTTGGTCATCTCCATGGACCACAAAAGGTGGGAAGTGATAGTATAAGGTACTCTGGATCTCTTATGAAATATTCTTTCTCTGAAGTCCGTCAGAATAAATCTATAACTATAGTAAATATAGATGATGAGGGAAATGTTGAAGTAAACATACGAAAACTTACTCCAATTAGAGATATGAGGATAATACGAGGAAGCTTGGAAGAATTGTTAAAACCAGAAGTGTACAAAAATACAAATGTTCAAGATTATCTTCAAGTTGATTTAACAGATGATGGTGAGCTTATTGAGCCTATGAGTAAAATTAGAACAGTGTATCCTAATGTTTTAAAACTAACGCGAAATTCTTTTAATAAGAACTTGGAAGCTGTAGAGCAATTTTCAGCAGAACATCGAAGCAAAAGAGATATGTTTGAGCTTTTTCAAGAGTTTTATACTGGGATTACAAGAAAAGAATTTGACGAAGATAAAGCTAAGGTAATAGCTCAGGTGTTAAAAGAAGTACAAAAAGGTGAAAGGGGCGAATAATTTGAGACCTTTAAAGCTTACAATGACTGCTTTTGGACCCTATGCCAAAAATGAAGAAATAGATTTTACAATATTAAATAATAAAAGCATTTTTTTGATTACTGGACCTACTGGCGCTGGTAAAACCACAATATTTGATGGTATAAGCTATGCAATATATGGTGAAGCCAGTGGGGAAGATAGAGATGGTGAAAGCTTAAGAAGCCAATTTGCAGATGTTGATACTTTAACTTCTGTAGAATTGGAATTTGAGCTTAAAGGAACTAAGTATTATATAAAGAGAACACCAAAGCAGGAAAAGAGAAAATCAAGAGGTGAAGGAACTACAGAGCAGAAAACTGATGCAGAAATGAAAATAATACATTCAGATGAACAGGTAAAGGTTATATCTGGTGTAAGCAATGTAAATGATAAAATAAATGAAATTATGGGTATTAACTATGCTCAATTTAAGCAGATTATGATGATACCTCAAGGTGAATTCAGAAAGCTTTTAGTATCAGAGAGTAAAGACAGAGAAAAAATACTTCAGAAAATATTTGGAACGGAAGCCTATAAATTAGTTGAGATAAAGTTGAATGATAGAGCCAGAGAAATTAAAAATATAATTAAGGATTTAAATAATAAACAAAGCGAGAATATAAGTACCATACAATTTGACAATAATACTCAACTTATGGAATTGATTCAAAGTGAAAATAGAAATATAACTGAAATTGTTACTTCTTTAGAGAGTTTTATTGAAGAAGATATTGAGAAAAGGTCATCCTTAGAAAAGTCAGCAAAAGAAATTTTGAATGAGCTAGAGAAAAACCAAAAGAAAATTTTTGAGGCAAAAGAGAATAATAAAAAATTTGAGGAAAAAGAAAACCTTGAAAAAATAAAAGATAAACTTGAAAGCCAACAATCCATAATGGACTTAGAGAAAGAAAGACTTGTAAAAGCTAGAAAAGCAGCACAAATTGATGCAGTAGAAGAAAACTACATAGAAAGACATAAAGATTTAGCAATCAAAAAAAGAGAGTTAGAACTTAATCAGAGCTCCATAGAGATTGCTAGTCAAGCTTTGATTAAAGCTGAAGAAGCTCTAAAAGTTGAAAATTCCAAAGAAGAGGAAAAAATAAAGCTTTTAGAATATACTTCTGTATTAAAAGGATATAGAGAAAAAGTTAAAGTATTTGAAGATGAAAATACATCACTAAATTTAATAGAACTACAGTTAAAAGATGTTAATAATAAAAAAAATGAAAAAAAGCAATTAGTTGAAAAAATTAAAAAAGATATAGAAATCCTGTCTAACAAATTAGAAGTTGTTAGAAAAGCATCTTCAGATTATATCAAATTTAATGCTGAACTTGAAAAAACTAACCAAATATATAACAAAATATCTGATTTACATTCTGAAAACGGGAAACTTATTTCTTTTAGAAATGAATACTTAAAATATAAGAAAGAAGTCAATGAAAACAAAAAACTATATGAAGAATATGAAAAGAAATTTAGAGATATGGAACAGATATTTAGAGATGGCCAGGCTGGGGTGTTAGCTTTAGGGCTAAATACTGGAGATCCTTGCCCAGTTTGTGGCTCTACACATCATCCCAAACTTGCAAAGCTTGAAAATGATGTTCCAACAGAGGATGAACTTAAGGAATATAAGAAACTTTTAGAGGAAGCAAAAAAGAAATTTGATAAAAGTGATGCATGCTTTAGAGAAACTGATGTTAACGGAAGATTACTTTTAAATATTATTAACAGGTTAAAAGATGAGCTTAATCTTTTAATAAAAGAAAATATATTAGAGCTATCAAAAGATGATTTAACAAATTTTATAAATAATAAATTGTTAGAATTTGATAGCCTTAAAGAAAAATTATACATAGAAGTTAAGACACTTGATAAAGAAAAAAATCAAGAAGAGGCTACTTTAAAAAGCCTAAATGAAAAGAAAAACTTGCTTCAAGCTGAAGAAAATAAATTAGAAAAACTAAATGATGAATATACTCAAAAGCTAGCGGAAGTTGAGAGAAAAAAAGGGATATTAAATCAACTTACAGTTGAGATTCCAGAAAATCTTCGTTCTGAAATGGCATTAAAAAAGGTTATTGAGAACTCAGAATCTCGTTATGAGTTCATGTGTAAAGCCTTAAAAGATGCGCAGAATTTGTATAATGAATGCAAGCTGCAGTACGAAAAGCTTTTAACAGAAAATAAAGGGCTAATTAAATCACTTAATGAAGCTGAAGCTTCGCTGAAGGAAGCTGAAGGCAAGCTAAATGAAGAGATTATAAAATCTGGATTCAAAAGCTTGGAAGATTATAAAGCTTCAAAACTTAATGAAGAAGAAATTGATAATTTAAATAAAAAAATAAATGAGTTTAATGAAGAATTAAGATCTGTAAAGGATAGATACGAAAAATCCTTAAAGGATTTAGAAGGTTTAAGTATTATAGCTATAAGTACACTTTTAGAAAAAGACAAAAATATAAAGGATCAGATGGAAGTATTAGAAAAAGAAAAAACAGAGCTTCACGCTAAAATAACGAGAAATAAAAGTTCTCTGATTAGAATTAATGAATTGAGTGAACAGATTAAGGAAAAAGAAAAAGAGTACAGTATAATTGGAGATTTAGCGGAAGTAGCAAAAGGTAACAATACTGAAAGAATGACTTTTGAAAGATATGTTTTAGCAGCGTTTTTTGATGAAATAATTGAAAAAGCAAATTTAAGACTTGGTAAAATGACTGAATATAGATATGAACTTGATAGAATAAAAGAAAAGGGTAAGGGACTTACTCAAAGTGGATTGGAACTTCAAGTTTTTGATAATTATACAGGTAAATATCGTCATGTAAAAACACTATCTGGCGGAGAAAGCTTTAAAGCATCGCTTGCTTTGGCTTTAGGTCTTGCAGATGTAGTTCAGTGTTATGCTGGCGGTATAAGTATTGACACAATTTTTATTGATGAAGGCTTTGGAACTTTAGATCCTGAATCCCTCGATAATGCTATACAGTGTTTAATAGATCTTCAAAATTACGGAAGACTCGTAGGAATAATTTCTCACGTACCCGAGCTTAAAGAGAGAATTGATTCTAGACTAGAAATAATACCTAGTGCAGAGGGAAGTACTACAAAATTTAATGTTAGATAAAGGTTTGCCTCCAGTAGTCTCTGGAGCCTCCCTTCCAAATTCAGCAATAAAATTATATGCACCACTTATACAAGTATTGCATAGGATAAGGTTTATAGGGATAAATATATGAATTGGAGGGATATTATGTACTTTAGCAATAAAATATCACAATATGCTGAGGACATAAATATTAATGTAAAAATTAATTATTCAAGAGTAAAAAAAATGACTATTATAGCTTTCCTTAGTGCTTTAGCTTCAGTTTTTCAATGCTTTGGAGATTTAGCTCCCGGCATAGGCTATCTTATTAGCCCTCTAGCAACAGCACCAATTTTTATATCTACTATTTTTTCTATTTCCTATGGAATTATTGGTTATATATTAACAATGCTTCTATTGCTAGCCTTTATGCCTAGCGAGATTATTTTATTTGCTTTTACAACCGGCTTACTAGGAATATCTTTAGGGATAGGATTCTTATGCTTAGGTAGAAGAATATATATAATTGCATTTTCTGCTGTTATGCTGCTAGTAGGCATAAGTATACTGCTTTATGCTTTTCAAATTCCCGTACTTGGACCTGCAGTATCATATGATTTTAATATAAAAAAATTGTTATTCGTATATATTTTTGGGTTTTTATATAGTTGGCTGTGGACTGAGCTAATTATTATTATTCTTAAAAGGTTGAAAAAAATCTTATTCTATTGTTAGAAAATAGCTAGTAAATGAAGTGGAAACTTGAATCAGATGGGGTTTCAAACCCCACCTGATTCTTAGTTGAACGAATCCAGGGATGTAGCCGCTATTTACTCCCTCTTTGAGAAGAGGGAGTATTAGAGCGGGTAGTCATCGGATAAATATGTTAATTTAAAATATCAAGAAACCCACTGCTATTAACTATCAGCGGGCTTCTTGTCTACTAAGTCTTAAGTAATACTTATTTGCAATGTAAATTTATAAATATTAAATGGTTTTATTTTAGTTGTTCTAATACTTTTTCAATATGTCCATCTACCTTTACTTTTCTGAATATCTTTTTTATGAATCCATCTTTGTCAATAATAAAGGTACTTCTTTCAATTCCAATACTTTTTTTACCATACATATTCTTTTCTTTTAAAACCTCATATAATTTACATACATCTTCATTGGAGTCAGAAAGCAATACATATGGAATATTTATTTTTTCAATAAATTTATCATGAGAATTTAAAGAATCTCTGCTAATGCCTAAGACTATTGCATTTAAACTGCTTATAGTTACAAAGTTATCTCTAAATGCACAAGCTTGTTTTGTACAACCTGCAGTATTATCCTTAGGATAGAAATATAACACTACATTTTTCCCTAAGTAATCACTTAACCTATGTTCCTTTTTATCAGAGCCTGGTAAAGTAAAATCTGGAGCTTTTATTCCTTCTTCTATATTCATAACACTCACTGTTGCCAATAACCTATAAAAATCTATAAGTATTGTTTAATTCCCCTATTAATTCATATGGATTTTAATATGTTTTTATAGATTTATTGCAACAGTTCACCTCCTCTTAAAATATAATAATTAAGAATATTATATAATAGTTATTATTAATATTCAACATATATGGGAAAATACTATACTCATAATAACAATTTAATAGTAAAATTATCTATTAAAGATTAAAAAAAGTAATTATGCATATTATAAAAATAGGTAATATATGCTATTATTAAGAAAAGGGATTAGTATTAATTAATTTAAAGACAATTAGAGAAGAGGGAGAGTGAAAATATGTTCGAATGGAAGAAAAAATACAGCTGCAATATACAAATAATTGATGACGAACATAAAAAACTTTTTGAAATTGGACAGGCTATTTATGATTTAGCTCTGCACAAACAATATGTAGATTATTACGATAGAATACTAGACCTTATAGATGAACTTAAGGAATATACAGTTTATCATTTTTCAGATGAAGAAAAAGTTATGAGACTATATGAATATCCTAATTTTGATAATCATAAGAAAATACATGAAGATTTTATTGAAAAAATTGAAAATATAAATTTAAACCATGTAGATGATGATCAACAAAAAGCTATAATTCAATTACTGGATTTTATTTATATTTGGATAGACGGTCATATACTTGGTCAAGACCTAAAAGTAAGAGATTATTTTGAAAACTTAAAAAATGGAATAGATTTTACGAGATAATATTATAATGACTTTAAATATAATTATCTTTAAACTTAGCTGGAATTGCTATGTATAATATGTTTTATTATGGAAATCATAAAACTAAGTGTGATTTTTTAAAGTAATATAAAGGTGGTTTTAAAAATGGCTTACGGTATAAAAGAAATCAAAGGAAACAATGAAGGCATAATATTAAAGAAAGTAAGTATAAACGGAAATATATGCGGCTCATATGCAGAAGTATCTATACATCAAGTTTATGAAAACGATGGGAAAAGTGATATAGAAGGGGTTTATTTCTTCCCAATACCTAAAAGAGCTATAATTTCAGGCTTTGAAGCAGAAATAGGTGGCAGAACATTAAAGGCTGTGGTAGAAGAAAAAGAGAAATCAATTAAAATTTATGAAAATGCTAAGTTAAGAGGGGATAATGCATTCCTTTTAGAGGAATTCAAGCAGCATCAATTTAAAATAAGTATAGGAAAGATTATATCTGGGGAAACAGTAAGTATAAAACTATCATATATCAATGAACTAGAGTATAAAGATAATACTTATAAACTTGTTATTCCTGCAGTCTTTGAACAAAAGAATTTAAATGAAGATTCAAAAATAAATAGCTTTAAAAATAATGTTATAGATAAATTTTTAGGTAAAAAATATGAAGAAAATGATTTTGAATTAAAAACTAATATTTTAGTTGAGTCTCTATGCAAACTAGATTTTAATAGCCTTTACCATAAAATAGATGTTGAAAGAGACGGCGATACTATAGCTAAAATTACTTTAAATGAAGAATATGAATCCATGGATAAAGATTTTATATTATACATGAAAGAACAAGAACATTTAGAAGCTGATGGTATGATCTATGAATATAAAGAGAAGGGTGAAGAAAGAGGAATAGTCTATATAAGAATGCTTCCAAAACTTGATCACTTTGAAGAAGATGTTGAGGAAAATTATGTGTTTTTGATAGATATTTCCGATACGATGGAAGGTGAGAAGTTAGAACAAGCTAAAAATGCTCTCCAGCTTTGCATTCGTAACCTTTCTAAAGGAGACAAATTTGATATTGTGGCTATGGGCGACAGCTTAAAATACTTCTCAGAAGAAGGTATGGCAGACTTTAACGCTGATACATTAAGAAGCGCTTCAAGATGGATAGACAATTTATCAATCGAAAGCGATGCAGATATTTTTGAGGGATTAAAATATGCCTTAGAAAATGAAGGCGGTCACAACACCATATTAATATTTACCGATGATCAAGTTGAAGAAGAAGAAGAAATATTATCATATGTAAGAGAACATTTGGATGATAATAGAATATTTAGTTTTGGAATAGATTCAGCGGCAAACAATTACTTTTTAAATAAACTTGCACATGAAAGCTTTGGTAAAGCAGAATTTATAAATAATGGCAAAAGAATTGAAGATATTGTGCTAAGACAATTTAGGAGAATTCAAAGTCCAGAGGTAGATGACATACAAATTGATTGGGGAAACTTAAAAATTGCCTCTACTTATCCTAGAACTATAGAATATATGTATGATAGAGAACCTTTTTCAATTTTTGCTAACGTAATAGGAGAAGTAGGTGGAGAAGTAACTATCAAAGGAAAAGTTGGGAATAAAGATTATATTCAAAAGATAAATTTAGATAATTTTAATACAGAAGAGAATGCTACTCTACTTAAAAAAGTATGGGCTAGAAAGAGAATAAAGTCCATTGAGCTTAACATGAAAGTAGAACGTGGTGAAAAAAGAGAAGCTATGAGAAAAAAAGTAGTAGAGCTGTCTAAAAACAATGGACTCTTAAGTCAAGAAACCACTTTTATTTTCATGGAGCTTAGAGATGAACCTGTGCTTGGTATAGAGTTAAGAAATATTATTCCTCTAAAAGTTAATGAAAGTACATTAGCAGATGAACTAGAAAAATTCGATATTGAGGACACTGATGTAGTTGGATTTATATACAAGGCTCATGAAGACTTACTGGAAGACAACAATAAGGTTATGAATGATAATGAATATCTTGATAGAAAATATCCACATGAAAAGCTTTTAAGAGTTATTGCAAAAAATCAGTTTGCAGATGGAGCTTTTGTTGATTATGAGGATAGTAGTACAGAAGATAAGATAGAAACAACTGCCATGGTATTACTTGCCTTTACAATAGGTGATGAAGATATAGATATATACTTTAACCAGTTAAATAAATCAATAGAATTCTTAACTCAAAGTTATACAGATATGAACGTTAATCTAAGTAGTATAATTGCAAAAATGACAATACTAGCTTTAACTAGATGTATAGATAAAAATATATCTAAGGGAAGAAATACTGAAAAAGCTATGTATACTATAAATTATCTATATAAAATTTTAAACGAAAGAGAAAATGATAAGGTATTAGTAAATAACCTTATAGAATACTCCTTCAAGAAAAATGTTATATCTTTATTCAATATGAGTGAAGATGGAAGCTCTATAAATGAAAAAATAGTAATTGATGATGAAAGAAATTCTATCTTTAATATGGCTAAGTTAGCAGTTTTAAAAGGATTAAAAACTTTATAAGTATAAATAAAAAAGTTTACGCTTAATGGTGTAAACTTTTTTATCTAACTAACTTAATGTATATGGAGTATTAGTAGCCGTAGACACCAGATAAAATATTAATTTAGCCTCATACAGGTTATGTAAAAATTATAGAAAGATTAATAATAGGGTTGCACATTTATTATACTTGTTATATATTATATATAACAAATATGATAATACACTAGTGTTTTCAAATAAAATGAACTATGAGTGTTTAAAGTAATAATTAGGAGGAAAAAGATGATAGAACTAAGAAATGTTAATAAAAGCTATAATACTAAAGTTAAAGCAGTAGATAATATTAATTTAATAATACCTGATGGTGAAATATTTGGTTTTCTTGGTCCTAATGGTGCAGGAAAAACTACAACTATAAAGATGATAACTGGAATCATTAATGCTGATAGTGGAGACATTAGCATTAATAATATCAATATCAAGGATAATGCTTTAAAGGCTAAAATGCAATTTGGTTTTGTACCAGATAATCCTGATATGTTTTTACGATTAAAAGGTATAGAGTATTTAAATTTTATGGCAGATATCTATGGAGTTAGTAAAGATGAAAGAATTGAAAGAATTAAAAGTCTATCAGAAAGATTTGAACTTAGTAAGGCTTTAGATGATTATATTCAAAGCTACTCTCATGGCATGAGACAAAAAATAGTTTTAATGGGTGCTCTTATACACAATCCATCTGTATGGATACTAGACGAACCAATGACTGGATTAGATCCTAAATCATCATATGTATTAAAAGAGATGATGAGAGAACATGCAGATAAGGGAAACTCTGTCTTTTTCTCTACTCACGTTTTAGAAGTAGCGGAAAAGATATGTGACAGGTTTGCCATTATAAATAAAGGTGAGATACTATTTTGCGGTACTTTTAGTGAACTTAGAGAGAAATTTAAACAGGATCAATCACTAGAAAATATATTCTTGGAGATGACTGAAAATGAGTAGATATATTGTTTTAACTAAGATACTTTTAAAAAATAATATTAATCTAAGCAGTGATAAAAAGAAGAAAGCCAAAACTATTGCATTATGGATTTTAATAGCAGCCGCTTTTGCCCCAACGATAGGTATAATTGTAAACTCTATTAGTTCTGGTTATAATCTTTTATCAAGTATAAATCAAGAAGGATTAATTCTAGCACTTGGAATCTCCTTTGTAAGTATATTTGTATTCTTTTTTGGAATCTTCTATTCATTAAATGTATTGTATTTCACAAAGGATATAGAAAATCTTCTTCCTCTACCGCTAAAGCCTTCTGAAATATTAGGAGCTAAATTTACTGTAGCATTACTATATGAATATTTAACAGAACTAGTATTGTTTTTACCTATACTAATTGTATACGGAGTGAAAAGTTCCGCTTCATTCATATATTATGCATATGGTATCATAATATTTTTAATACTGCCACTTGCGCCTTTAGGAATAGTATCAGTTTTAAATATGATAATTATGAGCTTTACAAACCTTGGAAAGCATAAAGATAAGTTAAAAATCATAGGTGGAATTGGAGCTATGTTTATAGCTATTTGCATAAATATATTCATGCAAAAATTCGGAGTATCTTCAAATAATCCTGACCAAATGATTAAAATGATAACTTCGGGTAATAACTCTTTAGTTCAATTATCTAATAAGTTATTTCCAGGTTCTAGTATAGGGGCAAAAGCTTTAGTGTTCAGCAGCACTACTCAGGGCTTTTTAAACTTACTTTTATATATTATACTAACTTTAATTGTAGTCTTAGTACTATTAGTTTTAGCTGAAAAACTATATTTTAAGGGAATTGTCGGAATTTCCGAAACATACTCTAAAAGAAAAGAGCTAAATTCAGAACAATTAAGTAAATTTAGTGAAAGACACTCTCCATTGATAGCATTAACTATGAGAGAACTGAAAGTTTTATTTAGAACTCCAGTTTATTTTATGAATTGTATAATTATGAACTTTTTATGGCCTGTATTTTTATTATTACCAATGGTAACTCAACCTCAATTATTTAAAGAGCTAGAAAAGGTTACAGCAATTATAAAAGATCCTATTATTTCAGCAATTATTATTGGAGTGTCTCTATCAGTGGGAATTTTCTTAGGTGCAAGCAACTTAATAACCGCTACAGCTATATCAAGAGAAGGTCAAAATATTTTTATAAGTAAATATATTCCGGTGGACTATACTACACAGTTTGCTGCAAAAATACTATCCGGTATGATTATGGGAGTAGTATCTATCATTGTTATGCTTTTAATGGCTATTGTACTAATCAAAGCTCCATTATATCTAGTAGTAATGTCACTGATTGTGTCTATTCCTGGACTTTTATTTTCTTCTATGGCTGGACTACTAATTGATTTAAATTACCCAAAATTAAACTGGGATAATGAAGTCAAAGCTGTTAAACAAAATTTCAATGGATTTTTAAGTCTTATAGTTGGCGTACTTGGGGCTGGAATATCAGCAATACCTATTATTAAGTTTAGTGAAAAAGCATTTTATATTACAACTATAATGTTTATTTTATTCTTAATAATAGATTTCATACTATATAAAATTATCCTAACAAAGGGTGTAAGTTTATTTAAAAATATTGAGATCTAAGATTATAATAAAATCTGCGTAATTAAACGCTTGCTTAATAAGTTTAGTGTTTAGTTATGCAGATTTTTCAACTTTTGCACAAATTATAATAACATATATTTAATCGCTAAGGAAAATATATAGATGTATCAAAAGTTTTGCTTAGGAGGAATTGAAATATGGATGAAAAAAATAAAGAAATATTAAAAAGTTTAAAAGAAGCCAAAACAGACGTTGAAATATCCAGAGAGTTAGATACTCTTAGAAATCAGCAAGATTCTATGCAGCACACACTAAGTGAAATAAAATCTACTTTAGGAGCTCTATCTAACAATAATACAGCATCGCAAACTCAATCACAAGGTCAATCACAGGTAACTCAAAACGTATCTACACAGCTTTCAAATCAAATGCAAAGTTTTAGAAATCAAGCACAGCAACAGCAGCAGCAGTCAGAACAACAATTACAAAGTGCTATACAACAAGCAATGAATGCATTATCTGAAGCTAATCAACAAATTCAAGCAAATACTGCTCTTAACCAAATGACTCAATTAATAGATGGTGCTCAAAATCAATTAAAGCAAATGGCACAACAAAATCAACAGGGACAACAAAATCAACAAGGACAACAAAATCAGCAAGGAAAAGGAAAAAATCAAAATAACCAATATTTTTAGCTTGAAATGCTATTTGTTTAATATATCTAAAGTTCTTGATACAAAATTATCATATAAAGATAAAGCATAATTATAGTTTTATCATATATTAAGTTCATTCATTAATTAGCACTTGCTATTTAATGAGTGAACTTCTTTGTTGGGGGGATTTATTTTTAGAGTAAAGATAGATATTTTATAAACAGGATTTTAAGCTTCAGGTAGAGTTTTAAACTCCATCTGAAGCTTAGAAGCCGTTATCCAGGAGCGGTAGATATTGGATAAACTTTGAATAGTCTTTAAATTACATAATAATAAAATATTTAATTTTGGAAAAAGCATATAAATTTCAGGGACAATCCGACGAAAATTAATTAAAGTAAAAATGATAAGGAGGAAATTTGTAGAATTAAATTACCATAAACCATTTCTAAATTTGCTTTAGGAGGAATCAAAATGAGAATATCTAAGTTTTTGAAATTATCTGCAGCAATTTTTTTAGTATTATCAATTTTAGTAGGAAGCAGTGTTTATTATTTAAATATTTGTTTTAAAAAGGAACGTGAGGCTGTATCAAAGCAGGAAGAATCTAAACAGTTAGGAATTGATTTAGTAAATGCATCAGATTATTTAACAAATGAGGCAAGAAGATATGTTCAGTTTGGTGAAAAGATACACTATGATAACTATTGGAAAGAGGTTAATGAAACTAAAACTCGTGATAAAGTTGTTCAAAGATTAAAGGAATTAAATGCTCCAAAGGATGAATTAGAGTTGATAGAAAAGGCAAAGGGAAACTCTGATGTTCTAATCGCAACGGAAGATGCCGCTATGAAAGCAGTAGCTGCTGGTGACTTTCAAAAAGCAAGGGTATTAATGTTTGATAATAATTATGATTCTAACAAAAAAATTATTACAGATCCTATAAATGAATTCCAAAAGAAAATGAATACTAGACTACAAAGTGAAACTGAGTCAGCTAAAAAAAACCTAAATATTGCCATGATTTTTACTAATATTTTAATTATAATTCTTACTACCTTTATACTAGGTGTGTTTGTTATAATGTCGAAAAAGATTTTTGGACTATCGAAGGTCTCTGACAAACTTGAAGAACTTGCTAATAATGAAGGTGATTTAACATTAAGATTAAATATAGACAGCAAAGATGAAATAGGACAAATAGCAGGTTCATATAATAAAATGGTGGAGAATTTACAAACTCTAATTAAAGAAGTAACAAATACAACAGATAAAGTTGTTAGCTCATCACAACACTTAATGTATACTAGTGAAGAAATCTCTGCTAAAATGAAAAACATATTTGAGTCTGCAGAGCAGGTAGCAAAAGCATCAGAGGATTTAAGTGCTACTATAGAAGAAATTAATGCATCTTCTCAAGAAATTGAATTCAATACAAACAATCTAACTAACAAGGCAAATGATGGTACTAAATCTGCTGTAGAAATTCAGGAGAGAGCAATTATTGTAAAAAACAAAGGAGAAAGTGCCATTATAGCTGCAAATAATGTAAATGATGATAATTTATCAGATATTAAGCAAGCTATTGAGGCTGGAAAAGTTGTTACTGAAATCAGAGATATGTCACAAGCTATTGCCAATATTGCATCCCAAACAAATCTATTGTCATTGAATGCTGCAATAGAAGCTGCAAGGGCTGGAGAACAGGGAAAAGGCTTTGCTGTTGTTGCAGATGAGGTGAGAAAACTCGCAGAACAATCCTCTACCACCGCATCTAAAATACAAGAAGTGGTAAACGGAGTGGAAGCTGCCTTCTCAAATCTTTCAAATAGTGCCGAAAAAGTATTGGCATTTATAAATAATCAAGTAAAATCAGATTATAAACTCTTAGTAGAAACAGGCATACAGTATGAAAAGGATTCTGCCTTTGTAAATAATATAACAAAGCAAATATCAGGATCTTCAAAGGTTGTACTTGAGGCTATAGAAGAAGTAAGTAATGCTATTCAAAATGTTTCTGCAACAGCTGAAGAATCAGCAGCAAATTCTGATGAAATATTAAATAATATAAATGAAACTGCATTAGGCATAGATAAAGTAGCTGAAGCTTCTAAGGAGCAGGCAGAGTTAGTAAAAAATTTAAGTAATATGGTTAGAAAGTTTAAAGTATAGAAGACTTTGAGTAGAAGTAAAATTATATGAGGCAATTACATTATAAATTATATGAACTATTCCGGTTGATTGGTGAAAGTTCGTACCTGGTGGTACATGCCTCAATCTTTTTGGTGTCTTTGAGTATATTGGTTTTTTAACGGTAAATCCTAATATTATGTGTTTTAAATATAATATTAGGAGGAAAGACATTGAGAAATAGAAAATCAATTATTATTATTTTATTGGTGACTGGTATTTTTATAACAATATTTTTATTTTTGCATAGTAATAATAAGTATTATGTTTCTAGTTCAAAGGCAACATATTTAAGGGTAGTAGAAAGACTTACCTATAAGAATTACTATAACCAGAGATATAAATTTTCAATAAAGTATCCAGGTAATCTTATAAAAGGTGAGGAATCAACAAATGGAGATGGGATTACTCTTACCAATGAAAATGGAGATGTAAAGCTTATTGTATTTGGAAGCAATAATATATTTGATGCCACTGCAAAATCAGCTTATGAAGATACACTGAAGGAAATTAAAAATGCTTCATATAAAAAACAATCAGGGAACTGGTACGTTATTTCCTGGGTCAAAGATAATAAAATTATATACAAAAAGGAAGTAGTAGGAGATGGCAGCATAAATACTCTTATATTTGAATATCCCTTAACACAGAAAAAGTTATATGATGAGTTTTTGCAGAATCTTGGTAGCTATTTTAAAGCTCCTGAAATCGACAAAGCACATTAGAAAAATAGCTGTCTCCAATTTTATTTAGGCTCCCTCAGAATTAATTGTTTCGAGGGAGCTTTTCGTTTTTAATCATTAAGAATTCTATAAATTCAGTCTTATAATATTTTATTTAACTTACTTTGATGAAGTGAATTAATGAAATTCCCAATTCGTTTGTTTCTAGAGCTCAAATATTGGTTATGGTTGTGTACAATTTTAAAATTATTCATATTATATTTATAGAAGTAAATTTTGAGGATGTCTTATTATGTGGAATAGTTTATGTATACTAGATATAGTTCAAAGTTTTATACCACCATCTGGGAAGTTAACTATTTTAGAAAAACCTTATGTAAGGGCGGCAGTTGAAGTACTGGATGTAGATGGAGATGGAATAGCAGAAATATGTGCACAGTATAAGTTGAATACAGAAAAGTATATTATGATATTAAAAAACTACTATGGAATCTGGTATGTAGCAGTAAATAACAAATTAGAGAAGAGTTTAAGAGTCGATAATCAATTAAATACGGGAGACATAAATCTCTACGCAGCAAAAATAAAAACCTTAAAGGGAGATAAGTGGGGATTTATAAACAACAAAGGGAACTTTGTAATTAAACCTAATTTTGATTATGCCTATGATTTTCAGGATAATGGACTCGCTATAGTTGGTGTTAACGATGTCTATGGAATTATAAATACCTCTGGAAACTATGGTGTAGTCCCTAAGTACGATTTTATTAATCAATTTTCTGAAGGGCGTGCAGTCGCTACGGATAATAGGAAATCTGTACTAATTGATGAAAATGGAAGAGTATTAAAAACAAAGGAGTATGACTTTATAGGAACTTTTAAAAATGGAAGAGCTTTAGCATCAGGCTTTAATGCGCAAGGAAAATATCTTTATGGATATTTAGATAGACAGGGAAAAGAGGTAATACCTCTTCAATATGAATTTGCTAATGATTTTGTAGACGGAAAAGCATTAGTTAAGATTAAGGACAATGATTACGCATTAATAGGCCCAAACGGAGAGATTCACAATAGGTATAAGTATTACTTTGTGGGCGACCTTGGTGATGGTCTGTTAGCTTTTAAAGAAAACAGGGAAGGCAAATATGGTTATATTGACGAAAATGGAAAAATAATAATAAAACCAAAATTCATTTCAGCAATGCCATTTAACGAAGGAAGAGCTATAGTAAGCGCTAACTATGATAGAATTGCAAATAAATATGGGCTTATAGATAGAAGTGGCAATTATATAATAAAGCCTGAATACAATGATATAATTCTCTTAGGTGAAAATAGAGTAGCGTTTGGAAAAGAGATTGTAAAAGAAAAACCATTTATAGGTTCTAAGTATTCTATTGCTGATATTAATGGTAATTTCTTAACTGACTTTATCTATTATGGTGTTTCTAACTATAAAAATGGTTTAGCTTCGGCTTATGATGATAAAAATACATTTTTCATAAATGATAAAGGAAGAGTAGTAAAAAATTTACCTATTGTTAATGGCAGTGGAAGCATTAGTTTTATAGGTAAACTAATTAGAGCTTTTGCGGATAATAGGTTAACTTATTTTGATAAGAATGGAAGACTCCTGTGGAAACAAAATACCATAATTCCATTAAACAATATGTACACAATAAAGGAAGAAAAATATAAGCCTAATAAGGACTATCTAGTATACTATCCTCAAATAGAAGGGATGAAAAATTCAACTCTAGAGAAGAATATAAATGAAAGGCTAAAACAGTTATCCCAGATTAAACCAGTTGATCCTAATGTTCAACTTGAATATAACTATGGTGGAGATTTTTCTATAGAGTTACTTAAAAAGAATCTATTGGTTTTAGAACTTAATGGATACCATTATCCTTTAGGTGCAGCTCATGGCATGCCAATTAAAATTTATCAGCATATAGATCTTATTACTGGCAGGTTCTATGAACTTAAGGATTTGTTTAAGGAAAACAGTAACTACGTAAAAGTATTAAGTGATATCATAGGAGAACAAATAAAGAAAGGACAACAGCATTTCTATGTGTTCCCAGATAGCTATAAAGGAATAAGTAGAAATCAGCCTTTTTATGTAGATGAGAATGCGCTGTATATATTTTTTTTACCTTATCAAATAGCCCCATTTGTTGCAGGCTTTCCGACTTTTAGGATTCCGTTTGAGGAAATTATGAATATCATAAATGTTAATGGAGAGTTTTGGAGGTCTTTCAATTAAGTAGTAGGGTACTGCTAAATAAAAAGTAGTACCTTTTTATTTTGGGTATATACTAAAGATTATTATGTTATGGAAAGAGAATCTTTTGAAGATGATGAAGTTTTAAACAAAAATTTACATCTATAAAAATGTACGCTAATATAATATAACTAGATTCATATAACAAATAATATATAAAAAAAGACACTGATTAATTTTAGTGCCTATTTTTATTTGCAGTTATAAATTAATAATTTTTAAAATATAAATTTATAAAGCGATTGTGCAAGTGGGTGAAAAAAATGAGTTTTCGCACAATAATAAAACTTATGGATATTAAAACTCTGATTGCAGGGGTTGTTCCAGTAATTTTAGGCTCAATCTATTCAAGATATGCTTTTGGAAAGTTCAATGGTGGTTATTTTATATTATTAGCTGTTGCTATGATACTAATTCAAAGTGCAACTAATATGGTTAATGATTATTTTGATTTTAAACGTGGTGCAGACAGTAAAGAGAAGGAGAATGAAAAAGCTTTAGTGAGTGGCGAAATTACTCCAAAGCAAGTTTTAGCTATTATATTCACGTATCAATTTGTTGCTTTTATAATTTGTATTTATATAGCCAGCCAAACAAGTTATTATATTTTAATAGTTGCGCTCGCTGGTGAAACTATTTCAATTTTATATGCTTGTGGGCCTTTGCCTATTTCATATACTCCGATAGGCGAAATTGTATCTGGAGTAACCATGGGAATAGGTATAACAACAACGGTTATCTATATCTACTCAGGAGTATTTAATTTAAATACAATGCTTTTAGCAGTTCCTACCGCAGTATTTGTTGGTACCATATTATTATCTAATAATTTAAGTGATATAGAAGAAGATAGGAAAGTTGGTAGAAAGACATTACCGATACTGATAGGAATCAAAAATTCTGAAAAGCTTTGGATTTTTAATGTAACTATGTTGCTGGTATTAACATTTATTTTATTAATAATGGGCATCTATCCCATTGCTGTATTAGGAGCTGTTATTTTATTATTTCCTTATAAGTCAATTTCGAATTTCTTATCCTATGATAAGAACATTTATACAAAAAGTAAAACAATGGAACTAATAGGGGGGATTGGATTAAAATATCATTTAGCTGTGATTATTGGATTACTAATATCAATCATATTTTAGGTACGAAAAAAAGATTAGAAAGCTTTAGGCTGTCTAGTCTTTTTTTGATAATATATCATAGTAGAAAGTAACAAATTTAAACGCTAATAATCTCGTAGCAGTATCTTTGTAATTATTCTCTTCAAGGCTTGGCTTTCATCTGTATTTGGAAGTTCATTAGCCAATATCAGAGCTTTATTAGTATACCTTTGAGCGGTTTCTCTTGATTTTTTTAATCCAGCAGAGTTTTTTAAAAGGTTAAGTGCTTCATCGAAATTACCTTCCTTTAAATAAGTTCTTAAATGAGCATTTCCTCTTCTCAACTCATATAAAACAGGTAAAGTGTATATACCTTCTCTAATATCATTTCCAGAAGGTTTACCTAGAATACGATCAGAAGATGTTATATCCAGTAAATCATCTATTAATTGAAATGCCATTCCTGTGGAATAACCTATACTTTTTAATTTTTTAACTATATCTATATTGGCATTACTTTCATATGCGCCCATAGATAAACTAAGAGAAAAGAGAGAAGCACACTTACTACTAATTCTTTTTAAGTAACTTTTAATTGTAGAATCTAAGGAGTATAGAGAATAAAATTGATTTATTTCACCTCTACATATTGATTTTATAGTTTCAGACACATCTATTATACTTTTATTAGAGCAGTTTTTTGAAAATATAACATATGCTTGTGAAAAAAGATAATCTCCTGTAAATAATCCGGATTTTACTCCATGCGTGCTATGAATTGTCTTTTTGCCTCTTCTAATATTTGCCTCATCAATTATATCATCATGAACAAGGGTAGCTAAATGTAATAATTCTACTCCTGCAGAAATATTAATGAGTTTTTCTTTTTCAATTTTCCCAAAGCTTCCTCCAATTAATGTAAAAGTACCTCTAATTAATTTTCCATCATCTGCAGCTAAATCATTTAGAAGAAGTTTAACTGTTGAGTCATTATCTATTAAATTGTTCCTGATAATCTTTTTAAGTTCTATTAAATCTGTATTAAACATGCCAAGGGATCCACTTTCTCTTAACATAGATTTTCCTCTTTTCTGTGTTAGTTATGTTGAATATATATTTGTATCTATAATTATTTTATTTTTTTCTAATTAATATAGAACATATTTCTATTTTAACTTAAAATATTAAATCCATAAATTAAAATTAACTTAATAATAAGTACTCCAAACTTGATAAAGTTACATATAATAGATAATGGGAATTTTTAGAAATAATGATTTAGGAGGCTTGTTATGGAAGAAGTTATCACCTTAGCAAGATTACAATTTGCTGCTACCACCATTTATCACTTCTTTTTTGTACCATTAACAATTGGATTATCATTTTTAATTGCAGTAATGGAATCCTTATACGTTAAAACAAGGAAGGATAAGTATAAGCAAATGACTAAGTTTTGGGGTAAACTATTTCTTATAAATTTTGCAATGGGAGTTGTAACAGGTCTGGTGCAAGAGTTTCAGTTCGGGATGAACTGGTCTAATTACTCAAAATACGTTGGAGACATTTTTGGTGTACCTTTAGCAATAGAAGCACTACTTGCTTTTTTCCTAGAATCAACTTTCCTTGGAATTTGGATTTTTGGATGGGAAAAAGTTTCAAAAAAAGTACATCTTATTTCAATATGGATTGTTGCATTATCAACTACACTTTCTGCCTTCTGGATTTTAACAGCCAATTCATTTATGCATGAACCTGTAGGATACACTATAAAAAATGGAAGAGCAGAACTAACAAGCTTCACTGAGATTATTTCAAATCCGCACCTTTGGGTTCAATTTCCTCATACTATTTTTGCGTCACTAGCAACAGCAGGATTCTTTATATTAGGAATAAGTGCATATCATATTATAAAGAAAAATAATGGGGAATGGGTTAAAGCTTCATTAAAAATAGGAATTATAGTTTCAATTGTTTCAACATTATTAGTAGCAGGCATGGGTGATGTTCAGGGCAAATATCTAGTTAAGCATTTACCTATGAAGATGGCAGCAGCAGAAGCTTTATGGGAAACAAAGGATCCTGCACCACTAGCTATAATAGCTATAATTGATGAAAAAAATAAGAAAAACTCCTTTGAAATAAGCATACCAAAGCTTTTAAGTTTTATGAGCTACAATAGTTTTAGTGGTAAAGTTGAAGGTTTGAATGATATACAACAAAGATATGAAAAACAATACGGGCCAGGCAATTATATTCCGCCTGTTACAATATCATTTTATTCTTTTAGGTTGATGGTTGCCGCTGGAATATTCATGCTTTTGCTGTCATTGACTGCTTTATTTTTCTATATAAGAGGTAAAATCTACGAAAAGAAAAAACTGCTTAAAATTTTAGTTTTATCAATTGCACTACCTTATATTGCAAATACCACTGGTTGGATATTAACAGAGATAAGCCGAACACCTTGGATAGTATTTGGACTTTTAAAGCTTGATAAGGCAATTTCTCCTACTGTATCTAGTACCTATGTTTTAACATCCTTAGTAGCTTTTGTAGCTGTATATTCAATATTAATTATTATAGATTTATATTTAATGTTCAAGTTTGCCAAGATACCTCCAGAAGGAAATAAACCTTTAAATCAAAAATTTAATGACAATAGGGAGGGATCATTATGGATCTAGCAGTTGTATGGTTTATATTAATTGCTATTTTATTTATAGGATTTTTCTTCCTTGAAGGTTTTGATTTTGGAGTAGGAATACTTCTTCATTTTCTAGGAAAGACAGATAAAGAAAGAAGAATTATTATAAATACAATAGGACCATTTTGGGACGGTAATGAAGTTTGGCTTATAACAGCTGGAGGTGCAATATTTGCTGCATATCCAGTATGGTATTCAACTATGTTTAGCGGCTTTTACATGGCTCTTCTTCTAGTACTTATTGCCCTTATACTTAGGGGAGTTGCCTTTGAATTTAGGAGTAAGCATGAAAGTATTATTTGGAGAAAGATTTGGGATTGCGTAATATTTGGGAGCAGTTGCATTTTATCAATACTATGGGGGATAGCCTTAGCAAACTTAATTAAAGGTGTTCCAATAGATAATAAAATGAATTATGTTGGTGGATTTTTCGATTTGATTTCTTTTTATACATTAATTGCTGGAACAGCAACCTTATTCATATTTATCCTTCATGGTGCGATTTTTTTATCATTAAAAACAGAAGGTGCAATAGAACAAAGGGCTTTGAAAGTAGCTAGGAGCTTTGGATTATATGCAATAGTAATTGCTTTAGTGCTTATAATAGAGACTTTTGTAAAAACTGACCTATATAACAGTAAGTTTGCATTAAGTACATCTATATTAGCTGTAATATTTTTATGTTTAACTTGGTACTTGATTAGAAAGGAAAAAGCTAAAATTGCTATGATATCGAATGGTCTTTCAATTGCACTTGGTGTTGGGTCCTTATTTTTAGGAATGTTTCCAAGGGTTATGGTTTCAAATATAAAGCCTGAGTACAGTCTAACAATTTATAACGCTGCTTCAAGTCATAATACCTTACTTTTGATGACAAAGGTAGCATTGATATTTGTTCCTATTGTACTTGCATATCAGACCTGGACTTACTGGATATTTAGAAAAAGAGTTACAGGAAAGGATTTAGAGTATTAAAACCAAATATAGATAACTGATTATTTAGCTCAATATAGAGTAACTTAACCATACACAAGAACTCTAATTTGAGAGTGCAAAAGAGTTCTTGTGTCTCCATTTATATAGAAATAGGTGTAAGTTAGATGCAAATATACCATAAGGAGTATATATACTTATGTTAAATAAAAGATTGTTAAAAGAAAGCAGCATAAAAAAATTATATATACCTGTAATTATTATTAATGCAGTTATAAATTCTATTTTTATAATAGTTACAGCCGCGCTTTTAGCCTTAATAGTAGAAGGAGTATTTTTCAAAAGGTGTAATTTAAATAAGATTAACTTATATATTTTATTGTTTTTGTTAAATGCTGCTTTTAGATTTGTTTCTAACTTTTTTATTCAAAAATACATTAAAGACTGTTCAGAGGATATAAAGAATAAGATAAAGTTAGAATTTTTTAATTTAATTCTTTCAACTAATCCATATAAAATTAAAAAAAACAGTACAGGAGAACTTGTTAATATACTTACAGATGGAATGGAAATGATTACGCCTTACTATTCTCAGTATATTCCTCAAGTAGCGACCGTTGTTTTTATATCCTTAATGATTTGTACTGCTGTGGCTTTTGTAGATAGATTATCAGCATTGATAATGGTTATAACCTTTCCAATAATTCCAATATTTATGGCCCTTATAGGCTATAAAACTAAAGAATTAAATGAAAAACAGTGGAAAAAACTTAATATTCTAAGTTCACATTTTTTAGATATGCTCCAAGGATTAAATACATTAAAAAGTTTTGGTAGAAGCAAGATTCAGGAAGAAAAAATATATGAGATAAGTGAAAGCTATAGAAAATCAACAATGGAAGTTTTAAAAGTAACATTTCTCTCATCATTAGTTTTAGAATTATCGGCGACAATTAGTACTGCTGTTGTAGCAGTAGGCTTAGGTTTAAGGCTAGTTTATGGTAAAATTAGTTTTTTACATGCGTTTTTTATATTAGTACTTACACCAGATTTTTACATGCCACTTAGACAATTAGGGATGAGATTTCATTCTTCATTAAATGCTCAGGTTGTTATTCAAAAAATTGAAGATATGGAGAAGGAACTTAAGTCTGAGGAATACAATTATTCAACATATAATGTACAAGCAAATAAGAAGAAAGGGTGTAGCAAAAAGAAAAGCGATTTAAAAATAGATATTAATAAAGGTTTAAATATCGAAGTTAAAAATTTAAGATTTTCTCATGAATTTAAAGATAATCTAAATAATATAAGTTTTACGATTAACGCAGGAGAAAAGATTGCCTTAGTAGGGGAGAGTGGCTGTGGTAAAAGTACTTTGATAAATATTTTAAGTGGATTTTTAAAAGTTGATGATGATATGGTTTATATAAATGGTATCGATTTAAACAGTATAAACAAAGATAGTTATTTTAGCAAAGTTGCAATAGTACCTCAGTTTCCTCATATTTTTAATATGGACATTGAAAATAACATTTTAATGGGAAATAAGATGAACAATAGCAATATCTTAAATATCTATCAAGCTACAAAGGTTGACTTATTTTCAGAGGAATTTAAAGACAAATATAAAACAATTATTGGAGAAGGTGAAGAAATAGAAATTAGCGGCGGGGAAAGGCAAAGAATTACACTCGCAAGAGCTGTAGTAAAAAATGCTGATTTTATAATATTAGACGAAGCTACTTCCGCTTTGGACTCTAAAACAGAAGAAATTGTTGTAGATATTATGAAAGATTATTTTGAGAATAAAACAGTCTTAATTTCAGCTCACAGGTTAAATACTATAAAAGCTGTAGATAAAATTTTAGTTCTACAGGATGGTTATTTAATTGAAATAGGTAACCATGAGGAACTAATGATGAGTAGAGGCAGGTATTATAATATGATGAAGTGAAACTTGCTTCAAAAGAGCTTTTCATTGTATGGCTGGTACAGTTATTGAATAAAACTGCGGAGGAAAGTTAATGAGATTTTTTAAAGTTATGAACTATCTTATGAAAAAACATATTCCACTTGTTATTCTCTCATTATTTATGGGGACTTTTACCATATTAAGTAGTATAGGAATGTTCTCAACCTCTTCTGTTTTAATATCTAAAGCCGCTCTTCATCCAGATGTATTAGACTTAATGATTTTAATAGTTGGTGTTAGATTTTTTGGAATATCAAGGGGAGTATTTAGATATTTAGAGAGAATTTTTTCACATGATACTACTTTCAGAGTATTAAGTAGCGTTAGAAAATGGTTTTATAAAAATTTTGAGGATAACTACTCAGAAAATAATAAAGTTTATAAAAAAGGTGATATTTATAGCAAAATAGTAAGTGATGTAGATTCATTGAAAGAGTATTATTTAAGAGGAGTTTATCCATTAATAATAGCAATTTTAACGGGAATAATTACTGCTATACTTCTATCATATTTTAATAAAATTATTTCCTATTATTATATTTTAATTTATTTCTTTTGTGGTATCATTTTACCTCTTATATTATTTATATTTAATAGTAAATTAATAGAAAAAGAGTCTGAGGTAAAAAAAGAGCTAAACTTAATTCTTTTGGATATGTTAGAAGGTATTTTAGAAGTAACAATTTATTCTATGAAGGAGGAATTTAATTATAAGTTTAGCCTATTAAACAATGAATTATCTAAAATACAAAAGGGAAAAAATTTTATTGCTACGGTGGAAGATAACATACATGCTTTATTTGTAAGCATAGGAGTGGCTATATCGCTGCTAGTAGCTGCACCGTTAGTAACAGAAAATAAGTTATCTGGTATATACTATGCCGTGCTTCCACTTGCGATTATGGCTTCCTTTGAAGCATTACTGCAGATTCCTAGTATACTTTATAAACTTCAGATTTCACATAATGCTGGAAATAATATTTTATCCATTATAGAAAATAGCGAGATTGATAGATTCAATAGTTTTAGAACTCATACAACCCCCAAATCTAATACTATTTTTAACAATAATTTTACTGCCATTCTAAGTAAAAATAATTCCAGTAATAATGAGAGAGATTCTTCTCAAAATTATACCAACCCAAATGGACATATATTCATTAAAAAGGAATTAGATAACTATAATCTTTCAGTTGAAAATTTAAGTGTATATGATAAGAACTCTGGAAACTTTATTATAAAAGAATTGTCCTTTAATCTTCCTTACAGAAAAAAGATAGGGGTAGTTGGACTTAGTGGTTCTGGAAAAAGCTCTATTTTAAAAACATTGATGGGATTTATGAAGTTTCAAAAAGGAGATATTAAGTTGGGTGGCATATCATATGACAAGTTAGTAATAGATGAAATAAGAAAGGTATATACTTATGTTGAGCAAAATCCATATATTTTTAATACTACAATTAAAGAAAATTTGCTTATAGCAAACACAGGGGTAGATGAATATTCTATTATTGATACACTGAAAAAAGCTCAGGTGTTTAACTTAATTAAAGAACTTCCGGAAGGGTTAGACTCCTTTCTAGGAGAGTATGGGTCTAAAATTTCAGGTGGCGAGAAGCAGAGACTGGCAATTGCACGGGCCTTATTAAAAGATAGTAAAATAGTGCTGTTAGATGAACCAACTGCTAGTTTAGATGTAGTACTCGAAGAGAAGGTTATAGACTCAATTCATGATGCTATTAAAGATAAAAGCTGCATATGGGTAACGCACAGATTAGTAAGGATGGATAGAATAGATGAAATTTTAGTTATTCACAGAGGAGAAGTAGTGGAAAGGGGTACACATAGTGAATTATTAAATAATAAAGGGCAGTATTATAAGCTATGGAGTGCACAACACCAATATTTATTTTAAAGGAGAGTTGCTATGAAGATATTTATAGTTGGAGGAGGATTTGCTGGTATTAACGCAGCAAAGAATCTCTCTAAAAAACTTTCAACTTCTCATGAAATTTACTTAATAGATAAAAAAGAATATACAACAATGCTTCCAAACCTTCCTGAAGTAGCTAGTGGCAGATTGGAGAGCAGTGATGTAAGAGAAAATATAATAAATTTGCTTCCACAATCAGTGAAATTTATAAAAGAAGAAATATTAGAGATAAATTTTGATAAAAAAACCATAAATACAAATGAAAATGAGTATAAATATGATTATCTAATTTTAGCAACTGGCTCTACAACAAACTTATTTGGTTTTAATCAAAGCTTAGATAAAGTAAATGTATTAGATTCATTAGAGGCAGCTGAAAACATTAAAATGAAATTTTCAGAGTACTTAGATACTGCACCGGAAGCTACATTAGTAGTATCAGGAGCTGGTTTTACTGGGATGGAACTTGCTTGTAACTTATATGATCTAAGTAAAAGAAAAGAGAAAAAACTGAATGTTATTTTTGTGGAAAGAGCGAATAGAATACTACCTATGATTTCTGAAAAGTTATGCTCTCATGTTATAGACAAGTTAAATGAACTTAAGTTTAAAATATATACTGATAATCAAATTATGACATTTGATGGAAAAGATATAACTTTAAAGAACAATGAGGTTATTAAGGATGTATTTTTCTGCTGGTGTAGCGGAGTTAAGTCTGCATTAAAGCCTAGTGGAGAATACAAAATGCTTCCAGATGGAAGAATCATAGTTGATGAATTTTTATCAATTCCAGAGTATCCTGAAGTTTATGCAGTTGGAGATGCAGCTGCTATAAAGGATAAAAATAATAATTTTTTAAGAAGAGCTGTAACCTTTGCACAAATGTCTGGTAGACATGGGGCTAAAAATATTGTATCTGTAATAAATAAAAAACGAAGAATATCATTTAAACCTATGGACTTAGGGTGGATAATACCTATTTATATTTCTAGTATTGGAGCTGTGCTTGGCAAGGACATAAAAGGGCGTAAAGGAATATTTATGCATTATGTATTATGTGGCATTAAAAATTATAATTTTAGAAACTTTTGGTCAGAGTTAAAAGCTGCATTTAAATATCCTTTTGTAAAACCATAAGGCTTAAGGTGTTGTATTGATTAAAAAATCAGTACAGCACCTTTTGTATTTAATTTTCATGATCATAGTAGATTTTTTATTACTTGTAAGTTTATTGGATGCTATTTTAAATTTAAATCTGAAAAACTTGGTATTAAATTTTATCTTAATAAATATTGTAATATTAGTACTTTTTAAAAGGATGGTGTTTTATGAAAGTCATAATTATTGGCGGTGGTTGGTCTGGTTGCGCTGCAGCAATAACTGCAAAAAAAGCTGGGGCAGATGTAGCTTTATATGAAAAAACAGACTTACTTTTAGGTCTTGGAAATGTAGGAGGAATATTTAGGAATAATGGTAGATATACTGCAGCAGAAGAACTAATCAACTTAGGTGCAGGAGACTTAATACATTTAATGGATGACAATGCTAAACATAAGAATATAAACTTTCCCGAACACAATCACGCATCCCTTTATGATGTAAGTAAAGTTGAACCAGTGGTAAGGAATTATCTAGCAGATTTAGGTATTGAAATAAACCTAATTAGCAGAGTAGCAACTGTAGAAAAAGATGATAATAAGATAAAGTGTATAAAACTTCAGTATGGAAGTTTGGTAGAAGGAGATGTTTTTATAGATGCTACTGGGTCTACAGGTGCTATGGACAATTGTTCAAAGTATGGTAACGGTTGTGTAATGTGTATTTTAAGATGTCCTACCTTTGGTTCAAGGGTAAGTATTAGTGCTAAAGCTGGTGTAAAAGATTTAAATTCTGAACGGGAAGATGGAACTCCTGGTGCATTTAGTGGATCTTGCGAGATTCCAAAGGATAGTTTGTCCGATGATATTGTGCGTGAGCTAGATGAAAAAGGTGTAGTTGTTTTAAAGGTTCCTGCTGAGGACGTAAATCCAAGTAAGCTAAAAATTAAGGTTTGCCAACAATATGCTCTTAATCAGTTTGCAGAAAACTTAGTGCTTCTTGATACTGGCCACATAAAGCTTATGAGTCCTTTTTATCCTGTTGATAAACTTAGAAAAATTAATGGATTGGAGAAAGTTAGATTCATGGATCCTTATTCTGGTGGTAAAGGCAATTCTATAAGATATCTAGCAGCAGCTCCAAGAACCAATGACTTGAAAGTAATAGGGGTAGATAACTTATTCTGTGCTGGTGAAAAATCAGGATTTTTCATAGGTCACACAGAAGCAATTTGTACTGGTTCCTTATCAGGTCATAATGCGGTAAGATTTTTACTCAACATGCCTTTATTAACTCTACCAACTTTAACAGCTATAGGAGATATTATTTATTATTCGAATTACAGGTTAACAACATCTGATGGCAAGAAAATTAGACATACTTTTTCTGGAGCAGAGTATTTTGAAAGGATGAAAAGTTTAGGACTTTATTCAACTGATAATGAAGATATTAAGAATAGAATTGAAACCTTAGGGTTGAGCAATATTTTTGCGAAAAAACTAGGGTAGAATTGTATGCATTAAACAAGATCATAATAGCTAGCGTTAAATAGTTTATATATTGATTAGTATCAAGAGCTTTTTCAGGATAAGATTAAATTTTACTTTATAAAAAATAAGTTTTGGACATGCTAACAGCTTTATTCTCGATACTTATCGTTAGCATGTTCAAGCAAATAGAGTTTTTTGCAGTCAACTTTTGAGGAGCATTTTTTACATTCTAATACTAGATGGAGTATTACTAAATAAAAGATAGTACTCTTTTATTTTTTGGATATACTAAAGATTATTATATTTATAGAAGGAAGGTGATAGAATGACTGATAAAGATGTAGTACCCAATATACTTATAAATGAAAAATCTCCATACTTATTGCAACATGCTCATAATCCTGTAAATTGGTACCCATGGGGAGAAGAGGCATTTAGTAAAGCAAAAGCTGAAGATAAGCCTATATTTTTGAGTATAGGATACTCAACCTGCCATTGGTGTCATGTAATGGAACGTGAATGCTTTGAAGATGAAGATGTAGCAAAAGTATTAAATGAAAACTTTATTTCAATAAAAGTAGATAGAGAAGAAAGATCGGATATTGATAGCATATATATGACCTTTTGTCAGGCTTATACAGGAAGTGGTGGGTGGCCCCTTACCATAATAATGACTCCAGAGAAAAAGCCTTTCTTTGCTGGAACTTATTTTCCAAAAGAAAGTAAATATGGTCGACCAGGACTGATAGAACTGTTAGATTCCATATATGATATGTGGAGTAAGGATAAGAAGAGACTGATAAACTATAGTCTTGAAATGATTGACCAGATAAAGAGAGAAACTGAAATTGAAATTGATGAAAATAACAAAATTAATGAAAGTGTTATAAAGGAAACCATAGAGTCTTTAAAACAATTTTTTGATAAAAGATATGGTGGTTTTAGTAGAGTACCTAAGTTTCCAACGCCGCATAATATGTACTTTTTATTAGAGTATTACATTAAAACTGAGGATAAAAAGGCTCTAAACATGGTTGAGGAAACCTTAAAGCATATGTATAAGGGAGGAATCTTTGACCATGTAGGATTTGGATTTTCCAGATATTCTACTGATGAAAAATGGCTAGTTCCTCATTTTGAAAAGATGCTTTATGATAATGCACTTTTATCCTTGATTTATACAAAAACTTATGAAATCACAGGTAAAGAATTATATAAAAGAATTGCAGAGAAAATATATACTTATATGATAAACAATATGATATCGCCTGAGGGGGGATTTTATTCAGCAGAGGATGCAGACTCAGAAGGGATAGAAGGCAAGTTTTATGTATGGGATATAGAAGAAATAGAAAAAGTACTTGGAAAGCAGGATGGGAAAACTTATTGTGAGCTATATGGAATAACAGAAAGAGGGAATTTCGAAGAAAAAAACATACCTAACTTAATAAATAGGGATATAGAAAAGTTAGAATTAAACGAGAATCTAAAAGAGCAACTGGAAAAAATGAGAGCTAAACTATATGACTACAGGGAAAAAAGAATACATCCTTTTAAAGATGACAAGACGTTAACATCATGGAATGGTTTAGCCATTGCATCCTTTGCTTATGGTGGAAGAATTTTTAATAATCAAAGCTATATTGAAATATCAGAGCGAGCAGCTGATTTTATATTAAAAAGACTTATTCGAGATGATGGAAGGCTTCTTAGTAGATATCGTGAAGGAGAATCTGCATATGCAGCAGTACTAGAAGACTATGCATTTGTAATATGGGGGCTTATAGAACTATACAAGGCTAATTCTCAGTATAAATATCAAGAAAAGTGTATTTATTTACATGATCAAATGATGAAACTTTTCTGGGATGAAAAACAAGGTGGCTTATACTTATATGGGTTAGATAGCGAAGAACTTATAGTAAGACCTAAAGAACTTTATGACGGTGCTATTCCTTCCGGAAACTCCGTAGCTACATTCAACATGTTAAGACTTTATGACATCACTGATGATACTAAGTTTAAACAATTTGCTGAGAGACAATTTAAAGCATTCGGAACAACAGCAAAAAGAAATCCTATTGCATATACACATTTTATAACAGCATATATTAATTCTTTCAATCTGTTTGAAAAAATATAATACTTATTTATATTAAAAATATTATCACAATATGTAATTTATAGGAGGTGCTTGCAGATGATTACTGCAAATATCTCCTATTTTGCGTAGTTTAACGACAAAAAAGTATTTTTTTGCTAAATTTTATGCAAAATTTAACAAGAAGTTATTGAAGTTCATAAAATATTAATGTAAAATTTAATCGTAATGAAATAAATATCAAATATAGAATGGAGTGGAGCTATTGAGTAATATTATAAAAAGTAAAAACTCTCTAAAATTTAGAATAACAGTAAGTTCTTTATTAGTAGTGCTGTTATCTACAATTATACTAGCTGTCGTCTCATATAACGTGATAAGTAAAAAATTTCAAAATCAAGTTAAAGAAGATGGGATGCTTTTGACAGAAGAAATAAGTGCTGAAATGCAAACTAATCATACTATACTTAATCAAGTAGACAAATTATTAGGGGAAAAAATTTCAACAACAGCCTACTTGGTAGGACACAATGCTAATTTTTCTAATGAATATCTTGCTGAAGTTGCAAAGTCCATAAATGTACAAGAAATAAATATTTCTAATGCAGAGGGAGTAATATTATATTCTAATCTGCCAGCAAATATTAATTATAAATATCCTGCTGATCATCCTGTACAAGCTGTTCTAAAAGGGTCACAAGGTGAGCTTATTGAAAAAATTAGAAAGAGTAGTAGCAGCTCTGATCAAAACTATTATAAGTATGGAGCAGTTGCATTAAAGAATGGTGGACTTGTTCAAGTAGGGGTAATTGCAAATGAAGTTGCAAAATTAGGTAATGCAGTAGATGATCAAACGTTAGTAGACAGGCTAAGTAAAAAATCAAATATAGTTTATGCCTTGACAATTGATCCGAATTTAAAAGCTGCGGCACATAGTGACAAAAGTAGAATTGGAATAACCTTAACTGATGCTGGAAGCAAATCTGCAATACAGGAAGGAAAAACATATGCTTCTCTATATAATTATAAAGGTGAGAATGTCTATGATGTTTTAATTCCTATAAAAGACGCTAACGGAAAAATAATTAAGGCTGCAAATATTGGACTTTCTCTTAAGAATCAATATGCTGCTTTAAATAGTATATTAATAAGTTTTGCATTAGTATCCATTTTTACATTTTTAGTAAGTGGATTAATACTTAGGGGAATAGTAAGAAAAAATTTAAATCCTTTAAATGATTTAACAAAAGCAGCAGAAAATGTATCTCAAGGTGACTTAAGTAAAAATATTCAAATAGAAACTAATGATGAAATCGGAGTACTTGGTATAAGCTTTAATAATATGATTGAAAATCTGAGAGGTATTACTGCTAAAATTAATGAAGTGTCACAAAATCTTGCGACATCATCAAAATCATTATTGTCATCTACTGAACAGGTAGCTGAAGTTTCAGAAGAAATCTCAAACTCTACACAAGAAGTTGCAGATGGAGCTGAAAAGCAAGTAAGAGCTGCTGAAGATGTATCTCAAAGCATGAAAAATGTAGTTAGTAATATATCAACTATAAGAGATCAAGTTACAAATGTAATGAAGTTCTCAGATGATACAAGTAGGCTTGCAGCAGATGGAAGAGAAAAAATGGACAATATGGTCAATCAAATTGGCATAATAAAAAATAGTGTAAACTATTCTTCAAAGATAATATCAGAACTTCAAGAAACATCAAAACAAATAGGTAATATTGTACAAATAATTGATGGAATTGCAGATCAAACTAACCTTTTGGCTCTTAATGCCTCAATTGAAGCTGCTCGAGCAGGAGAAGCCGGGAAGGGGTTTGCCGTTGTTGCAGAAGAAGTTAGAAAGTTAGCAGAAGAATCTATGAGATCATCAAATAATATTAAGGATTTAATTATTTCTACACAACAGAAAACCGATAAGGCGCTGATTGCAATAGAGGAAGGTAACAGAGAATCTGAGAAGGGACAGTCAATTGTAAAAACTGTAGGAGACTCATTAAATGAAATTTTAAAATCCTTTGATGAAACAAGAACTAATTTACAAAGAGTTAACGAAATGGTTATTAATTCTAAAGATAATATTGATAGAATGGATGATAACATTAACGAAATTCAAGCAGTTACAACAAATACAGCTGCTAATACAGAAGAGGTTGCAGCTTCAACGGAAGAGCAAACAGCTGTACTTCAACAAGTTACAGAAAGTGTTCAACAACTAACTCAAATGGCATTAGAGTTAGAAGATAGTATAAAAATATTTAAAATATAAAGAATATATCATATAGCAAAAAAGTCTTGACAAATATTAAAATATGGTAATATAATGAGTTGTAATTTATATAGTAATTTCGTTGAAGAGAAGAGTACTTTTAGTAAATCTTAAAAAGCGAGCAGGGATGGTGAAAGCCTGTAGGAAAGCTAAATAGGAAGAGAATCTTGGAGAAACTTATGAAAAAGGTTTGATTTCAAATCACAAGTAAGTCGTTAACTGCGTTAAAGTTTTGAGTGGATTTGGCAAATGCCAGTTCAATAAGAGTGGTACCGCGGATATATAACCGTCTCTATTTTAATAGAGACGGTTTTTTTATTTTTAACCTTTAATATATAATTAAAGTATCATAATATAGGCGAAAAATATATTATTTTATATAATTTAATATAGAGAAATAATAGGGAGGTTGCAATATGGATTATAAAAAATTAGTTGCAGTAAGAATACAAGAAAATGTTGATTTAGAGTTAGATGTCATTGAAAGACTTATAGAAATACCACCAAAATCTGAGATGGGTGACTATGCTTTTCCTTGCTTTCAGCTATCTAAAACTTTGAGAAAAGCACCTAATATGATTGCTCAGGAACTAAAAGAAAAGATAAATAATGAAGGATTTGAGAAAATAGAAAGTTTAGGACCTTACTTGAACTTTTTTGTTGATAAAGTTGACTTTACAAAAAATTCAATAGAAAAGATATTAACAGAAAGAGACAGATATGGTTCATCAGACTTAGGTCATGGGAAAAATATATGTGTTGAATATTCATCAGTTAATATTGCAAAACCTTTTCATGTAGGCCATTTATTTGGTACCGCTATAGGTAGAGCTTTATATGAAATGTTAAATTCACAAGGATATAATTGTGTTAGAATAAACCATCTTGGTGATTGGGGAACTCAGTTTGGAAAGCTTATATCAGCATACAAAAGATGGTGTAATGAAGAAGCTTTGGAAAAGGAACCTATAAGTGAATTGCTAAGAATTTATGTTAAATTCCATGACGAAGCAGAAAAAGATCCATCTTTAAATGATGAAGGTCGAATGTACTTTAAGAAATTAGAAGATGGATGTGAAGAAGAAGTAAAACTATGGCAAAAGTTTAAAGACCTAAGTTTAAAGGAATTCGAAAGAGTTTATGACATGCTTGGAATAGAATTTGACTCTTATGCTGGAGAAAGCTTCTACTCTGATAAAATGGATGCTGTAATAGATGAGATTGATAAAAAAGGAATATTAGTAGAGAGTAATGGAGCAAAAGTTGTAATGTTAGATGAGTATAATATGCCTCCATGTATTATTAAAAAAGCAGATGGAGCTACTATATATGCTACCCGTGACTTAGCTGCAGCAATTTATAGAAAGAAAACCTATAATTTTGATAAGAGCATATATGTGGTTGGAGCAGGTCAGTCCCTTCATTTTAATCAAGTATTTACTACATTAAAGCTTATGGGAAATGATTGGGCAGAGGATTGCAATCATGTAGCTTATGGATTAGTTAGATTCGCAGACAAGAAATTATCCACAAGAAAAGGTGATGTTGTATTACTAGAGGATTTATTAAATGAATCTATTGAAAAAACATTACAAGTAATAAATGAAAAAAATCCTGATCTTGATAATAAGGAAGATGTAGCAAAAAAAGTAGGTATAGGTGCAGTAATATTTGCATATTTAAAAAACAGCAGAGAAAAAGATATAGTATTTGACTGGAGTGAAATATTAAGCTTCGATGGTGAGACTGGTCCATACGTACAATACAGTTATGCAAGAGGAAAGAGCATACTTAGAAGAGCAGGAGAAGTTAATGGAGAAGTAGACTATAGCAAATTAAATTCTAGTGAAGAATTTGAACTTGCAAAGTCTCTTGAAGGTTTTAATAAAGCTATACTAAATTCTATAGATAGATTAGAGCCTTTTATAGTAACAAGATATTTAATAGAGGTTGCTAAAGGTTTTAACAAGTTCTATAATGCTCACAGCATTATGAATGCAGAAGATGAAGCTACAAAGAATGCTAGATTAAAGTTAGTAGAAGCAACTTGCCAAGTGTTAAAAAATGGTTTAGGTTTGATTGGAATACAAGTAGTAGAAAAAATGTAATATTTATATATAAAAGGCAATGGATTTTTATTCATTGCCTTTTATAGAGTTTTCAAATATACTACATTATTATATAATAGATATTATAAGTTAATTTAGTTATATAATAAAATTAATGATCCTATTTTAAATTTGTGATATGTAGTAGCAATAGTTTGGAGGATTATAATGTTAATTAAAGAGTATAATGAGTTGCTGAAGATAGATAAAAATATATTCAGTGACTATGGCATGGATAGTATAGCCTATTTTGACATAGAAACTACAGGTTTTGATAAAGATGACGATAATATAATATTAATATCATTTGGTAAATTTAATGATGAGAGGAATTTTTGTATAAAGCAGTATTATGCTGAATATCTGGAAGATGAAGAAGAGATATTGTATAACTTTTTAACAGATTTACAAGAGTACAATACTTGGTGTTCTTATAATGGAATTGCCTTTGATGAACCATTTATAGTAAATAGAATGGAAAAACATAATGTAGCTCTTAATACCCCTAAAAACCATGTTGACTTATATAGAATCATTAGACCTTATTACAAGCAGCTTGGAATAGAGAGATGCAATTTGAAAGGTGTAGAAAAATATATAGGAATAAAGAGAAAGGATCAAATAGATGGCGGAATAAGTGTAGATCTATACAAAGAGTTTTTGTTAACAGGAGAAGATAGACTTAAAAATATAATTATGCTTCATAATTATGAAGATGTTTTAAGCTTACCTAAAATTCATGAGTTTATTTTTAATATTGAAAATAACAAAAACCTAATTAGAGAAAATGTAATTACTGAGAAACAGCTAAGATATTTAAAAAGTTTATTAAATAAAAACAGTATTTCTCTGGATATAGATTTAGAAAGAATGTCAAAAAAAGCCGCATCTAGAACCATAGATCAAATATTAAAGGGCTGTAGAGACTGTAATGAGTTAAGTAATATAATAAATAACAGTTACTAAAGTCCAATTTCCTTTATTATATCCTATATATTTTATGATTTATAATTTTAATTATATAAAGGGGGATATTTATGTTAAGTAAAATAATAACTTACGACATTATTAAGTTAAGTCCAAATGATACTTTGATTAAGGCACTAGAGATAATGAATGATAACAATATCAATGGTGCACCGGTGGTAGATGATAACGGATTATTGGTAGGAATGATAGTAAAAGCAGATATATATAGATTTTTAATGGATCAGGGCCATTATGATACTTGTCCAGTAGAATGGGTGATGACTAAAAAGGTTATAACTGCATCAAAAGATGAAGACGTTATCGTCATTGCAAAAAGATTAAGAGAAAATGATATAATTGCTATACCAATAGTGGACAACAATACTATATTAGGTTTAGCTACTATAGAAAATATAGTTGACTACTTTATTGAAACCTACGGTAAATAATTATGACTTATCTAATATACTAATTACAATTGGTTGTTAAATATGATATATAAAAAATCTGTCTTATTATGATTAAGACAGATTTTTTATTTCCATTATTTATTTGAATTTTTATAATTAGGGCAATGGCTGCTGCAGGAGCCACAATCACAACTACCTGAACCTTTTTTCTTTAAGTTTCTATAGAATATGCAAACTGCAGATATAACTATAATAGAGGTAACTATAATTTCTACTGCCAATTCCAACACCTCCACAATTAATATTTAGTCTTACAATAAAGAACCTATTCTAAATACTATAAAAGATACAATCCATGCAAGTACAAATTGATAAGTTAAGGAAAACGCAGCCATCTTTTTACCGTATTCTTTTTTCATGGTTGCAATAGCTGAAATACATGGAGTATATAGTAACACAAAAACTAAAAATGCATAAGCAGATACAGGGGTAAATCCGTGCACCAAGGAAGTTTGTAGATTTCCTCCATAAATAACACCCATGCTGCTTAAAACTACTTCCTTAGCCATAAGTCCTGTAAGTAAGGAAACTGAATTTTGCCAAGTACCAAAGCCTAAAGGCCCAAATAATGGTGCTATAGCTCTACCAATAGAAGCTAAAATACTATTATTCATTTCAGTCATTCCTTGTAAATTAAAATTAGATAAAAACCAAATTATTACGGATACTGCAAATATTATACCTCCGGCTTTTTTCAAAAATCCTTTTCCTTTATCCCATGTATGAAGCATAACATGTTTAAACTCAGGCATTTTGTACTCTGGAAGTTCTATTATAAAAGGCTCTTCTTCCTTTTTAAATAAAGTATTTTTAAATATTATACCTACTATGAAAGATAAAAATATCCCCATTGTATAAAGTGATAGCACTACTAGAGTTGCTTTTCCTGCAAAGAATACGGAAGTAAACATAGCATACACTGGAAGTCTTGCATTACAAGACATAAGTGGTGCTAAAAGTGCAGTAAGCTTTCTATCTTTTTCACTTTCAAGAGTCCTAGCAGACATTATTCCAGGCACTGAACATCCAAAACTAACTATCAGTGGAATAAATGCCTTTCCAGATAGTCCAGCTTTTCTCATTAATTTATCCATTATAAAAGCTGCTCTCGCCATATATCCACTATCTTCAAGAAATGATATTCCGAGAAAAAGAGCAAGGATAACAGGTAAAAATACTATTACAGAACCTACTCCTCCAACGATACCATCTATTAACAATGAACTGAACCAAGGGCTAGTACTAGATAACGCTTGATGTAAAAAAGGAATTATAGCATCATCTAGAAAACCGCTAAGCATATCTGCTATAGGTTGTCCTACCCAACTGAAGGTGAATTGAAAAATTAATGCTAATATTCCAAAGAAGATAGGGTAGGCTAAAAATTTGTTAAGTATAATTTTATCTATTCTTTCAGTTATTGAAACAGAATCCGTTTTACTATAAGATAAACACTTACTTAAGATATTACTTATGTAGCTATATGCTTCTTTCTCATGTTGAAATTGATAACCATTATCATTTGAAGGTTGTAAAAAATCGCCACCATTCAGCAAATTTTTCAACTCATCTATACCTTTGCCTTTGGAAGCTACTATAGGTAAAATTTTAACGTTTAGTTCTTTAGATAGGCAAGAATAATCAATTTTAATACCTTTAGACTCAGCTACATCTACCATATTAAGAACTAGAATTATAGGTTTATCAAATTCTTTAAGTTGAGTAGTTAAATATAAATTTCTTTCTAGGTTAGACGCATCAACTATATTTATAATTACGTCTGCATTTCCATCAAGTAAATAGTTTTTGGCAATTTTCTCTTCGTTAGAATATGTGTCCATGGCATAAATGCCAGGTAAGTCTATTACCTTAATATTATTATTAATGAAACCTTCTTTCTTTTCTACTGTTACTCCAGCCCAATTGCCTACATATTGGTTTGAACCAGTGAGAAGATTAAAAAGAGAAGTTTTACCCACGTTAGGGTTGCCAAGCAAAGCTGCTGTTATCATTTAAAAACCTCCTTCAAAAGTGTAATTTAACGGGAATTTGTTATAAATATATTTTTAGCATCTTGTTTACGTATTGCTAAATCAAATCCTCTTAAGTTTATAATTAAAGGATCTCCAAAAGGTGCAACAGTCTTTAATGCAACTTCTGTTCCTTCTATACATCCTAAAGCAAGAAGTCTCTTGGCTAGTTTTTCATCTCCACTTATATTTTCAATTAAAGCTTTTTGTCCAGGTCTTAAATCACAAATACTCATTTCTACCACCTCGTAATGAAAATCATTATCATTTATTATAGATTAATATTATCATCTTTAGAATCCTATGTCAATAAAATCTAAAATATATGTTTAAGTTTTTATAAAGTTATATTTTTTTAGATAAAATTTAATTTTTATTAAAAAATATTTTAAATAAATAGTTAGAAATTGAAGATATACAATATAGATAATGGTATAATATATGCTATAACATATAAATTTATATAGAAGAGGTATACAATGATTCCTAAAAATATAGTGCATAAAAATGGAGATTATATATATAAAAGTTCGGAAAAAAGATTTGCAAATAGATCAGAATTTTATGCAGATATATATTATCCTACGGTAAATAATAAAAGTGTTTATGAGCAATATAAATTTGAAGGGCCAATTATGAGAACTATTAATCTATCAAAAACTGGTATTTTAATTGAAAGTAAGATAGCCTTACAGGTAGGTGATTTTATTAATTTTACTTTAAAGATAGGGGATAATCCATCTTTTTGGTATCTTGCTGAAGTAAAAAGAATCACTATTAAAGAATCCTTCTATTATATAGGCTGTGAGTTCATTTCATTAGATATGAATCAGATTAATATTATAGAAAGGTATGTAGACAGCCATTAAAATATACTCATATTTGTAATAGTAGTAACGCTTAAGTTAACTAGCAAATAATGTTGACATTGAATTTTTATGCTGTTATAATGAATAAAACAAAATAAAATATATAATCTAACTTATCAAGAGTGGTGGAGGGACTGGCCCTATGAAGCCCAGCAACCGGTGTTACTTTTTTGTAATACAACGGTGCTAATTCCTGCAGCGAAGGCTGGAAGATGAGAGGAATCTACGAATTTTAAGCTCGAGGTTTTCCTCGGGCTTTTATTTTTTTATACATTAATATTTTTATGAATGATCATTGTTTAAAGGAGGAAAAGTAGTGATAAAAATTGATGGGGTTAGCAAAAGTTTTTCTGAAAAAATGGTATTAAAAGATGTAACTTTAAATATAGGAGAGGGTGAGATATTTGGAATTATAGGTCATAGTGGTGCAGGTAAATCAACATTGCTAAGATGTTTAAATGGATTAGAATCTTATGATACTGGAAGTATAAAAGTGATGTACAAAGAAGTTAAGAGTCTTGAAGAAAAAGAGCTCAGAGTTTTTAGGAAAAATTTAGGCATGATTTTTCAAAATTTTAACTTATTAAATAGAAAAAGTGTCTTTGACAACGTGGCACTTCCATTAGAAGTTTGGGGTGTGGACAAAGCCCAGATAAAAAATAGAGTTGAGAAATTATTAAATTTAGTTGGACTTGAAGACAAAATGAACAATATGCCTAGAGAGCTTAGTGGGGGACAAAAGCAAAGGGTGGCAATAGCAAGAGCTCTAGCTCTAAACCCTAAAATTTTACTTTGCGATGAAGCAACTTCAGCCCTTGACCCAAGTACTACAAAATCTATATTACAACTTTTAAAAACTATAAATGAAAAGTTAAATATTACAATAGTCATCGTAACTCACCAAATGGAAGTAATAAAGGAAGTTTGCAGTAAAATTGCAATTATGGATGCTGGTGAAGTAAAAACTGTGGGAGATGTAGAAGATTTATTTTTAAGACCAGATGCCAACTTAAAAAAATTACTAGGAGAAGATAAAACGCTTCCTCTTTCAGGACTAAACATAAGAATATTCTTTCCAAAAGAGATCAGTGAGCAAAGTATAATAACATCTATGGCAAGAACTCTAGATATAGATTTTTCAATAATATGGGGGAAATTAGAAAGGTTTAGAGATGATATACTTGGAAGCTTAGTAATAAATATTGATAAAAATGATAAGGCGAAGATCTGCGACTATTTAAATTCAAAATCTATAAATTGGGAGGTAGAATAAATGTTATTTAATGAAATATTATTTCCTGCTTTAGCAGAAACTTTATATATGGTCTGTGTTTCTACTGTATTTGCAGTAATTCTAGGATTTATACCTGCAGTTTTGTTAATTTTAACACAAGATGAAGGTTTAAAACCCAATAAAGTAATTCATAAAGTACTTGATGTAGTTATAAATTTATTAAGATCATTTCCATTTATAATATTAATGATTGCAATATTTCCTTTTACAAAATTTATTGTAGGTAAAACAATTGGTACCACAGCAGCAATAGTTCCATTAACAATTGCTGCAGCTCCTTTTGCAGCTAGAGTTATAGAATCTGCATTGAAGGAAGTTGATCCAGGTGTAATAGAAGCAGCAAAATCCTTTGGAACTAGTAATTTTCAGATAATATTTAAGGTCATGCTTACAGAGGCAATGCCATCTATAATACTTGGAATAACTCTAACTGTAATAAGTGTAGTAGGTTATTCAGCTATGGCTGGAGCTATTGGCGGTGGCGGATTAGGCGATGTTGCTGTAAAATATGGTTATTATAGATTTAAGACAGATGTTATGATTTATACTGTAATAATGCTTATATTTTTGGTTCAAGCTTTTCAAAGCTTAGGGAATATGCTCTATAAAAAACTTATAAAATAGAAGAAAACTTACATTGGGTAATATATCGATAGTTACTGTATAAAATAAGCCTCAGATAGAATAATAATTTTATCTGAGGTTCATTTTAGGCAAAATTTTAATTGAAAAAATTTATAGTTGGAATAATCTATTTTTAGGTGTAACATTATACTATGTTAGCATATATTGATTTTAATAATATTATATATGGTTATTTTTGAGGAGGTTAAAGTCCTAAATGGACTTTAACGGGTAATTTGCTAGGTAAAAGTTCTAAATGAGCTTTTACCTAGCAAATTACCCAGTGTGACCACTAAGAGGAGGAGAAAAACATGAATATAGCAGCTTTTTTTGATATTGATGGAACTTTGTATAGAGAAGGATTAATTGCTGAAGTTTTTAAAAAACTTGTAAAATATGAGGTAATACCTTCAGACAGGTGGTATAAAGAAGTAAAGCCTGAGTATGAAAAATGGGATAAACGACAAGGAAATTATGATAATTATTTATTAAAGATGGCAGATATATATATAGAAGCAATAAAAGGTCTTCACAAATCACAAATAGAATTCATAGCACGAAATGTGGTATCTCAGAAAGGAGATAGGGTTTATACCTTCACTAGAGATAGAATAAAATGGCATAAAGAAAGAGGACATAAAGTTATAACCGTTTCCGGAAGCCCTGTAGAACTTGTTAGAGAAATGGCCATAAAACACGGTTTTGATGATTACAAGGGAGCGATATACTTGATGGATAAAGATGAAGTATATACTGGTGAGGTTCTTCCAATGTGGGATAGTGAAAGTAAACGAAAAGCTATTGATGAGTTAATAAAAAAATATGATATCGATATATCTCAAAGTTATGCATACGGTGACACAGCAGGAGATTTTTCAATGATGCAGATGGTTAAGTATCCTGTATGCGTAAATCCTACTCGAGAAATTTTAAAGAAGGTTTTAAATGATGAAGAAATTAAGAAAAGAGTGCAAATTATTGTTGAAAGAAAAGATGTAGTATATAATCTTAATGCAGATTGCATTGACATATTCTAATTTAAAGTATATTATATGTAATTCTATATGAAAAAGTGATATAATATAACAACATAGTAATTTGCACAATTAATTTAGAAAAGAGTGGTATAGTGATAGAAAGACATAATAGCATAGAGGTTGAAAAGCTAACTGAAGAAAATTCTTTGGTTATAAATGGGGATAATCATTTGTATAAGGATGCCATTTTTTTTGACCTGGAGCATTATATTTATAAAAAACCAATTTGTGTAGGTGTTTTTGGTTGTTGTTATTATGATGAGCAAAAGCAAAAGTTAGAAGTAACTCAATATATGATAGAAAATAAAATGGATGTAAAAAGCATATTATTTCTTGCAAAGGACTATTTTAATCTAATGAGAACTAAATATAATAAAAAATACATTGTCACTTTTTCAGGTAATAACGATTTTACAGTAATTAATTATCTATTCCAGAAATACAACGTTGACTTGGCAATTGAAGAAGAATTTACCCAAATTGATCTGCAAAAGCAATATGAAAAAGAAAATAATACCTCTATAGGATTAAAGTCTTTAGAAAGACAATTTAATATCTTTAGAGACACAGAAGTAATAAGTGGATCTAATCTAGCTAAGACTTTTAGTAAAATTATAAAAGATAATGACTATATAATTAGAATGCCTGAAGAGAAAAAAGAAAAAATTCTCTTGTATAATGAACAGGACGTTGTAAGCTTATTTCATATATATACTAATTGGAATAATGCTTTCGACACTGAACTAGTGGCAATTAAAGAATAATTATATACTATATACGATTAATTTTGTATGGAGATAAGGGGTTTGATTAAATTGTTTAAACCAATAAAAAGTACAAAGGTTTATGAGCAAGTAATAGAGCAAATTAAAAGTATGATCGTAGATGGCAATCTTAAAAAAGGGGATAAATTGCCTTCTGAAAGGGAGTTAGTTGAACACCTTCAAGTGAGCAGAACTTCTATAAGAGAAGCCTTGAGAGCACTTCAAATTATAGGATTAATAGAATGTAGACAGGGCGAAGGCAATTATATAAGAAATAATGTAGAAAATAGCTTGTTTGAACCTTTATCAATAATGTTTATGCTTCAGGAAAGTACTCCTGCTGAAATTATAGAAATTAGAAAAATCCTTGAAGTTGAAACTGCGGCACTTGCTGCTCAAAGAATTTCAAATGAGAAGCTAGATGATATAGAAATATTAATAAAAGCATTTAAAGGCTCAAATAATGAAATGGACAATGTTAAAATAGATAAAAAGTTTCACTACGAAATAGCACAAGCTTCTAGAAATTTTTTGATTGTTAACATTTTAAATGCCATTTCTTCTTTAATGGATTCATTCATAAAAGAAGCAAGGAAAAGAATACTTGTTGATGAAAATAATAGAGAGGTATTGTCTAAGCAACATGAGGATATATATGAAGCTCTTAGGGCTCGTAATGCAAAGAAAGCAGCAGAAGCTATGAAAAAGCATTTGGATTTTGCAAATGAATATTATAAAGATTTTTAAATCTTTTAAAAGGATATCAGTTTTTAATAATAGGCTGATATCCTTTTGTTTAAGGCATATGAAAGGAAATAGCTAGTTCATATGCCTTATTGTAATTTATATAGGACATTTTTATAAATAAATATATTTTAATAATTCAAAATAATTGTTATTTTGATAACAATTATAGAAATATAATAAATAATATGATAATATAACATTAGTGGTAATACCATACTACCACTAATGTTTTCTAACATGAATTCAATTAAAGATACAATGTCAAAATAAGCTTTATTCCATTAACAACCTGAAGCTTTAATTATTTAGTTAATAGTATTTTTAACATATATGTTAATTTAATAACTTCACTTAATAGCTTCAGAGAATTTTTTTAAAATTTAAAAAAAATTTTTACTATAAATAATTAAATATAAGCACTGTTAGTATAACGTTTACAGAAATCTCCCCAATTTCCGAGATGGTGTTAATGAAATAACTATTATAGAAATAGTCTGAATATTATGCTAGAATCGAATCAATCAATGGTCATACCATATTACCTATTTCTATTGGGGGGATAAAAATGAATATGTATTTACTGTTTTTCATTGCATTAATACCAATAGTTTGGCTCATGATTTCACTAGGGGTATTAAAGACACCAGGTCATAAAGCAACACCAGTAACTTTAGGAATAACCCTGCTACTAGCAATTGCAGTATGGAAAATGCCAGCAGTAGATGCTATAAAGGCAGGGGTAGAAGGCGCTGCTAACGCTATTTGGCCTATAATTATAGTAATAATCGCAGCAGTATTTATCTACAACTTATCTATATATACAAAAAGCATGGATTTAATAAAAAAGATGATGACTGGTATTACAACTGACCAGCGAATCTTGGTTCTTATACTTGCATGGGGATTTGGTGGATTCCTTGAAGCTATTGCAGGTTTCGGAACAGCAGTCGCAATTCCTGCTAGTATTATGGCGGCGCTTGGATTTGATCCCATATTTGCTGCAATCATATGTTTAATAGCAAATACAACGCCAACAGCTTTTGGCGCTATAGGACTTCCAGTATCAACTCTTGCTAAACTTACAAATTTGGATTCTAATATGCTAAGTTATGCAGTAGGCTTACAGCTATCATTGTTAATTGTTATTGTACCAGTTGTGTTAGTAATGCTTACTGGTAAAAGTGTTAAAGCAATCAAAGGAGTTTTAGGAATAGCATTAATATCTGGACTATCTTTTGCTATACCAGAAGTGTTAGCGGCTAAATATATTGGCGCTGAACTTCCAGCAATACTTGGTTCTGTAGTATGTTTAGCTGTAACTATAGGTTGGGCTAAAATCTTCCATAAGGACAAAGCAGCTAGAGATACTGATCAAATATCCTTTAAAGAAGGATTTATGGCATGGATTCCATTTATACTGGTGTTTGCAGTTATAATACTTACAAGTTCACTGTTCCCAGGAATAAGTAAAAATTTATCTAAAATCAGTACCACAGTTAAAATATATCACTCATATACCTTCATTTGGATTAACAATCCTGGATCGCTAATTATTATAGCAGGAATTGTGGGAGGATTAATCCAAGGTGCTAAATTCGCTGAAATATTAAAAATTCTTCTAAAAACAGTTAAACAGATGACTAAATCAGCTATCACAATAATAGCAATAGTATCACTGGCAAAGATTATGAGCTACAGTGGAATGATTAAATCTATAGCGGTAGTTTTAGTTGCAGTTACAGGACATGCGTATCCAGTAATATCACCTATAATAGGAGCTCTTGGGACTTTTGTAACTGGTAGTGATACCTCCGCCAATATATTATTTGGACCACTTCAAGTAGAAGCAGCTAAGTCTTTAGGCTTGAACCCTTATTGGCTGGCAGCAGCAAATACAGGTGGAGCTACAGCAGGTAAAATGATATCACCTCAAAGTATTGCAGTTGCTACAGCAGCTACAGGCCTTACAGGTGCCGAGGGTAAAATATTGAATGCAACACTTAAATTCTGCATAATATATGTAATCGTTTTAGGAGTTATAGCATACTTTGCAGGTCCTATATTGGGGTTTTAACAATTGATTAAAAGATAATAAGTTTAACTTAATTAATATTATGTAAATTCGCTCGTTATAATAAGGAGGTAAATCATATGGCAAAAATTAAAATACCTTACCACAAACAAATATGGGAAATAGAAGTTAATGATAAAAATTTAGTTGGAATTTTAGAGTCAAAGGCAGAAAAATATAAAACAGAACTGACTCAGCAGCAAATTGTAGAAAATGCTTTAGACAATCCTATAGGCAGTTCTAAGCTTGAGGATCTAGTTAAAGACAAAAATAACATGGTTATCATAACCAGCGATCATACAAGACCAGTTCCAAGCAAAGTAACAATGCCTATACTGCTCAGAAGAATAAGAGAGGTTAACCCTAATATTGATATAAAAATACTCATAGCAACTGGATTTCATAGAGCAACTACAAAAGAAGAGCTTATAAATAAATTTGGCGAGGAAATAGTAGAAAAGGAACAAATTATAATACACGATTCAACGGACGATAGCAGCTTAGTAAAGATAGGAATTTTACCTTCCGGTGGAGAGCTTATAATAAATAAACTAGCAGTAGAGACAGAATTGCTTATTGCAGAAGGGTTTATAGAAGCTCACTTCTTTGCAGGGTTTTCCGGCGGTAGAAAAAGTGTATTACCTGGCATTGCATCAGCAAAAACTGTAATGGCAAACCATTGTTCAGAATTTATAGCAAGTCCACATGCTAGAACAGGAATACTTGAAAATAACCCTATTCATAGAGACATGCTATACGCAGCAAAAAAAGCAAAGCTTGCATTTATACTCAATGTAGTAATAGATAGCGAAAAGAAAGTAATAAATGCCTTTGCTGGACATAGAGAACGTGCACATGAACAGGGATGCAATTTTGTATTAGAACTTTCAAAGATAGATAAGGTTGATGCAGACATAGTAGTTTCAACTAATGGCGGATATCCACTGGATCAGAATATTTACCAAGCGGTTAAAGGAATGACAGCTGCTGAGGCTACTTGTAAAGAAGGTGGAGTAATTATTATGGTTGCTGCTTGTAATGATGGACATGGAGGGCAATCTTTCTATGATAATTTAGCAGATGCAAAATCACCAGCAGAATTGTTAGATAGAATAGCTAAAGTGCCAAGAAATGAAACAGTACCAGATCAATGGGAGTTTCAGATTCTAGCTAGAATGCTTAATAAGTATACAGTTATAATGGTTACGGATATGTGTGATCCAGTGATGATAAGGAACATGCATATGGAACATGCTTTCTCCTTTGAAGAAGCAATAAATAAAGCCTATGCTTTAAAAGGTAATGATGCAAAAGTAGCTGTAATACCTGATGGTGTATCAGTTATAGTTAGATAACTATGAAAACTTTAATATAAGTTTATGGAGGTATGAAAATGGATATATTAGTATGTATTAAACAAGTGCCAGGAACTACAAAAGTAGAAGTAGACCCAGTGACAGGAGTATTGAAAAGAGATGGAGTAGATTCAAAGATGAATCCATATGACTTATATGCTCTGGAAACAGCTCTAAGAATAAGAGAACAAGTTGGCGGAACTGTGAAAGTAATAAGCATGGGACCACCTCAAGCAGCAGAAGTTATAAAAGAAGCATATATGATGGGTGCAGATGAAGGAGTTCTTCTTTCAGACAGAAAATTTGCTGGAGCAGATGTTTTAGCTACATCATATACTATCTCTCAAGGTGTAAAACAGATGGGCAATATAGATTTAATACTTTGCGGAAAACAAACAACAGATGGCGACACAGCTCAAGTAGGCCCAGAAATGGCAGAATACCTTGGAATACCACATATAGCAAATGTATTGAAAATAGAGAAATTAAATACAGATTCATTAATAGTAGAAATGGATATGCCAAATACAATAGAAGTGGCAGAAGTAAAGTTTCCTTGCTTACTAACAGTAGAAAAAGATATATTTCAGCCAAGACTGCCATCATATAGAAAGAAATTAGCTACAAAAGATAGAGAAGTAAAAATGCTTAGTTTAAAGGATTTTGAAGATCAAAATGAAAAGATGTATGGATTAAACGGATCTCCAACACAAGTCGAAAGAATATTTCCGCCAGCAGTAAATACAGATAAAGAAATGTGGAATGGAAGCGGAGAGGAACTTGCAGACAAGTTAAATGCGAAGCTTAAAGAATTAAAGTTTATATAATATAATCAATAATAATATTTTCAAATTGGACTGACGTCTAGCCAGATAAATCAAATTAAAATGTTAATAATTAACCATAGTACAAGTTGGGAGGAATAAAAGTGGGTAAATTAATAGTAAATGCGGAGAAATTAACTCCTTCAATTATAGAAGATTTAGTAAAAATATGTCCCTTTAGTGCAATTGAAGAAAAGGACGGAAAGATAGAAATAAATGCTGGATGTAAGATGTGCAAGCTATGTGTTAAAAAGGGTCCGGCAGGAGTGATGGAATTTGTAGAAGAGGAGATAGTTCAAATAGACAAAAGCCTTTGGAAGGGTGTAGCAGTATATGTAGACCATGTAGAAGGCGACATTCACCCTGTAACCTACGAGCTAATCGGAAAGGGAAGAGAATTAGCGTCAAAAGTAAACTATCCAGTATATGCAGTATTTGTTGGATATGATATTAAAGATAAGGCACAGGAGCTTCTACATTATGGAGTAGATGAAGTATTTGTATATGATTATGAAGAGTTAAAAGACTTCAGAATAGAACCATATACTGCAGCAATGGAGGATTTTATAAACAAAGTAAAACCATCTACATTGCTAGTGGGAGCAACAACAGTAGGAAGATCCCTTGCACCAAGAGTAGCTGCAAGATTTAAGACAGGACTTACAGCTGACTGTACAATACTTGATATGAAAGAAAATACTGATTTAGTGCAAATAAGGCCGGCCTTTGGCGGTAATATTATGGCACAAATTATAAACCCAAATAACAGACCACAACTTGCTACAGTAAGATATAAGGTTATGGATGCCCCAGAAAGATCAGCAGAAGCATCTGGAATAATAACTGTTGCAGAGATGGACAAATCAAAGCTTGCTTCAAATATAAGTGTATTAAAAATAACAAATAAAGAATTAGAATCAAGCATATCTGAAGCTGATGTAATAGTGGCTGCTGGAAGAGGAGTAAAATCAGAAAAAGATTTAGAAATGATAAAAGAACTTGCTGATTTACTTGGAGCTCAAATAGCAGTAACAAGGCCTTTAATTGAAGCAGGATATGCAGATGCTAAAAAACAAATAGGGTTAAGCGGTAGAACAGTAAAGCCGAAACTAATAATAACCTGCGGAATATCTGGAGCAGTTCAATTTGCTGCAGGTATGAATAATTCGGATTGTATAGTGGCTATAAACAAAGATCCTAAAGCTTCTATATTCAATGTAGCTCACTATGGGATAGTAGGGGATTTATATGAAGTAGTGCCAAGACTCATAAATAATATTAAAGAAGGAAAAGGTCTAATCTAGCTGATCTATGATAAACCATAATACAAGAGTTAGCAAGCATTAGAATAAAAATAAATTCATAATAATAGAAAAGATTTGGAGGTAAGCAAAATGGCATGTAATTGTGCGAACCAATATAAAAAGCTTGATGAAAAGGATATAAAATTTCTAATTGAACTATTAGGTGAAGATAGAGTATTTATAGGTGAAAATATAAATGAAGATTTTAGTCATGATGAATTAGGTGGAATTAGCAAGATGCCGGATGCTGTAGTAGAAGTACAGAATACAGAAGAAGTTTCAAAAATAATGGCTTATGCTTATGAGAATAATCTTCCAGTGGTTGCTAGAGGTTCAGGTACTGGATTAGTTGGAGCTTCTGTTCCACTTCATGGTGGAATAATGATAAACTTAACTAAAATGAACAATATACTTGAAATAGATGAAGAAAATCTAACATTAACAGTAGAACCAGGTGTCTTGCTAATGGAAATAGGTAAATATGTAGAAGAGCATGATTTATTTTATCCACCAGATCCAGGTGAAAAATCTGCTACAATAGGTGGAAATATTAATACTAATGCTGGTGGTATGAGAGCGGTTAAATATGGAGTTACAAGGGATTACGTAAGAGGGCTTGAAGTAGTTCTTCCAAATGGAAAGGTAATCGAAGTTGGCGGCAAAGTAGTTAAAAACAGTTCCGGCTACAGCATAAAAGATTTAATATGCGGTTCAGAAGGTACATTGGGAATAGTAACAAAGGCTATACTAAAGCTATTACCACTTCCTAAAAAAGCGATAAGTTTATTGATACCATTCCCTAACCTCGAAAAAGCAATAAATACAGTACCAAAGATTATTAAATCAAAATCAATACCAACAGCTATAGAATTTATGCAAAGAGAAGTTATATTAGCCGCTGAAGAATTCCTTGGAAAGAAATTTCCGGATAATTCATCTGATGCATACCTACTATTAACTTTTGATGGAAATAGCAAAGAAGACATAGAAAGAGATTATGACAGAGTTGCTCAAATCTGTTTAGAGGAAGGAGCTTTAGACGTATATATAACGGATACAGATGAAAGAAAAGAAGCAGTATGGTCAGCAAGAGGAGCCTTCCTTGAAGCAGTTAAAGCTACAACAACAGAAATGGATGAATGTGATGTTGTTGTTCCAAGAAACAGAGTAGCGGAGTTTGTTAAGTATACAGATGAACTTCAAGAACAGTTTAATATAAGAATAAGAAGCTTCGGACATGCTGGAGACGGTAATCTACATGTATATGTTCTAAGAGATGAATTATCACAAGAAGAATGGGAAAAGAAACTTAGCGAAGTCTTTGAATGTATGTATAAAAAATCTGTTGAACTTAACGGGTTGGTATCAGGAGAGCACGGAATAGGATATGCTAAGAGACCATATTTATTTGAACAATACGGTGATGATTATATGGAGCTCATGAGAAATATCAAGTTAGCCTTCGATCCTAAAAATATATTAAATCCAGGTAAAGTGTGTCAATAGTATACTCGCCTATAATTTATCATAGATAAAGAACTCGGAACTTTTAAGCTCTGGGTTCTTTATCTTTTTTTACTAAGGGTGCGGCATACCTTGAATATTCTTTGAAATAGAATCTTCAGGAAGTTTTCCTTCTATTTCTAAATAGTAGTGTCTTATAGGTTTTAAGTCATTGTCTAATTCATAAACTAGAGGAATTCCTGTAGGAATATTCAAGCTTGAAATTCCGTCACCAGGAATGTCATCTAAATATCTAACTAATGCCCTTAGAGTATTACCGTGTGCAGATATAATGATGTTTTTACCGGATTTAATTTGTGGTGCAATAGTACTATGCCAATACTGCATTACTCTTTCTTCCGTGTCATTAAGATTCTCTGTAAGTGGAATTTGAGAGTCCTTTAAGGCTTTATACTTACTTTCAAATCCAGCATACCTTTTATCTCCCTTATCTAAAGGAGGAGGGCTCACATACACAAATCGTCTCCACCTATGTACTTGTTCTTCTCCGTATTTTTCGGCAGTTTCTTTTTTATCAAGGCCTTGAAGTGCACCATAATGCCTCTCATTTAACTGCCAGCACTTATATACCGGTATCCACATTAAATCCATTTCATCAAGTAAAATCCACAAGGTTCTAATTGCTCTTTTTAATACAGAGGTATATGCTATGTCAAAGGTAAATCCATTTTCAGCTAGTATCTTTCCGGCTCTTCTTGCTTCTTTTAGTCCATCTTCCGTTAAATCTACATCTGTCCATCCAGTAAATCTATTTTCCTTATTCCATATACTTTGACCGTGCCTTAGTAAAACTAGTTTTATCATAATTACACCTTCCTTATCAGTATGTACTAAAGATTGTATTTATTTAGCATGAAAAAAGTAGTATAATATTACTTTGTTACAAGTTTAAAAGACCTATTACTTAGTTTTTTAATTTTTAGCAGTATTATACATAGTATAATTATTAATAATAATTACTTTAGGCATCTGAAAGAAAATAGCAAATCAAATATGCGACGGATATTTTGTGTCAGACAAGGAGAAAGGTTCCGCAGATAGCCGACCCTATCTAAGGGTTCTGCCGACGCAGTATGACACAAAATAGACTAGCAGATTGACTAGTTATTTTTTGAAGATGCCTTAATAAGAACAACATAGAAAATAATTACAGGTGAGTTAAATGAAAAAATTAATATTAGCAGAAAAGCCTTCAGTAGCTAGAAATATTGCAGAAGCGCTTAAGTGTAAGATGAAAAAAGATGGATATATAGAAGGAGAGAATTATATAATAACATGGGCCTTTGGTCATTTGTTAACACTTTACGATTGTAAGGACTATGATCCTAAGCTAGCGCTATGGAGCTTTGAAAATTTTCCTTATATACCAGAAGAGTTCAAATATAAAATAAAAAATGATGGTAAAAACAAAAATGTAGTAGATCCTGGTGCAAAAAAACAACTTGAAATAATAAGAAGCCTTGTTAATAGACAGGATGTTACAGATATAGTATCAGCTACAGACTTTGATAGAGAAGGGGAACTTATAGCACTTCTCATATTTGACTATCTAAAAGTTACTAAACCTATACATAGAATATTAATTAACGAATGGACACCAACTGAAATCAACAAGGGACTAAATAATCTTAAAAAGAATTCGGAAATGAAGCCCTTACAAGATGCAGGAGTAAGTAGACAACTGGCAGATTGGGTTATAGGAATTAACTTTACCTCTATTGCTACAATGAAATATACAAGAGGAAAGGGAAACCTTTTAAACATTGGAAGAGTATTAATGCCCACTCTTAAGATGATATATGATAGAGAGATGCAAATAAAGAATTTCAAGGTGGAAGAATTTTTCGAGTTAAATGCAACCTTCAAAGGTGAAGCGGGTACATATAAAGGTAAGTTCTTTCATGGTAAAAAGGATAAGTTTCCCAATAAACAAAGTGTAGAAAGACTTAAAGATGAAATACATGGGAAAGACGGCATTATAAAAGAAAAAACAGTAGAAGTTAAGAAGGAGAATTCACCAAGTTTATTTAATCTAAGTAATTTACAGGGATATGTAACAAGCAAATATAAAGGCTTTACTGCAGATAAAGTATTAAAAGTAGCGCAGAGCTTATATGAAAAGAAACATATCACGTATCCAAGAACAGAAAGTACAGCACTAGAAGAAAGCATAAAAGATAAAGCTAAAAATGTATTAGAAACGCTAAAAAAAGATTTGCCTTTTAAAGACGAAGTAGTATTTAATACTTCTAAGAAGGTATTTAACAATGAAAAAGTAGAAAGCCATAGTGCTATTATACCAACTTATATTATTCCTAAAAATTTAACAGAAGACGAAAGAATCGTGTATAATTCAATAAAAAACAGATTCATATCTCAATTTATGCCTTCAGCAGAATACGAGAATACAGAGATAATAACTAGTGTGCAAGGGGATAACTACGAAAGGTTATTCTCAACTAAAGGGAAAATACTGAGAGTTAAGGGATGGCTTAAACTTTATGATGAAGATAAAAAAGACGAATTACTACCTCCAGTTAATAAAAATGACGTAGTTAAGATGGTAGAAATTAAAGTGGTGTCAAAAAAGAGCAAGCCACCAGCACATCATACAGAAAAAACTCTTTTAAAAGCCATGGAAACCTGCGGAAAGAATTCTAACAGCAGTGATGAGGATGATAACGAAGAGGATTCCTCCATACTTTATGGATACTCTATAGGGACTGCAGCTACAAGAGCGGAAACTATAAACAAGTTAAAGTATGCTGATTATATAACTACAAAAGGAAAATCATTATTAATTACAGAGAAGGGGATAAAGCTTATTGAAAACTTCCCTTTAAAGGAATTGATGGATACGGATTATACCGGAAGATTAGAGAAGAAATTATATGATGTTGAAAAGGGAACCTTTAATAAAAGAGATTTTCTAAATGAGATATTTACCTTTACCAAAGAAGGAGTAGTTAAAATAAAAAGAATTAGAGCTGAATTGATATGTGATACAAGGCCGAATGTTACTGAAAGTAAAAAGTAATTAAATACTGCCTATGGTCGCTATCTGTAGTAGTGAAACATATGATTGTAACTTAGATGCGTCTGCTATTATAATAAAATAGTATAAGAAGGCGGTGATAGCGGTGAGTAATATTTTATGGAAAATTCAAGATACGGCTAATAAGTATGTTACTGTACTATCTCAAATACTTAAAGTGGATGTTGTAATTGTAGATTTGAACTTAATAAGGGTAGCTGGAACAGTGCGGTATAAGGAAAAAAATAACTTAAATATGTCTGACGAAGGTCATATTGCTAAGATGGTTATTGAAACTGGAGAAAAGAAAATTATTAGTAATCCAAAGGAAAATGAGATTTGCAAGAATTGTCCCGAAAGATTAAATTGTGTTGAGACTTTTCATATGAACGCGCCAATTAAGCTGAACGGAAAAGGTCATCGGTATCATAGCCTTTGTATGTACTACTGAATCACAAAGAAATCATATATTGGAGAACTATGATACTTTTATTAACTTTCTTGATCAAATTTCAGATTTAATCTCCTCAAAAGCTCTTGAGACAAAAGAGAATGAAAGAAACCTAGAAGTTGCTAACCAAAAGGCGCTTACATTAACTACAACAAAAGAAAAAATTGGTTTAAGTAGTATTATTGGAGAATCAAAAGAAATACAAATATTAAATCAAAAAATAAAGAGGATTGCTTCATCTATATCAACAGTGCTAATAACAGGTGAAAGTGGTACGGGTAAAGAGCTTTATGCAAGAGCACTTCATAACGAAAGCGAAAGATCTGAAGGGCCCTTTATTGCTGTCAACTGTGCTGCAATTCCTGAAAACCTGTTAGAGAGCGAATTGTTTGGTTATGTAAGAGGTGCTTTTACAGGAGCGGATCCTAAGGGTAAAATAGGGAAGTTTGAGCAGGCGAATAACGGAACTATTTTTTTAGATGAAATAGGTGATATGCCATTATACATACAGGTTAAACTGTTAAGGGTATTGGAACAAAGGGAAGTTGCCAGACTGGGTTCCAATAAGCTGATAAGTATCAATGCAAGAGTGATTGCTGCTACCAATAAAAACTTAGAAGACATGGTTAAAAACAATACTTTTAGAGAAGATTTATATTACAGATTGAATGTAATCCCACTTTTTCTTCCACCTCTTAGGAAAAGAAAAAGCGATATAAAATTATTAGCTAATTATTTTATAAATAAATTTTCAAGGTTATTTAATAAAAAGGTAGTTAGTATATCACAAAGCTTTTGGAGCTTTATAGTAAACTATAATTGGCCTGGAAATGTAAGAGAACTTCAAAATACAATAGAGTATATAATTAACATGATGGGAGAGGATGGACACATTTGTGATGATCTGTTACCCCCAAAGATCAAAAACATAACAGAATTATTAAAAGATGATAATTGTGGTATAGAACATATGGAAAAAGAACTCTTTAAAAAAGCAATTGAGATTTATGGCTCTGCTGGTGAATCAAAAAAAGTTATTGCTGAGAAGATGGGAATAGGTATTGCCACCTTATACCGCAAATTAAAGAAAAAGAATCGCCTATTATAGGGTTATATGAACAATAATTTTGTAGAAAAGGGCTAAAATGCTATGTATAATAAATATAAACACAAAAGCTATAAGAAAATAAAGTATAAGTGTATAAATGAGAATATTTATCAGTATTTTAGATATTATGAACTGATAAAAAAGAAGGGGGAAGAACAATGGCTGTAAAGGAAATATTATTACTAGGCAATGAAAAACTCTATGAGGTATGTAAAGAAGTTTCAAAAGATGAAATTGACAAAGCAAAACGAATAGTTGAAGATTTACATGATACAATGATGAATTTTAGAGAAAAATATGGTTTTGGAAGGGCAATAGCGGCACCTCAAATAAATGAATTGTATAGAATAATCTACATGAATTTTGACAACAATTCTATTGCTTTTATAAATCCAAGACTTGAATTTTTCGAGAATGAGAAATTCGAAATGTGGGATGACTGTATGAGTTATCCTGGGTTAGAAGTAAAATTATATAGATATAAAAAATGTAGAGTTTATTATAAGGATTTAAACTGGACTGATTGCAGCATAGAATTTGAAGGGGACTTAGCTGAATTAATACAGCATGAATACGATCATTTAGATGGCGTATTAGCGGTACAGAGAGCAATTGACAATAAATCCTTTAGAATAAACAAAAATAAGTCAGGGTGCTTTTAGTATTCATGTAGGGGAGTGAATACATAAAAAGGATTAGGAATTAGTAAAAAGCAGTTTCGAGTATAGATTGATTAATTATGACTCATATTTAAAATCGGAAAGCTGTTAGAATAATACAACTTTCCGATTTATTTTTATTGCTAAATATCTTCCTCGCTAAGCGGGTTAGAACGAACTGCTTCCCTTAGCTTTTCATCATCAACGTGAGTGTAAATCTGTGTAGTAGATACATTCTCATGACCTAGAATCTTTTGAAGACTTCTTATATCTACATTTCCGTACTTATACATAAGTGTAGCAGCGGTATGCCTTAATTTATGGGGAGTATATTTATCTGTATCTAAATCTGCTTTCTCAAGGTATTTTTTTAGCATTAATTCTACAGATCTTTTATTTATTCTAACGTTATTTTTACTTATAAAAAGAGCATCCTTATCTTTAATCTTATCGTAATCTTGATTTCTAACCATTAAATAGTTACGTATAGCCTTCATGCAGGCGCTGTTCAAATATACAGTTCTTTCTTTATTACCTTTTCCTATGACTGTTAAAGTATCTTCTTTGATTCTAGAAATATCTATACCGCATAATTCCGAAAGTCTTAAACCACAGTTTAAAAATAATGTTATTATGCAGTAATCTCTTTCTCTATATTTTCCGTCTATAGAATTTAAAAGAGCTTTACTTTCTTCTAATGTAAGGTAAATAGGATTTCTCTTACTTATCTTAGGTGATTCCAACTCCAAAGCCGGGTTTTCATCTATAATTTTTGCTTTGCCATGGAGATATTTAAAGAAAGATTTTAATGTAGCTACTTTTCTAGCTCTGGCATAACTGCCGTTGCTTCTGTAATTCTCTGCGAAGGATATAAATGCGAACAAATCGCTAAGCTTTATTCTTTTGATGAAGTTATCGTCTATATCATTTATTTGTATAGTTTCAAAGTCTTGATTGTTTGCAACTCTTCCTCTATACAGTTTTAGAAATCTAAAAAACATAATGAGATCAACTTTATATCCATCTATGGTATTTTTAGATTTGCCACGAATAGTGCCTAAGTAATTTAAAAAGTCATTTAAACACTCAGGAATATCTGGGTCATAAATATGATTTAAGTCGTAATGCATTTTGGTCCATTCCCCCTCTATTTTTTGACTCAACTTCGCTAAATGTGTATTTAGCGAATATAGTATTCTACAAAATAGCGTAAAAATCCTGCTAATTTATAATAATTTATTATATATATCAATAAAAATATTTATAATCTAAAAATCTCTTAACTTTAGATATATCAACATTTATATAAACCATAATCTAAAATCAACAATTATCATTATATATTAAAATCTATATTTAATGCAATTATACACTAAATTCTTTGTATATAATTGTAAAAACCACTTCTTATATTTCTACATCTAAATTTCAATTGATAATATTCTCAATTGGCACAAAAATTATTTTTATGCTGTTTTTAATTCATTTTATCATTCCTCAACCTTCATTTTAAAAAAATACATTTTGTGGCAAATCAGTGGATATTTATTAAATCATCAATTCAACACATATGGTGATAACTTTGTGGATTCAATTTTCATCCATTTCCCCTACTCTTCCCCACGCAGTAGGTTAGGAGGAATAAAATGTAATTTTATGGTGACTTTTATACTTATTAATGTCGTAAAATATTATACATTTATTTATAAAAATACAAAATAAAAATTCTTCAATCGTATTTTTGTACAATTGAAGAATTTTAAAAATAATTTTTTTAATAGAATTGATTTTTCTATTATTTGTTTTTAAGTTTATCCATTACACTAAAAAGTTCTTTATCTGTAACCTGAGGAAAACTTTCATAATGCATACCCACAGCATAAAATTCACTTGGTATCAACAAACATATTACTTCATCAACAATTTTACTGAAACGCTCAACAGTTTCAGAAGGAGCAACAGGAACTGCTATTATAATTTTTCTTGCTTGCAGCTTTTTTATAGACTCTATAGCCGCAAGTAAAGTAAAGCCAGTAGCTATACCGTCATCAATTACAATTACAACCTTGTTCTTTACATCCGGTGGATCCTCATCTCCTCTATACTCTCTTAGCCTTCGTTTAATTTCTATTAATTCTGATGCTACTTGTTTTTTTATATATTCATCTGGTATGTTAAAATATTGTACTATTTTCTCATCTAGAACATAAGTTCCATCCATAGATACTGCACCTATTGCCACTTCCTCATTATGTGGGGCGCCGATTTTTCGTGGAGTAATCAAATCCCATTTAAAATTAAACTTTTTTATGGTGTTATACGCAGTTTCAACTCCACCTCTTGGTATTGCTAGAACAACTACATCTTCAGCTTTAAACTTTTCTAATTTTTCAGCAAGCTTCTCTCCAGCATCATATCTATTCAAAAACATAGTATCACTCTTTCCCAAATAAGTATCTAGTATAAGTTTAACTAAATATGCTGTATTTATTCTTATTTCATATAATATAATCTCATTGCTTTTAATAGAATAAATAGTCTCCTACAGTTATTAAAATTCTATACTGAAATTACTTATTACAATATGGTAAAAGAGATTTTACATGTTTATTTTCTTCCTCTATTAAAATAGTTAACATTTTATAACTGTCCTTTTCGGTGTCATTAACCTTTTTAACCAATTTTCCTCTTAAGTTTATAAGTAGTGCTGCATTTTCTTTTTCAAAGTTCACTATAAATCCTATTAATTCCTTAATGTTTTTTAGATTAGGCATGTCTATCTTGCTTTTGAATTGAGCAATAGCTTGAGATATTTTATCATAAGTGAAAATATCTATTTCCACGTTATCCTCATCAGTTATACTGTTTTTCATCTGATCAAAATATGCTACGTGCCTCCCCTCCTCTCTGGCCATTACCTTACATAATATCTTAAAACTATCATAATTTTTGTTATCTATATTTGAGATATTGGAGTATAACTTTGACATCTCCTTCTCTATATCTATTAATTTGTCCAAAACATCCTTTATCGTATAACTCATTTTATTACCTCCTATATATTTGATAATTTATTTATAAATACACCTATTGGATATATTTTATCATACATTCTTAATTATTTTTAAATAATTTATTTTATTAGTTTACATAATAATTAATATGTTACCTATGATATAAGCAAATTTTTAAAAAATGAATAATATTTATGTAATAAGGTAAAATATACAAATGTGATCATGTTATTTAAATTTTTTATTTGTATTAAAGGAGATTTTTAAATGAAAGTTGGAATACCTAAAGGATTATTGTATTATAAGTACTACCCCTTCATGGAAACCTTTTTTACAGAGCTCGGAGCAGAGATTATTACCTCTCCAGAAACAAATAAAGAGATATTAGATATGGGAGTAAAATATTGTATAGATGAAGCTTGCTTACCTGTAAAGGTTTTTCATGGTCATGTTGCATATATTAAAGATAAATGCGATATAATCTTTATTCCACGTATTATGCAAATAAGTGCAAACGAATATATTTGCCCTAAGTTTTGTGGTCTTCCAGAAATGGTGATAAATAATATACCTGATATGCCTCAGACTATTACCTCCCCCATTTATGCATTCTCTAAGAAAAGCTTAAGAAGCTGGGCTAGAAATACAGGTATTATATTTACCAAAAACTATTTAAAAATAGGTAAAGCATATGAGGCTGCTTTAAAAGCTCAAAAGCTTCATAAAGGCGGTATAAAAAATGATAATTTTAAATTAAATGTAGCTTTAGTAGGTCATCCCTATAATGTTTATGATAAATTCGTAAATATGGATGTGATTAAAAAACTTAATAATTTAGGCATTGGCGTGATAACTGAAGAGAATATAGAAAGCAATTATATACAAGATCAAATTAATTCGCTTTTCAAAAGACCTTTTTGGACTTTTGCTAAAAACTCTTATGGTTTCTCTACTTATTTAGCTGAGAATAATAAAATAGATGGAATAGTGTATATATCTTCCTTTGCCTGTGGAATAGACTCTGTAGTTATAGAGCTTATAAAAGATAAATTAGATGATTTTCCACTGTTAATCTTAAAAATCGATGAACATACTGGCGAAGCAGGCTTTGATACAAGATTAGAAGCCTTTTCTGATATGCTTGAAAGGAGATGTGTTACATATGAAAATAACCTTTCCTCATCTTGGTAACACCTACTTTGCTGCAAAAGCTTTATTTGATGGCCTAGGAGTAGAATATGTTATACCTCCCTTAAGCAATAAAGCTGCCCTGGAAGTAGGATCGCTATATTCCCCTGAGGAAATATGTTTGCCTTTTAAAATAATGATAGGCAATTATATTGAAAGTATTAAGCAAGGTGCAGATACTATAATATTTGTAGGAAGCTGCGGACCCTGTAGGTTTGGGGAATACTGTGAGCTTCAGATGAACTTATTAAAAAAGTTAGGTCATGATCTAGAATTTATTGTGATTGATAACCCTAGAGACATAGGTTTGAAAGAGCTTTTTAATCGGATAAGTTCAATTTCGAAAAACAGTAGTAAATCAAAAAAAGATCAACTTAAAGCTGTGTATTATGCAGTAAAAATTATAAATTTAATAGACGAAATAGAAAGCACAGCTCACTATCTTGCTGGATACGAAGTAAATAAAGGACAGTGTAAGATGCTTTTGAATCAATGTAAAACTGAAGCAATAAAACAAAACACGCCAGAACAAATGTTCGAACATCTGAAAAAGTATAAAAACTTACTAGAAACTGTACATATTGACAAGAAAAAAAATCCTATTAAGATTGCTATTATAGGTGAAATATATACTGTCATCGAACCTTTCTCTAGTCTATACATTGAAGATAAATTAATGGACTACGGAATTTCAACAAAAAGACATCTTACCCCTAGTTGGTGGGTTAAAAATATGTCTTTAACTAAGTTAAACTTAAACTCTTTGGATATTCGGAGAGCCTCAAAGGAATATCTTCCATTATATATTGGTGGCCACGCAAGAGAGTGCATTGGAGAAGCTGTGCTGGCAAAAGAGCAAAATTTTGATGGAGCAATTCAGATATTCCCTATGGGATGTATGCCTGAAATTGTCTCAAAAGCTATACTTCCAACTATATCTAGAGATAAAGATTTTCCAATACTAACTCTAGTTGTAGATGAGATGACTGGCGAGGCAGGCTATATAACCAGAATAGAGGCATTCTTAGATTTGCTTGAAAGGAGAAAAAGAAATGTATTATATGGGAGTTGATGTTGGTTCTGTTAGTACCGACATTGTGCTTGTAGACAATAACATGAATGTTGTAGAATCGCTGTATTTGAGAACTAAAGGTAGACCAATTAACGCTATTCAAGAAGGATTTAAATTCTTAAAAGACAAATACGATGCAAAGCAAATAAAAGCTGTTGGAACAACTGGCAGCGGAAGGCAGATTGCATCATTTTTAATTGGCGGTGATGTGGTTAAAAATGAAATAACAGCTCATGCAGTTGCTTCCCTTCAAACTAATAAAAACTTAAGAACTATTATTGAAATTGGAGGCCAAGATTCAAAAATAATAATTTTGAACAATGGAATTGTAACAGATTTTGCTATGAACACTGTTTGTGCCGCTGGAACTGGTTCATTTCTTGATAGGCAGGCAGAAAGATTAGATATTCCCATTGAGGAATTCGGAGACTATGCCCTTCAATCTAATAATCCCGTAAGAATAGCAGGAAGATGTGCTGTTTTTGCAGAGTCTGATATGATACATAAACAACAGCTTGGATATAGCGAAAAAGATATCATTAAAGGTCTTTGTGATGCTTTAGTTAGAAATTATCTTAATAACGTAGCTAAAGGAAAAGAAATTAAATCTGAAATTTTCTTCCAAGGAGGAGTAGCTGCAAATATAGGTATGAAAGCCGCTTTTGAAGAAGCATTAGGATGTGAAGTTACAGTTCCAAAAAACTATAAAGTCATGGGTTCAATAGGAGCTTCAATTTTGGCAAGAGAGTATTTAGAAAAGACTGGAGAAAAAACTAAGTTTAAAGGATTTGATTTAGCTGATATGGAATTTGTCTCAAGAAGCTTTGAATGTAAAGGTTGCACCAATGGATGTGAGGTAGTAAAGATATTAGGAAGCGAAACAGTTGTAGGCTACTTTGGTGACAGATGTGGTAAATGGAGTGGCAGCGTATTAGCTGTATAAACACTACTAGGCTCCAGCTAAAATCTTAAATTATACACTCATGTAAATCATTGAAATAGTGAAATACTTTTAGTTGAGGGTTGAGAGTTGAAAATCGAAAGTTGAGAGTGAATGATGATTTTTCATAGAAAAATCTCTAAGTTGTAGATTTTCTGAATCATAGAGTAAGAAAATCATCTATAACTATCCATTATCCGCTGTCAACTTTCAACTATTTATTTTTTCTCTTCTTATTATAAAAATTATCAACTTAGATTATAGCATAAATTAGCTTTGAGTTTATTTCCCTATGTAGGGCTTATAAAGGAACAAGGAACATCTACTAAACACTTACCACAAACATCTGAAACCCCAATATTTGAATAAAGATTATCATTATGTAAGCACATTTCATAGCATTTTTTTCTATCAAAACGATTCTCTTTTAATGCATCATTTACACATCTTTTTACACACTTCTTACATGTATTATTAGCTTTATATAAGCAATGTTCCTTTATTCTTTTATCAGAGGTCTCCAAAATTAAGTTTGTAACTACACTTGCAAATCTTCCACAACATCCCCTTTCTGTAATAAGCATATTATTTAAACCAAAGGTTCCTAAGCCTGAAATAAAAGCTACATGTCTTTGAGACCAATCACTTATTAATTTGTATGTATCGAAATTATAAGTTAATGGAATCACACTACAGTGATACCCCTTTTGTTCTAAATCACTCTTAATATAATTGTTTAAATTAGTCATCATTTCATTCGTTTCAACATAAGCAACTGCCCAAGCTTCAGAGCTCTCCTTACCTTTTATATTACTATATGCTATAGAGTTATCAAAAGGTATGAAGTAACAAATAACTGTTTTTGCATCTTCTAAAAAATCCTTTGGAAGCATATGTGAAGGCGATACTATATGTTTTAAATTAATGAACTCTTCATCATCTGCATTTGCAAAAGCCACTAGAGGCTCTCTATATTTAGTTTTAACAGATTTTATGTCTCCATAATTATTAACATAATTTTTTATAAGCTCTTCAATATATTTTTTCACCTATATCCCCCACCCTTTTATGTTATATTTAGTTTTATAACTTTAAGATTTACCTTTTATTTCTTATCTATATACTGTTGTAAATCATTATTACATATTATTAATTAATTTTCTATCATTTTGAAATATAAAAATTAATTACATTACGAGTTTATATAGAGTTACCTTGAAAAGAAATGGGATAAACAACGTACAGGAAAGTATTAAAGCAACTAGTTATTGGGAAACTATGAATAATTTAAATTACACTATCTAATAATAAAAATAGAAGCTGCTTAAAATTCCATATAGCAATTATTGAGAAAGGGTGTTGTCGATTGAATATTGACGAATCTTTAGTATGTCCAAAATGTAATAGTACTCACTTTGATATAAAGCGTGAAGCTACTTATGTCTATACTTATAAATTAAATACACCAGATACAGTTTCAAATAGCAAAAATGAATCTGCGCTACCTTTTTTATTTGATAATAGAGAGCAAACCTGTTCAAATGAATATTTAGAATGCGAAGAATGTGGAGCTCGTTATCCTTGCCCATTCTTTAATGATAATCAGAGAATTAACCTTACTATTTTGCAGAAAGCTATAAGAGCTGATCATAAAGAGGAGCCTGACTTTTTTGGATAACTAATAGGCTTTTACTTCATAAAAAGCATACTAATGAACAATTATTTAGTATGCTTTTATCCTATCTTTTAATATTTCATGTAATTTAAAAACAATTCTTTGCTTAAACTTCTATGAACATTGAAGAATATTAACCCTATATACTTAATTTTATTGTTGTTGATGTATTACTAAATTTTTATCTTTCATAATTTTCTTGTTTGTAAGTTATTTTACATTTTTCTAATTTACATAATATTTAATATGTTACTATAAAAACCTTTAAACAGCTAATTTGTCAGTTGTTCAAAAATATGGCTATGTGAATTTAACATTTACTTAAAAAATTATATATATTATCATAAATCAAAATTAACAAACACACAATATAATAAATATAATAGCATTTATTATCCACTATTGCGATACAGCTTTAAAAATAAATCTGAAGGGAGATATTTTATGAAAAGTATCACATATGGAGATGTATCTTTTAAAGCAATGAGTCAAATTATTAAAAATTATATCCAAAGCGATAGAAACTGCAAATACAAAATATCTATAGGAACAGATTCTCAAAATTTTGATGTAACTAAAGTTGTCGTTGTAGTGGCAGTTTGGAAAGTTGGAAATGGCGGTATATTCTTTTACGATATTAAACATGTAGATAAAATATCAAATTTGCAGTAAAAAATTTTTTATGAAACCAGTTTGAGTATTGAACTAGCTCAAAGGTTATCAGAAAAATTCGATAAAGAAGATTTTAAATGTGATATGAGTATACATGTTGACATAGGTGATGATGGTTTAACATCAAAAATGATACCAGAGATATTAGGTTGGGTTAAAAGTTGTGGGTTTGATTGTAATGTAAAACCATATTCATATGCAGCTTCTAGCATTGCAAATAAGTACTCAAAATAACTCTTTAATAAATTACTAAATGGCAGCCTGATTATCAATAGCTTGCTGCCATTTAATTTTACTATTTACATACCATATTGTTTTGTAAAAAAGCAACCTCCTAAAGTATTTTTAGAAGGTTGCTTGCCGCTATTTAATATAAATTACCAATAAATATTTTCTTTTAATTCTGCTTTAGGCCCTAAATTTACATCTTTTAAGGCCCAGTTCTTAAACTCTTGGAAACCAGTTCTATCAACAATATAACCTATATGTTCCTTTCCTCCTGGTGCCTCTTTATCTATATATTCTCTTATATAATCGTAGGTGTTAAGAATTATTTTTATAATGCTTTCCTCATCTACCCATTTAATAAAATCTTGAGCAAGTCTTGGATTTTTCTTTCCTGTTCTGCCCATTATCACTAACTTGTAATATTTTTCCCTACTTCTTGTCCATGCTCCTGTTGGGCACTTTCCAATACATTCTCCACAGCCTATACATTTATCATGATCTCTTATCACTTTGAAATTTTCAAAACTTAGTGCTCCTGTGGCCCTCTTTTCACAGTTCGTTACACAAGCCTTACAACCTATACATCTATAGCTATCATATTGAGGCTCTGTCATCCCAATAATTCCAAAGTCATGCATTCTAGATTTTATACAGTCATTTGGACATCCAGTAAGAGCTACTTTTACATGAAAGTCATTAGGGAATATAGCCTTCTCTATCCTTTTTGCAAAAGCAGTAGTATTGTAATTACCAAAAGGACAAACTCTATTTCCTACACATGCAGATACATTTCTTGTACCTGACGCTGGATATCCTGTTTTAGGATTAATCTGATTTATTTCTAATCCTTCTATAACTGGTTGAATTATTTTATTTATCTCTGGGATATGCTTCATATCTATCCCTGGTATTTCAAAACCTTGCCTTGTAGTTATATGCACTGTTCCATTTCCAAATTCCTCTGCTACTTTTTGAAGAATTGCAAAATGCTTTGCCTCCATATGTCCACCAGGAACTCTTATTCTTATAGCGGTTTTTCCTCTTTCTTTTGTTACTCTAAAGGCATTCTTTTTAAGGACTTTTGTATTGATATCCATAACGCTCCCCCCTTTAATCAATCAAACTCTTAGCTGCAACGTAATTAAATACTGGACCTTCTAAACAGATATACGTGTCATCTATCTTACAATGGCCGCATTTTCCAACACCACAACACATTTTTCTTTCATATGATACCCAGATGTTTTCCTCTTTTATTCCTTTTTTAATAAATTCCGCTACGGTAAACTTCATCATTATTGGTGGTCCAACTACTATAACCTGTGCACTTTCTATACTATCGATCTTTAAATCCTTTACATAGTTAGTTATCAAACCTACATTTCCTGTATAACCTTCTTCTCCTTTGTCTACAGTTAAAGTAGTGTTAATATTTTCACTCCATCTTTGTATATCATCTTTGAATAATATATCTTGTGGAGATTTAAATCCCATAAGAACATTAAATTTCTTCACTTCATTTATATGCTCACTAAAATAATCTATTATACCTTTCACAGGAGCTAGTCCTGTTCCTCCAGCCGCTATAATAAGTTCCTTACCTTTGTATTCATTTATATCAAATCCATTTCCATAAGGTCCTCTTATAAAAAGCTTATCTCCTGGAAAAAATGTATGAATTACATCAGTAACTACACCTACACGTCTTATAGTTAAATCTACATATCCATCACCAATACCACATACGGATATAGGTGCTTCTCCGTATTTTGGTACAGAAACTTCAAAGAATTGTCCTGGTTTTACTTCACCTCTATATTCCATTCTAAAAGTGTAATCTATATCCGTATGTGGAGTTATACTAATTATTTTACTAAGTGTAGGTAAATATATATTTTCCATTTATTCCACCTCTTCCATTGCTTTATTTAACTTATTAACACAATTTGAAAAAGATATATATTCAGGACAAATGTCGTCACATCTTCCACAGCCTACGCACATATGGTAGCCAAATCTTTTATTAAAATCATAAACCTTATGCATGACTTTAAATCTCATTCTGTCGCCCTTATCTTTTCTAAAGCTATGTCCCCCGGCCATGTCTGTGTACCCATCTACTTGGCAAGACGCCCACACTCTTCTTCTTTCACCGGTATTCTTGTTATCTTTGTAGAATATATCCTGCATAGTAAAGCATGTACATGTTCCACATACAGTGTTACATCTTCCACAAGCTATACATCTTGATGAATACTCCTTCCATCCTTCCCAATTGAATACTCTTTGGTCTAAATTCTCTGGTATATTTACTTTTGTCTCATTAGAATCTATAAATGTTGGTTTTACCGGAACTTCTTCCATTCCTTTAAAGTATTCATCGAAGCTTTCATCTTTACATTCTATAGATACTTGTCCGTTACTTTCTCTTACAAATAAATCGTATTCATTTGTTGTATTACTGCCCATACTCACACAAAAACAGTTTTCAAAACTATTTTTACATTCCATAAGCACAAATTTTACTTTATCTCTTAATTTTCTATAATAAGAGTCCTCATAACCATTATTTAAATAAATTTGATCTAATCTTTTTATAGCGTGTATATCACAACTTCTTAAGAAGATTAGAATTCTTTTATCCTCTACTTTAGGTTCTGTTATACTGTCTTCTGTAAAATAGAATAAGGTTTGAGTAATTGGAAGAATAATTTCTTTTGGTGAGAACTGTGATTTTTCGTTAAAGACTATCTGATCAATACTTGTAACTTGACCATATCTTATTGTATCTGTATCTGAAAATGTTCCTTTTCCTTCTAGAAGTACTGGCGCATATATTTTATATTCCTGCCCTATCTTTTCTAGAAAATCATTAAACTTACTGTGGTTCATTATAAAACCCATGTTAACCCTCCTTATGCTTATACAGCCATATTATCCTTAATCTTTTATAACTTACACTTATCATTAGAAACATACCAATATGCAAATGCTACAAATATCATTCCACCAATGATATTACCTAATGTTACTGCTGTTAAATTATATGCTAATCCACTTAAGGATACTACAGCCTTATGAGGTATCATTACTGATATTGATAAAAGTGTCATATTAGCAACGCTGTGTTCAAAACCTGAGGTTATAAATGCAAACAAGCACCAGAAAATCATGATAAGTTTTGCTGTTTCCTCTTTTAACTTAAAAGAACACCATACAGCTAAGCAAACAAGAATATTACATAAAATACCTCTTATTACAAGTTCTATAAATGGAGCTGACATTTTTGCTGCAGAGGCTTTAATTATAAAATCTGCAGTTGCTCCTTTAGAAAGTCCTGAATATACAAATAATGCAGCTAATATAATTGCTCCTATAAGATTTCCAACATAACTAAAGAACCATACACTAAACAAAGATTTCCATGTAACTTTCTTCTCTAGAACTCCAATGGTCATCACCATATTGTTTCCTGTAAATAGCTCTGATCCTGCCATAATAACAAGACTTAAAGCGATAGCAAAAGAAACTCCCATGACTATTTTAGTGGCCGGTGAATTTGCTGAGGACAATATGCCTCCAATAGTGAAAATTAATAAGATTCCAAAGCCAACAAACATTCCTGCTAAAGCAGATGCAATTACATATCTACTTTTGCTATTTTTAAGAAAAGTAGCTTTTTTAATAGATGCCTCACCTATTTTATTAATTTCTTCTTTAAACATCATTAACACCCTTTCCTACTCGTTATATATTTAACATAACATGTTTGTTAAAAAAATAATGTGATAATCATCACAATTATTAAATAATTCACTAAAGAATTTAAATATAAAAAGAGCTGTCATAAATAAAGACAGCTCTTCCAATGAGCAGAGAAGCAAAATCTTAAGCAGGCATCCAAAATCTTTGATTTTGATATGGTCGCTTACACAGCGTGTACTCCTTTGAGAAATCGAAAAGGAGCTTCCATTTCTAATTTATATTAATTATCTTCATCAAGCTCCTTAAACTTAATCTCCTTTAAGTATATGCCATTCTTTTCTTCAACTTTGTTTTTACCAATATCATCGATGCTTGCTTTTATTGAACCAAACATCGTTTGAAGAGTTTTACTTGCAAAGGATTCTAATTCATCAAATATTTCTTCAGCGCCTTTCAATTTAGATACATATACATCCATCTGTTGGTTGGATAGATTTTTAACTATTTTACTTATAACAAACTCTAGATCATTATTACCAGGAAGTACAACTACATCCCCTGTTTGTAATGATAAATATATTGGGTTGTCAGCTTCAATTCCCTCTACTAAATCTTCATAACTATCATCTACATCTTCTGATAACAGATAAAAATTAACTAATACTTTCATAAAAGTGTGTTCCCCTCCAATTTAATATAATTGTAATGTGACACATTATTATTTTTCTTCACATTAGTATTATATTGAATTGGCATTTATTGTGTGTATATTTTTTTATCTATCCGTAAAGTACTATGTGAAAATAATCATTAGTAAATATCTACTTGTGTTCCAATGGGAACAGTATCGTATAGTTCCTTTGCATCACTACTATTCATACGAACGCACCCATGACTGATTGCTTTTGATATTGACGAAGGAATGTCAGTTCCATGAATACCATAGATTCCAAAAGGGACATTAAGCCTCATGAAATGTCCACCAAATTGTTCTCCCCATAAACCCTTCATAGTAATTTTCCAATGACCTAAAGGAGTAGGAGTACTAGGTTTACCAACAGCAACTGGATACTGTTTTATTAAAACATTGTTTTTGAATAATTTTAATATCCGCCTTCTTGTATTAACCTCAATACGATACATTAAAACACCTCCATTAATACAATTTATTCATCGATATATGTATTAATAATAAATTGTATAGGGAAAATAAAAATAATTATAAAGGATGTGTTAGTTTTGGACTTAAGTATATTAGATCAAGCTATTAGAATATTTGTTGCTATTATTGTTGGCGGTATAATAGGATTAGAACGAATGAAATTTCACAAAGCAGCAGGAGTAAGAACCCATGCAATTATAACGGTTATATGTACTATGTTAACAATAGTATCAGCCTATGGATTTGCTGAACTACCTGGTGCTAAAGATCCTACTAGGTTGATATCAAATATACTAACTGGGGTAGGCTTTTTAGCAGGTGGGGTTATATATGTAACTACTAAAAAGGATGCGAAACATATAGAAGAAGGTGTCGTAGGATTGACGACTGCTGCAGGAATTTTTGGAGCTGCCATGCTGGGAATCCCAATTGGATTAGGTCATTTTCAGTTAGTTATACTAACAGTAGCAGGTATAGAGTTATCTCTTCAAAGCGAGAATATAATAAAAAAGCTTCATATGCTTAAGGAAAGTGAGGAAGAACAAAAACTTGAGTAAATTATAAACTCTTTAAATCCTTCTTCAAAAGTTTTTTCTTGCGCTAATCCGTTAACGTTTAGTTTCTTTTTCATAAAAATCATCTCAAAAAACCAACATCTCCTTTATGTTTTTTACACTAGGATATGTTGGTTTTCTTATAGGCTATTTTAAATTTTAAAATTGAATTAAGTGATATTTTTATCTTCCTTTAAAGTACAATGAGAGTTCTTCTGGGTCTCTTACAATTATTTTTTTGCCTAAGAATTTTATTATTCCTATTTTTTCGAAATTATTTATGCACCTTGAAATTGTTTCTCTTGTACTGCCTAACATATCCGCCAGATAGGTAATGCTTATATTTAAATTTATCAAAACTCCATCTTCAGTTTGCATTCCATAGTCCCTACAAAGTTTCCAGAGCTTTGCCGCTACCTTCTTATCCATTTTTATTGGTACAGTATTTTTGAGCTGCCTGTAGAGCCTTCTAATTTTTCTTGACATTGAGTTAATTATAATTTGAGATAAATTAAAGTCCTTAGACATTATTTCCAAAAGATCATTTTTATTTAAATAAACTATGTAGCTATCCTCAAAGGCCTCACAATTTATCGATGCAGATACGTTATCAAAAATAACTTCATTTATAAATTCTCCACTACTAAGAATATAAATTACTCTTTTTTGACCTTCTTCTGAATTTCTAAACATGGTTACTTTTCCACTTAAAACTATATATATCTTATCAACATCGTCTCTTTCTGAAAATAGTATTTGTCCTTTTTTCAATTTTATTTTTGAGGATTTCAATCTTAGCTCTTTCCTAGTTGTTTCATCTAAATTATTAAATATAGTTAGCTGATTGAAATCGTCATATGTAACTTTACTCATAATGACGTCTCCTTTGAATTACAGAAAATCTGCACACTACCAAGGTAGTATGCAGTATTTATCAAGCTTAATATCATTACTTTTGGTCTTCATTAAATATTATAATTTTTTCATCCTTAACATCTACAATTATTTTATCATTTTGTGATATTTCTTCAAACAATATTTTATCTACAAAGTAAGGCTTAATTTCCTGTTGAACTACTCTATTTATTTCTCTCGCTCCATACTCTGAATTAAGTCCTTTTTGAGCAAGCCATGCATAACAATCTTCTGTTACATGTATTGTTATATTTTTAGCTTTTAATTTCTCTTCAAATTCACCTATGGCTTTTCTAGCTACCAACCTAGCCATATCTTCATCCATTTTATTAAATACAATTATTTCATCTAATCTATTTCTAAATTCAGGAGAAAATACTTTCTGTACTTCTGCATCGATAGCATCAAAGTGTACTTTTCTATTTCCAAAGCCCATAAGGGATTTTCCAATAGAAGAGGCTCCTGCATTAGAAGTCATGATTAATATTACATTCCTAAAATCTGTTTTTCTTCCAGTACTGTCTGTTACTGTAGCATAATCCATCAATTGAAGTAAAATGTTTAAAACATCTGGATGAACCTTTTCAATTTCATCTAAAAGAAGTACGCAATATGGAGTTTTTCTTATAGAATCTGTTAAAAGACCACCTTCTTCATATCCTACATATCCCGGTGGAGCTCCGATAAGCCTTGCAACGGTATGTTTTTCTTGATATTCGCTCATGTCAAACCTTATTAATGGAATATTTAATGATTTTGACAGCTGCTTACAAATTTCGGTTTTTCCTACTCCTGTAGGGCCAACAAACAATAAGTTTGCAACTGGCTTATTATCATCATTAAATCCCGCTCGTGATCTTTTAATGGCACTTACAATAGTTTCTATAGCCTTATCTTGACCAAATATTTTTTCCTTTAAGTTTCTCTCTAGACCTTTAATTAATTCTAATTCGTTGGAAGAAACACTTTGCTCAGGTATCTTAGCTATAAAAGAAATAATTTTTTCTATATCATCAGAGTTAATAGTAACTGTATCTTCATTTTCTGAGTGAAGTCTAACATAAGCCCCTACTTCATCAATGACATCAATGGCCTTGTCTGGAAGGTATCTATCATTAATATATTTTGCAGAAAGCTCTACAGCTGCATTTATTGCTTCCTTTGTATATTTAACATTATGAAATTCTTCATAGTTTTCCTTAATTCCAGATAAAATTCTATAAGTTTCTTCTATAGACGGTTCTGACACCTCAATCTTTTGAAACCTTCTAGATAATGCTTTATCTTTTTCAAAAACTTTTTTATATTCATCATATGTGGTAGATCCAATAAATCTTATTTTTCCTTCAGTTAAAAAAGGCTTAAGGATATTAGAAGCATCTAAGGAGCCGCCTGAAACAGATCCAGCTCCTATTATTGTGTGGATCTCATCTATATAAACAATAGGTCTTTCTTCCTTCTCAATACCTTTAAGTACTTTTTTGATTCTCTCTTCAAAATCGCCTCTATATTTTGTTCCGGCAAGCATAGCACCTAAATCAATGGAATATATTTTACTGTTTTGAAGTAATTTAGGCACTTTATTTTCTGCTATTAATTTTGCTAATCCTTTTGTTATTGCAGTTTTGCCTACCCCTGGATCTCCTACGTGTATAGGATTATTTTTAAGTCTTCTTGATAAAACTTGGATAGTTCTATCTAATATATCCTCTCTACCAATCAAAGAATCGAATTTCCCTTGTTCTGCTTTTTCTGTAAGCTCAACGGTGAACTCAGATAGTATTGATTTGCTGCTCACTTTTTCTTCATCTAACAGCATATCAAACTCTTCACCATCATCTTCCACCACTTCAAAGTCAAGTTCAGATATTCCGTGAGTTATATAATTTAAAATATCTAATCTTCTTATACCCTGCTTTTTCAAAAAATAACTAGCAAAACTCTCCGATTCGTCATATATGGATATAAAAATATCTCCAAGCTTAATGATATCTTTCTCTGCTGCTAAAACATGTTCCCCTGCAGAAGATATTATATTTTGAACCCCAATAGTCTCCAGCGGTTCACCTTCATCTATAAGATCAATATTCTCATTAAAGTATTTAACTAAATCACTTTTTAAATCTTCTACACTTCCTCCAATGCCTTCTATCATATTTCTTCCCTCTTTAAAAAAGAGTGATGCATATAAGATATGCTCAGGTGTAAAATATTCATGCTTTGAATATTTTGCTTCATTATAAGCAGCAGCAATAACTTCATTTAATATTCCATCTAATCTCATAGTTATTCCTCTTCCATACTAAATTTTAGTGGGAAACCACTTTCTTCTGCCATATTTACGGCTTGTACTGTCTTGGTTGCTGCGATATCATATGAGTATATCCCAGCAACACCTATCCCTACTCTGTGTACGTCATACATAATTTTTGTAGCTTCAATAACTTGTTTTTTAAAAACCTTAACAAGTACTTCTATTACAAACTCCATGGTGGTGTAATCATCATTGTGAACAAGCACCTTATACATCTTTGGTTTTTTTATTTTAATTTTTGTATCTTCTTTTAAAATAGATTTTTGTGACATTTTAACAACTCCATTAGTATAAATATTATGTTTAAGGTTATTTTAACATATGCGATTTAAAGTTAACATGGCTTTGCAATGAACATGTTTTACTTTCTTGTATACAACAAAAGGTTGTAAAATGTTCAATAAACCCATCAGAATCTTCATTTAAATATATGAAATTAAACTCTCTAGGTATATATATATCTTTTATTGGCACTATTTTAATTAAGCCTAGCTCAAGCTCTCTCTTAATTGTTTCTCTCGATATTATAGTGTACCCTAGATTTGACTCGACTAATGATTTAATAGCATTTATACTTCCAATTTCCATATAAGGTTTTATCATATTTAAATTATATCCAACTTCAACCAGCTTATTTTCAATTATTTTTCTAGTTCCAGACCCTTTTTCTCTTAATATCAAGTTTCCTTCTAAAACCTCTTGTAATTCTACATTTTCTCTTTTTGAAAAACAGTGTTTTGGTGATACTGCTAAAACAAGCTCATCATCCTTAAATTTCTTATATTTAAATATACCCTTATCAAAAGGACCTTCTACAAGTGCCAAATCCAGCTTCGCGCTTAATAATTTTTCAATTATTTCTCTTGTATTACTTACTTGAAGAAGTATGTCTATGTTTATATGTATATTTTTATATCTTCCTAAAATATAAGGAAGAACATAATCACCTATTGTTCTTGTTGCCCCTACATTATATGTTTTATTAATTCCTGATCTATTTCTAAGTTCCATATCTAATGTTCTATATAGCATTTCTAACTTTTGCGCATATTTAAATAAAATTTCTCCTTCTTCTGTCAGGTCTATCTCTCTTCCCTGCTTCTTAATTAAAGTTACACCGTAATAATCCTCTAAAAACTTAATATGTTGAGATACTGCAGGTTGGGTTAAATTTAATATTTGAGCTGCTTTGGTAAAATTCTTTATCTTACTGACAATCAAAAATGTATTCAATCTTAAGTCCAACACTTGCTTAAAGCCTCCCTAATATTTTTACAATAAAAAGCATTTTATATAATAAACCGTAAAAGGTAAATAAAAACGGGATTGTCAATTGTCAATCCTGATCTTATTTTTTAATGTTTATATTTTATAATTCCAACTGCGATACCTATTATATTTGTGCCCTCATCAGTTATAGGTATTGGGTTGTATTTGCTATTTTCAGGCATTAGTTTAATTCCACCTTTGCCTATTGAAAGCCTTTTTAGTGTAGCACTTCCATCAATATCAACAGCAACAATATCATTATTTTGCGCAGCATATTGCTTTCTTATTACTACATAATCATTATCCTCAATGTTAACATTTATCATACTATCACCTTTAACCTTGAGTATAAAGCAGTCATTTACGCCTTTCAACCAAAACTTAGGTATATAAAATTTATCTTCTATATCTGGATTTATTAATATAGGTTCTCCCGCTGCAATGTCGTTGTAAACCACAAGCTCTTTTAATTCGTCTTTTGTATATTCATCTTCTCTATCTTCATTCTTTACAATCACATCTGATATATCATTTATATCTCTAACAAAATCATACTTTCTATTATGTCGTATGTCATGATATTCAAAAGTTTCAATAGAGAGAACACTTTCGTAATAGTTATTTTTTTCTTCTGTATTCACTCTTTCTAAATTATTCACTTTTTCTTTCAGCTCCAAACTATCTGTATATGTATTTTTAAGAGAATAAGTTTTTATTTTTGTATCTATTCCAATACTATTGAGTTTTCTTCCTTTAACAAACCAGCCATTGGGGTTAGTATTGTTATCTTGGCTATTTACCAAAAGCATACTGCCATAGTCTTTATTATTTAGCAATGCCTTTACAATTTCAAATTGTACTTTCGTAAAATTTTGAAACTCATCTACTATTATATGTGTGACCTTATTATTCAAATTCTTAATATAATCCAAGGCTATTAGGTCTCTTTCTTCACTATCTACTAAATGATTCTCTTCTAAGATTTTATTATATGACAGCATAAGATTAAAAATAGCTTCTCTTGATTTGGAATTTTTTAAAAGTCTTAGAGGACCTTCGCCCTTCTTAACCTTTCTTCCTGTTCTATCAGCACTTTGATATGCATCAATAGTATTATAATTACAACATTTTATCCATTTTATTTCATCTGTAAGGAATCTACTGTACTTCAAATCTAATATTTTTAAATTTTTATATCGTTCCTTTATAGTTTTTATGCATTTATTTATTGTAATTATTTTATCCTCTTCTTTAATGATTGTATATTTGTTCTTTTCACTATTATTAAAGTATTTACATATAATATTTTCAATGCTGCAGAAAGTTAACTTGTCCTCATGATTAGTGAATAATGTTATATATTCTAATTTATTGTTTTCTTCTACTTTATCATATATTTTTCTAGCAATATCCACATTTATATCTTTATCTGATACTATTAATACTGTATCATCCTCAAACAAACAATATTGATTCTTTAAATATATAGCTCTATGTATTGCTGCTGTGGTTTTTCCAGATGAAACCTTTCCTTTTAGCAAACTACATCCCAATTGTTTATTTAATACTATCCTTCTCTGAACTGCATCTAATTTCACCTTTTCACCTCCAAACAGGAATATAAATCGATATATATATTATAACTCAACTGTCGCTATAATGGTTATAAAATATTTCGTGAATAATTCAATCTAAAAGAGGTTGTTGAATAATCCAACAACCCCCTTTAATTTGTGTCATGCATTTTTTCTTCTTTCTTCTTTATTATTTTTTTCGTAACTGCTGTACATAATCCAAGCGACCACTGAGAAGAATACTGGTCCAGCTATACTCCAAATTGTAGTCTTCATATCACCATTTATAGCTGGTTCTATTATTGAAAATACATTAGCAAATCCTACAGTAAGCACAACTACTATTGTCCATATAAAAGCACTATTGTAAGTTTTATATACTGCAAATGGTTTCCCAATCTTTTCATTCTTTTTGAATGGAGGAAAAGCAATTGCTATGAACATATATGGAAGAGTCATTGCTACATTAGTCATTGCAACTAATATATCAAAAAACTTCGACATTGAATCTCCACCAAAGGATACTAAAAATATTATTATACAGACTATGGTAGCTTGAATCCACATAGCATTTAGAGGCATTCCACCTTTTAATTCTCCCATTTTTCCGGGCCACAGCCTAGTAGGAGTACCTTCTATTATTTGTTTTAACGGAGAATATGTTAGTGTAAAGAATGCTCCTGATAAAGCTAAAAACATTGAAAGTCCAACAAATCTTGCTATCCATGCACCCATAGCTACAGCAGTAGCTTCACTTGCTCCAAATGCAGTTCCAAGTGCATATCCCAAATTAGCCATTACTACGTAACCTGCATTACCTAGATGAACGCCTTGTGTATTCATAACCTGTGCCCAGTTAGTGAATATACCAACCATAAATATACCTAATGAATATCCTATTGATATAATAACTGCTGATATAACAACTCCTTTAGGGAAGGTTCTTTCCGCATTTTCAGTCTGATCAACTAATCCACCAACAACCTCTATACCACCATAGGCGAATATAGCGTAAACTATAAATGCTAGAGAAACAATTGCATTTCCAACAAACTTAGGGTTTGGTGATTGTGTAAATGAACTTAGCCCTTGAATAGGCTGCGCTAATTGCCCCTTATTTCCAATCAGAACCAACAATGCACCAACTAGCAAAACAATATTTAGTGCTGCAACAGCTGTTCCACCTAATGACGTTATTCTTTTGATTTTATCTAAACCTTTAGTGGATACATAAGTTACAAATATAATCCATAGTATTCCTAATATTCCTAAAGTCTTAGGTCCAGATAATCCAAATAATGACCATGCTTTTGTTGTATCTTTTCCAAATATCGCATTTGATATCGGAACCCATACGCCTGATGCAACGTTTACCATCCAAATAATATAAGATGCATACCACATAAATGTGCCCATAAATGCAAATTTAGGTCCTATTGATTTTTCCATCCATGAATAAATTCCACCTCTTTCATTCTTAAAGGCCGCACCAAACTCAGCCATCATTAATGCAAAAGGAATGAAAAATGTTATTCCTGATAAAATATACCAAGGAATAGCAGCATAACCCATTTTATAGAATGATCTTGGTATATTATTAAATCCATATACAGAAGTAAATATCATTAGTACTAATGATACTAATGTTAATTTTTTTGTTGAATCTACATTTGAACCCATTTTTACCCTCCTTATTGTTATCATTCATTTTTAATTTATCAAACTCGAATATTATTTATTTGTATATCAATAATATTCCCAGACTATTATATAAAATACTATTATATAGCGTAAAAAATAAACCTCGAAGAATGGCCTTTCTTCGAGGTTTGTAAATTTTAACAATTTTTAATATAGGGTTACTAATCTTAAAGTTAGTTTCCCTATAATTTATTTTTAAAGTTGAATAACTTTGCTATTACGGAAAATAAATAAATTTATGTCCACAGTTTATACATTCGAAATACATATTGTTATCTTCATTATTTCTACATACCTTAAAAATTTCTCCAGTGCATTTAGAACATATGGTGGGAAAAATTGAATTCATTTCTCGATTAAGTTTTTCTACTGTTTTACACTCTGTACATATCATAAGCACCTTTAGTCTTTGTACATTAATCTTAAACCTATTTCCTTTGCATCCTTCTTTTTTACATACTACGGTATTTAACATTATACCATCTCCCTCCTATTTTTTAATATTCAAAAAGAGATGATAATATGCCTATGAGGAGAGTCTTCTCTCCTCATAGCTGCTACCACTGTAATCCCTGTGGCTAAACCATCTATTGTCCCTGATTGTGTAATAAATCAATATTGAAATATATTATATTTGAATTATTGACAATTACGGATTAATTATACAATAAATGACATCTAGGAAAACCTAGGATTATTGTACACACTTCATTATTTTACTTATATACTTCCTATCATTGCTTATCCTTATGAGGCTTTGAATAAAATACTTATCTTTACTTTTGGGCATCTCCTTTCTTTCTATTAACTTAATCATAACCATACAAATATTATAATTTCTCACATGAGTGTGCCCTTCCTTAAAATTTTTATGCCTGTTGTGAACTATATAACCATCTCCCGCTTTATAAATCTTAAAATCTGGGTTTTGATATATTTGTACACTCACTGCACTTCACCTCATAAACATATTAACATTATTTCGTTATAAAAATATTAAATCTTTTTTAATATTATGACAATAAATTAAAAAGTTTTCTCATTATATATTTTATTATATTTACTATGTAGTTTAACTGTTACAAAGTATTCAGTGCAAACTATGGAGCTACTAACTGTCTACCTGTGAACCCTATAGAAAAAGCCAGGTAGAATATGTCTACCTGGCAGTTAACTCTAGCTATGTTCTATTTTAAACCTTGTTCGTAAGCTTCTACCATTTTCTTAACCATGTTTCCACCTACTGATCCAGCTTCTCTTGAAGTAAGATCTCCATTATAGCCTTCTTTTAAGTTTACTCCAACTTCTCTAGCTGATTCCATTTTAAATTGATCTAATCCTTGTTTAGCTTGTGGAACTAGTACTCTATTACCTCTACTTGCCATAAATTTATTCCTCCTTAAAATATATTTTATTTTCTGTATTTATTTGATTGTACTATAAGTTTGCGCGATTTTTAGATTATTAATCTATTAAATTACATACAAAAGCTCTATTAATTACTATTTTTGGTTTACAAACTCATATTTTATAATTTTATGTCGATTTTTCTTGTTTGATTTATACAAACAGAATCCAATAATAGTAGTATATTTTTTTAAAATAGGGTTAAAATTATTTTTGTGTTGCTATAATAAAATTCCTTTATAATATTTACTTAAAAATAGAGCACTCCTAATTTAGATAGGAGTGCTCTCAAAATGTTACTTCTATATATTTATTTATATTGTCAAATCATACTAGCTGATGTAAATTATTAGAACATCTCAATAGAATCAAAAGGAAATACTCTTATTACTGCATGCCCTTTTAAGTCCTTTAAATTTATAGGTCCTAGTATTCTACTATCAATACTATTGGTTCTATTATCTCCTAATACAAATACATATCCACTGGGAACAGTATATCTAGACTGAGTAGATAATGGCTCTGTTATATTGTTTGCAGAAAGATAGTTCTCATTTAGCATATTTCCATTAAGATATACATGCCCATTTTTTATTTCAACGATATCACCAGCTACACCTATTACTCTTTTTATGTAATAATCTCCATTCTCATTCTTAGAATCAAAGACAACTATCTGACCTCGTTTAACATTAGATGTTTCTGTGCTTATCTTTTCTAAAAACAATATATCTTTATTGTGAAGAGTAGGCTGCATTGAAGGACCTTCAACAGTTGCCCTTGCAAATACATAGTTGTGAAATAACAAAGCTATAAACAATGCTGCGATAATAGAAATCGCATATTCTTTTATTTCTTTCGCTAATTGGTTATTCATATGCTCATCTCCTTTAAGTTATTTAATTAATTTTATCATAACTTTATTTAAAATCTTATATTAAATTTTAAAATATTTATTAAAATTTACCTTTCTTTATATTTAAATTTTTTATATTACCTTAGTAATATTTATACTATTTTTTCCATGGATATAAGTAAATAAATAGAGAAAAATAAAACAAGTAAGAGAGGTGACAATTTATGCAAAATAATGCAGATTTAACTCCACATGAATTATTAGAGTTACACGAATTAATGAATAGTGAAATTGTAAGTTTAAAAAGAACTGAAGCAAGTATGTCAATGGTAAATGATAATGAGTTGAAGAATTACATGCAGCAATGTTTAAATTCTAAAAAATCAGCCCTTCAGCAAATACAAAACTTTATTAACAATCAGTGTAATTTAGGTAACAATCAAAATAACAATGCTAATCAAAACAATCAGAGTAATCAACAGAATAACCAACAAAATAATCAGCAAAATAACCAACAAAATAATCAACAAAATAATCAGCAAACTAGCCAAAACAGTCAAAATAACCAAAACAATGAAAGTAACCAAAACAATCCAAGTGGTGGTTCTTTCGGTTAAAAAGACCTAGATAGGAGGTAATATAATAATGTCATGGATAGACACTGCTTGCAATATTATGTCAAGTAATACTCAAAATAATAATAACAATAACAGTAACAATAATAACAATAATAATAATAATAATAATAATGGCTGTAACAATAATAACAACGATTCCAACTCAAATAACAATGCTAAAGATAAGGAGATAGCTTTAGGGTTGCTAACTATGTCCAAGTCTGATATTGTCGCACTTACTTCAGTAATTACTGAAATAACCAATCCTCAACTTAGAGAATTGTTAGGTTCACAGCTTACTAATTCATTAAACGAACATTATAGGCTATCAGACATAGCAGTGAACAAACAATGGTATAATACTTTTTCAACTCCACAGCAGCAACTTCAACAAGACCTTGAACAGGCACAAAATTTATCACAGTAAACTCTATTATTAAGCTATTATCTATGTTTATATATACACCTTCTAATAGTGATAGTATAATGTTAAACTTAGCAGAAGTTTATACAAATAGTCTTGGAGATGACCAAGGCTATTTTAAATTCTCTATTCATTTCATTATATCTTGAAAAATTTCACTTTAATGACTTTAAAAAAACATGGTAAAAGTATATAATTTTCTGTAAACAATGTATTAAGGAGGACAAAATGAACAGCATACCATTTGTTGAAATTTACAATAGAATTATAAGAAGACTGACTAGTGCAAAATGGCTGCAAAAATTCAATATAGATAAATATTTAATAGATAAATATTTTAGAAACAAGAATTTTTCTGATGCTTTAAAAGACCTCATAGAAACAAATAACTTTACTGCTAAAAAAACTCTTGAGTTGTGCCTACCTATGCTTAATGAGTTAGCAAAAGAAAAAGCACCTTCTGATTGGCTTAGTTATATACATCAATACACTTTATACAAAAATTTCCCTGAAACTGTCTCTGTAAAACTACTAGATGAGTTAATTTCATCCTGTGAGACATTTTTAAGAATTTTTCGTGTAATCTGTGAAGTTCAGAAAGACTCTTCTGATGGAACTTGGCAAAGTTTATATGCTATGAACTTTTTAACTCTGCAAGAAGAAAACGAACTTGAACACCCAGAAGAATATAGAAGATTTGTTAGAGCTTTTAACGACAATTACTCTTATGAAATGATGAAGATAAACGGAGAAATAACTGGTTTTACCACACTAGATCATGTATGCGGCGTTCATTATCTTTCATTATTTATCGCACGTCAATTAAAATCCCTCGGAACACCAGTAGATTTAGGTAGGGTTTCAGGTGCTGCCGGAGGTCATGACATAGGAAAGTATGGATGTAAAGGAATGGAGTTAAAACGGGTTCCTAGGCTCCACTATTACTATACAGATCAATGGTTTAAAAGATATGGAATTAATTATATAAGGAATATAGCTATTAATCACTCTACCTGGGATTTAGAGCTTGAAAATCTATCTATTGAATCCTTGCTTCTTATATACTCTGATTTTAGAATAAAAGATGAATATATAAATGGAAAAGCCAAAATGAAGGTTTACCCCCTTGAGGATTCTTTTCACGTTATTTTAAACAAACTTGAAAATGTTACTGGTGAGAAAAGCAAAAGGTATAAAAGAGTTTATTCTAAATTGAAAGACTTTGAAGATTTTCTTATTAATTTAGGCATAGATACTGAACCTAAATCAAAGTTTATTCTATCAAAAATACCTAAACAACACTATACCCTACTTCAAGGAAACGGAATTGTACAAAATCTAAAATATCTTTCTATAAGTCATAATATAAACTTAATGTATCACCTTCGTGACGAATACTCACTTGATGCCTTATTAGAAATGGCAAGGAGCGAAAAGGATTGGAAAAACTTAAGAGAATACATAAGAATATTCCAAGAATATTCTACATACCTTACCCAAAAGCAAAAACTTCAAACTATTAAATTTTTATATGAAAATCTAGTACATCCTGAAGATGATATACGAAGGCATTGTGCTGAATTAATAGGAAGCCTCATTGCTATTTTCGATGAGGAGTATAGAAAGGAAATTCCAGAAAACGTAAAATTAGAAACTAGTTCTATTTGTAGTGTTGATCTGCTAAAGGAATACTTTGAATTAATGCTTTCTCCTGGACATAAGGTTATACCCTCTCATAGATTCAATATAGGATACAGTATAAGTATCATGGTGAATTCCCTATTTGTAAATTGCCGAAAAAGGTCCTATTATAAGATCTATAAAGAAATCATATTCAATTTTTATAAAGACGAAAGATATAAAAGCAGTGATTGCGACTTGTTTTTGCTAGAAACTGCTAAATATATACCTTTTGATGCATATGAAGACGATATTGATATAATTTATTATTATGTATTTTCTAAATTGACAAAGAGAAGTAGTGTTACCAGACTTGAAGCATTAGAAACTATGCTGAGTTTAATTCATGAGCTTCCGACAGAACATCCATTTATACAAAAGTTAAGGCAGCATTTCTTAAATATAACTAAAAAAAGCAAGGTTCCTGCTGAAAACCTTTTGCTTTATAAAATAAATAATACCTTAAATATAAAAAATAATATAGAGTACTTTAAGTCACACTGTCAATTAAATAAAAACACTGTGACAGATATATTCTTAAGTAACCTAAAAACTGCTACCGACTGGATTAGGAAAAGAAATCAAGTAGAATTACTTTTAGACCATGCATTAAATAATTCACAATCTACTGGACTACATACAGCTATACATTTTTGTAATCTGTTAAAGGTAAGTGCAATAGAGAGTGTTAGAAATAAAGCTGGAAGCGCAGTTTTAATGATTATGCCTTATCTAACTTTGGCAGAACGAAATGAAGTGGCTGTAGAATTATTCCGTGCACTTGAAATTGAGGGAAACAAATTTACTGAATATATACCACGATACGCTGGTCAAGCAATCCTATGGCTTCAACCTAAAGAATTAGATGAGGTAATTAATGATTCTATAGTTAAGATTAAATCATCTAATATTAATCTTAAGTCACTAATATTGAAGACTATAGGAATAACTATTTCATACTATGATCTTTATAAAGACAGATTTGAGGAAAATGAAAATTTTTATTATAAAAGACTAAATAAAATGTTCGGGATTCTCCTTAATGGTCTAGGAAATTATGATCCTCAGGTTAAACAAGCAGCCTTTAGTGTTATAGGTAAAGATATTTTTGGTGCTCCATATCTTGGGCTAAAGAAAAAGGCTGATATATTTAAACTTATAGCTAAAAAAGTGCTTACACTAATTACAAGTAATGAAAATGCTAAGCTTTTATTTTTAACAAGATCAGCAAGTTTAAATCATATATATAGATTTATATCAGATTTTAACTTTTTCCATGGAAAGATAGATATACCTCTCCCAGAAAAGATTGCATTTTTCCCTGGAACTTTTGATCCATTCTCTCTTAGTCACAAAGAAATTGCAAAATATATAAGGGATTTAGGCTTCGAAGTGTATCTAGCCATTGATGAGTTCTCTTGGTCTAAAAAAACGCTTCCTAGTCTTTTAAGAAGAAACTTAGTTAATATGTCTATTTCAGATGAACTTAATATATATATTTACCCTGATATTCTTCCAACAAATATAGCAAATCCAGATAGTCTAAAGATCTTAAGAGAAAATTTTCTAGATTCTGAGGTATATATTGCTATAGGAAGTGATGTTCTCTTAAATGCATCAAGCTATAAATTGCCTAAAACGGAGAATTCTATCCATACTTTTGCTCATATAATTTTTGAGAGAGGTAAAAACAAGAAATTTAGCAGTGCAGTAAAAAATATAGAAAAAGATGTTATAGTTCTTACATTATCATCTAAATACTCAGAGCTGAGCTCTACACAAATAAGAAGCTATATAGATGAAAATAGAGATATTTCTAGTCTTGTAGACCCCTTAGCACAACAGTATATTTATGATAATGGTTTTTATCAAAGAGAAGCACAAGATAAGTCATTAATAAAATCTCCTTGGCTGGATACAGAGGTTATTGATATTCTTTCTGCTGATTTCATAGATACAATATGCGAAAGTATATCTGAGTCAGATGAAGAGTTTAAAGAAAAGCTTATATCTGTATCTTCTAAACCTTCAGCTAGAATAATGCTATTAAAAAATACCAACACTAACCAAATCCTAGGTTTCTCTGTTTTTCATTGGATTCGTTCTGCTACTTTGTACGATGAATTTAGAAACTCTGAGGTATCACAGTATATACGTGAAAATAGTGTAGGAAGAATAATACTGATAGATGGCTTATATATAAAAAATTACGATAAAAACAATGAACTAGAGCAAATATTACTTACAGAAACTCTGACTTCGTGCATTTCAAGGGATTATGAGTATGGTATATTTAAAAATATATTCGGCAATAAATTTTGCTCTGACAGCATATATGATTTACTTAAACTAAATGGATTTATTAAGGTTCCCTTTTGCGATGAAAGTAACCCTGTTTTTGCAGTTAATATGAGTACTCCTTGTATACTAAATCTTGACATACAAAATATAATAAAAGAGCCTTTTAGAAGCAATCCTAGGGTAAGAAATGTATTATCTACTTCACGAAAGAAACTGCAGGAAGCCATTATAAAGCTTTATCCTGGAGAACTTCTTATTCCCTTTGATGTTAACTTTGTATATCAAAATATGATAAGAAAAATATGCAAAGAAAATGGTGTACCAACTCAAACAGTTCTTCCTAAAAAACTAGGACCATCCATGTGTGTACCTTATGGAGATATATTGAGAAGGTATGTAATACCAAATACAGTGACAAAATCACTGCATACAGAAAAGCTCTTTTATCCTGATATGAGAAGATTTATTATCGGAGAATTTCCTCACTACCTTGATCTAAAAACTCAAGTAAAAATGATAAAATCCTTTAATCGTACAGTTATATTAGTAGATGATCTACTTCATAAAGGATATAGAATAAAGGCTTTAGATCCTATTTTTAAAAATGAGGATGTAAAAGTACAAAAGATTATTGTTGGCGTTTTGTCTGGAAGAGGAAAAGATTTAATGGATATGCAGAACAGACAAGTTGACAGCGTCTATTTTATACCAAGACTTAAAATATGGTTTAATGAGAATTCTTTATATCCCTTTATAGGAGGAGATGCATTATGGCGGGGTGTTTATCCTGAGAGAAATCTTCTGCCATCTATAAATTTAATTTTACCATATACTTACCCTGCTTTTATCAGAAAAGCTCCAAAAGCAGAGATATATAATTTATCTAAAACTTGTATAGAAAACTCTATCAACATACTGGAAGTATTAGAAAGTGAATTTCATTCAATGCAGGAAAAAAATTTAACCCTAGGCTCCCTAGGCCAAGTACTTACAATACCTAGATGCCCTGAACATGGAGAAAATATGGAATATAACTTAAATCTAAATGCCTCCAGCTATTTAAAAAATGATCTTGAACTTTTATTAAGGCTTAGTCATGCATTTAAATAATACTAAATAAAATTTGATGAAAGGACTAGATTGATATATGTCTAAAGGCTTATTTTACTACACATTAGAAAACAAACTACTAATTTCAAATGAAAAGTATGATCTCCAGGAAATTACGGAGGAATCTGCCAAAAATTTTAGTGGAAGAATCTTCTCGCTAAATAATATTGATCCATATAAATCTAGAATGTCCTATTGTGTAACATCTACAAATAATTTATTTATAGATGAAGAAAACTTAGAACTTCTAAAAGATGTAACTAATCATAATCTAATTATTCCTGATTGGATAATAAAACATATATATAATAGAAATGTTACTTCTATAAATACCGCTTATAAGGATTGGCAGGAAGCTTTAGATTCACATTTTCCTGTAATATGTGAAAATATAAAACCCACAAAAAAATGGAGTCTCACAGTTGTTGGCCTTGGTGATGTAGGCGGAACGCTGATTACCGGACTTAGACTTTTAGGGGGAGACTGTATATCCCATATAAATATATACGATAAGGATGAAAATAAAGTAAAAAGATGGGAGTATGAGTGTAATCAAATTCTACCACCAGATTATAACAATAATTATCCCACCGTTTATGCTGCGGACGAAGAAGATTTATTTAACTGCGATATGTTTGTCTTTTGTGTGTCTGCCTACGTACCTGAGGTTGGCAATGAAATTTCAGATGTGAGGCTTATACAGTTTCAAGGGAACTCAAAAATTATTAGTTACTACACAAGTCTAGCTTCTAAGAACAACTTTAAAGGTATCTTTGCAGTAGTTTCTGACCCTGTAGACTTACTTTGTAAAACAGTTTTCGAAGAAAGTATTAAATATACCTCTGATCAACGCCCTTCTCTCATGCCAGAGCAGATTAGGGGTTACGGACTTGGTGTAATGAATGCCAGAGCATGCTATTATGCCAAGCAAAGAGATGACTGTAAACACTATTTAGAATATGGTAGAGCCTTTGGCCCTCATGGTGAAGGGCTCATAGTAGCAGATAGTATAGATAACTATAATGAGGAGTTATCAGAGTACTTAACAGCTAAAACAAGAACAGCTAACTTAGAGGTTCGGTCTATAGGATTTAAGCCTTATATAGCTCCTGCTTTGTCCTCTGGAGCCTTCTCTCTTATAGCTACAATAAAAGGTGATTGGCATTATAGTGCTACTTTTATAGGAGGAACTTTTATGGGATGCAGAAATAGATTGCTTCCCGGTGGCATAGAGCTGGAAACCTATAAAAATATGTCTGATAGCCTATATATGAAACTATTAGAAACCTATAATTCTTTATTATAGGGAAAACAACTCTAAAATATATGATGCGGGGTGATGGTATGAAAAATCTGTATGTTATAGCTCCAAATGAAGATTTGTCTGAACAGCTTCAACTTATGATAGAAGCCTTTAGTAGAAATTTTGATTCTGTCATATATATAAGAGAGTTCAAAGATTGTCTATGCTTAAAAGATAAAAAAATATTATTTGTACTGGAGTTAGGATTTACAGGCTTTGATTTACCAATGCTTAAATTTTTTGAATCACTAAAGAATAAAGGTAATGACATTTTTTATGGTTCAATAGCCTCCCTACTTGTTCATAGTTCAAGTGAACTTGGTACTAAAGGAGCCGCTCAAGATATAGTTTTTATGGCTAATAACTTCGGATGCAGCTTTATAGGGCACCCTTTAGTTGAAGCAACTAAAAGCTTACGAAACTTTTTAACCTGGCAAAAAACTCTTCAGATTCCACTTAAGGACATATGTACTCATTTATGTAGTAATCTTGGCAAAAGACTTTTAGACTATAAAAATGTTTCTCATGATAAAACTAAAAAAAACATTACAGTATTATATTCTTCACCACACAAAGTCTCAAACACGCTTGAACTATGGCATATGGCCTCTAAGAACTTAACTGATTTTATAATTAATGAGATTCAAATTGAAAATGGTGAAATATTAGATTGTAAAGGATGTTCATATACCTTATGCCTTCACTATGGTAAAAAGAATCGCTGCTTTTATGGAGGCTTTATGACAGAAAATGTACTTCCTGCTATTGAAAAAGCGGATTCAATAGTATGGCTATGTCCAAACTATAATGATGCAATTGCAGCGAACTTAACTGCCACAATAAACAGACTTACAGTTTTATATCATAAAACTGGCTTTCATGATAAGTCGACCTTCGGCGTTATTGTATCAGGAAACTCTGGCAGCGACTCTGTAGCCAAACAACTTATCGGAGCTTTAAGTATTAACAAAGGTTTTAGACTTCCACCTTATGCTATAATTACCGAGACAGCTAATGACCCTAATTCCATTTTTAAAATTGAGGGAATTGAAAATAAAGCAAAAATTTTTGCAAAACATATGGCTGAAGGTCTATAATAGTACTGCAGTATATTTTAACAAGAAGGTGATTTTAATTGTATAAAAAAGGTGATTTTCATCTACACACCAAAAACTCTGATGGTAAACTATCTCCTATTGAGCTAGTTAACTTAGCAAAAGAAGAAGGTGTAGATATTATAGCTATAACAGACCATGATACAATTGCTGGAGTAGAAGAAGCGGTACAATATGGCGAAAGCGTAGGAATAAAAGTTATACCCGGCGTGGAACTTTCTACATTGTATAATGGTAAAAATGTACACATCCTGGCATATTTTAGTGATGTAAGCAAAATAAATGATAATTTTAAAGACTTTCTTAAGGAAATGAATGATTACAGAATATTCAGAGCTAAAAAGATAGTTGAGAACTTAAAGGATATTTTTAATATAAAGCTTGATTATGAAAAAATATTAGAGGATGCTCATGGCATAGTAGCAAGACCTCATATTGCTAAAGCTATATTAGAAGAGGGCTATGACTACAGTTGGGATGATATTTTTGAAAACTTTATTGGAGATGATAGCCCAGCTTACATTCCAAACAAAAAGTTGAGTACTGAAGAAGGTATAAAACTTCTGCAATCTATGAATGCCTTAATTGTGCTGGCACACCCGGTATTAATAAAAAAAATAAACTTAGAAGATCTTTTAGAGCTTCCCTTTCATGGCATTGAAGCTATATACTCAATTAATACTAAAGAAGATAGTGAAAGATTATTAAATTACGCAAACAAATACAATAAAATAGTTACCGCTGGTTCGGATTTCCACGGTATAGTTGATAACGATTCAAAACACGCCTCTACTGTCGGAGAAGTATTTTTAGATGAAAAAGGTATTGAAATATTTTTAGAAAAACTTAACAGCATTTAAAGTTAAAAGACTTGCCAAGGCAAGTCTTTTAATCAGTAATTATTCCATCTATAAATAAATCATGTTCTTCCATTGGAACTTCATCTATTATTTGAAAGCTGTATGCCAACCCGATTTTCTTTGCATCTTTCCTCATATCTTTCAAAAACCTATCATAGAAGCCTCCGCCATAGCCAATTCTTCCACCTTTTTTATCAAAAGCAAGACCTGGGACAAAAGTCAAATCTACTAAATTCTCTTTTATGATATTAGTTGTATCTTTAGGCTCTAATATACCATAACTACTTACAGTCATATCTTCAAGGTTATTAATTCTAATAGCTACCATACCCTCTTGCTTTGACATTACCTTAGGTACACATACTATTTTACCATCTTCTAAAGACTTTTTAATAATGCCAAGAGTATCAACTTCATCCTTAAAGCTAATAAATATAAATATAGTTTCTGCATTTTTGTAATATTCGCTATTTATAGCCTTCTCATATATGGTTTGATTTAATTTTTCCCTTTCCTCTGCAGTTATAGAAGACCGCTTGTCTTTAATAATTCTCCTAATGTCCTTTTTACTCTCCATTATGCTCCCTTCTTTCCTTTTCTTCTATCATTCTTTGGCCTATAATATCTACTGGAGTAACATTAGTTATAAAACTATATCTATAATTTGCTGCAGCTGCTTCAATAATTACAGCAAGGTTTCTTCCTGGTCTTATTGGAACTGTTAATTTTCTTACAGGCACATTGAGAATATTCACATATTCCTTATCTATCCCTAGTCTATCATAATTTTCATCTTCCTTCCACTGTTCCAAATATATGACAATATTTATTGTCTTACTTTTCAAAATAGAACTTAAACCATAAAGTGCTGGTATATCAATTATTCCCATACCTCTTACTTCTATCATGCCTGAGGTTATATATGGTGAGGTACCATGTAAAACTCCATCTATTTCTTTGATATCAACAGCATCATCTGCTACTAGTCTATGTCCTCTTTTAATTAGTTCCAGTGCAGTTTCACTTTTACCTATTCCACTCTCTCCTGTAATAAGCATTCCTATGCCGTACACATCCACTAATACACCATGCAATCTTGTATCCGGTGCTAATTTATCATCTAAATAATTCATAACCCTACTTATACATCTTGTTGTTATATTATCACTTTTCAAAACCCATCTTTTATGTTGAATTGCGCTTTCCATAAATTCAGAATGAGGTTCTAAGTCTCTGGTTACTATAATACACGGAATATCAAACTCAAAATACTTTCTCATTCTCTTTTTTCTTAAATCGGGCTGCATAGCGTCTAAGAAGCTCCACTCCGTCTTTCCTACTATTTGCACTCTCTCGTTAGCATAATAGTTGTAAAAACCAGCAAATTGCAGACCAGGTCTATTAATATCACTTACAGTTATTTCATTATTTTTTTCTCCTTGATTTATAACTTCTAATTTTAGATCCTTTATAAGATCCTTTACTGTTACAGACATTTGTGCTCTCTCCTTAATTTAGTTCATCTTTAGATGGAACTTTTTTAATACCATCTAATTGAGCTCTAAAATTTCTCTTCACATTATCTATATAGTGCTGTCTTAGTTTTTTCTGCTCAATCTTTTCTTCTTCAGTTAACCCTTCACTTTGGCTCTTTTTATATAAAAAATTTATTCTTTCTATTACTTCTTCTATTTTCATTATGTTCACTCCTAATCTAACTATAATCATATTTTACCTGATAACTGTTTCTAATACATTATACCTAAATATATTTAACATATAAAGGATTTCCTTTAAAAATATAAACTAACTTTGGTATTTACCCGATGACTTACCCGCTCTAATACTCCCATCACACTCTGTGAAAGCGATTAGTACCAAATCAAAAATTGGACTCTCTGCTTTTCTTCAAGTGGGAGTAAAGAGCGGCTATGTCCCTGGATAACGACTTCTAAGCTTCAGATGGAGGTTAAATGCCTAAATGGCATTTAACGGGCAGAATTGCCCAGTGGTCGCAGACAAACTCCACCTGAGGCCAAGAATTCTGTTTATCTTTCACTTTCCATGTAATTATTATTAATATTATCTACATTAAACTGGATATTTTCTTTAACACTCATCTTTGTATATATGATCACACTTGTTAAAGTCCATACAGCTGCAAAGGTCCAGCCAGCCAGAACATCGCTTAAGTAATGAACACCTAAGTAAATCCTGCTCAAACCTATCATAAATCCATATATAATTATAAATATACTTGAAGTATATGCAAAGATCTTATTTTTAGCAAAACTTAATATGAAAAATACCAGTATAAGAGAACAAGTCATAAAAACCATTGAGTGTCCGCTTGGGAAACTGTATCCTGAAGCATACACCAACTTCACCACACTAGGCCTTGCTCTTCTCACAATAGCTTTAATGCTCTCATTTAGCAGCCACACTCCTAAAATATTGACTATATAAAAAATTGCTTCTTTTCTTCTTTGAAAAAAATAAAGAACTGAACTTATTGCCACTGTAATTACAGTAACTGTTAAAGGGTCACCTGTACTGGTTATAATAATAAAAAACTTGTTTAAATAAGCATTTCTTATTGAATAAACATAGTTTATAGCTTTTGTATCCCAAAACCCCTGTCCACTTTTAATGCTGTCTCCAACTACCCCTATGCAAGTTACCAATAGCACTAAGGATAGAGCTGCAACAAAATAAATGAACAGCACTGACTTTTCTTTTGGTATATATGTTATTTTTGCTACTTTACTAGAATTAGTTCCTGCCATTATTATTCCTCCTCGTATACTAAGCTCAAAATCTTATTATTACTGATATATCTATTATAACTAATAAATATATTACTTCAACATATATAATTAAATGTAATAAAAAAGAAGGGTGTTTTGCTAATACCCTTCTTTTTTATTACATTTAATGTCAATGAGTTATTTCCATACTTTTCATTACTAAATTTATAATATTTTAACCCTATTCTTTAACAATGTCTTCCTGAAGATTTTTAAATGATATTTTTTTCTTCATGATATAAGAAAATGCAAACAATAATATTAGCAGTGCTATAGATATAATAAAGCTTGAAGAAGATGTATCTATACACTTGTCTCCTAGATTTGTAAATATTAGTACACCAGGAATAATGCCAATTACAGTTCCAAATAAAAAGTCCTTAAACTTTATTTTTGACAATCCCGCTCCATAGCTTATAATATCAAAAGGTACTAAAGGTATAAGCCTTAACATCAATACTATAAAAAAACCTCTTTTTTCAACTCCGTCTTCAAACCACTTGCCTTTGCCATGTACCAGTTTGTTTACAAAATCTCTACCCAAATATCTAGCCATATAAAAGGATAGTGTAGCTCCAAATACAGCCCCAATAATAGTATATAATGTACCATAAAATAATCCAAAAGCCATTCCTCCTGATACTGCCAAAATAGAATCAGGAAAAAGCGTTAAAGGCACTAAAGTAAACATTATTATATAAATAATTGGAGCAAGTATACCAAAGGAATTAATATAGTTTTTTATACTAGCTGAATCATAATTTGTGAACATTCCACATTTATAGCAAATAGCTATGAAGAATGCAACAAGAATCAACATTAATATTTTCGTAACATTACTTTTACCTTTACTCACTACCATTCCCCCTTGCTTTAACTTTATATCTATTACACCAACTTATAATAGTATTAGCGGTTTTCGGCACTTCATCTTTGCATGTCCATGTGTTACCAAAAATTAAGTCTAATACGTGAAGTGATTTCTTTTGCCCCTTTAGCATTGCTTCTCTACAGCTCGCGCAATAAGTTACAATATAGTCTGTATTAGCTTCATCTGCAATTTTTTTTATGGACTTAAGTGATATTTCAGGATTTACAGGTAAAACCATCCCTCCTGTACCACAGCATCTAGTCTTTTCTTTTATATATTTCATTTCCTCAATCTTATAATTTAATCTATTCATTATCCATCTTATTGAATCATGTATATCCGGTACATCCCTGGTAGGACATGAATCGTGAATTGTAAAGGTAATATCACTATTATTTCCAATGTCAATTGATCTTTTAGGTAAATCAATTTCTTGAAATACAGTCCATAATGACTTGATTTTTTGATTTAGTCCATACTTTGAAAATGTTACATAGCAAGATTGACAGGCTGTAATCACCTCTTCAGCACCGGTTTTTTCTATAGTGTTTAAAAGCTTTTTATACCTTACTTTAAATAGTTCATCCTCACCAAGGGACTCTGTAGGTTTACCACAACATTCAATAAGCAATGCTGTACCAGGGAGCTTTTCCTTCAAATAATTGTAAGCTTTATGCACAAGTTCCGGACTATAGGCACTTAGACTACAGCCAGGTATAAATATTCTTTTAACTTCTTTTGAGTTCTCATCTGTCACTAATCCGCTGAAAGCTTTTGAAAAACTTAATTTTTGGTGCATATGGACAGCTCTATGACCTTTTAAGGTGGACATCCCATTGTTTTTAATAGCTATATCCCTTCTCATTTTCATAAAAACATCCTTAAGCTTTAAGCCTTTAGGACATACCTTACTGCAAATTCCACACATATTGCAGGAATAAGGAATTAAAGTATCTACACTTTTATTATTTAATATGTCCTTTAAAAGCTTCTTAGGACTATCTGAAAATTCTTTTAGAAATTCACATTCTTTTGTACACAGCTTACAATTTATACAATCTTCCATTAGTTGTTTTATATTTTCTATTGTACTTTCATTGTCTATATAAAATATATTTTTTTTCATCAAAGGTCGTTATTTCCTCCTTTAAAACCATCTACTTAGAAGCTTTTTCATAAAGTTCAATTCAAGATATTGCTCTATTTTCTTTAACGTGTCCATATTTTTAATATCTTTATTAGGATCTTGATATTCTATCCATGCATAGGCACACCAAGATAAAGCTCTAAAATAAAGATAAGGCGTATAAAGCTCTACTCTCTCTCTTATATCCTTTTTTCCGTTTTCAAGCTTTTCTTCGTAAATTCTAAAGAATTTTTCTTTTTCATCCTTAGATAGTATATAATCTGTTTTCCATAAGGTAGTAGTCTCCGCCAAAAACTGTGTTAAATCCTGACAGGGGTCACTTATAACAGGCTTTTCCCAATCAATCAAATAATTTCTTTCATCTCCAATAATAAAGTTATGTGAATTAACTTCAGTATTATTGATAACATGCCATTTATCTTCAGTAAAATATATTTCCCTATATTTATTGTCTTCAAGCCATTGAAGGAATTTATAAAAGAAGTTCTTTTGCTCAATTTGAACACAATCACATTTGAAAAAACTATCCAATAATCTTTTCCCTTCTTTTATCCTATCTTCAAAAATGTTATTTTCCACTATAAAACTTTTGTAATCATCTTCCTCTATACTGATAGAATGTATTTTAGAAAATATTTCGGAAGCCTTATACAAATCTTTGTTATAATCTAATGGTTTACCCTTTAGAAATTCCATAATTAGAATCCCATAATCAAAAAAATCCTTCTTATCATCAACAAAGTATGTCTTAGGGGTAACTTTGCTAATCTCTAACCTCTTTAATGCGTTGTACTCGTAGCTAATCTGATTTTTAAGTTCTAATTGACTGCCAGTATTAACTCTAAATACATACTTATGTAATTCATCCTCAATAGTATAATTTATGTTGTATTCACCTTGTGCTAAAAATTTCACCTTAAAATTCTTTTGCAGATCTAGATATTCAGTAATATGCTTTTGCTTTGCATAATCAATTATCTTATTCTGTAGTTCATCCTTAAGCATGTACGTACCTCCTATGTCTAACTTACCTACAAATACTTAGTCTATCTAATTCTAAAACTTTAAGCTTAATTAGAATTTAAAGCACACCTAAAACCTAGAATTTTAGGTGCCTATTTGCAAAGTATTTATTCTATCTTCTTCTAGAGAATTTATAAAGCTTACAGTATTATGCGGATATGCTTCCCAGATAACTTTTTCATCTTTTATCTTGTCTATGAATATTTTCAAATCATCCTTGGTGTCTATATCTCTACATTTTGAAGATAATCCTACTTTCAGTCCCCTTCTGTTCGCAATATCTATGGTACCTTCTAGAACGGACTTTTTTCCCCAGATAATATTGTTATTAAAGATCTCGTCATGAGCATTCTTCATACCAACAAGATAGTATCCTCCATCTACTGTAGGTCCTAAGCATATATCTTTATCATCTAACACATCAAAGGCCTCTTTTATATGATGAGGTTGAAGTTCCGGTATATCAGTACCTATCAAAACAACTTTATTGTATTTCTTAAGAAGTTTATTTATGGAATACCCCATTCTTTCTCCTAAATCTTCGCCTTGTTGAGGAAAAGATTCTATGTATTTTGGAATAATATTTTTTATAATTGAAAGATTCCCTTCCGGCGTATATGTAATATAAATATCTAACTCATGCTTTAATAAGTCACACACAGAGAATAAATCCTGCAGAAAGCTATAATGAATTCTGGCACATTCTTCTCCTGTAAGTAGTCCCATAAGTCTGGTTTTAGTTTTTCCCGGAATAGGTATTCTTGTCATTAGTATAAGCCCATTCATTATCTAGCCTCCTTGTAAATTTTGATTAACTTATAAGGCGGTACTCCACATATATATAAGAATCTAATTTTGTGCATTAATAAATGTGTCCTAATCTGGCCTCCGGTCTTAAACCTTCTCCCAGAAGTTCCTATAGGACACTTCAGTAATTCTATCTTTCCCATTTTCTTAAGCTTTAAAGACAACTCTATATCTTCCATGAGTTCTATTCTAGGATATCCACCTATTGTTTCAAAAACATCCTTTTTTACAAATATTCCTTGATCCCCATATAGTATTTTGAAATACTTTGCTCTTATATTTGAAGTTATAGATATATACTTCATAAATAATGTATTAAAATCATAAAAATAAATTGAGAAGCCTCCGCCGATACTGCCGCTTTCAATAGACTTCTCTATTAGAAGTATAGAGTCTTTATGTAATATGGAATCTGAATGAACAAACCATAAAATATCTCCAATAGCCTCTTTAGCTCCTGCATTCATTTGATTTGCTCGTCCTTTTTTACTTTTCACAACCTTTGCATACTTTGATGCTATATAAACAGTATTATCCGTACTGTTTCCGTCAACAACTATTACTTCTTTTTCACCCTGTAAATTTTCTATACTTTTCAGTAATTTTTCTATACTTTTTTCCTCATTTAGTACTGGAATTATTATTGAAACCATATTATCACCAATAAAATTTATTTTACAATATAATTTTCATCTTCTATTATATATTTTTTATTTTAAACATGTTATCTGTATTACAATTTAAAATAGTTTACCTTAATTTAATTATTATTATTTATAGATTAAAATAAAAACCTGCCTAAGCATTATATGCCTGGCAGGTTTCTAATAGATTATTTAACAATTAAACTGCTTCTGTTTAAATCATGATGAGCTTCTACAAATCTTATTGTTCCTGTCTTAGATCTCATAACAACAGTGTGTGTTGTTGCCCAGTCATTTTTTGAATATATAACACCTCTTAAAAGATCACAATCTGTTATACCAGTAGCTGCAAAATACACATCATCATGTTTTACTAAATCATTAATAAGTAAAACTCTATCTACATCATCAATGCCCATTGCTCTACATCTTTCTCTTTCTTCATCGGTATGCGGTTCTAATTTTGCTTGCATTTCTCCACCTAGACACTTTATAGCTGCAGCAGCAATAACTCCTTCTGGAGCACCACCTGTACCCATGAAAATATCTATTCCTGTATTTTCAAAACCACAAGCAATGGCTGCGGCTACATCTCCTTCTCCGAACAACTTAACTCTTGCACCCACTTCTCTTGCAGCATCTACAATATAACTATGTCTTTCTCTTTCTTGAACAATAACAGTAAGCTCTGTAACATCTTTATTTAACGCTTTAGCTACACTTATTATATTTTCTTTTGGAGATTTATTTATATCTATAGCACCTTTAGCACCAGGTCCTACAGCTATCTTTTTCATATACATATCTGGTGCGTGAAATAAACTTCCCTTAGGTCCCATTGCAACAACTGCTACTGCATTTGGAAGTCCCTTGGCTATTAATGTTGTTCCATCTAAAGGGTCCACAGCTATGTCCATTTCAGGCATGTTCTCTTCCCCTATACCAACTTCTTGTCCTATATAAAGCATAGGAGCTTCGTCCAATTCACCTTCTCCAATAACAACTGTTCCTCTAACAGGCATCATTCCAAAAGCTTTTTCCATTCCATCTACTGCTGCTTGGTCTGCTGCTATCTTGTCCCCTCTTCCCATAAACTTTGCTGAACAAAGTGCTGCTGCTTCTGTAACTCTTGCTAATCCCATTGCTATATCTGTATTAAGCATACCGTTATACCTCCCAATAAATACATATATTATTATCATGTCTAAATGACATTAATTCTACTCAATATTATGCCAACTTATATATACTATTCAGATAAAGTATATATAATATTCAACTTACAGTTAAATATTATATCACATTTACACAATAAGACAAGCTTTAATATAGCATTGTAATCCTTTAATATAATATTAAAAATATATCCTTATATATATTATTTAGCTTTCTGCTTTAAATCATATAAAGTTATAATTTTAGGTATATTTTTGAGTAAGAGAAAATATATTATTTATGTAGTGTTTTAAATTAATATTATAAAATATATCTCAAATATAGCTCAAATCAAAAAACTTTTAGACATTATTTTTTTAATTCCATTTTTTAACACAGGGTGGCGTACCAACGCATCAAGACATATTTTTCCTTTTTTCCACATTTACCTCACAAACTCTCCACATGTATTCCACATAGTAATCCACATCTTATCTACAGGCCCCTTGTTTATTTTTGTTATAAAATGTATATCCTTGACTAATAAAAGATATGACTATATTTATATAATCTGCTAAAATAAAAGAGTACCAAAAATAATGTATAAATATGGGGTAATGAGAATGAACATTCGTGGGAGTTTAAATGATTTAAAAATATTAGATGTGGAGATAAATAGGTTAAAAGAAACTCTCTATATACTAATGAATAGGAATGATCTTACAGATAAAAATGTAGTTGAATGCAGCCAAAAGTTGGACGAGCTAATTTTGAAATATCAAAAGCGCAAAAATATTATATAGTCTTAGCAGCATTTTCAGTAAATGAATTTTACAATGTTAATAATAACAATCTAGATTTATTTAGTTTAAATAAAAAGCTAGCATAATACTCATGCTAGCTCTCTTGTTTTTAAGAACATTATTTTTCTAGTTCAGCTAGAACTTCATCTATATCAATTTCAGTTCCGCTTTCATAAAATACTGCTATAAATTCGTTATAATCATAATTTTCCATGTCTACTTCATAGGATACAAACTGTGCTTCTATATCTTCTTCTTCCATTAAGTCTTCAATAATATCTCCTACGTTGTCTATAGCCAGTTCATTTAGATATGGTAGGAAGAAATCATTATACCATACTTCTCCTTCTTCCTCATCTTCACTTTCATCATTAGCATATGCCTTAGCTGCTTCTAGTTCTGCTTCATCAAAGTCAAAACAAAATCTTATAACAGCTGCATTGCCATCGTATTTGATCTCCTCTATATCATTTAGACTATTTCCTTCTAAAAATTCAATAATTCTTTCTTTGTTCATTGATATTCATCTCCTCAATTTTTTAGATTTCTGCAGTAAGTTATATCATTTAAGCAGGCATCCAAAATCTTAAGTAGATATCCCAAATCTTAAGCAGGCATCCAAAACCTTAAGTAGATATCCCAAATCTATGATTTGGTGATAGTCACTTACACAGAGTGCTGATTTTGAGATGATCGCTTACACAGAGTGCTGATTTGGTGATAGTCACTTACACAGAGTGCTGATTTTGTGATGATCGCTTACTCATTCGCTGAAAGGCGAAGGAGTTTCATTAATATAATTATTATGGTATAACCCCTACAATATTATTTTCATATTTTATGTTATTAATTCAAAGATTAAACAATGTTTGAATTAAAATAATGTAACTATTTTAACACAACAGTATCAGTTTTACCATTATTTTTATATATTACAATATAATTTATAAAAAATTTTAATGTATATTTAGTACTAAATTACCCATAATAATATGTTTTAAAAAAATAATTTTTATTTGCAGTTTTTTTCTTCAATTCAACATTTTACTTATTATGGTCCTCAAAAACACTTGATATACTATATAATTTTAATTTAATTTGGGAACTTTAAATTTATAGTAGTTTTTTATTTTTCACTAAGATCAATGCACCTATTCCACTATTGTACCAATATAAGGTAATTTTATAGTAATTATCATTCAACAAAATGAATAAATATAATATATTAGAATTTTTAGAAAATACTGTGTTTTTAAAAACTACTTTTTATTTTTTCAAATTGGTATATAATCAAGTATCGTACAAGATAATTCATATATGGAGGTAATTACAATGAACATTAGCTTAATTGGCGTACCAATTTTTTTTGGTTCAGACAAAAAGGGTGCTGACTTTGGACCAAAGAAACTTAGAGAAAAAAATATAGTGTCTGTTTTGACAAGGAACAATCATACCGTATATGACTGTGGAGATATTTACGTTGAAAATATACCAGAAGAAAAAAAGTATAATTTTCATACAACAATGAAATATTTAAAACCTATAGTAGACGTAAATAAAAACTTAGCTCATCAAGTTTACAGCTCCCTTTGTGCAGAATCTTTTCCTCTTGTAATCGGTGGAGATCATTCTATAGGGCTTGGAAGTATATCTGGTGCCAGCAAATTTTATGATGAAATTGCTGTTATATGGATTGATGCTCATGGTGATATAAACACTCATGAGACTTCACCAACAGGTAACGTTCATGGTATGCCATTAGCTGCAGCTATGGGCCTAGGATTTGAGGAATTAATAGATTTATATGACAAAGGCTGCAAAGTAAAACCTGAGAATATATTTATTATTGGTGCAAGAGACCTGGATTTAGGTGAAAAGGAATTAATTAAGAAACACAACCTTACAGTTTTTTCTACAGAAGATGTACAGCAAATAGGTGTTGAAAGAATAATGGAGATTGTAAATTCAAAACTTGTTGAAAGAGGGATAAAAGCAGTTCATCTAAGCTTTGATATTGATTGTTTAGATTCTAATTATGTTCCCGGTACAGGCACTCCTGTTAGAGAAGGAATGAATGTAGTTGAAGTTAAATATATACTAAAGTATCTTATGGAAACAAAGCTTGTTAAATCAATGGATTTTGTTGAACTAAATCCTCTTTTAGATAAAGGTGATACAACTGCTGATTTATGTATAGATTTGTTATCATGGACATTTGGGTTTTTAAAATAAATTATTCAATAAAAAACATATATGCAGATAAGCTATAATTAAGCCTATCTGCATATATGTTTTTTTACATTAATTCTAAAAATTTATCAATAAACTCATCAGCTTTTTTCAATTCTTCCTCACTTGGTACAAATTTAAATTTTAAGCCTTCTTCTACAACTTTAAACTTTAAAGATTTTAATCTGCTAGTAAGCATTGGTACTCCTTCACCACTCCATCCATAGGAACCAAAAGCTCCAGCTGCTTTACCTCTATTAGTAATAGCACATACTACAGATAATAAATCCCAAGCTGGTTTAACAGCATCTTGATTTATTGTTGGTGATCCTATTAATATACCACTGGACTTTTCAACTAATGTTACTAACTGTGGTAAATCCATTGATGTTATCTCATGAGCTTCTGCTTTAACTCCCTTAGAGTTTATCTTTTCAGCCATATACTCAGCTACCTTTTTTGTGTTTCCATAAGCAGAAATATAGAATACTTGAACATTCTTTTCAGCTATTGCCTCTTCAGTAGCCCATTCTCTATATAGGTTAACATACTTCTCTATATCAGTTACATGCACTGGACCATGGCTTGTAGCAATCATATCATAATTTAAATCTTTTATTTTATCAAGACCTGCTAAAACAAATCTTTTAAATGGTCCCATTATAACATCGAAATAATATTTCATTTCTTCAAAATAGTCACCAACACATTCGTCTACTATACACTCTTCTGGACAATAATGGCATCCTAAGAAATCACAAGTAAATAACATTTTCTTGTTTTCTGCATAAGTAAACATTGTATCAGGCCAATGAAGATTTGGAGCAACTATAAACTTTAGGTTAGTTTTTCCAAGACTTAATTCTTTTGGCGCTTCCATGCTTTTGAAATCTGCATTTATTATGTCTTTTAAATAAATTAAAGCTGCTCTTGAAGCTACAACTGTTGCATCTGGATATTCTTTAATTAAATTAACAATTGATCCACTGTGATCTAGCTCTGTATGCTGAACAACTATGTAATCAACTTTTCTATCTCCTATAACACTCTTTATATTAGAAATATATTTATCAAAAAATCCATCTTTAACAATATCAATTATTGCTACTTTTTCATCATCAATTAAATAGGAATTATAAGTTGTTCCTTTTTTTGTCTCCATTATAATATCGAAAACTCTGAGTTTTGGATCAGCTACTCCAACCCAGTAAATATTATCTTTTAGTTTTTCAACGTTCATTATATACCTCCTAATATGCATGCATTAAATATATTATTCCTAAATTACTCTTTTCTACTATTTTATCATAACAATTATAAAAATCAAATACTAATTATTATTGATAGCTAATTTATGAATATTGATAATATTACTTAAACTTGTTCAATTCCTAAAGTAAATATAAAAAAGCTCGAAATGGCAAGCTACTCTTTTACTATCTTGCCATTTCGAACTTTCTTTTTAATAACTAAGTCCCATTATCTCTTGCTGATATATTTTCTTATGTCTACAGCAACCGCTGAGACAATTATAATTCCCTTGATTATTTGCTGCCAGTAAGGACTTACTCCTATAAAAGTTAATCCATAGTTTATAACACTGAATATAAGAACCCCTATTACAACACCTGGAACTGTTCCTACTCCTCCAGAAACAGACCATCCTCCAACTACGCAGGCAGCTATTGCATCAAGCTCGTACATATTACCATAGTTATTTGTAGCTCCTCCAGTTCTTGCTGCTTCAAGAACTCCAGCTAAGCCATAAAGTCCTCCAGCAATTATATATAAGTAAAGCATACATCTTTTTACATTAATACCGGAGACTATAGCCGCTTCCTTGTTACCACCAATAGCATAAAGGTTTTTACCAAGTCTAGTCTTGTTTAATACAATATATATTATGAGAGTCATTATCATTGCAATTATAAATATATAAGGTATTCCTAAAAATGATCCCGTACCAAGTTTTGAAAAATCTCCTCTTAGCCCTCCTATAGGCTGAGAATTGTTAGGAGGAAGGTTGAAATATATTGAGTTTGCACCATAAACCATAACCATTGTGCCTAAGGTTGCTATGAATGCTGGAACATTAAATCTAGAAACAATATATCCATTTAGCAAGCCAACTAATAATCCAGCGGCTATAGCTAGAAGGATTGGCACTAATAAAGGTAATTGTGGTAAATTAGGAAAGAACCGTCTTGAGTAATCAGGTAATTGAAGCATAGAAGCAGAAAGTACTGCTGTTAAACCAACAACTTTACCTGCTGAAAGATCCGCACCACCCATTAATATTACAAAAGCTGCACCTAGTGCAATAATAATTCTAGTAGAACTTTGAATTAAAATATCACGGAAACAACTTACGGAAATAAAACGAGGATCCTTTAATGCAATAGCAACAATTAAAACCACAAAGACCACGTAAATTGCATTTTGTTTTAGGAAATCTTTTGTCTTATTCATATTAACATTCTCCATTTTTAACCTCCCCAGTCTAGACCATGTATTTTGCAGCAAGCTGCATTACTACTTCTTCTGTTGCAGATTTGCCATCTATTATTCCTGATAAATGTCCTTCACACATTACCATAATTCTATCAGACATTCCTAAAAGTTCTGGCATTTCAGAGGAAATCATGATAATACTTTTCCCTTCCTTTGCAAGCTCAGAAATAATCGTATAAATTTCATATTTTGCACCTACATCTATACCTCTTGTAGGCTCATCAAGTATTAATATATCTGGATCTGTAAGAAGCCACTTAGCAAGTAATACCTTTTGCTGATTACCACCAGATAAATTCTGCATAAGAGTTTTTGCCGAAGGCGTTTTTACCTTTAGCATCTCTATGCTCTTTTTAGTATCTTCTTTTCTTTTATCTTCATCTAATAATCCAAACTTATTTACATATTTATCTACGTTTGCTATTACTGTATTCTCTAGCACGGATAACAATGGGAATATTCCAGTCACTCTTCTTTCCTCTGTTAGAAGTGCAATTTTATGTTTTTTTGCATCAATTGAAGAACTTATTTTAACTTGTTCGCCATTCATGAAGATTTTACCGGATTCTACGCTGCGCAGCCCAAAAATAGCTTCTACAAGCTCAGTTCTTTGTGCTCCTACAAGACCTCCAATGCCAAGTATTTCACCTTTTCTAAGTTCAAAAGAAATATCTTTAAAGCATTTATTAAAAGGAGAAGTTAGCCCGTCTACTTTTAAAACTACCTCGCCAGGTACATTTTCTCTTACTGGGAATCTATTAGTGAGATCTCTTCCTACCATTTTCTTTATAATTAAATCAGTTGTAAGTTCTTCAGCTTTCCATGTACCTACTAAGGTTCCATCTCTCATTATTGTTACTTCATCAGAAATCTGAAGAATTTCCTCCATTTTATGGGAAATGTAAATTATTGAAACCCCTTTGGCTTTCAACTCTCTTATAACTTTGAATAGATGTTCTACCTCAGTTTCAGTTAAAGAAGAGGTTGGCTCATCCATTATAATAATTTTAGCATTATAGGATACAGCTTTTGCAATTTCCATTTGCTGAACTATTGAAACTGATAAATTTTCTACCTTAACCTTTGGGTCTATATCTAAATTTAAGCTTTTAAATAGTTCTTTTGTATCATTATACATCTTCTTCTCATCAACTAATTTTACTATTCCATAGTTTTTTAAAGGAAAACGACCAAGCCACATATTTTCCATCACATTACGATATTTAACGGGATGAAGCTCCTGGTGAATCATAGCAATACCACGATCTAGTGCATCCTTTGAGCTATCATTTTGTATTGGTTCACCATTTAAAAGTATTTCTCCTGTATCATGTTTATATATCCCAAATAAACACTTCATCAAAGTAGATTTTCCTGCACCATTTTCTCCCATAAGTGCATGTACACTGCCTGGTCTTACCTTTAGAGTAACTCTATCTAAAGCTTTAACACCTGGGAACTCTTTTACTATATTGTTCATTTCAAGTAGAAATTCACTTTGACTCATTTAGTGACCTCCTTAATAACCTTTTAAAAATAGTAGGGGATGAGAATTTTTAAACCGCATCCCCTACATAATCAATAAATTGAAAGGCTATTTAGCATCTTTAATATTGTCTTTAGTGATTGTTTTGTAATCTATCCAAACATACTTACCATCTTTAATTTCAAAGCCAATATTGTCTTTACTTGGAGTCTCACCTTTAGCAAGAACTTCTGCTAACTTAGCTGAAGCAGCCCCTTGATTTTTAGCATCGTTTAAAACAGTTCCTAGCATTGTGCCATCTTGAATAGCTTGTACTCCTGGTGCAGTTGCATCAACACCTACTACAGGCATATATTTGTTATCCTTAAAATATCCAGCAGCTTTTAACGCTTCTATTGCTCCTAGTGCCATATCATCGTTGTTTGCAAATACAGCTTCAATCTTATCTCCATTAGACGCAAGGAACGCAGCCATTTTTTCTTGGCCCTTTACACGATCCCACATACCTGTATCTTCTGCTAATTTTTGTACCTTTAATCCAGCAGATTGCACGGCCTCAATTGAGTATTTTGTTCTTAGTTCTGCATCTTGATGTCCAGGTTCTCCTTTTAGCATTACATATTGAATAACTCCATCTTTATTTTTATCTGCTTCAGGATGATCTTTAAAGTATTTTGCTATAATTTGACCTTGCATTGTACCTGATTGCTCAGCCTTTGCTCCTACGTAGTAAACCTTATCCCATTTTTTCATATCTTCTGGTAACGGCTCACGATTCATAAATACAACAGGAATTTTAGCATTCATGGCCTTATCTATAATTACTCCAGCAGCTGTTCTATCAACTGGGTTGATTATCATACTGTTGACCTTTTTTGTTATAAATAAGTCAACTTTATCATTTTGAGTAGACTGTGAATTTTGACTATCAACTATATCTACAGTAGCTTTATCTTTTAAAGAATCAGCAACTGCGTTACGTACTCCAGTCATAAATGTGTCATCAAATTTATAGATAGCACAACCTATACTAGGTTTTGTATCTTTACTTGCACTAGATCCCCCAGTACTTTGACTACTTGATCCGCATCCAGCCAATGCCCCTACCGTTAGAGAAGCAAAAAGTACTAATGTAAGAACTTTTTTCATTTAATAATTCCCCCTTAATTTTTATTGTAAATGTTTTCTTTAAATTTATAATAGTATAAATTTTACAAAAAATTAATACAAAATCCTATACAAATATATAAAAATTCTATGCAATAATTATTTTACAATAGGAAATAAAAATTTTTCATTTTCTTGAAAATACATATTTGTACCATCTATTATTTTAGATTTTATCTTAATTTCATTTGGAATGTCCTTTTTATTAAAAATATCCATTGCATATTTTACATTTGAAAGGTTATTTTTATTAAGAGCATTAACTGCATACTTTACACTTAAATAACCCATAGTGAATGGATCATGAATGATAGTTGCGGAAATTATACCCTTTTCTAGATAATCAATTTCTCTAAGTGTACTATCAAAGGCAATAACCTTTATACTTCCTTCTAAATTCATTTCATTTAGAGTCTCGGCAACTCCCTCTGCTGCATTAGAATTTAAAGCTACTATGGCATCTAAATTCCTATGTTCACTCAGCATTTTTTTCGTTAGCTCTTTTGTCGCTGCAGGATCCGAAAGACAGTATCCCTTTGCCACCACTTCCACTCCTTTGTACTGAGAAAATAAGTCTAAGAGACCTTTTTCTCTTTCCATTAATGAGTCTGCACCTTCAATAGAACTCATAATCCCCACTTTAAATTTTGTGCCTAGAATACTTACTAGCATATCTCCAGCCTTTCTGCCTCCATCTATGTTATCAGCAGAAATATAATAATCGAATTTATTTGTATTCACTCTTGAATTCATTACAATTACAGGAATCCTTTTGCTATATGCTTTCTCTATAACCTTTGACAACTTTTCATAATCATTTGGAGCTACTACTAATGCGCTTATACCCTTATTTAAAGCATTCTCAATTAAATTTATTTGTCCCTGAATGTCACTTTCATCCTTTGGAGCTAAATAATTAAATGCTACATTACACTCTTCCGCCGCTGCTTCTGCTCCCATTTTTACGGTACCCCAATAATCACCTGTTGCCATTCCACCTATCACAAGAATTTTTTCATTCTTCTGTGTACCACTAAAGGTTAAATTAGGATAATAGATCACCAAACAAAAAATTAAAACAAATGCTATACAGATAAAAACCAATCTTTTAATAATTTTCATTTTATTGCCACTCCCTTAAAGCTATTCTATATATAATGGCAGATAAATCTTTACTGTAGTTCCTACTTCCAGCTCACTTTCTATTTTTAATCCATACTCGCTGCCATAACAAAGCTTTATTCTTTCGTCTACATTCTTTATTCCCACTCCTGAACCTTTACTCTTCCTATGTTCAGTTAATAAAATGTTTTCTACCAACTCTTCATTCATACCTAATCCAGTATCCTTAACCATTAATAACAATTTATCATTCTCTATACCTGCATAAATAAATATTTCACCCTCATCCACAGAGCATTCTATTCCATGATAAATAGAATTTTCAATAATTGGTTGAAGAATAAGCTTAATGGTACTATAGTTAAGTACTTCTTCCTGCACTTCCATTTTGAATTGAAATTTATTTTTATATCTTACCTTTTGTATTATTAAATAATTTTTAGCATGTTCTAGTTCCTCTTTTACAGTTATTATATTTTTTCCTTTACTGATACTAATTCTAAATAATCTTGCAAGAGCTGTTATCATTGTAACCGCTTCTTGGTTTTTTTCATTTTCTATCATCCAAACCACAGAATCTAGTGTATTATATAGAAAGTGCGGATTAATCTGAGCCTGCAGTGCATTAAACTCACTTTTTCTCTTTTCTTCTTGTTCTTTTACTATTTGCTCCATTAAATTTGTAATCTTTAAAACCATTAGATTAAAGGCCTTTGACAAGCGAACAACCTCATACTCTCCTTCAACGTTTATTTCTACATCAAATCTACCTTCCTCTACAAGCTTCATACATTTTTCTAATTCCTTTATGGGCTTGGATATTTTTGCAGAAAGAGAAGTTGAAATAGCTATAACAAAAAGAATCCCTAATATTATTATTAAAACTGCATATGTACCTAGATTTTTCTTAGTGGCTGCTATTTGGTCCATATAGTATATACCAACTATCTTCCAACCTGTAATTTTAACTGTTTTTACAGTTACTAACCTTTGTTTATTATCAAAGGTTTCAATAAAATTACCGGAAGATTCCTTTAGTACATTTTTTATATTCTCCTGCTTTAAACCCATATATATTAGCTGCTGTTGAGGATGATAAACAATGTTACCCTTATCATCAATAATATATATATATCCCATATTACCTAACTTTGTCTGTTGACACAGCTGGTCAAGAGACCTAAAGTTCATGTCCACCAAAAGCACTCCTGTAGCTTCCTCATTTCCCTTTTTATATTTCACACACTTACTTAGTGAAACTACCCAACTGTGATTGCCATAAAATATATTATGAACATGAGGTAATGAAATATTAACTTTATCAGGATTACTTATTGCTTCTTTAAACCAGCTTTGGTTTTTTATGTTTGCTCTTCCCTTAACCTCAAAATTAGGTAACTTAGCTGCTATATCACCTTTATCTGTAAAAACTGCTAATCCAACAATATCATCCCTTGTGCTTAGAACAATCTCCATCTGATTTAGAATTCGGGAGCTAGGTAAATCTTCATCTTTTTTTATATTGCTTTCAAGCAAGGAAGATATATATATCATATTTTTTAAATAGTAATCCATATTAACACTTATTTCATCAGCTATTTGTTTAGTACTTATTTTAGCATTCTGCTCTGAATCCGCAGAAAATCTATTAAACAAGGCTATACCTACAAATAGCATGGCCATGATAGTAACAAAGGTAAAGGAAACTGTAATGATAAGTTGAATACTGCTTTTCCTTATAAATTTGACTAACATCCTCACTGGTTCTCTAATAAATTCAAGCATATCAACTCTCCTTATTTTGTTCTATTGAAACTATTACGATACTCTGATGGTGATTTTCCTAAGTTTTTCTTAAAACAATAGCTAAAGTAATTTGGTTCTGAAAACCCAACTTTTTCAGCTATAACAAAGGTTTTCATATTGGTGTTTCTTAATAATTCTTTTGCTTTTATCATTCTTATCTGTGTTAGATAGCTTACAAAGGTTGTTTGAGTGTCTTTTTTAAATATATAGCTAAAATAAGCCTGACTTATATGTAGATAATTACATATTGTATTTATATTTAATTCAGAATCCTGAAATCTTTCCTCTATATATTCCTTAGCTCTATCTACAAGAAGTTTACTTGAATCCTCTCTACCTTTGATAATGTGCTCTGAAATTTTTATTGAAATCTTCTTAATCCATTCCTTTACTTCAATCAATGTAGCAAATTTATATAATTCTATGAAGAAGTTAAAATTCTCTCCAAAAATGTCTTTTATATTTACATTAGAGTCCTTAGCAATCTTGATAATTGTAGTTATAATTTGTATTAGATATATTTGATAATATTCAATACATGTATTTGAAGCCTCTATAACTCTGAAAATATTCTCTACTGCAGAATAAATCTCTTCTTTTGTTCCAGTTTTTATAGAACTTTCCAATTGTCTCTCCTTTAATCTATCAAATATTATTTCATTTTCTCTTTTAGGCTCCACATCTTCAATAAAAATAAGTCTATTATTTCCTAGAATAATTCTGTAACCTAGAGCAGCAATGGCATTTTTATAAGAAAGACTCACTCCACTTATATCTTCACAGCTTGTACCAATTCCAATTGTCACGCTTAAGTTTAGATATTTAACTATAGACTGTCTTATTTCCTCAAGTACTTTACCGGCCTTCTCTAGTATTAGTTTTTTGCCGCTATCCTGTGATATATTTAAAATAATTATATTATCATCTTCAATAAAAGCTAATCCCATAGAAGGCTTATTTATTATTTCTTCAATTAGCTTTAGTACTTGAAATATAAGAATCTCCTTATCCTTATTGTTGATATTTTCTATATTGTAATCGATTGCTACTATTGAGATAAGAAAAGCTTCTCCCTGGAGATTGATATTGTATTTTTTTTCTTTTTCTCTGATTTCATCAACATTAATGTTGCCTCGTATAATGGAACTTAAAAATTTTTCCCTTAGGACAGGTAGACTTTTAATATAGATCTCCTTTAACAATTTAATATTCTTTTTCTCCTCAAACTCTCTATCTAATTTCTCTTTCACACTAATAAGTAGCTCTATAATATCCTCTGAAGATATCGGCTTTAAAACGTATTCAATAACATTTAATTTTATAGCCGTTTTTGCATATTCAAACTCGTCAAAGCCTGTTAGTATTATAGTTTTTATCGTAGGAAATCTCTCATAGAGAATTTGAGTAAGCTTCATTCCATCCATAAAAGGCATTTTTATGTCCGTAATTACAATATCAGGAGTATCTTTTTCTACTATTTCAAGAGCCTCTTTCCCATTCTCAGCTTCTCCTATAATTTCAAAACCATATTTATTCCACTGAATTTTATTAAGTACGCCGCGTCTAACCTCTTCCTCATCATCTACAAGTATAATTTTATACATGATAACGTCCCCCTTTCCATATTGATACAATATAAACAGAATTCTTGGCTTCAGGTGGAGTTTTGACTCCATCTAAAGCTTAGAAGTCGTTATCCAGGGTCGTAGCGCCACTTATCCCCAACTTTAAGAAGTTGGGGTGTTAGTGGCGGTAGACATCGGATAAAAAATAATAGTGTTTTTCCACATCAAATATTTATTTACAAGTTCTTCTAATAAAATTATACTTCAAATAGCATTAAAGCTGTAGAATAAATTAAGGTTTAAATCTCAATTTGTCCTACAGCTCTTTAAACTGTTTGTTTTCTTTATTAAATTAATGTGACAATATATCTCAATATAAAAAACTTATCTATATTACTCTATTAGTTTTGATTTTTTACCATTGAAAAATACGTATTCTAAGTGAAGAGCCCTCGTTAAAGCTACATATAATATCTTTTTGTCTAATTCTTTATTACTATAATTCTCTTCATTGCAATTATATAGTATACTGCAGTCAAACTCTAATCCTTTAGTCATATAAGATGGTATTATTATTTTCTTAAGCTTTAAGTTTTTGTCCGTATCTTTAATTAAATCCCAATTAAATTTGCTGTATTTCTTCATATGCTCTTTAATCTTTTTGCACTCTTCATAAGTTCTCCCTATGATTGCAACGCTGTTTTTATTAATACTTTCTACTTCCTTAACTATCTCATCTATCTTTTCGCAAAATTCTTTGTTAGTTTTAAATTCTATAACCTCTGGAACTTTACCATGCCGTAGCACAGGTATTGCAGGTTTGATTTTGTTTTTTTGTTTTGAAAGTACTTTATTTGCAAACTCCATTATTTCTACAGTTGATCGATAACTTTGTGTAAGCTGAACGTATGCAGCTTCAGCATTAAAAACTTCATTTATAAGCTTTTCCCAACTTTCAATACCTTTGTAGTAATAAATTCCTTGACCTACATCTCCAACAATAGTTAAAGAATTATTCTCCGCCAGTTCTTTTAGTACAGTAATTTGAAAAATACTGTAATCTTGAGCTTCATCAATAACTATATGCTTATACCTAAATTTTTCTGGGACACCTTCTATTCTAATTTTTAGGTACAACATAGCGGCTAAATCATCGCTATCAATTATGCCTTTTTCATAATTACTATTTAGTTCCTCTCTCATGTTATGTGCTAAAGTTTCAGAGATTTTCCCAGCTGTTACTTCTTTAAAGATATCTTCATCATTGAAAAAACTTATATATATTTTTCTTGTATCTACTTGTTTCCACTGTTCAAAATAATCATCAAAGCATTTTCTAGATTTTACTTTTATTTCATCTTTTTTACTATCTCTCTCATCATATAATTTGATAAGTTTCTTTCGTCTATCTGCACTATCTTCCATGGTTCTTTTTACTCTAGATATTTGGTACTCATATGAGAAATCGATTTTATCAAGAATAGCCTTTATTTTCTCATCTATTTTTAAGTTAAAATATCTCTTTATTTCATCTTTTCTCTTGTTCAATGACAAATGCACCATATCTTTTGCATAAAGCCTCTGTATTTCTTCCTTTTCAAATAGAGTATAATGTTCAACTTTTATATCTTCTACTTCTAAATCCTTCGCTTCCATATATCCTATATATCTATCTATCAGGCCTTTAAAGTCAATGGTACCTCTTAATTTACTGCTATTTATAATAAATTTGGAATCATCCTCATTCTTTCCTTCAAGTATTTCTGAAAGCTTTTTATCTTTAGAATATACTTTGCTCTTTACTCCTAACACATCAAGAGCAATCCCTTCGAAAGTATTCTGCTTTACGTTATCCACCCCAAGGTCTGGCAGTACATCAGATATGTAATCTAGAAATAACTTATTTGGCGCTATGACCAGTATATCATCACCACTAAGTTTCTCCTTATACTTATATAATAAATATGCTAGTCTATGTAGTGCTACTGTAGTCTTTCCCGAGCCAGCAGACCCCTGAACTATAAGAGCATTATTTTTTTCAGCTCTTATAATATCATTTTGCTCCTTCTGTATTGTAGCTACAACATCTTTCAATTTGCTGCTTACGCTTTGTTCCAGATTTATTCTCAGGTACTCATCTATTAATGCATTTCCCTCTTCCTTGGAGGACTTTAAAATTATTTCATTTATCCCTTCATCAAAGGCATCTATCAGTTCACAACTCTTTACAAGAAACTTTCTTTTAAGACTAAGGTCTCCACTTATTACTCCCATAGGTGCTCTGTAGAAGGATTCTCCAAAGGTACCACTATAATATAGATCTGCTATAGGAGATCTCCAATCTATTACCTTCTCTTCTCCATTTTCTAAGTCTCCTAGTCCAAACTTTCCTATATAAAAAGTTTCTTTTTCCCGTCTATATTCCCTAAAATCTATCCTTCCAAAGTAAGGTTGATTTTGTGATTCATGATATTTTTGAAGATTTTTATGGGTTATTGCATAAAGTTTCTCTTTAGTTTCTAGCTCCTCGCTATATTTACCTTTTGATTCTTTTCTTAAATCATCTATTTTACCTTTTAATTGTTTATCATCCTGCTGAATTTTTTCAATTTCCTCATCAATCCACTTTCTAGTTTCTTTAAGGGCTTTTCTTTCTAGCTCCATTTGTTCACAGTTTAAAGACACAATACAATCCTCCTTTTAGTCGGAACACTGGGTAAATTTGCTCGTTTCCACCAGCAAATTTACCCGTTAAAGTCCATTTAGGACTTTAACCTCCAATCTTGTATCAACATCTTATTGTATAATTAAGTTAAAAATATGTCAATTCTGCCAAATAACCTGCGGTTTTGTTTTAAATAAATAAGGCATGATTATCTTATATTATGATAACCATACCTCACACATTTAAAATATACTCATCTATCTTCTGAATAACCTACATTTTTATCCAAATAATATGTTACTCCATATATAGTTTTTTATATTGACAAAGTATAGCATATATACTAAAATTCAGTTATACCCCTAATAGGTATGGAGGTGTTTTTATGATTACAATTGAAGAAAAAGCTCTTGAATATGCAAAACAAAAGGAAGGAAGTATCGTAGTAAAACTTATTTCTACTTCTGGCGGATGATGCGAAATGCCAATTAAAAGCCTCTGGATTGAGGTTCTGAAAGGTTTTGAGCCTACTGAAAATTATAATTGCTATGAGTATGAAGGTATAAAAGTATTCATAGAAAAAGGACTTATATTAGAAGAAGATATATTAATTTACAGAAAGCTAAAGCTTCCATTTGCGGGAACAATACTCGGTTCTAAAGGTATTTCTGTTAAATATCTTTAGTATAGGGATAAAAAAATTATATATAAGATTTCAAGGCCGAAAGTTAACTTTCGGCCTTTATAATTATTCTTCTGCTTCTTCGATTTTATATACTTTCTTACATTTGTCTGTATATATAATTCCATCTAAATGATCGATTTCATGACAGAAGGCTCTTGCTAGGAATCCATCAGCAGTATATTCTACTTCTTCTCCCTTTAGTGTTACTCCTGTAACTATTACTCTTCTCGGTCTTACTACTGGCCCCTCATATCCTGGATAACTTAAGCAGCCCTCGATGTCCTCTATTCTGCCTATCTTTTTAACTATTTTAGGATTTAATAGTATTATAGGCTCACTTCCATCTCTAAGGTCTATAAGTATAGCTCTCTTTAATACTCCTATTTGAGGAGCAGCTAGTCCAACACCGTCGGTACTATATAGAGTATCTTTTAAATCTTGTACAAGATTTAATACCTCTTCATCTATTTTTTCAACTTTTCTACTTACTCTTGTTAAGGTTTTATTTCCAAATTGTATTATTTCTCTAACTGCCATAAATATTTCTTAAAACCTGTTTATTGTCTATAAAGCTAAATTATTTTGCAACTCAGGTTTTAAAACTACCTCCTTTTAAACTATATTTACCCATTAATTATACATTCATTTTATTTATTCATCAAGCACAACAGCATAGTAATGCTAGAACTCATACATTTTTCCTATAAGAATAAGCTTAATAAAGGAATTTATAAAGAGCCTAAAAAATTCAGGAAAATAACTTTCCTGAATTTTTCAAGCTTCCACTAAATATTAACCTTACTACCTTTTTTCTTATCATCCCACATTTTTTTAATTAGAACAATTAATGTACTAAGAGCGAATAACATTAAAAGACCAATTACAAAAGTTTTCACTGTGCCTGTTAGCATGCCGCCTATATAAGAGTAAACAATAGTAGCTGGCAATTGTCCAATACCAGTGGCAATAAAAAATGACCAGAAGCTCATAGATGTCAACCCTGCAGCATAACTAACTATATCAAAGGATATGAATGGTAATAATCTAGCAATTAAAACTGCATATTTACCGTATCTTTCAAAAAATTCATCAACCTTTTCTAAAGCCGTTCTACTTGTAAGCTTTTCTACTACATCTCTCCCTAAAAGTCTTGCAATGTAATAGCATAATGCAGCTCCAGCCATAGCACTAGACCATGATAGTATTGCTCCCTTAACCCATCCAAAAAGCCCCGCATTGGCAAAAGTTATAATAAATGCTGGAAGCGGCGCAACTACTGATTGCAAAACCATTAGTAGAAAGGAAACCACCGGAGCCCATATACCAAAACTAAGAATGTATTCCCTAGCTGCGTTAACATCCACAGTTTTTAATACATTAATTGCTTGATTTACATTAACTCTGACAAAGGGTATGAAAAAATACAAACATATAATAGCCAAAATAGAAATAATCTTTCCTTTAATACCTTTAAAAATGTTTTTCATTTCAACCTCCTCATTATTAAATAAAAAAAATACAAGTCCACCTATTATAATCAAAAGTATTATCATATTTACGCTGTTGAAACTTAAACTAGTTGCCTTTAGGCCTTCTCTTAAAATTGATGCTGGAACTACTTGTATTCTTTCTACTCCTAAAATTCCTAGTGATATAGCAATACAAACTAAAAGATTTATAATAGTACCCTTTAAACTTAATTCCAATAAGTTTTCTTTTTTCACTTTCTTTAGCAAAATTCTAATGATTAGACATAATGCCATAACTAGCGGAATAAAAATTCCTATGTTTACTCTCATCTCAAGCCATTCACTTTGAAAAGCAAAAATAGCAACAATTATTCCCCATATGAAACTATTATAAAGTAATTTAAATACCTTCATACCAATTCCTCCTTAAGTAATATAAATCAGCTTTTCAATTGGCCTTTATCTTTAACACTTCGTTTCATTATATCTATAGAAAAATAGGAGCACGGAAATAGACTTCCGCACCCCTTGCAATCTACTCAGCTAATCTAAATATTACAGAAACTTTTGTTCCGTCCTTAGGGAGTACATCCTTTTTGCCATAGAACTTAACATTTTTTAAAGCCTCAACTTCACCTGCTTTATAAGATGCATTACTTACAATTCCTGTTGCGCAGCTGTCTAGACATAATACACATCCTGTATTGTTCTTTTTTGCTCTATCTATATTTCCACCAAATCTAAAATCCATCGGTCTCAGTGCTAATTCATTACCACTTGAATCAGTTGATTTTATTATATCGCTAAATGGTATTTCTTTTCCAAGGCCATCCCATGTAACAAAAACGTTAACTTTTGAACCTTCTATGCTCTTCTCGCCTTTTTTCATATCATCAGCCGTTAGATTATTTCCAGGTTTTGCGCCTAATGACATCATAGCTTCATAGAATTTTTTTTCATCAGCTAGTCCTCTTAATACAGATTTTTCTCCATTTTTTCCATCTTTAAATACTACACCATGTCTAGTTCCTTCAGTGAAGTACTTTCCATTTACTTCTGCAAGCATTTTTACTTCTTTTGTATCTTTATTAACAACTAATACTTCTGCATCCTTTTTAGTATCTTCTTTTTTAGCAGTGTTATCGTTTTTATTTGATGCACAACCTACTGACATACCAATAATAAGTATTAACATTGTAAGAACTGAAAATATCTTTTTCATTTTAATATCCCCCTTAGTTAATTTAATAATTCGACATTTTAAAGTATAAAAATAACATTTTTCAACACAATTATATTTGCATTCATTCAAATAGTCAAATTATGTTTAATAATAACAAAAGTGCCTATTATAAAATTTTATAATAGGCACTTTTTGTCATATTTATCAAATTCTAATATATTGGTTTAATCTTTATTTAAGTCGTATTCTTTCTTCTACAATCATAGATATGCTTAAAAGTAATGAACAATATTAAGAGACTATATTTTAGTTATCTGCTTAAATCCATTACTATTTTCCGGATCAAATATCACATAGCATTCAATTTCTCTTAATTCACCGGATTTTATAAATAACTCTACATCAATAAAAAACTTTTCGGCATGATAATTATCTGATGCTTTGATTTCTCCATTTTTAATTAATTCCTTAATTTTTCGCTCTTCTTCCTTGCTTCTTTCTCTTTTTAGAAACTCAGGTATCCATTTCTTTTTATTAAATTTAAGGTAATCATATTTTATTATTTCTTTTAAATTATCAGTGTTCTCATAGAATTTTTCTTCATTGAATTCAATGAATACCTTATAATAATCTGCAGATGATATATTCCTATTTAAATATCCCCTGCTATGAAGAAATTCTCCTAATGCTTTATAAAAATCAAAAGGATTTGTAAATTTAGGCATAAAATATTTTAATATATTGCTAAACTTACCAGAGTTATAATATTTGTCTACCACTTCTTCAACTTTTTTTAAAATAAGCAGTTCTTCATAGCTTATATCCTTTGTGCTTAAAATTTCATAAGGTGGATAAGGTGAATATACCATTCCCCATTTTTTAGCCTCAGCTCTCATGTCTGATCCTTTTAGAAGCTTTAAAAATCCAAGCTGAATTTCTTCGGGATTGATAGAATAAACATCATTAAAGGACTTTTTAAAAGAATAAAAATCCTCCCCTGGAAGCCCTGCGATTAAGTCAAGGTGTTGCTTTATATTTCTGATTTTTTCTAATTCCTCAACCTTTTCTCTTATATCTTCGAAATTAACATATCTATTTATGTTTCTAAGAACTTCATTATTTGTAGTCTGAACTCCTACCTCAAACTGAATTCTTCCCTTTGGTGCTGCAGCCAAAAGCTTTATCTGCTCGCCCGTTAGTATATCTGCTGAAATTTCAAAATGAAAAGTTGCCTCTGTGTCTAAACTTATTAAAAACTCCCATATTTTAGTAGCAAATTTAGCATTGCAATTAAAAGTTCTATCAACAAATTTAATGAGCTTAGCTCCCTTATCTACTAAGAATTTCAGTTCTTTTTTTACCCTATCTATATTCAAAAATCTAACATTATGTATTGTTGAAGATAAGCAATATTTACACTTAAATGGACAGCCACGAGAAGATTCAAAATATACTATTCTATTTTCAAGATTATCCTCTAGTGTATATGGGAAAACTATTTTGCTCATATCCATCAGAGGCCTTTCACCATTAAATTGCACCTTTTCATCTATTTTAAAACTTAACCCTTTTATGGTTTTTAATTTATTATTTGCTTCTTCTTCAGATATTCTATTTTCTCTTTTCCAAAGCAGCCAATTTATGAATTCATAATATGTTTCTTCGCCTTCTCCACATATTACATACTCACCAGGGTTCTCACTTAAAAAGCTTTCACTATCGTAAGAAACCTCAGGTCCTCCATAGAATATTTCGATTTTAGGGTTTACTAGTCTCACTAATCTTGCTAGTGCCTTAACCATCTCTATATTCCATATATAACAAGAAAAAGCCAGTACATCAGGATGTTCTGCTATAATTTCTTCCAATAATTTTTCTAACCTATCATTTACAGTAAATTCCTTTATAACACACTCATAATTTAAGTCTTTCGTATAGGCTTTCAAATACCTTACCGCTAAATTACTATGGATAAATTTTGAATCAAGCGCTGTTAATACTACTTTCATTCTTGCACTTCCTTTCGATTTCCTTCATTGCTTGCTAGAAATACTATTGTTCCTTAAGCACTTTATATAGTATACATTATTGAAAGCCTTTAAATCAATTATTTTAGGCAGCCTCAAGAAAATAACAATTCAAAGATGCTAGTATATTTTCTTGAGGCTGCCTTGAAGTATACCTTTAGAATTAAGCACTGTTAACACTACTTTCATCTTTAGCTCCAATGTTTTCCTGTGTGATTTTGTCACTATCCTTCTTTTTTAGTTGGACTTTTTTCTTTGCCTTTATATAATATATGCCATCGGAAGATTTAGAATCTAATATATCAAAGTAACCTTCCAATAACTTAATTGTATTCTCTTTTGAAGTATTCTTAAATATATTTAACTCTTTTACATTTATTTGCCTCATCTTACTTTCAGGTATAACAATCTTTAACCGCCCATTAAACAGCTTTCCATAACCTTTATCAATATCCCATATATATAGTATTCCATCTTTATTTAAATATCTATATACATCAGCTATAAAGCCCTTCTTTCTTTTTTCAAACCATATACTGCTGAAAGAAAAGAAGAGTATACAGCTATCGTAAAAATCTTCACTTATCTTTTCTTTCTCTTCTTTTCCACTGAGATATTCTACATTAACATCATCGTTATATTGTTTATATATATTATAAAATATACCATGGTTTTCTAGACCAATATCTAGTATATTCCCTCTAAATGTCTCTCTCTCCATATTTATAAATATGTCTTTTTTCAATACGTACCACCTACCTTTATTATTAATACTTTTGTTTAAAATAGTATAGATATATAAATATATATTTTCTTCACAAAAAAAGAAATTCCTCCATTTTAAGGAAGAATTTCTTTATTTTTTAATTCATCATAATATCTAACCATGAAACCTGCAGTAGTACGCTGAGCTTCTTTTAATATGATTGTTGCTATTTTACCATACTTTTCATCTCGAGATTCAACAGATATATTTTTCATATAGGTGCTGTTTGCCATAATAGCATTATTTCTTATGAAATCTTCTATAGTATCATAAATTACAGCTCCTTCTTTAGCTATAAAAGAATAATCCGTAAGAAGCCTACTTATAATCCATAGTTCAAACTTTCTATGACTTTTTAAAAGTTTATTATTTACGTGTTGCGGCACTGTGGCATCTTGAACCAAATGGCAGGATGCTCCAAAATAGAATAAAGCTCTATTAACATCTCCTGTATTCATATATGCCATAGATTTATTATAATAGTTTCTACATTCTGTTAAAGCATCCGAAAAACCGTATAAACCTTTTCCCTTACTTACATGATAAAAATGATTGGAGCTTTTAAAATCCTGATCAGCCCAAGCTACACCAGTATTCAAAGCATTTATGTGATGCTTAAAGAATTCATATTCCTTTTCATACCCATCATTTTTAAGTATTTCAACGGCCTGCATTATTATAAACTTGTGAACAGTGCAATGAGTTTTTAATATTTTCTTTTTTAGAGGATTTACTGCGAAAAATATTCCTCTTAATGTTTTTCCATAGGTATGTTCTATTCTTCTGCTCATTTTTACATCTATCTCCTCGTAAATTTTACTTTATAATTCTATTTAGTTCGAACTTTTCATTAGTTTTAAAGCAGCTATTATTCCAACTACAGCTATGCATAAAAGATATGCATAAAACTCCTTACTTATATTCAAGCCCTTGTTAACAATTCCTTTTTCTATACTATATAAATAACCAGAACTTCCGTCAAGAACCATTAAACTCTTTCCTGAAAACTTTAAGCTTGAAATTTTAGTACTTTCATTAAATTTCACTTCTTCTTTTACAGATCCTGCTCCATTAAATCCATATAATTCATTATTTAACTTATCGTAAAAATATATACAATTTTTTTCTCCTAATACACCAGCACAATCTACAGCAACAGAGTTTATAGAACTTAAATTTTTATGTTGGTATATAGGCGCTGGGGGATTTGTTGTCGTATGATTTTCAAGTATAAATTGGAGACCATTTACCCCTCCTCTAAATCTAGGCGAGGTTACAGGATCTCCTCCACTGTAGTCTGGCCATCCATACCACACGCCCTTTTTTATTTCATACAAATAGTCACAATCGCCTTTAATCGGTCTAGAACCTCTATTTTCTATTCCCCCTACTGCTGCTATTAGTTTTCCTTCATTTGTGAAATCCATTCCTGTTATATTTCTTATACCCCAAGCAAAGGTCTCGCTATTGCCTGTTTTTAAATTATATATTATAACAGAAGCATTTCCTGGAAAGTGTTCAGGTATTATCTGTCCCTTTATACTTTTTGTTCTGTAACTTTGAAATGCGCCTGTTTTGTCTTTGCCGAAATCTAACCCTTTTAATGTTATATCTTTAGGAGTTATATCATGAATATAAGGAGCATCTTTTATCCATTTGTTATCTTCTCCTACTACACCTGAATTAGTTACAGCGCCTATCGTTATATACATATAATCTCCCTTAATTTTTATCAGACTATTCCTATAATCTCCGTAGTTTGGAAGATCTTTCATTGCTTCTATCAAGTTTTTACTTGATAAATCATAACAATATAGTTTTGTATCTGATGAAAAATATAGCTTATTTTCAAAATACTCTATGCTAGATATATTAAGATTAGGTTTTTTTAAAACATCGTAGCTTTGTCCACTATTTTTAATAAGTTGAATATTGTCCCTATAAGCTATGTAATAATTCCCATTTTGATCCATAGTAAAATCTACGGCATCCTTTAATCCTTTATACCTAGTTTTATAATTTAAGTTTTCATTCTTAACAATTATATTTTGGTTTATTGGTTGGTTATAATAATATTTTTTAAGCAAAAGAACTGCTAAGAAAACAATGGCACAGGGTATAAGTACATTTAAAAACTTTTTCATACTGCATCTCCTTAATTACAATTTCTTTATGATATATATATTTTAGAAATTTGTTGTATATGTATATTATGAGTACAGTATTTTAAAAATTTGAAAATAAGATAAAAAAGCAAGAGTTTATATTTATCCTCTTGCTTTTTTATCTCTCTGTATTACCAAAGAAAAATTACTATTCATTCGACTGTTGATAACTCTTATTGTTATAGCCCCAACATTTATCACATTTTAAGCAAACTACAGAAGAATAGGCATTACAGTGCCCATAGCCAGTTTTTTTAGTAGCTTTTTTGCCTTTCGCTATTCTTGAAATCCAACTTTGCTTTCCTTGTTCTTCATCTTTCCCATTATCTAGAAATAGTTTATTAGACTCCATATTATAAACACCTTTCTTTCTGTTAGACTTCAAAACCTCACTTAAATCCACTTCTATTGTAACTTAATTAAAAACATTAATAAAGTAAATTAATCACGTTTTTACAGCAATTTCTTAAAAATTTTTAATCTGTTTAATTATTTAATTACAACATTACCCAGGTAATATTTTACTATTAATGTTTTGTGGATATGCATCTTAAGTCTTTAATTTAATGATAAATATCACTAATACTTGCCAATATGATCCCATCCAACTTCTATTCCAGAGTCTCCAGGCTTCCATCCACTCTGAACTCCTAGGCTAGTCTTTTGATTATATTGAAGACCTTCCAAAAGTCTTAGTAATTCATCAATATTTCTTCCTACTGAATCTGGATATACTAAATAACTTTTTATTGCACCCTCCGTATCTATTACAAATGTAGCTCTATAGGCATAGCCACCATTTTCATCAAAAACTCCATATTTTTTAGATATTTCAAAGTTTCTATCAGATAGCAATGGATAGTTTATTTTATTTGCCGAAGGTGAGGTTTGAATAAACATCTTATGGGAAAGAATGCTATCTGTGCTTATAGCCAAAACCTCTGAATTTAAATTTATAAACTTATCATGTTGTTCAGCAACTGCTGCTAATTCAGTAGGTCATACAAAAGAAAAATTTGAGCTGTAAAAGAATAGTATTACCCATTTTCCTTTATAAGCAGATAGTGCCACTTTGCTATTTTGATTATTTACTATGCCTTCTAATGTAAAATCTAAAGCAAAATCATTTAGATTAAAATATCCCCCATATTTATTCCATGCAGGATGAAATGGATTTATTCTCTCCTCAGGAGATCCTAGTGTTATGGAATAGTTATCTGCCATTTAATTTCACTCCTTTTATTTTATGATAAGCTAATATTATTTACTATACAGGTATCTATTCAATGTCTACTGTGTTATTATTTGTATCGTGAACTAATATTATTTGAAATTTTTTATAGTAAATTAAAAGGTAACTGCTAGCTTATATATAATCGCTAGTAGTTACCCTTTAAGCTTGGTAAATTACTGATTAAGCATAAATGATTATGTTTAACTAGTAATTATTTAAAACCCCATTAATTTTCTCATTTATTTTATCAACATCAATAGAATTTATAGCTTTATCCTTTAATCCATATTTCTGTTTTAGTTTTAATATTCTATATACACTCTCGTCAATTCTATCTTTTGTAACAACCCCATTTTCTACTGCCTTCTTTAAGGCACTTATAACCATGACTTCATTCTCATGATTATGGGACACCAAAATTATATCGCTTCCTGCCTCCACAGACTTCACCGATGCTTCTCCTATATTATAATTTTTAACTATAGCACCCATTGCCATATCATCTGTAATTACTACACCAGTAAAGTTTAACTGCTTCCTTAATATATCGGTAATTACGGCTTTTGAAAATGAAGCAGGATTTGTAGAATCTATTTTAGATAATAAAATATGTGCTACCATCACTGCATCCGCTTTATTTTTTATAGCCTCGTCAAATGGAATAAATTCAAAGTTCCTAAGTCTATTTAAATCATGGGGCACCGTAGGTAACTCTATATGAGAATCTACTGATGTGTCTCCATGTCCTGGAAAATGTTTTACCACTGATATAACATTTCCTGATTGAAGACCTTTCATTGTTTCGACCCCTAGCTTACTTACGATCTTCGATGTGGAGGCAAATGATCTATCTCCTATTACTGAGTTGTTAGGATTACTACTTATATCTAGCACTGGAGCAAAATTCATATTAAAGCCAAAGGATTTAAGTTCTTCTGCCATCACATTTCCTATATTATAGGATAGATTGCTATTATTAATCTGACCAACTTCTCTATTTGTTGGATACCTCTTTAACTCTCGCGGCATCCTATCTACCCTTCCACCTTCTTCATCAACAGATACAAATATAGGTATTTTATTTTTTAAATTGGCTGCTTTAAGAGCATTTACAAGATTCAACAATTGATTTGTACTTTGAACATTTTGTCCTAATATAATAAATCCACTAACTTTATATTCTTCAATCATCTTTCTTGAATTGTTGTCTAAAGCATATCCATCTACTCCGACCATCAGCATCTGACCAATTTTTTCATCCAAAGTCATTTCTTTAATTTGCTCTTTTAATGGGTCTGCTTCTTTATTTGTATCTTTAGATTGTTCTTTTTGTTTTGGGAGTATTCTATCTAAAATAGTATTTCTATTGCCATTTTGAATTATTGTATAATTCATTAACATATATACGGATAAGAATGATACAGCAAATAATAGAACCATATAGAATATAAACTTTTTATACATTTGCTTTCCCCCAATGCTGGATTCATAGTGCAATAATTTTTTGAAGCATTGATTCATAAACATATTTTATTACCATGTTTTCCCAAAGTCAATAGTTATAATACTCTTTTACTAGAAATAAAAGCAGTATTTAAATATTCTACATGAAATTCCTAAAACCTTTTTATATTTTTTCTTCTTAATGGTGCTTTTCTAATCTATCTATGTACCTATCATGAATTTTATAAAAATTAGATACAGAGATTATAGAACCTATTAACCCCCAAAACATATCCCACTGGGTATCCCATATATCCCCTTGAAATCCTAAAAAGTCATTAGCCTTTTCTCCTGCTATCATAGCTACTCCCCATTCTGCCAGTTCATAAAAAGCACTTAATGATAAACAAATACAAATAACTAAAAGAGATAATATTATGCCTTTCTTAAGCTTCAACTTTCGTACTAATAGTTCCCTTACAATAAAAGCAGATATAAAACCTTGAATAAAGTGTACAAGCCTATCATAATGATTTCTGTTTAATCCATATGCTTTCTTTATCCAGTTAAATAACGGTACCTCACCATAAGTATAATGAGCTCCAATCAGTATTAAGATTATTTGAATTAAAATAAGTGCATAGACAAAAGTCGTAAATTGGAACTTTTTATAAGTAAATATTAATATTAAAATTCCTATAAATATTGGGAAAGCCTCTAAAATCCATGTAAGATAGCTTTTAGGTTTAATAAGTGATAAAATTAGTGCTGCAAAAAATAGCATTAATAAGATAACGTGTGCTCTATTCAATTTATTATTTTCTTCATACCTATTCATACTTTTACGCTCCATATATACATTATTTTATATAGCTTCTCATATTAAGTTCTTATAATAGATAGTGTAAACAACTACCAAAAATATATGTGAAATGTAGCTTAGGGCAACCATTAAATCTAAATTTAATAAGCAGTTAAGTATACAAAATACTTAACTGCTTATTATTATTCTACAACCGTAACTTTTTAAAAATGCTAACATACTCTAATAAGTATAGGGAAACTAACTGGAAAGTTAACTTTCAGCCTAGTACACCTATGGATATCCAATTTCGATAATTGACTTAATAAAGGTATTCATAGGGGTACATCTGGCAGTACATTTAATGATTTTATATTAGCTCTTGGCGAAGCTGATTTAGAACATCTACAATCTTAAATACTGTTTGAGCACAGCGAGTTTATTTAAGATTGTTGAGGTTCTTAGCAGCGAGCCCTAGAGATAACTAAAATTATTAACAGTACAGAAGAGGTACCCCTATGAATACCGCTAATAAATCAAGCACCCAAATTGGATATCTATATAGAGTATAGAGGAGGTATATATTATGCTATGCCCTTTTAAATCACATTATACATTTTGTCCATTTCAAGAGTATAGTACTTACTATGTAAAAAATCGTAATGTATCTAATAGAAATGCTCTAACAGTAAGTACTAAAAATATATCCAGTGAAAATAGCAAAATACACGAGTCACTGCAGATACCTGTATTTCAAGGACAAATTAATCCTAGAGTTCTTCAGCATATAAATGACAATATAAAAAGCGATATATTAGAATTTAAAAGCCAGATGGAAACTGCCGCAAATGAATATAGCAAAAATTTGATAAAGCAAGGTAAACCTTTTACTCCTTTTGAGATCTCTAATACTTACTTAGTAACTTATAATAAAAATGATATTTTAAGTATCTCAATAATTTATCAGCAGTATATTGGCGGAAGGAATAGTTATATAAGAACAACTTATAATTATGATCTTAGCTCTGGTGAATCCATGCCTCTTAGAAGCCTATTTAAACAAGGTGTAGACTACAAAGGTACACTAAATAAGCTAATCACTGAAAAGATTAATGAAAATAAACAACTATATCCTTCAATATCTAGCAAACAATTTAAGGGAATTGCAGAAGATCAGCCATATTACTTAGATAATAACAATTTAGTTATATTTTTTAGATTTAATGAAATTGCTCCAGCAGCATCGGAAATACCAGTAATAAGGATTCCACTTTCTGAATTAAGCAATATATTGAAACCACAACTTTTGAGGGGGTAGAAAGCTCCCTCTCCTTTGAAAATTTTTCAATTTATTCTTTTAACTTATGTCCACTTATACCTGCTTTAAAACTTCTTAAAAATAATTTATATAAATCTTTAACTGCCAAAGAATTTTCAGTTTCTCCATTTAATTTAAGTACTTCTATAGCGGTTTCTACTGTACATAAATTTCCTTCAGCATTTCCTTTTCTTATATTAAATTCAGATCTATAATTTAATTCTAATGATATTATAGGCAACTCTTTTAAATAGTCACTTTTTCTAAATATTTTTCTAGCCTCTTTCCATGTTCCATCTATAATAATAAAAGCAGGAATTTTATCAGTATCAAGATATTCTATTTTTCTTTTCTTTGATTCTTCATCTTCTGCTGGAAATAATAAAAAAGTTGAATATCTATCATCCTTTATGTATTCAATCAATTTTTCTGGCTTTTTCGTCCTCTCCCAAAGAAAAATTTCAGTGGAATCTGAATTAATTAACTTCAATAATCTTGCGGTATTCGATGGCCTATAAAATTCTCTTTCTGTTGATAAAATTAAAATTTTTGATTGAGACTTTATCTTATTTACTTTATTGCATATACAATTTATTGTTGGAAGGCCACACTTATCACAACTGTCATACAATTTTGTTACTCTCTTTACTTCATATTCTGACTTCAATTATCGTTCCTCCTGAAAACATAAATAACTTATAACCTACATGTTATCATTAAGAAATTTAAAAATATAGCCTTTATATTAAAAACAAATGTATATTTGAAATTATTTGAGTATGATTATGAAAACATCATACTAGTGAAAGAATTAAATTTAAGTTTCTAGCAGATAATAAAAACATGAATAGCATTTATGCTCTGTAAATTACATATGCCTTACAAACAGAACACAGCTTTGGAGGTGACATTTCTTGTTTGAACCTTTTGAAATAATTCTGAGAGTATTTTTAGCTCTAATAATGCTTTTAGGCTCTACCAGATTTTTAAGCAAAAGAACTTTATCTAAACTAACATATTTTGATTATGTTGCCGCTGTTACTCTTGGAACAGTAGCAGGTAACCTAGCTTTTAACTTAAAGGTACATATTTTAAACTTTATTCTTTGTATGGTCCTTATACCATTAATAGTAATGGCGATATCTTATTTATCTTTTAAATACAAATGCATCCGTAAAATTTTTGCTGGTGAATCAACGATTTTAATTAAAAATGGAAAGATTTTAAAAAATAACTTAGCTAGTTTAAATTTCTCTTATGAATATTTAAGTCAGCAATTGAGACAAGAAAAGATCTTTGACATAAATCAGGTTGAATTAGCTATCCTTGAACCTAGTGGTAAGTTAAGTGTTCAATTAAAATCACAAAACCGCCCGCTGACGCCTCAAGATCTTAATATGCCAACTAAATATGAAGGCTCGGCAATTGAACTAGTTTTAGATGGCAAAATTATAGAAAAAAATCTGATATATCTTAATAAAAGTGAAAATTGGCTCTATAGCGAACTAAATAGAAAAGGAATTAAAAATATAAATAAAGTGGCTTTTGCTGCACTATCTACCAATGGCAAGATATATTATGAAAATATTTCATAGAATTAATTGCTTTATTTGGCCAAAAATATAGTTACAGGCGAAAGGAGGGTTTTATAATGGACAAAAAACTTAAAACCGACACTGATAATCAATGGGCTTCATTACCTGAAAAATCTCTTGAAGAGTCAAACTCTACAAATAAAAAAGATAAAACTGCTACCGATAACCAATGGACTTCAACTGCTAAAAATACCATTGATGAGAAATAACACTACTTATATAAAATGCTTACATAAAGAGGATAAAAGCGTTGGTGTATTTTATTATTTTATACATCAACGCTTATTATTTTTATATCATGGTGTAGCTAATAAAATTATAATACATATTATATAACATATATAAATTGTCATAATTAGACATAAATGCCTATTTTGAAGAATATATAAATTTACAATATTACTATAATGTTATATCATTATATTGTAAATATCGTCGAATAAGGAGATTAAACATGGAAAATTGTTTAAGTACTACGAAAACCTTTTATAAAGATATAGAAGAATATAAAAATGACATTGATAATGTTATACAAAACATGATTTATAATAAAGAAAGATTAGTATTTGCTATTGTTGCAGAAAAGTCAGGTGTAACTCGCTTTGTAATAAGACGGTACCCTGAGTTAAGAAATTATATATTGCATAAAATGGTACATTATAAAGAAATACATGTTATAAATCAAAAAATAGATAGAGCTGTTGCTGGCCTGTTAAGATCAAATAAAAGTATAACCTTTATGGCAATAGTTAATAAGTGTAAGTTTAATTCTGACATTATTTATAGAAATCAGTACATAAAGGATAAAATTAAAAGTGTAATTGCTGATAATATTCAAAAAAATATATAAAACAATACTAACACAGGCTTTTTTATGTATTTTTTGCATATGGAATTTTCATCTACAGCTTATCTTTACTTGTTTTTTCTTTTAGAATTTAATAAATTATAAACATAAAAAAGCTAATTCTAATTATACTCTACCATGAGTTTAATTAGAATTAGCTTTTTAAAATTGGCATTATCCTAATAGTGCCATATATATTGGTATAAATATTAAACTTGATATAGTAGTTACTACTGTCATCACTGTTGCATATTTATGATCTGCACCGTAAGTTCTTGCAACTATTGCTGTATTGGTCATCACAGGCATAGCTGCTTGTACAACAAAAACTTTCTTCATGAGCTCTGGTATTGGGAAGTAATGAGCCATAATAAAGACCAATATAGGTGATATAAGAAATCTTCCAAAAAGTATAGCTATCATGTCTATATCCATTTTTATTTCGCTTATATCCACAGAGTATATTGTTATACCAATAAACAGCATTGATAAAGGTGTTGTTAAATTACCAAAATATTTACAAGTATCCATAATGAACTTTGGAATCTGAATATTTAACATTATAAGTATTATGGCTATAACAAAGCCCATTAATGGTGGGGATACTATTCTTTTAAAGGTTTCTTTCGAAAATATACTATTTTTTTTAGACTGTCCATCCGTACTTATGCCATAAGCTCCAATTGTCCAGAAAAAGCTGGTGTTAGCAATATAATAGAGTAAAACATAGGGTATACTTTGTGATCCAAATAATGCAAGATTTACAGGAAGTCCTATAAATATAGAATTAGATACAAAAAACATGGATCTAAAAGTTCCAACTTTATGTTTATCAACTTTAATAATTTTAGATACAATTATTGCTAACAAATAGCATAATGCTATGGAAAGGAAAGGAATAATCAAACCTTTACCTAAATTATTTAATTTGTTTCTATCAAAGTTTCCCATCAAATCAGATATCATAAGGCACGGGAGAGATATATTACATACCAATTTTGAAAAGACCTTTGATGTTTTTTCATCTAACCAACCTTTGGAGGTTAGTATATATCCTACAGTAATCATAGCTACAATACTTAGTACGCTGCCTAGTGCATTTACTATAACCATGTTTATCATCTCCTTTTAATCCCCTTAACTATTATTGCACATCTTCTAATTAAATGAAAGATTTTTGTTATATAAAAAATTTTATATAATTATGAATACTTATGAATTGGTATGATTGATACAGAACTTTTGTATTCATGAATTTTGCAAGATAAGGTCCATTTTGAACCTTATTGGCACTGAAAATGGCTTTTAATCCAATGTTTTTTAATATTTTTTGAAATAATACGTTATATAACTTGCAATTTTCTTTATGTTCTATTATAATATATTTATAAATAAAATTTTGTATAAATACGAGGTGGGGCCAATGAAAGTAGTATCTGATTTCAAAATAAAATTAAATAAAGAGAAGATTATAGAAACAGTTCAATCTTACTGCCAGACACCTCCGTACGAGGAATTAAGCAAAATGTACGATGATTTATTCTACTACCTTATAGAATGTTCTACTCCTTTAGGAATGTATAAAATAGATAAAAAACCGAATAACTTAGATTTATATTCTTTAAAGAAATGCAATAATATAGTATATTGTCTCGTAACAATAGGAGATGAATCTTGCAAAAAAGTTGAAAGTCTTTTTGAAGAAGGAAAATTTTTTGAAGCAATTCTATTAGATACCATGGCAAGCTCATATCTATTTCATGTGAGTTCTGACTTATTTAATGAAATATGTGCAGATTCACATGAGCTTGGGTTAGGGCTTACCTGTAAAATTGCTCCTGGTGACGGTGAAATTGATTTAGAATATCAAAAAGAAATTGTAAATATGTTTAAAAATGATGATATTCATAGTGTAAGAGTTGTTAATGATTGTATGTTGTATCCTGCAAAATCAATGTCTTATATATACGGTGCTGACTCACAAATAGCATATAATGAAAAAGACCATAGTTGTGAACATTGTCATAATGTTTTTTGTAAAATGAGAAATGTAAATTTTAAAGCACAAAAGCCGCTTTTTAACGATGAAGACTGCGCATAATGCGCAGTCTTCTTATTATTTTTTATTTTTTGCTTTTAATGCTTTTTTTACTTCCTTTATTAAATCCTCTTCATCAAAAGGCTTTACTACAAATCCTCTAGCCCCTGCATCAATTGCTTCCCTTACAATTGCCTGCTGCCCCATAGCTGAACACACAATTATGTAGGCATTGGAGTCTATTTTCATTATTTCCTTTACCGCTTCTAAACCACTCATTTCAGCCATGGTTAAATCCATTGTAACTACATCTGGCATCAAACTTTGATATTTAATTATAGCCTCTCTGCCGTTTCCTGCTTCCCCTGCAATCTCTATATTATGTTTATTAAATATTCCTATTATTATGCTTCTCATAAATTTAGAATCATCAACTATTAATACTCCCATGTTAAGATACTTCTCCTTTATTATAGTTTCAAGTAAAATAACTTTAAAACTAATTATTCTTATGTTAAATTACTAATTATAGTTTTCGTGTAAAACTTTAACAAACTTTATAATTGTTTTAAAATTATTTTTTAATTCCATATCCTCCGTACACAGTTTTAGTATCAACTATTGAAATTACAGCTTTTATATCAGAATTTTCTATAATTCTTAGTATTTCATTTTTTCTCTTTCTTTTAACATGGGCTATAAGCATTTTTTTATCTTCTTTTAATCCTTCAGCTTCTACCACGGTAACACCAACCTGCTGCTCTCTTAGTAGCTCAGCTAGCTTTTTACCATCCTCTTCAGAGGAAATTAAATTAATAGTCACTATTCCTAATGCAAGTTTTTCTTCTAATATACATCCAATATAGTTTCCACAAGTAAATCCTAAGGCATATACTACCATCTTAATAGGATCCTTGTCAATATTTACAAGTACTTTACCTATTACATAAAGCCATATAGATACTTCAATAAATCCTATCAGTGAGCCATAAAGTTTTTCTCCTCTTGTTATAAGAACGGTTCTTATAGTCATAAGTGATACTTCAATAATTTTAGCAAAAAAAATAAACATATAGGTTAGCATAGTTATCCCCCCAACTCCATAATATGTATACGTTATCTAAAGCTTCATAAATTAAAACCTCAAAATATGAAGACATCACTTTAGTAAAATTTCAATTATTTAGATACCCACTAATAGTTTATATCATAAATATAGCTTTTCTGCAATAAACAAAATAAAGAATTTCTTAATATTAACGTATATTTAAAATATTATTCAGCACCTTAACTATTAATACATGATTTTCTTGCGAAATTAAATAAGGGGGCGAATACAATACGTCCCCTTAAATATTGATTTTTCTACCTTTTTACCTCATCTTTCAGCTGCGACCATATCTTTATAAAAAGTTCATTAAACTCTGGCTTCTTTCTCATTTCTGACATATCTCTAGGTCTAGGCATATTTACCTCAAATACATCTTTTACTCCACCGGGATGCCCAGACATAAGCATAATATGATCAGACAGAAAAATTGCCTCATCAATGCTATGGGTAATAAATACAACAGTTTTCCTATTACTTTCCCATATTTGAAGCAGTTCTTGTTGTAAAATTATACGATTTTGCTCATCTAAGGATGCAAAAGGCTCATCCATAAGCAGTATCTCCGGATCGTTAGCAAAAGCCCTGGCAATACTTACTCTCTGTTTCATACCACCAGATAATTGATGTGGAAATGCCTTTGCAAATTTCTCTAGTCCAGTTTTTATTACAAATTCATCTACTACTTCTTTAATTTTATTTGATGGCAATCTTCTATTTTTCAAACCATATGCTATATTGTCCCAAACATTCATCCAAGGGAAAATTGCATGTTCCTGAAAGACCATAGAATTTAGTGGGTTACTTTTATTATTGTGAGTAATCTCTAGTACCCCTGATGTTGGCATTTCAAGTCCAGCAAGTACTCTAAGAAGAGTTGTTTTTCCACATCCACTAGGTCCTACAAAACACCAGAATTCCCCTTCTCTTATTGTTAAGTCTACATTTTGAAATGCAACTACTTCAGATTTCTTTACTTTAAACTTCTTAGCTAAATTCTCCATTTCTATTTTCACTTTGCCATCATATGTTTTGCTTTTTAATGAATTTATTTCATTCATACTAATCATCCTCTTCAATCTTGTTTCCAAGGAATTATAATTCTCTCTATTTCATCAAGAGCTACTGTAAAAATATATCCAAGAAGAGACATCATAATGAAAGAGACAAACATCTCTGGAATATTAAATATTGAATAAGATTCCCATATACGATATCCTATTCCTTCAGATGCTCCGTTCATTTCTGCTGCAACTATCAATAGTAATGCCATCCCCATGCCAAGCTTTAATCCAGTAAATATCATAGGAAGTGCACCTGGAAGTGCAACAGTCAAATAATAATCTTTTTTACTTGCACCATAGTTTTTCGCCACATCCATATATATTTTATCTAAATTAATTACTCCTGCAACTGTATTCATCAAAACTAAAAAGAAGGTTCCAAGAGCTATAACCACCATTTTTTCAAACTCTGTTAATCCAAGCAATATCATAATTAATGGCATCAACGCCAGCTTAGGGATTGGATAAGTCGCAGCAACAATTGGGTCCAGCATAATCTTCACTATTGGAAACAACCCCATAGTCAGACCAATAATAAGACCAGGTATTGTTCCGAGTAAAAATCCGCCAAAGATTCTATATAAACTTATTTTTAGATCAGAAAAGAGTATGCCGGTTTTTATCATTTCCCACAGTGTTACTAAAATTGTTGTAGGAGCCGGAAAAAATCTACTGTCAAGTGCATGTGTCCTAACAAGAATCTCCCAAATGACCAGTAACCCCAGCGGAGATAATACGGTTAGAATTCTAGTTTTTGATTTATTACTAAGCTTACTTTTGTTTTCCTGCTTTTTTTCTGTTTCAAATCTAACTATTTTTTCATCTACAATTTGCATTATTTATCAGTCCCCCTTGGTGTATTTGTATTCACCTATCTGTTTTAAAGCATTTTCTACATAGCTATTGTCAATTAACTTATTTACATCCGCTTCTTTTTTTACAAGGCCACTTTGCATATACCACTTCTGGTCATTTATAACCCCTTCTTTTAATACATATCCATTAGGATCTAATCCAGGTGGTTTCATTCTCAAGAAAATATCTGCTTTGTCTACAAAAGTGTTTTTAGTTAAAATATCTACAATTTTATCTCTATCTTTATCACCATATACTAATGCATCATTATAAGCTCTAACTCCTTGAAGATAAGCTAACATAAATTTGTTTCCTAATTCTTTATCTTTACAGAAATTAGGACTATACATAAGTACTGATATTTCTTCTCCTTTTGCATATTCATCCGGGTCTTTCCACCACTCAAGTATTCCTTCATCTACACCTTTAGTTATTAATGGCTCAATCTGCATTGTAGCATCTGCATTATTATTTGCTACAGCAGTAAGCATATCTGGGAAAGAGTCAACTAGTACAAATTTGACATCGTTTTTAGTTAAGCCGCCCTTTTCTAATGCCTTTTGTACAAAGAGTTCATTAATTGAACCAACGGAAGCAATCGCTATTCTCATTCCTTTCATGTCCTGGTAGGTCTTGTATTTTACTCCTAATCCTTTTTTTAGTGCAATTTGAAAATACCCTTTACCTGGAACATTATGTCCTCCATCTGCTACTAATTTGATACCTATACCTTGATTCGATGCATTGAACAAAGCTGCGTTTATTATTCCTCTGCTTACATCAACTTGATTCGATACAACGGCTGAGAGCTCGTCTGCACCAGAGTTAAATTTCACATATTGAATTTTTATTCCCTGTTTTTCAAAAAAACCTAGTTTATCCGCTAGTATTATTCCAGCCTCTGACGGAGCATCATCAAAAGCTACCTTAACCACCTGTTGTTTATTTCCATCATTCGTATCTGATTTATTAGTAGTATTACCACAAGCAGCAATAGAAACTGTCATCAGTGCCATTACAAAAAAGGATAGAAATTTTTTTAATCTTTTCAAAAGTAACCACTCCTATTATTGGTTTTCTTTAAGTTGATTAAAAACTAAGAACTTATTTTAATATATTCTACGGCTTAATAAAGTGTTACTAACCAGGTTATATAAAGTAAAATATAATAATATACTTATTATAAGGACAACTTGCCATTTGGCATAGTTTATTTTGTGTGCTAGAATATTATATGGAATCAAATTATACGAGGGAGGGAATAATATGGATAGTTTAATTCCTTCATTAATAGGCGCAGCTCAAATTACACTTTTAGATATAGTTCTGAGTGGAGATAACATAGGGGTAATTGCTCTTGCAACTCGTAAACTTCCTCCACACCTTGCGAAGAAAGCTTCAGCTATAGGAGTATTTGCTGCTGTTTTACTTAGGATTATATTCGCGTCACTTATAACCTATATTTTAATGATTGAGTGGCTTCCTATAAGATTAGTAGGCGGACTGTTGCTTATAAAAATAACATGGGATTTTATTAGACCAGACTGTGAAGAAGAAGATTGTAATGTAAACTCTTCTAATAAATTTATGGGCGCTATATGGAGCATTATCATAGCAGATGCTACAATGAGTTTAGATAATGTACTTGCAATTGCAGGTGCCGCACATGGAAATATTGCGCTAATTGCATTTGGACTTTTGCTTAATATACCAATTATATTTTTCGGAAGTCAGTATGTAGCAAAACTAATGAACAAGCATCCTATGGTTCCTTACATAGGAGGTGCAGTTCTTGCTCATACCTCTTTTAAAATGCTTTTAGAGGACAAGTTATTGCATACTTTTGTATCTAATTTTAGTATGATAAATATAATTCTTCCTTATGGCGCAGCACTACTTACAATTATTTATGGCTTCTATATAACTAAAAGGCCTGTCACTTATAGCTTTAGAGATTACAAAGAAAAAAAATTTAAAATATAGCTTTCAGTACAGATAAAAAACCTACACTCTTTATCCGATGACTATCGTCTCAGCAAAGAGTGTAGGTTCCTTATTCGTACAAATCTCTATATACTATTTTAAATACTTCTAAAGCTTCTTCAATTTTCCCCTTTAAAAGCTCTTTTCGTTTTTCAAGTTCTTCAGCACCTAATTCAGTTATAGTATATATCTTTTGAATTTTCTTTTTTGAATCATCCCAATTACCAACTACCATTTTTTCTTTTTCTAATTTTTTTAAAATAGGATATATTCCTCCAGTACTTGGAATCCATCTTCCCTTAGTTCTCTCACCTATTTTATGAGAGATATCATTTCCATTAGTAGCACCTAAACTTAGCACATAAAGTACATAAATTGGCAGTAATCCTTTCGTAAATACCTGTCCTACAGCCTCATTCTCTTTCTTTACTTTTTTTAATTCTAGCAGCTTTCTTTTATATTCTTCATAAAGTCTTTTTTCTTCTTCTTTAATACTTTCGTCTATGCTAAATTTCCCCATAAGTATTACTCTTCCTCAAACAAAACTAAACCTACAAGACCAGGTCCACTATGAACTCCTGATACTGGGCTTATGCATCCTCCAAATATTGCTTCTGTTACATTTGGATGTTTTGAGATTTCATTAAAGGCCTTTTGTGAATCCTCCAAGGCATACCCATGCATAGCATAAAATCTACATTTCTTTTCGTCTAAAATTGCCTTTACAAGCTCCATAATTTTATTCAAGGATTGTTTTCTTCCTCTAACTTTTTCATGAGTATAGTATTTTCCGTCATTTATATCTACGGAAACTATAGGTTTTATATTTAAAAGTTCTCCAATAGTTCCTGAAACTTTTCCTATTCTACCGCCTCTCTTTAAATACTCTAATGTTCCAACTACAAAGAAAAGATGAACTCGTTTTCTTATAGAAGGCAAAGCCTCAACTATTTCTTCGAAGCTTTTTCCCTGCTCAATAAGCTTACCACATTCCTCTACTACTACTCCTTCACCCCATGATATTGATTTTGAATCAAATATATGTGTACTAATATTAGGATGGTTTTCACTTGCTATCTTTATGCCATTATAAACTCCCGATAATCCTGAAGATAATACTATAGCTATAGCGTGAGTATACCCTTCTTTTTCTAAGGCTTCAAATAGATTTTCCATATCCTCTAAAGCTGGCATTGATGATGTAGGAACTTCCTTATCTAAATTTTCATATACTTGCTCAGGCGTTATCTCAATCTTGTCCCTATATTCTCTGTCTTTATATATAATTCTAAAGGGAAGTACATTTATATTATACTTTCTTATTATTTCTTCATTAAGATCACCAGTTGTATCTGTGATTAAAGCTATTTTACTCAAAGCTTTTTCCTCCTCTAATTCTAATTAAATTATGAAATTAAATCTAAATATTACTTCATTTACATAATACTTACACAAATAATTATATCATTATGTAGATGATTATCAATAGTGATAATCATCAATGTTGATAATTGTCACTATTGATATACCACCTACTCATATACCAAATGCCTCCATTAAGTGCTTATGCAGCTTAGATTTATTTAATCAATATCCTAAATTTTTTAAGTGTTTATATTACTTTTCTTTCAGATGCTAATTACTTTTAATATTTCAATATGTATATTAAAGAAAATAAGTTAATAATACTTTAATCTTATTTTCGGCATTAATTCTAAACTTTATTCAATTCCTCACATTATATTGTTTTACATTTAGTTATATTATAATTAGAATGCTTTTACTTATCAAATCGCTTTTCAATTTACGACATTCTTTATTAAAATTATGTCACATTTTATAAATTTATATATAAAAATTCCCCCATTGAATATTGACATTTTAATTGCACGATGTTAACATATGTGTAATATAAAATTCAATGTACAAGCCATCCATATATTTCTGGCAATAAGGGTCAGGAGTTTCTACGAGAAACCGTAAATTTCTCACTATGGGTGAATCCGCATAAGATAGTTCTGTTTTCGGATTTACTCATTCTCCGATGGCAGATTTTTTTATGAAGGAGAAATTTATAATGAATTCGACAATATCTACAAATTCCAAAAAATCTATTCTAGATTCAGTATTCAAGCTATCAGAAAACAAAACTAATGCCAAAACTGAAATATTAGCAGGTTTCACAACTTATATAACTATGGCATATGCACTTTTAGTTATACCAAATATATTGAAGTTTTCAGGCATGAATGCTGCTGGCTTAAAAGGTGATGCCGCAGCAAGTCTTTCATCAATAAATGACCCTGTAGTTGCTTCTCTTTTTGTTGGTATGTGTTTAACTTCAGCAATAGGTACAATTATAATGGCCTTTTATGGTAACCTGCCTTTTGCAGTAGCACCAGGTATAGGACTTACTGCTTTCTTTTCCTATAGCGTATGTTTAACTCTTGGTTATTCATGGCAGCAAGCTCTTGCAGCGGTATTCCTTTCAGGTATTTTATTTATACTTATTACAGTTACTTCAATTCGAGAGAAGATAGTAGATTGTCTACCTGAAAACTTAAAAATAGCAATTACAGGCGGTATTGGTCTTTTTATAGCATTAATAGGATTAAAAAGCGGAAGCATAATAGTAGCTAATCCAGCAACTCTTGTAGGCTTTGGAAGTTTTTCAAACCCTCATACTATACTTACCTTACTTGGAATAGTTCTTATGGGAGTTCTTATGGCAAGAAAAGTAAGAGGAGCAATGCTGATATCAATAGTAATAACTACATTAATTGGTATACCTATGAGGATTACAAATATATCAGGACTAAATATACTAAGCTCTCCGGCATCAATAGCACCAACTTTTATGGCATTTGATTTTAAAGGACTTTTAAATCATAACGGCACAGGCTTTATAGGTGCATTAACAAGCATAGTGATGGTAGTATTAACTTTCAGTCTTGTTGACTTATTTGATACAATAGGAACCTTAGTTGGAACAGCTCAAAAAGCTGATATGATACTTCCAGATGGCAAGATTAAAAATATGAAAAAAGCCCTACTCGCTGACGCAATAGCAACAACTATAAGTTCCTTTTTTGGTACTACTACTACTGCTACTTATATAGAATCTACTGCTGGTATAGCCGAAGGTGGAAGAACAGGATTAACATCCTTAGTAGTGGGAATACTTTTCGCTCTGTCAATATTCTTCGGTGGAATTGTAGGTATAGTTCCAGCAGAAGCTACAGCTCCTGCTTTAGTAATAATAGGTTCTCTTATGCTTAGTTCAGTAAAAGATATAAATTTTGACGATTTTACTGAAGCTGTGCCTGTTTTCTTCACAATTTCAATAATGCCTTTTAGTTACAGCATAGCTAATGGCATTGCAGCTGGAATAATCTTTTATCCTATAATGAAGGTTTTTACAGGAAGACACAAAGAAGTTCATCCAATAATATATGTGCTTGCAGCATTATTTATTGTTAGATTTGTACTTCTTCCACAATAGATATTAAAAAGGTATCTCAAGTAGTTTGAGATACCTTTTTACTCAATATGCAATAAAGAACAGTGATCACTTTTGCAATACACTGTTCTTTTCATCTATTTATACCCTCTTATAAATTCATCTATAAAATATCCGATTATGCCACCAGCGGAAGTCATAATAATAATAATACTCTTAGCATCCTTTGTAACCATAGCTAATACAGCTCCTGCCAATAAGCCTGTACATAACCCCATTGCCATTCCTAAACATTCCCTACCTTGTTCTTCTTTATTATTACCTTCCACTAGTTTCCCCCCTCTATACCATAAATGTTTCTTTTCTAATACCCGGTTAATAGCTAATTTGCCTATGCTTAAATATATACCCTCTTTAATATTTAATACCCTTATTCCTATTTTAATTATAATAGAAATTGACTTTTTAAAAGTTAAATATTGATGAAAATTGGTTACAAAATGATTACAATTCGAAGATGTTCTTTTTTAGAAGCTTCCCATAATTTTATTTTAAAAGATATTCCTCTACTTTTTATAAACTAATTATAAACAAATTATAAACTTTAAATAATCTCCTCTTTACCCAAATAAGTTATACTAGAAATCTATTTTATTTTCTAAAATATAAGCTGTTGCTATAAACATTAATGCGAATAATATAACATTCAGAATCATAGCCGCAATATTAATTGGAATAGTACCTGCTGCATTCGCCACAGCTTGAACTTTCAGTATATCTAAATTATAAGTTTGAGGAAAAATGTCAACAATTATTTGTGTGATTTTAGCCACTATAATTGAAACAATAATAAATATTATAAATCCGCCCAATTTTCCTACCTTCTTCTTTTTAATCGCTACCTTGCTTAAAGCTATTGAAAAATAGATTGTAGTAAGTAAATATACATATTCAAATAAGCTGCTTACAATGCTCTCTGTGATAAACTTTGGACTTATATTTCTCATAATCAGTCCAAATTCAATGTTAAATTTACCAGTAGCATGAAAACTTATATAATTAAAAATAAGTGCCACTGCTCCTACTATTAGTCCTTGAACTATAGATGTTATAAGCTTTGATCCTAAAACAGAATATCCAGATTGAGGAAGTGAAAACAATAAATATCCACTATCTTCATACAAATCTCTACTAAATAACCTTATATTCCAAATAAATACTACTACTGCTGCTGCAAAGCTTATTAAAAATGAACAAACTATCACAGCCTCTTGTGGCCATGTATTTATTCTAGTGAATAGAAGTATATTGAGAGCAGCTATTGCACCAATCATTATAATAAAATCCTTATAGTAGCCCTTTAATTCATACTTTATTAAATTAAACATTACTTAAATACCTCCCTATATAACTGGTCTATAGACATCCCCTTCTCATTTCTAAGCTCTTCAGCGTTACCGCTTAATACAATTTTCCCCTCTGAAATGAATGCAACATCATCAAATAGCCTTTCAATATCATTGACCAAATGAGTAGTTATAATTATTGAACTATCTTCGCTATAATTATCTAGTATAGCATCAAGTATTTTTTCTCTTGTTGTAGGATCCACTCCTCCTAAAGGTTCGTCTAATATATAAATCTTTGCTTTTCTCGAAAGTACTAAAGTCAAATATAACTTTTCACTCATTCCTTTTGACAATGTTGGAATTTTGCTGTTGATATCCAGATTCATAAATTCTAACAACTCTTTTGCTTTTTTTTCATCAAAATCCTCGTAGAAGTCTTTAAAGAATTGTATAGCATCTTTTATTTTCATCCATTTAAATAAATAATCTTTATCCGGTAAATATGACACCATTGATTTTGTATGCACACCAGGTTTATGGCCATCTATCAGTATTTCACCACCGGTAGGCCTTAAAAGTCCTGCAGCAATTTTTAAAAATGTTGTTTTACCGCTTCCATTAGGTCCCAAAAGTCCAACAATCTTACCTTTTTTAACCTCTAAATCCAACCCATCTAGAGCTTTTTTATTAAAATAACCTTTTTCAAGCTTTACAGCCTCTAATATAGTATCCATTACATATCCTCCTTAACTTTCTCCTCAACTATCTTTAGAATTTCCTCTGAGCTAAATCCGATATTTTTCATCCCCATTAAAAAATTATCTATAATCTCTTTAGACATTTCTTTTTTTAATTCTTTAATCATCCCTTCATCCTCCATAACAAAAGTCCCCATCCCTCTTTGTGTATAAGTTATCCCTTCTCTTTCAAGCTCTTGGTAAGCCCTTTGAAGAGTATTTGGATTTACCTTTAGCTCTGCGGCCATATCTCTTACAGAAGATAGTTTATCTCCAGGCTTCAGTCTTTTTGTAACTATGTCCCTTTTAATCAAATTCATTATCTGTACATATATAGGAACCTTTTGATCAAAGTTTAGACTCATCTTCACACCTCCGTTTAATTGATATATTGTTTTAGTGTTCTATACAAATAGTACACTAAAACAATATATCTGTCAATACACTTTTACATCATTTCCAAATTATTCATAAATTAAAAAGGTTTTAGGAATTCACCTAAAACCTTTTTACTAATTTAAATTTTAAATTTTTTAACTAATACATTTAAGTCACTAGAAAAACCTTCGAGAATATCAGATGCTGTAACTACCTCTTCAAGCCCTGCAGATTGTTCTTCTGTAGATGCACTAACCTCTTCTGTAGTAGCGGCTATTTCTTGGGATACAGATGATACCTCCTGTATTTTTGATATAACTAAATCTTTATGATTATTTATTTCATTTAATGATTTATCTACAATTTTAATGCTATCCTCTAATTTTATAATAGATTCAGCTATATGCTCAAAGGCCTTTTCAGTAACAGTGACACTTTCGCCGGTAGCTTTATCTAAAGACATCGAGTATTCAACTTTTAATAGGAGATCTGATATACTTGCTTTTATTTCATTAGTTACTTTATTTATCTGAAGTGCAGACTCTGCTGATTGCTCTGCTAGTTTTCTAACTTCACCTGCTACTACAGCAAATCCTTTCCCGAGCTCTCCAGCTCTTGCAGCCTCTATACTTGCATTTAATGCTAAAAGATTAGTTTGCTCTGTTATGGAAGTGATTGTTTCAGTAATAGTACTTATCTCATTAGATTTTTCAGCTAAATCCTTAATTTTTCCTGAAACTTCTCTACTGGATTTTGAAGTTAAAACAAACTTGTCACTTAAATCTTTAATTATCTTAGTTCCATTTTCGGTAGAATTTTTAACTCCCTTTGATAGTTCCACCATATTTTGTGCCCTAATAATTGATTCCTCTACTTCACTTTCAAGCTGAATAATTAAATTCTGACTTTCCTCCATCGCTTCTGCTTGTTTACCAGCACCACTAGCTATTTCTTGGACTACTTTAGATATTTCTTCTCCGGCAGTGCTAGATTGCTCAGCTATGGTTTTCAGTGTGCCCGAAGATGATCTTATATCATCAGATACTTGATGTATGTTGCTTAATATTAACACCATTTCATCTTTTACAGTATTTATTCCTTTAGTAATTCTATCTATTTCATGAATAGCTATATTATTATCTATATTCTCTGTAAAATCCCCATCTTTCATCTTATCTAGTGTCTTCTCTAAGCTAGCTACAGGCTTCGTTATCAATCCAGCTATTAAATTACCTATAAATAGTGCAGCTATTAAACATGCTAAAGAAATTAATAATATCATATTTCTTGCACCGTTAACTCTACTTGCAAGTTCTGATTTTGGTATAAGTGCAGCAGCTATCCATCCAGTTGAATTATCTTTAGTTGTAGATATGAGATAACTTGTCCCATTTATAGTATCTTCATACATCTCCTCTTTATTTGATATAACCTTTGATATCCAATTTAATTCCTTAGGGGTCTTATTTAAAATACCCTTATCTTTGCTCCCTATAACTGTTCCATTCTTGTCAAGTAAAACAATATAACCTTTTTCGCCTACTTTCTTTTCCTGTACCATTTTAGAAATATCATCAAGCTTTATATCTATTGCCGACACTCCTACCATTTCCCCACTTGAAGAATCTTTTACAGTCTTAGCAAAGGTTACCATAAAGTTTCCCTTCTTTAAGCTATCTTCATAGGGATCTGTAAGTATAACTTGTTCTGGTTTATTAACAGCATCCTTATACCATGGTCTCTGTCTCGGATCGAACCCAGCAGGAACGTCCTGTTTTGGCATTACCGTGAAAACTCCATTAACAGTTCCTATGTATGCATTACATATACTTTTGTGAGATTGAACAATTCCATCTAAAGTAATTGAAAGCTTCTGAGCACTCTGAGGATCTCTTATTATAGATTGTGAATCTGGATTTACAGCAAGCATGTCTACCATTTCTATGTTGCTCTTACTTTCCTTGTCTATGACACTTATTATTTCCGACAAATTACTTTTAAGTAAAACATGTAAATCCTCTTTAAAAATTTTCGTTTGCGAAGTATAACTAAATATTCCGACAATCAAAAGTGGTATAACTGCCGAAGCACACAGTAAACCTACAATGACGCCCTTAATACTTCTTTTTTTTGCCATTGTTGCTCTCTCCTTTTTCCGAATATAATAATGAATTTAATTTTTTGTATAATTTCATTTGTAAGATAATTATAACACAACCATATATATTATGGCACAATTATAATTTAATTTTATAGCCTTTTTCTCATATTTATTTAATTAAAGCTAAATATTATGTTTGTTATAATTCTTTTTCTTAACTCTTCAGAATTTTTTGTATTAAAAATTTGTATTAAATTTAATTTAAGTGTTAAACTTTAGGTGAGAATATAGTTTTCAATAAGTTCTTCATTTGTAATAAATTTAATCTATTAGGAGGTCTTATAATGGGTAAAATATTAGGACATTTTATTATGCCTCATCCACCTATATTAGTATCTGAAGTTGGTAAAGGAGAAGAATTAGACGCATCTTTAACTATAGATGCATGCTTCAATGTTGCAAAGGAAATAAGTGAGCTAAAACCTGAAACAATAATAATTATAACTCCTCATGGTCCTATGTTCAGAGATGCCATAGCATTAACAGATAGCAACCACATTTCTGGTGATTTCGGAAATTTTAATTCTCCAGATGTAGAATTCGATATAACAATAGATCTAAATTTAACTGAAAGTATAAAAAATTATGCTCATGGAATGGGTGTACCTACAATTGCTATAAATGAGGATATTGCAGGAAGATACAATATCAGCCATGAACTTGATCATGGAGCAATGGTACCCCTATATTTCGTAAATAAAGAATATAGTAATTATAAATTAGTTCATATTACTTATGGTCTTCTATCAGAGACAGACTTATATAAATTTGGAATATCAATAAAGCAGGCCGTTGAGCTATCTAACACTAATGTTGTAGTAATAGCCTCTGGTGACTTATCCCATAAGCTCAATGATAAAGCTCCCTATGGTTATAGTCCAGAGGGAAAAGTCTTTGATGAAAAAATATTAGAACTTCTTAAATCTGGAGATGTAATGGGCGTATTTGATATGGATAAAGATATGATTGAATCTGCTGGAGAATGCGGTTTAAGATCTTTTGATATTTTACTTGGTACCATGGAAGGAAGAAAAATTAGTGGTGAAATACTATCCTATGAAGGTCCTTTTGGTATAGGCTATGGAGTTATGCGATTTAATGCAGATGAGATGGATGATAAAAATTACTTAGAAAAAATTATAGATAAAAGAAAAAATACTATGAAAAAAATAAGAGACAATGAAGATAAATATGTTAAACTTGCACGTGAAACGCTTGAGCATCACGTTAAAACTGGGGAAACAATAGCTATGCCAGGTTATGTAACGGAGGATATGTTAAGCGAACAGAGAGGTGTATTTGTCTCGCTGAAAAAAGATGGTGAGCTAAGAGGCTGCATAGGAACTATTTTCCCGGCTTATGAAAATACTGCTGAGGAAATAATCAGAAATGCAATAGAAGCTGGCGAAAGAGACCCTAGGTTTTCACCGGTAGAAGAGGAAGAGCTGGATGATATTATCTATTCAGTAGATGTATTAATGCCTCCTGAAGAAGCCTCCCGCGAGACTCTAGATCCTAAAAAATATGGTGTTATTGTAAGAAGTGGAAGAAAAACAGGACTTTTATTACCTGATTTAAGTGGTGTAGATACTGCTACAGAGCAAATAGATATAGCTTTAAAAAAAGCAGGTATAAATCCATTAGAAAACTACAAAATTGAACGTTTTGAGGTCATAAGACATAAATAAAAGGAGATAAGAAATATTTACTAAAGACATTAAAAAAGTGTTTAAATGTGTTTCAATATACTCAAGAAAGGTGTGAGTATATTGAAGCATATAACAAACCTTAAACCAAGTGATTTTGCAAATGGAAAAGGCATTATAATAGACGAAGTTATAAAGGATATAGGAAGTAGACTAAATTATAACCGTAAAGAATGGAATAAACAAAAGATTAAGGAGGACGAAGAAATTGCTAAGAGCTTACAAGATGGAAATTAAGCCTACTAAAGAGCAAAAGTTAAAAATACATCAAACTATTGGTGTTAGTAGATTTATTTATAATTTCTACATTGCCCATAATAAAGAAGCTTATAAAAAAGAAAATAGATTTGTTAGTGGAATAGAATTTTCAAAATGGCTTAACAATAAGTATATACCTAATAATGAAGATAAAACTTGGATTAAAGAAGTATCTTCTAAAGCCACTAAACAGGCAATAATGAATGGTGAAAAAGCATTTAAAAAATTCTTTAAGGGTGAAAGTGACTTTCCTAAGTTCAAGAAAAAGAAAAATCAAGAGGTTAAGGCGTATTTTCCAAAAAATAATAAAACTGATTGGACTATTGAAAGGCATAGAATTAAAGTACCAACTTTAGGAGTTATAAGGTTAAAGGAATTTGGATATATTCCAGTTAATTCAATAGTTAAAAGTGGAACTATAAGCCAAAAAGCTAATAGGTACTATGTTTCTATATTAGTTGAAGAAAGTATTCATATTAATAATAAAGCTTATTCAGAAGGGATAGGCTTAGATTTAGGACTTAAAGATTTTGCAATTTGTAGCAATGAATTAATTAAAAAGAATATCAATAAAACAAATACAGTAAGAAAAACAGAAAAGAAGTTAAAAAGAGAGCAAAGAAAACTTTCAAGGAAATATGAGAGTTTGAAAATAAGAAATAAAAATGTGAAAGGAGAAGCTACTCGTCAAAATATCCAAAAACAAATAGTAAAGGTACAAAAACTTCATCAAAGACTTACCAATATTAGAACTGATTACATTAATAAAACAGTAAGTGAGTTAATAGAGCAAAAACCAAGCTTTATAACAATAGAAAATTTAAACATTAAAGGTATGATGAAGAATAAGAATTTAGCAAAATCAATAGCACAACAAAAATTTTATGAATTTACTGCTAAACTTATTTCAAAAGCTAATCAAAATAATATTGAAGTAAGAATAGTTGATAGATTTTATCCATCATCAAAGTTGTGCAGTTCTTGTGGCGAGATTAAGAAGGATTTAAAGCTTAAAGATAGAGTTTATAAATGCAGTTGTGGACTTTCTATTGATAGGGATTTAAATGCAAGTATTAATCTTAAAAATGCTAAAAAATACAAGATAGCTTAATATCAAAAGTTCTTGTATGTGTACCCAAGGCTATTTGGGGAATTTACGACTGTGGAGTGCTATACAAACTGTAGTAGCTTAGGCAAGGCAGAGTACGTTGAAACAGTAAAAATCTCAATATGGGTATATTTGTCCATGTTTTGAGTAGCAGATAAACTATGAAAAAGGAAGGGCTTTTTTATACCGTAGACAAAGATGGTAAAATCTTATGTGAACTTTGTCCTCAAAGATGCCATATAAAAGAAGGCGGAATTGGCTTTTGTGGAGCAAGAAAGGTTGAAGATGGAGTATTATACACCTTAAACTATGGAAATATAAGCTCAGCATCTATGGACCCTATTGAAAAAAAACCTCTTTATCATTTTAGGCCAGGAAAGTTTATTTTGTCTGTAGGAAGTTTCGGTTGTAATTTCAGATGCGGCTTTTGTCAAAACTATTCAATCTCACAGACACAACCTAATACACAGTATCTAACCCCTGAGGAATTGATTGACCTAGCATTAAAACAAGAAAATAATACTGGCATAGCCTTCACATACAACGAACCATCAATATGGTATGAATATATTAAGGATGTATGCGAAAAAGCTAAAGATAAAAATATAGACTTCGTTTTAGTTAGCAATGGTTATATAAGTGAAGAACCACTTGAGTCATTGCTTCCTCATATAAGTGCTGCAAATATAGACCTTAAAGCTTTTGATAATAAATTCTATAAAGGTGTTTGTGGCGGAGATGTGAAAATAGTAATGAGAAATATAGAAAAGATGCATAACAAATGTCACCTTGAAATAACTACTCTTTTAATAGAAGGATATAACGATTCAGAGGATGATGTTAGCAAATTATGCAAATGGATAGCGGATTTAAATCCTAACATACCTCTTCATTTATCAAGATATTTTCCTTCGTATAAATTCGATGCTCCAGCTACTTCTTTAGAAAGAATGAGTTTATGCAGGGATATAGCAAAACAGTATCTTAATTATGTATACGTAGGAAATGTTCAAGATGCTGATAAAAACACTTATTGTCCTAAATGTGGTGAACTTTTAATTAAACGTACTTTGTTTGATACAGAGGTGTTATTAAATAATAAAAATTGTCCTGTATGCGGGCATGATATTAACATAAGTCTTTAAAGTAGCAGTTTAAGCACTTTTAGAGAATGTCTAAAAACCCTATGCGCGGCATAGGGTTTTATTACACTTTCATTTAATTATTCGGTTTTTATTTAGTTTTAAATTGTTTACTCAGTTCTGTTACATTACCTGCTAATTTATTACACTCTTCTACATCACTTTGGCTATAGAAATTGATTACTCCACCTGAAATAACATATTGGCCTTCTTTTGATTGTAAAAATTCTAGATATTTATCCATTGCTGCCACAAGAGATTTTGCTGAATTTAATTCTTTCATATCCTTATCATAGTTTTCTTTTCTTAGAGCGTTGTAATCATTTATTAATTTTTTTTCAAATTCAGTATCTATCCCCTTATACTGTCCTAGTTTCTTATCAATATTAGTTTTATTCTCTTTTATACCTGCTTCATATTTAGCAAGTGAACTGTTTAAACTGCTTATTTTTTTTCTTGATTGCTCTATTGCAGCTGGGCTTCCTATAAATTCATTGGTACTCATGTTATTTTTAAACATATTTGAATCCAATTCTTTTTTAAGGTTCTTATCTAATGAAATAATTTTATCAACATCCTCATTTGCAATGTTTACTAATGGGGCAAGCTTTCCGTAGTCCTTTTTTTCTGCAGAATTTGTTTTAACAGCAGTGTTATCTATTAACTTTTGAGATATTGATGTTATATATTTTTGAGCTGCCTCTTCTTTTTGATCTTCTATTATTTTAAATCCATATATACTCATTGCAATTATAACAAGGATACCAGCAGTAGTGGCTAATCTTGTCTTTCTTTTACTTTTTTTATTGCTTGGTTCTATTTCTGTGTTTGCTAAATTATTACTAAAATCTTGATTCATTTTATAACCCTCTCTTTTAATCCTTTTTCTTTTCTAAGTCACATGATGTTGCAGATATTTCTTCTGCTGTTTCCATATTAGAATTAATTAAATTACTGCCATCTATATTTGAAGTATTTTCTTCAATACCAGAAGATTTCTTTTTAAATTTGCTGATTATTTTCTTAAAAAGTCCACCTATGCCTAATATAACTACTATCCATATCTTCTTAAGTATAAGCAATAGTTTAGCAAGTAACCCCGTCTTTGCTGCAGCTGCTCCAGCACCGCCTACAATTAGTGCTGTCAGACCCAATTCAGAAACTTTATCTCCCTTTATATAATCCGTATATTTTTTACCCTCTTTATAAGAGTACTTGCTAATTATAGTATCTAATTGAGGTTTTACCTTTTCCATTTCATCTTTACCTGCAACTAAAGTAACTTCAGTTACTCCACCACGTCCAAGAATTCTTACATTATAATTTACTATTTTTTCTCCATCACTGTTACTCAAAACTGACCAAACTAAATTATGAGTCTTATCATCATAATGTGGTTTTTCATCCCATCCAATTATATCTAGCGTAGGAGCCCCTTTTTGTTTTCTTTCCTCATTGTCTTTTTCTGTTCCTTTTTTTATCTCTTCTAATAATTTGTCTGCATTTATTTTTTTAGCATCATTATCCCTTACATATCCTATAGGATCAAATTCAAATAAAACAAACCAGTTTTGTTTAGTATCTTTTGAAAAAACTATTCCTTGTTCTCTTCCAGTAACGGAATTATCCATTTGTTTCATCAATTTTTTTGCATCTTCGCCATTTGCAAAAACATATTCATCTGGCAAATCTAGCTTTGCTAAATCGCTTCCAACATCCACAGTCTTAGGCCCTTCTATCCATTTTATATCTGGTTTAGTAGTATTATTTGCATATACGTGATGTGTATTAAATACAATTGAAATTAATATTAATAATAAGTACGATAATTTTTTATACATAAAGTGTCCCCCCGGTATTAATAATTTAAAGTTCTTTCTTACTTCAATCCATCAAAGAAATCAAGTTCTGATAGATCATTTTTCATCATACATTTGTTTTATGCCGACTTCTATATCCCCCCTTTTTTTTGCACAATAAACAAACCTCTATTTTCATAAAATCCTTATGAATATAGGGGCATTTAAATAACTAATTCTATAGATTAGATATTTATATTATGCACACATCTTTGGTCTTTAATATTTTTTAAAATTTGATTAAATTCTTGCCTTTAATTCCATTTTATCACATATTATGTACATTTTCAACAATATTGTATAAAATGTACTCATATTGATTAATATGTAATCTTTGCCGTGCACAACATACCAACAGCGATAAGCATTAAAATAACCATATGATTCTTTCATTGCTAACTCACCCAAGAAACCATTTGCCTCTTTTTGACAAAATTATATCATATTTTTTTCAATTTTATTTTTTCCCTTACTCAGTAGTGTAGTTTCGCTACCGAATAGCAACTTTTGATATAAATTTACAAAAAATAAAAGAAGATATTCTAAAATGAGATAAAATCCCTTTAAAATATCTTCTTTGAACAACCAATGAAGCTTATTAGCAATTTTTCTTGTTTTTTCTCTGTCTTTTGACCTGTCTTTGGCTCATCATTAAATGGAGGATATTTTTCTCTATCGCTTCCATTTTTTCTTACACAGCCCGCTAAAATCGGTGCTTCACTGCTTTCATTGGGAAAATAAAGTCTTGCACTTGTTCCAACTACGGGCATTGAATACATTGCATTTCCTGTGAGCGGTGCATATGGAAACCAGGCGGCTTCTTTATTTTGTCCTTTGTCTATATCTAGATGAAGTTTTACCTCTTCACCTTCTACAGCCGCAACTTTCCCTTCAAGAGACCCTCCACTTAAAAGTGAATTATAAATTTTTGTTTGCCATATACCGTTTTTTCTACATAAACGATATTTATAAATTACTTCATCCTTTAAAGCATAAGCTGAATATTGATTTACATAAAGCTCCTTATTTTTAAACCGTATCTTATCTCCAACTTCATACTTTTCTCTTCTTTCTATTTCATAATAAAAGTAATCTGTATCGTGTCCTGCTTCAATTCCACCTGCTTCATGAAATCTTTTTAGATTCTTATGAGCTTTATAAAAACCCATATCTTCTATTTCATAACTTGCTTTAATTGGTCTCCCAAAATAAAACATATTACGTATTTCCATTATATCACAAAATAATTCTGAATTTAACTCACTAGCTATTCTCTTTAGAAAGTTCCAATCAGTTTCTTTATATTGAAATAATGGCTTTCCTATTGTTTGTCCTTCTGCTGTACATTGTGTATAGCTGTAGCCTGAATAATCCTTTAAAATTATTCCTATAAGTTCATTATATGTCATACTAGCATTTTGAAAGGATCTGCTTTTTTCTTTTATATCTAATTCAAAACCTGATGTAAGTGCTTGTATTTCTAAGTAATAAACTCCGTTGACATTACTTGTCTTAATATTTTGCACTATCCCATTAAACAATATCTTACTTTTGCTTTCCTTTACTACATTAATATTTACAGGACTTTCATTACTTGTATTTTCATCTTCTGTTTCTTCATAAATACATATTTTATCACTAGTAGACGCATTTATAGCAGACTGAAAGTTAATTGAATCATTTATTAAACATTTTAAATATAAATATCCATGTTCATTAGGTTTATTATCAATAGAGATAATATAGACTATATTCCAATCTAGAACATCTCTTAATTGCATCTCTTTTGGATAAGCTATCAAAAATTATATTATTAAATAGCTTGTTTACTATACTTTTAATTCTATATTGATATTATCTATAATTAATTTTCTAATAATTTTCAACATAAACATTTACTTAACATAGCTGGTCTTGGGACTGAAACATAAAATTGCAAAATTAAATGGTAGCAACAACTCTTTGCTGTTACTACCATTTTAACATTGGTATAAACTTTATTCATCTGTTTAATACAGATTATTATAAATTGATTTATTTCATAATTTTTATTACTTTAAGTATATATTTGATGCTGACATTGATTTCAATACCAATACTTAAAAATTTCTTTACAAATTTATTAATCTGATATATTCAATAAACTTTTATCTAGTTTCAAATGAAATTCAAAACCTTCTAATTTTAAAATTAGTCTCTAAATGCAATTAATCTTCATAATCATCAAATTGTATAAAAATTCTTTCTTCTGGTATTTCTAATTCTTCTAAATATACTTTTCTAATTTGTTCTTTTAAGCCTATATATTTTTCTTTACTTTGTTTTCTATTATAAACTTCTAAATTTACAAATACTCCCTTTTCTACTTCTTTCCCACCAAAATATATAGGATATTTATCTTCAAAATTAATCTCAAAATTAACTTGATTCAAACAATATTTTACGCAATCCTCAATCCTTTTTTTTAATGTTTCTTCCTTTTCCTTTGTAATTTCTATAGTAATTTTATTTACTATTTCTGATAACATCATATACCTCCCTCGATAGTCATAAATTTCTTTAATATATTCAGTTTTTAAAATAATAAGTTATTATAAATATGATACACAACCTACATATTCAATATTAGTACCCTTTATAATGTCTTCTTCATGTTTATAATCATATAAAAGAATTAATGAATTAACTGGCTTATCAAATTTATTTTTACCCAATAGATTTTCAAACCTATGAATAATTATATTGCTATAAGAAAAAGGTTTTAGTAAATCTTTAATTACTATCAATTTTTCATTATAAAATTCATATTCTATTGAGTCATCATCAGTATGTCCAAAATCAAATTCATTTGCAAATTTTGAATATATTTGATCTCCATCTGCTGTGTATCCCAAACAAACATAATTTTTTAACTCCGTTATTGAATTAAAATTTCCAATCCACAAAGATACTAATCCGCTTATTTCCATAAAAATTCCTCCCTAATTAAAATCTAATAGTTCCTTTGGAAGCATATTTCTTCCACCTTTTAATTTTGTATCTGCCCATTTTGCAAGTTTTCTCTTAAAATCGTTATAATCTTTACTTTTATCAATTAAATCAAATAACTCATTATGTGCTATTTTACCTCCTGCTGAACAATGATGTGCTCCATCTGGATTTAAAAAGTAAACATCATCTGTCAATGTTCTTAGTTCTCTAATCTTATCCATTGAAATTCCCCATTTTTTAAATATAGGCGCTTTTTCACATGCGAGCCATTCGTGATACCCCCCTGGCTGTCTTATCCTATCCTTAATTGCATTTTTCACTTTCTTCAATTTTGGATTTGTCCAAATTTCATTTAAAGTATTATCATCTAAATCATCAAACCATTTATTAAACTCATTATTTCTAACTGAAGGTACATCTTTAGCCGTTAACTCTTTACCTTTACCCTCACCCTTAGTATCATTAATATCAATATTTTTATTAGGAGAACCCTTACCTTTCTCTGTAATCTTAGAAATCTGATTCTTAAAGAATGATGTTTCTTCTGGTGGGCTACTGAAACTTACCCCGTCTGCTGTAACACATTCTTTCTCTAAACCAAGAGATTTTCTAACATTATATCTTGCTTGATTAAGGGCATTTAATCCATCATCTGCTTTTGCTGCTCCTGCTCGTAATAAATCATCGACTTTATTATTAATCTTAGTCGTTACCTCATTAAACTTATTGGCTGCTCTATCCACCAGATCTTGAGCACTATTCTTTATGCTAGTTACTACATTATCAACCTTATTTGCTGCTTTCTCAAACAATTCTCTGCTAGTCTTAGTAAATGCATTTAATATATCATCTGCTTTTCCAGATACTTTACTTAATATCGCCTCAGCTTCACTAGATAATTTGCCAAGCACTTTTCCAATAGATTTAGTTACATAAGGTGAAACCTTTGATATAAGTTTTCCTGCTCCATGTAATAGTCCTCCTGTAGCAGCTCCAATAAGTCCATCAAACAATGTTTGCTTTAAGCTAAATTTTCCATCTATTGCTTGATTTAAGAGACTATCGGCCATGCCATTTATTCCACCAAATGCCATGATTCCGCCTACACTGCCAAAGCCTCCAAAAGGACCAAATATAGCTCCAGATACTGCACCTGTAAAAGCTCCCTTTAGGGCATTTTTTGCATATGTTCCCAGACTACTTTGCGTACCATTCATCTTGTCAGATATCGCAGTACTTGCTACTGCACATGCTGCACCTACACATGCCCCAATAGCAGCCCCTATTAATACTGCTCCTACTCCACAAGTAGCTACAACAGCGACTACTGCTACTGCTGCTAATACTCCTACTGCTAATTTCCCCCAATTAAATCCTTTCTTCTCTTGCTTCTTTTCCTGTTTTTTCTCTTGCTTCTTCTCTATCTTCTGGCCTGCCTTTGTTCATCATCAAACGGAGGATATGCTTCTCTATCGCTTCCATTTTTTATTACATTATCTCCTAAAAAATGAAACTCATTTTCTATTGAAAAACCACTTTGTGTACCTTTTTTGGCTGCAAGTATCTGACTTTGTGCTTTTATATTTACACTTTGGGGTGTTTTTATTATTATTTCACCATCTGCATTTAAGCTTAATTTTTTAGGACTTTTAAGGGTTACTCCTACATTATCATCAAAACTTATACTAAGTGGCTCTTTTGATCCACCCTTTATGCTTAATGCACCTGGAGTCATTTCTATTTCACTGCCATGTTCTGTTCCAAAATATCTTTTAGTTGTATCTGACGTTTTAGCGCAGCTGCTTCCGTTTTTTCTTACACAGCCTGTTACAACTGGTGCTTCACTGCTTTCATTAGGAAAATAAAGCCTTGCACTTGTCCCAACTATGGGCATTGAATACATTGCATTTCCTGTGGGTGGTGCATATGGAAACCAGGCGGCTTCTTTATTTTGTCCTTTGTCTATATCTAGATGAAGTTTTACTTTTCACCTTCTACAGCCGTAACTTTCCCTTCAAGAGACCCTCCACTTAAAAGTGAATTATAAATTTTTGTTTGCCATATACTGTTTTTTCTGCATAAACGATATTTATAAATTACTTCATCCTTTAAAGCATAAGCTGAATATTGATTTACATAAAGCTCCTTATTTTTAAACCGAATGTTATCTCCAACTTCATACTTTTCTCTTCTTTCTATTTCATAATAAAAGTAATCTGTATCGTGTCCTGCTTCAATTCCACCTGCTTTATGAAATCTTTTTAAATTCTTATGAGCTTTATAAAAACCCATATCTTCTATTTCATAACTTGCTTTAATTGGTCTCCCAAAGTAAAACATATTACGTGTTTCCATTATATCACAAAATAATTCTTATATATTTCAAGAAAACCTCTAGATTAACTCCAGAGGTTTTGTAATACGGTTTTACTTTATTTATCTATATCTAAATGATATATCACCATCTTCATATATTGCTGGTATGTAAATTCCTGCAATACTCCCTTTTTTACTTATACTCCAATTTTCATCATTTAACAACTCACAATTAAATTTAGATTCTTCAAATCCCTCTTCACATACTATAGCCCTAAAAAATTCTTTGTATTGATTAAAGGCTTCATTTGCTTCAAATATTCCATGAACCCATGAATCCTCATTGTTTAAACCACTAATAGTACCAATTACTGTATCTTTAAACAACAACTCCATTATATACATCCTCCTATTACTTTATTTTAATAAACTCACTAGGAACTTCTCCTCTTATTAAATATTCTGAATCTCTTTTAGTCCAATTTAATGCTCTTTTTTTCCAAAAATCACTTTGTAATTTATCATTTTTTATAAGTCTTTCTATTTGTTTTGGACTTAATATTGCCACATCAGTAACTTCACCTGATTGTATTGCTTTTCTCAATCCAGATATATCTAATTCAATAAGATTATTGCCATATCCCTCTACAATCCCTTTATTAAATGTAAAACTAGTATATGGACTATTTCCTTTAGCACCTTTTCTATATCCCCCAAGTATATGCTCTGTAACAGTAACTTGTCTCCCTTTATAAATTCCCTCTGTATTTGCTGGTATTAGGTTACCTTCACTTGATATATATGATTTTGGAATACCATTCGGTCTCATATTAGAGTATAATTCACTATCACCTCTTAATAATGGGTTATGATTACCCGCCCCCTTAGTACCACTCTTAATTCCATTTTTAACCTCTTTAAATTCCTTAGTAAATCTACCTAACCCCTCCGCAGCATTACCAAAATTGCTTCCAAGTACTACTGACTTTGGTCGTTTTTCCATATTTTTTAATGCTATTTTAGCTATTTTCATATTATCTGATACTTCAGATGATATCTTCCTAAATGCATTTTTAACAAATGGTGATGATTTCTCAAATAATTTTCCTGCACCATGGAACATTCCTGCTGTTAATGCTCCAATTCCAGCATCAAATAATGCAGTTTTAAAGTTTATTCCTTTACCTTCTAGTGTTTGTCTTACTATACTTTCAAATGCATTAGTTGCTCCACCAAGTAACATCTTTCCACCTAAGGCTTCTCCCATACCAAAAGGTCCAAATACTGCTCCCGAGACAGCTCCAACAAATGCTTCTCTGCCTCCTGCTGCCATATAAGCAGACATGTCACTAACTTCTCCACGTTTAACATCAGATATTGCTTGACTTGCAACTGCTGCTGTTCCTGCTACTGCTGCACCCACTGCAACAGCTGCTATCACTGCTGTTGCCGCTATTGCTACTGCTGCAACTGCTACCACAGCCACTACTGCCAAACCTGCAAGAACATTTTTAGCTAATTTTCCCCAATTAAATCCTTTCTTTTCTTCTTTCTTTTCCTGTTTCTTCTCTTGTTTCTTCTCTATCTTCTGGCCTGCCTTTGGTTCATCATCAAACGGAGGATATGCTTCTCTATCGCTTCCATTTTTTATTACATTATCTCCTAAAAAATGAAACTCATTTTCTATTGAAAAACCACTTTGTGTACCTTTTTTGGCTGCAAGTATCTGACTTTGTGCTTTTATATTTACACTTTGGGGTGTTTTTATTATTATTTCACCATCTGCATTTAAACTTAATTTTTTAGGACTTTTAAGGGTTACTCCTACATTATCATCAAAACTTATACTAAGTGGTTCTTTTGATCCACCTTTTATATTTACTGCACCTGGAGTCATTTCTATTTCACTGCCATGTTCTGTTCCAAAATATCTTTTAGTTGTGTCTGATGTTTTAGCACAGCTGCTTCCGTTTTTTCTTACACAACCTGTTACAATTGGTGCTTCACTGCTTTCATTGGGAAAATAAAGTCTTGCACTTGTTCCAACTATGGGCATTGAGTACATTGCATTTCCCGTGGACGGTGCATATGGAAACCAGGCGGCTTCTTTATTTTGTTCTTTGTCTATATCAAGATTAAGCTTTACTTTTTCACCTTCTACAGCAAGAACTTTTCCTTCAAGAGACCCTCCACTTAAAAGTGAATTATAAATTTTTGTTTGCCATATACCGTTTTTTCTGCATAAGCGGTACTTATAGATTACTTCATCCTTTAAGGCATAAGCTGAATATTGATTTACATAAAGCTCCTTATTTTTAAACCGTATGTTATTTCCAACTTCATACTTTTCTCTTCTTTCTATTTCATAATAAAAATAATCTGTATCGTGTCCTGCTTCGATTCCACCTGCTTCATGAAATCTCTTTAAATTCTTATGAGCTTTATAAAAACCTATATCTTCTAATTCATAATTTGCTTTAATTGGTCTCCCAAAATAAAACATGTTACGTGTTTCCATTATATCACAAAATAATTCTGAATTTAACTCACTAGCTATTCTCTTTAAAAAGTTCCAATCAGTTTCTTTGTATTGAAATAATGGCTTTCCTATTGTTTGTCCTTCTGCTGTGCATTGAGTAAAACTATACCCTGAATAATCCTTTAAAATTATTGCTATAAGCTCATCATATGTCATATTAGCATTTTGAAAGGATCTGCTTTTTTCTTTTATATCTAACTCAAAACTTGATGTAAGTGCTTGTATTTCTAAGTAATAAACTCCGTTGACATTACTTGCCTTAATATTTTGCACTATCCCATTAAATAATATCTTACTTTTGCTTTCCTTTACTACATTAATATTTACAGGACTTTTACTACTTGTATTTTCATCTTCTGTTTCTTCATAAATACATATTTTATCACTAGTAGACGCATTTATAACAGACTGAAAATTAATTGAATCATCTATTAAACATTTTAAATATAAATATCCATGTTCATTAGGTTTATTGTCAATTCTTATGTCTTCTATACGTAGTAATTGATAAGGAGATTTAACTCTTAGTGCATGAAGTACCCCCATTTACTTTCTCCTTTCTTTTATTTACTCTTTCTCTTGACCATTTGTTTCAAATTTTATTTTTCCTCCATATTTACATATAAGTACTGAATCTGTTGTAAGTGCCGGTTCTCCTTCAACTAATGTTTCTTCTTTTACATTCATCCAGTCTTTTAATATTTGTACGCAGCATTTCTTTCCTTCAATTGTTTGTCCATTTTCTGCTATTAGACAAATGTTTCCTCCATTAGATGGACATCCCCCATTACATATTCCAAAGTAGCTTATGTTATTTTCCTTCCTATCGGTTTTATTCATCATAGGTTTTTCAGCTACATATGAGCCATGACTTACTGGAAGATTTATTTTTCTAGCATGGGTTCCTTTGTCACATCTCATTTTTGCTCCTCTAACTATATAATAATTGTCTCCACCACTCATATCTTTTCACTTCCTATTTCTAAGTTTTAAGCTTATTCAACTTGTAGTCTCTCAAGTTTTATTCCTTTAAAGTCACGTCTTAGCAAACTTTCAGCAACATCAAGTCTTACTACTATTAATGGCTTTAAACTCTCTTTTATTTTAAAAATCTTCTTACCTTGAATTTTTTCTTTATCTAATACTATTTTTTTAACTACTGTTTTATCTAAATTAAGTTCTGCATTATCACTTAGAGATTCGCCCTCTTCAAATATAGGTAAAAAATAATTTTCCTGTATATCATGAAGTGAATCAATAAGTGATAAGCTTTTAAATAAAATATCCCTATCATATTTTTCAATTATCTTTTTCATGCCTTCTGATATTAAAAACAGTTGACTATCTAAAATATCTAGAAACTCACAATTATCGCCAGCATTAATTTCAAATATTGTTATGTCTTCAATTTTGTGAGCATTTGAAAGATTGAGATTTTTTATATTAATTTTCTTAAATACATCAATAAGCCTTGGAGTATTTGTATATCTTTCATCTTGCTTTAATAAAAAATAATCCATAAGTTCTCCTTTTCTATTCTTTTTCAGGATATATTGCCTCCGTCGCATCCATATATTCTCCTGCTAATATCATGATATCTTCTGTTTTTTTCATTTCTCCATAAGAAGATGTTTCTATAAATTTTCCTATCATACCCTTTAAAAATTCCACTGCTAGAATATGATATTTATCAATTTCTTTAAGCATTACGTTCTCTATATCCATATCAGTTATATTTTTTCCGTACACTTTTTTCTTTTCTTTAAGTTCTTCCCTCTGCTTGAAAATTGAATCAAAAATAAAGTTTAAATCTATATTGATAGAACATTCTTCCTTATCCAAAAACCAATCTTCATCATACAAATCAACTCTGTATTCCCCTCTATTTTCAAGAATACTCGTTCTAAGTAAAGAGAAATAAATATACTTAATTTCACCCTTTAATTGCTTTCCCTGAAGACATATAGCCTTTCTACATACCTCATCAAATGCTGAAATCAAATTTTTCTCTATATCATCTTTATCACTCTTATACATTTCATCAATTTCAAGAAATTTATTAACCCATCTATCGACCACATACTTTTCTAAAAATTCTTCTAATATTTTTTCTTTATCTGCTTGTATTATCATAGTATACTTTTCACCTCCTCTTTATAGGGAATCAAACTAGAAAATTGATTTACACAAATGGATATGTTTTCAAAGCTGAANNGTCTTAGCGAAGGGTTTTAAGAGAACCTTAGTACCTTCGAGTTGTTTGAGCGGAGCGAGTTCTCGAAGGCACTTAGGTTGTCTTGAAGCACAAGCTTTAGACTGACTAAAAGATTTTAACGTGCTGAAGTTTGGAAACATAGCCCGGGGGGGTAAGGCAATTTTCGGCCTCGCAACCCTATATAAGATCAATTACTCAATCTTAACCTTTCCACCACTCATAGTTACATTATCTTGTATATTCATGTTAGCTCCTGCTTGAGTTAAAGCAACTCCACTATCTCCTTGAATCGATACTTTTCCTCCGCCAGTTATCTCAATATCCTGTTTAGCATCCAAAACTATCTTTTTATTACTCTTAACTTCTATTCCACCATCATCTGTTAATCTCATAAGTAAATTTCCGTTCCCTATGATTTCTACAGCTCCTGGCTTCATCACTACTTCTTTACCATACTTTGTTCCTATGCTTTTCACTGATGGATCACTACGTTTTTGAGAATTACTTAATTTGAGATTGGTTGAACTTATTGCGTATGCATTTTTCTCTTCGTTATCTGGGAAGTATAGTCTTATCGAATCACCAACCTCAGGCATACAGTACCAGCCTGTACCATCCGGTGATGAATAAACTGTTGAATATGGAAACCATCTTGCTCCACCTTTATTTTGCTTTCCATCTATCTGTAAATTAATTTTAACTACGTCATTTTTTGTATCTAAAATATTTCCTTCTAAAGATATGCCTACTATCTTGTTGTTATAAATTTTTCTTACTTTTATTCCTTTTTCATCTCTTAATATATACTTATTTAAAATTACACCATTTAAAAGTTCCATTTCTGACTTGTATATATAAAGACTTCTGCCTTTAAAATTAACTGAATTATATAAATGCATTATTTTATTTGTTATTATTTCGTAACTTATTAAATTAATATCATCTAAATTGGTAATATCATTTTCTGATTTAAGCTTGTATTCTTGTAGACTCTTTTTTATTGAATAGTTAAATTTATCAAGCTTATATGTTTTGCAGCATCCCGAATTTCCTATTGAATACTTCATATCATCTAATTGACACTCTGACACTACTGGAACATTAAAATGTGAAGCTAATCTTTTTATAAATTCCCAATCTGTTTCTTTATATTGAACTAATAACTTGTCTATTTTAGTTCCATTTGTAATACTATCTAACATTTGAAGATTGTTATATCCACTGTTTACAATATTAAAAATATCTCCATAACTTGAGCTTTCATTTTGAAATGTTCTGCTCTTTTTCTTTATATCCATTAAAAAAGTTCTGCTTAAAGCTTCTATCTCTAAAGTTCTAACATCTTTATTTGCATTAACTTGAATATTAGTAACTACTCCTTGAAAAACATTAGTCACAGAATTTTTATCATCCTTTACTGACATTGAAATGCTTGATTCAGCATCTGCTGTTTCAACATATTTATCAGCATTTTCTTCATCAATTATTCCACTTATATAAAGTTTTGCATGCTCATTTAATTCTCTAGTTACCTTTAATCTTGTTATTTTCTGAAATTTATAAGGTGCTATTAAAATATCTCCTTGAGTATACATATATTCCTCGCTCATTAATCTTCATCTCCCCTCTCTTCTTTTACCACTCTCACAGTATTAATAACTTGATATGCAACATCTCTCCAATCTTCATAATCTTTATAAAGACAACTGAAAGTTCCCATTAAAGTTTTCTCTTCAAATTCAAGAAAGAACTTCACTAATACCTACTAAAACATTTTTGTGTACCTATTGTTCACCAAATATCTATTGGGAGAATGGATAAAGTTGACCTTCTTCTTGATAGTATCTAGCTCATATTGATTTTCAATAAGATAGTTCCATAGCTAGTGATGTAGAATATTTTTATTTCTCCAATGAAATCCACTTCCTTACCCTCAAATAATTCTACAAAGGCAGAAGTTCCCCAACATAACTTTCAATTGTTCTTATGCTCTTTCCATCTTCATCTAAGTATATTTTGAATTTATATACTAGTTCATTTATCATTGCTTTCTGCTCCTTTCAATGTTTTAGGCATAGAAAAAAGGCTAACGCCTTTTTCTTCAGCGTTAACCTTCACTAATAATATATATTTAATTTTTACTTCTTTTACAGTTTACTGTATTATTGCAATTATTGTACTGCGTTGTTCATTTACAATGTAGTAGTATCTATTTAACTTAGATTCTAACTGTGAACTTGAATCTTTGCCTAAATCTGCAATATCAGCAGCAACAACTTCATAACCCCTAGTAAATCTAGAAATTACATTAAATTGCTTATCAGTTTCAACTAAAACATTATCCTTATGGAAAACAAACCCATGAAACCAACTTAATAGTATACCGGGCAAAGCTTAATTAATTATTTTCTTCCTCTTTCTGTTACTCATAAATTTAATAATGTAATAATATAATAAAAATCATATTTCTAACCACTAATCAAATCATACAAGCTGTATTTTCAAGCTAATATCTCCAAGTTCATTAACTTTCTTTTTTGCTCTACCAATTGAAATTGATTTAATAAGAGTATAAGGTAACTTACTTGTTCCATCTAATAATTCTTTTGTTGATTGCTCAAGTCCTAAGATTTTTTTTATTTTAATTAAATCACTTTTGCTACTCAAGGGTTTAATTAAAACTATATCTACTTCTTGTAACTTATTGCCCTTTGTAATCTCATTTTCTGTTCTTTGAAATGATAAATAATCCTGTACTACACTTTTTATGTTCTCTGATATATCAAGTGAATCATTTATGGATTCTAATAAATGCAAATATTCTTCCTTCATATAATCATCTACTCCATTTATCATTCTATTAAACATAAATAGTGTTTGTTCTGTTGGATTTCTCTTAAGAGACTCTATTAACTTAATTGCATATTCTTCTTCATCAAGTCCTTCTAAATAATGCACTAAGGGTCCTGGATTTCCAAAGTCAATATCTGGATTTAATTCTATCAATTTAATAATAGGTTCTATAGTATCATCTAAATTTTTATATTGGGATAATTTTTCAACTATATTATATGATTGATTTATAAAATTATCTATTTTTACATTTTCATATAGAGACTTAATTAATTCTTCTTTTTCCTTTTCCATCTCAATTCACCTCATAAAATTTTAAAATATACCTAAATCTAGAGCATGCTTTACAGATTTTTTCGCTAATTTTTTAATTTGCTTTTCCGGAACATTCAACTCTTTTAATACTCTTATATTGCCTTCGATATGCTCTCTTCCTGTTACCCCACTTGTTTGAACATCCTCTTTTTGTAATTGATTTACCTTTTTATGCAACTCTTTATCTAATGCAATAACTGGATTATTCTTTGAAGCATCACTAGAAAGTCTATTTTTAGATAATTCATTTGGTATTAAATACTCATCTCTTAAATAAGCATGTTGCAATAATTCATGTCCTTCTAAATTATCTCCTTTTACAGATCTATTTCTAAAATCTTCATAATTGGTAACTTCAAAGTTCTGTATATCATTCTTTTTTACTGAAGGGTTGCCTTGAGCAGAGCTTCTACTTTTGCTAACACATAAATTTTGAGCATACCCGCTCGGATCATAATACCCAACAGCATTATTTCCACAATAAGCATAAAGATTTAACCCATCGCCCCTATAAACATCTTCCTGAGTAAACCTGCCAACAACAGGATTATAGAATCTAGCCCGTAAATAATACTGCTGAGTTATACCATCAAACTGCTGACCAGTATAAGTTATTCTATTATGGACTTTCTCTTTGCTATCAAGAACATTTCCAAAAGCATCATAATAATATTCATTTTTAACTTGCTGATTCTTATCAGTAATAAATACTGTACTGACTTCGCCATCTACAGTATAGTGTACTAAAATTTTCTGAAATCTTAAGATATGTATATAGCAGATGACTTAATTTATCATCTGCTATATATTATATCTTATTGAATTTTAGTGATTATAATTCATTTCAACGACATCAATTTCTGATTCTAATTTTACCTCTATCCATTCATCACCATCCAATATACCTCTTTTTTCAATACCTAATTGTTCATTAACCCATGGCGTTTTAACAATTACTGCGTACCCATCAGTATATGTTCTAACCTCTACAACTTCAATCAATGAATATATTTCTTCAATACTTGTTGTAATTAATTCGGCTATTAATTCCGGCTCAATCTCATCCTTATAATATTTAAAAAAAGTTTCTTCTATTTCCTTTCTATCATTCAAAAAATGCTTATAGGAATTAACTATATTTTTTTCTACAGTCTCATACATATCACTAAATACTTCTCCTGCTTCAAAATTCAAATTAAAACAAAAGAAATCAAAACTTATTTTTATTTCCCTATTTTCATTTTTAAAGAGACATATTCTTTCAGTCTTGTTCCATTCTAAAGGATTTCCATTTTCATCTGCCATACAAACAATATGGCCCAAATATTTATGTTGTATTTGATTTAATTCCTTCATACTTTCCCCATACCTTTCCTAGTGTTTTCCTTTATTTATACATTGTTTTGCATTATCGCTTTTACATTCACTAACTCCACCATCATGTGGAAAACCTGCATTAATTTTTGTAGGAACTAATTGTGCATCTGGATTACATTTTTCATGTACAGTTCTTATTTTTGTACCGTTAGCATCACGTTCTAATCTTTGTACTTCATCCTTTAACTTATTAATCTTTTCATTATGAGTTAAATCCTGATTCAATATACTTTTAGCTTTATTATTCAAAAATTCATTTACTTCTCCCAATGTTTTATCTGTAACCTTATTATTTACAACTCCGTTTTCTCTTAAAATATTTATATCCCCGTTACTTTTAATTATTGCATTTGCTATCGCTTCCCTTGTTTGGTCATAATTATTACCTAAACCTTGTCGCTTTTCAGTCATATTAGGAATTTTAACATTAAACATAGATACTGGATCAAAATCTGGTATTGATTTCCCATTTGTTCTGGTATACCAAATACCTTTTAAACCATGTTCTCCAAGTAACTCATTAACTTTTCTATCTTTTTCGTTAATTCCTTTTAATACTGCAAAACTATTTCCTCTTTCTCCAGAATTTATGCCATTAAGTGCATCTTGTATTGAATTGTCATTATCATTAATAGCCCACACTACTCTATCATCTGAAGGCAACTTTTCATACCCACTTGGATCATAATATACAACAGGATTATTTCTACAATAAGCATATAGATTTAACCCATCGCCCCTATAAGTATCCTCTTGAGTAAATCTACCAATAACAGGATTATAGAATCTAGCTCTTAAATAATACTGCCCTGTAATGCCATCAAACTGCTGACCAGCATAAGTTATTCTATTATGAATGTCTTCTTTACTATCTAAAACATTTCCAAAAGCATCATAACAATATTCATTTTTAATATTCTGGTATTTATCTGTAACAAATATCGTACTGCCTTGCTCGTCTACAGTGTAATAATATTTCTTTAAGTTAGATTCTTCTTTTAAATCTACAATATCAGCAGCAACAACTTCATAGCCTCTAGTAAATCTAGAAATGCAATTATAATCTTTATCAGTTTCAACTAAAACATTATCCTTATGGAATATGAATTTAGTTAGCTTTTCATTTTCTTCAATCTCTGCTCTTAATCCTTCTGTGTCATATCTACTTACTAAAGTGTTTCCATCTTTAGTTATAGCTTTAACCTGTTGGTTTAAGGTATTATACTCAAAGATATTATTACCAGTTATTGTTTCTTCTTTTATTGTATTGCCTTGTTTATCATAAGTAAAGTAGTTTATTCCATTTTTATTATGAAGTTCTTTTAATTGATTCTTTACATTGTAAACATACTTTTCAGTTATATCGTTTGTTGTTTTAGTTAACCTATTGCCAACCTTATCATAAGTGAAGCTTTCGCATCGATCATCATAGCTTGCTTCTTTAAGTCTATTCATGGAGTCATAGGTGTAGAAATTCTTATGCTTTGAGCTTAATTTTTGCAGTCTATTTCCATTTAAATCATAAGCATAATTGTAATCTACTAACACTTCACCTGTTGATGTTATTGTAATTAAACTTTGAACATTTCCATCACCATCGTAGGTATAATCAGTTTTTAAGCCATTTCCAACCGTTACTGATTTTATATTGTCATTGCAGTAATAATCGTAAGAAGCTAAGATATTTTCTTTATCATCTTGAATTAATTTAACTCTGTTAGCATCATCATAACTATAAATACTGCTCTTTCCAGTAATGTCTTTTATACTCTTGATGTTATTATTCTTATCATAAGTATAGCTTATTAAAGTTCTTCCAGATGCACTCTTACTTGCTAAAATGCCTTCCTTATTATATGTGTAATTATACCTCATATTCCCAGTGTAAGCATTATTCAATGTTCCATCTGGATTGTAGTTGAATCTTTGATTTACAATGTTTAGTTTATATTTATCTATATCTTCTATTATTTCATGAATTTGCTCATCTAGTTTTTGTTTTTCTCTTTTTTCTTTCATTCTTTCTGTAAAGCTCCTACGATGAGGTGCTTGATTCAATGAGCTATTTGAAGATTTTTCTTCTGCATTCTTTTTAGCTTCTTCCTCAGCTTTTTTTGCTTCTAAAGCTATTTCTTCCACATCAATTTGATAAGCCTTTACTGAAATTATATTTCTATCTAAGTTGTATATTCTATCTACATGATTTTGATTTCTATCAATATGTTTTATTAAATTACCTTCGCTGTCATAATAGAAATATTCGCTGTTTCCTTCTTGGTCTTTTATTTCACATACTTGTCCTAAGCTGTTGTAGAAATATTCTATAGTTCCACCATTGGCATCTGTTGTACTTGTTATATTTCCTGCATAGTCGTAAGTATACTTTTCAACTCCGCCTTCTGGTGTTGTTATTTGAATAATTCTTCCCCAGTCATCTAAAAGATAGCTTGTTTCATTTCCATTACCATCGGTGATTCCTGTTATATTTCCTCTAGCATCATATTTATAGCTTTGAGCTGATTTATTCTCTTTTCTAGAGTTTGGTGTTGTTATATCTTTAATTTGTCCAAGCAACGTGTAGGTATATTCTACCTTATTATTTTCTCCATCTATTGAAGTTTTAAGATTTCCTTTAGGATCATAAGTATTTTTAGTTACAGTTTCACCTAAAGCATTTTTAACCTCAATAACTTGTCCCTTTAAATTGTATGAGTAAGTAGTTCCAACTCCATTATCTTCTGTTTCATTATACTGTTCTGGGAGCACTTGTTTTATTATTCTATCATTTTTATCATAGAACAACTTTGTTATATTTCCAGAAACATTAATAAAATGAGTAAGTCTATTTTGTGGGTCATAAGTGTAAGACTTTTTCTTTTGATCTTCCCTGAAGTCAATTCTTTCGAATAATTTCTCATTTCCTTTTCTGTTTTCAAATCTTTGTGAAACATTTAGGTTATAGTTATATTCACTTTCATATTTACTGCTTATAAGTTTAGCATCTTCACCAGAATATTCGCTTATACTTGTTATGTTGTTTGCTTTATCATATTTATAAACATAACTTCTAAATATTCCATTCTCATCATCTTTTTCATGCTGCTCTATAACTCTATCAATTTCATCATAAACTCTCCCTATTTCATAACCTTTTGGAGTTATAATCTTTGTTATATTTCCATTCTTATCATATTCATAACTTGTTATTGACCAAATATTTCTACCAGCAGTTTCTGGCGATACAAAGCCTCCGTTTATTTCTTCTTTCTTTTGAATTAAGTTTCCTACTTTATCGTAAATGTAATGAATGGCTTTTGTAGTTGTACCATTAATCTTAAAGCTTTCATAAGTCTTATTATTTAAACAATCATATCTGTATAGTGCTTTTGCTCCATATTTGTCTTTTACTTCTGTAAGTCTGTTTTCTTTATCATAACTAAAGTAGATTTCATGATAATATTTGCAAATCTCATCTTCATCTACTAATTCTGTTCCATGTCTTTCTAAGATTTTATTGCTGTTTTTATCGTAAGTGTAGCAAGTTACATTGTATTTAACTTGTCCAACTTTATCCTGAAAATCTTTGGTTTCTATATTATTTTCTTGTGATGGATTCTCTCTATAAACTTTTTCAGCTGGAAATCTCTTTTCAATTAAATTACCAACTAAATCATATTTAAATAAAGTAGCATTTCCTTCATTATCAATTTCTTTTATGATATTTCCATGAAGATCATATTCAAAGGTCTTTTCTACAATTCCTGTTTTTTCATTTTTTATAGAACTCAGCCTATTCATTTTATCATAAGTGTAGCTAAATCCTATTCCATCATCAGTTTCCTTATTGTAGTATTCTGGACTTATATGCCTTATAACATTCCCATTTGAGTCATAGAAGAATCTCTCTGCTCCTCCATCTGGATATATAGTTTTTATTTTTCTATTGTCTTTGTCATAGACATATTCTACTCCTAATCCATCCTTAGTTTCAGAATCATAATAATTAGGGTTTATTTCTTTGATTATGTTCCCTTCGCTGTCTCGTATACTTTTTTCTACAATTCCAAGTGGATTTTTTATTTCAATAAGCCTATCCATGTGGTCATAACTATAATGATATCCTTCTCCGACCTTAGAATTTCCTACAAAACTATTTGGAGCATAAAGACTTACTAAGTTACCCATTTTATCATAATCTTTTGTTGTTACATTTCCATTGGCATCTTTTATTTTTGCTGCATAATTTAAGTTGTTGTAAGCAAATTCTATAGTTCCGTAATCTGTCTTTATTTCAGTATTTCTTCCTACTTCGTCATATTCATATCCATAAACATATCCACTATTTGTAATTACTCTTACTGGGTCTTTTACTCGTTTTCCCTCTAAATCACTTGTATTTACATACTCATAATTAGATGTATTTCCATTACCATCAGTTTTACTTAAAATTCTTCCATAAGAATCATATGTGTAACTTTCAGTTTTCCAATCTCCAACTGAAATCTTTGTTTTCTTCTCTATTAAACTACCTTGGCTGTCATAAGCATAGATAATTTCTTTTTCTTCATTATCTTTTTCTTGAATTAAGTTTCCATTTTCATCATAAATATATTCTGTTGTTAATCCATTTGGTAATATTTCTTTTAATAAATTACCAAACTCATCGTAAACCTTATGTGTTTCAAAACCTTTTCTATCTTTTATATAAATCTTGTTTTGATATTCATCATATTTGTATTCTTCTGTAGTTCCATCTTCGTAGAATAAATCTGTTATTAGTCCATCTTCATTGAACCTTGTCTTTTCTGTTCTTTTGCTCTTACTATAGTAGAAAGTTACTTCTTTTTCAGAATCATCATAAGTTATTTTACAAGCATCATCATTTGGGAAGTCTTGACGTATTACTCTTCCTTTTTTATCAAAGAAGTTTTTAGTATAAGTCTGTCCATTTTGGTCTGTTATGCTGCTTATATATCCTTTTTCATCATAAGTATATCTTGTTATTCCTTGGTCAACATGAATTACATCCGTTAAATAATCTCCGTAATATTTATATTGAACTGTTCTTCCTAGTTCATCTTTTATTTCAATTACTTTACCATCTTTATATGTGAAGAATAATTTATAATTTGAGAATGTTGTAAGAGTTTCAATGTTTTCTCCAACATAAGTTATAATAAGCTTATTATTATATTTATCAGTTATATCAAGAAGTTTACCTGAATTATTATATCTATAAGTTTTCTTATCAAGGGCAGTTTTAAATATCCAATAATCGCCTTTTCTATCTAACGAATAAATTTTTGCTCCACCTTTATCATTTACCCATTCATCTTCAATTTTATAAAAAATTTCAATATGCCCATCACTACAAAGTACATCTACTTTTTGCTCTTGAATTCCAAGACAAGTTTCAAAGTTGGTTGTCCATCCTAGTCCTAGAAGTCCTACTCTGTTATTTACGGATTCATATTTTCTTTCTATTTTAAATTCTTCATGAATGTCAGGTAATACAATGTCTGTTGCTGGAATATATAAACTTCCTGTTGCTCCATCTACAGGGTCGGAAAAACATACTTTATTACCAATATACTTCTTTAAGAAAGTGCTAGTTAAGTTAACATCTCCACTAGTAGCTGCTTGACCCATTAAATCTAATGTTATATCTGAAGCCATTCTGATTTTTCCTAATGTGTTACAAGAAAACTTTTTAGCAGCCTCTAACTTTTTGAATTTATTCATTGCACCAATATTTACAGAGGACAATGATGCAGAGGTCACAGCTGATTTTACATAACTCATTAAGTCATTATCAATTTTTCCATTATCAGCATAATCAGCTATTGCATTGAAAGCAACATCTCCACCTGCATCTATTGCGGTCTTTAATAATACTTGGGTAGCTGATCCTCCTGATGCAATGGCAATCATAGTACCTGATATAAGAACGGAGCCATATTTTACAACATTATAAAGTGTTTCATTTCCCCCGCATACGGTATCCCGCATAAAATTATAGGATTTCGAGAAATCTCCACTTTGTACTTTGCTATAATCGGATAATCCTTCACCCATTTCAGAAGCTCCTACTGCTGCTGCCGCAACACCAGCCCCCAAAGCTACCAATGCTAATCCACCTGTTAAAACTGTAGCTGCTGCAACTACTGCACCTACACCAATAGCTAAAGCTACAGCGCCAAATCCAACTTTACTTTTAGCCTCTTGAAGCTTTGCCTCCGCATTTGCTTTAGCTTGATTATTAATTGCCTCTATTTGCGCTGCATCCCCATCATTTCTATGAGCTATTTCATTTGGCAATTCTGCTGGATCTTTAATACTTCCCTCATATTTAATAGTAGATGCCTTTAGAAATGTTGCATCCGCCATTTGAATTCCAATGCTGCCCTTAGCTATTTCTAATTTGCTCTTAGCAGAAATGTCTATATTTTGTGGTCTAAATGGTGGTGCATCTCCACTTCCCTCCCTCATTCCAAGTTGTAAATTCTCAGCAGCCGTAAGATTTATATTCTGTCCCTTAAGAGATACATCCCCTGACTGTGCTAATTTTAAACTTACGCCTCCACCACCTGGCGAAAAATCCATGTCACTTGGTGTTAATTTCATTTCACTTCCAGCTGTATGGGAAAATGATTTATTATCTGGATTTTGAGTTTTACTTGCATATTTAGCTGATCCATCTGCGCTTCTCACTGCATGGACAGCAATTGCTTCTTTTTCATCATTAGTTGGAAAATAGATATGCACCTTACTTTCCTTCTCTGGCATACAATACCATGCACTACTTTCTATAGCATAAGTAAAATACTTTTGATTTGAACAGGCTTCATATACTGGATCTATTTCAAAGTGAACACTCATGGTATTTCCCTGTACATCCTTAACTGTTGCAGGAATACTCATTCCAAAAATCTTATGATTTACCATATAAGCAGTTCTAAGTCCTCTTTGAAGTCCTAAAGTGTATATTGTTCTAATTTCTTCTTTATAGACTTCAGTATGAATTTTTGCTACTACACATTCAACCTTATTAAATAAAACCTTCTCACCAAGTATTAATTTAATTGGACTTACAATATTCCAAGTTGTATATTCTTGAAGAAAATTTTCTTCGAATCCCATAGCCTCTCGCTTATTGAAGCAATCAATATCTTTTACTACTTCATAGTCATCTATATTTATTTCTTGATTGTTATTTAAATCTGGTATTCCAAAGTGAAATCTTCCATAATCTTCTGTAGCTTCAGCAAGTAATACGCCATTAAAATGGCTTGCTATACGCTTAAAAAATTCCCAATCTGTTTCTTCATATTGAAGCACAAATTCTCCTATTGCTTGTCCGTTTGTTATTCTGTCTGTAAAGGCTTTATTGTTATAAACTTCTAATACCTTTGTTATAACTTGCTGATAAGTCATATCTAAATTACAAAAAGCCCTGCTATTTTTCTTAATATCAAAATCCTTTGTGTAAGAAACAGCTTGTAATTCCATAACATGAACTCCGCTTTCATAAGACATTGAAACTTCACTTATTTTTCCTACAAATAACTTAGTTTCTTCACCGGTCTCTTCAATTCTGGATACAGTTACTTTTTCTTCACTAACATTTTTATTTAGATATTCTATTATTTTTCCTTCTTCTATTAATAATTTTAGTTTTAAATATGCATGATCATTAATACAGTCTAATATATCTATATCTTCAACTTGAATTGCATCATAAGGTATTTCTATTTTTAAACTTTTATATGTCAGCATTATATAGTCCCTCCTTTTCATTTATTAAAATCGAATAGTTTTTCTATTCTCTTTGTCCACTTGTATATAATTTAATTTCTCCACCGTATGAGCATTGAAGCTTACATTTTCCAAGTAATGCTGGTTTCCCATCGACAAGAACATCTTCTTTTCCGTCTATCCACTCTGTAGCTATCTTTGGAGTACATACCCCTACACATTGAGCTAATAAATCTTTACCTACATCTTTAGCTGGTGGTTTTGAAAATAAATCCATAACCTTTTCCATAAAACTTTTAGGTCTATTTTTAATCTCATCTGCTATTTTTTTCGCATTTTCTTGTACACTTGGATTTTGAGGACTTTTGCATATTCCAAAACTTCTTACATTTATTTCGGGTTTACTATCTCCTACGTTTAATTGAGGAATTCCATGTATAAATTCGCCATGACCTTGTGGCACTACAACATAACTTTCATGAAGTGCAAAGCTGCAGGTAATAGCTGCTGTATGAACTATATAGCTTTTTTGAAGCTCCTTTAATCTTTGCTCTTCAGCGGCAGCTGCTTTTGCTTCATCTGCTTTCTTTTGCTCCTCAGCCGCTTTAGCTTCTTCTGCTTCTTGTTTCTCTTTTTCTTTCTTAGCTGCTTTTTCTTCTGGAGATAACTTAAGCCAAGCTATTTCATTACCAATATCTCTTTTAAGAAAACCTCCAACTTTTTCTGCCATTGAGACTGTTTGCTTTACTGTATTTACTGTATTTTTAACACCTTTTTCAACTTCATTTACTGCTGTTCCAGCTATAACGCCATATTTTTCTTCATTTTTACTTGCCATCTTATACCACCTCAACTTCCTCAAATCTAATTCCTACAAATAACCCTCTTTTCAGCATGCTTTCCACTACATCAAGAGAAACTATAAAATAATAATCTACACCCGCTTTAATTTGAAAAATATTGTAATCCCTTATTTTATCAGCATCTAAAACCATCTTATCTATCCATCCATTTTTAAAGAAAACTGTTTTATCACTTAATGCATCCAATAATTCTGGCAATACTAATCTGTACACTTTTTGTGTTTCCATTTCTAAATCTGAAAATACTGCTATTTTATAAACTATGGTGTTTTCATACAACTTAAAAAGTTTATGAAGCTCATCTGAAATAAGCAGCACAGGTGCTTGTATAAGATCAGGATAAATGCTATTTTCATTTCCTTTAACCGGTACATTGGTGGAATCTTTATATTTTTCTTCGTCTTCTTTTAATAAGGTCATCTTTTGACTATTATTAAAGCCTTCTATTTCAATTGTATTTTCAAGATTTTTATCTTGCTTTAATATAAAGTACTTCATACTTCTTCTCCTCCATCTATATATACAGTTTGAAGTTGTTCTGAAGTTAAATTGATAAATGGTATATCTTTAGCACTAAATATGGCATCTTCCAAATTTGCTCCTTCAAAAGATACATTTTTAAACTTTGCATTTATGAAATTGGAATTTTTAAGATTGGAGTTTGAGAAATCTATATATCTAAGTTCTGATTTGCTAAAATCCACACCTGTACAATCCCCATTGCTAAAATCAGAATCTTCAATTTTAGAATTTTCAAAGGAAGTTCCTATTACTCTGGCATTTGTGAATATACAGCTTTTTACTTCTGTACCCTTAAATTGCCCTCTCACTATGTCGCTTTCTGAAAAGTCTATATTTTTAAGCTTACTTCCTTTAAAATTAATAAATAACATATTTTGTTTTGCTAAATCCCCATCTTCTAATACACTGTTTTTCCACACAGTATATACAAAAGGTAACTTTTCCTCAGGCTGTTTTTTTAATTCTAAAAGCTCTTTTATATTCTTCTCTTTATTATCCATAACAAATAGTGTTTCACTTTTCCCTTGATATTCACTCCACTTTACTGTATAAAAATCTCCTATTGAGTTTTCTTTCATCCATTCTTCTTCATCTAGATTCCACAGCAAGTTTCTTATTGTTTCTGACATACTCATATAACATTTTGCTGTAAGTTCAAATATTACTTTCTGAATGTCATAATCATTAATCTTACCCATGTAAATTCTTTTTTCTTTTATTAATTTTTCCTTAAGCTTAATAAAAGGTTCAAATAAAAAGCTTAAATCTATCTCCTCATATATAGGATCAGAATCTAAATACCAAAGAGAATTATAGCCATGAATTAATATCTTATAAGATTCATTTACAATATTAATTCTAAGAAGCTCAAATTGAAAAACTGCTATTTTATTTTCATCCTTCTCTTCCCTAGGCTCCTTTGCTCTTTTTATTAAGTTTTTCATGCCTTTTATTATTAACTCTCTAACTTTTTCTTCATTATCTTTAAAGTTTTTTTCAAAAACTGCTTTATTTTCTTTCGCTAAAGCTTTAACAACTTTTTTCTTAAAATCTTCTAATGACTCTTCCCTATTCATAAAAATCCCTTCTTTCTTAATCTTAGGACTTATATTTTTGGTTTAGGCACATGAATGTTTGCCTCAAATCTTCTAATTGTTATTAACCTGTGTACCTTTTTCTTTTATTCCACCTGAACCGTCTAATTCTAATCCGCCGCCTTTATCACAAGCAAAATTTACACCTTGTTTTGCGCTTACTAAGAAGCTTTTTTGAGTTTCAATTTTAATGTTTTGCTCTGCATTAATATTTATATTATTTTGGCTTGTAATACTAAGTGTTCCATCACTTGTAAGGCTCATTTCAGCTTGTCCGCTATCGCAAGAAATAAAAATTCCACCAGGTGTAAGCTTCACCTGCTTATCATTAGCAGTTCTCAAATACTTATTATCTGGATTTCCCATTCTATCTTCCGCTTCACCTGATCCCTGCTGATATCCACTTACTGCACTGACTGCAAAGGCTTCATCTTCATCTTTTGTTGGGAAGTATACCCTTACACTATCACCGATCTCAGGCATACAATACCATCCACTACCGTCAGTTGATGCTGACATAGTAGAATATTTAAACCAATAAGCCGTTCCTTTAGCTTGAACTTTATCTATATTTAAATGAACTTTTACTAAATCACTTTGAACTTGTATAATCTTTCCATCAATTGAACTACCTATAATCTTTGTGTTAAATTTTCTTTCTTGTCTCAATCCGCTTTTTATTCTTAGCTTATAATTATTTATTAAGATGCCATTTTTTATTTCATAAATTCCTTCATATACATAAAAAGCTTGCCCTTGAAAATGTATATTATCTCCAAGCTTTAATATTTCATAATTCTCTATTTCATAGGTCATATAATCTACTTCATTGGCATCTTTTAGATAGTTTTCAAGCATATATTTATAATCATCCAAGTTTTTATATATTTTGTAATTAATATTTGTTGATTTTAATTCTCTATGCCACTCTGGCACTGCCATTATAAATTGTATTGCCTTACCATCCATAGTAGGAAATAAACCTTGATTATATTTAGCTGCTATTCTCTTTAAAAATTCCCAGTCCGTTTCTTCATATTGTATAAGTAATTCTTTTATTTCCTCATCAGGTATATTTAAAATGTAGTTAGAACCACTATAATTTTGCATTATAGAATCTATAAGATTATGAGTTGTCATTGATGTGTCTTGAAAAGATTTGGATTTTAATTTTATATCCATTAAATGAGACATGCTTTTTGCTTCAATATTCAACGTGTATACATCAAGTTCTACATTTATTTCTATGTTAGTAACAACTCCATAAAATAAGGTTGTACTTTCGTCTTCTACATAATAAACCTCTATAGTTTTATTATTAGTTGTTGAACTAATATCGCTATCTTTAGCTTCATTTTTTAAAATCCCTGTTAACTTTAAGACAGTATGTTCATTTATATTAGCTTCTATTTTTAAACTTTTAATTGCTTCTAAATTATAGCCATTAACTCTAATTTTTTCATAATTAATAGCTTCAACAATTTGATTTCCTTCCACTTTAATCCCCTCCCTTTTAAATTTATACCCTATATTATTAATGTAGCTTTATTTTTAATTTATCTTCATAAGCATTATGCTTGCTTTTATTAAGAGCTCCCAGGTTTTTATATCTCTTTCAAAACAATTGTAATTTCCAATTATCAAAGTTCCTTTATACTCTCTATAAAAGATTAAATTATAAACTGGCCCTTGTCCTGTTGGAGTCTTATATGTTCCATAAGATACTTTTGAAGAGCCTTTCCCTGTTTCTCCTTCCTCAAGCCACTCTAAATAGAGTTCCATATCCTTAAAGTTTTTTTCCATCCCTTTTTTAAACTTAGCAAAGCTTTGTTTTTGAGCACCTTTATCCAAATAAGCTAAAGTAAAGCTCACCCCATTATTATCATTTACTAAGGTAGTATTTTTATTAGTGTTTACTCTTTCTTCAAAATATGCTAACGGCATTGGAATTTCTAGCTTTCCATTTAAAAACACTTTCTTTATAAATTTAAAGTTAGTATTATTTATATTTAAAGAGCCTTCAGTTATTTGTTTAATTACTTCCTCAAGAGTGATTTCTTCTTCCCTTGATGCTAAATTTTCTTCCTCTGACTCCTTTTTTAATTCCTTTTCTCTTTCAAGCCTTTGCTGCATTTTTAGCTTGGCTATTTTTTCATCTATGTTATCCATATTAAATCTCCTTTTAATATTAAGCTTATCTTAACCTCTTAGTTTTAAATATAAAATAGCTCTAAACCCTGATTATTACTATAAATAGATATATATTTTTATCTAAAGCTATATATCTATTTAGCCATTATTTTGAACCCTAGTTCCTGTAACTAAAATTTCGTCTCCCTCTGATAATATAACGCTGCTTCCTGCTTCACATAAAATATCCACACTTTTTTGTGCACTTATTGTCATTTCATTTCCAGCTCTTAAGGAAAGCTTTTGGGCACATGCAATGTTTATATTCTTTTGGCCTACAACGTCTATAGTTCCATCCTTATTTAAATTCATTGATGCTTGCCCTCCGCTACATTCTATAACTATTCCACTTGGAGTAAATTTAACTTCTTGTCCTGCATCAGTTTTCAAAGATTTAATATCAGGATTTGACATCCTATCACTTTCTGCTCCTGCCTTTGCTTCATGTGCACCTATTGCATTTACAACAAATGCTTTACTTTCATCTTTAGTTGGACAGTTTAATCTTATTTTTTCTCCAACCTCAGGCATACAGTACCATCCGCCACCGTCTGGTGATGCTGCAACTGTAGCATATGGAAACCAATAAGCTGTGTTTTTATTTTTATTACTAATTTCTAATTGAACTTTTACTTTATCCCGACTAACTTCTAATATAGAACCATTAATTGAGATTCCAATTACATTCATATTGTATAAACGCTTTGATCTAAGACCTCCCTTTGGTCTTAATTCATATACATTTTCTAATTTGCCTTCATCTATTAAGTAGGTTGCTTTCTTCACATAAAATTGTCGATTTTTAAAATTAAAATTTTCTCCTGTATTTAATATTTCTTGAGTCCTTATTTTATAAGAGATGAAATCTGTCTCTAGTGCATCAGCTATATCATTATTTATAACGTCATTATATTCATCAACTGCCTTAGAAATTGTGTAATTCAAAATTTGAGTCTTTGGCACTACTGCTATATCAGGAGTCCCTAAAAATAAATGAATATTTTGTAACTCAATTGCACTTATAAGAGTTTGATTATATTTAGAAACTAAACGTTTTAAAAATTCATAGTCAGTTTCATTATATTGAAGTATAAACTGCCCTATTGGTTCGTTAGGAATATTTATATCATACTTTGCACTTGAATATGCTTTCATCACTTCATCTATTAATTCATGAGTAGTCATGTTCACATTTTGAAAATCCCTTTTTTTCTTATAAATATCCATTTTGTAATCAAAACTTTTGGCTTCTATAAGTAGAGTGTATACGTAATTGACTACATCTATTTTTATCTTAGTAACAATTCCATTAAATAAAGAGAAATGTGCTTCCTCTTTTTCATAAAACACTTCAATAGGTGTTTCTTCATCCGTATTTTGAATATAACTATCCTTCATTTCATCATCCAATATACAAGTAAGCTTTAAAATTGCATGATTATTTATATCATTTTCTATTTTCATGTCTTGTATATACTTGCAGTCATAGGTTGATATTTTTAAATTATCGTATGCTATAAAATCCTCTTTCATACTCTCTCTATTCCTCCTTTATTTTTAATCAATCAATATTTTCTTGAACCTTCCATTCCCCACATGCCTATTATTTCCATGTCCATTTTTTGCACTATTCAATACATTTAAAAGATAATTGTATATCTCTTCATTAGAATAATTTTTCATTTTAATGCTTAATTTATGAATCAAATACCTTAATATTATTTCCTTTTGAATTGGTTCTTTACTTTGGATACAGGTCATTGCAAAAGATATATCCCAAGCTTCACTAACATTACATTCTAATAATTCTCTTCCAAAGCTTCTTAAAATATCAGGATTCAAACTGCTTTCTCCATAAGCTGCATAAGGTACATTTATTGTATTTACTGTGTCGTACTCAGTACATAAATCAATAAAATCCACATGATTGACTCTAAGCTTTGCGCCAACTCTTAACTTAAATCTGCATAACTCAAGCTCATTCTCCTTTAGTTCTAAACTCTCATCTAAATAAATTTCCGTAGAATAATTTATAAAATCATGATCACCTAATTGAGGTAAAAACTTGACTTTTAAAATCATCATTTTGTTATTACACTCATACGCAATTTTCTTATCCTCTTTTAAAAGATAAAGAATATCTTGATATTTTATTATTCCTTTTTTGATAATTATATAATTGTCAGTTACATCTATATCGCACCCAGAAATTATTCCATCTGAATATTCCTTTAACCTAATATCAAAAAATTCCCTTGGAAAATCCCTAAGCTCTTCTAACATTTCAATCTTCAAAAGCCTTCCACTATTAAAAAGCGGATAATTATTTTCAAACAATTCCTTGACCTCCTAAATTAATATGGCTCAGAATATATTTAATTTATTTCAGATTTATACAAGACTACTTAAGACCATCAAAGAAGTTTTGCTCCCATTTATCATTTTCAAAGTAGAAGAACTTTTCTTTTCCTATATAAAGTTCCTCATCTTTTCTTAAAACAGCAAGTACATAAAATCCCCAAAGCTCTTCTTCAGCCCATACAAAGAATTTTATTTCGTTGTTTTCTATGTTATCTGTTTCATGTTGAATTATATTAGGATACATTTCTCCTATTGTCCTTGCATCTGTTCTTTCTAATTCTGTTTCATTAAATTGATAATTGTATTCATATTTAACAGCATCATTATTATCTTTTAGATATAGTTTTAAGAGAATTCTATCCATAAATCTTGATATAAAGCCCTTAACTTTTTCCTTACCTTTAATTAAAACCTTTTGCTCTCCTGTATGAGTATAGGCTGTTACCAGGTATGGAAGGGTTGGTGTTTTGCTTTCTATATTTATATCTGCATATCCAAAATTTCTGGCATATAAATACTTTAATGCTCCCTTAAGGCAAGATAGCTTTAACTCATATTCTTCTTTAGCTTCTTTTTTACTCTTATTAATTTCAATTATTCTTCCAGGTATGAATTCTTTTAATGCATCTTTAAATATCTCTACCTTACAAGATTGTCCTGTTAATTTAATAAGAGAATAATCAAATAACTCATCATTTTCATAAAGTGTTTCTAAAAACTTCTTTATTATGTTATAAACATCACCTTTTATTAAGGTAGTTATTTCATATATGCTAAGTGAAATTTCTGGTGCTTCTTTTACAACCTGCAAACCAATTTTATTTACATAGGATAATTTCCACTTATCAAAATTTATTGTGTTATCTTCTGAATTTTTAACTTCTTTAGGTGTTAACATAACATTTAGGATATCTGGATTTGCAAAAAATAGCTTTTTGACTTCTTCTGCTAAGTCAAATAAGAAATAATAATTATTCCTCACTTTGCAATAATCTTCTTTGCTTCTAGTTTCATATAATTGAAACTTTGTAGGAATTATCTCTTCTACTTTTTCATATTCTTCATTTAAAGTCTCATATAGTTCATTAATTCCAGACTTGTCTATAAATCTGAATATATCAAGTTTAAATTCATCTATTATAGCTTTCTTTATATTTTCATCTCTTTTAGCTAAAGAATTTGCCATTAAAATCTTTATAAGCTGCATTATTCTAAAGGTAAGATTGTTTCCACCAAAATCAGTATCTCCATTTTCATAAGATGTCTCTATGTCTAACTTATAAGAAACTCTACTATTAGATATACTAAAGCTGCATCCTGAAAGATCCGTAGTTCCCCCTCCGCAGTCTATGATAAGAGCTTTATACCATTCTCCTTGAACATATTTTTTTCTTTCAATTAGTTCAGAAATTGTATTATATAGAACAGCAACACTTTCTTCTAATATGTTTTCACTTTTAACTGTATAATCACTTAATATATCTTTAAATAAAGTATGAAATTTATGTTTTTGCTTTGATGGACAAGATATATAAATATTTTTAAATTTACATTTAAACCTTTGTTCTGCTAAGGATATAACATATTCTAAATAAGCTTTTATGATATCTTTTCTTTTTATAAAGGTTGTTTTTTCATTAATATCAATTACCTTTTCACTTTTTTCAAAATCACTTATCCATCTCTTTATGTCATAAAATAAACTCATTCCGTCATCCATATATCTCTTTTTAGATTCCATAATGGCATCATATCCAAAGACGTATTCTATTTTATCTTCATTTATATGTTTGACCCCTACAACACTTGGTATAAGAGGTGTCATTTCTACATTCTCTTTAATTTCATTCATTATTTTAACGAATTTTACTTTATCCTCTTCATAATCTGCATATCCCTGATTTTCTGTTAAATTTTCATTTAACCCTGGGAATATTTCTTTATCTATATAAATGCCGGCTGTTGTATTTGATGTTCCAAAATCAATTGCCAGCGGCATTGTTGTCTCATTTAACGGCTTTACTTCAAATTGTAATATAGGAAAACAATTAAAATTTATAGATGAATCTATAAAAGTTGTATTTCCTTCATAAATATCATAAAGCAGCTCTGAATCTTTTTCTGAAAAAAATAGAAGACTATAATGCTTGCTTTCAGATTCTTTTGCTTCTACATTTTTATTCTTTATTAGAAAATACTTGTCTTTATTATTTTGTGTTATCTTTTTTATGTTAAATATACTGCATGCTTTAAAGTTATTATCTACCAAAAGTACGTTGCTTTCTTCTAAATTTTCACTGCTATTTAAAACATAATTATCATAAACCTCAAGAGCTAAATTTTCATAGAGCGTTATCTTTCCTGGATAATCTATGTTTTTAGTGGTAATTATGTTTTTCTTACTTCTCTTTAAAAACCTCTCAATTCTCTCAAGGCCGCCAATTATGTAATGATTTATAAGCCTACTGTCTTTTTCGCCTCTATATTTCATTATGAGCCTTATAAGCTCCTCTTTATCAAGAGGATTAACTATGCTCTTTACTAATTTTTCTTTATTACATATTTCTCTTAATTGGAATGTAGTCATGAGCCTTAAATCTTTTTCTTTATATTTAGTTTTTTCCTTTTCTTCTTCATTTACTTTATGTAACTTGTATGAATATAAACTCATATTATCCCCCTAAATTCTTAGTTACTTTTATTCAACCATAACTATTTCATCCATTCTCATAGTATTATTAAGTCCTAAAATTCCAAAATGCTGATTCCAAAAGATTAGCGGCCTCATATCTATGGGTAAAAATGTGTCTAATATAACATCAATTTTATTTTGAAGTTTTTTGTTCCATACCTCATCTAAATAAATATACATATCTTTTGGCTTTTCTTTATTTGAATAAACTATGCTATTTTTAAATACTTTTCTTAAAATCTTATTAAATAACTGAAGGGATACTCCTGTATTATATAAAGTGATAAGCCCATTTAATAAAGTATCACACTCTTCTTTTTCAAAGTAATGTATCTTATTAGCTAATTCTTCTCCAAATACCTTATTCACTATATCCTTCATTAAAAACTTCTTATAAACTTCCGTTTTACACAATCCTCTTTTAAGATCTAATTCTCCTAAATAATGTAATAATATATCTAGAAGTACTTCTCTAAGTTCCTTACTTTCCTCAACATTAATATTAAATAAATCCTTAAAAATCTCATAAAATCTGTAACACTCATTTACTTCTACAATATTGTCTTCTGGCAATGATGCAGTATTAAGCTCATCAAAAGCAATTTCCATATAAGGACTGCATATTTTAGCTGGTACAAATTTTATTCCTTTTCTATTTATTTTTTGTTGATCCGCCTTTAATAATATATCCCAAATATATTTCATATCAATCTTCCTTCACATTTATATTCTGGATAAATTAATTGAACTTCTGATACTAAAAAGCTTAAAAGGTCTTTATTTAAATAATTGTCTTTATCTCTTGGCTCAAAATATAAAATAAGAACTCTTTTTACATTTTCATCTCTTATTTCATCAATTATAAAATCATTTACTTCATAGCTCTCTTTAACTTCTTCTTTGCAAATTTCCTCCAAGTTTACATTATTAAATTTTAAATATTCGGATGCTTTATAAGAGTTTATAACTCTTGCAAGTTCTGTTTTTGTCTTTATTGTGTATGGTTTTTCAAATGAGAGTTTATTAGAAAAATTCACATTAACTTCATTAGTCATAAGTTCATATTCATATTGATAAATTTTGCATTTATTGTAATTTATAATGCTCCATAATTTCCATGGCACTGCTTCATCTATTTTAGAGGATATTACTACTGATTCATTTGTTAACATAATATAGTTAATATCTACATTTTCAGAATCAACTAAGTATCCATTTTTTTCTCCTTCTTTTAAAATTGAAATGTTATGTTCATAATTAATTTTATCTATGCATGGTGCTGGAAAACCGCTGCATTTTAATTTCAATTCTTTTATATTCCAAAGAGGCACCATGTCATATTCTATGTATTTACTGTACTCTCCAAAATCCACTTCAATTTTAATTATATTTTCATCATTTCCGATTTTATCTTTACATCCTGCTAAAACTACATCTGCAATTTTATGAATATATGGATTATTAATAGTTGTCCATCTTATATTGCTATTTATAAAGCTTTTATATAATTTACTTACTTTGCCTGTATATTCTTTATTCTTAAATACTTTAAAATAAGCTTCATGAACTTTTTTATCCGTTTCTATAATTCCTTTTATCTTAAGATTGCTATTAATAAATTCCTTAAAAATCGAATAGTCGCATTTGAGAAAAATCTTGAACATATTTTTAGATTCTTTATTTTCAATCAATTCTATAATCTCTTTTGTATCATATACCTGTTCTTCAATATCCTCTGATAAGATTGGATATAAAAAATCGTCAGTTAAGTCTATCTTTTCTCTTTTTACTATTGTTGAATAAATATTGTATTTTGCTTTTGCATATTGAATCTCACTAAATACTCTTTGTTCTAAGTCATTAAATCTATCTTCAGTGTATTGCTCTAAAGAATTAAATACACTATTCATTATTTTTTTTAGTAATGCTCTATCTTCTAAATCTTTAATTTCATTTAACTTCTCATAAAGTTTACTATCCACCTTATCACCTTGCTTTACTCTCTTATTATATTTACTGTCCTTGTCCTATAGATTTTTCTACTATAGCTAATTTTTCATCTACCTTTGAGGCTTCATCTGTCATACCTAATTGGTTATATATATCCTTTGCTAAAAGATATAATACCTTAGCAGAATTAGCATCACCAGAAACATATCTTTTATTTGCCTCTTGTGAATATTGGTCTGCTTCCCTCTTCTTATCCGACACATCATTTATCTTTTTATCCATGAGTGTTATTTTTTCTTGTAATTCATTGGCCAAACTATGTGAATTTATGCTTTCAAAGGCCTCTTTAGCTAAGGCATAGTACATTTTTGCACTTACGTAGTCTCCTGCTACATACTTTAAATCTCCATTTTTTCTAAGATCTATGGCTTTATTTTGTAATTCTTCTGCTGCTTTTTTTTCTTCTTTAGCATTTTTGGCATTCTCTTCTTCTTGTTTTTTACCATCTTCCTTAGCCTTACTTGCAGCATCTTCAGCTTGCTTTTTATCTGCTGCTGCTTTATCCTTATCTGCTTTTTCTTTCTCTGCGTCTGCTGCTTTCTGGTCATATATTTTTTGTAATTTATCCATAGCTTCTTTTTTCTCATCTTTTAAATAATAATCTAAAGCTAATTTTTTAGCTTCCAGATAATTAGCTTCTGCTGCTGCTGAGTCCCCACCTTCTAGATGTTTATCACCTAAGGCTAAAAGATCTGCTACTGTAATACAATTTTTGACTATATTTATTTTTTTAAATATATATTCTCTACCTACACTGCCAGCGTCACCTGCTTTTTCTAAAGCAAGTATGTACTTATCTAAAGCATCTTCATATTTCTTTTTCTCTAAATTTTTATCAGCTTCCATGATTATTTCTGTATACTTATAGTCTTCATCTAAAGTCTTACTATCATTTTTAAGCTTATATTTTTTAGCTATATCTAAAGCTTTTTTATATTCTTCATTTGCTCTTTGAATATTTCCATCTTTCATATAATCTTGTGCATTCGTTTTACATTCACTCATAGTTGCAATATTATTAAGCTTTTGATGTCTCTTAACATTAAATGCTACAAGTCCTATAGTTATAATCAAAAGTATTGGTATAGAAGCTAATATAATCTTTTTTATTCTCTCTTTTTGTTTTGGATTTATATAGGCTTTTTCTACAAAGGTTAATGCCAAAGTATAGTTTTCCAATTTCTTCGGCTGCCTTGATAGGATCATATCTTCTATATTATCTGTTACATCTTTTGGATCCTTTGCTCCTTCTAAAGCGTCTTCCATTTCTTTATCATCACAATTTTCCCATATTCCTTTTGTAAGAAGTGCAAATACATCGCCATCTGAAAGTTTTATTTTTTTTGATACATATATATTACTTAAATCATTTTTACCTAAATAAGATGAAAGGTTATTTCTTTCAGCATGTTTTGACATTTTATCTAATGGAATAATTTCTTTATCTACTAGTTCTTGAGTTAAAGATTGATCTTTACTTTTTAATCTTAAATATCCATCTTTAAATAAATAAAATCTAGTATTACCAATAATAGAATAGATTAATTTACTATAGTTTGTTATAACTACTGTAATTGATGCCTTTAATCTTACATATTTGCTGCTTAATATTAATTCCTCATTTACACTTTTTAAATATTTTTTTATGATAAATTTGTTCATAGTTGGCTTTGCTGTAAAATTTCTTATAAAGGCTGTTACTGCTATTTTGGCACTTTCTAGTTCCTTATCATCATCTATTCCATCTGCAATTACATAACATGCATAATCATCTAATTCAATAAATGCAAAATAATCTTTATTTTGTAGAAAAGCTCCCTCTTCTGATATAAAATTTGTTTTAAATTTTGAATTTAGCTTTCTCATCTTCCTCATCCTAACTTAGTTTTAATTCGTTAAAATTCTTTCTTGCTTTTGTTATCAAAATATTTCATAAGTATTATGCTTCCATTACAATTATTGAACTTATTATTGTTTTTAATTTTTTCTATTATCTCTTCACATATATCATCTAAAGTTATGTTATTTTCTCCTAACGTATCTTCAATTTCTATCCACCTTAAGCTTTCATATATTCCTTTACTCATAAGTACAATTATGTCATTTTTATGTAGTTTAATTGGGTTATCACAAATCTCAATATCTCTAAAGGATTCTTGTCCAAGATAATATAAAAGCTTTTTTTCTTTTAGTGCATATACTGCTTCAGATTTTTGGAGGTTTCCCTTATAGTACTCTCTTTTAGCTACTTCATTAATAGCATGTCCTTCGCTTAATTTGACAAGTTCTTTATTTCTAAAAATAGCAAGCATACAATCTCCAACTAATGCGTAATATAATAAATCATCAATTACTACTGCACTTAATACACTAGCTCCACCTTTATCTTTTTCAACTCTCTTTATTATTTCATGATTAGCCTTGTTGAAAGCTTTTTTAAAGAAGTATACTATCTTTTCTTTGCTGCCTTCTTCTAAAAACATTTTAGTTATTGTTTTAGCTGATACAATACTTGAAATTCTTCCTGCTTCATTTTTCCCAAGACCATCAGCTAAAACTGCTAATGTTCCATAAGGCGCATATGTTACGTCTACATAGTCTTCTTGAATTTCCTCATACCCAATGCTTACTTTTTTCGCCACTTCTAAATTATTTTTATTTATTTTATTTAATAAAATTTTTCTTATGATTAATAAAATTATTAATAAAATTCCTAGTAAAAATATAAAATCTATTTTTGTGTATTTATCAATATTTAGCATATATCATACACCTACTCATTATCTTCCCATTCAAAATGTTCTCCACAAAAGGGTACAAATAAAAATTTACTTTTCCCAAGTTCAATTACATCATATGCGGAGAGTTCCGTTGGCATATATGCAGGCTCTCCATTTAAATAGGCTATACCTGAAGAATCTCCTGGTAATAAAACATTGTTCTTCTTTTTAGGATCATATACTACTATTGCATGATTTCTACTTGCAATGTGATTGTCACCTATTATTTGAATATCCATATCATCAGCTCTGCCTATAAAATTCTTGCCACTCTTTATTTTATAGTCTTTACCTACTCTCGTACCTTCAATGCATACAAGCCATCCACATACAGGCTCTACTTCTTGATATAAAAGATTTGTTTCTATATTCATATTTTCTTGAATAATTTCTTGTTTATTTTCTTTTTTTGCAGTATCTATGTTGCAATATGGGCATATATTACCATAACGTCTTTCACTAAACATATGACCATTTTGACATCTAATAAGCCCCATATATCTCACTCCGTTTCACTTAGTTTAAAGTTTAATTAATATTAGCTGCTGTTATATTATTTAAGTAAAAGTTTAACTTTAAAAATAAATAGAGTATCTCCTTTTTTTAATTCGCATGGAGTATCTTTTACAATTCTATATTTTTTCCCATCATCTATCTTTTGAATGCTGACTTCACTTGTAGTTGATAAATCTTCTATATACCATCTTCCAGCAGCATAGTTTAAAACAGCATGTTTATCTTCAATTAATGTTGAATATATAGATAAATTCAAGTCTATAAAAACATCATTATCTACTGTATTTTTCCCTATGAGAAATGAAACTCTTTCACCTATATCCCATTTTTTTACGATTTCATTTTCTTCATTAACTAATTGAATAGTGCTTATTTTATTTTCATCCTCTATAACTTCTGTTCTATGTAATCTATTGTATAAATTTACAAAACACAATACCCCCAAAGTTATAGCAATAACTATAATTATTCCTTTTAAATATATAGATTCTATAGTAATATAGCCAATTACACATATTAGTGCAGTTATGGCACCTATGAACATATTAATTAGCTGCACGGTTACTGTTAATTTGTTATTAAAATTTATATTGTTATTATTTCGATTCAAAGTAACTCACTCCATTACTTCTTTTTTATGCTAAAAAAACTATCAAACATATTGCTTGTATCTATTGGATTCTTTTTTTGATTTAGCTTATCTTTATCAATATCACTCGTATTTGCATCGAAGCCAAAAAAACTTTCAAAACATTTATTTAAATTCTCTATACTATCACTTTTGTCTCTATATGTTCTTTTATCATTTTTTGATTTATTATCATTATTGCTTGTTTTTTTATTGTTATTTTGATTAAAGCTAGATAACTTTTTGTCATATTCTTTCCTTGAATCTTCATCGCTTAAAACTTGATATGCTTCGTTTATATCTTGAAATTTTCTTAGAGTATCCTCATTATCTTTATTTTTATCTGGATGATACTTTTTAGCTAAAGTTCTAAAAGCATTTTTGATTTCATCTTTAGTTGCAGTTACTTGTATATCTAATATTTTGTAATAGTCTTTCATATTACACCTCAGTTTTTTATTTTTGATAGCAAAAGATTTTTCTCTTGAAAAGAAAATCCAATTTATTTTCAAGAGAAAAATCAATTATAGTCTTTTAATATTAAGCGCTATATCCACCTTCTATAGTCACTAAGCTTAACTTGTCCTTCTTTTGTCTTACTACAAGTTCAAATGTACCGATACCTTCAGTATCTCCAAAATGTTCTTTATAATCTACTACAAAAGCATTTGGATAAGTTATTTTTCTTATTACTTGGTCTGCAGAAATTACTTCTACAGTAAGCTTTCTGTAACAGTCTGCTTTTTCTGCTGGTACTAATGACCAAGTTCCCATTTTTCTTGTACTGTCAAATGGATCTCCATCTACAGCAGTTAATATTTTACCACTTATAATCATTGTGCTTCCTACATCTTTTGAACGAGCATTTGTATCTTCTGGAGTATCTGTTATAAGCTTTACATTTTGAACGCTTTCTATACTAAGATCAATTGTTTCTGCACCTTCAATTTTAACTTTAAATCCCATTTTCTCATGTCCTCCCTATCTTATTTTTTTATTCTCCGAATCCACCTTCAAATTTAACTTGAGCAGTCTTGTCTTTCTTTTGTTTAACATATAGTTTAAATGTACCTACACCTTCTCCATCACCATAATGTTCTTCGTAGTTAACTACAAAGGCATTAGGTAAAGTAAGTTGTCTTACTACTTGTGAAGCAGAAATAACATCTACTTGTACATTTCTATAACAATCTGCTTTTTCAGCAGGTACAAGTGACCATTGTGCTAATTTAATAGTACCATCTGCTGCCTCTCCGCCTACTGGTGTCAATATTTTACCAGTAATAACTAATGATGTTCCTAAATCTGTTGAACGTGCATTAGAATCATCTGGAGTATCTGTTTTAAATTCTACAGTTAGAACACTTTCAATATTTAAATTGATACTTTCTGCACCCTCAACTTTTACTCTAAAACCCATTTTTTTGTCCTCCCTTTAATTTTTATTTATAATTAAAATAGATATTATTGATATCTATTAAAATTAACTAGCATCGCTGCGTGTGATTTCCACTTCTAAGTTCTTAACATTACCATTAAATACAAGGTCAATATTACATGTTCCATTTTTATCGTTTATTATAAAGTTAATATCATCTCCATCTTGTATAATGGCATTTATATGCTCTTTATGTGCCATCCATTTGCTCTTGACACTATTGGGATTATTACTAAAGAATTTAACAATATTATCCTCTTTAAAATCATTAGTATAGAATCTTAGCATTCTTTCTATATAAGTTGTTACTAATGTTTTATAGATTGATTCAAAATCATTTTCTGTGGCTTGTAAGCTTCTCGCTTTATATACAGTTATTTGTTTTATTTCTTTTCCTTGTAATTGGGCATTTTCTGATGAAAAAACGAATCCAAAGTTTTTTCTATTTATTGAATTTTTGATTTCATTGGTGAATCCTGATATTTCTTTTGCTAGTGTTGTTGTAACTCTTAGTGCATTGTCAGAAGATTCTATATCAAATCTAACCCCTGGATATTCACCAAACACATCACCATAATATTCTTTTAAGTAATCTGGACATTGGTATGCAGCTGTAATTCCTGCTGCTATATATGAACTTCCAATATAAACTCCTTCTATCCAAAGTTTAAGAATATCTTCTTTTTCTTTAGATAATTCTGCAGAGCCATTTTCTGAAAAGATCATTCTCTTATCTAAAATTACTCCTGATTTTTCTTTTGGAATAACTGTAAAATTAGGTATACATGGAATTGCAAATTCACTATAAGTGTTACGTAATAAAGGCGCACATTTATCTATAAATTTATCAATTCCTGCTGTTGCCACATGATTAAATGTAGTATCTTCTCTTGGTTCAAAACTAAAAAAGATTTGTATACGATATTTTTGAACTACATCTAAAAGCATTGATAAATCTTCCATAGTATTGGAATCTGTCTTTTCAACTTTCTTATTTGATTTAAATCTTTCTCTTTTAACTTTATTTTTTGCTTGTGCTTCAAGTTCAATAGATGGCACAATACCAAACCAAATCGTATTGCTAAAATCGTTTTTATCATTTACTGAACTTAAATAAGTTTTTAATCTTGGTAAATTATTAGAGCTAACTAATCTATTAAGCTTTGTATTTGTAACTAATAAAGATGGTTTCATTCCTTTATTCTTTGTCTGATATTGATCAAAGAACATCTTTACTCCTAAAATCTTCTCAATTAAAGGTTTAACTGTTTTTATAAAATCATCTTTAGCGCTCTTATAAAATTCTAAATAAGTATTATAATTCTCTACTTCTACAGCTAAATCAATTGAGCTTTCCATAGTTGAAGCTAGAGGACAAAATGTTCTTACAACTAAACTCTTTACATAATCAGATTTAGTTTCATTAACATCATCATAATCATCTTCAAAAGCTTCTATTAATCCTAAATTTGCATTGTCATCTATCGCAACTAATGAAGTTTCTTCTGGTTTTGGAGCTTCTAAAACCTTTAGTTCTCCATTTTCTCCCATGCTTAGAACACCTATTTGCAATGGTACATCAGCATTTTTTTCACTATCTGCTCCAAGAAGAAGTCTTGTCTTTATATCTTCAATTGCTAATGGAAGCATTGCCATAATATTATTATAATTTCCACTAGCTTCTTCAAACATATCGTTAAGCTTGTCCCCTAAATCTAATTTAGATGGGTCTTCATCATCTAAAGCTTCATACTTACTGTATGTATATTGAATTTCTTTTCTAGATTGTTTTATATCGTCCATAACTTTCTTTGGTGATATCATATCTAATAAATTTTCAAATTTAAAATCTACATTTGCTATTCCCTGTGCTCTTTTTGTATCAATTAAAGTGAACAGCATCTTTAAAAAATCATTTGATTGATTAATTGGAATTTCTGTTATAAGTCCATCTGGAATATTTTCTGGTTTCTTTAATGTATACATAACCTTTTGGTTATTGGCATTATAAAAGGAATACACCACTGGAGCAAATTTCTCTAAAAATTCATCAAAGCTATTAACTAAAAGAAGTTCATTAATTTCCTTTATTTTGTCATCATTTAAACTGTTTAAGTCCTTTGTATCACCAACTACTGAAATTAAATCTAATCTCTCCGGATTTATTTCCTCAAATAATATTGTTCTATTGGTTTGTTGAATAACATCCACTTTTCTAACCCCTCCTAAAAATATTGCATTTAAAATTATATTTGTCTTATTTTTTATAAAATTATAATTTGTAACATTATATTTTTTACTGATTTTTCTTTAAAGCTTCAGGTACTTTGGGTTGATAGGAATAATAAAATGATGCATTAGAACTTGCTGATTTAGCAATCTTTCTTGTAGCATTAGCTATTGATCTTAAAATTTTTTCCTTAACCATAATTTTCTTTTCCTCCCTTTAATACTGGTATTATTGTAAGAATTGATATTGCTAGTATTGTTAAACTAACTATAAATGCTATATCTATTGAAATGTAATTAGTATAAAATCCTATACTTATAAGCGAAGCTATTACTAAAATTGTTATTCTGCTTATTTTTTTAAATTTTTTCTTTTCATCTAATGATAATGGATTATTTTCATGTTCTACTGGTGATAATTTATAGATAACTGCTGTTGAAACTATTACAAAAATCATCCCTAGAACTGTTTTATATTTATCAAGTAGTAAGTAATTTATTAAAAGTTCACTTAAATATATTAATGTGGTTATTACAAAACACCCACTAAACTTTTCAGCATGATATCCTCCTGTACATGATCTTAAAATTATAAAAGTTAAAATAAAAAATAAAGTTAAAACAACTTTGTCCAATATAATTCCTAAAATTAATAAGAACATTGTAATAGTTAATGTTGATATAATAATCTGAAACCCATATATATAAATATCTCTCTCATCTATATCTATTATTTTATTTTTTACTAAAATGAAAGTTATGTCTTCAGCAAACTGTTCTAACAAATTTTTCACCTCTTTTGGAGAAGATTATATCATGCTTTTTTGAATTTTATTCCTTTTCTTACTCAATAGCATAATTTTGCTACCGAATAGTAATTTTTGATATAAATTTACAAAAAATATAAAAGAAGATATTTTAAAAGGTATTTTACCTCATTTAAAATATCTTCTTTTATATGATTAAAATAAATTTAATACATTTTTATTATTTATCCGATGACTTACCCGCTCTAATACTCCTATCTTCTCAAAGTGGGAGTAAAGAGCGGCTATGTCCCTGGATAACGACTTCTAAGCTTCAGATGGAGTCAAGACTCTACCTGAAGCCAAGAATTCTGTTTATATCAATTTCATCAATATTTTTATTGTAAATATATTATCTTTATAAAAATATTCTACAATGCCATCATATCTTTCTACTATGTTATTTATTATCTTAAGCCCCAATCCATGGTTCTTTTTATCTTTTTTAGTACTTTGAAATTTTTTCATTGTACTTATAGGGTTTGTCTTAGCTACATTAGAAACTGAAATGAGCAAATAATCTTTATATGGATTTATTTTTACATCTATTCTTTTTTTATCTTCATTATTAATTTCTCTAGATGCTTCTATTGCATTGTCAATAACATTGCTTAATACAGATAATAAATCTATAGATTTTATTTTTATTTCTTTTGGTATATTGGCTTCTATATCTATATTAATATTAAATTCTTCTGCTAAAATACTTTTTTGATTTAATATAGCATCAACTATATCATTTCCACTTTTTATTAGAATAGAATTTAAAACTACAATATTATTTATACTTTCTATATATTCTATTCCTTCCTGTATTTTATTGTTTTTAATTAAAGATAAAATACAAATAATATGATTTTTAAAATCATGTCTAAGTTTACGAGTTTCATTATGTAATTCCTCTTTTTCCATATAATGTTTTTCCATTATTTCATTTTTTAATTCAATTATTTTATATTCTTGTTCTTTTTCATAATACTTACCTAATTTAAGAAATATATAATTAATAAAAATAGTTATAATTAAAATTCCAACAGAACATACTATAAAATATAAAGATTTATCAAAATAATATTGTGACATAGCTCCAATTTTACCTATTAATATCAATATAATGAACAGTATAGAAAATATACTTAAAATCATATACCAGTATTCTAATGGAATGTCTAAATTAGCTTTATCAACAAAGTAACAAATCATTTTTAATATAACCAACACTAACATTTTGCAAAGACATACTAAAAATACTCTAGCCCAATTTTGTTCAAGAAGCATTTTTTGCAAATCTATTTTCATAACTATCATTAATATATTGGCTACAACTATGTCACTTAAAATCATTACTATAACTGCAATTATTGTAAATATTATTTTATTTTTTAAAGTTCCTTCATATAAAATTATAACAAAGAGTATTAAAAAACTAACGGATAAAATTAGTTTACTATTAGAAAAGTATAACATATTGGTTGAGTAGTATATAATCAGAGCATATAAAATAATTATTCCTATATATATGTATTTATTATCTTTTTTCTTATTAAAGATATTAGAAAAGAAATTAAAAAATATAATACTTTCGCATAAACCAAATAAAAACTCCATTAATTTACTTCCTAAAATATCCATAATCTTTACTCTGCATATAATGTAAATGCTCTTTTTATATCATTTACTCTATATCTGCTTATTGGCAATTTTTCTTTATTATCTAAGATTATATCTAATTTGTTAATGCTAAATACATATTTAAGGTTAACCATACAAGTTCTATGTATCAAAATAAAATTTTTATCATCAAGTTCATTAATTAAATTATTAAATTGAGTATTTAATAATTTGTATTTTATATTAAAAGTTTTTAAGTATACTTTTCTATTTATGCACTCAATATATAAAATATCATTTAAATATAATTTAACTTTTCCAAAATCAATATTAAAGATATTCTGTTTTTCTTTAACTTTTTCAATAGAATTAATGGCAGAAGTAAGTACCTCAACTAGCTCTTCGTCCACCTTTTGCTTTCTTAAAAATCTAAATGGGTTATATTTAAAAGATTCATAAACCAATTCATCCATGGATGTTAAAAATATTATAATAATTTCTTTATTATATTTTCTTACTAAGTTGGCTATTTCAAATCCATTTATCTGTGGCATATCTATGTCTAAAAATAACATATCAAAATGTTCAGCATTTGTAATTTCTACTAACAATTCATTCCCATTAATAAATTTTTTTATTTCTATATCTTCATATAATTTATGAGTTACTTTTTTTATCTTGTTATACATACATTCTAGAATTATTTTTTCATCATCACAAATAGCTATTTTAATCATACATCCTCCGTATCCTCCTTATATTCCAATTAAATACAATAAACTCTTGCAGTTATTAATGTTTTATTTGCATAATAATAGAATAATTATCTTTATATGTATATTTTATATAAATTTTAATTTTATTTCTAGTTAAATTTAACTATTAATGCTTGGTTACATTCAACATAAATACCTTAATATCTATTTACTTCTTATTGAAATATCTCTATATTTCCTACATTTTATTGCATGAATTACACAATATACATAACATAAATGTCACCTATCCTTCACACAATATTTAACGAGGTGATTTATTTTGAAAAGAAAAACAATACTCGCAAGTTCATTTTTATGTTTAATGTTATTCGGCAGCAAAGTTCATGCTCAACCTATATCCTATACAGTAGTTCCTGGAGATTCAATGTGGAAAATTGCAGTAAAATATGAAATCGGAATAAGTGAAATTATATCTGCTAACCCTCAAATTAGCAATCCAGACTTAATCTATCCAGGACAAAAAATAACAGTTCCAAACATACAGGATGTTAAAACTGCTGAAAATAGAGTTATTACTTTAGTAAATGCTGAAAGAGCTAAAGCTGGACTTTCACCTTTAAAAGCAAATTGGCAGCTTTCTAGAGTTGCTAGATATAAATCACAGGATATGATAGATAAAGGATATTTTTCACATACATCCCCTACTTATGGTTCACCATTTACAATGATACAATCCTTTGGATTAAACTTCTCTGCTGCCGGTGAAAACATTGCAATGGGTCAGCAAACACCAGAACAGGTTATGGCAGCATGGATGAATTCACCAGGACACAGAAGCAATATACTAAGTCCTGCATATAGTGAAATAGGTGTAGGACTTGCAAAAAGCCCTAGTGGAGTCTGCTACTGGACCCAAATGTTTATAAAACCTTATTAGCTTAGAATTTGAAACTATTGAGGCATATAGGGTTATAAATCCGAAAGTTAACTTATACCCCGGGCTATGTTTCCAAGCTTCAGTCCGTTAAAAACTTTTAGTCAGTCTAAAGCTTGTGTTTTAGACGACCTAAGAACCTTCGAGAAACTCGCTATGCTCAGACAACTCGAAGATGCTAAGGTTGTCTTAAAACCCTTCACTAAGACTGACACAAAGTTTTTAAATCTACCTTCAGCTTTGGAAACATATCCCTTTGTATAAGTTAACTTTCTAGTTAGTTTCCCTATCGATGGTAATGTATGGAGAAGGTGAGGACACTGAGTAATGATGTGAAATGTGGGCT
>NZ_JAEEGB010000029.1 GCF_016316925.1 Clostridium aciditolerans | reverse complement strand
ACCACAAGGGGAGCATATCATCTAATAACTCTTTTAGTCCCTTTTTTACCACTTAATTGTTAATCCTGTTTCTTGAGCGTATTCTTCTATTTCTATTTTATAGCCGTTCTCTATAAGACTATCAATTATTTTTTGGACAATTACATGTGTATTAGGATACTTTAATATTTTAGCACATTTATATTTTCCTACATTTGCATTATAAGTAATTCTATCATATATTTCTTTAAGCTCTTCTTCAAATAACTTTTCAACATCTTCTATTTCTGCATTTTTTCTATCCGCTATCTCTCGCATTTTATTCGCACTACAAATTTTTATTTTATTCTCTTCAATGTTGTTTTTTACAATCTTTTCATGACATGCAAGATTTTCATCAACTTCTACAAGTATGTCTTCATATCTAAAGCCATCTCTAAAATGGCTGTAAGCTGAATGGTACAATGATAAATATCTGCTTTGCACAATTCCTTGAACAAAGCTATCTGGAACTTTGATAATAATGTTATTTTCCTCCATATAAGCTTTTTCTAAATATTTAACCCACGTGGAATAGGATATCTCAGTTAATTCGCTTTTAATCATTTGACAAACTCTTGTATTTATATCTTTGAAATCCATTTTATTACCACCTACTACTATATTAAACTAAGTCGACTTGCAAATACTTATTGGTAATACTACATCTATAAACTCATTCTATATTACTCTGCGTATTCTTATTAGTTTTGTGAGTAACCTTTTCTATAGCTTTTTCCCAATCCGCTTCCTCTGCAAGAAGCAAATTGGGCATTTTTATTTCACTAGTTATTAAAGATATTAATTGTCCAAACCTCAAATCCGGGTATTTATCCCACAAATTTTCCAATTTATTCAATAATGGTCTTATTCTATTTTTATCTCTCATTACATTCTCTCCTACCCTTACGTATATTTATTTTCGGTATAAGGAAAATTATACACTTTAATATCTTTGTCAATGAATCCTCTTCTTTGTGCTCCTATTAAAGTCTCATACATGTTAAATCTCCCAACTGGGTTACTTGTATGAATATACACACTAGAAACTCTCAAATTATGTTCACAGATATATTTAACTAAATCATACCCTGTTGGTAATAAATTACCTTCTTCGTCTTCCCCTAAATCGTGGTCAAGAGAAAGAATTTCAACATGAAAGTTTTCAAGATAATATATTGCCTCTTTTAGGGTTCTTGCAATTTCAAACCCATCTGGACAGTCTCTTATGTCATCTACATAAAGATTTTTATATACTTTTCTATTCATAAAATTTTACCACCATATATTCATTAATTATAAGCACTTCAATTTTAAATATACTTACCTTAAGGATAACTTATTATAAAATATAAATATAATAATTGCTATATATTCACTTAATATTTTTACTCGATAAAATCTGCTAGTGTATATTAAATATCTTCATGGAAATAATATCCATTAAGTTATTATTTTTAAAAGTGGTGGTTATTATGTATTGGGTATACAAAATTTTTGATAAAAACATGGTTTTATTATATGTTGGTAAAACAGCTGACTTCCTTAACCGTCCTAAAGCTCATTATAATGACCCTTGGGGCAATGAAATTGATGAGATAATACTTGCAAAGTGCAAATCCAAAACTGATATGGATATTTATGAAACCTATTATATTAATAAACTAAAACCAAAATATAATAGGGCAAAAGTTATGGATGAGCCTTATATTAGTCTTCCAGAGTTCGACACTTGGTTAGACTATGAAACAGAATGTAAAAAGAGAATTTTAGAAAACGAAGCTAAAAATGAATCCAATAATTGCAAAAGCAACAAAGAATCTTTACTTAAACCAAGAAATTGTGATGTTATACTAAAGGAAAATGAAAAAATAAATTTATTTTTCCCTAAAGAATACTCTTCTAATAAGAGTGTTCGATATTACTTCAAAGAATTTGACTATATAGAAATTAGTCCATGTGTTAAATCTTGTACTTTTATAGATGATTTACTATTATACTTTTTACAGTATGGAAAAAAACAATCCAATTGCAGTAATAAGCTTAAAATATCTTCTCAAATTGAAGATATTCTTCAACACTTAAATATGAACCTAAATCAAGAAAGCATCAACACTCTAACAATAGCTATGCATTCAATTATTGGTATTAATGTTGATGGCTCAAATTGGGGATTACACTTTTTTTCAGATTATAATATGGCTGTCTACTCCTATAAGAACGGAATAATATTTAATGGAACAATTAACTTTTCTATCTGTCACTTAGGTTTGCTTGCAAAGCATTTTACATTAAAAGACATAGATTTTAAGACCATCTTTAAAAAATGTAATATTGAATATTCACTTGAAGGCAGTAACATATACAAGAGATTTACAGGTTAAGCCATTCTTTCATTAATAAGCCTTAATAGATGCAAGGTTAGAATATATAAAAACTAGTTTATTAGAAAAAATGCTACAATAAAGAATGCCAGAAGTGTGTATTTAGAAAGAGGGAAAAGGCTCAAGTTTTTAAAAATGTTAATAATGCTTTCTTGTAACTTAGGGTTTGTCTTATGTTATAGTTTTATACTTTTATGTGCTATTTAAAATCATCAATAATAATATATTTTTTCTCCAAGCACTGTTCTTTTATATCTTTTATGTTTACTATGAGTATATTGAAAAAAATTACTAGACAAAGTATTATATATTTTAACAATGTTAGTTAAGGAAAGGTTATCTTTATGAAATTTTATACCGTACAGCATATAGATGCTTGGAGAGAAAGTAAGAAGAAAGGCTATTTAGAAGGTAATAAAGAATTCGCTATAGATGGCTTTGAAAAACACTATAGTTGGATGATGGAACAGATGCATAAGAAACTGTCGAAGTATAATGGAGATTACCCTGTATGGTTATGGAGCCAAAAACCAGATAGGAAGCGTGTAGAACAAAACTACCTAGAAAAAGATACTAAAGGTGTTTTATTAGAAGCTGAGCTAGATAGAGCTGATGTACTTTTATCGGATTTTGAAGCATGGCATGTAGTATTAAACAATGGATTTTTTAGCATATCTGAAGAAGAATATGAACTATGGGAACAAAATAAATGTAATATATTAAAAGAAGAGAGTTGGGAGCGAATATTTGATTTACACCTTCTGGAAAGTATTGGTGATTGGGGAAGTATAACTGAATTGCAAGGTGTTACTGGCAAAATAGATATTGATAAAATTAATGTAATATATGAGTTTGTTGCAACTGGATGCATTCCAGAGGAAGATGATTAGAATAGTTTTATTCTTACAGAATGCAGGCTCCTTACGTTGCTAATGGCTTACCCTAGGAACAGAAACAGTAATTAAACTTGTAGATAAATCTGTTGGGGAAGAAGCATCAAAAAACTATCCTAAAAAAGCTAATGGAATTGCTAACATGAGTTTTAAAAATAGGTATAATAGATGGATGCTTTCTAGCTGGAACTACAGAGTATAAAAAAAGGCTTAAGGTACTTATACAATAGTTTAGGTATTTTATGATGAAAATAAACAACCTATAGAATGGAGTGAATCTGCAAAGAATGCACTTACTTGGGAAAAGTATGATGAGTTAAAAGGAACAGTGGCTCTTATTCAAGAGTCATTTAATAAGCCTGTTCTAGTGATAGAAAAGGATAGATTAAAAGAATTATTATAGCCTAAAAAGGATGCGTTAACTTTGTTGTAACACATCCTTTGTCATTAATTATTCTCCAATTTTCAATATCAAGTAGTGAAATTCTTTCCTAAATGCAATACTAAAAGTTAACTCACTTTTATTCAATCAATATATTTGCTTATATTATTACTATTTGTTTCAAATAAATTGCATTTAAAAACATTATCAATATTTATATTCTTAATAATTGCTTTTTCTTTGCTTGGAATTCTTCTTCAGTGAGAATACCTTCTTCTTTTAATTTTGCTAGTTCTCTTATATTATCAAAAGATGTATCATCATTTGACTTATTTTCTATTTTTTTAATATTATCTCTACTTACATAATTAAACTCTTTTTGAGGAATCATTCTTAACAATATGTCATATGCTTCTGAAGTTAAAAACATATAATATGTTTTACCATAATACTCAAATTCCAATATAGTTTCACGGTTGTCAATTTGCTTATTTTCCGTCTTAATTTCCTCTATCTTTTTTCTGCTACCAATGACAGCACCAGTTCCTCCAGCAATAACACCACCTACGACAGCTCCAGTTAGTGAGCTTCCACCGCCACCTCCTCCGGAGACATTAGTTTCTATATACATGTCTCCTTGTCTTAAAAAACTTTTTATTGATTCAATAGGAATTGCTATACCTCCTGCACAATTTACTAAATCATTATGAACTAAATATAATGTATCTTTATTAGTCCAAATCATCAAATCCAAGTTGTCCCAATTTATTTGTAACTGAGGTTGTGATTTTAAATATTTAACTATTACAGGATTATTTAAAGTACTTTCTGAAATATTAAATCTATCAATAAGAGCCTGTCTAACAGCCAGTATTCTTTCCTCACACTTTTCATTATATTCTTGTTCTTCTTTCTTATATTCTTCATATGCTTTTCTAAACTGTTCGATTTCAATCTTACCTTTAGGTGTTTTCTCATATATTTTATCTGATATATGCCAAGTTAAGAAACTAATCCCAAATGAAACAACAATAATTAGAATAAAACTACATTCTATAATATAATTATCTGCCATCTCATACCCTATTGCAAGTAGGATAATAAAACTTATAATAAAAACTAAACATCCGGGTCTTTTAGGTGCTGATGCTTTTAATTGCGGCTTTTCTAATTTGTCATCAAACATTTTTGTCATCCTTTCCCTTAAGAACTAAAACAAATCCTTCAAAGTACTTTTATAACTTTTAGTTAAGCAACTAAAAATCTCTTTATTTTATATATTTTTACAAATTATAGAAAAATCCTTCAACAATTTACTATATTATTAAATCTTTAAATAAGTTTTCCAAATATGCTATATTAAACAAAATAAAACTCTTTACATTGTAGATAAAATTCTCATTTTATCTATAGGCAAGTTAATTGTAAGTAAAAAGCAATTATTAAGTTAATTAAATCATAATACTAACTCTTTCAAAATCTACATAAATCCAAGAAAAATATCATTCTCTGGAACGCCATAATGAATACTAGCTGCTTTTTTTATAACATCATAATAATCATCCAATTGTGAGTAGAATGTTTCAAGAATATCCCACACTAAAATTAGATATAATGGTTCTCCTCTACTAAGAATATTAAAACCACGAACAGTAACACTTTTATCAAAGAACCTAAAATGTTCATCCAAATATTTACTTAGTTCTTCTCTTGAATTGCTTGTTGTTAAAAATTTTCCAACCTCAGATGAATCTTCAAATAATATTCCTTCATCTTCCAATATTTCTATTGCTTTGTCAATTATTACTTTGTCTATAGCCATTTAATACACCTCCAAATTATAATAAATTACTTATCTTAATTGCTTTAATTCTAATTCATATCTCAAGGAATATTCATTAAAAAACATTTGATAAATTGAGATATCTAATTGATATGCAATATCAAACAAATATTTTTTATTTATTTCAGAACATTTTGCACCTATATAAATAGCAGAAGGTACAGCGTCTAAATATGGCATTCTTGAAAAGTTAGAAGATGCAACACATCTCAATTCATTTTCATAACTCCAACTTAGATGCTTTAAGCAAGCATAATAAACCGAAATCCAAACAACAACCAAATTATCAATACTTATGACTTTTTCTCCAGTTATTTTTGATTTTTCTTTTAAACTTTCAATCTCGGCAACAAAAGAGTCTAATATTCAAGTAATGTCAATTCTTTGTTCAATATATTGAACTGGGAATAAATTAGATAATAAATTTATGTTTTCCCTTAATTTTGTATTATACATTACACAATACCCTTGATGATTATTGGAGTAATGTGCCCACATTGGCATACTATTTACACCATTACTAGTAAAAGAGGATAAGCGAACATAACTTGAAAAATCGTCAATTATTTTCCCATTAAAAGATTTTAAAAAATCATATTTTGATAAAACCTCATTTCGATAAAAAAATGCCTTGTTATCAAATGGGTCATTAAATGATTTTGGTTCAGCCAAATATACTTTCTTACTTAGCAATGTCTTAAGCTTAATGCTATTTTCTTCAAAGTTATCAGAAAGTGAATTATATTTATAAATTACTTCTGGTATATGTAATCGAGTTATTTTATAGATAGTCTACATTATGTCACTATCACTAGGATTTTCTTTTATAAATTCTATTGCTTTTAAATAGTCCATAGGATTTTCCTTGCGATAAGTTTCTAAGTCAAATTTTTCGTTCATCTGCTATACTCCTCTTCTTAATATTAAATATCTACTTAAATTTATATTCAATTCATTTGTTCCAAACAGGCTCTTACAATTGCTTGGGCTTGAACAAATTCCTCACCATACCACATAGAATACTTCTCTGAACTAAAATCTTCATTGTATATATCAGTAAAATCATCCCACCAAGGATTATTTGTATCTCTTAAATTATCATAGTTGCCCGGAAAAACATCGCCTCTGTAAAGTTCATTAAAGCTTTCTTTATCAATTATTAGACCATAACAATCTATTATTAATTCACTATTTTTAAGTTTTTCTATTAATTTGTAAAATGAACATATTTGATGTTGCCCGGTTGCCCCAACATACGAACTAATGTGATAGCATTTAGGCAATATTACATATTTATATTCGCAAATTTTAAGTATTATTATACTCTCTCCTTCTTTTGAATTACATCTAATAAAAAATATACTCTCAGGCTTTAATTCACATATACGTTTATAATATTCTTCTGCATACATTTCAGATTTTTCATTACTCTTATAAGGATGACCTTCTCCAAACTTTAACCACTTTGTATTTACTGCGAAGCAAGATGCAAATTTATCAAGAAAATCAAATGAAGGATAATTATGCCCTTGCATATAACTATTAAGTTCTTCGCTTGTCTGATTTCCCATTACATATGCTAATTTATTTATATTAAATTGTTTTGGTGATTTTTCAAAATTCATGGAATTATATACATATTGCAATCTTTTAGAAATTTCATTTTTAGCATCCTCAATTTCTTTTTTAGCTTCAATATTTTGATTAGCTCTATTATTATCATTAGCATTTATAATAATTTGAATTTGAGTTTTATCTTCCAAATTCTTACCTTTTATAAATATTTTTTTTAAGAAATCATATGACCCATTCCCTATTATAGCCTGTACAATTGTATCTATGATATTAAACATACACACCGCTCCAAACTACATTGAATAAATTATTTTTCATAAATAAACCATTATTTCAACTGCTTGTATTTATCATCTAATTGTTTTAACAATAATCCCAATTGAATTATTGATGAATAGTCCCTCCCCCCTTGATTTAAATCTATAATATATGCATCTAATAACATTTCACTGTTATTAAAATTATTTTCTATATCTTTTAAAACTCTTCTGCAAATACCATTACAACTATCAATACATGTGCTTGAAGAAATCAAATTAATCTCATTTATATTCATAGCTTGCCTTTAGTAGAGACGAATATAATAAGTACATCTCTTACTAAATATTCACTTCCTTTCTTATTGTTTAATTACATTTATAACTTGATTTATTTAATAAAGCTACTTACTCTATATAGTAGCTTCTTGGATTCCTTAAAGCCCTGTTATTCATGATATAATTTTTAGCTATATTTATATCTTTAATTTCAAATTGAATTAATATAGTTCCCTCGAAATGCCATGAGTTTTCTACATCAAATTTTACATCTAGCCCTCTTTTACTAGACCATTCAATTAAATCGGTAGTTAAAGCTTGTTCTTTATTATAGTAAGGTTGAATTACCCAAATTTTCGTGCCGTCTTCTTTTTGAAATATGTTTCTATGGTCAGCTACTATAGGTTCTATTGCCCCTTCTATATTTTTCATATTTGGAATAATCTTATACCATTCTCTATTATCCCTATCCCACTTAACAACACTATTTTTATAAGCCCATTTTAGAAATTTTAATTTTCTCTCTTCTTCTAGCGTTTTTATATATTTTTCTATACCAACTAACATAGTAGTTCCTCCTTATAAAACATCTATCTCAACTGTTACTATTTTTACTTACATGGTTTTACTAATAACACAAATTTCTCATCTTCTTTTTCCTTTAAAACTTTTATGCAAAATCTTTTTGTAGCCTTATGTCCACCAAATATGTACTCATTAAATATTCCAACTGTTAACTCTTGTCCCATAGATGAAGTATAAATTCCACCTAAATTATATTTCTCATCTATAGCTTCTTCAATTGAATAATATGATAAATCATTTACAAACAATTTATCAAAGTTATTCTTTTTATCAATAATTTCATTACCATTATTGCTTAATATTCTATTATGAATAATATCATCGCTGTTGTTAATTTCAATAACATGTTTAATATCACAAATATCTTTTAAATAAGAATAGTCTATATTGTCGTGATTACTTATCCAAAATACCTTTTCTGAATTTCTGTCATTTATAATATCTTGAATATTTTTATCTTCTATTCCTTTTAAAGAGCCTATTGGATATACTAGTATACAATTAAAATTTTTATGTGTATTTTCCTGTGATTTTGACTGCATACTATCTACTTGAATAGAAAGATTGCTTATTTTCTTTATAGCTCCTGTTTTTGCTTTAAACTTCAAAATATATTCACAATCTTGCATACTACTAATTCTTATTAGTATTTTTAAGTGTTTTTCTAAACTATTTAAGTACCTAAGTACATCAAAAAGCTTTTTTTGTACATTTGTACCTACCACTAGGCAATGCTTTTCACTCGATTTCAAAAACTCATTTAAACTTATTATAACCTCTTCCTTATTTCTCATATATTTATCCCCCATTTTTCCCCTTTTACTTTGTATATTAATCAACTTTTACAATATATTATAAATAATACAACCTAGTTTGTCCAATAATGTTATAATATAGTAGTAAGAAAAAATAATACTATTATATTTATTTCTTAAAGTAACAAGCAAAGCCTCATTACTAGGATACAATAAGGAGAGTTACAATCACATGGATAAAGTATTTATTTGGGAAAATATTATAGACTGGGCTAAAATTATTATCACTAATAGAGACATATGGGATTATTATACACATATTCGTATGTATCACGCTTGTAAACCTATTAATATAAATAGTTATTATGAAAGTGATATTAAAGTTTTAAATTTGGAATCATTAAAGAAAACCGCTATAAATTATTTCATTTCTAATAAACCATCAACTCTTTTACCTAAGGACATAGATGAAGCATTCGACTATGTAGGTTCTGATTTACGTGAAGGACGTGTTTATTTGGCATTAGATAAAAGAGATTTAATAGAGTATTGTGGTCATTATTTAATATACGGTAGTGAATTTTTACAAGGCGTAGCTATATACTTAAGAAGCAAATATAATAAAAATTATTTAAATATACTAAAGAATATAGGTACTCCTACAATCTTTTCATGTGATATCCCTATAAATATTATTAATGATTCTTATCTTCAAGAACTAAATGAATGTATCAAAAAAAGCTTATTAATTAATAATACTCATATAGAAGCTCCAAATAAAGATTTTGCAATTCCATTTTATAATGACATTGATTCTAGTTATATTGCAGGACATTTTCATCCTACATCTATCAAAGACCCTTTAAATTCCTTTTATTTAACAAAGTTTAAGATTTGAAACAATTCAAAATATGAAAAATAGACCTTAGTTACAAATTGAAATGCTTAAGGTCTATTTTATGTGTAATTGATTCAATATAAAATTTTGATATTCAGAAAAAACTATTTATACATATTTAAAATCTCCTCTAACTTGCGCTCCATTTCTATTTTATATCGCCCTTGTCCATCTTCCCAAGGCATATTTCTAGAATGTTGCAAATTAATTAAGGTTTGTAATAATTCTTTATTTATATTCTCTATTCTATCAAATTCTCTAACTATTTCTGTATGCAAGTATCTTAAATCAATTTGTCTGTTATCTACAGCCTTAACAAGATTGTAAATATACTCTCTATCGACTTTTATATTTACTGGCGGTATATTTATTGACTTTTCAATCTTTGATTTCCTTTCATCAACATTTTCAGTTGTTTCTTTTTTATTGTTATCTCTTTTAAACATGCTTAGCTGCTTACCATTTCTTTCTTTATATTCGTTCATGCATTGTTTTATATGATTCCGGCTCGTCTTACCAATACTTCTTATTGTATAAATATCTTCTTCTGTCAATACTAAAAGTTCATCAATACTTCTAATATTCTTTTCATTTAAAGCGTTAATGCATCGTGTATCAAATTTTAGTAATTTAGATAAATCATACAACTTTGTCTCTTGATTTATTTCGTTTTTTGATTCCAGACTTTCCATTTCATTACAATACGCTTTGAATTTTTTATGCTTTTCTATTATGTAAGCAATTCTTGAATAGGACATATTATATTCTTTAGCTAATTCACTATACTTTGTCCCGCTTTTAGCTTTTTCAATTATTTCTAAATCTCTTGTACTATAGTTAGTCATACTTAAACGCCGCCTCCAAAATACTTAAAAAAAACTATAATGTGTTATCCTATTTATAACTAAATAATTTATTAAAGTCCTTATTTATTTTTCTATTAAATGAAACTATTACAATACCAACTAAAATTATACAGGATTGTATAAAAAAAATAAATCTCTATTAATTATAATATATATCCACGAAACTTTATTGGATACATGATACAATTAATAAAGATATTTAAAACTAGATTGTGCTACTGCTACTTTAACCTTTTCTACTACCTGTCATTTTTTCTTATGTAGTAGAACACATATATTGTTTATTGAACCTCTACTCCGAATAGAAATAATCTGATTTTGTTTTAATTCTATCAAATCCCGTTGTATAGTTATCCGTTATCTTTTAGCTCCTCTTTGGATTGACATTCTTATGCTTTTCTTTGACAATACATCGAGGGGGTTATACATCTGTATGTCATTTTTTACATCTAAAGGTAATAGATTTATATAGCGTTCAGTTGTTTTTATATTAGAATGACCTAATATAGTTTTTAACCTGTAAATATCCCCACCGTTTTTAATAAACATAGTGGAAAAAGTATTTCTAAAGGTATTAATACCATGGAACTTTACTTTTCTATGTTTAAAGTAATTCTCTAAATTCTGATGACAAGTATCATAACTCATTTTTTCCCCATTTAATTTTGAAAATAAATACTCTTCCTTTTTTAATCCTATTCTTTGTATATATTCTCTTAAAGTTACTTTTAGCGTATTAGATAAAGGTACTGTAATCTGTCTTTTAGTCTTCATATGTCTAAACAATATACTACCTGTAATAAAATCTACATCTATCACATGTACATTTAGTAACGTTTCTGCCCTGCACCCCGTACCTAGTAAAAATGAAACAATAGCCCAAGAACGAAAATCTCCTACTAAGCAATTATTTATATTAGGCTTTTTTAATAACTTTAATACTTCTTCCTCTGTGTAAACTTCTTTTTTCTCTAATAAGATATTGGGTATTTTAACATCAAATTTTTTTAAATAATTATTATTGAAACAATATGTTAAAAAAGCTCTAATTTTAATTACAAATGTCTGATAAGTATTACCTTTATACCCTTCTTTACGCATATAACTTATATATTTTTCTATTTTATCTTTTGTTAGCTCTGTAATGTTAGAATCCAAATCTATGACTTTATTTAATACATATTTTCCAAACCTTTCTTTAGACTCTATTGTCATTTTTCTTTGTCCTATGCTTATGCAATATTCTAAGTAGTCTATATACAACTCTTCTATGGTTTTATTAGTTATTTTTTTTATGTTTTTTAACTTTAATTTAGCCACTTTTTATTCCATACCTCCAACCATTTTTTCATAATTACGTGTATGGAATGATTTCTATAACCAACTTGTTAAT
>NZ_JAEEGB010000028.1 GCF_016316925.1 Clostridium aciditolerans | reverse complement strand
CATATACTGTTTTTTTGTTATAAGTAACTTATTATTGAATAAGGTTTTTTAAAGTAATATACTTAAGATGGATAATTATAGTTATTATTTTAACTAATAATCTTTTTCAGAAAAGAGGTGAATTATTAAAATAGCAAAAGCTATTTTATATTAGACTATGGAAAACTTATTTAAAAGCAGTGAAAATATATACAAATGTTTACACTTTCTTTCTAATATTGGAGTACCATTTATTCTGATTGACACTAACAATCAAGTTAAGGCTGTTACTCCTCCAGCAGTTGAAATGTTTACTAGCATATACATGGATGAAAGTTTATCGATTGTTGGTCGCAAAGTCAATGATATATTATGGTTTATTGAGGATAACTTTAATCATTTCCAAAAACACAGTATATCTAATTACGCATTTCAAAATGAAATAAAAATTAAAAATATAAAATGGAAATTTAATGGCGAATTTATAAGAACAAAAGATGATATAATTCTATTGTTAAATTATCACCTTGAAAAAGATGAATATATTAAAAAGGCTCTATTATTGACAGCTATTGAGGATTCTTCTGAAAACGCTATAATTGGCCAAGATGTAGATGGTGTTGTAATAAGTTGGAATAGAGCTGCTGAAAAAATTTATGGATATACTCAAAGCGAAATAATAGGTAAAAACTTATCAATACTTGATAACGATAGAAGTGGAAAAAATATTAGAGAAATGTTAGATACACTTAAGTCTGGTGAAGAAATTAAAAATTATGAAGTTAAAAGACTATGTAAAAACGGCGAAGAAATATTTTTGTCTGTAAATGTATCTCCATTAAGAAATTATAAGGGAGAAGTAATAGGTTCATGTACTATCTCTAGGGATATAACTGAAAATAAGATGCTTACGGAAAAGTTATACGATAGTGAAAAAAGGTTTAGAAATATATATGAACAATCTCCTATAGGCATAGAAATATTTGACTCTAATGGGAATACGCTTTCTGCAAATAAGTCCTTTTGCAATATGTTTAAAATAAATACTATTTCTGACTTTAAATACGATAATTTTTTCGAATCACCATATATTCCAAATAGAATAAAAGATAAGGTAAAGAGTAAAAAAATATCAAGACTAGTCTGCAGATATAATCTTAAGTCAAATAAAACTTATTTAGATTCTGAAAATGAAATATGTTATTTTGATATGCTGATTACTCCTATTTTAAACGAGTATGGAGATATAACATCTATACTAGCTCAGGTGCAAGATATTACCAAAGTCAAAACTATAGAAAAAATGGTTGGAAATTTCACTAGTTTATCTGACGACATTTTCTGTATTTTAGATTTCAAAGGTAACTTTTTAGAAGTTAGTGCAGCTGTAGAAAAGATTTTAGGTTGGAGTAAAGAGGAGTTTTCACACAAAAACTTTGCTAACTTTCTACATATTGATGATTTTGATGCGACCTTTAATGCTATTAATTCACTATTAGAAACAGGCAGAATCACATATAGAAATAGATATACCTGTAAAGATGGTAACTATAAATGGATAGAGTGGAGCTCTTTTATAGTAAAGGAAGATAAAGTAGTTTACTCTATTGGAAGAGATATTACCAAGCGAATGGAAAATGAAGAGGAGCTAAGAAAAGCAAAAATTGCTGCTGAAGAAGCTAGTATTGCAAAAAGTAGATTTCTTGCAAATATGAGTCATGAAATAAGAACTCCTATAAATGGTATTATGGGAATGACAGAGTTATCTTTAATGACTGATCTTACAGAAGAACAAACAGAATACTTAAATGTAGTTAAAACTTCATCTCAGCATCTGTTAGACATAATTAATGATGTACTAGATATTTCTAAAATAGAGTCTGGAAAATTTAAATTAGATTTGGTTCCTTTTAATCTGGAAGAAACTATAAATAAATTAGTTAAAAACTTCTCAATTCTTGCAAATAAAAAATATCTAGAATTTATATATTTTGTGGAGCCAACTTTAACAAAAGGTTCTCTAATTGGTGATCCATTGAGATTAAATCAAATTTTAATGAACCTTTTGACCAATGCTCTTAAGTTTACTGATAGAGGAAGCATTATTGTTTGTGCTAAGCATATTCCTAGTCCTACTGGAAAAGTAAAGGTACAATTTTCTGTATCTGATACAGGGATAGGAATACCTGATGATAAAATGGATAGACTCTTTAAAACCTTTAGCCAAGTGGATGATTCATATACAAAAAAATATGGAGGAACAGGTCTTGGACTAGCTATATGTAAACACCTAGTAGGGATGATGAATGGAGATATATGGGTCAATAGTAAAGAGGACCATGGAAGCTGCTTTTACTTTACCGCAGAGTTTTTACCTGTTGATGATTCTAAACAAGCTAGTTGCTCTAAAAATATTGATACACCTGCTCACATTTTTAATCAATCAGAAAACACTCCAGGTTTAGGATCAAAAAATGTATATAGTAAAACTATTTTAATAGCAGATGACAATGAGGTAAACCAGAGATTTATTTCAACTTTATTATATAAAAAAGGTTATAATTATCTAATTGCTTCTGATGGAAATGAAGCTATAAAATTATTTAATGAAAATAAAGTTGATTTAATACTTATGGATATTCAAATGCCAAAGCTAAATGGAGTAAATGCTACAAGAGTAATTCGTGATAGTGAAGATTTATTAAAAAAACATACCCCTATTATTGCCATGACTGCTTATGCTATGTCCGGAGATAAAGAAAAGTTTATATCTGTAGGTATGGATGACTATTTAGCTAAACCGATTGATTTTCAGTATCTATATGATATACTTGATAAATATTTAAATTAATAGATTTTAAAACAGCTATTTGAAAAATTGCAAATAGCTGTTTATTGTCTTTATTATAATTATTATGTTAAACTATTTTATAACTTATTTATGTACGGAGGTCGGAATGATAAAGAAGCCTTTTAAAGTAATTCCATTTTTATTTATGCTAATAATAACTTTTTATTGTATTTATAAATTTTATCCTGCTGATATAAAACCTTTGGAGGTATCTCAATATAAACAATTTAGAATAACATTTGATTATCCTATTGTTTTTGATAATACTACAAAAGAAAACATTATTATAAAAGATAAGGATGGTAATTCTGTTGACTCCTATGTATTTTTAGGTACCGATAAGAAAAGTATTATTATAAATCCACCTATTGATGGATATTCTCTTAATGAAAATTATTCCATAACTGTTTCTCCTAAGATTCATTTTGAAAACTTTGAGCTTAAAAATAAAAAAGTTGTAAGATTTAAAGTTACAAAAGATGTTAGACAAGCCCCTGTAAAAGTAAAAAGGAAAGCCCAAATTGGAGATATTGTAGGAGTTTCTGGAGAATTTATGGGGTATAAATATGATCACTATGGTTTATATTTAGGTAATAACAAAGTAATCCACTATTGGAGCAATACTGGTAAAGCAGAAGATACTGAAATTATGGAAACAGATATGAACAAGTATTTTGTTGATGGTAAATATTTTGTATTAGATCTAAAAGGTTATTCTAAGTTTAGTCCTGATGAATCTATTAAAAGATCAAAGGAAAGGTTAGGGGAAAAAAGTTACGATCTTCTCCAAAACAACTGCGAGGATTTTGTAGTTTGGTGCAAAACTGATGACAGCAAATCTTTTCAAGTTACTAATGTACCTAAAGACCAAATACAAGTTATAAGAGAATTTATGTCCCTAGGCCTTAGTTTACAGTAAACCCAAAGCTATTTTTAGCAGCACAAATAACTAATTATTTGTGCTGCCAACTTTAACTTCTATCTTTTCCACTGCTTATACAAATCTGGCCTTACTTCTTTTAATATTTCATAAAATCTCTTTGCACATTTTTGTCTTCTAAGTTCTTTAATCATAGATTCTGGATAACGAGCTGACATTATTATTTGCCCTGCTGGATCTATTACTACTACACTCTCATCCTTCTGTACATATATATGTTCTCCTCTTATGTCTAATCTTCTAAAACCAAGTCTTTTAAATTCTTCAATAAGTCCAATTAAACTTATTGCTAGTTCTCTGCTTAGTTTATTTTTCCTCAAATATACAGGAAGCTTTTCCCCTCCAACATATTCTCTAAACATAATTTTCCCAAATCTTCCGTAGACTTTAGGGAAATATTTACTCCCTTCCGCTGCTTTTAAAACCTTGTATTCATCAATACAACTTCTCTCTATCATACATATTTTAATCACCGTTTTTCCATCTGGCAGTAGATATACTTTTCCATTTCTACCTCTTCCTAAGTACTTACATTTATTTAGGTCCATTTTTTCATATATATCGAATTTATTCATGAATGTCCCCCTTTTTATATCTGCCATTGCTTGTAACATTTTTAGTATATAATCTAAAAATTTGATACTAAAGCGTACTTATTTATTACTATACTGGCATTTATGGAAAAGTGTGATATTTTCCCACTTATTATTCTAGAGAAATCCAATAAAAAATAAATGCATAGATGAACTGTTCATCTATGCATTTATCTTTGATATTCAATTACTTCATAATCTTGATTTAATGTATCTATAAATAATATCCTTTTTCTAAGCAGCTCTCCTCTTCCTATTAACACTTTTATAACTTCACTTACTTCAATTGAAGCTACAAGAGCTGGTGTAAAAGATGGATTACCTAATTTTGCTTCAACGCCTTTTCCTACTTTTTTTCCATATATAATATTTAAGGTTTTGTCTCCCGGATATACCGTAGTTACGTGACCATACCAACCAGCTATAGCCCCAGATACTAGTGGAATGTTCAATTCTTCACAGGCATCTTGTAGCATAAGTCTTGCATCTATACTATCTAATGCATCAACTATAATATCATGTCCATTTAAAATCTCAAAATAGTTCTCTTTAGTAAGAAATTCATTTATAGCATTGACCTCTATTAGTGGATTGATATTCATCATCCTCTTCTTAGCAACAATAGATTTACTTTTGCCTAGCGAATGAATATCAGATAAGATTTGCCTATTTAGATTAGATTCTTGAAATACATCTCCATCTACTGCAGTAATGTATCCTACTCCAATTCTACCTAACATCTCGATTACATATCCACCTAATCCTCCACATCCTATCACACATGCTTTATAATTCTCTAATTTATCATTTTCTTCAGAGGATAGAGTTTGCATATTTCTGCTATATCTCTCCAAGTTAACCCCCTCCTACTGGTGGAAATAATGATAAGACATCCTTGTCTTTAAGAGGTTTATTTAACTGACCATCAATTCCATTAATTAATAATATAGCAACCTCTTCTGAACTTATTTTAAGTATATCAAGAATATCTTTTGGAGTTATATTTTCTTCAAGTTCTAAAAAGTATTTTTTTTCTCTTCCTTCTCTAAATGTTGCAAATAGCCTTACTTCGATTTTCACCTTATCACCTCCTAAAATGGATAAATAATTGACAATGGACAATTGACAGAGGACAATGCAGGAGAATTTTTCTACGCTACACTTCGAAAAATCTTTAAATTTAAAAGAAACTCCTGCTCTTTTGTTTCGCAGGAGTACACTCTGTGTAAGCGATTCACTCCAAATCAGCACGCTGTGTAAGCGACTATCACCAAATCAAAGATTTGGGTTCTCTGCTTAAGTTAGTGATATTTTGCTTTAGCAAGACAAGCCTGAAAAAATAAATTAGTTTTCTGACGCAAGGAAGAAAACTCACCTTCATTGTCCTCTGTCCTCTGTCAATTGTCCTCTAAAAAGTGTATAAGTTAACCTTGAATTTAGAAACCCTATATTATGCTTTTATATATTCATCAAGTCCAAGCTTTTTAAGAGTTTCTGCTGTAGGAATACCATTTTCATCCCATCCTCTTACTGAGTAGTATTCAGGAAGAAGAACATCTAATTTGTGAACATATCCCTTTGAAGGTCCATCTGGAATTTCCTCTTCTAATAGCCTCTTAGGAAGAGTATCCTGCTTACTATCTATTCCTGCAGCTAAATTATATAATTTTTCTAGTGTCCAAATTCTATCTCCTGCCATCATTAATGAATTAACATCATGAAGCTCTCCTCCTACTACAGCATTATACATATCTACAAAGTCTTGAGCACCAAGCCCAAAAGTTGTAAATATACATAATCCAAGCGCATCTATAACTGCTGTTAAGTCATGGAATACTCTAGCGTAAGCTGCTTTTCCTTCCAATGAGAACCTATCAAGTTTTTCTGGATATCCTAGTATTTCAGGGCTTATCATATAACCTTTAATATGGCAGCCTCCTCTGTTATTAACGGCATAAGTTATTCCGTGTCCTTGACAACCTCTAGGGTCATAAGCTGGAAGCTCTTGTTTCTTAACTGTCATTGAAAGCTCAGGAGCTCCGTAGCTTGAACACAATCTATATGAACCTTCAGCTAACTTATCACCAAAACCTTCTCTTTCTCCCATCTTTTTAGTCCATTCTACTATAGCATTAGCATCTCCCCACTTTAATGATATACCATCTGCAGATAGTTCATCATCGTTGATATATCCTCTTTGATAAAGTTCCATTGCTGCTGCAATAGTCGCTCCTGCTGAAATTGTATCTAATCCATATTCATTACATAGCATATTTGCTCTGTTAACAGCATTTATATCATATACATCACAATCTGATCCATAAGACCATAATGTTTCATACTCAGGTCCTCCACACTCAGTTCCATCATCAAGTTTTACCCATCTTCCACATGCTATTGGACATCTATAACAAGGATTTTTTCTAACTAAACAATCCTTAGTTAGAGTTTCTCCACTAATCATATCTGCATTTTCTGTATATGCTTCTTGGAAGTTTCTAACTGGATGTATTCCATTCTCATTAATGATATTAACTAATACTGCACTTCCGTATGTTGGAAGACCAGTACCTGCTACAGGGTCTTTTCTTAAGATTCCTATTTTTTCAGAAGCAACCTTCTTAACTGCTTCCTCATCAAATAATTGAACCTTTCCACTTCCTTTTACAACTATAGCCTTTAGGTTCTTAGAGCCCATAACTGCTCCAACTCCACCACGTCCAGCTGCTCTATCAACGTCATTCATAATTGCCGCCATAGGTGATAATTTTTCTCCAGCAGGTCCTATACATAAAACCTTAGCCTTACTGTCAGTTTCGTTCTGAAGCATAGTTGTAGTTTCTAAAACAAGTTTTCCCCAAACATTTGAAGCATCTTTGAATTCAACTTTATCATCTACTATATTTACATATACCGGAGTGTCTGACTTTCCTTCTACTATAAGCATGTCATAACCAGCTGCCTTAAGTTCTGCTCCCCATTTTCCTCCTGAATTAGCTATGGCGATAGTTCCTGTTAAAGGTGACTTAGTTATTACCATAAATCTTCCGCTTGTTGGTACTGGTGTTCCTGTAAGTGGACCTGTAGCAACAATAAATTTGTTATCTGGTGAAAGTGGATCTATCTTAGGGTCTACTTCATCAAATAATGTTTTTACCCCTAAACCTCTAGCACCTAAATATTTTTTAGCTTTATCAATGTCTAAAACCTCAAGCTTGAAAGTTTTGTCACTTAAATTAATTCTTAAAACTTTTCCATTATAACCGAACATATTGTAAATCCCCCTTGTACATAGATATTTCATATTTATATATAAGCAATTACTATGCCAAAACTAAAACATAATAAGCTTTTCCCTGTATTTAACCTATATTTAAGTCTATGCTTGAATTATTCAAATAATAATTTGAACAAAAAAACAAAGCCTCTATAAAATTCAGAGACTTTGTTCCAAAACAGAGCACATAAGAGGATTATTATTGTTCCATTTTGGAATTTCGTTCTAAAACAGAACAATCTATAGAATAATTATTCATTTTTCTATATAGTGTATTTCTTCCAATGCCTAATGATTTAGCAGCGGCAGCTATATTTCCATTATATCTTTTTAATACTTTTATAATATGCTGTCTTTCCATATATTCTAGCCTTAAACACTCATCCGGTATATTGCTTTCAAATATTTCTGATGAAGTATTCTTTGCTAAAAGGTCTATTGGTACAGATTCTGTATTGATGATTAATTCAACTATATTTTCCAGCTCTCTTATATTTCCCGGCCAATTATAGTTGATAAAATACTCTAATTGACTATCAGTTATCTCAACTATATTCTTCTCTAAGTGTTTTGATGCCTTTTTCATAAAATAATTAATTAATAGTGGTATATCATCTCTTCTTTCTCTCAAAGGCGGAAGATGTACCGGAAGAACATTTAGTCTATAATACAAATCTTTCCTAAAGCTTCCTTTTTCCGCTTCACTTCTTAAGTCCTTATTTGTAGCTGCAATAATTCTAACATTCACAGGAATCTGTTTTGAACTTCCAATCTTATTTATTATGCCTTCTTCAATTACTCTCAAAAGCTTAATTTGCATATCAAGAGGCATCTCACCAATTTCATCTAGAAAAATAGTTCCCCCGTCAGCAATTTCAAACTTACCTGCATATCCACCTCTTTTAGCCCCAGTAAAAGCCCCTTCTTCATAACCAAAAAGTTCAGATTCTATTAAATTTCTAGGAATCGCTCCGCAATTTACTGCCACAAAGGTTTCATTATGTCTATCGCTGTGATTGTGAATGGATTGAGCAAAAACTTCCTTACCAGTTCCGCTTTCTCCGGTTATTAAAATAGTAGATTTACTATCTGAAATCTTCTTAGCATATTCAATTATTTGAATAAATTTCTCATTCTGACCAATAATCTTATTGAAAGTATATATGGCCTTACAGGAAAGTATTCTATCTGCAAGTCTTCTGGATTTTTTATATGCTGCTTTCTTATTATTTTCTATCATTCTCTCGATAGCTTTTGCGGCTGCAACCACCATGCCCAATGTATGAGAATGAACAAATTCACTGTAGCCAGTTAAATTCAATACTCCCATAATATTTCCAACGTCATCTTTTATAGGCGCAGCGGAACAAGTCCACTTGTGGTAAGCCTTGATATAATGCTCATTTGCCGATACTTGCACTGGCACTTTTTCAGTTAAAACTAGGCTCATAGCGTTAGTACCAATATGCGCCTCATCCATATATGCACCGGGTATCATTTTAAATTTAAAGGCATCAGACAATATCCCTTCATCACCAATAACGTTTAATATACATCCTTCTCCGTCAGTTAATATAGCAAAAAAATTTGATCCCTTAACAAAATTATATAACTCATCTATAAAAGGAGTAGCATTTAGTATTAGTTCTTTATTATGATTCAACTTCTCCTCAAAATCTTTCCCATGCAGTATTTTTCTGCTAAATATAATATTAGAGTCTATTCCCTTGTTAATACATCTTTTGTGGGATTCATAAACATATGATTTTTGACTTTCTTTTCTTACTTCCAACATAATCCTCCTTCTAAAGTACAGTTACCCTCCTATTTGATACATCATTTTATTACTGCTGCTTTTTTTATCACATTCTAAGTTATGTTGTGAAGGCTTATTATATATAACCTCTTTCAGTGCTGATGTAAGCAAAACTTCATTATTCAGATACTCTTTTATATTCAACTCATTAGCTGAGTGAAGACAAGGCTTTATAGTTCCCATAGATGTAAGTCGTATTCTATTACAACTTGTGCAGAACTTACAACTTAAAGGACTTATAAATCCAACTTTTCCCTTAGAATTTTTCATTTTATATAAGGATGCTGTACTACTTTTATTTGTTTCTAGAGGCATTAACTCTGGAAATCTAGCTATAACTTCACCAGATGACATAAATCCTTTTTCATAAAGCTTTTCGCCTTGTCCAATTGGCATAAGCTCTATAAATCTAATTTCTACTGGAAGTTCTCTTGTAAGATTAATAAAGTCAGAAATTTCATCGTCATTAATTCCTTTTATAAGTACTGTATTTATTTTTACAGGTGTAAGTCCAATGCTTATACATTTTTGTATAGCTCTTAAAACTTTATTTATATCTCCACCTCTAGTAATCTGCTTAAATTTATCTTCCTTTAAAGTATCAAGACTTATATTCACTCTACTTAAACCTGACTCCTTTAATTTATCCGCTAAATCCTCAAGCAAAATTCCATTAGTAGTTATAGCTATATCTTTAATTCCGGGTACTTTTGAAGTTTTTTCTATTAACTCTTCTATTCCCTTTAATATTAAGAGCTCTCCTCCTGTATATCTTATCTTTTTTACACCAAGAAGGGCAGCGGCATTTACAATCTTTAAAATTTCCTCAAATCTCAATATTTCTTCATGTGATTTTTTGTATACTCCTTCTTCAGGCATACAGTATATACACCTTAAATTACACCTATCTGTAAGAGAAACCCTAAGATAATCTATGCTTCTCCCGTATCTATCATTCATTTTCAAGCTCCCTTCTATTTATTTAATTATATTATAGTACCAACTTCCGAATATTCATATCCCCCTAATTTTTCTAGTTCCTTTAAAAACTCCTTGTTTTTCATAATCTCTAATAATCCTTTAATTATATCTAGTTCTAGATATTCATGAGGGATAGCTAAATCGTACTCCTCATTACAAATAGGTATGAAACCTAAATTCATCATCTTAGCTGCTGAGTAAACTCCAAGTCCGCAGTCTGCATCACCACTTCTAACCGCCGCAGCTACTGATAAGTGAGTATATTCCTCTCTCTCATATCCTATAATCTCCTTAGGATTTATATTTAACTTTTTTAAGTTATAATCTAATAATAACCTTGTGCCAGCTCCTCTTTGTCTATTTACAAATCTATAATTTTTTTCTGCTATATCCTTAATTGAATTTATATTTAAAGGATTTCCCTTTTGAACCATCAATCCTTGAATTCTCTTTACACACTTTATTAACTTTATATTTTTGTCTGATAAATATTTTCTTATATAGGATGTATTATACTCTCCATTCTCCATATCTAGCAAATGAATAGGTGCTATATGTGTTTCTCCATTTCTTAATGCCATTATTCCTCCCATACTTCCAACATGTGCTGATGATAAATAGTAATCTTTTTTCTTAACATGTATTAAATCAGATAATATATCTATTATTGGGTCATGGCTTCCTATACATACAATAGTGTTTCTAATATCTTCTTCCTCTTTTAAGAGCTTAACCTCTACTTGTTTGCCAGCTTCAATACCTTCTACACTTTGCGGAACTTCAAGGATTCCATCAGCTCTAACCAATGACATAGTAGCACCTGCTCCTCTAGTTAATGGAGTTGCTATAAGCTTATTTCCTACATATCCTAACTTTATTCTTACAAATTCATGATATTTTAAAGAGGACATAACTCTCCTTGATATTATAGCATTTACCTTTTTTAACTCTTTTCCTTCAAAACCAATATACTGTTCAATAAGTTTTTTTACTACAGACTCCATAACAAAATATGCTGACACAGGATATCCTGGTATTCCGATTACAGCCTTGCCTTTAACTTTTCCCATTATCACGGGCTTTCCTGGTTTAATTGCCACACCATGTATAAAAACTTCACCCAATTCTCTAATTACATCTGCTGTATAGTCCTCTCTTCCAGCTGAAGAACCAGCATTTATAAGTACTATATCGCATTCTTCTACTGCTTTTATTAAAGTATTCTTTATAAGCTCATAATCATCTTTTAATATTCCATACCTTTTTGGAACTCCTCCAAACTCTAGAACTTGTGCAGAAAATACTCTTGAATTAAAATCTATAATATCTCCTACTTTTAAGTCACTACCTGGTTCTACTAGTTCCGTACCGGTAGGAATAATACCTACAACTGGACTTTTGTAGACTTTAACCTTATTTACTCCTCCTGCAAGCATTGCACCTATATCTACAGGACGGATTTTGTGATTAGAAGGAATTATAAGTTGATTTTCAACTATATCTTCTCCTAAGGGCCTTATATTTTGCCATGCTACTGCACTTTTATATATTTTTACGCTACTCTCCTTATTTCCAATTAAATCTTCTACCATAATTACGCAATCATACTCTCTAGGTATTGGATCTCCCGTATCGACAACAATATAGTCTTCTCCCTCTTTGAGTTCAACTTGATTCTTTTCAGAGGCCCCATATGTGCTTTCTGACTTTAAAGCAATACCATCCATAGCTGAGCAATTATAAAAAGGTGATGATATTACAGAGTATATTGGCTCCCATGTGATTCTTCCACAAGTTTTTTCCGTATCTATTTCCTCGTAAGAACCTTTTTCTTCGATTTTTTCAAATAATATTTTTATTGCTTCATTAAGTTCATAATTTGATAAATATAAATTTTGACCCACGGTAATCCCCCATTCTTATTGAGACATCTTCAAGAAAATACCTGATCAGTATACTAACAATTTTCTTTCAGATATCTTAGTTAAATTTGTAAACTAAAACCTTTTCTCCCTCTCTTAATCCTTCTATGTTTTTATCTATTTTTATATATCCATAAGCTTTTGAAAATCCTGTAATAAGGCCTGACTTCGAAAATATCGGATCAGCTATAAATTTATTATCCACATTTTTTAACACTACTGGCAGATATTCTTCCCTTCCTTTGGCCTTGTGATAGTTTATTGAAAAGCTACACTGAACTGGATACTCTTTATCTATATTATTTTGTAATTTGTTAATAAAGTTTTTTACAATGATCTGGTATATAATAGCACAAGAAAGTGGATGACCAGGCAGACCAAAAACAGCTTTTCCGCATACCTTTGAAATTATTGTTGGTTTACCTGGTTTAACGGCAATTCCATGTACTAGCACTTCTGATTCTTGAAATGAATCTATTACCTCTATAGTTTGATCTTTTACTCCCACAGAACTTCCCCCTGATATCAAAACCATATCACATTGCTTTAAAGCCTTATCTACCGTACTTTTTAGCAATTCATACTCGTCTTTAACTACTCCATAATTTATTGGCTCTGCTTCATCTTTCAATATAGATGAGTAAAGCAAATAGGTATTTATATCTCTTACTTGTCCTAGTTTTGGTATTTCATTTATACCAACAATTTCATCTCCAGTTGAGATTATACCTACTTTTGGTTTTCTAAATACAGGAATTTCTGTAAATCCTAAGCTTGATAAAACACCTATTTCATATGGTCTTAATTTTGTTCCTTTTTTTATGACAACTTCATCAATAGATATGTCATCACCAATTTGTACTACATTATCACCATTAGCACAAGCTGAATTTATGAGTATTGTTTCCTCATCCAACTTTTCCGTGTATTCTATCATAACTACCGCATCTGCCCCATCAGGAATCATACCTCCCGTTGGGACATAAACACACTCTCCTGGTAAATCTATGCTGTGGCCAGCTAATTCACCCATTAGAACCTCTCCCTTTAAATTAAGCATAGCTGGCATAGATTCGCTAGCTCCAGCTACATCCCTGCAATTTACCGCATAGCCATCCACTGTTGATCTTCTAAATTCAGGAACATTTACTTTTGATATAATATCCTCATAGATTATTCTTCCAATAGCCTTTTCTAAATTAATTTCTTCTTTTTCTAATTTATAATAAAAATTCTCATTTAAAATATTCTGCGCTTTGTTAACAGAAACCACATTAAATAAGTCCACCTTTATCACTCCTAACTTTTATATTATTTAGCTATATTTTAATATGAACCTGGGCATACCTTTAATAATGCCACAGGTTCAACTATAACTACTTTTTAGCGTTTGGAATAAATAATGATTGATTAAATTTATCTTTTCCAAACTCACTAATAAGCTTTTGAGTTTTATCTGATAGTATCCATGTTATAAATTCATCTGCTTCTTTTTCCTTTATTTTATGTTTCTCAGGGTTTAACTTTATTACACCATACTGATTGTATAACTTATCATTTTTCTCTGTCATAATTATTAAATCAAGCTTGTCCTTCATTGATAAATATGTAGCTCTATCTGTTAGGGTATATGCATTCTTTTCTTTTGCCATTTGAAGTACTGCTCCCATTCCCTTTCCTGCTGAAATATAA
>NZ_JAEEGB010000027.1:9441-38605 GCF_016316925.1 Clostridium aciditolerans | reverse complement strand
AGCGCCAACAACGCCAGCACCAACGACACCAGCACCAACAACGCCAGCGCCTACTACTCCGGCACCTACTACACCAGCGCCAACGACACCAGCACCTACTACACCAGCGCCAACGACACCAGCACCTACTACACCGGCGCCAACAACGCCAGCACCTACTACACCAGCGCCTACACCAACTCCTTGCCCATGTTGTTTCGCAACACAAGCGCCAGTTAGCTTTGCTAAATGTCAATTAACAGCTACTGAAACTATAACTACAACAATTACCTGTGTAGGAAGATTTTTAGATATTGATGTTATTTTAACAAATGTTTGCCCTAATAAGGTTGTTGATATTGGTGTGCTAGTTTTTGAAAATGATAAACTAATTGCTTTTAAGGTTTGCACATTCTTTACTGATTCTTCTGGAGATGCTTGCATAGCAGCTGTAAACGCTGGAAAATTCTGCTTTGTATTTGAAGAACCAACAGCATGTCCACCAGCTCGTACTTTTACAGTAAAAGTTGTCGCTAACTATATAGAAAATTAAATATCCAATAAAAATTAGGTGCTTCAATTCATTTGAAGCACCCTTTTAAATATTTAATGCAATTCTTTTATTTATTTCATAATATCTTCTAGGTTATCTTCCTCCGTATAAACCTTAATTCCATTTCTCTCTAAAAGTTCAGCTGTAACACCATTGCCATCAATTTTGTTTCCATCAAAGCTTCCATCATAAATCTTTCCGTGTCCACAGGAGGGGCTTCTAGCCTTTAGTATGGCTACCTTTGCGCCACATTCTTTAGTTATTTTAAGAGTTTCATAAGCTCCTTTTAGAAATTCCTCAGTTGCATCATCACCTTCTGGTCCAACTACTCTTGCCTTCCCATCTAATACATCTGCTCCTGTAGCTTTAGATATTTCATGTGCTGCCCTTGGAGTACTCTGTCCTCCAAGTTGCTCTGGGCAAACTGGTATAGCCTTACCCTCTCTCAAAAGCTTTAGAATCCTCTCATCAAGATTATTTGCACCATTATACTTAGTATTAATTCCACATAAACAAGCACTTACTATAATCATTAAATCACCCCTACTTATCTTTAATTCATAATTTTTTAGAGGACAGAGGACAATTGACAGATGACAGTGAAGGAGGATTTTTCTCCGCTTCACTACGAAAAATCTTTAATTTATATAGAAGTTCCTGCTCTTTTGTTTCGCAGGAGTACTCTCTGCTTAAGCGATGTTTTGCATTAGCAAAACAAGCCTAAAAAAATATAATAGTTTTCTGACGTAAGGAAGAAAACTCACCATCACTGTCCTCTGTCCTTTGTCAACTGTCCTCAAATAAAAATTTTGTGTCGCAAAATTCTTACTTTATGAATTGAAGCTACTTATATATAAATTTTATTTTAACTCTACAACTGTAACTCCAGTTCCACCTTCACCATACTCTCCAAGCCTATATCTCTTAACATGTGAATGTCTCTTCAACATATCATTAATGGCATTTCTAAGTACTCCAGTTCCTTTTCCATGGATAATACTCACTTCTGCAAGTCCACCCATATAAGCATCATCTAAATACTTATCTGCAGTATAAACCGCTTCCATGGAATCCATACCTCTTAAATCCACAGAACTTGGAACTGATCTTAAATTTAATTTAGCTTCTCTTTTAGCAATTTTCTTTTCTTCTTTAGATGCTCCTTTTGAAGCTCTTAAATCCTTAAGCTTAACACTTATTTTCATAATTCCAGCCTGAACCTGTACTTCACCTTTATTATCTGGTTTAGACAAAACAATAACCTTTTGATTTAAAGAAGGTAAAAAAACTTCCTGCCCTTCCTTAACATCTTTAAGCTCTTCCCCATTATCCTCTTTAACTTTGTTTGCCTTTTCTTCAGCCTTTTCAAGTTTTTCTTTAAGCTTTCTTCTCTCTTCCTCAAGCATTTGCCTTGCATCAGAACTATAGCCCATTTTTTCTAGTTCTCTCATATCCTTAATAATTTTGTCTGCATCTTCTTTTGCTTCTCTTAATATTGACTTTGCCTCTCTTTGTGCTTCAATTATAGCTTTTTCTCTAACATTGTTAAGGCTATACAATTTTTCTTCATATTTTCCCTTAAGCTTTGCAGCTTCAAGCTTTAAAACTTCTGCTTCTCTAGCATAATTTTCAGCTTTAATACTCTTATCCTGTAGACTTTGAATTAAATCTTCAAATTTAAGAGCTTCACTTGCTATACTTTCCTTTGCATCACTTATTATAAAATCAGGAAGTCCTAATCTTCTAGATATCTCAAAGGCATTAGATTTACCTGGTATACCTATTAACAGCCTATAAGTTGGTCTAAGGGTTTCAACATCAAACTCCACAGAGGCATTTTCCACTTCTTCTGTCTTTAAAGCATAGGCTTTAAGCTCACTATAGTGAGTTGTAGCCACTATTCTACATTCTCTCTTTCTTAAATGTTCAAGAATTGATACTGCTAGTGCAGCTCCTTCTGTAGGATCCGTTCCCGCTCCCAATTCATCAAAGAGTATCAATGACTTTTCATCGGCCTTTTCAATTATATTTACTATGTTAGTCATATGAGAAGAAAATGTAGATAAACTCTGCTCAATGCTCTGCTCATCTCCAATATCTGCAAATACCTCTTTAAAAAAGCTTACAGTAGAATGTTCTCTAGCAGGAATCATAAGTCCGCTTAAAGCCATGATATGTAATAGTCCTACAGTTTTCAAGGTTACAGTTTTTCCTCCGGTGTTAGGTCCTGTTATAACTAGGGAAGTAAATTCTCTACCTAAATACATACTCATTGGCACCGCTATTTTTCTATCTATAAGCGGGTGTTTTGCCTCTATAATATCAATTATTCCTTCATCATTTATTGTTGGCGCGTTACAATTTGAAGCGCTAGCATATTTACCTTTTGCAAAGATAAAATCTAATTCCCATATAATATTAGAGTTATTTCTAACTGCGGTTTTATTATCATGTACCTTAGCTGAAAGCTCTGCAAGTATTCTTTCTATCTCTGCCTTTTCCTTAAGCATAAGCTCTTTTATTTCATTATTTAAATTAACAAGGCTCATAGGCTCTATATATAAGGTGGCTCCACTAGAGCTTTGATCATGTACAAGTCCTTGCACTGCCCCTTTATGCTCTGCCTTAACAGGAAGAACATATCTATCCCCTCTCATGGTATATAGATTATCTTGAAGATATTCGGAGTAACTTCTTATAAGAGAGTTAACCTTATCTCTTACAGAGGCATTTTTGTCTTTTAGGGACCTTCTTAAATTATAAAGGGTTGAACTTGCTCTATCTGAGATTTCATCTTCTCCTTCAATAGCTAAAAATATTTCATCTTCTAATTTCTTTAATGGTACAATGCCTTCGCATATATCCTCAATAACTCTGAAAGCTTCTTCCTCTTCCTTATGACTTATATATTCCTTAAATCTTCTTGCAGATCTAAGCATTGCTGCTATTTTCAAAAGCTGTCCTGGCATAAGTGAAGAACCCTTTTCTGCTCTACTTATACCCTCTCTAATATCATAAACACCTTCAAAGGGTGGCGCACCTTTTGTAACAAGTAGTCTCAAAGCTTCCTTTGTCTCTTCTAAATGTTCTCTTGCTTCATATATGTTATCATATGGTTTTAATTCATCTATTAAATCCTTTCCCGCACTAGTAACTGTATATTTTTTAATTTCTTCTTTAATTTTACCAAACTCTAAAATTTTTAAAGACTTTTCGTTCATTTATTCCACTCCTCTTTTGTAATGTCCTCTTGTGAACTTACTAAAGTCATCTTTCCACTCTTCCTTCTTAAATGCTTGTAAAATTCTCTTAGTTTCTTCGTAGTTCTCATCAATAAAATCAACTCTAAAGGAACTTACGTCCATATTCCTTAGCTCTCCCATATTATCAATTAAATTGCTAGGCACATTATTATATATATAGCTTCTACAAAACTTATCAGTACCTAGTATAAACTCTTCCCCCATTCTATCCTTTAGGACAAAGTCTCCTCTTTTACAAGCATTATTACAATTACTAGTGGAACACTTACCTCCGAAAGTACTTCCTATAGGACAATACTCACTTACCATTAATTCAATTTTACCATAAACTAATATTTGTATAGGTAACTTTGCATTTTTAGCAACACTTTTCATTTCCTTTTTATTCAGTTCCACACTTAAGCAGCTTCCAGTAAGAAAATCCTTATAAAAATCCAAAGCCTCGCTGTTAAATATATTTAATTTATAATCTCCTATTATATTAGTTTTACCTCTTAGTCTGCTTATAGCACCTAAATTTGCTGTAATTACACCCTCTATTTTTTCTAAGTTCTCCTCTACTTGTTTAATTAAATGTTCAAATTCTGTTCTTATTATATTAGGTATTTTTATAAATACCTTTTTATTCTTTAATTTATTTAGACAACTAAAATCTAGAAGTCCAAAGGGATTTATCGCAACCGTTGTAAAATCAGATTCTGTAAAGGCTCTAAGCTGCTCTTCATTGCTAACATAAACAACAGTTTCCGGCAACAAAGTATCATTTATTTTTTCTGCTTTACTTTCATGGTTCTTATTTTCATTCTTGATTCCTGCATTAACTTTTTCTAACGTTATGTTTTTATTGTTTTTTGTCAGCACATAGTTATTTAACTTTTCAACTAAATTTCTTCTTACCTCATTTAAGGCAGATATAGGTAAAAATCCATTCTCAAAATCTATAAAACTAATCTCAGTAAATTTAAAAGGAGTATCTCCTGCTTTACTCAAGCTCTCTATAATTCTATCTTTATCTAAAGGCTTTTTTAACGCCTTTTGTACAACTTCTCCTTGAACCTCTAAACTTTCACCTTCACAAGCACAATTCAGAACTATTGGCTCATCTACTTTAAATCTTACTGATAACTTTAAATGAATTTTTCTTTCAAAAGACTTTTTATAAATCTCCTCTAATTCACTTAACAGTTTTACATCAGAAGTTTTGTAGAGCATATCCCCATTTTTATATTGAATTGGCAATATCTTTACCTTATCTCCTGCAGAGGCCTCCTCTACTTCATTTCCATTTTTTATTATCTTGGATACCGTGAAGCCCTCTTCTCCCTTTCTTATACCATCTTTTATAGATATATTCTCTTTTAATATTAGCGTTAAATCCTTCTGAACTTTACCAAGTTCTACCCCAGTATTCTTAGGAAAAGTATATGCCATCATATCCTTCCCTACATTACCAAATAGATATGCCTTTGAAAAACCTTCTCTATTAAAGAGCTGAAGAAGCTTCTTCTTTTCTGATTTAAGATCAATATTTTTTTTGTCCTTTAATTTTTTATAATTGTCTTCCCTATTGTTACCTTTTACTTCTAAACTCTCTTTATTTAGTACATTATCTATAGCCTTTCTATAAGCCTGCACAACTCCTGCCACATACTCTGGCCTCTTCATTCTTCCTTCTATTTTTAAAGAAGCTGTTCCACTTTCTACTATATCTTTTATATCTTCAACCGTACATATATCCTTTGGACTTAACAGATACCCTTTTTTCTCAGTCATAGTTTTTCTATCTATAATAGCATTTGGTAACCTGCAGGACTGAGCGCATCTTCCTCTATTTCCACTTCTCCCACCAATCATGCTGCTCATCAAGCATTGCCCTGAATAGCAGACACAAAGGGCTCCATGTACAAATATCTCTGTTTCTATTTCTAATTCTTTAGATATATGTGTTATTTCCTTTAAAGAAAGTTCTCTAGAAAGAACTATTCTTTTAAAACCTAACTCTCTTAAAAATAAAGCCCCCTCAGCGTTATGTATGGTCATCTGAGTGGAGGCATGTAATTCAAAATCTGGCAAGTTTTTTCTTATTAAATTTGCAAAACCTAAGTCTTGTATTATAAGTGCATCTACCCCTATTTTATATAAAAACTTGGCATATTCTAATGCTTCCTTTGCCTCGTCTTCTTTTAGAATAGTATTTATAGTTACATACATTTTTACATTATATAAATGGCAATATTCTACTGCCTTTATCATATTCTCGTTATCAAAATTTGATGCATATGCTCTAGCAGAAAACTTATTTCCTCCTAAATATACTGCATCTGCTCCCGCCTGCACTGCTGCATGTAAGCTCTCTATACTTCCTGCTGGTGCTAGCAGTTCTATTTTATTCATATATCATCTCTCCTAATATTTTCTTTATTATATCTGTTTTATTATACATTATATTATTCACTTATGAAACTGATTTTAAAACTAAGGCATCTGAAATAAACTAATTTAAACAGGGCGATAATCCTATTAAATAGAATTATTGCCCTGTTTAAATACTACTATATTATTTTACCATAAATACATATTATTTTTAAAACTTAATATTAAACTTTTCTAAAAAATAATTTTCATCATATACTCTTTTATTAAGGTTTTCTTTTCTTTCTTCCATCATAGCCTCATTAAGCATTACCTCTGCAAGGGCTTCTGGAAACCCCGAATAATGCTTATACAAGCCTATAGCCTTAGACAAGTTATCACGATTAAAATGTGAATGCACCATGTATATAAAATTGTGTATGATATTAAAATTAGTTATTTCATAATTGTGTTTAAGCTTATATAAATGCTGCACTTCTACTGAAGAGTCTATTATAACTTTATATCCATACAGCCATAATTTCAGGCAAATTTCTTGATCTTCCATTCCATATACTTTAAAGTGATTTCTAAATCCCTTTACTGCATCAAAAGCATCCTTTTTAACTCCCATAGCACAAGATGCTATAAAAGGTATTTCAGTAACCTCCTTTTCAGGTTTCACAAGCCAGGTAAACTCAAGTTTTTCATTCCAAGTCCCTCCATAACCTCTAGCCTCCGTACCTATAATCTTTATTGTAGGAGTAATGGCGTGGGCATCGTTTTCTTCTAAGGTTTTTACAAGTTCATCGAGCCAATAGTCAGGCACTAAAACATGAGCATCACAAAAGAATAAATACTCCCCTTTAGCCTCCTTAACTCCTAAATTTCTTCCTATTGACATGCCAACACCTTCTGTGCGAATGACTTTTACGTCTTTGTAATCATTTTTACCTATAAAATCACAACAACCATCTGTTGATCCATCATCAATTACAATTACTTCAAAGGAAAGCTTATTTTTTGAATTTAGTATGGAATCTAAAGTCCACTTTATATTATCAATTTCGTTTTTACAAGGAATTATAATTGAAACATCAGGAAGCATAAAGTTATTCCACCTCAATTTTATTTTTTTGTAATGATTTGTAGCTATTAACTACCTTTTCATAACTGTCATACAATGTCCTTATACACTTTTCCCAATTATAGTTTTCCAAAACATAAGCTTTAAGTCTATCATTTTTCTTCTGTTTAATTCCTGCTAGCACCGCATTTTCTATAGTGTTTGTATCATAAGGATTACAGTAAATTGCCATGTCTCCAAAATACTCTTTTGTGCATCCTTCTATAGTAGATACTATATTGCATCCACTAGCTGCTGCCTCCAATGATGATAATCCTGGGGTTTCTACAAAGGATGGTAGTACATGAAGCTTTGAAAATCTATAGGCATTATATATATTGTAGCTATCCATGAAACCTAAATATATAACATTTCTGAACTTCATACATTCACTAAAATATTTCTTATTACTTATATTGCCTATAATTACTAGCTGAATGCCTATATTATTGCATATCTCTGCTAATTTCAGTTGATTTTTTCTCTCTTCTATTTTCCCTACGCACAATATATAGTTATTTAAATTATATCTTTCTTTGAAATTATAAAGAGGTACTTCTTCACTTTCCACCTCTACTCCATTATAAACCACAGTGTATGGAACCCACTTTCCAAATTCTTTTTGTATTAATTCACCTTCTAATTTACTATTAGGATAAATCATCTTACAACCCTTTAGTATTTCTGTTCTATACATTTTACATCTGTCCCACAGCTTAATATTTTCTAAATCATTGATATAGTAATAGTATTTCGTCATATTCCAATATACGGGAGATAAAACTACATTTTTCTTATAGGATTTAGCTATTTTATAATATTTATAGGTTTCTCCTATTATAGTTAAATTAAATAAGTGTACTATATCATAACTAGAATAATCTAATATACCGCCATCATTTATATCTACAGTAACTCCCATCTTCCTTAAATATTCTGCTGTTTTTAAGACCTGCATAGAATCTCCCGCAAAGTTTCTATAATAATCACTTCTTATGCACAGTAGAACCTTCATAATATAAATCCCCCTAAAAGTTACATGCTACCATTATCTTTATGATATTATTATGCTGCTGCGGAATACAATATCACGAATTATCTTAATATTCCTAAAAACACTTTAAACTTTCCCAGCTTAAGGTAACTTCTATGATATCAAAACTTTTTAATAATAGACATCATAGAAGTGAAAAATAGACCTGTTTAACTTTTTATTCCTTTGAAGATGCCTTATATATATGAGAATCTGGACTCAAATAGTGTTTGTCTAATACCTCATGATTGTTGTGATAATTACTAAGTGAAGCTCTAGGATGGTATAAATGCCACATAGAATTTCCGTTTAACCTAGTAAATGGACCACACATATAATATACTGCTAGACTGAAAGCATCATCCTCACATCCCCATCCTTTAAATCTCTCATCAAAACCGCCAACCTTCTCAAAGCAACTTCTTGGGAGAATATTCATCCCTCCCATTGAGCCCGAAAAACTTGAGTAATCAGTGAATTTTGTATCCCTGAGGGTGACATCCGCTTCCTTTTGAAGCAGTATATTCGTTTGTTCTTCATTTAACAAATTTACTGATACATAAGGTATTACCCATGTATGCTTTTTAAGCAATTCAATAGAAGCCTTTATTTGATCTACATCAAATACTATATCTGCATCAGCAATTATAAATATATCTCTAGTTGCTTGCTTTGCTGCATTATTTACAGATGCTGACTTGCAGTAAGGATCAATATCAGAACTTCCTATACACAGTTCTGCATTAGGCATAAGAATTTCATATCTTCTTCTTAACCATTCCCAGTTTCTATGGCGATGCCCTCCATCTGACTTAAAGGGAATCAAAATAGAAATATCTTCATCAAACATAGTTATAACATCCTTTCAAAGCTTTATCCAAGATTCTGGTAATAAATCATCAGTATTTGTATAGGTGCATTTAGACCATCGTTTTGGTGCTATTACGATTTTATCAGCATTTTCCCCAAGCCACGCTCCCCACCAACTAAAAGTGCTGTTTACAATTATATGATGTTTGCATAAGCTCATTAGATTTAAGTCCTCATAATTTTTGTTATCATTATTTATATCTACAAAGGTCATATCATATTTAAGTTTAAAATTTTTCTTTACCCATTGCATATCATCAGAAAAAACAAAAAACTGAGGATTTTTTATTGATGCTGAAATTTTATCAGCAGCATTATAGTGATAATCTAAAGAATAGATTTCATCAACCTTAGCATTATCAATTCCTAAAAAATCTCCCCGTCTAATATGCAGACTTATAGCTTCACAGGATTTAATCTTATTAGTCATTTCAATGTTTTTACTATCTGATTCTTGTTTTAACGAAATTTCTTTTTTAAGAATTTCTTTTACATCCTTAAAATACTTATAACTCTGCCAATAACCAGAAAGATATACATTACCTGAAAAAGCCAACGTTTCTTTATCAAACTCTAGTGATTTTTCCTGAATATATGCACTAATCTCTCTATTTTCATGTCTAATAGTGCTGTTTTTTAATGCTGCTATTTCATTCTCTGAAGCTATATTTTCTACAATATTAAAATACTTTAAGCAATATTTACGATGTTGTTGTATCCTATAGAAAGAAATATCTAGTTTTAATAGTTCATTATTTAATATTGATAACTTTCTTCCTAATGCATATTGATATAGCTGATTTCCTAAACCACCAAATAATTCAACTATAATCATAGAATCTTCTCCTCAAATATATTCTTTTGCTAATTAATTGCTTCGGTAATTTTGAAGAAACCAATTATATAAGTCCTTTATACCAGCCTCTAGCTCTATTTTATATTTCCACCCAAGATTGTTTAGTTTGCTTATATCTAATAATTTTCTTGGTGTACCATCAGGTTTACTTTCATCAAACCTTAATTCACCTTCATATCCAACGATACTTTTTATTAGCAGCGCAAGCTCTTTTATACTTATTTCCTTTCCAGTGCCTATATTTACATGTTCATGTCCATTATATTTTTCCATGAGGTAGACACAAGCATCAGACATATCATCTACATGAAGAAATTCTCTTAAAGGCTTACCGGTTCCCCATATTTCTACAGAGGGCTTGTTATTTGTTTTAGCTTCATGAAATTTTCTTATAAGAGCTGGCATTACATGAGAAGTTTCTAAATCGAAGTTATCATTTGGTCCATAGAGATTAGTCGGCATTACACTTATAAAATTGTCTCCATATTGCTTTTTAAAAAACTCACACATTTTCAATCCACATATCTTAGCTAATGCATACCCCTCATTTGTAGGTTCAAGATAGCCTGAGAGAAGATATTCTTCCTTTATTGGTTGAGAGCACATCTTAGGATATATACATGAGCTTCCTAAAAATAAAAGCTTCTTAACTTTAAAGTCATGAGCTGCTTTTATTACATTACACTCCATCATTAAATTTTCGTAGATAAAATCTGCTGGTGCTTTATCATTTACACCTATTCCGCCAACTTTTGCTGCTGCTAAGAATATATACTCTGGTTTTTTATTTCCAAAAAATTCTCGTACAGCCTCAAAACTCATTAAATCTAATTCCCTGTGACTTTTTCCTATCACATTTTTATAGCCTTTATATTTCAAATTCCTAACTATAGCCGAACCTACAAGCCCTCTATGCCCAGCAACATAAATCTTACTATCTTTATTCATTACATTACTCCTTTATAATAATTGCTCCCTCTCTATAAGACATCTTTGACTTGTCATTTTCTTTCAGATGTCTAAATTAGAATTATAGACAAAATATCTTTAACTCTTATTATAATTTTGAAACTTCAAGTTTTCATAATAGGATTAAAGTATATTGCCTATAATTCTGGAAATTTCTTATAAAATTAGCTACTTATTTGATAAATAGTCTTTTAAATTCATCCCTGCTATCTCTTTTAAATCAGCTTCCACCATCATATGGACTAGAGATTTGAAATCTACTTTTCTCTTCCAACCTAATTCCTTCTCCGCTTTTGATGAATCTCCCAATAGCAGGTCAACCTCAGTAGGTCTAAAATATCTTTCATCTATATCAACAAGAATTTTACCTGTTTTTTTATCTATTCCCTTTTCATCTATGCCATTATTTCTCCACTCTATATCTATGCCTACTTCCCTAAAAGCTAATTCCACAAATTCTCTTACTGTATGCGCTTCCCCTGTAGCAATTACATAATCTCTAGGCTTAATTTGCTGTAGTATCAACCACATGGCTTCAACATAATCTCCTGTATATCCCCAGTCCCTTTTTGCATCAATATTACCTAAAGATAATTTTTCTTGTTTTCCAGCTACTATATTAGCTACCGCTCTAGTTATTTTTCTTGTAACAAATGTTTCTCCTCTTCTTGGTGACTCATGGTTAAATAAGATACCGTTGCAGGCAAATAAATCATAGGCTTCTCTATAATTAACGGTAATCCAATAAGCATATTGTTTTGCCACAGCATAGGGACTTCTTGGATAAAAAGGTGTTTTTTCATTTTGTGGTGCAGTATCCACTAACCCTCCAAAAAGTTCTGAAGTGGATGCTTGATAGAACTTACAATATAAATCGTTTTTCTTTATAGCATCAAGTATTCTAAGTGTACCAATAGCATTTGTATCTGCTGTATATTCTGGGACCTCAAAGGATACCTGAACATGACTTTGTGCTGCTAAATTATATATCTCATCTGGTTCAATTTTTTCCAATAACCTATTTAAATTACTTGAATCTATTAAATCTCCATGATGAAGAAATAATTTTTTGTTTCCTATTTCCGTATTTTCAAGTAAGTGATCTATTCTTCTTGTATTAAAGCTACTTGCTCTCCTTACGATGCCGTGAACTTCATAGTCTTTACTTAACAAAAACTCCGCTAAATAAGAACCATCTTGTCCAGTTATACCTGTTATCAATGCTTTTTTCATATCAATTCACACTCTCTATTATTTAGTTTTCCATAATTCTTATAATAAACTTTGTGAATAGTCTAAACACTTCTTTATATTACATCACAACCAACTTCCAGACCAATGATGAGCTGCATAGGCGCTAGGAAACTTTTCTTCCTTCCTATACTTTTCAGTATACAAATAAGGATAAAATAACTCTGAGCCAAAGATAACAACATCATTCCTTCCCTTTACTTTTTCAGTAAAATACATTGGTCCAACTTGATAATTTATTGGCAAGTTATTGTTTCTTTTAATGGCTTCTGCAGTTCCATCAACTAATTCTTTAAAAAATAAATTTCCGGCATTGCAGCCTAAAATTGAAATGCAGACTACGTTTGGATCTTCCCATGCTGCAAAAGCTGATACATTATTTAATAAAGGTTCTATATTTTTAAAACACTCAAAATCACAGTCTATATATACTCCACCAAAATTATAAAGAATTTCATAACGAGCAATATCTGCTTTTTGAGCTAACTTTTCTGCTTTATCATAACTCTCTTGATTTTTTAACGGTATCATATTGTCCTTAGTCCATAATTTCATTTCCCAATCCGGGTGATTTTTCTTCCACGTTTCTCCATAGTAAATAAATTCATCTGGCATTGGTCCTCCACCAACCCATATACGATGAAAAACCTTTGGTATTAATAACTTAGACATAATTCTTCCTCCAAAGTATTTAAAACATCTTTTTCATTTTGAGAGCATATCCAGTAGCTGATAAAATAACCTGGTATATCTATATAATTCATTAACTCTTTTGCAAAATTACTGCTTCAATAGTCTTTTATAGGAAGAAAAAACTGTAAAAACCAAGTCCCCCAATAAGAAACTATCTAATAGAATAGTATTCATGTTTTAAATAAAGTGTGTCAATATAAATCTAATAAAAATAACACTAGGAAAACAATCTCATTTTCTCCCAGTGTTTAATGCTTTATATATTCATTTGTTCTCATATATGTTTTTAATAGCATCTATTAAACTTTCCACATCTTCATACCCATTGAAATACCCTGGGCTTATTCTTATAGTTCCTTTATTGCAGGTACCCAGTATTCCATGAATTAGAGCTGACGAATGATATCCAGCACTAACCGCAATATCTTTTAAATTTAATAAATATGCTGCTGATGAGCTATCAATGTTATCAATATTTATTGACACTATTGGACATCTATTCTCATAACTATTTGTTCCATATATTTTTATATAGCTTAATCTTTTTAACTCTCTTATCAAATACTCCATTAAGCTTTCCTGATGTTTTTTTATATTATTAATATCAGCTTGCTCAATAAATTTTAATCCTTCACATAATCCTACAATTCCTGGAGTATTCATTGTTCCACATTCAAATTTATCTGGCGAGACATTGGGGTGCCCCATAGAACCAGGACTTATGTTAGTATCTCCATGTTTAAAATAGTCTACGTCAATACCATTTTTAATAAATATACAACCTGTTCCTTGTGGACCAAATAATGCCTTATGTCCTGAAAAAGCTAAAATATCTATATTATCTTTCATTACATCTATTGGTATAAACCCTGCACTTTGAGATGCATCTACAATAAATATAATTCCTGATTTTTTAGCAATACTACCTATTTCATTAATATTTTGAACTGTCCCTAATACATTAGAAGCATGATTTATTATGAATGCCTTAGTGTTCTTTCTAATCTCCTTTTTTAAGTCCCTTATACTTATATAACCGTATTTATTTACACTGAGCAAAGTGACCTGAACTCCCTTTTTATTCAAATAATTCAATGGTCTTAACACTGAATTATGCTCTATTACAGTACTTATAACATGATCTCCTCTTTTTAATATACCTTTTATTCCTATATTAAGAGCTTCTGTAGCATTGCTCGTAAATACAATATCTGAACATCCTGAAGCATTAAATAGTTTGCATATCATTTGTCTTGTTTCCATAATTTTTTCTGCTGTTTTTAAAGCTATATCATACCATGCTTGCCCAGGGTTAGCTGCATAGTTTTTTAAACATCTAGAAATTTCATCATGAACTTTTATTGGCTTTGGAAAGGATGTCGCAGCGTTATCTAAGTAAATCATAGCCTCCTCCTTAACTAATTATTAATATATATGTATTAATAATTAGTTTATTTATTCTAATACAAAAAAATAAAATCCAAACTAATTGAAAACAATTAGTTTGGATTTTATTTTGTACTATCATTTAAAAATGGGTGTTTTTGTTTTTTCTCCTTTGCCAAATTTATTTGATTTTCAACTAATTTATGTTGTAAATCTATTATTTTATATTTGGCAGATTGAAGTTGAAACTTAAATTCTTTATTTTCCGATTTAAGAACTGAGTTTTCCTTCATATGTCTTTGTGCTGTTTCTTGAGTTATCTTTAACTCTTCAGTAAGCTTCTTCACACTTTGCTGCAGTTGTTCTACCTGCTGATTACTTGAATTATTTTTTAACTTTAGTTGAAGCTCAGCATTATATTGCTCCATATGATTGAGCTGCTTTTTTAGGGCTTCCATCTGTTCCACATAACTGTTTTGAACCTTCTCCATTTGGTTTAATTTACCAATAAATTCCTCATATTCTTTTTGCTTTTTAAACATATCATCAACAACATTTACAGCAGAAAGAATTGCTGCTGATGATGTGCTCAATTTTCTATTATTTTCTAGTATATTTTTTACCTTTTTATCTACATAACCGGCTACTTTATGTAAATATTCTTCTCGTTCGTCACCTTTTAAATTATATTCAATGCCATTTATCTTAACTGTTACTATATTCATGTAAACACCCTCTTAGATAATTACTCTTTATTCCAATTTTTTATAATTTTATTCTATCATAAAATCTTAATGTATTAAACAGTTTATTTTTACCTAAGCTTAACAAAAGGTAGTATAATATATTTCTTATATTATACTACCCTTATCATATTAAATAAACCTTTTATCAATTTTTACTATTGTCTATGTTGTGCTCCAAGTCTATTTTCTAAAGTTCTAACTATTTTGTCATAAACCTTATTTACATCAGCATCAGTCAAGGTTCTATTATCTACTCTATAAACCATAGAATAAGCTATACTTTTCTTTCCTTCTGGAATTTGCTCTCCCTTATATACATCGAATAACTTAATGCTTTCTAATATATTTCCACCTTGTTTCCACATCAAATCCTCTATATCCTGCACAAGTACAGCATCATCTACTAAAATTGCCATATCTCTTGTTACAGCTGGGAATTTAGGAAGCGCCTTGTATTTTTTATCTAAATTAGCATTGCTGTATAATACATCAAGGTTAAGTTCTGCAATATAGCATCTTTCTGATACTCCATAGTTTTCTGATACATCTGGATGAACTTCTCCTAATATACCTACAAGATCCTTCTTTATATAAAGTGCTGCTGTTTTTCCAGGATGGAAGCTTGGATTTTCACTTTCTCTTTTAAAGGAAGCCTTATCAATTCCCAGTGTTTCTATTATATTCTCAACTACTCCTTTTATATGGAAATAGTCAACGTCTCCATATAATCCTATAGTTACAATATTTCTTTCTTCAGGAAGCTTACTTAAATCTTCATTTGGAACATAAGCCTTACCTACTTCAAATAATCTTGCATATTCATTATTTCTAGAGTAGTTTCTAGCTAGTGCTTCCATCATAGATGGTATAGTAGTAGTTCTCATTATACTATAATCTTCACCTAATGGATTTTTTATAACTACAGCATTTCTAAAACTACTGTCTTCTGGCAGAAGTATTTTATCGAATACCTTAGGGCTTACAAAAGAATAACTTATAGATTGATTAATACCGCTTCCAATTAACGCTTCCACTACCTTATCATCTAAATGCTGCTTTCTATTTTTTCCGCCTCTTGAACTAACACTTTCTATAAGGGTAGTAGGGATATTATTATATCCATATATTCTCGCTATTTCCTCGGCTATATCTTCTTTTATATTTACATCACATCTAAATGTAGGAACATTAATAGCTAGAGTATCACCATTTATCTCAGTTACTAGTTCTAATCTATCTAGGTAATTTTTCATGTCTTCTTTAGAAATCTCTGTTCCAAGGAACTTGTTCACCCATTTATAATCTACTTCTAGGCTGTGAGGCTGAAGTTTTTCAGGATATATATCAATAGTTCCTTCCATAATTTCTCCTGCGCCTAATTCCTGAACAAGATTACATGCTCTGTCCATAGCAATTTGAGCTAAATTAGGATCTAAATCTTTTTCAAATCTTGAAGAAGCTTCTGTTCTTAATCCTAACTGTTTTGAAGAAACTCTTATATTTGTTCCATCAAAATTAGCACATTCAAATACTACATAAGCAGTATCCTCTTTAACTTCGGAATTTAGACCTCCCATTATTCCCGCAAGTCCTATTGTCTTTTCTCCATCTTTTATATTTAGTACATTTGATGTCAATATTCTTTCTTGCTCATCTAATGTAGTAAACTTTTCTCCATCTTTCGCCCTCTCAACTACTATAGTTTTTGATGTTATTTCTCTAACATCGAAGGCATGCATTGGTTGGCCAAGTTCTAACATAACAAAGTTTGTTATATCTACTATATTATTTATTGGTCTTACTCCAGCTTCTAAAAGTTTATCCTGCATCCAGCCTGGAGATGGTTGTATTTTAACGTTTTTTACCCCTCTAGCCATATATCTTCTACATAGGTCATCTCTTACTTCTACTTTAATCTCATTTTGAATATTATCTTTGCAGACCGCTTTATAGTCTAGCTTAGGCATTTTGTAAGTCTTATTTAGTGTAGCAGCAGTTTCTCTTGCTATTCCAACTACGCTTAGACAATCTGGTCTATTTGATGTTATCTCTAAGTCTATTATTGAACTTGTCATATCTAAAATATCTTTTATATCTTTACCAATAGGAGTATCTTGTGGAAGTATCATGAGTCCATGTACTGGCTCATCTCCAGCTATCCCTAGCTCTTCTTCTGAACAGAACATACCGTTAGAAACAGCTCCTCTAAGCTTTCCTTTTTTTATTTTTAAGCCTCCATGAAGAGTTGAACCATGAAGAGCTGTAGGTACTACATCCTGCTCTTTCATATTTGTTGCCGCTGTAACAATTTGTATAGGTTCACTTTCTCCAATGTCCACCTGACATATAGATAACTTCTCTGCATCTGGATGTTTTTCTATTTTTATTATTTTCCCTGTAACAACATTCTGTATTTCCTCACCTGTTGTAACAACCTCTTCAACCTTTGAGCCACTTAAAGTTAATCTATCTCCTAATTCCTTTGGTGAAATATCTATATCAACATAATCTTTTAACCATTTAACTGGAACCTTCATAATAAAATCCTCCTTTTTAAATTTTAAGTTTTATCTTTATTCGTTGGATAATACCATCATTCTTTGCTTCTAAATTATTAGAACTGATTTAAAAATCTCATATCACTTTCATATAGCTGTCTTATATCATCTAAACCATATTTAAGCATAACCATTCTATCTACACCAAATCCAAAAGCAAATCCACTATACACTTCTGGATCTATACCACAATTTCTTAAAACCTGTGGATGAACCATTCCACAACCTAAAAGTTCTATCCATCCTTCTCCCTTACATACTCTGCATCCTTCTCCACCGCATACGAAACATGTAGCATCCATTTCAGCTGAAGGCTCTGTAAATGGGAAATGATGCGGTCTGAACTTAGTTTTTAGCTTATCTCCAAGCATCTTCTTTGCAAATGATTCTAAAGTACCTTTAAGGTCAGCAAAAGTTATTCCTTTATCAATAACTAAACCTTCCATTTGATAGAATATTGGAGAGTGTGTAGCATCCACAGCATCTGAACGATAAACTTTTCCAGGCGCTATCATTTTTATTGGAGGTTTTTGATTCTCCATAGTTCTTATCTGAATTGGTGAGGTTTGTGTTCTCAAGACCAAATTATCATTTATATAGAATGTATCCTGTTCCCCTCTTGCTGGATGATTCTTAGGAATGTTTAAAGCTTCAAAATTATAATAATCAAGCTCTACTTCTGGACCTTCTTCTATAGTGAATCCCATAGATATAAATATTTCTTTCATCTCATCTAAAGTCTGTTCCAAAGGATGTCTTCTGCCTAGATTTTGTCTTATACCCGGCATAGAAATATCAATTATTTCATTTTGTAGTCTTGAATTTTTTTCTTTATTCTTTATTTCTCTTGAAAACTCCTCTAAGGCATTTTCTATAGCTTCTCTTACCTCATTAGCCATTTTTCCGACTAAAGGTCTTTCTTCAGCAGATAGTGAGCCCATCCCCCTTAGTATTTGTGTTAATTCACCCTTTTTCCCAAGATATTTTACTCTGATATTTTCAAGCTCAGAGCTATTTTGAGCATTTCTTAATTCTTCAAGAGCACTATTTTTTATAGCTTCTAAATTTTCTTTCATTTTTTATTCTCCTTTCAGATTTTTATTAACAATACATATGCAATGCTTTTTTACAAAATAAAAAGTTCATCCCTTAAAAGGGACGAACTTATATCCGCGTTACCACCCAAATTGATATTGTTTAAACAAACAATATCCACTTTAGAACTTTATCGGCTTTAACCGCTAACTGCTAATTTTAATCTCACAATTAGAACTCCAGAGTGAACTTCAATATAAAAGCTTTTAAGAAGGTTTCCAGCCTCGACCCTCTCTCTCTAAAAAAACTATATATATTTACTTTCTCCATCATAGTAATATATGTAATTTTATATTTTCTTATTTTACATATTCATATTGAAATTGTCAATATAAATTTCATCTAATTTTTCATTTATCAAAATAATCCATTATATCAATTTTTGCCTAACTGCTTCAAACATCATAATAGATGCTGCCACAGAAACATTTAAGGATTCTGCTCCACCAGGCATAGGGATTTTAATTTTAACATCTGCTATATCCATTAATTCACCGCTTATGCCACTACCTTCATTACCTACTGCTATTATAACCTTATCATTCAAATCTATATCATAAAAATTTTTATCTGTATCTAGAGAACTAACAACTAATCTAAATCCATTGCTCTTTAAGCTTTTTACACTTTCTAAGTTTATATCATGAATTATAGGTATATGAAAAATTGATCCCATAGTAGACCTAAGAGTTTTTTCGTTATATATATCCACAGTTCCTTTTGTTATTATAACTCCTAAAGCCCCTGCTGCATGTGCTGTTCTTATTATTGTACCCATGTTTCCTGGATCTTGAACTTTATCAACTAGTGTATAAAATCCTTGTTTATTTTCCACTTCAATACTTTTATTATTTACCACTGCAACGATACCTTGAGGAGTATCTGTACTGCTAATAACTTTTAGTATTTGATCTGTAACAGAATAAACTTTAGTGTTTTTTTGAACTTTATCTTGCATACTAAAACTCTGCCATCGATCCAAAGCATTTTCACTTACAAATACTGAAGAAACAATAAAATCAGATTGTAAGGCTTCACCTACAAATCTAAATCCTTCGATTAAAAATCTACTACTTTCAATTCTATATTTCTTATCTTTTAGTTTCTTTATATCCTTAATCAGTGGATTATCTTTGCTTTGTATGGTTTCCAATTTATATGCACTCCTATCCATTAATAACATCTAACTTATTTAGATGTTTATATGTTCCAATTGCTACTATTATATCGCCACGTAGAATTCTATATTCAGGGCTAGGAGCTACATCAATGTCATCTTTTCTCTTTATGGCTACAATATTTATTCCATATCTTGATCTTAGATCCAATTGCTCTAAGGTTTTATTATTCCAACTTTCGTTTGGTATTATTTCTGCAATACCATATTCTGATGATAATTCAATATAATCTAATATGCTGCTTGAAACCATATCTTGAACAACTCTTATCCCCATATCTCTTTCTGGAAAAACAACTTTATCCGCACCTATTTTATATAAAATTTTGGCATGGACGCTTGTATTAGCTTTAGCAATTACATATTTTACACCTAGTTCTTTAACTAATAAGGTTACCATGATACTATCTTCCATGTTAACACCTATACATATTATTGCTACATCAAAATTACTTATTCCTAGTGATTTTAAACTTTCCTCATCTGTAGCATTTGTGTGAATAGCATGAGTCACATATTCTGAAACATCTTGAATTCTCTGCTCATCGGAATCTATTGCTAAAACATCATTATCTAGTTCATATAAAGTTTTAGCAACAGCTGTTCCAAATCTTCCAAGGCCTATTACAACATATTGCTTTTTATCCATAAAATCCACCCCTATCCGATTAAAATCTTGTCCTCAGGATATTTTATTGTTCCTGGAATAGTTTTTCGAGCTAATGATAACGCTAATGTTAGAGGACCAAGTCTTCCAGCATACATAATAAAGCTCAATATTATTTTACCTGGTACGCTTAAGTCAGGCGTTAAACCGAGAGTTAATCCTACCGTACCAAAGGCTGAAATTACTTCATAGAGAATATATTCTAATGAGGCTGGTTTCTCAGTCATGCACAGTATAATTGTAGCTATCATAACAATACCTATGCCTAACGTAGTAACAACTAGCGCCCTATAGACAATCTCTTTTCTTATTCTTCTTCCATATACCTCTGCATCTTCTCTACCTTTTATAACTGATATAACAGTAATAATTAATAAGGCTGCTGTAGTAGTTTTGATACCTCCAGCGGTAGAGCCTGGAGATCCTCCAATAAACATAAGGAGCATAGTTAAAAATATACCTGGTCCAGTCATTTCTGCAGTAGGTATGGAATTGAATCCTGCAGTTCTTGGAACAACTGCAGCAAATATCGATGATAGTATTTTTCCTTTCATCGACATATTTCCTATAGTTTTAGGATTATCCATTTCAAATATAAACATTAAAATTGAGCCAGCTACAATAAGAAATACTGTAGAAACTATAACTATTTTTGAGTGCAAAGAAAGCTTTTTTGTATCCTTGAAATAGTATATTTCTTGCCATACAAAGAAACCAAGGCCCCCTATAACAATTAAAGCAGCTATAGTAAGTAATATAACTGGATTTTGTGAGTAAGGAGTCACACTTCTAAAATTACCTATTATATCTATTCCTGCATTACAAAAGGCAGAAATAGAATGAAAAATACTATAATATATACCTTTCGCCCAACCAAATTCTGGTACAAATTGAGTAGCCATAAGCACTGCCCCTGCACTCTGTACACAAAATGTGAAAATCAATAAGTACTTAGACATTTTTACTAACCCTTGTATCGTAAAAGAATTAAGTGATTGCTGTATAACAAGTCTTTCTTTAAGTGTAATTTTTCTCCCCATTAGTAGCGCAATTAAAGTTGCTATTGACATAAATCCTAGTCCACCTATTTGTATCAAAAACAAAATAACAACTTGACCAAAATAGCTCCAATGAGTCCCTGTATCCACAGTTATCAGTCCTGTAACACAAGCAGAAGAAGTGGCTACAAATATACAATCAAAAAAATTAGTATATGTACCATTGCGTGATGATATTGGAAGCCATAATAAAAATGCTCCAATCATAATTAATATTATAAAGCCTAGTGCCAGTATTTGAATTTCATTAACCTTAAACCATTTGTTAATTCTAACCTTCATATCAAATACTCCTTTTTAACATATTTGATAAGGATATAACATTATCCATGTCTTTTATATATGTATTTTGCTATTATAAAATAATATAATACAACCCAACTATTGCCATCATAATATATATTAAATTTAATATCAATACAAACTCAAAATATAAATAAAAATGCAGCATAAATGCTGCATTTTATATAATCATTATTACGCGTTTAACTGTTTTTTAGCTATTTCAACTAATTCAGTAAATGCTTTTGGATCATTTATAGCTATTTCTGAAAGCATCTTTCTATTGATGTCGATGCCTGCAGTCTTTATTCCATTCATAAATCTTGAGTATGAAAGACCATTCATTCTTGTAGCAGCATTTATTCTTGCTATCCAAAGTTTTCTGAAGTCTCTCTTCTTTAATCTTCTTCCTACATATGCATTTCTTAATGCTCTGATAACTGATTCGTTAGCAGTTTTGAATAACTTGCTTTTGCCACCATAGTAACCTTTTGCAAGCTTTAATATTTTTTTATGATATTTACGAGCATTCATAGCTCTTTTTACTCTTGCCATTTAATAAAACCCTCCTTATCGAACCTGCCTGCTATTTTGCGTAAGGCATTAATGTTTTCATTGTTTTTTCTTGAGTTTCTGAAACATAACCAGTCTTTCTAAGATTTCTCTTAGTTTTTGTACTCTTCTTTGTTAATATATGGCTCTTGAAAGCCTTTGCTCTCTTAAGTTTACCTGATCCTGTAACCTTAAATCTTTTTGCTACACTTTTCTTTGTTTTCATTTTTGGCATGATAATTTCCTCCTCTCAATTATGCTTTCTTTGGACTTAAAATTAATATCATGTTTCTACCTTCTAATTTTGCTTCTTTTTCTACTACGCATACTTCTTCAACTTTAGCATAAAAGTTTTCTAATATTTTTTTACCTATAAATGAGTAATCAGCTTCTCTACCTCTAAATCTAACTGTTACTTTAACTTTATCTCCTGCAAGTAAAAATTTTCTTGCATTATTAGCTTTTATAGTAATATCGTGGTCCTCAATAGTTGGGCTAAGCCTAACTTCTTTTACATTAATAACTTTTTGTTTTTTCTTAGCTTCTTTATCTTTCTTAGATTGTTCATAAATGTACTTACCAAAGTCCATTATTTTACAAACTGGTGGATTGGCATTTGGTGATATCATAACTAAATCCAATTCTTTTTCTTCTGCAAGCTTAAGTGCTTCCCTAGAAGATATTACCCCCATTTGTGAACCATCGTCTCCTATAACTCTTATCTCTTTTTCTCTTATCTGTTCATTTACAAGAAAATCTTTGTTAATGATTTTCACCTCCCAGGTGGATTTGAATCTATGTACTTAAGTATATATAAAAAAGGACGGCATAAGCCGTCCTTTGAATACAACACTAGACATACTAGAACTGGATTCACACAACCTTACTAGCTACACTGTAAGGTGAGAAACGGCTGTTTCTTCTTAACAAATGAAATTATACTATCATATTCAAACTTTGTCAACAGTTTTTATTAATCAACTGAACTTATTTTTTTATCAATTTCCTCGGAAATTTTTGCAACAAAGTCGTTCAATGACATAACTCCCATATCACCTTGTTTTCTACTTCTTACTGCTACAGTTCCATCATTCATTTCTTTGTCTCCTAATACTAGCATGTAAGGAACCTTTTGAAGTTGAGCTTCTCTTATCTTATATCCTATTTTTTCATTTCTTAAATCTGTTTCAACCCTTATTCCCTTTTTCTTTAATTCTTTAGCAATTTTATTTACATATTCTATTTGACCATCAGTTATATTCATTATTTTAACCTGTACTGGTGCAAGCCAAGCTGGGAATGCTCCTGCATAATGCTCAGTTAATATTCCTATGAATCTTTCAATAGAACCAAATACAACTCTATGAACCATAACTGGTCTGTGCTTTTCTCCATCTGCTCCTATATAAGTTAAGTCAAATCTTTCTGGCATCTGGAAATCAAGCTGACAAGTTCCACACTGCCAAGTTCTTCCTATACAGTCTTTTAAGTGGAAATCTATCTTTGGACCATAGAATGCTCCATCACCTTCATTAACTCTATATGGTAGGCCTGCTGCCTCTAATGCTTCTCTCAATCCATTAGTTGCCGCTTCCCAATCTTCATCGCTTCCCATAGAATCTTCTGGTCTTGTTGAAAGTTCAATAAAATATTCAAATCCAAATACTTTATAGAATTCAGTTATAAGTTTTATAACATTTAATAGTTCATCTTTTATATTTTCCTTAGTTAAGAATAAGTGAGCATCATCTTGAGTAAAACATCTAACTCTCATAAGACCATGTAATGCTCCTGATTTTTCATGTCTGTGAACTAATCCCATTTCAGCATATCTTAATGGTAATTCTCTATATGAGTGTATTCCATTTTTGTAAACAAGTATTGATCCTGGGCAGTTCATTGGCTTTATAGCATAATCTCCCTCATCAATCTTAGTGAAATACATGTTTTCCTTATAATGATCCCAGTGTCCTGATTGATGCCATAATGATTCACTTAATATTACAGGTGTCATTATTTCATCATAATCTGCAGCTTGGTGCATTTCTCTCCAGAAATTTTGAAGAGTATTTCTTACTATCATTCCCTTTGGATGGAAGAATGGGAATCCTGGACCCTCTTCCTTTATGCTGAATAAATCTAATTCTCTACCTAATTTTCTGTGATCTCTCTTCTTTGCTTCTTCTAGCATTTTTATATGCTCATCAAGCTCTGCTTTTTTCTCAAAGGCAGTTCCATAGATTCTTTGAAGCATTTTGTTCTTTTCGTCACCTTTCCAATAAGCTCCTGCTATTGAAAGTAATTTTATAGCCTTAACTTTTCCAGTAGATGGCACGTGAGGACCAGCACATAAATCAGCAAAGTCGCCTTGTTTGTAGAAAGATATAACAGCATCTTCTGGAAGATCTTTAATTAACTCAACTTTATAATCTTCTCCCTTTTCTTCCATAAGCTTTATAGCTTCTGCTCTTGGAAGCTCAAATCTTTCTAATTTTAAATCTTCTTTAACTATCTTATTCATTTCTGCTTCTATTTTTTCAAGCAGTTCTGGAGTAAATGAAAAGTCAGCATCAAAATCATAATAGAATCCATTGTCTACTGCAGGTCCTATAGCTAATTTAACATTTGGATATAATCTTTTTACAGCCTGTGCAAGTATATGTGAAGCTGTATGTCTTAGTATCCATTTTCCATCAGCATCATCGAAAGTTAATATTTCAAGCTTGCAGTCATCATTAACCTCTGTCATTAATTCTGCTCTTTCACCATTTATTTTAGCACCTAAAGCTTTTTTAGCTAGTGATGTGCTTAATTTAGCAGCAATATCTGCTACTTTTGACCCATTTTCAACTTCTAATTGTTTTCCATCTTTTAAAGTAATCTTTACCATTATTTTTTCCTCCTATTTTCTATTTATATAATATTAAAAATTAAACAAAATAAAAAACTCATCCCATGTATGGGACGAGTATTATCGCGGTTCCACCCAAATTCAATAGCAATATATTATAACTCAAATAGAATACAAACACATTCCAATAGAAATATAATTGCTATTATCTTTGTACCTTTAACGCAGGTTAACGGAAATACTTACTAAGTTTCAGTACTCAACTCAAAGGTGGTTTTCAACAACACTTACTCAAAGAACCTTTCAGCCTATGGGTTCTTCTCTCTTGGAGCAGCTACTTATTTACTCTTCCTTGTCATCGCTTTTATTTTCTACATTATAGTTTTTTTATCAAATATATGTCAATTGTTTTTTCAAAATAAAAAAACTCCTCCCATGTATGGGACGAGTATTATCGCGGTTCCACCCAAATTCAATAACAATATATTATAACTCAAATAGAATACAAACACATTCTAATAGAAATATAATTGCTATTATCTTTGTACCTTTAACGCAGGTTAACGGAAATACTTACTAACTTTCAGTACTCAGCTCAAAGGTGGTTTTCAATAACACTTACTCAAAGAACCTTTCAGCCTATGGGTTCTTCTCTCTTGGAGCAGTTACTTATTTACTCTTCCTTGTCATTGCCTTTATTTTGTATTTATTATATTATTTAATTTAGTTTATGTCAACACAAAACTATAAATTATTCAATTATTCTAAAACTTTATACTCTATGGATGCTGCTTTTGATTTTTTTGCATACCTTACAGTCATTGCAAAAATTAACTCTATCAGTAAATACTTTTTCTATTGTATCAATCAACTCGTTGTTTTTGCAGTTTTCAACGCAGTGAATTGTTATCTTTTCTGGTGAATTTGTTATTAGCACACTTATAAGCATATCCTCCATATTAGTGCTTTCTTTATATCTTAAATCACTTAAATCACTAAATAACTTTAATGTTATATCATTGCCATCTTCATCCTGTACTGAATACTCTCCGCTATTGTCAATTATTAAATTAATTTTACCTATTTTACTTTCTTGAACTTCTACAAAATATTTTAAGAGCTTTATAAACTCGTTATATTCCTTATCTACCATATATTTTTCTACAACTTTATCTATTATTGATTCTAAATCTTCTTTTAATTCCTTCGTTCTAAAAGTTATAAATCCATTTATATTTATCTCTTTATTTTCATTTATACATTCAACTATTTTATCTATCACTGCATTTTTTTTATTCATGCAGTAGATCGAATTTTCATCAATTACACGTTCTTCTCCTCTTAAAGCATCCAAGCTACTTTGTTTTATATCCTTGATTTCATCAAATTTCAAAAAGAAATATGTATCAGATAAAAAACCTAGTATATCTTTTTTATAAAATTCCTCTATAACTACATTGTATAGTATATTAGCCATATGAATGTTGAACACATTGAGAAGCTTAGGGCTAATTTCTTCGTCACAATAAATTTTTACGAAGTGAGTATTTGAATCTATGCTTTCTGAAATGCCTATATTTATATTTTTATATCTAAAGTATTCTCTGACCTTATTTATTCCATCTATGATATCTTCTCTATCATCATTGTAAACAACAGTAAGTAATAGCAATCTTCTCACTCCTTTCTTGAAATAGTATGTGTCTAAACCAAATGTATATGCAATTTTTTTTTGTCAAATATCGACAGTTGCATTATTGAAACTTTTCAGTATAATATGTAAAATAATATAGAGTTATACTGATTTTTAATATCTTCAATTCGTAACATAAAAATAATACAACGTATTATTTTTTAGAGGACAGAGGACAATTGACAGAGGACAGTGAAGGAGGATTTTCCTCCGCTACACTACGAAAAATCTTTAATTTAAAAGAAACTCCTGCTCTTTTGTTTCGCAGGAGTACTCTCTGAGTAAGCGATTCACTCCAAATCAGCACATCTGTGTAAGCGACCATCTCAAAATCAACACTCTGTGTAAGTGACTATCATAAAATCAGCACTCTGTGTAAGCGATCATCTCAAAATCATAGATTTTGGATGCCTGCTTAAGATTTGGGATATCTACTTAAGATCTTGGATGTCTGCTTAAATTAGCGATGTTTTGCATTAGTAAAACAAGTCTAAAAAATAAATTAATTTTCTGACGTAAGGAAGAAAACTCACCTTCACTGTCCTCTGTCAATTGTCCTCTAATAAAAATTTTGTGTCGCAAAATTCTTATTTTACGAATTGCAATTTAATATAAGAACGTTTGAAAGGATTTTAGTATGAAATATGCTATTGTAGATTATAGAACAAGTGAAGAAGAAATTTGTAATTTAAAAAAATTAGGATGTGAAGTCTTAGCATGTCCTCCATCTTCTATTCTTTATGAGGCTGTTTGTGGGCATCCAGATATGCTTTTACATATATTTGATGAAAAAAATATTATAGTACATAAAGATATGGATACTAACTTCATTAGTTCGTTAAAAGCCCTAGATTTTAACGTAACTTTTTCCAAAAATAGTCTAAGCTCAACTTATCCTTATGACATAATTTTAAACAGTGTAAACTTGCCAAATTTATTTGTCCATAACATAAAATATACCGACCCTAAGCTTTTAGAAATGGTAAATCCTAAAAAACTTATAGATGTAAAACAGGGGTACACTAAGTGCTCTACCGCATTAGTTACTAAGAACGCTGTAATGACTAGCGATAAAACAATAGCAAAGGCTTTGCTTAAAGAGAATATTGAAGTCCTATTTCTTCCTCCTGGTGACATAGTGCTTCCTGGGTTAGATTATGGTTTTATAGGAGGTTGCTGTGGACTTATAGATGAACACTCTTTGGCTTTTTTCGGTAATTTAGATTATTATGCTTACGGAGATATCGTTTTGCAATTCTTAGAAAAACATAATATTAAACCAATTTACTTAAAGGAAGGGAAGTTAACGGATAGAGGGAGCTTATTAATTATTGAAACATGTAAACTTAAACCATAGATATTTACCAAAGGTAAACAAGTCATCTAAATCAATTTTTACCGACATAATGAAAAAGGTTTCCCACAAATCCTGGTTTTTAACTATAAACTCTCAAATAAAAAAAATAAAGAACTGCTAATTAGCAGTTCTTTATTTTTGGAGGCGCCACCCAGATTTGAACTGGGGAATAAAGGTTTTGCAGACCTCTGCCTTACCACTTGGCTATAGCGCCATATTTGGAGCGGAAGACGGGATTCGAACCCGCGACGTTCACCTTGGCAAGGTGACGCTCTACCACTGAGCCACTCCCGCGTTATGTGGTGGCTGGACCAGGAATCGAACCAGGGACACGAGGATTTTCAGTCCTCTGCTCTACCGACTGAGCTATCTAGCCAAATTAGTTTTTAATGGCGACCCAGAAGGGACTCGAACCCTCGACCTCCGGCGTGACAGGCCGGCACTCTAACCAACTGAGCCACTGGGCCATATTTATGGTGGGCACAACAGGGCTCGAACCTGTGACCCTCTGCTTGTAAGGCAGATGCTCTCCCAGCTGAGCTATGCGCCCTCACCAAATCTTTAAGACATATAAGATTATACAATAGTAATTTAATTATGTCAACACTTTTTATATAGTTCTTTAATTCGTAATTTAAAAATTATGCGACGCAATTTTTTTGAGAGGACAGAGGACAATTGACAGAGGACAGTGAAGGAGGATTTTTCTCCATTACACTACGAAAAATCTTTAATTATTTTTCAACACTAGGCGACTTTGTCGCAAGCCGTTAGGTTGTATCAATTTGTCAATGCTC
>NZ_JAEEGB010000027.1:0-9267 GCF_016316925.1 Clostridium aciditolerans | reverse complement strand
GACTTATAATATAATTAAAGACTTTTCGTAACATAGTGGAGAAAAATCCTCCTTCACTGTCCTCTGTCCTCTGTCAATTGTCCTCTGATAAAAATTTTGCGTCGCATAATTTTTATAATACGTCGTATTATCTTACTTTACGAATTAAAGTTATATAGTTCTATTTTGCTTTAGCAAATTTAAGAAGTTCACCAATTTCCTCTGAAGTAAATCTATAGCTTTTATTACAGAAATGGCATTTTAATTCTTCTTCTTTTCCTTCATTGTACAAGTCTTGTAAATCTTTTTCTCCTATACTAATTAATGCTCTCTCAACTCTTTCTTTAGAACAATCGCATTTATATGAAGGTTCCATATCCTCTAATATCTTTAAATCCATATCATCAAATATGAAATTTAAGATTTCTTCTATATTCATCCCTTTACTTATCATTTCCGTTATAGAAGGTATTTCTTGAAGTCTATAGGTTATTATATCTGCAACTAATTCATTTGCTCCTGGCATCATTTGAATTATAAATCCACCAGCTGCACTTACACTTAAATCTTTATCTACAAGTACCCCTAATCCTACTGCAGATGGAGTTTGTTCTGAAACTGTAAAGTAATATGCTAAATCATCACCTATTTCACCTGTGTATATAGGTACCTGGCCAATATAAGGTTCTTTTAATCCCATATCTCTTATGATAAACAAATTACCATCTTTCCCTATAATTCCACTTACATCAAGCTTTCCTTTTTCATTTGGAGGCAAATCAGCCTGAGGATTGCCAATATACCCTTTTACATGTCCATCAGCATGAGATGTTACTACAACACCTTGAGCATCTCCTCCTCCAGAAATTTTCAAAGTTAAAGAATCGCTTTCTGACTTAAGCATAGCCCCCATAAGACTTCCTGCTGTAAGCATTCTTCCAAGTGCTGCAGCTGCTGTAGGAGCACAATTATGAACTTTAACACCTTCATTTACAAGGTTAGTTGTTATTGCCGCTATTATTCTAATATCACCATTTTGAGCTGTAGCTCTCACTATTTTATCTTTCATTTTTTTCCTCCTTTTAGTCGGAAACACGTGGTAATTTAACCCGTTTGCTCCCGCTCACAAATTGCTCGTTAAAGTCTATTTAGGATTTTAACCTGCTTTTTTCACCACATAAACTATTCTTTCTGTTATGTCCTCTATATCTCTATCCTCATAATTATTCATTTTCATAACTATTTCAAACCCTATTTCCTTTAAGATTGTTTCTATTTCTTCGCATCTATAAGCCCTTTCACTATGTTGCTCATCAAATCTTTTATACAGTTCTCCTTGCTTAACAAAAAAAGTAAGATACATGTCCACAATATCATCCTCAAGAGAGTTCTGCCAAATATAAGTAACATTCTCATCATCATAATTATAGACATTATTCCCTAGAACTTCTGTAAGTTTATAATATGAATTAATATCAAATATAAAAATGCCTTCATCCTTTAAATGATTTAAAACGCTTGAAAAGTATTCTTTTAAACTACTATCTTCTAATATATAGTTTGTAGAATCCAAGCAACAAGTTACTAAATCAAATTTTCTATTTAAGTTCAATTCAGTTATGTCTTGACAAACAAATTTGATATTATTTCTATTACCTCTTAATTTAGTCTCTGCTTCTGTAAGCATATCATAAGATAAGTCAACAGCCCAGGTATTATTAAATTCAGATACAATTTCTCCTGTAATATTTCCTGTACCACATGCAAGATCTAAATAATCTTTTCTATTTACCTTTAATTCATCGCATATCTTTAATATCTGACTTGCCCATTCCTTATAATTTATGTCACTATTTATAAGCTCATCATAAATATGAGCAAATTCTTTATAACATTCCATATTAATTTCCCCTCAAAGTTAATAAAATACACTTCTAAATTATCTACCAATTAATATTATATATTTTTAATACATAAGTCAATAATCTAGCTTATTAACATAAACTTATATATAGCTCTCTTATAATCCATATCTTTGCTCATTTAAAATAACTTCATTTTTAGGAATGTTTAACTCTTTTTTTCTCTTAGTCATTATGCCGCCTATTCTCCCTGTTTCCTCAGCAGTTAAACCGCTCCACCCATACTTATCTACCTTATCTTTTAGTCCTAACTCTTCTGCTATTTCATATTTTAATTTCTCCCTAAGCTTCTCTGCTTCCGTTAACTCTCTATGAGATTTTAATTTAGCTTTTATAACCTTTTTTAATGGTGTTTTTGTCATATTATACCACCCTCCCACTTTTCTGTTTATTATTTTTTACATTTAATAAGTTATTTATACGTCGTAATATTGGTTAAAAATAAAAATTGGCCAAATCTAATAAGGTGATGTTCTTAATGCATAAATATACATCATTAACATCACCTTTACCATTAATTATTTCTACCACTAGTATAAGCATATTTTAATTCAACATCTGGCCCGAATAACGGTGTCATTACACCTTTTACATATTTATATTTTAAGATTTGTCTATTCCTATATACAATAGGTGAAATTACTGCATCTTTTAATACAAGTATGCTTTCAGCCTCTTTTAAGGCTTCAAATCTCTCTTCATTTCCATTCACCTCAATACTACTTGTTTTTCCTACTAGTGAATCATATATAGGATTTGACCATCCAGTTGATATAATACCTGCGCTAGCGATCCATAGGTTTAATTCAGCAGAGGGGTCATTGTAATCCCCTGTCCAAACTATACTAGCCAGTTGATATTCACCTGAGTTTATTCTTTTTTGGAATACTGGATAATCAACATATTCTATTTTCAAATTTATTCCAAGATTTTTACAGTACATTTTTTGAAAGAATTCCGCTATATTTCTTTGATTTATATCTGACCCCGCTTGCAAATAACTTATTGTGATTTTACTTGTATCTGCCTCCATCCCCAGTTCTTTTAACCCTTCAATTAAAATTTTCTTAGCATCCGGATATTCCTTCTTTAACTCTTTTATTGGCTCAAAGTTAGCTTTTTCCCTAAAACCTTCCTCTCCTATCTGCACAGATGGCGGTACCCACCCATAAGCTGGAGCATATAGCCCCTTCCATAAATCTTTACTGATAGCCTCCCTATCTACAGCTAATGAGAAAGCTTTTCTGACCTTTGGGTTACTAAATATCTTATTATTTTGATTGTAAATTTCACAATTTATAGATGGTTCCTCTACTTTTAAAATATCAATTTCATCCTTCTTGTTAAGCTTATTGTTCCATTCTGGTGATACACCACCTGCCAGATCTAGCGAATCGTTTAGAAATTCTTTCATTATATCTGTGTCATTTTTTTCTATTTTCATTATTATTTTTTCAAGCTTAACAGATTTAGCATCCCAATATAAGTTATTTTTTATCAACTCTAGTTCTTTGTTATGAGTCCACTGCTTTATTAAAAATGGACCATTAAAAAGTAGTGTATTCACCTCAGTTCCATATTTATCTCCATACTTTTCTACAATATCCTTTCTTTGAGGCTGCATTATTTCATAGCTTGTTAACTTTAAAAAATATGCACAAGGTCTTTCTAGTGTAATTTCTAATGTTTTATCATCTAGCGCCCTTACCCCTAACTTGTTCCAGGATATATTGCTAGCCTTATATGCTTCCAAAACATTATATTCCTTAGCTCCTCTTATTGGATATAATAAAAATGCATTTTGTGATTTAATGGCTGGATCTAGCGTTCTCTTAATTCCATATTCATAATCCTTAGCTGTTACCTTCTTACCATCAGACCATTGATTATCTCTTAAGTAGAATGTCCATTTCAATTGATCTGGAGACACTTCCCATCTTTCAGCACCAGCAGGCTTGACTATATTTTTGCCATCCTTATCTTCCTCGACTCTTGTTAAGGATTCGTTAACCTCGAAGAGAATTTGAGATGAGTACCTATCAGTTGATTTAGATGGGTCTAAAATTTGTGGTTCATCTTTTAATATAATACTTATGTACTGTTCACTATCATTTTTATTTGACTCCGAATTGGTTTTAATTGTGCTTTTTCCACATCCCCATAAAGAAAAAATAGTAAGAACTATTATTATGAATTCAATCTTTTTGATCTTCAATAAATTACCTCCTTATGCTTTCAAGTTAGATCTTTATGGATTTTTTTACATATTATACATTATTGGTGGTTTACTAGGTTTTTATTCAAGTGATCTCTATAAAACTTCTAAAAATAGTCATATGTATGCATAAAAAAAACTTGAAATGTATAATTACGTATGTTAAACTAATTGTAATTTAATAACGATACTTGCCTTAGGGTAGAGGTGCTGTAATTAATAGTATTTATTTTTAGTCGGCAGACGCTAAGAAATAGAGAAAGGAATTATGGCCGAAGAAAATAATTCGGCGGAATTATTCTCTGGCTTTGCACATAATATGTGTAAGGTTGTCACTTAAGTTTTTGTTTTATACAATAACTTAGCTATACGATTTTTGTATGGTTTCATTTATGGAGGTGGAGAGCTACAAAGGTACACAGAGTTGCATTGTATTTTTTGTGCAGCAGAGGTGTTCCTTTGCTGCTTTTATTTTTCTAGAAATTATATACAATTAAGCAGGCATACAAAATCTGTGATTTTGATATGGTCGGTTAAGCAGCGAACCCAAATCTCTGATTTGGAGCGAGTCGCTTACTCAGCGAGTACTCATTCGACGATAGGAGAAGGAGTTTCATATAATATAATTAATTTAAAGCACTTTTTGCAATATATTAAGCAATTTTAGCAATAATTTATGCAAAAATTCAACATATAATATAATTAGCTGAGTGGAAACCTTTAAGCAGGCATACAAAATCTTAAGTTTTAATGTGCTTGAGATTTTGCAATAAACTATAAATAAAATTTTAGGGGGTATTTAAAATGAAATACAATGTAGCAGTAGTTGGCTGTACAGGCATGGTTGGAAGAAAATTTTTAGAGGTATTAGAAGAAAGAAATTTTCCAGTGGATAAAATTTATCTTTATGCATCTGCAAAATCTGCTGGAAAAGTGATAAAATTTAAAGATATAGATGTTATTGTTGAAGAACTAAAAGAAGCTAACATTAAAGATAAGAAGATAGATTTCGCACTATTTTCCGCTGGTGGAGATGTAAGTAAAGCCTTTGCTCCTATATTCGCTAAATATAACGTTACTGTTATAGATAATAGCAGTGCTTGGAGAATGGACCCTGAAGTTCCTCTAGTTGTACCTGAGGTAAATCCTGAGGATATCAAATGGAATAAAGGGATAATTGCAAATCCTAATTGCTCTACAATTCAAGCAGTAGTTGCACTAAAGCCTTTACATGATAAATATGGAATAGACAGAATAATATATTCAACTTACCAAGCTGTATCTGGTGCTGGAATGGGTGGTTATAATGACTTATTCGAAGGTTATAAAGGTACTGCACCAAAAAAATTCCCTTATGCTATAGCTGGTAATGTTATTCCTCACATAGATGTATTCATGGATAACGGATACACAAAAGAAGAAATGAAAATGATTAGCGAAACACAAAAAATATTACATGATGATAACTTAAAAATCACAGCTACTACAGTTAGAGTGCCTGTAGTTTATGGTCACAGCGAAAGCATCAATGTAGAATTAAAAAATCAATTTGAATTAAATGATGTATTTGAATTATATAGGAGCTCAAAAGGAGTAATCTTAAAAGACGATGTTCAAAATCTTGAATACCCAATGCCTATAGATGCTGCAGGTCGTGATGAAGTTTTTGTTGGAAGAATTAGAAGAGACTTTAGTACTGATAATGGCTTAAACTTATGGGTTGTAGCAGATAACATAAGAAAAGGAGCAGCTTCTAACGCTATTCAAATAGCCGAATATATAATTAGTGAAAATAAGTAATTTATATGAATCTAAAACATAAATTACTTATGTATATAAAAATATTTTAGATGAGGTGTTTGTATGAGTTTATTTAAAGGTTCCGGTGTTGCTATAGTAACTCCATTTAATGAAACAGGAGTAGATTTTAAAAAATTAGAAGAACTACTTGAATGGCACATTAAGTCAAGCACAGATGCTATAATAGTTTGTGGTACCACTGGCGAAGCATCTACAATGAGCGAACAAGAAAGAAAAGAAACAATAAAATTCACAGTAGACATAGTAAATAAAAGAATTCCTGTAATAGCTGGAACAGGAACAAACAATACTGCTGCATCAATAAACATGAGCAAATGGGCTGAAAGTATAGGTGTAGACGGACTTTTAGTAATAACTCCTTATTATAATAAAACTACACAAAAAGGTCTTGTAGAGCATTTTAAAGCTATAGCTACAAGTGTTAAGACTCCTATAATTGTTTATAATGTTCCTGGAAGAACAGGCATGAATATTACTCCAAAAACACTAAAAGAACTATGCCAATTCGATAATATAATTGCTGTTAAAGAAGCAAGTGGAAATATAAGCCAAATAGCTGAAATAAAAGCTTTATGCGGCGACAGACTTGATATATATTCTGGAAACGATGATCAAATAATCCCTATACTATCTTTAGGCGGTGTAGGTGTTATATCAGTACTTGCAAATATAATTCCTAAAGATACTCATGATATGTGCGAATTATATCTTGCTGGTAAAACTAAAGAGGCTTTAAAAATACAATTAGATTCTCTTGCTTTAACAAATTCTTTATTCATAGAAACAAATCCTATACCTGTTAAAACAGCTATGAATGTTTTAGGAATGAATGTTGGAAATTTAAGACTTCCATTATGCGATATGACTGATGCAAATCTAGAAGTTCTAAAGAAAGAATTAAAAAATTACGGGCTTTTAAAATAAAATTATAATCTTAAGCGTAGCATCATATAATATGAAGATAAACTTTATAGAATAAAGACATAATTCTCATATTATTTGATGCTATAATTTTAACACATTTTATTTTTAATTAATTACTAGGAGGTTTACAATGGTTAGAATTATACTAAGTGGATGTAACGGAAAGATGGGAAGGGTTATTTCAAATATAGTATCCAACTTCTCAGACTTAAGCATCGTAGCAGGTGTTGATAAAAGTAACCAACAAAATACTTATCCTGTATTTTCAAACATTGCTGATTGTACTATTGATGCAGATGTAATTGTTGACTTCTCAAGACCAGATGCATTAGATAGTCTTCTTAAATATGCTAAAGAAAAAAATGTAGGTATCATATTATGTACAACAGGTTTCAGTGATGAGCAAATTTTAAAAATCAAAGAAGCATCTAAAGAAATTCCTGTATTCCGTTCAGCAAATATGTCTATAGGAATTAATGTAGTAAATAAAGTTTTAAAAAGCATAAGTGCACTACTTTATAAAGACTTTGATATAGAAATAATAGAAAAGCACCATAATCAAAAAGTCGACTCACCAAGTGGGACTGCTCTTCTACTTGCAAATACAATAAAAGAATCACTACCTGAAGAAACTATATTTGTTCATGGAAGAGAAGGAATATCCAAAAGAAGCCCTAAGGAAATTGGAATACATGCGGTTAGGGGTGGAAGCATAGTTGGAGATCATGAAGTTATCTTTGCAGGACAAGGAGAAGTCATTGAAGTTAATCACTATGCGATTTCAAGAGAAGTATTCGCTGTAGGCGCTCTTAAAGCGTGTCAATTTATGTACGGCAAAGGAAAAGGCCTATATTCAATGGATGATGTAGTTAAATAAAAATACATGAAAAGGCAGCTTTTTAAAGCTGCCTTTTCTTAATTAATAACCTGCTTATTTATTTCTTCTATTTATTAATGCAAGTACTCTATTCATTTCATTGTTAACTATCATATAGCCTTCGTCTACACCCATTCCTGGTTTTGCAAGTACTTGTTTTGCTCCACAAGCCATACCTATGTTTGTTGTAACTTCAGCAGATCTATTAGTTTCGTTGCAAGTTCCTCCACAATAAGCTCCCATACCATGTTCTTTGCAGTACATTATAGCATCAGCTATATTGTTAACTCCTCCAAGATCTGGAGTTTTGATTTGAACCATATGTCCAGCTTTATTATCTGTAAAGAATTTAACATCCTCAACAGTATTGCACCATTCATCTGCAACTAATTCAACTTTTATTCCTCTGCTATCAATTTCAGCTCTTAAATCTCTCATTGCTTCCATTTGTTTTTGTCTATCTTCTACATCCATAGGTCCTTCAATTCTTAATTGGAATGGCTTAGCAACTTCTTCTAAAGTTCCTAAGTAATCAGCCATAACTTTTATGTTGCAGTCAAATGCAGCACCAATTGTTCCATAAACATCTATATGGAATATTGGATTATATTCTTCTGTTGTTCTTAATTGTAGCACTCTATCTCTTAACCATTTAACATAGTCTAATAACTTTTCACCTTTTAATCCAAGCTTTTCTTCTACGTTATTTATAAGTGCATGAGGCATTACATCTGCACCTTTTATGATCATTTTGTCTGAGTTATCATATCTATCATCACCAGATTGAGTGAATATTGGAACTCTTTTTATTTCAGCTTCTGGATTATATTCATTTCTTATAACTTCAGCCATAGTTATTTTTTGTGATTTTGCTACAGCATCAAGTATTGCTTGAGATATTCCATATCTTATAGCAGTGTGTAATCTATTGCCGTTAACTTTCATATTATCAAACTCTTCAGCAAGAGCTTTAAAGCTGTTTAATTCTCTTCCTATAAGCTTTGGTGCTATTTCATTTTCTATTACTGGTATAAAGTCTTTTGCTAAAAATAGTGGGTCTCTTCCGCCTGCTCCTGAATATTGAACAGCAGCGCAATCTCCATATGCTACTTGACCGTCTTCAAGCACTAACATAACAGATATAGCTTCTCCTGCCTGTCTTACATTAGTGAAGCCGTCTGTTACAGGCTCTCCTACATATGTAAATCCATCATGCTTTGCTCCTTTTTTTATTGCTCTTTGGTCATCAAAATAAAATCCAGTTTTTCCTTCTGCACAAATAACGTCAACTATTTTCATTTTTTACACCTGTCTTTCCAAATATTTTATTTTTGTATTTATCCAATGACTACCACTATTGCTTAAGATACTCCATATCTTATAGCAGTATGTAATTTATTTCCGTTAACTTTCATGTTATAAAATGATAATCATCGGATATTAATATCACTACTTTGCCTTTATTATTCTGGTCTTCCTATAAGAACACCCTTACCTACAGCAAATATATCATCTATTGTCATTTGGAA
>NZ_JAEEGB010000026.1 GCF_016316925.1 Clostridium aciditolerans | reverse complement strand
CTTGACAGGGAGCAGTTCAGTTTAGAAGAATCTAAGCTCTTTTTATTTTTGCTCAAATGGAGGTGCAACTTGGAAAACAAAGCATTAGATTTAGCTATGCAGCATGGGATATGGGCGGTGCTATTTGTGGCACTGCTTTTCTTTGTATTAAATGAAAATAGTAAGAGGGAATCAAAGTATCAGGATATAATATCAAGACTAACAGAAAAATTCGAGTGCATAGAGCAAGGCCTTAATGGCATTAAAGATGATGTAAAAGAAGTTAAAGATAAAATATTTAAATAGAATAGGAGATGTTAGAATGAGTAAATTTGCAGTAGACCCTGGACATGGATGTTATCTAGATACAGGAGCAGAAGGGCATTTAAATGAGCAGAATTGTGCTTTAGATATAGCCAATAGAGTTATAAATAAACTTCAAATGCTAGGACATCAGGCTTGGAACGCAAGACCTTCAAGTGCTTCGAGTGTTACAAATTCATTACAACAAAGATGTGATAGTGCAACTAATGCAGACTATTTAATTTCTATGCACTTGAATGAAGTGAAGTATTTGCATAGAAGGAAAAAGGTAGATAACATATGTAAAAAATAAGCTGGCAATAAGCCAGCTGTGTAAGTTGCACATAATTCATTGGTTCTCACTCAATTCTAACTCCTTTGTAGTTTTGCCATCTGTAGTTAGTCGATATAATCCGAAAACAACTGAATTAACCTGCACCAATCCTTCACTCAAAAGATCCTTGAGTGCCTGTTGTACGTCGGATAAATTCCACGATGCTTTCGGAAGTTGATTAGCTATTTGTTCATGTAACCACTGTAAAGTCTTGTTCCTTAAGTATTGTCTCATTTGTTCTTCTGCTTCTAACATTACAACTTTAATTAAACAAGGACATTTTGTATGTGTATCGGGTAAATTATTTTTATCTAATAATAACTCATTTCGCCTTATCTCTGCACATTGAAATAAGGTCGAATTTCCTTCATAATTCTTGTATATATTGCTTAAATTACGATAGATATAATATCTAGTTCTTATGTATATTATTTAATAATTAGGAGGAAATATAGAATGCTTACAGAAAAATTTTATGATGTATTAAAACATGAAGGTGTAGTTACAGTAGTATCATGGGGAGATTCCACAAATTAGCTCCACAATAAAAATACAAGCTACAGTTAAAAGTATATCTATTCTTATATAACTTTTACTTTTTAAAGTATCTCCTCATTATAAGTCTGGACATAAAGATTTTTTTCTAAACAATAAAAAAGCACTCTATTTGCGCTCCCGGTGGGCTTAAGTTTATTATGTTTACACTATGTCGTCAATAATTGATGAATTAATTAATATCTTTAGTTCAATATATTACATCAGATTATTTGCATCCACTGTCTAAGTGAGAATAATATTTGATAGACCAAGATTCAATTTCTTTAATAATTTTAGTAAGGTCTCTTCCCTTTTCAGTAAGGTAATATTCAACTTTTGGTGGAATTTTATGAAAGTAGTCGCTTTTAATGGAAGTCCTAAAAAGAATGGAAACACTTATGAGGCAATAAAAGCTGTAGCAGCAGAGTTAGAGAAAGAGAATATAGAGGTAGAGATTGTTCATGTTGGAAATAAGATAATACGCGGATGTATGGATTGCGGGGGATGCAGTAGAAACATGAACGAAAGATGCGTTATGCAGAATGATGAGGTTAATGATTGGATTCAAAGATGAAGGAAGCTGATGGAATTATTTAGGTTCTCCTGTGCATTATTCAGCTATACCAGGAACGATGAAATCATTTTTGGATCGTGCATTTTTAGTTACATCTGTGAATAATGGAATGCTTAGACATAAGGTAGGGGCTAGTGTGGTGGCAGTAAGAAGATCCGGTGGTGTTCCAACATTTGAACAGCTGAATAACTATATCAATTATTCAGAGATGATGATGCCAACATCAAATTATTGGAATGTAATTCATGGTACAACACCTGGAGAAGCTATACAAGATGAAGAAGGAATGCAAATTATGAGTGTTCTAGGAAAGAATATGACATGGTTATTGAAGGTTATTGATTCGGGTAAAAATAATGTAAAAGAAAATGAAAGAGAAGATAAAATATTTACCAACTTTATAAGATAAGCTTTGAAGTTAAAGGTGTTATAAGGAGAGAAATAATATGATAAACAATTTAAAAAATACAGTAACTTTAAACAATGGTGTAAAAATGCCATGGCTAGGGCTTGGCGTTTTTAGAGTAGAGGATAGCCCCAAATTAGTTGATGCAGTAAAGAATGCAATAAAAAATGGTTATAGAAGCATAGATGGAGCAGCTATTTATGATAATGAAGTAAGTATGGGGAAGGGGATAGCTGAAGGAATAAAGGCAGCAGGTATTTCAAGGGAAGACCTATTTATAACATCTAAGGTTTTTAATGAAGGATGCAGAGATTAAGCCAATGATAAACCAAATAGAATTTCATCCACGCTTAACACAGGGGAAGGTTAGAACATTCTGTAAAGAAAATGATATTCAAGTTGAAGCATGGTCACCACTTATGGTTGGTAAATTACTTGATAATGAAATATTGAAGGAAATTGCCCATAATCATAATAAATCTATTGCTCAAATTATATTACGTTGGGATATACAAAATGGAGTGGTAACTATTCCTAAGTCTACAAAGGTCGGCAGAATAATAGAAAATTCACAGATATTTGATTTTGAATTAACTAATGAAGAAGTAGAGAAGATAAATTCTTTAAATCAAGATTTGAGAGTAGGACCTGATCCAGACAATTTTGATTTTTAATTAATTGAAGTAGGATAAATATAGATTTTGCGCTAATTTAAGAACCTTCTATGAATTACCATAGAAGGTTCTCTTACTTTAGATTTACTCGGAAAATGCAAAACCAGAATTACTTAAAATAGCTGATGAAGTAACCTATAGCGCTTGTAATGATGGGATATATTTTAGCTTTAAGAAAAATAACTTAATATAGAATATATTAAAGCTCGGTTAAGACCGAGCTTTTATTTTAATAAAAGTAATATATAGAACTTTTTATTGTGATATATGAAGTATATTATAAATTGTACCTTTTTCTGATTTTACTTTATCTAAATCATCAATAAAGTAAAATACAGTGTATTTCCACTTATCTGGATTATATATAACTATATATTCTGCATTTTCAATTTTGGGAAGTTCTGCTTCTATTCTATCTTTAAAGTTATTTAAGCTTCCTTGTGGCTCGATATCTCTTGTGATTTCAAATAGATATTTTATATCTGTAATATTACAGGTTGTTTTATCAATTAAAGGTATTCCTATATTTACTTGTTGCCATCCAAAAGAATTTATTATATTGTCATAGAATCCATTAAATAAAAATTTATTTAATCCGTCACTATCTTTCCAAAGATATAAAGGAGCATAACTATTCTGCAAATTATTATTTTCACCCTTTTTTGTTACCAGATATAGTTTAAACTTTAAATCATAAAAGCCATCTGTTTTATGGCCATTATTTTTAACTCTGGATTTTATTATATCCATATCATAGTCATTTGGTAATGTAATCTTGTATTGTGTTGCTATCATTTGATAAACACTCCTTTTCTTATACTTTATCTTTATTATATATGAGTTTAAGAGCTATGAATAATAGTTATAAATCATAGCAAATATCATTTGAAATAATACCCAAATTAATAAATATTAATAGTGAAAATATGTTAAGATTATAATTATTACAAAGTAAAGAAGGTAATGAAAAATTGGAAAGTAATGATTTGAGAATATTTCAGATTGTAGCCTATGAAGGTTCTATTTCTAAGGCAGCTTTAAGGATGGGGTATGTTCAATCAAATGTAACCCTTCGTATAAAGATGCTTGAGAAGGAATTAGGGACTACTTTATTATTAAGACATAATAAAGGTGTTACTCTTACTGATAGTGGCAAAAAGCTGCTTACATATGCAGATCAGATTATTAGATTGATTAACGAAGCTGAGTCAGCTTTTAAAGATATTTGTTCTAATAACTCTTTAAAAATAGGCGCAACTCAAACAATATCGGCTTCAGTAGTGCCTAAATGGTTAAGTAGATATTCAGAAAAATATCCTGATGTAATATTATCTTTAAAAACAGATACGCAAAGAAGCTTGATAGAGCAAGTTATCAGTGGAGAGCTTGATGGTGCCTTTATTAATGGTCCGTACAACCAAAGTAGTGTTGAATCAGCTTTTACTTTTACAGAGGAACTGGCAGTTATATCTTCTATTGATAATAAAGAAATAGATAAATTATTAGAAAAACCTATTATCATAAATACTAATATGGATTGTCCTTATCGTGCTATTTTGGAAAAGTGGGTTGTTGCAAACAAAGGAATTCCAAGTAGAATTATTGAGTTTGACTCTCTAGAAGCTATTATAAAGTGTGTAGCAGATGGCATGGGGATATCATTACTGCCAAAAAGTGTGATAAAAGATAAGGACAGAGTATATACTCATGAATTAACTAATGAATTCAACAAGCTAATAATACATTTTATCAAAGGCAATGATGTAAACATAAAGCACCCAATTAATAATTTTATTAGTATACTTTATGGATAATAACCTCGAAATACTTATATTTTATTTATCAAATCATAGCAACTAAAAAAGATATTCCTATGTCTACAGCAGCGCAGAGATTCATTGAGCTTATTGAAGATTGATTTTTTAGGAAGCAGGAAATTTAATTTTTCAGATAAATATGAAGATGGATTAGAAAACCAAGAAATGCACTCCAACTATTTTGTTAAACAGTTAGAGTGCACTTCAACTTTATAGCAATTTTAAGCTTGTTATGCTTGAGGCATTGATGCCTATTAATTTCATGCATGTTAAGCTGTATCTTTAGATTTACCACGGATAAATAAGTAAGCTATAGAGATAACAACAGAAATACCTAAAGCAAAATAAAACCCCATCCGTTGGTCTATAACGCCTAAGGAAAATATAAATAAAAGAACTAGTATTACTAATGTGATCACTGTTGACCATGGAGCACCAAAGGCTAAAGGAGATTTGTAAATATCCTGATTTGCAACAGTTTTCCGCCATATCAAAAAGCAAACTAAAATAATACCCAAACTAATGAATGAAAAATAAGCGGACGCAGAAATTAAGTAACTATAAATTTTACCCGGCAAAATGTAAGAAGTAATAATTATAGCCACTAGCCCAATAGCTGTTAGAATTAAGCTTCCATAAAATACTCCATTCTTACTTTCTTTACTTACAAAGGCTGGAGCTTGATGGGAGTTTCCTAAAGCAACTAGCATCATTATGGCAGAAAAATATGATCCGGTCATTACGGAAAATGATGCCACCAGAACCACTGCATTCATGATTGAAGCCGCAAAGGGTATATTAATTAATTCTAAGGCCGATATAAAGGGCGATTGCTTGATTGAAATTGTATTCCATGGGATTAAGCAAACAACAGTTAAAATTGAAACCGCATATAATAAAACCAATATCAAAATAAGTAAAAGCATCGCCTTTGGTATATCACGTCTTGGATTTCTAACCTCCGATGATGCCATAGCCACCACGCCAATGCCGGCATAGGAAAAAATGACAATTAACATTGACTGGAGTAATCCTCTTAAACCTTTTGGGAATAAACCTCCGTTATCTAATAGAGTCTTAATTCCAACTGGATGATTAGTGTAAAATACTCCAAACATTGCTGCGGCACCGATTATAATGAATAATACTAAGGCTGCTACTTTAATGAAGGACATAATCGTTTCAACTTTGCCAAAGTTTTTTAAACCAAAGGCATTTAAAGCAATTACTATTGCTGAATAAACTATTGTTAACAACCATACAGGGGCATTTGGAAACCACAGTTTTGAAAATATAGCCATGGCAATGGTCTCAGACCCTATACTTAGAACAACTCCTATCCAAAATGTCCAACCTACATAGAATCCCATAAAAGGTCCTAAGATTTCTTCAGCATAGACCTTAAAGGAACCACTAACTGGATGATTAACAGACAGAGAGGTCAGTGCGCCTGCAATCTGGCATGCTAATAAACCACCCAGCAGATAAGAAAAAACCACTCCAGGACCAGCATAGCTTATAGGCAATCCTGATGCGAGGAAAAAACTGGATCCAATAGTACCACCTATCCCAATCCACATTAAATTCATGGCTGAGAGATGATTTTCCGTCCCTTTATTATTTTCTTGTACTGAAAATTCATCTGCTAAAAATTCATCTTTATCTGTTATCTTTGAAGAATTTATTCGTTTTTCTTTCAATTTTATATACCTACCCTCTCGCTTTTTATCATGAAATTATTTTTCCAAAAAAAATACCTTTCATACCTATTGTTGAAAGGTAGGAAAGGTTGCCATCGAAGTACTATTTGGTTAATTGCTCAATGATATATTCAAAGCCATATTTTCTATAATCATCCCAGAATTTCTTACGGCTTTTTGGAAACTTTATAGGTTCACTTAAACGTTGTTGTTCTGCACTTTAAAGCACAATGTGGCAAATTCAATTGTGTGATTTCCTTAAAATATTTTTTACAGGCCAAACCTTCGTAGATAATCATTAAAATCCAACCAATAGCTATGGCATAGCACACGCTTAAAATCCCTAAATAAGGTGCAAGAATATAGGATAATGCAACTCTAACCAAGATTTGCATGAGGGTTGCAATAAATGTTATACGTAGCTTACCAACACCTCTGAATAAGCCTTGAAATATATTACAAAATCCTGAAAGTACATAGAAAATGGACATTAATTTTAAATATCTAACGCCTATTAATATAACTTCTCTTTCAGGACCGGAAATAAATAAATTCATAATTCTTTCTGCTCCACAAAACACAATGAGGGCAGTAGTAACGCTATATGCAGTGATTATAATATTACTTTTCTTATAGCCGTCAATTATTCTGTCCAGCTTTCCACGCCCCTTGTTTTGGGCAGAATAGGTAGCAACAGATGCAGAAAAACTATCGCCAGGTGCCAACACGAATGAATCAACTCTTGTTACAGAGTTGTAGGCAGCTATGGCATTTATTCCAAAAGAATTAACAACACCTTGAACCAATAGCCTTCCAATATACAAACAAGTCTGCTGCAGTGCTGTCACCCAACTGTACTGCATAGTTAGTCTTACTAGTGACTTGTCTATAACCAATTCTTTTCGATTAAGTCTTATCAGTGGAATTTTAATATAAACGTATACTATGCATAATATAGATGATACACCTTGTGCAATTACTGTTGCAATAGCCGAACCTGCTACACCCAACTTAAAAACTATGATAAGGATGATACATAAAATCCCATTAAGCAAACAAGAAACAATTAAGAAAATTAGAGGAGTTTTTGAATCTCCTATGGCTCTAAGTGCAGATGAGTAATAATTATATAGAAATGAAAAGATTAGTCCTCCAAATATTATTTTTAAGAATACATCAGCATCATTTAAGATCTCTTTAGGGGTTCCGGTTATTATAAGAACCCATCTAGATAGGAGTATACAGGCAACAGATAATATTATAGTAAAAATTATTCCTACAATTAAAGCTGTAGAAACTTCCTTCTTTAAGATTTTATATTCTCCTGACCCAAAAAGTTGGGACATAAGTATGGAGGTACCCATGCAAATGCCAAATATGAAGAAAAGAGCTATTGACATAATGGGATTTGAAACACCTACTGCTGCCAATGCATTCTTCCCAATAAATCTTCCTACGATTATGGCATCTGTCGTATTATAAAGTTGCTGAAATATATTGCCTAGTACCATAGGAATAGCAAAAGTTATCAATATTTTTGATGAACTTCCTTCAGTCATGTTACCTTTCATGGATTAACCCTCCAACATATTACATAGCTTTGTTATATAATTATTTTTTAATATTGCCAATGCCTGAGCCTGTGCAGAACCATGAAATGAACTCTGTATCAGTTATTTTATTTTCCATTTTAGCTATATCAATTGCCTTTGAAATACTACAGTCCTTCACTAGGCAGATTTTTTCTACTTTTTTTATGAAATCCCTTTTTGTCATTGTATATTCCCCCGTAAAATTATAATAAAATCATTACATAACTAAGGTTAATCTTAAACATCTTTTGACTTTGTTTTCTATCTCATGTATGATTATAACAAAGAATAATATATACAAAAAATACGTATATATTATTATACTTATACAAAAATATGTATAAATCGAGCCTGTGGAGTGAGTAATTTTATGGATATCAAGCAACTCAATTATTTTCTTGCAATTGTTGAAGAAGGAAATATAACTAAAGCAGCTGAAAGATTGCATATAGCCCAACCGCATCTCACACAACAACTGAAACTTATTGAAGATGAATTAAAGGTTAAATTGATAGAAAGAAGTACTCGTAAATTTCAGATAACTGATGCAGGGAAAAAATTATGGCATAGATCTAAACAGATGATAGAATTAATGGAATCAACAGTTAAAGAATTAAAGGATTTTAATGAAGGGTTGGAAGGAACCCTATCAATCGGAACTATATCCTCTTCTGGAGATATACTTTTGCCGCAGCGAATATGCAGTTTTAATAAAAAATATCCAAATATAAATTTTGAAATACGAGAAGGAAGTACAAGTGAAATATTAGAGCTACTAAAAAGCGGACTAATAGAAATTGGAATTATACGAACCCCTTTGAACTCAGAAATTTATGAATCAATAAGTTTGCCTAGTGAACCAATGGTAGCTGCCACTAGTGATAGTACCTATTGGGAGAATAATGAAAAAACCATATATTTGAAGGATCTTGCAGATAAACCTCTTTTAGTGCACCGTAGATATGAAAAAGCGATAGTAGAATTATGTAGTCAGGCGGGATTCGAGCCAAGAATACTTTGCAAAATTGAGGATACTCGCTCAATACTGTTGCTGGCGAAAACGGGAATGGGGGTTGCCATCGTACCAAAGGATTGGATTGAACTTATCCCAAATGCAAAGTTAAGTTATAAGGAAATTAATGAACCCTCTTTAAACACAAGTACAACTATAATATGGATGAAAGATCAGTATTTATCTTCTATCGCTAAGCACTTTCTACGAACCTTTGAAGTGTAGGAAAGGCATTTAAAACTGTGCTGAATTATATTCAATATAAATCAATCACTTCTAATGCTCTTTTCTTAATTTCAGAGATAGCTTCGATAGGTTCAATAATTTCAATATCTTTACCATATCCAAAAGCAAATTCTATACCTTGTAACACAGAATCAAATTTTATATTGAGATAAATTTCATTTTCTCTAAATATAGTTTCACTTATAGTTATAAATGGCCTTTCTTTTATATGATTTAAGATACTAGGACTAACTTTAAAGGCAAAAGTATATTTAGGAATTAAATTTTTAAAATTATTAGTAGAATTTTTCCAATAGATTTTTAAATTAAAATCGTATGGCCTAACAAATGTGTCATTCATTAGTAAAGCAGATTCGATAGAAGTTACTTTATATGTTTTAATAATTTCATTATCTGCTGCGACTAAATACCAAACACCACGTTTGCAAACTAATCCAAGTGGATTTATCACTATTTCCTTTGTTTCATCTACTTTCCTATATAATAACTTTAACGATTTGGAATTCCATACAGCATTTTGTAATATAGAAAGAATATCTATATCTAGGCTAATGTTAGGCTCATTCCAGGTATACATATCTATATAAATATAATTTTGAATATTTTCTAATTCTTCTATTTGGTTATGTGAAGAATTTCCTAAAATTTTAAGCATTGTAGAATATTTAAGATCTTCAATGCCTAAATCCTCAAAAATTTTATCACCAGTTGGAATTAATAAAGAGAAAAGTTCCTTTTTATTTATTCCTGTAAGGGAAGTTTTATAGTCTCCTAGAAGCTTTATCCCGCCATTTATACCTTTATCAGCAATTATAGGTACTCCAATACCGCTGAGAATATCGATATCCCTATAAATAGTTCTTACAGAAACCTCAAGTTTTTTTGATAATTCGGAAGCAGTCAATTTTTTATGCATTTGTAATAACATTAATATAGAAATTAATCTATCTGCTCTCATAACTTTCCTCCTATTATATGACACTAGATGTCAACTATTATAGTCTATAATTAATTATGTATCAAACAATAATAATTATAAATTATGCAAAACCTAAAAATATTTTAGATAATAAGGAGGAATTTAATATGAAAAGAAAAATAATTTTAAATTTAGCAATAAGTCTTGATGGATATATAGCGTCAGAAGATGGCGGATTCGATTGGATAGTTGGAGATGGAGATGATACATTAAACACTAAAAATAAATTTGATTTTGGTAAATTTCTAGAAGACATAGATATAGTAGTTATGGGTAAAAATTGCTATGATCAAAAGATGCATGATGATTTTAAAAATAAAAAGGTATATATAGCAACATCACAACAAATTCAAGATAAAGACAATCTGCACTTTATTAGTGGTGATATATGTAAGGTAATTGAGGAAGAAAAAGAAAAGGATGGCAAGAATATATACTTATTTGGTGGTGGAGTTGTTGTAGATAGCTTTATAAAGGCTGATATTATTGATGAATATATAATAGGAGTAATTCCTATAATATTAGGAAAAGGTAGACCTTTATTTTTAGAAAATAATCCAACAATAAAACTACATCTAAAAGAGTATGCTGTAGATAATGGTATTACAATTTTAAAATATATAAAAAGGTAAACTTAATATGAATACCTTACACCAATAAACCCCTCGACAGCGATGTCGAGGGGTCTTTTCGTGCTCAGAATTGCTATAAGGAACAAACCTACCATGAGAATGAGCTAAATTTACGGAGAAACAGGCGTTAAAAATGTAACAAAGTATTTTTAATGACCATAATTTATTTTTAAAGTTCAAAATATTTTAATAATCAAAGGTTGATGATATCATTTACACATAGCAACAAACGATTACAAAATTTGATATAAAAAACGAAGGGGCGGTATTAAAATTGAATTATTTTGAGGAAAGTTTAAAATTACATGAACAGAATATAGGAAAAATAGAGATAAAATCAAAAGTAAAGGTAGAAACAAGAGATGATTTAAGTTTAGCTTATACTCCTGGAGTTGCAGAACCATGCAGAAAGATTCATGAGAATGAAGAAAACGTGTACAAGTATACTTCAAAAGGAAATATAGTTGCAGTAGTTACAGATGGAACAGCAGTATTGGGACTTGGGGATATAGGACCTAAGGCTGGATTGCCAGTTATGGAAGGTAAAGCAATCTTATTTAAAGAGTTTGCAAATGTAGATGCCTTTCCAATATGCCTAGATACAAAAAATGTGGACGAGATAGTGAAAACTGTAAAGCTTATAGCGCCAGGATTTGGTGGAATTAATCTAGAAGATATTGGAGCTCCAAGATGCTTTGAAGTTGAAGAAAGATTAAAGAAAGAGCTTGATATACCTGTATTCCACGATGACCAACATGGAACTGCAATAGTTGTTCTTGCAGGAGTAATAAATGCTTTAAAAGTAGTTAATAAAAAAATGGAAGAAATAAAGGTTGTTATAAATGGTGCAGGAGCTGCAGGAACTGCTATAGCAAAACTATTACTTTCTTCAGGAGTAAAAAATCTAATTGCATGTGATAAGGTTGGTATTCTTTACAGAGGAATAGAAAATGTAGATGATGCTAAAAAGGAACTTGCAAAGGTAACTAATCCAGATAACATTAAAGGAACTTTAGCTGACGCATTAGTAGGTGCAGATGTATTTATAGGGGTTTCAGCACCAGGAATAGTAAGTCAAGATATGGTAAAAGCAATGAATAAGGATTCTATACTATTCGCTATGGCAAACCCAACTCCAGAAATAATGCCGAATGAAGCAAAAGCAGCAGGGGCAAGAGTAATAGGTACAGGACGTTCAGATTTTCCAAACCAAGTTAATAACGTGCTAGCTTTCCCAGGAATATTCAGAGGGGCATTAGATGTTAGAGCAAAAGAAATTAATGAAGAAATGAAGATAGCAGCAGCTTATGCTATAGCAAATAGCATTAGTGATGAAGATCTAAATGAAGATAACGTAATTCCAAGTGCATTAGACAAAAAAGTAGCTGCAAATGTAGCAGAAGAAATTAAAAAAGCAGCTAGAGCAACTGGTGTAGCGAGATTATAAAAACTATTTGAAAATAATGGAGGGATAAAAATGCAAATTCCAATTAAGAAAACGCTCGATAAAATTCCAGGCGGTATGATGGTTGTTCCACTTTTCTTAGGTGTATTAGTTAATACATTTTGTCCACAGTTTCTAAAAATTGGTGGATTTACAACGGCATTATTTGATGCAAAAGCATCATCAACAATTTTGGCTTGTTTTATGTTTTTGATTGGTTCACAAATCAATTTTAAATTAGCGCCAAAAGCAATAAAAAAAGGTGCAATATTAATATCAGGAAAATTTATAGTAGGTGCTGGTATCGGTATATTTGTAGGAAAAGTTTTTGGTCCTGCTGGGGTGCTGGGTTTATCACCACTTGCTATCCTTGCAGCATTAACAAATTGTAATGGCGGATTATATGCATCACTTGCTTCACAATATGGTGATGAAACTGATGTAGGTGCTTATGCTTTATTGTCTTTAAAAGATGGTCCATTCTTTACATTAGTTGCTTTAGGTGCATCAGGACTTGCTCAAGTTCCTTTTAAGGCACTTGTAGCAGTAATGATTCCAATAGTAATAGGTATGATTTTAGGAAATGTTGACCCTGATATGAGAAAGTTCCTTGGAAGTAGTAAAATGTTATTAATCCCATTCTTCTCCTTCCCATTAGGTGCAGGAATGAACCTTGAAACTATTGTAAAAGCTGGAGGTCCTGGTATATTATTAGGAGTAATAGCTGCCTTCACTGGAATAGGAGCTTATATACTTCTGAAATTATTTAAAGAAGAGCCTATAATTGGCCTAGCAACAGGATCAACTGCAGGAAATGCTGTAGCGACGCCAGCGGCTGTTGCAGCAGCAGACCCAACATTAGCTGTTGTAGCAACAGTAGCTACTGCACAAGTTGCAGCAGCATGTGTAGTATCTGCTATCCTTTGTCCGTTTATTGTTACTTATACATTTAAATTACTTAGTAAGAATAAAGCAAAAAAATTAAATAATGAAGTTGTTGCATGATAAGAAATTTAAAATTTTAATATGGGGTAGTCTATCATATAAATAAAGTAAAGCAAACTTATGAATAATAAATTTAGCCTATGGGTAAGGTTAAATAAGATATAGTTAGATAGATATTAAATTAAACACGGAAAAAATAGAAGACAATAATGAGAGAAGTGCTATATAATAGGATTGAAGTACCTATTCCTATATTAATCCTTCTATCTATATTAATGGTCTTCTATGATTCCGTGTTTTTTTAAGCTTTTAAGCAGAGAGCCAAAATCTTTCATTTAATAAAGTTGAGGTGGTAGATATGAAAAAAGCAATGAAGCTGCAAACAAAGCTTACCTTATTGATTATTACAGTAGTGTTTGTTTCTATATCTATAATCATTTTCTTTGTCGCCTCATGGATGACTGAAAATATTGAAAGCAAGGCTAGAACTAATATTATGAATGTGGCTGAGATGGTAGCACATTCTAGAGAGATAGTAGATGCGCTGGAGGCTAAGGATCCAAAAGGGCAGATTGGACCTTATGTTAATATGCAGCTTAAGAATTTAGAACAAGTTGAGTATATAATTGTAGCGGACATGGAGGAAGTTAGATATTCTCATCCTAATCCTGAAATGATAGGTAAAAGGTTTGTAGGAGGAGATGAGTATAGAGTACTTCAAAAGGGAGAAACATATATATCCGAGGCTACAGGGACTCTCGGAAAATCCTTGAGAGCTTTTACTCCAATATATGATACAGAAAATAAGAGAGAAATAGGTTTTGTTTCTGTAGGTACACTTACCCACAGCATTGAAACAGCTAAGCATACAGCTATTTTATATATAATTTTAATTGGTTTTGGTGGGCTCACAGCAGGTATAATAGGAGCATTTTTATTAGCCAATAACATAAAGAACACTTTGCTAGGACTTGAACCTGAGGAAATAACAAAGCTTTATAATGAAAAGATGGGAATTCTTCATGCTATCCATGAAGGGTTGATAGCTGTTGATCATAGAGGTAGAATTACTCTTGTAAATGATTCAGCCTTAAATATATTACATCTTAAAAATAGGGTTAATAAGAAGGATATTATAGGGAAGAATGTAGAAGATGTTATTCCAAATACCCGTATGGTTAATGTGTTAGAAACAGGGGAATCTGAATTTGAAAAAGAGCAGAGGATAAATAATACCATAATAATGACTAATAGAATTCCTATAATGAATAGAGGGAAAGTTGTAGGAGCTATTGCTAGCTTTAGAGATAAAACAGAGGTGACCAAAATGGCAGAAGAGCTCACAGGTGTTAAAAAAATGGCCTGGTCCTTAAGAGCTCAAAATCATGAATTTATGAATAAGCTTCATACTATTTCAGGGCTTATACAGCTTGAAGAGTACGATGAAGCTCTACAGTTTATATCAGATATAGCTAAAAGTAGAAATAATATAAGCAATATTTTAACGGAAAATATAAAGGACTCTTCCGTATCAGCTCTGCTGCTATCAAAATATAACAAAGCTGAGGAATGTAGAGTTAAGTTAAAAATAGATGAAAATTCAAAACTTACAAAGTTACCAGAGTATATGACCCCTGAAGAAATTGTATCAGTTTTAGGCAATTTAATAGAGAATTCTTTAGACGAAGTTAAAAATGATGGCACTGGATTAATATATGTAAAAATAGTTGAAGGTGAGAATTTTTTAAATATAATAGTTAAGGATAATGGTGGTGGAATTCCAGTAGAATACAGGGAAAAAATATATGAACAAGGTTTCTCAACGAAGGATGGGCAACGTGGACATGGTATGTATATTGTTAAGAAAATAATTGATGATTTTAACGGCACAATAAACTTAGATGATGTAGATGAAGGTGCTCATTGGAATATAATTATACCAATGACAAGGAAGTAAAAGCTCTAAATGGGCTTTTACGGGTGAAAGGAGGAAAAAGCTTGATTAAAGTAATGATTGTTGAAGATGATCCTATGGTTAGAGAAATAAATTCTAAATTTTTAAAAAGGGTAGAAGGATTTACTTTATATAAAGCAGTTTCTAATCTTGATGATGCAAAAAAATTTATATCTATTAAAAAGCCAGATTTAATATTGCTGGATGTGTATCTTCCTAAAGAAAACGGGATTGATTTCTTAAAATGGATAAGAGGACAAGAGATAGATATAGATATTATTTTAATTACAGCAGATAAAACTATTGAAAGAGTACAGGAAGCTTTTAGATATGGAGTTGTAGATTATCTTATAAAGCCTTTTAATTTTGAAAGATTTAAAGAATCACTTACTCAATTTAAGGATAGGTATTATCAATTTAGAAAGAATGATGTAATTGAACAAAAGGAGTTAGATAAACTAATATCTAGTTCTAATGCTTCCCAAAACGAAGATGATTTTGCTAAGGGGCTTAATAAATATACCTATAGATCTATATGGGATGAAATAGAAAAAGGTAATTATGAGGAGTTTACAGCAGAGGATTTAGCAGAAAAATTAGGGATAGCAAGGGTGACAGTTAGAAGATATCTCGAGTATATGGAGAAAGAAAATAAAATAGTTAAGTTAGTGGAATACGGTAAAGTAGGTAGACCACAGCATAAATATCACAAAATTTAATATAGGATTTCAAATTAGAAAATTGACTTACACCCCGGACTGAAGCTTGGAAACATAGTCCGGGGTGTAAGTCAATTTTCGGCCTTAAAAACCTAAAGATTCTCCAACAAGTATTACTTTAATTCGGTCTTTAGTCATGGACATGCTAGTAATTACAAGTTGACTGCATGCACCTTCAGCTGCTTTGGAAAGTTCGTCAAAAGAAGAATAGTCCTGGTTAAATATTAACATGGTAATTGGTGCAGCATAGCTTTTAGCACGAAGTATAGCCGCATCTAAATTCGGCGCTACTTTATTGAGTCCTGCTATCACTATTACATTCTTCGGGCCGAAGATAAGTGAACCTACCCTGTTGCCATATCCATCTATATTCACCAGCTCACCGGTAGCAGATATAGCATTAGAGCTCATTAAATAGTAGTCTGCGCTTAATGCCTGATGTGCAACTTTATCCTTTGCTTTAGCGCCTTGTGGGGCATTCGGATCTAAGAAATTGTACTCCCCATTTTTTAATGCAACCTGCAAACCAATTTCACGAAGGGTTGCAGAACCTCCGCAAGAAACCACACTGTCTTTAGGTATCATCTCAAGAACTTTTTTAAGTGCATCCTCTTTTGTTTCACAATAAAATCCTTCCATATTACGTTTTTTCAATTCCACCATTAGCTTCTGCGCTAATAAGGCATTATAGCATTTTTTAGGCTCCATAGTATCCCTCCCATAAACTTGAATATAATAAAACATAATCTAGTTTTTAAAGAATAACAAAATATTATGATTATTATATTTTAGCAATAGGATACAAAAATAAAAAGTCTATAATCTCTATTATGCATATGTTATAATTAAAGTAGGGAGAGAATTCTATTACCTTTTGATTTTGTTAAATCTATAGTATATTTAGTATATTTAACACCACCCAAAGCATCTATATCTTTTTTAATTTAAATTTTGAGACCATAAGATAAGCAAGAAGCGCAAATAAAACAATTGATAGAAGTATAGAAATACTATTGCTAGGTGTAGTTAATGAAAATAATGCAATAATAGAACCTGCAACTGTTATCGGCACTCCAGTAAAAATGCCATCAAACTGGCTTACATTATATTTTGCCAATCTATAAGAACCACTCATAATATATGACAATAGAAAACAACCACCAACTATTCCTATATAACCTAAATTAAGAAAGTTATACTTAATAAATACTAATAAAGCTGGTGCTACTCCAAAGGAAACTAAATCAGCTAAGGAATCTAGTTCCTTTCCTAAATCACTAGATATATCTAAAAATCTGGCAATTCTACCATCGTATCTATCTATTAAAGCTGCAGTAATTATGAATATAGCAGCTAAAAAGTAATTCTGCTCAAAGGCTTCAAGTATTGAAAGAATTCCTAAAATAAATGATACTAGGGCTATGAGCGATATTATTATTGTTGACATATAATTACCATAATGAAGATTGGAGCCAATACTTACAGACGCTAAAAGCCAAGGAAATCTACTAACGAGTAAAATTCCAAAAAACCTTAATGGATTTATAGGTGTTAATCCTGCAACATATATTAAAAAATCTTTAGGTAGTCCAGGAACTAGGAAAATGATGAATAAAATAGTAGAAAATTTTTTGCTGTCCATGGCATAAGGAGGAAATTGTTATTACAAAAACGGAAAATACCTTTTCTGTTCAGATTAGCTTTGCTATAAAACAAGGAATCTTTGTAAGTAGGGGTGCAACAAGACTTACCTCCACCAAATAGAGAATTAGAATTTGATACAATAGAAAGCCCTTGATTTCAGGGGCTTTTCGCGTTTTTTGAAGAAAAGTGAGTTTGAATTTTTGAGTTTTAAAGATTAAATTTATAGATTTTTATGTTAGACATGCACACCCCTAGAGCTTTTTGATAGAGAGATGTGCATTTTTAATATGGTTATATTTTGTATCCAGCAACTTGTTTTTCATAAGGTGGTACACTTTGCTTTTATTTATGCAGTATTATTTATTGAATGAATATTCTGTTGAGAATGATTGAAAAATATGGTAATATAAGTAATTAGAAAGCGCTTTCTGAAAGCTTAAGAAGGGAGATGCTAACTCAGCAGAAAATTGTTATATATGATGATATATGCCTAGTTAGCATGTATGAGACAGATTATTTTTCCCGTGAAAGATATAGAGATGAGTCAGTGGGATGATTTATCACGTATTTAGAGTTAGAACCTTAAGGAATAAATAATTTGGAGGTAATCTTATGCGTAGGTTCAAAGTTTTTCTTTTGGTAATTGTATTTACATTTGCCCAATTTATCTCGACAGGTGTAATGAGCAAGACCGTTATAGCTGCAAGTCCATTAAATGATGGACTAGCTCCTACTCCACCTATGGGATGGAACAGCTGGAATAAGTTTGGAGGCGATATAGACCAGTGGAAGATTATGCATATGGCGGACGCTATGGTGGAGAATGGCATGAAAGATGCAGGCTACGAGTATATAAACATAGACGATAACTGGATGGCTAAAACAAGGGATCAAAATGGCGATTTTGTTCCCGACCCCACAAGATTTCCTGACGGAATCAAGGCTGTTGCAGATTATGTACACAGCAAAGGTTTAAAGCTTGGGATTTACTCATCTAACGGTGCAAGAACCTGTATGGGGCTTCCTGGAAGCCAGGGCTATGAGGATAAGGATGCCAAAAAATTTGCAGAATGGGGAGTAGATTATTTAAAGTATGACTTCTGCTTTAATGCAAGATCAAGCACATATGCACCTGATATCGATAAGATTGTTTTATCAGATGGAATCAACAGGACAACATATGAAGCTGAATCCTCCAACAATACGCTTACCGGAAATGCAATTTTAGTTGGCTCGAAGGTTGGATATATAGGCAATAACTCTGGAGAGTTAATATTTAATAAAATTACCGTACCTGCAGCAGGTGATTATACTTTAACTGTTTATTATTATAACGGTGATCCTAGCAGGAATCTGTTTGTAAGTGTGAACGGAGGTACCGGCGAAAAATACAGCATACCTTCCTCAAGCGGCTGGGGTACTGTAGCTGATTATGCTATTAAAGTTACTTTAAAGCAAGGTGAAAATATTATAAAGTTTTACAACCCAGAAGATGGTGCCACCATTTCAGCACAACAGTACGGAGTGATGAGAGATGCATTAAAGGCCACAGGGCGTCCTATAGTTTTCAGTATTTGTGAATGGGGAGCTAATAAGCCTTGGTTATGGGGACCTTCAGTAGGACACCTTTGGCGTACAACCGGCGATATAGTCGACAGCTGGGACAGTATGACAAGTATAATGGATCAAAATTCTGTACTTGCACAATATGCAGGACCGGGACATTGGAATGATCCCGATATGCTTGAAGTTGGGAATGGCGGTATGACTGATACAGAGTACCGTGCACATTTTAGTTTATGGAGCATGATGGCTGCTCCCCTCATTGCAGGCAACGATATAACCAACATGTCGGATTCTACAAAGGAAATCCTTCTGAACAAAGAAATCATTGCAATTGATCAGGATCGGTTAGGAATACAGGGAAGTAAAATACGCGATGACGGTGACTACGAAGTATGGGTTAAGCCACTGGCTAACGGAGATAAGGCCCTATTGTTTTTTAATCGAAGCCAGGCATCAAAAACAATGAGTTTAGATATAAAAGATCTTGGCTTAAAGAAGGCTCCTGCATATATCGTGCGTGACCTATGGGCTCATAGTGAAAGTGCTGCAAAAAATCAAATTAGTGCAGTTGTGCCGTCACATGGAGTAGCCATGTTTAGAGTTCGCCCCGGCACTCCAGATATGGCTCAGCCGGCAACAGATTTTACAATAACTTATGACAACGATGTTGTAGCAGGTCAAAAAAGCAAGGTTACTGTTAAGTTTACTAATAATGGCAGAACAGCTATAGAGAAAGTAGCAATAAATTTACAGTGCCCTGAGGGATGGGATGTTAATGCTGCTTCAGCAACCACATTTAATAATCTTCCTCCAGGAAGGTCAATTACTACTGCGTGGGATATTACAGTACCTGGTGATGCAAATCTTAGCTTATATGACATAGTAGCAAAGGGCACCTTTCTTTATGGTGATCAGCAGCTCCAGGGACAAAAGCAATTAAAAAGCCAGATTAAAGTACTACCAGTTCCCCCATCAATGGACAGCTATCTTAGCGATATTCATTGGCTTGAATCAACGAACGGATGGGGACCTGTGGAAAAAGATATGAGTAATGGAGGATCGGCTTCAGGAGATGGAAAGATTATAACCATAAATGGTACAACTTATGAAAAAGGACTTGGGACTCATGCAGAATCAGCAATATCCTACTATATTGGAGGAAAGTTTTCCAAATTTATTGCCGATGTAGGAATTGATGATGAAGTTGGAAACAATGGTTCTGTAGCATTTCAAGTTTGGGCGGATGATAAGAAGATCTATGACAGCGAAGTGCTATATGGCAGTTCACCTGTAAAGCACGTGGATGTTGATATAAACGGAGCAAAAATTCTCAAGCTTGTTGTAACTAATGGCGGAGACAATATAGATTATGACCATGCCGACTGGGCCGGCGCTAAGATAATTTATAATACCAGCAAGTAATAAATTAATCCGTTGTGCTAGTACATTTACTAGTACAACGGATTAATTACTGCAAAAAAGGTTGGAAAGACCCTATTAGCGTGAGTAAACTTGCTCTACTAGGAGTATTGACCACGAAGCCCCCACTTCAACGAAGTAAATGGGGAGTAGTTCACGTTTGACACAAATACCTGTCTACTTTATAATTTAATTGCAAAATGACAAAAAGTAAGGAAGCGAAAATTAATATGATAAGCATTATTAAAACTGCAATTATAACTATAGTAATATCATTTATATCTGGGTTACTGTTAGAGTATTACAAAAATTTAGCACCTAAAATCCTATGTAATATAGGAAATGGTATACCTATAGGAATGAATAACAAAAAAATTTGTACATACATTATTACTGTTAGAAACATATCAAATAAAACAATTCATGAGCTAACTCTACATGCACAAAGCTCACAAAATAACTTGAAGATTGCAGATGCCAAAATAACAAAAGGTTTAAAATTTGATTCTTCAGTAAAAGATAACATTTTAGATGTCTATATACCTTTTTTAAGTAAGGATGATGAATTTTCAGTTACATTATATGCAGAAAATCAATATGGAGTGCATAATAAGCCTGTTGTTATAATTAGATCACCTGAAAACTTTAAGCAGGTAGATTCTGTAGAACAAAAGGGAGTACTATCATCATTGTTTAATACACCTAAAAATATAAATGAGGTAATCTCCAAGATAATGAAAAAACCCGAAACAATAGTTCCTAATAAAAAAGGTGATTTTACAACGGTTATGAATAAGGCATCAGGCTCTGAAAAAACAATAAATAAAGAAAATATAGAAATACTACATAGAAATAAGAAACCTAGTAAGAATAAAAAGGCAATGATAATCAGTGTATCGATTATTTTAGTTATGATTACTGGGGTTTTAGGAAAATTTTACTTCAAAGGGATATCTGCTAATGCACAAAATTCCAGTGTAAAAACTAACCTTCACAAACAGTCTACTGATACAACAGGATCAGAAGGTGGAACAACTAAAAATACAGGTGTAAAATCATCAACAGATGGAACAACTAAAAATACAGACACAAAGACATCGACGGATGGAACAACTAAAAATACAGATGCAAATACGTCAACAGGTGGAACAACTAAAAATACAGATACAAATACATCGACAAATGGAACAACTAAAAATACGGATACAAATACATCAACAGATGGAACAACTAAAAATGCAGATAAAAATACATCAACAGGTGGAACGACTAAAAATACAGATGCAAATACATCAACAGATGGAACAAGTAAAAATACAGATACAAGTACATCAACAGGTGGAACAACTAAAAGTGCAGATACAAATACATCAACAGGTGGAACAACGGTCAATACAGGTAACTAATGCATCAATGTTTCTTTAAAATATTGTAAGCATCAAAGATTTGACCTATGGAATCAAGAAATAGGATCTGTTTGAAAATTTATATCATAGTGGGGTTCGCCCATTATGCTTCGCCTCAACCATTGAAATCCACGATAGAAATGTCGTGGATTTTTGTTGTTTTATTGTCATAAGTGAACTGTAAAATTCTTCTTTAAGCTTTATCATTTTCCAGTATATTTATCATTACGAGGGGGAAGGGCTTAATATTTATCAAACATTAATTAATATTAAGTAGATAAGAAAAAAGAAGGCTGATATAATGTTTTTAGAATATTTATAAAGGAGTTATTAAATGAAATACTATTTAGCACCAATGGAAGGAATTACGGGATTCATATATAGAAATTCTTATGAAAAATTTTTTAGTAATATTGATAAATACTTTACACCTTTTATTGTTCCAAATAACAGTACAAGCCTCAAAACTAAAGAATTAAGAGATGTTTTGCCTGAGAATAATAAAGGAATGAATATAGTGCCTCAAATACTTACTAACGATTCAGAAGGTTTTATTACTACTTCTGCAAAATTACAACAATTAGGTTATAACGAGGTTAATTTAAATCTAGGATGTCCTTCTGGAACGGTTGTTTCAAAAAATAGAGGATCAGGATTTCTAGCTAAAAGAGAAGAACTAGATATGTTTTTAGATGAAATATTTAAAATAGATGATATGAAAATTTCTATAAAAACTAGAATAGGGAAAGATAGTCCAGAAGAATTTTATGAGTTAATAAAAATTTACAATAAATATCCTATAGAAGAATTAATTATTCATCCTAGAACACAAAAAGATTTTTATGGAAACAAACCTAATTTAGAGGTGTTTAAAGATGCATTATCTTTAAGTACTAATCCAGTATGTTATAATGGCGATATTTTTACGGTTGAAGATAATGATAAATTAATTAAAGCTTTTCCAGAACTAAAAACAGTAATGCTGGGAAGAGGTATACTAGCCAATCCCGGGTTATTGGATTCCATAAAAAACAATACTAATTTAGATAAAAAAGTTTTAAAAGATTTTCATGATGAAATTTTAAATACATACATAGAAGTATATAATGAAGAGAAAAATGCAATATTTAGAATGAAAGAACTGTGGGGATATATGATTTGCATTTTCTCAGATAATAAAAAATATGCTAAAAAAATAAAGAAGTCACAAAAGTTAAGTGATTATAATGCAGCTGTCTTAAGTTTATTTACGGAACAGGAAATCATAGAAGGGGCTGGATTATTTTACAATCAATATTAAATTCAATAGATGTATTTGAAAAAGATATGTATGTAATGTATAATTAATTTAAATTTCAATATAGTTAAATTTGACTTATATAAGTTCATAATTGGTTGAACGTTTCTACCAACTACCATAATAGTTGATTATAAGTTAATTCTTTTGATGGAGTTAACTTATAATCAACCATTATGGTAGTTTTTTGTGTGCATTAAAAGTGCTATTATTTAAGAAAAATGGTAAAATAGGAGGATTTTATGTTAATTAAGAATATTACACTAATAGATGAAAATTATGATGTTATAAAAGATACTAATATAGTTATAGAAGAAAATATAATAAGCTATATAGGTAAAGAAATGCCAGAAAAATATACTGGTTATATTTATGATGGAAAGAATAAGGTTGCAGCTCCAGGATTTATTAATACACATTGTCATGTATCAATGACATTAATCAGAGGATATGGGGAAGGCCTACCACTTGATAGGTGGTTAAGTGAAAAAATATGGCCATTTGAATCATTTCTTACAGATGAAGATTGCTATTATGGAGCATTATTAGGAATTTCAGAAATGCTTAAAAGTGGAGTAGTATCTTTTAATGATATGTATTTCAATTTAGAAGGAATATCAAAAGCTATTTATGAAACAGGAATTAAAGCTAATCTGTCATATGGTTATGCTGATATTGAAGGCAGAAAAGATTATTTTAATGGAAATGCTTATAAAGAAACAACAATGTTAAATGAGTATATAAAAAATATTAATACTGACAGAATCAAAGCTGATGTTTCAATTCATGCTGTATATACTTCTTGTGAAGATTCAGTTAGAAAAATTTCTGAATATTGTAATGGCACAGATATGAATATGCATATTCATTTATCTGAAACAGAACTGGAAATAAAAGAATGTAAAAAAAGATTTGGGTTGACTCCAGTAGAATATTTTTTAAATTGCGGAACTTTCAAAAGTAATACAATAGCAGCACATTGTGTTCATCTTGAAGATGATGATTTTGATATACTTAAAGAAAATAATGTTACAGTAGCTCATTGTCCAAGCAGTAATTTAAAACTTGGAAGTGGGATAGCTCCTTTAAAATCTATGTTGGAACATGAAATAAATGTAACTATTGGAACAGATGGTGCAGCAAGTAATAATAATTTAAATATGATAGAAGAGGTTAATCTTGCGGCTTTATTACATAAAGGAATTAATCAAGATCCATTACTTTTAAGTACAAAAGAAATTATGAAAATTTCCTCTTTAAATGGTGCTAGAGCTCAAGGTAGAAAAGACTGTGGATCAATAAAGGTGGGAAATAGAGCAGACATTGTAATTTACGATTTTGACAAACCTCATATGCAGCCTGTACATGATGTTTTAGCAAATTTAATTTATTCTGCACAATCAGATGATATATGTCTTACTATAATAGATGGAAATATAGTATATAAAGATGGGATCTTTACAAATATAGATATGGAAAAAGTTTATTACAATGTAAATAGGATAAAAAATGAAAAATTAAAAATGGTAAATCAACTATCAAGTGAATCTTAGAAGAACTTATCCAGGCCTGTAGCAGCGCTTATCCCCCAGTTAAGCAGAGAGCCTAAATCTGTGATTTAGTGCGAATCGCTTACTCCTTCGACAATAGGAGAAGGAGTTTCATGCAAAGATGGGGGTGTTAGCAATGGTAGCGATCGGATAAAAAGAAAGAGTTTTACGATTTGTAATTTATAGCCCCAATATCTTGTGTCTTTCAATTTATTAATTCTAATAAGCTAGGATTTCATTAGCGTAATTATTAATAATATGTCGGCATATAAATTAGTGTACAAGATATTTAAGGGGGGACTGCTTATGTTCAAGCTTCATCAAGTTAAGATGAAGAAATCAGTCATTGCACTTCTATGTGCCATGCTAATGATTTTGGGGCAAATGTCTTTTAGCTCCAATAATAGTGTACAAGCGAAAAATAATGGTACGGCTAAAAATGTTATTATGCTTATACCGGATGGTACTAGTATAGAGGCTATAACTATAGCTAGGTGGTACAATGGTGGCAAACCACTTGCAATGGATGAGATAGCAGTAGGTCTTACAAGAACATATTGGGATAATGGACCTATAACTGACTCTGCACCAGGTGGAACTGCTTATTCAATAGGTTATAAAACTGATGATAAGCACGTTGGAGTATTACCTGATGATAAGCCAGCAGCAACCTTGCTTGAGGCTGCTAAATTAGCAGGAAAAGCTACAGGCGCAGTTGTTACTTGCGAAATGATGCATGCAACTCCTGCAGATTTTACTGCTCATGATCCAGACAGAAACAATTATAATTCACTTATGAAACAACAGATTTACAATGGTATGGATGTAATGCTGGGTGGAGGAGATGTGTTTTTTACACCAGCTGCTGATGGAAAAAGAAAAGATGGAAAGGATTTAAGGGAGACAATAAAAAGTCTTGGTTATAACTATGTAACTACTAAAGAAGGAATGATGAAATCGAATTCTCCAAAACTATGGGGAGCATTTGCACCAAAGGATTTAAAATATGATGTTGACCGTAAAACTACTAATTCAGATCAACCTAGTCTTGCAGAAATGACTAAGAAAGCTATAGAAGTATTATCAAAGGATAATGATGGTTTTGTTCTTTTGGTAGAAGGAAGTAAAGTAGATTGGGCAGCTCATGCTAATGATCCTACGGGACTTGCTGGAGATATTGTAGCTTTTGATGAAGCTGTAAAGGTGGCATTGGATTTTGCTAAGAAAGATGGTAATACTGTTGTAGTGTCTTCTGCTGACCATGGCACTGGCGGACCTACTGTAGGCGGTATAAATAGTAATTACTCAAGTGTAACTTTTAAGGAAAGTATCGATAATCTTAAATCGGCAAAAGCATCTTTAGACTTAGCAAAGGAATTATTAAATGGAGCAGATGATGCAAAAATTAAAATAGTTTTGAAGGATTATTATGGTATAGAGAACCTTACAAATGATGAAATAGAACTTATCAAGAAAGGTTCTGTTAATAAGGTAGTGAGCAATAGAGCCAATATATGCTGGGCTTACGGAGGACACGTAGGTGGAGATGTAGCTTTATTTAATTATGCTCCAGTTGGTGTTGAAAAACTTCAAGGTGTAGTTGAAAACACTGACGTAGGAAAATATATGGCTAGAGTTTTGGGACTTAATCTTGACCAGACAACTAAGAGACTATTTGTAAATGCAAAGGAGGCCTTCCAGGAGGCTGGAGCAAAGGTAACGATAGATGCTACAGACACAGATAATCCAGTGATTAAGGTAACAAAGGGAAACAAAACACTTGAACTCTTTGGTTACACTAATATAGCAAAGTTAAATGGAAAAGAAATCAAGCTTGAAGGCGTAACGGTATGCAATAAGACCAAGGATGGTTATAGTATTGATAGTTCTTATGTATCAAAGCAGGCTGTAGAGCTCATAAAGTAGTTAGTTTTTAAAAAATATGTAAAAAAAGTTAAGAGAAAAGTTTAAAGGCGAGATATAGCGGATTTTACCAACCGTCCCTCGTCTTCACCAACGAAATCCTCGATCGCCTGTAAGTATGAAATAAGGTTTTAATTTTTAACAAAAAGACTTGTGGCTAAAGTTATCTGAAGTTGTCACAAGTCTTTTTTATTTGACTAGATTAGAACTAAATACGTAACATTTTTCTTAAATTAATATAGTTTATTTAAACTTTAGTTTTACTAATTGATTCTGTAAGTATATATAAATTGTGTCCTCTGTAATTGAAATCTTATCAATATTCTTTAAACTAATATAAATTCCATGAAAGTCATAGTAATTTCTTTCACCATTTTTACTTATTAGCCTAAGCGTTCTTCCATGAGGCTCATCTAATAGCTCATAATCAAACTGGTCAATACAGTAAACTGTGTCAAGCTCATATGCATTTACTATAGCTATCAGATTGGAATTCTTTATATTATCTAGTATTTTAAAAACATTATCTAATGTAATTTGCTTCATAACTTCTATCCCCTCTTTATAGTAGTGATGGTTTCTATATTTTCATGCTTAATATTTCTCCTGGTAAGCCATCTATTTCACATATTTTATCTGAGACAAATCCATTATTAATCAAAATTTTTCTAGAAGGAATATTATTAGGGTCTATAATCGCAGTAATTCTGTTTAATTGTTTTTCTTCTTTTGCTTTTTTAACCAGAAGTCTAGCAACTTCATTACCAATCCCTTTACCCCAATACTCAGGCAATAACATATATCCAAGCTCTGCTTTTTTAGAATTCATTTCTTCAACTTTTAATTTACCTAAACCAATAAAATTATTAGTTTTTAATTCGAGTACTTTGAAACTGCCAAAGGACTTATGTAATTCATTGTTATTCAAAAGATAATTATAATTTCCTCTCGCTTCATCTAAAGGAATTGCTCGTTCAGTAATCATTGCCATTACCTCTTCACTGCCAACTAATTTATAATATTTATCAAAATCCTCAGCAGCAAATTTTTCTAAATATACTTTTTCCCTCATTATTCTCTTTACCCCCATTTAGTAGTGATTATAGTATATCATAATTTTAAGAATTATGTAAAAATGACTGGGGGTGAGATTTACACATCTAATTTCAGCTTTATATAGATTCGGTAAATAAATTTGACCACTATAGGGAAACTAACTTTCGGTCTTATAATCCTATATAGAACTTGACACAATTGGTCTATAGTAATAGACTATTAATAAGTGAATTTGTAATTATAGACCATTGGAGGTATATAATGGATAGATTTAATCTTTGCGAAAGTGAATGCCGTTTTGCAAACATTGTTTGGGAAAATGAGCCATTAGGCTCGGGAGAACTTGTAAAGCTTTGCAACGAAGAGCTTGGATGGAAGAAATCTACAACCTATACAGTCTTAAAAAAACTATGCCAGAGAGAAATATTAAGGAATCAAGACTCCATTGTTACTGCTATTGTAAAAAGGGAACAAGTGCAGAAATTTGAGAGTGAGCAGTTTTTAGAAAAAAACTTTGGTGGATCACTGCCTCAATTTATTGCAAGCTTTATGAGTGGCAAAAAGCTGTCAAAGACTGATGCTGAGGAATTGAAGAAGCTCATTGATAGCTATAAGGAGGAGTAATGATGGAGCATTAGAGCAAACAGGCATATCAATAAGAAAAAAAGGCAAAATAATTCAACTGACATAGTAATAATTTAGAGAAGGGCTGTGAGAATGTGTCACATATTTCGAATAGAGAAGCCTATAAGAGGTTAGAGGAAAGAATTAATAGATTTCCACAGGGAGCACCGCCATCAAAAACATTATATAAGATATTAAGCATGCTCTTTACTGAAAAAGAGGCAGAGCTTGTAGCAATGCTCCCTATTAAGCCCTTTACAGTTAAAACTGCAAGTCATATTTGGAAAATGGATGAAGTTCAAACTGAAAGCATTCTCCAAAAGCTTGCTTCGAGAGCTATACTTTTAGATGTTGATTATGATGGTAAAAAAGAGTACTGCCTTCCGCCTCCAATGATTGGTTTTTTTGAGTTTTCTCTTATGAGAACTAGAGATGATATTGATCAAAAGACTTTATCAGAACTTTATTTTCAATATTTAAATGTAGAAGAGGACTTCATTAAAGATTTATTTTTGGGTACTGAAACAAGGTTTGGAAAAGTTTTTGTACAGGAGGGTGTTCTTTCAAATCAAAATCAACTAGAGATAATGGATTATGATAGAGCTAGTAATGTAATTAAAAATGCCAAATTTATAACTGCGAGTATGTGCTTTTGCAGACATAAGATGGAGCACCTAGGGAAAGCCTGTAGTGCTCCAATGGATGTTTGTTTAACCTTTGGAGACAGTGCATATACCCTAAGTAAACATGGCTATGGTAGAGCAATAGAGGCAGCCGAAGGTTTGGAAATATTAAATATGGCATATGATTATAATTTAGTACAATGCGGCGAGAATGTTAGGGATGGATCAGTATTTCTTTGCAACTGTTGTGGTTGCTGCTGTGAAGGTATGCGGGCAATTAAACAATTTGGGTACTTAAATCCTATTCAGACTACTGCATTTCTTCCACAAGTTGTAGAGGATAGCTGTATAGGCTGCGGCAAATGCTCAAGGGCATGTCCTATAGATGCTATAAAGGTTGATCCTCTATCTAAAAAAGCCAAAGTTGATGAAAATATATGCCTTGGCTGTGGTATATGTGTTAGAAACTGTCATAAAAAAAGCATATATCTTAAGCATAGAGAAAAGGAGATAATAACTCCAGCTAATACAACTCACAGGATAGTGCTGCAAGCTATTGAAAAAGGTCAGCTTCAGGAGCTCATTTTCGATAATAAGGCATTGTCTAGTCATAGAGCTATGGCAGCAGTTTTGTCAGCTATTTTAAAGCTTACGCCTATTAAGCGAGCTATGGCAAGCAAACAAATGAAATCAATATACTTAGATAAATTATTAAGTAAAAAATATTAATAATTAAGCATCGATGGAGGTATACTTTGAAAAATCATTTAGAGAAATTTTTGAGAATAATTTGTGTGGGACTTGTAATTACAATTATACAACCCTCTAATGTAATTAAAGTTTTTGCAGAAGAAAATGAAAAAAACTTGACTATACTTTTTACCCATGATATGCACGATCACTTTCTTCCTTCTAAGGTTAAACAAGATGATAAAATTTTGCAATTAGGTGGATATGCGCAGTTGAAGAGCGCTATAGATGCCGAAAAGGAAAGAGATCCAAATTCTATATTAATAGATGCAGGAGATTTTTCTATGGGAACACTTTTTCAATCCATATATGCTAGTGATGCTCCCCAGCTTAGAATATTAGGGGAGCTAGGTTATGATGTTACAACTCTTGGAAACCATGAATTCGATTTTAGATCGGAAGGAGTTACTAAAAGCTTAAAGGCTGCAGTTAAAAGTGGTGATAAGTTACCACAAATTGTACAAGCTAACATGACATTCCCAAAAGACAAGAATGGAAATTTAACTGAATCACTTTCAAATTTGAAAGAAGCTGCTAAAGAGTATGGTGTAAAAGATTATACTGTAATAGAACGTGATGGTATCAAAATTGGTGTTTTCGGTTTAATGGGAAAAGATGCAGCCTCCGATGCACCTATGTCTGAGGTTAAGTTTACTGATGCTGCTAAAAATGCCAAAAGAGTAGTTAATATCTTAAAACAAAAAGAAAAGGTAGACCTTATTATTTGTCTATCACATTCTGGTACAAACAAAGATAAGTCAAAATCTGAGGATGAAATATTAGCAAAAAAGGTTCCAGAAATTGATGTTATAATAAGTGGACATACCCATTCAAAATTAACAGAGCCTATTGTGATTGGAAACACTATAATTGCTTCATGTGGAAAATATGCTGAAAACTTAGGTGTTATGAAAATTTCACAAAATGCAAAAAAACGTTGGAAACTTAATAGCTATAATCTTAAGCAAATAGATTCTAATCTAGTAGAAGATGCTAATATTTCCAATAAAATAAGAAGTTTTAAAAGTTTAGTACAGCAGAAATATTTAAATAATTTTGGATTAAAATTTGATGAAGTGTTAGCAAAAACGGATTTTAATTTTACAGCTTCATCAGAAATAGGCAGTAAACAAGGAGAAGAGCCTTTGGGAAATCTTATTAGTGATGCTTATAGGTATGCTGTACGGAAAGCAGAAGGTTTAAATTATGATCCTGTTGATGTTGCTATTGTGCCATCAGGTACAATACGAGAGTCATTTGTAAAAGGTGACATTACTGTAGCGGATGTTTTTGCTGTAAGTTCTTTAGGAATAGGTAAAGATGGCATTGCAGGCTATCCTTTAACTTCCGCTTATTTAACGGGTAAAGAGTTAAAGACGCTTTGTGAGATAGATGCATCTATTTCACCAATAATGAGCGGTACACAACTCTATATGTCAGGTATTAGCTATACTTTTAATCCTAATAGAATGATTTTTAATAGAGTTACAAATGCCGTACTACAAAAATCAGATGGTACATATGAGAAAATAGATGACAAAAAATTATATCGTGTTGTGGCAGGTTTATATTCTGCTCAGATGCTTTCAGTTGTAGGACAAAAGTCTTTTGGATTATTAAAAATTGTTTCTAAAACTAAAGATGGTAAGCCTATCACTGATTTTGAAGCTCAGATTATTAATGATAATATTAGTGGTCATAATAATGAAATAAAGGAATGGACAGCAATTGCAGAATATCTTAAGTCCTTTGTTAAGATAGAGGGTGTTTCAAGGATTCCTGATTATTACAATAATCTTCAAGGCAGAAAGATTGTTGATAATAATAAAAGTATTTATGCATTACTTAGTCATCCCAATAATATTGCCTTAGGAGTTTATGCTGTTGTTACAGTTATAGGATGCTTAATTATTTTTACGATTATAAGATTATTAAATGGAAGTATTTATAAACAGTTAAAATAGTGTTTATTCTATAAAATATTAAAATAGTCAATGTGTATGTTAAAAAACAGAAACTAGAGTATCTAAATTAGTATTATAGATACTCTAGTTTCTGTTTATAGGGATTCTATTTCATTACTAAGTCTTTAAATATTTTAACATCTTTTTTATAAACATTTTCGCTAAAAGCTTTACTTATTTTTGAACTAACTTGCCTAAATAAAATTGAAGGTGAATTATTTACTACGTAATAGTAAACGTTACCCTTTTTATATATTGGGTCATTTAGTGAAGTATTTACACTTCCTTCAATTGCTTTACCTGCATTTGCTGCTGCATCAATTATTAAACAGTTTTTCTTTAATCTTTTTTGATCATCTAGAGTTAATATGTGCAAACCATCCTTATCTAACTCGATGCCGTTTATTATAATATCAAACTTATGACAAGAGTTTATGAACTCATCCATAGTCTTTCTATAAAATAGCGTAATATTATTGCTAAATTTAGAAATAGCACAAAATGCTCCTTGAGACACATTACCTGATCCTAGTATGGCAATGTTGGTATTGCTATTAGGAATATCACCAAAGTTAAGTAAAGCGTGTAGAGTAGAAGAATAACCAGCGATAAAACTGTTATCTTTTACGAAGTTTGGTCTAATCCAGTCGATTCTTTTAGCTGTGTTTTTGTAATAAACAGTAGGATGTACGTTGTCTAGATCCACTATAATTAAATCTTTAATATTAGCTTGCTCTTCCATGAATTTTTTTCCGGATCCGAATGGATGGGTCCAGCCAATTATCATCTGGTTTTTCCTTAAGTATTTATAATCTTCTTCGCCAATGAGTTTTAGAGAAAATATCGCATCACAATTTAAAAAGATTTCTTCTCGAGATGCAATTTTGCAGCCTACTGCTTCATAACTTTCATCACTTATACCTAAGCTCATTCCAAAATTATGCTCTATTATAAGTTCGTTATTAAAATTATCTACATGTTCAGGCAATAAAGCTACCCGGCGTTCGTTAGGAAAACTTGGAATTATAAAACCTAATTTCATATTTGTATACCTCCCATCTTAATTTAGTGAAATTTTGTTATAAAATTTATTTGATATTCATAAATAAATTTTTGATAGTAGGTTCTACACTCTAACCTTAAAAAAACCAACAACTTGATTATAATATAAAGTTGTTGGTTTGTAAAGAATATTCTATTCCTATAGTATTTACGCCTATATTCAATTTATTCATTATCCAGGTAGTAGGTAATAAGATCATATTTTTCTAGTATTTTAATCTCCAGTAAATTTAAATATAATAATTTATGCGTCAAGTTTATTTTCTATGCTCCAATAGTAAATGTTTATTGTCTAATAAAAATGTAAAAATAATACAAATTTATATTGACTATTTCCGATTACAGTTGTAAACTTAAATTATAAATTACAATTGTAATCGGAGGAGGGTAATAATGTGTAAAATTCCTAAGATATCAAATGCTGAATGGGAAGTAATGAAAATAATATGGAACAATCCCCAAATTACAGCAGTGAGCATTATACAGGTACTAAAGAATAAATGTGAATGGAAACCAGCTACAGTTAAAAGTCTAATAAACAGATTATTAAATAAAAAAGTAATTGGGTTTAATAAATCAGGTAATGAATATTTTTATTTTCCTTTGATATCAGAAGATGAATGTATAAAATTAGAAAGCCAATCATTTCTAGATAGGGTATTCAATGGCTCTATGAAATCTATGTTATTGACCTTTGTTGAATCGAAAGAAATATCTGAAAGGGATATAGAAGAACTAAAAAGCATACTGAACCAATCAAATAAAAAGAAAGGTTGATGTATATGGATTTTATAAATATTTTCGAGACCGTTGTACTTTCATCTTTAATTGGCAGCCTAATTGTACTGATGATATTAATTATCAAAGGGATATTCAAAAATAAGTTGAATTGTACCTTTCATTATTATATATGGATCATATTATTGATAAAACTAATAGTTCCCTTTGGTCCAAAAACCTCATTAAATCTTTCTAATATGTATCAAAAATTTAATTTACAGAACACTGTAAAAGAAACACAAATCAAATCGCCACAACAACTTGAAAATACTGATTTGGATACTTCAGTATCAATAAGCACTTTTCAGCCCTCAAACCAAAATGTAATTAGCAAAGCTATCAACATACCTTCAAAAAACAAAGTTAATATTGAGAAAGCCTTATGTTTTGCATGGATATTTGGAGTTTTATTGTTGATAGGAGTAATAGCTGCAGGACATAAAAGACTTGGAGAAATTATTAGAGCTTCTATAAAAGATATAGACAGTACCCATAAAGAAATTCTATATAACTGTATGAATTCTATGAACATAACAACTGAGTTAGAAATATTATATTCTCCTAAAATAAGCACTCCCTCTTTATGTGGATTCATTAAACCGAAGATATTAATCCCAGTCAGTATAGCAGACAATGTTTCTGATGAAGAATTTAAGTATATATTAATGCACGAGCTGTCTCACTTGAAAAACAAGGACATAATTCTAAATTGGGTTATAACTTCATTGTCTGTGATCTACTGGTTCAATCCAATCTTGTTGTATGGCTTTCATAAGATGAAACAGGACTGTGAATTTTCCTGTGATGCTCAAGTAATTTCACGTTTAAGGGAAGGTGAAAATCTTCAATATGGAAATGCAATAATAAGAGTACTAGAGCTAGGTGGAAGCAGCAGGAGACTTGTAGGCACTACTTCAATGGTTATGAATAGTTCGGAAATAAAGAGGAGGATTATTATGATTTCAAAGTATAAGAAAATAAATATTAAGAGTTTATTATTAGGAGTTATAATTATCGTTATTATAGGCGGATTAGGTATTGCCGTAAATATTTCAAACATAAGTTCACATAAAAATAGTTCTAAGGTTGAAGCATCACAAGTAGAAGTGCCAGCAGTCACTACTAAAAGTAAAGTTAATAACACATCTGATGGGAACTTGTTAGCTAGTATAAAAGCACTACCAAATGATAACACAAAGCCTTTAGAACCCTTTTCAGCAGACATAGTAATTTACAATAGCCATCCTGAGGAAACTTACCCATCTGGTATAAAGGTAACTGATATAGGCGCATTAATCAATGATAAACTGGTTAAGGAAGGCCTAAAGAGTAGGTTCATCCAGTGTCCAATACCTAAAGAATATGTAAAATCATATGAAAGCTCCCGCGATCTAATAACAAAGAATGTAAAAAATTATTCTAATACAATTCTTTTAGATATACATCGAGATTCATTTGGTGATAATTATATTGATAAGATACAATTTGTCCTTGCTAAAAGCAGTCCACATTATGAAACTAACCAAAAATTTGCTGATCTTCTTTCAGGAAATATTAAAAGCTTAAACCATGTTAAAACAGATATGGTGTTTTATAACAAAGGGATGTTATATTTCAATCAAGATTTATCTAGCAAATCAGTATATATTGGAATTGGAAACGATAAATCCACCGATGCTGATGTTGAAAAATATGTAGATGCTCTCGTTTTAGCATTAAAGAATATTCAAAAGGGTTCCTCCAACTAACAGTACAGAAGACTTGTCTAGTTACAATATATTAACAATGTATCTATAAAGTTGTCACTAAGCTGTCACAAATCATGGATATGATATATATAAGTTAATTATTAAATTCCATCAAACATCAAAATTCAATTTAACTTTTGGAGGTCGTTAAAATGGTAAAAAGAAATATCAAAGTAATGGCAGCTTTAGCTCTTGTAGTATCATTAGGTTCAGGATTTGTTACAGTTCATGCAGCTGCACCATCTAATAATACAGCAGCTAATAATTCAACTAAGATAGAACATAAGATGAAGAATAAAAAAGAGGGTGCTAACCCAATCTACTCAGTATTAGAAAGTAAATTAGGATTTACAAAAGCACAAATACAAGATGCTGCAAAGTCTGGAAAGACAGCCTTTGATTTAGCTAGTCAAAAAGGTGTCACTGCAGATCAGCTTAGATCTATGATTGTTGATGCTCAATCACAAAATATAGATCAGATGGTTAGCAAGGGCAAGCTTACACAAGATAAAGCTAATACTATGAAAGCTAACTTAAAAACTAAGATGCAAAACTGGAATGGAAGTTTAAAGCAGAAAGAACATAAAGAAGGACATTCTAACCCAATATATTCAATATTAGAAAGTAAATTAGGATTTACAAAAGCACAAATACAAGATGCTGCAAAGTCTGGAAAGACAGCCTTTGATCTAGCTAGTCAAAAAGGTGTCACTGCAGACCAGCTTAGATCTATGATTGTTGATGCTCAATCACAAAATATAGATCAGATGGTTAGCAAGGGCAAACTTACACAAGATAAAGCTAATACTATGAAGGCTAACTTAAAAACTAAGATGCAAAACTGGAATGGAAGCTTAGGACATAAAAAGGATGTAAAATAAATTAGTATAAGTAATAAACTCAAAAGAGGACTTATTAATAGGCCCTCTTTTGAGTTTATTTTGATTGTAGGCTTATAAGTCCGAAAGTTAACTTATATACATTCACTCTACTAATCCTCAAGTCTAACCTTTTATTATCTCAAGGTCCTCTTATATGGAGTCGAAAAAACTCTTGAATTGATTTTCAATAAAGAATAAAATAAAATTATGGGAAAATGTGTAGAAAAAGTGAATATAGAAATTACATTTATGCAATCTAAAGAATTTTCACATTCCTTTCTAATAGTAGATACGTCCCCGGATTCTTACAAAAGCACTTGCTTTTGCGGAATGTCTAAGTGTTCCAGAAATCTTTTGTTTCACTTTAGCTATAGTCAGATGAAAGTACAGAAAAAGTAGAAGTCAAGGAGGGAGAAGCTATAAATAATTCAAAATATCAAATGAAAAATACTGTAGTAAATAAATATAAATTAATTTATATGCCATTGGTCATTGGATTGCTCGCCATCCTTACAATAAGTACAATCAGTTATTATAAAAGTAAAAATTTGATGTTAGAACAGATGAAACAAAATGGAGTAAGCCTTGCTAAGCAAGCTATTCTACAGGTGGAGGAAAATGCTATTTCATTAGAAATTATTAATAAAATGATAGAAGAAAAAATTAGAGTAGTTGGAAAAGTTGCAATGATGGATCAAAAAAATTTAAGTAATGATTTATTGAAAAAAATCGCAAAGGATCTAGGAGTAGATGAAATATACTGGTATTCCCCAGAAGGTATGATTATTTATTCAAATATTGATGCCTATTTAGGTTGGAAAGCATTAAAAGGCCATCCTGTAGAAAACTTTAGAATAAGTGGGAAAAATGAATTGATGGAAGGAATAAGAAAGGATACAGAATCAGATAATTATAATAAGTATGGATACTTAAGAAATGCTGATGGGAGTTTTATCCAAATAGGTATAAGAGCCAATGAAGTGGAAAGCCTCACACGTAAATTTAATAGCCAAGCTTTAGTTGAAAAATTGGCTCAAGAAGAAAATGTTGTTCATGTGTTTTGTGTTGACAAAAATTTAAAAACTATTGCAGATTCAAATATAAAAGATGTAGGCATTATATATGATAAGAATAAAGAAAAAGAAATGCAAGAGGCATTAGAGGGGAAGATCCCTACGAAAGACTCCTATTACGAAAAAGTAGATACAAAGGCATTAACAATATATGTTCCTGTGGCTCAGAATGGAGAAATCAGTAACGTTCTTGTACTAAGCCTTTCTACGGAAAAAGTTTATTACTCCATTTCTATGCTTTTTATAAAATGTTCTATTATAGCTATTATTATGATTTTGATGCTTTTATGGGTTAAAAATAAAAATATTATAAAGCCAGCAAAGCGATTAGATCAATATATTAATCAAATTGATATAGAAAAAAATATAAAATATAGACTACCTTTAGTAGAAGATGATACTTTTTTCGGAATAGCTTCCTCCATAAACGGCATATTGGATAAGACATCTAGTTATTTTTATCAACTAAAAGAACATCAAGAAGAATTGGAGGCCTCAAACGAAGAAATATCAGCAACCTATCAGCAATTAGCAGCATCAGATGAAGAGCTGAGAGCTCAATACGATGAGATACAAAGCTATACAGAAAAATTAGAAGGTTTAAAGGAAAAATTGGAGCACATTGCTTACCATGATTCTTTAACAGACCTACCGAATCGAAGAAAATTCATAAAAAAACTAGAAGAAGAGATAAGTAAAGATAAATCTGGTGCGGTGATGCTGTTAGATCTTGATAACTTCAAAGGAATTAATGATACTCTAGGTCATAGCTATGGCGATAAAGTATTAAAAAAAGTGGCAGAGGAGCTTGAAAATATCAAAAATGAAAAAATGTTTGTATCAAGATTTGGTGGAGATGAATTTTTTGTTTTAATCGAAGGCGAAAATGATGTTGCTGAAATTGAAAATTATGCTAAACAGATAACAAATATATTTAAAAATAAGCTAATAATTGAAGGGGAGGAAATCTATATAAGCTGTAGTATGGGGATTACTCTATATCCTTTTGATAGCCGTGAAGTTACTCAATTGCTTATGAATGCGGATATGGCTATGTATAAAGTAAAGAATGCAGGAAAAAATAACTATATGTTTTTTAATGAAACAATGACAGAAAAATTACGGGAAAAGCTTAAAGTAGAAAGAATTTTAAGAGAGGCTATAAAAAAAGATGAATTGAAACTATTATATCAGCCACAAGTATGTACATTTACAGGAAAAGTTGTTGGCTTCGAAGCTCTTTTAAGACTAAAAAATAGTTCTATATCCCCAGGGCAGTTTATACCAGTAGCAGAAGAAATGGGGATAATTATAGAAATTGGAAGATGGGTAACGAAGGAGGCAATCAATCAAATAAGCATATGGAAAAAGAAGGGGTTAGATATAAAGCCTATTGCCATTAATTTTTCTGCAAAACAATTAAATGACTTAAATTATATAGAGTTTCTAGAAAATACATTAAAAGAAGCGAAGGTAGAAGCTAAGTATATAGATATAGAAATTACGGAAAGTATATTTTTAGAAAAAAAAGAAGAAACCATAGTATTTGTTAATCAATTAAAGGCATTAGGGGTAAAAATTGCACTAGATGATTTTGGTACAGGCTACTCCTCCCTCAGTTATTTAACCTTTTTACCAGTAGATAAAATAAAGTTAGATAAGTCTTTAAACGACAAGTTTTTAGAATTAGAAAACATAAAAGTAATGGGCAGTTTAGTTTCTCTTGCCAACAGCTTAAATCTAGAAGTAGTAGCAGAAGGCATAGAAGATGTAGCACAATATAAACGTTTGAAAGTAGCGGGCTGCAACTACATTCAGGGATATCTTTTTAGTAAACCATTAGAGGTTGAGGAAGCAGAAAAAATATATCATGATAATTTTTTAGGCAAGATTCATTGATTTTTGAAAGAAAGAGAAGTAATAAAATATGAGATTAGATAAATTTTTAGCAGAATCATCCATTGGGAGGAGGAAAATTGTTAGGACTTATATTAAAGAAGGTATGGTTAAGGTAAATGGAGAGGTGATAACAGAGCCTGCAATAGAAATTAAAGAGAGTTCTGATATCATTGAGTATCTTGATAAAGTAGTTGCTTATACTGGAAAAGTATATTATATGTTTAATAAACCTGCTGGCTGTATTACTGCGAGAAAGGATACAGTTAATAAAACAGTATTTGATTTTTTTGATAATGTTAACATGAATGGAGTATTCCATGTTGGAAGATTAGACAAGGATACAGAAGGATTATTGTTACTTACCAACGATGGTGAATTTGAACATCAATTGATGTACCCACAAAAACATGTTGAAAAAACTTATTTTTTCTGGGCTTTGGGTTCTTTAGAGGAGGAAGATAGGAAGCAATTAGAGCAAGGAATTTACATTGGAAAAGGTGAAATACTAACGAAACCTGCAAAAATAGAAGTGCAAAAATGTGGGATGTATAAAGACTTTAAACATGAAATTCCTATAGATACTCTATATAATATAGATTCAAAGCATTATAACCAGCCCGTTGTTTCTGGGTATCTTACTATTTCAGAAGGACGTAAGCACCAAGTGAAGCGTATGTTAAAGGCAGTAGGTTGTTATGTGGTGTATTTAAAGAGGGTTTCCATTGGTGAATTGATGTTAGACGAATCATTGGAAAAAGGTCAGTATCGATTCTTGACAGAAATGGAAATTCAAAAGCTATTGGGAGAATGTGACCAAGTAAAAATAAATATTCGAAATATATTGACAATTTAGATACGTGGAATTATAATAATATCAAGATAACTAAATTAGTTATTAAAAAATATTAACCGAAAACATACTTTTAGTTTTTAAAGTAGCTATTTTTAAACTGAAAGTAAATATAAAAGAAGAGAGGTGAGTCCACCAAAACAGTAGGTAACCCAAATGTGTGATTAAGTTAATTTTTAAGTCAAGATCTCAAATTAAATTTATTTTTGAAAAAATTTTGACTCAGTAATTTTAGTTCTTAGTTTAGATTAAAATTATATGTCCTTTGTTTATTTAAATGTTCAATAGTTATTCTAAGTTTAATAAGTTTAGTTTAAAGGATTCAAGTTAGAAAGAGTATGAAAATAGTCAGTAAGTTTTAAATTTAAACCAATAAGAATTAAGTATGAATAATTATAGAAATTTTTCTTACTATAGTGAGGATTGAGTTACAAAGTTAATTAATCAAGTTAAATTGAAAGATTTAGATGTCACATTTAGGAAAAGTGTTTAAGGTGATTATTATTTGAAAAATAGTTTTGTAAAAGGATAGAAACCAGAGTACCTAAATTAGTATTATAGGTAATCTGGTTTCTGTTTTGCTTTGATCAACATATTGTTTAGCATTTCCATTGCTTTATGTGCTCACGCAAATAGTCAATATATAGAAAATAATTATGTTAATTGCACAATAAATTCTATGGCCTCTAATTTTAGATATAACTCAAATTATTTGAGCAATTTACTTAAAAATACAAATACCCTTTTGTAAAGTTGAAGCTTTCTCGATTTTTATAAGCTTTAGATATCCTCTATTGGCTGATATACATATAATTCACAGTAGTTATCCTTTGACATAGATGAATCTATATATTCAAACCTAAAGGTATCAGCAAATTTATAACCTGATTTAAAAATCCATTTAGAGTATAATTGTACTAATAGTCGTCCAACATGTCTACCATTAATATCATCGGGACTAAAGAAACCAACAAAACGGAACACAACGTATTTATGAGTGGGTATAGAAATGCCTACCATTCCTTCTGGTATTCTAGTCAAATCAGGTACCTGTACACTTGGAATATAATATATAAATCCATTACTACTCCAGTCCGTGTATCCAAAATACACTTGTGGATTTATGATATCATGTATTTTATCTTTATGATTATAAAAGAAATCCCTTCCGTATGCATTTGCAGTTTTATCACCGGACTTGCTTAATATCTTATGCTTAATTCCAATTAAATTGAATTTTTGTTTAAATACAAAATGTGGCTTATAAGTAATTGAATTTCCGAGTGATAAAATATCATTAGGATTGATTTTCTCTTTAATTATTAAACTTAACGAAGTTTGATCTGACCTTACTTTTAGCGGGGTGGACCCAAAGTTCTTTTTAAAAGCTCTTATATAGGATTGTTCATAGTCAAAGCCGTAATTTAAAGCAATATCTATAACCCTCATATTAGTATTAATGAGTTCATTAATGCTTGAGGTTAATTTTCGTGATTGAGCATATTCAATAATAGACTCTCCTGTTAAAGATTTAAAGGATCTATGTAGATAATATTTTGATATTCCAGTATGTAAGGATATATCATCCAAAGAAATCTTATTGTATAGATTATTCTCAATGTAATCTATAGATGTAATGATAGCTTCTTTTAAGTCTTTCATATTTTAAACACCTTTTCTTATTAATAGTTATTTAATTAAAAGCAATATCTGTTCATTTTAATTAATATATTCTATTACAATTATATTCAAAGGCGATATTTAATCATTTCAATTTATTATATCTATTAAAAGAAATAAAGTAAATACTATGTAAATTAGAAAAGCTTATGTTTTCTAAAGTTTGGAGGTTTTTTATATGGACAGAAGAGTAGTTATTACAGGGATGGGGGCAGTCTCATCACTTGGAATAGGAGCTTATAATCTTTGGCAGTCAATTAAAGCTGGAAAATGTGGGATTAGCGCAATTGAAAGAATTGATGTTTCTGATTTGCCAGCTAAGGTTGGAGCTGAAATAAAGGACTTCGATCCAGGTGATTTTATTGAGAAAAAGGAAATAAGAAGAATGGATAGATTTGCGCAGTTTGCTTTAGCATCTGCACAGATGGCAATTGAAGATTCAAAGCTTGATTTAGATAAAGCAAATAAGGATCGTGTAGGTATAATAATAGGAACGGGCATAGGGGGAATCGAGACTACGCTGGCTCAACACAGTGAGTTTATTGAAAAAGGTCATCGCAGAGTGAGTCCTTTTTTGGTGCCAATGATGATACCGAATATTGCTTCAGGACTTATAGCTATAAAGTACGGACTTAGAGGCTTTAACGAGTGTTCTGTTACAGCTTGTGCATCTTCTACTAATTCTATTGGGGATTCCTTTAAGGCAATACAAAGAAATGATGCAGACGTAATGGTTGCTGGAGGAGCAGAGGCACCTATTACAGGGCTAACCGTAGCAGGTTTTTGTGCTAGTAAGGCTATGACAACAAATCCCGATCCTACCACAGCTTGCAGACCCTTTGACTTAGAAAGGAACGGATTTATACTAGGAGAAGGTTCCGGTGTGCTTATACTTGAAGAGCTTGAACACGCCTTAAAAAGAGGAGCAAATATTATTGCTGAAATAGTTGGTTATGGTTGTACTAATGATGCATATCATATAACTGCACCAGCGGAAAATGGAGAAGGTGCTGCAAGATGTATGAAGCTTGCAATTGAAGATGCTGGTATAAAGCCTTGTGATATTGGATATATAAATGCACACGGAACTTCTACAAAACCAAATGATAAAAATGAAACTATTGCTGTGAAGACTGTCTTTGGTAAGCATGCCTATGAACTTGCTATTAGTTCAACAAAATCTATGACAGGCCACCTTCTAGGAGCGTCCGGAGCTATTGAAGCTATTATAACAGCACTTGCAATTAAAGAGAGCTTTTTACCACCAACAATAAATTATAAAACTCCAGACCCAGAATGTGACTTATATTATGTACCTAATGAAGGTAAAAATAAAGACTTCACGTATGCTTTAACGAATTCTTTTGGGTTTGGAGGTCATAATGCATCATTGGTTTTAAAAGCTTTTAATTAAGGTCAACTAAGAACTCTCGAGTCATTGACTTCTTTGTGTAAACATAAAATAAACTTCTTAGAACGATATGTTGAATTTAAGAAAAGTATATGATATAATTTTCCTAAAAAGGGGAGCTTGCACAGCAGGCTGAGAGGAAGTTTACACTTCGACCCATAACTTGATTCGGGTAATGCCGACGTAAGGAGATATTTTAGTTATACTATTTTCGTATATTTTTATGAGTATAAATGGGATATGCCTTATTAGGTATGTTCCATTTTTTATGCTTCAAAGATTATATCTTTGGTAAGCGGAGGGGGAGCGCCCTGCGCTTTATGGCAAAAATACAACTAAATAGCGAGGGAACTTGTGTTTCAAGGTGAGAGGAAGCTTTTGAGCTTCGACCGACCGGTATGAATTACGTCATATAGGAAATTGCTATTTAGTTACGCTAAAATTATGCCTCGTTAGTGGCATTTATTTCCTATATGACATTTTGGGAAATAAATATTATTAAGGAGGTTTTTATTATGGAAAGAAACTCAAAATTATTAAAAAAACTTATGCTTGCAATGATGGTAGCAATGGGAGTTGTAATTTCACCAATTCTTCGTGTTGAAGGAATGTGTCCTATGGCCCATTTTATTAACATCGTATGTTCTGTTATTCTTGGACCTTGGTATTCACTGCTCTGTGCTACACTAATTGGTGTGATAAGAATGGCTCTTATGGGAATTCCACCATTAGCTTTAACTGGTGCAGTTTTTGGAGCTGCTTTATCTGGAATTCTGTATAGAGCATCTAAAGGTAATTTGATTTTTGCGGTTATAGGTGAAGTTATAGGAACTGGCATTATAGGAGCTATAGTTTCGTATCCTGTTATGACTCTTATTTGGGGCAGAACAGGCCTTACATGGATGTTCTATGTTCCTTCATTTATTATGGCCACACTTATTGGGGGAACAATTGCATTTGTTTTCCTAGGGGCATTAAGCAGAACAGGCATGCTTGCAAAAATTCAGAGACGTTTGGGGGCGCAAGTTTATGATAAACCAAGAAGTAACAATAGACAACCTATTGCAAATAAGACAGAGTGTTAAATCAAAGAAACCCCTTATACACTGCATCACAAATCCAATTTCAATAAATGATTGTGCAAATATGGTACTCGCTGTTGGTGCAAAACCCATCATGGCCGAACATCCTTTAGAGGTTGCTGAAATTACCTCTGTCTCTGAATCCCTTGGGGTTAACCTTGGGAATATAACGGATATCAGAATGGAGTCTATGCTAATTTCAGGTAAAACAGCCCTTGAGAAGAAAATTCCACAAGTAATTGACCTTGTAGGTGTGGGCTGCAGTAAGCTTCGCTTGGATTATGCAAAGAAATTTATTTCAGAGTGTCGCCCAAGTGTTATTAAGGGTAATATGTCTGAAATAAAAGCAATCTGCGGTATAAAAAGCAGTGCAAAAGGAATCGATGTTGGAACATGTGATGTTGTAACAGAGGAAAATTTTGATGAAAATATAGAAATGCTAAAGGTGCTGTCGCTGCAAACAGGTTCTGTTATTGCAGTAACAGGGGTGGTAGATATAATAACAAATGGTACCCATACATATTTAATAACAAATGGCTGCGAAATGCTTTCAATGGTAACAGGAACAGGATGTATGCTTACTGCCCTTATAGCAAGCTATATTTCATCAAAGAGTATACTGGAAGGTACTGTTCTTGCAATAGCTCTTATGGGAATATGTGGTGAACTTTCTCAGTATGTTAAGGGTACTGGAAGTTTCAGAACTGAGCTTATAGATAATATGTTTAGCATTTCTGATGATATGATAATAAAAAAAATAAGATATGAATTAAAATAAAAAGAGATAATATTTTTATAAAGGGTATGTAACATTTTATTTTATTTCGAATATTATGACAGAGGAACTAAAAAATTAAGGAGGTTACTTAATGAGTAACTATAGAAATGATGATAAAAGTTATTCATATCCCAACATAATACCTTGCTGTCCATATAGCGCTAACCAGCAGTTTAAATGTCCATTTAGTACTTCTTACAGACAGGGGTTAGAAGGATTTCAAAGACAGCAGCAAGGTCCACCAACAACACCGCCACCTAGTTTTACTCCTCAGCTATCGGCTGTACCAGAGACAAGTTTGATGGCAGTGGATCCCGGAGCAATAGCACCTTGCGTATATAGATTTTCATATATATGGCTAAAAAATGGTCAATCCTTCTGGGCATATCTTGTATATGTAGGAAGAACATCAGCTTCTGGTTGGAGATATATAGGAGGAAGATGGGTATACTTTGGGGTGGACTTAAAAGAAATTAAAAACTTTATTTGCTATTAGTATTATCAAAAATTTCTATAACTTAGATGATAAAATGCAGTAATATCTATACTTTTAGGCCCTCAATGTAGTTAACTACTCTAGAGGGCCTTTATTTGATCATATTTAGCAGTTATAGTTAATATAGAGAAGTCAAATTTGTACCAGGTATAGATGCAAACATTCTTGAAGAAACAAATTTTTCACCATCCCAAGAGAGCAAGTTTTCAATATAACCAAGAGTGTCGCTGTTAGTGGTACCAATAATACGCTGGGAAGCAAGTAAATCATAAGCATTAATTTTTTCATCATTTACAATTGGAACTAATGCACCTAAAGCGAGGACTTCTCCCTGTACAGGTTTCTTTAATTTGCCCTTTTCATCGTAATATTGAGACACATAATCATAGCCTTTATGGCTTACGTCTAGTGTAAAAAGCTTATTTAGCATAACATTACCTACATCAACTTTATAGAGGTCAGCATAATCTACTTTATACTTATATTCTTCATTGTACTTGTCAAAGTTGAAAATTTCTTGAAGATTATTATTCTTAAATGAATAAAGATAGAAGAAGCCATATCCACCGCTGCCACCTGAATCAATGCTTATTTTTATATCGTCTATTTTATCCTTTGTAAAATCGCCTAGGAATAATCTAGGATTATATCCTGAATTAAATGCAGGAGTAATGGTTTTTGTTTCATTAGTACGTCCATCCTCAATTACAATAATAATGTTGTCAGTAAAAACTCCTGTTGCGCCTTCCGGTTTGCTGCCATATAGAAATACCTTATCTGGTATAGCATCTCCAGTAACATCGCCAATTTTTATATCAAGTAAATATCTGTTTTGGCGAAAAGGGTTTACCTTAGGAGATCTATGGGAGCTGCTAATATAATAATGTGAAAAAGTTCCCCAATTTTCTATTCTATTAAATTGCGGATTTGTTGACATAAAGTGGACTATTATTGGAGCATCGTTTAATTCTGGATGTGCACTAAAAAATTTTCTATCGCCATATCTGATAGCTTCTAAGGCAAGGGGCAGTTCACGTCTAAAAATGTAATTTCGTATAGCTGTTGTTCCTGAGCCAAATTGTCCATCTACATATAAATACACGTAAAAAAAATATTGATCTCCAACCTTAATCCATTCACCAAGCACTTCATCTCTCATGGCATTGATTTTATCATATGCATATGTTAATCCAATAGTTAAGAAAAGTTCTGCAGTTATATCTGAATGGGTAAGTGTGTAGCGTCTGGGTATAATAGGTTCTGTAGTAGTAATCCCTTCTCTAAATTCTACTGAAAGTTTTTCTGGGTTTAATTTGCTCATTTAATTCCTTCCTTTATATATTTCTCATAAGTATTGTATGATGATTATAGTCATTATGTTAGCAATTTGCTTAATAGAGGATATTAATCTGTGAAAGGTTAAACATCAATACATGCATATCTGAATTATCAAATAAGTATGAAAAATTATATAATTTAGAATAAAATTTAACACAATGAAAATACAAATTAACATATGACTAATTAACTGGAAAATATTGGTTGATTTTATTACTAAGACGTAAATCGAAGTATTTTACAATGAATTGCAAAAGTGTTAAAATAACAAAAATACCATAAAATTACAAATGATGAATTAGTTGAATATACCCACAAAATATTAAAAAAAGATAGATATTAAAAACAGTTGTCAATCTATTTTTGATATCTGCAATAAATTATTTAGAGGGGGATAACAATGAAAAGAAAAAAAATTCTTGCTGTAATGTCTTTACTAATGACGTTATCAATTTGGATAACTGGTTGTGGAGGCACTAGCACAGCAACAAAGCCTGTTCAAAAACAAGACTTAAAGAAGACTACAACTGAAATTGTACAAGCAAAAGATCCATCAAAGGTACCAGAAGCTGCTAAGAATAGGAAAGATACATTAATTGTAGGAGCTAATGATGCACCAAAGGGAAACATTAATGCCTTAACAGCTCAATCTGTCTATGATCAATATGCTTATGAACTTGTATTTGACTGGTTAGTATCAAACGATGAAGAAGGAAATCCGGTGCCAGCTGTAGCTGAAAAATGGGATATATCACCGGATGGAACGAAATATACCTTTCATCTAAGGAAAGATGTAAAGTTTAGTGATGGAACACCTTTAACAGCAGAGGACGTGGCATTTACTATTACTGCGCTATGTGATCCTAAATATGATGGACAAATATCTAATTATGCAGATCATATAAAAGGATATAAAGAGTACAATAAAGGTGATGCTAAAACAGTGGAGGGAATTAAAGTAATTGATCCTTATACTGTAGAAGTTACATTAATTAGCCCAAAAGCTAGTGCTATTTTCGATTTAGGTCAATTGAGCATACTTTCAAAAAAATATTATGGCTTTGAAAAAGGAAATTTCCAAAAACTTAAAGATTTAGATCAAAAACCAATGGGTTCTGGTCCTTATGTTATGAAACAGTTTAAACCAGGACAAGAAATAGATTTTGAAAGCAATCCTTCCTACTGGAAAGGAGCTCCAAAAATAAAAAATTTGATAATGAAGAAAACAGATGCTTCTACCATGATTCAGGAAATAACTACAGGAGGCGTTGATATAAATTTAATTCCAGCAAAACCTGAGAATATTGCTATGCTAGACAAAGCAGAATTTATAACTAAACAGTTTCACCCAGACAATGGCTATGGATACATGGCATTTAATTTAAAAGACCTAAGATTCCAGGACAAGAGAGTTCGTCAAGCTTTGACCTATGGTTTGAATAGACAAGGCTTTGTTGACTCCTATTATAAAGGTTATGCGGAAGTATGTAATCAACCATTTTCACCAGCACAATGGGCATATAGTGATGATGTAAATCAATATAAATATGATCCAGATAAAGCAGGAAAAATGCTGGATGAAGCAGGATGGAAACTAAATAGCTCCGATGGCTATAGGTATAAAAACGGAAAGAAATTTACAATAAACTGGTTAACTTACACAGGTAGTAAATATGAGGACGCACTAATATCAATAACAAAGGACAGCTGGAAAAAGATTGGTGTAGAAGTAATTCCTCAATCTATGGATTTTAATACTTTACTTGATAAGTCAGATAAGAGAGAGTATGAAATTTATAATATGGCATGGAATCTTTCATTGGACCCTGATCCTACACAAGTATTCCACAGTTCACAGGACGTACCTGGTGGATCAAATAATATGGCCTTCCACAATGCTGATAGTGATAAACTTTTAGAAGATGGATTAAAAGAAACTGATAAGGCAAAGAGAAAAGAAATATATAATAAATGGGCTAAACTTATAAATGAAGAGTGTCCAAATATATTCTTAGATCAAAACAAAGACCTTTGGGCAGTAAGCGCAAGAGTCCAAGGCATGAAAATATCACCATTCAGAAACTGGACATATGATATGTACAAGATAGAATTAAAATAATTTTTGAATAATTTAGTTATGCTCAGAAAATTTCTGAGCATAACTAAAAATTTCGAAACTTAGGATAACCTGATTTTTAGTCTGAGGTTATCTATTGTTATATACAACCGTTAAGGCATAATCAAATAAATAATAGACCAGTATTCTCGCCTATTTCTTTTCATATGCCTAAGTGAAAATATAAAATGAGGGGGAAAAAGATGAGACAATATATAATTAGAAGATTGCTTCAAATGATACCAGTGCTTATAGGGATATCCTTGCTCGTATTTTTCGTACTTGCAATGGCTCCTGGAGATGCAGTAACTTCAATTAATCCACATGCTACTGCTGAGCAAAGAGCAGAGCTTAGACATAAAATGCATTTAGATCAGCCTAAAATTGTGCAATACGGTTATTGGGTAAAAGGAGTAATTCACGGGGACTTAGGTGAATCTTATTTTTATAAACAGCCTGTATCAAAAGTTATGAATAATTTTATATGGAATTCTTTTTATTTAGCATTAGCTTCTTCAATAGCCAGTATATTAATCGCTATTCCAATAGGAGTCATATCTGCAACAAAACAATATTCCTTCTTTGATTCATTTTTTACTATATTTGCTCTTATAGGTACATCTATACCAACCTTTTTCTTTGGATTATTATTAATTAAATGGTTTGCAGTAGATTCAATCATCTTTCCAGTATCAGGCATGTATTCACCTGGAAGCACAGCTACTGGGATACCAAAATTTTTAGATTGTATGTATCACATGTTTTTACCTTTTGTGGTGCTAACTTTTAGCAGCGTAGCAGGTATAATGAGATATATGCGTTCTAGTATGTTAGAAGTTATAAGACAAGATTATATTAGAACTGCTAGAGCAAAGGGACTAAGGGAAAAGGTTGTAATATATAGACATGCCCTGAAGAATGCTCTGATTCCTGTAATAACTCTTTTAGGATTTTGGATACCTGGACTTTTTTCAGGAGCTATAGTTACAGAGCAGATATTTAGCTGGCCAGGAATAGGTCCTGTACAGGTTATAGCTACAAATGGTAGAGATTATCCCTTACTTATGGCAATTACTATGTTGCTTGCAATTTTAACCCTACTTGGAAACTTGATTGCGGATGTAGCATATGCAGTAGTTGATCCAAGAATTAGGTTAAAGTAGGAGGGTGTGTCATGGAAGTTAAAGTTAAAATTGATACAGGCAAACTTAAAGAAGAAAAAATATTAAGCCCGGGGAGAGTTATTTGGAATAGATTAAAGAAAAATAAGCTGGCAATCATAGGATTAGGTATATTGATATTTATGATATTATTTGCTGAAGTAGGACCTTATATATCACCTTATAAAATGGATTCTGTAGATTTAACTAATATATCTACAGCTCCTTCAATACATCATTGGCTTGGCACAGACGAAGTTGGAAGGGATACCTTTACAAGGCTTATGTATGCAGGGAGAATCTCTCTTGCTGTTGGGATTTTTGCAGTAATAGTTGAAATAGTCTTAGGAAGTATTCTAGGAGCAATAGCAGGTTTTTATGGAGGACTAGTGGATTCTATAATAATGAGAATAGTTGATATATTTTTATGTGTTCCTTATTTACCTATATTAATGGCTCTTGGAGCACTTATGTTAGATTTAAAGGTAAGACCTGAAAATAAAATGTTTGTAGTTATGTTTATTATAGGTGTTTTAAGTTGGCCGGGACTCTGCCGTTTAGTTAGAGGACAAATTCTATCCTTAAGGGAGCAAGAATTTATGCAGGCAGCAGAAGCACTAGGATTAAAAAATAGAAGAAGAATATTTAGACATTTACTGCCAAACACCTTTGCTTCTATTATAGTTACAGCTACTTTAGGCATAGGAGGAGCCATTCTTACAGAATCTACCTTAAGTTTTTTAGGGCTTGGAGTAACACCGCCTACACCATCTTGGGGAACTCTAATTCAATCAGTTCAAAACATGTATACACTTCAATTTGAGCCATGGAACTGGATTCCTCCTGGAGTGTGTATACTTTTAACTGTTATTGCAATAAACCTTTTGGGAGACGGCTTAAGGGATGCTATAGATCCAAAGCTAAAGAAGTAGGAGGTGTTCAAAGTGGCAAAAGACTTATTGGAAGTTAAAAATTTGAAAACTTATTTTGATACTGAGGATGGATTAATAAAATCTGTAGATGATATTAGTTTTAAAATAAAAGAAGGGGAAACTTTAGCTGTAGTCGGTGAATCTGGATGTGGTAAAAGTATTACATCAATGTCAATTATGAGGTTGATTCCTAATCCTCCAGGAAAAATTGTAGGTGGAGAAATTATTTTTGAAGGAAAAGATATTTTAAAATATACAGATGCGGAAATGATGAAAATGAGAGGCAATCAAATATCCGTAATATTCCAAGAACCAATGACCTCCTTAAACCCTGTTTTCACTGCAGGTGAGCAAATAGGCGAAGCTATAATGCTTCATAGAAATGTAGGCGAAAAAGAAGCTAGAAAAGAAGCTATTGAGGCTCTTAAGTTAGTAGGAATACCGAGAGCAGATGAAATAGTAGATGCCTATCCCCATGAGCTAAGTGGTGGAATGAGACAAAGAGTTATGATAGCTATGGCGGTTTCTTGCAATCCAAAATTACTCATAGCTGATGAGCCTACTACTGCATTGGATGTTACTATTCAAGCACAAATACTTGATCTTATGAGAGATCTTAAAGAAAAGTTAAATACATCTATAATGCTTATTACCCATGACCTTGGAGTAGTAGCTGAAATGGCAGATTATGTAGTGGTTATGTATGCAGGGAAAATTGTAGAAGAAGCACCTGTATTAGAGCTATTTAAAAGCCCAATGCATCCATATACTATTGGACTTCTTCAATCAAAGCCTATTATAAATAAAGAAACAAATAGATTATATTCTATACCTGGTCAAGTACCGAACCCTTTAGGTATGCCAACTGGATGTTATTTTAATCCAAGATGTAGTAAAGCTACTGATAAATGTAGACAAGTTTCACCTACACTTATAGAAGTAAAACCTGGACATAAGATTGCATGTTGGAATTGTAAGGAGGGTGAATAAATGGAAAAAACAATGGTAAAAGTTGAACATCTTAAAAAATACTTTCCTATAACAGGAGGTGTATTCCAAAGGGTAGTTGGTCATGTTAAAGCGGTAGATGATGTGTCCTTTGAAGTTAAGGTGGGGGAAACCTTAGGGCTTGTTGGAGAATCAGGCTGTGGAAAATCTACTACAGGAAGAACTTTATTAAGATTAATAGAAAAGACTAATGGAAATGTATTCTTTAATGACAGAGATATATATAAATTAAATAAAAATGAAATGAGAAAACTAAGAACTAAAATGCAAATAATATTTCAAGATCCCTATAGTTCATTAAATCCTAGAATGACTGTAGGGGAAATTGTAGGAGAAGCTCTATTAGACCATGAACTTTGTTCTAAAGCAGATGTAAAGGATAGGGTATTAGAAACTCTAGAGATATGTGGATTAGCATCCTATCATATGAAAAGATATCCTCATGAATTTTCTGGGGGGCAAAGACAGAGAATAGGAATTGCCAGGTCTCTTATTTTTAATCCTGAGTTTATTGTAGCAGATGAACCAGTATCAGCTCTTGACGTGTCAATACAAGCACAAATAATAAATCTTCTTACAGATTTGCAGCAAAAAAGAGGTTTTTCCTATTTATTTATATCTCACGATTTAAGTGTTGTCCAACATATAAGCCATAGAATAGGGGTTATGTATCTTGGTTCCTTGGTAGAACTTGCAGAAAAAGAAGAACTTTTTAAGAATCCACTTCATCCATATACAAAAGCTTTATTATCTGCAGTACCAGTACCAGACCCTACATTAAAAAGAAATAGAATCATCCTTAAAGGGGATATACCTAGCCCAGCTAAACCGCCTGCAGGATGTAAATTTCATACAAGATGCCCTTATGCTAAGGAGCGATGCACGAATGAAGTACCGCAGTATAAAGATGCAGGCAGCGGTCATTTTGTAGCCTGCCACCTAGTATAAAAGGAGAATTGTCTTTATGGAGAATAATGAAAATAATAATGAAAAGCAATTGTACAGAACATCTAAATTTGAATTTAAAGATATAGCTGCAATGATTATTGCTATATTCCAAGTTTTTGTTCCTATTTTTATAGTAGCACTTGTTATACTGACAGCTGTTGTTTTATTTATTACCAAGGTTTGGCTAAATTAAAAAGCAGTATCCTTAGGTGCAAGTATCTTCGGAAATCTCTGGGTAAAAGAAAATAAGATATAAAAGAGATAATCGTTTAAAGGGGCAATTAGAGTGATGTTGATTCACTTTGATTGCTTCTTTTGTTTTTAAAATTACCCTAAAATAAATATAGCTTTATTATCCTAAAATATAATGTGAAAAATACAAAATCAAGTTGAATAAGTACAATAAATAGCAACAAAGTATAATAAAATACAATAAATTATTGACAAGGGCAAAATGTGTTGCTATGATTAGCATATATCAAAATAAAAAATGGGAGATTAGTAATGGAAAACAAATTTTATACAATAGATCAAGTTGCAGAAATGTTAGGAATGCATCACAAAACAATTAGAAAGTTTATAACAGAGGGAAGACTTATAGCAAATAAGGTTGGAAAGCAATGGAGAATATCAGGACATGATTTAAGCCTTTTCCTTGAAAAAAACGATGAGAAATTTGATGCTAAAAAAATAAATAAAGAGCAAGGTGTTAGTTTTTCAACTATAAGTGAAAATGTTGAAATTGTAGAATCAAAAATAAATGTATCTACCGTTGTAGATATAAATGAAATAGACATGGACGAGTATATGCGAATATCTAACATGCTTTTAGCAGTTATGAATTGTAAAGATTCAGAAATGAAAAAATCAACTATTAATATGAAACATAACAAAGAAGAGAAAAGATTGAGAATAATGCTGTGGGGAAGTTTGAAATTTATTGAAAACATGTTAAGTACAATTTCAATTCTCGTAGAAACAAATAATTTATAAAGAAACGATAATTATTGAAGTAAAAATTCATATATGTTTAGAAAGGATAAAATAAAATGAAAACAAATATTGTAAAAGTAAATGGTATGGAAATTGCACATGTAGAAAGTGAAAAAGTCATTATTACTGATGTTCAAAGTGCAGTTGATTTTATAGCAACTGTCAGGTATGAAACTGGTTGTGATAGAGTTATTTTAAATAAAGATGCTATTACTGAAGACTTTTTTGAATTAAGTACTCGTATTGCGGGAGAAGTTTTGCAAAAATTCATTAACTATTATATGAAAATTGCTATTTTGGGAGACTTTTCGATTTATAAAAGTAAAAGTTTAAAAGATTTTATTTATGAGAGCAATAAAGGAAAGAATATATTCTTTCTTTCAACAATGGAGCAAGCAATAGAAAAATTGAGTATTGATTAGGATATTAAATCCCTGGATAAAACAATGACAATTTTGTTTTATCCAGGGATAATTATTTCTAAATGCTTTTAGCTATTATTTTTTGAATTGAAGCGGTTGTAACATAAGGAAATTTATAGAATATTATATAATAATGAAAAACTAAATATATATCACAAATCCAGATATAATTTAAAACTGGAGGGAACAATGTGAAAATAATGGTAAAAAAGTTAAAAGCAGAAGCAGAAGTGTGTTTAATAAGTAAAGAAATATTTGATGATTTAAAACTCTCAACAGAAGTTAAATATAACATTCACGTGGGCCAGCTTAACAAATGTTCATATATAAGACCAAAGGATATTAAGGGCAGTTACATGTATTTTACAATGCCTATATTTAATGAATTGTTACTTTATAATAATGCAAATTTAAATATCTGGAGAAAGGGTAATGATATATACCTTGGCCCAGTAGTCGGAGTGTTTGTTAATACTAGGTATTTAAAATCAATAGAAAAATTGCATACACCAATAAATTGTAAAAAAACCATGCAAGCAAATGAAGAGGAAAATTGTCTTCTTTACTATTTTTCTATAGAGGATGTAAATTGGGTTGAAAATAAAATTAAAGGTTTTACTTTTATTAAAAGGTTAAATGTGTGGAAGCATTGTTGGCTTCCTATGCCAGATGTAGTATACGATAGAGCTGCAAAGTTTGAGACTAATCAAAGACTTTTAGTAAGTCATATAAAAAATCAGTTTAGACATCATCCACGGATTCATCTAATAAACTCAGGAGATGCCTTAAGTAAATGGAAGGTTTATAAGTATCTATCAAAATATCCTAAAATCATTGGTTATCTACCAAAAACAATTATATATAAAAGCTTTCAAGATATCCTTAATATGTTAAAGGAATATGGATTTATTTTCTTAAAAGCCTCTTATGGTAGTAAGGGCCGTCAAGTATTATCTATAGAACAAATAGGGGAGAAATACAAGATTGATTTCCACTCAAATGGGCTAAAAGATGAGCTATTAGATATCGAACAATTACAGGAGTTTGTTAATGAATTTACAACTATGAAAAATTATATAGTGCAGCAAGGATGCAGACTAATAAAACATGAAGGACGTAACATGGATATGCGCGTGCTGATTAATAAGGATGGAAGTGGAAAGTGGAGAGCAATATATAATATATGTAGAATTACTAGCAAAGATGCAACAATTACAAACTATTATCATGGAGGAAGTTATGCTAATTATAAAGATATTTATCCTAGTTTAAAAAGGGAAAATCCAAATATAAATATTCCGAGCCATGATGAGATTGTCAATGTAACAATAAAAATTGCAACTTATATTGAAAAGGACTATGGACCATTTGGAGAAATAGGAATGGATATGGCTTTAGATGGCAATGGAAAATTATGGTTTATAGAGGGCAATGCGCAACCTGATAAAAACCCAAAACTAGGACTTGGAGACACAAAAATTATAAAACTACAGTGGTTAAATGTATTGCAGTATGCTAAATTTTTGGTGAGAGGAGAATAGGAGCATGAGCCAAAAGTCCATATCAGTTATTATAGAAATCATTCATGGGAGTTCAAAAGATGATAGGTTAATAACTCTACCGGAGAAAATATGTAATAGTTTGAAGGAACCATTTGCAAAGTTAAAGGTTGGCATGGCTGAAGAAACCATTAGGTATGAATCTAATGATAGAATCTCATATGATTGCTTTATGGATAATACAACTGAAGAATATATTGAGTGTGAATTCAATACTACAGAGAATACATCTGAAGAATATATTAAATGTGAATCCAATATTACAGATAATACGGTGGAGATTTCAAGTAATATAGCTAAAGCACTTGGGTTATCACAAGGCATGATAACTAATTTAGTTATAAAAGACAATAAAGTCTGCTTAGGTCCAGTAATGGGTGTATTTGTAAATAAATTTGCCATTAAAAAATTAATTAAACAAGTTCCGAGCTTTAGATATACTGAATTATGGAGAGCTAATAGAGATTCGAACCTCATTCCATATTTCTTTTCAATAGATGATGTAGATTTCATCAATCAAAGGATAAATGGCACTTATTATAACGAGGAAAAACAAGTATGGTCTCAAAAGGCATTCCCTTTGCCAGAAATTTTATACGATAGAGGGGGAGGTTTTTTAAAGAAACAAAGAGCTATGTCAAAATATATCAGAAGGCAACTGAATTTAAATAAAAATTTGAAAAAGTTAAATGCTACACACTATTTTGACAAATGGGAAGTTTATAAGCATCTTATACAACATGAGGATATGAAGCCTTATATACCTTTTACAGCTTTATATAGAGAGCCATATAATCTAATAGAAATTTTCGATAAATCATCAACTATTTATATAAAAGGTTGTTGTGGAAGTAATGGTAGAGAGGTAATTCGTGTAATAAAATCAGGAGACAAAAGCTATCATTTAAGTTACTTTCATGGAACATTAGTGGAATATAAATTAAAATCTCTAGAAGAGCTGGTGGATAAAATTGAAACTATATTTGGGAAAAAGAAAATAATTCTTCAAAGTGCAATAGACGTTATAGAACTAGATGGTCGTAATATTGACATGAGGGCAACGGTTCAGCGAGATGGCAGTGGAGAATTGGGGGTATATTCCCATCCAGTAAGATTAGGGCAGAAAAGATCTCCAATAACAAGTACTAAATCTGGTTCTAGAGTGTACATGTTTGATGATTTCTTTATTAAACATTATAACTACACTGAAAAGCAGGTTACAGATTTGAAGACAAAAGTTAATAAGATGCTGATGAAAAGCTATTTATATATTGAAGAGGCATACGGAAGCTATGGAGAATTAGGAATAGATTTTGCTATAGATAAAAAAGGGAATATATGGTTTATTGAATGCAATGCAAAGCCTGGAAAAGATTCTATGTATTTATCTTACGATAAAGATACAATTAAAAAGGCATTTCAAAATCCTCTAGAATATGCAAAATATATTTGTGGTTTTTAGGTTGTTAGTTTCTCTATAGAAGTAGGTTTAAGTAAAATCCCTGATACCACATAAAGTACCAGGGGTTTTGTAATTAACCTAAAATTTAATTTTAGTCAGCATTTCTCTCCAATAAATTTCGTAAGTCTTCGGTGGGATGATTTGGATAATCAAATACTTTACCTTCCCAAGTTCTTATTTTTATATAATTTTTACCTCTTGAAATAATATATTGCGGCAATATAGGTGTCTTTCCATTTCCATTTGGAGCATTTACAATATATGCAGGTATCGCCATACCTGAAGTATATCCTCTTAAGTATTCCATTATTTCAATACCATCGTCAACAGAAGTATTGAAATGTGTAGTACCTAATACATGTTTAGCATGGAATATATAATAAGGTCTAACCCTGCATTTTAGAAGTTCTTGATTTAAAAGCCGCATTACATATTTATCATTGTTTATTCCATTTAAAAGTACCGCTTGATTACCTAAAGGTACTCCTATGTTAACAAGTTTTTCACAAGCAGCTTTTGATTCCTTTGTTATTTCTAACGGATGGTTAAAGTGAGTATTAATATAAATAGGAGGGTACTTTTTTAATATATTTAGAAGATTTTCTGTAATTCTTTGAGGCATATTTACCAGTACTCTAGTTCCTATTCTAATATATTCTACAGTTGGAATTGAGTGTAGTTCACCTAGAAGCCAATCTAGAGTACTATCAGATAATGTTAATGCATCTCCCCCTGTGATTAATACATCTCTGATTTCTGGGTTTTCTTTAATATATTTAATAGATTGCTCTAATACTGCTTTTGATTGATGTCTATCCTTGATTCCAATGTTTCTTCTCCTTTGGCAGTGTCTACAGTATGAGAAGCATTCATTGGTTACGTTAATAATTAGCCTGTCAGGGTAACGTCTGGTAATAGCACCAGAAGGATTAGTATATTCTTCTGCCATAGGATCAGCAACTCCATCGCCCCTTAACTCTAGTAGTATAGGAACAGATTGTAGTTTTACAGGATTAAATTCATCATCGTCATCTATTAAGGAAGCATAGTATGGAGAAATAGCCCATCTGAATTTTTGCCCCACTTTTGAGATGTTATCTATTTCTTCATCCGTTAGCTTAATAATTTTTGCCAATAGATTTACATCAGAAATTCTATTTTTAAGTTGCCATTTATAATCATTCCAGTTTTCTTCGTTACCATTAAGGAGAGAAAGTATTTTTAACTTCTTTTTCATTATTTTTTCTTCCTGTGATAGGGAAGTTCCTCTTGGAATAGTATCTTTTACATTAATATAATCTTCTATTTTACTTTTTAGCTCCTTTGCCCTGTCAAGGGCGATCTTCCTTTTATTATTTAAGTTATCTATCATATTCCGTATCCCCTCTTACCATAGAATTATTCCTGCAATGCAGAGAAATATTTAGCCATATCTTATATTATGATTTCTTATGAAATATGATACTTTAAAAGTAGGTTATATGTATTACTTCTACAAATTTTTAATATATTTATAAAAAATGCTATTTAAAAGTTTCACTAAGGAAATGTCTATGATTGGACTTTTATGAAAACTTAATTTAGCGTTATGAGTATTATGTTTCTGAATCACAGGAGGATTAAAGCATGTGGATTAAGATTGATGTGATAGATTTAGAGGCCAACATCATTTATTTGCCAACAACCATAGCAAAAACTATTACTGAAGTAGCTTTTGTTTGCTTCGGTAAAAAGAAAGTTTTAACACAGGTGCAAGTAATGGAAGATGCAGCAGTAACTGATGTTCACAGCTTTAATAATCCTATGACTATAAAAATATCTAAAGAACTGGCAAATGAACTTTTAATTGTAGAGTCATTAATTTATCAGTTAGTAGCGGATAAAGGTAATATTGTAATAGGTCCAGTGATTGCGCTACTGCTTGGAAATCGAAGCCATTTGTATAATCCATATTATATGAAAAAATATTCAGATAGACTTGGAGTATACAGTAAATTCGGAGGATTAATTTATGGATTTTCATGCAAAGGCGTGGATTGGGATAACAATGTAGTTTATGGGCTTTATTATGACAATGAAAAATCGCAGTGGAGGTATGGCAAGTTTCCATTCCCTTCAGTTATTTATAGAAGAAACTTTCATGTAAGTGAAAGATTAATAAAAAAACTCATTGATGTTACAGATGGGAGATTGTTTAATTCAACAAGATTTACAAAATATGAATTATATAAGTTTGTTGAAAAAAACAAATTCTTAAGTAATTATCTTATACCAACGGAACTGTCAGTAAATGAAAGTGTGATAAAGAATTTTTTAAAAGAATATAAAAAAGTAATCCTTAAACCAATAGATTTATCTCGTGGGAGAGGTATTTGCGTAATAGAAGAAAAACAAAAGGGATATAAAGTTTTAGATTATAGAAATACAGAATATTTAGAAAAGTATTTAGATGACGATGATGCTCTAGAAATTTTTCTGAAGCCAAATAGGTCTTTTTTTGAGAAATATTTAGTTCAGAAACATCTTGAGTTGGCTATGATAGATGGTTCATGCTTTGATGTTAGAGTTGTTATGCAAAAAGATAGTAATAAAGTGTGGATATGTACAGGAATTGAATGTAGGGTTGCTAAAAAGGACTCTCTTATAACTAATATCTCAAGAGGGGGATATGCATTACCACTATCAGTTGCCCTAACTAAAGCATTTCCTGACGAGTCTAATCAAAAGCTATTAATGCAGCAACTAGATAACCTTTGTAAAAAGTTCTGCAACCACATGGATCAAATGGGGGAACATTTTGCTGAATTCGGATTAGACGTAGCAGTTGATATAAATAAAAACTTATGGCTAATTGAGGCAAATGTACTTCCAAGTTTTAAGGGGTTTAAGGGAATGGATTATAATAACTATTTAAATATTAGATATACACCATTGATATATGCAGTATCCCTTACAGAGTTTTATGAAAGTGTAAGCTTAGAAAGTGATAAGGAGGAATGAGACTTTTATAACAATACTAGGCACTAATGGTAAAAGAAAGCTATTAAATAACTGAATTATATAGTATTATAATCTTATTCTAATTTTTATAGTAATTTATTGGGGGGGAGTAATAGTATGAAAAAAATAAAAGCTAAAATAATGATACTTTTAGTTTTTGCAATAGTTACTTGCCTTGGTATTGTTACATTAAAACCATTTACTGAAACTCACGTTTTGCCAATTCAAATGGTTAAAAATAATCCCAATATTATTGGCACTTATGAAGGAGAAAAGATTTTAAAATCTGTACAAGGTAATGAGTGTTACTTAATAGTTCCTAATTCTATTACCTATGTCAACGGTAAAGAAGTAAAACAATCTGTAAAAATAAAGTACAGCGAAGAACAAACAAAATTATTTAATAATCTAATGGAAGGTCAAGGTTATCTTCAATACAATAACAGCATATTTAATAAAACTAATGGAAAACTTATTGGAATTTATAATCACAATCCAATCCATTGATTCGGTTTATTCTTTAAAGGCGGAATAATAAGATTTGCGCCTTTTTTCTTTTTGTCATCTGTGGTGAATAGTATATTTTAGCTACCTTGGTAATTACAACATTGTACTGAAATTCCTTTATTTGTTTTGGGAAAAATTATATAATTAGAGTATTATATAAAGTCATATTTGTAAGATTGTACTAGTAGAAATAATTTCTTATTATATATTGATGAGAGACAATAGTAAATTTATGTGCCACAACTGTAAAAAAGTAAGAAGGTGTTAGTTATGAACAAAAAGTATCCTAATAAAGATGTTGCAATAAATGTTTTGAAAGAAGCAAAAAGACTAAATAAAGGAAAATGGGTAAAACATTCAGAGTATGTGGCTTTGGCTTGTAAAAATATTTCTAAATGCTGTAATGATATGGATAGCAATAAGGCTTATATTCTAGGATTATTACATGATATAGGTCGTAGAGTTGGTGTAGTACAAGAAAGACATACAATTGAAGGATTTAAATATTGTAGTAATCGAGGCTGGGAGGATGTAGCTAAAATATGCATTACTCATTCATATAGTATAAAGGATATAAGGTCTGTAATTGGTAAGTTAGATGTAACTAAAGAAGATTATAATTTTATAAAAAAGTATATTGATTTTGTAGTTTATGATGATTATGATTTATTAATTCAATTATGTGATGCTTTAGCAGTACCAACAGGATTTTGCTTGATGGAACAACGATTAATTGATGTAACACGCAGGTATGGTGTGAATGAATATACTATTATGAGGTGGGACAAACTCTTTGAAATAAAAAAATATTTTGAAAGAAAAATGAATTGCTCAATTTGTGAAGTTTTACCAAATGTGATTGAGAATACTTTTTCTTATGATAAAAGATAATATATGTTTAATTGTGAAAATTCTAATTAAGCGTTACAACAGTAGTCTATAATACTTAGACATTAGTAAGATATTGTGCATTTATGTTAATGAAAACATATGTTAGAAAGGGAAAAAGAAATGAAATATGATTCAATCTGTATAAAAGAAAATGTTAAAAATCTTCTACCAACAACATATGCCATTTTAAATGAAGCAAATTTAGTGATTCATCCGTATGTATATAAAATTGTGTTAAGTGGTTCACGTGGATTATCGAATTGTTTTCGTGAAGAATCTGATATTGATTTATCTTTACTGGTAGATTCACAGCTTTTGAGTTCTGAATCGAATCAAGGAAAAGTATTGAGAGAGATTTTAGATGTAACACTAAATAATTGGAAGAGTAGTGTTGAACTTGACACAGTAGCTGTATTTGATATTTGTAATTGTAATCTTAATTGTTTTAATTATGAATTTTATTCAGATAAAACGTGTAAAGTTGGTGGAATTGATTGTTTAGGACTTTATAAAATTCAAAAAGGGTTTTGTGGATTAGTTCCTAAAATTGGCGTAAGTATTAACTTAATTCATCCAATTATAACGGTGTGGGAACGAGAAAAGTAACTTTTTACCTTATTCGCAACTTTCTTATAAAGTATATTAATTATTTTATTAGACAATGGAGATATATTAATGGGAGTTTACTTAATATTTTTAGAACTTATATGTCTAGTTACGCTCATCTTTATTATAGTATGGAAAATAAAAAAATATAGTATCATTTTCAGCTTAATGGGGTTAATCTTTATATTAAGCATACTTTCCTTATATTATTATAATTATTGTAATAGATTTTACGAGGACAGTAAAAAGCATCATTTTGCAATATATGAAATGGTTAATTATGAAAATCTACTTCATGATAGCAATCTACAGCGTTTTATTCGTAAGGATAAACCTAAACCTGTTATTACAGATGAGGATATAAAGTATTACAATTGGAGCAATCATACTTTTCATTTTAATAATGATGCAAATAACTATATATCTAAGATTAAATATTATAAAAAAGATTTTAGAACTTTTGTTTTAGTTGTAGATGGTCACGAAGTATACAATGGTGGATTTTATTATGATAAGTTAGGACCTAATATATATTTAACTATTACTCAAAATGGAGGAAGCTTATTATATAAGGGTGTCAATGGATATGATTTAAGAAGTGATAAACACATATATAATGTTTTTAAGAAATTAGGGAAGTTAAACCAATAGTTAAAAGTTTATATATTTTGAAAAACTTGGTCTTTTTTCTACCTTTATTGAAGGTGAATCAATGTATGAGGATATGTAATCTTGTTATTTAATGAAACAAATGAAAAACGAATAACGTGATGTTAAATAATATTTTCAAGATAGAAGAAAGCCTCATCTGTAAAATTATAAATATAAAATCAGGAAGATTTTTTATTTATACCCTGTTACAATTAAAGAGTAAATAAAAGGTACTTTAACAAAGTTTGACCTTACGGGAGGGAATATGTTATGAAAAAAATATATTTTAATCCAGGCTGTGGTTTAAGTATATACAAGCCTGAAATAGAAAATAAAATTTTAAAGTTTTTGAATGAAAATTACGGAGAGGTTACATTGCATAAAATATGCTGTCACCATGATCCTCAAGTTGAAGCGGGCTCATTGATTATCAATGTATGTGCTGGTTGTGACAGGCGTTTTAGGAGCTTATATGAAGGTGTATCAACAATCTCTTTATGGGAAGTACTTGATGGATTGGATGCATTTCAGTATCCCGACTATAAAGGTTTGAAGTTGTCGGTGCACGATGCTTGTCCTGTGCGTGAAAAGCCGCAGGTACATAAAGCCGTACGTAATTTACTTAAAAAGATGAATATTGATATTGTGGAAACAAAGTTTTCCGGCACGAATTCAATATGCTGCGGAGATGATTTTTATCCTAAGATTCCCGTTGAAAAGGTTCATCAGAAAATGAAGGAACGAGCAGATTCGATGCCTTGCGATGAGGTTTGTGTATATTGTATTTCCTGTATCAAATCAATGTATATTGGCGGTAAAACACCTAGACATTTGATTGATCTTTTAATGGGCGAAACAACTGAACCACAAATATACGATACCGTGAAATGGCATGAACAATTACAAGAATATATTGATAAGCATTAAGATATAATCACTATGACCAATGAAGAAAAATTGAAAGTAAAGCTAATGAGGATAACTTTTACTAATTTAAGCTACATCTTTCTTATTTAACGTAACAACTGAAAAAACGAACAATTTGGAAAAGCATCGTATTATTCAAAAATGAACTGAATTTTACGGTGTTTTTACGTCGTACTTAAATTATAATTTCTATGTATTTAATTCCTTTATTTGTATTAGAAAATTTTATATAATTAGATTACTTGTTAACTAAGCTATACATTCGGAGGTAAAAATAATGAATTTTAATGAAATGAATATTTCAACAGAAAGATTAGTATTAAGGGGGATTAGAATTTCTGATGCAGAGTCGATGTTTAAATACCGTTCAAATCCACAGATATATAAATTTCAAGGCTGGAGACCACAAACCATCGAAGAAGTAAAAGAATTTATTTGTGAAAAAGTTGCTAAAATCCCCAATATACCAGATACCTGGTACCAACTTGGAATTTTGCTTAAGGAAACTGATGAGTTAATAGGGGATATAGGAATTCATTTTATAGACTCAGATAACTTGCAGGTAGAAATAGGGTTTACGTTATCTTTAGATCATCAATGTAAAGGATATGCTACTGAAGCTATTAATGGTGTAATAAATTACTTATTTAATAACTTGAAAAAACATAGAATAATTGCTTCAGTTGACCCTAGAAATACAAAATCTATAGCACTGCTTGAAAGAATTCAAATGAGAAAAGAGGCACATTTTAAAAAGAGCTTTTGGTTTGATAATGAATGGGCAGATGATATAGTCTATGCAATTTTAAGGGAAGAGTGGATTAATGAAAAATCAAAGAGTAATAATAAATAAGATGTAAAATTCTATTTTAATAAAAAATTAGTTTTTTATAATAAATATGGACAAACTGTATGATGGAGGGGAGTTATATGAAGTCTATTGAGTTGTATAATTGCTTAGAAAGAGATTTTATTCTAAAAGGGTTGAAAGATGATTGGGCAAGACACATGGGTGAATTAGATGATTATATTTCAGTAAATTTTAAAGAAAGAAGTATGGGCCTGGTATGTGACTTTGCAAATGAAATTAATAAAGTCTATGCAGCTGTGTTTCCAACTGAAAAAATTATGCAAAAGATTATTGATGATGGTGCAAGGGATGCCATGTTATTTTTACACCATCCTTCGATTTGGGATATTAGAAGGGCACCAAAAACATTTTATCAAATGGATAGAGGGTTATTAGAAAAATTTAGAGAGAATAGAATATCTATATATAATTTGCATACACCACTAGATAACTTCAGTGAATACTCAACAAGCAAAACTTTGGCTGATGCGTTAGATATAGAAATTGAAAAAACCTTTGTTGAATATTATGGAGGATTATGTGGTGTTATTGGAAAAACCAAATGCAAAAATATGAAGGAATTGAATGATAAGTTTTCAGAAATAGTAGGCCATGATACAAGACTATATCTATATGGAGATAACAATATAAAAAATGGAAGAGTAGCTGTTGTAGCCGGTGGCGGCAATAGTGCAGATATTGTTTCTGAAATGATTGAAAACAAAGTTAATGTTCTTATCACAGGAATTTCAGCAAATAATGAATATTCTGCGGAGGTTCATGAACTGGAACAAAAAAATTGTATTAATGTTTTAGGAGGCACCCATTACTCTACTGAGAAATTTGCATGTCAAAAAATGTGTGATTATTTTGAAAAGCTTGGTCTTGCTTCTACCTTTATTGAGGGGGAACCAGTATATGAGGACATGTAAGTTCGTTATATTGTGATGTATGAATATGCCATAATAATATTATTATATTATTGACAATAGTGTTAATTTTATTATCTTAAATTTTTCTTTTAGTATGATGTAGAATCAAATTAGTAGGAGTTGGGAGTTGAGAAAATGATTCAATCAATTGTCCACATAGCTATAGTTGTGAGAGATTATGATGAGGCAATAGAATTTTATACAAAGAAGCTTAATTTTACATTAATTGAAGATACTTATCAGCCTGAACAAGACAAACGATGGGTAGTAGTGTCTCCACCTGGATCAGTCGGAACTACAATATTACTTGCAAGAGCATCTAAACCTGAACAAGAATCATTTATAGGTAATCAGACAGGCGGAAGAGTTTTTCTATTTTTAAACACTGATGATTTTTGGAGAGACTATAATGAAATGATTTCAAAGGGAATAGAATTTGTGAGAGAGCCAAAAGAACAATCCTATGGAATGGTTGCGGTATTTAAGGATTTATATGGAAATCTATGGGACTTACTACAGTTGAAAGAGGATCATCCAATTTCAAAACGAATTAAGTAAATGACTCTATAAATGTCATGCAAGTGTTAATTCTAGATTATTTAGAATTAACACTATTTTTCATTTTCTTTCCCCAATCAGCTAGTGATTTAAGAGATGGAATGAGTTCTTCTCCATTTGCAGTCAATGAATACTCAACTCTCGGTGGTATCTCCATAAATTGCTTTCGATTTATGATACCATCTAACTCAAGCTCCTTTAGCGATTGAGTTAGCATCATGTTGGTAATCCCATCAATATTCCTTTTTAATTCATTATATCTCATAGTTCCATTTTTACTTAACGCCCAAATTATAGGTAATCTCCACTTTCCACCGATAATGTTTAAAGCAAATGTTAATGGACAGTTATCAAAGCTATTTTTATATAGAGTTTGATCAGTCATAAAATCACCCCAATACTCAGTTTTTACTTCCTTAAACAGAAAATAGTGCATACTTGTTACTATACTTGTAACTGATATAATTATATCTAATCTGATTCATCAATCAAACATGTTTTTAATTTGTTTTTAGAAAGGAAGATTAATATGAGTTTTCAGTATGAGGTTATTTCTGAAGATAATATTATCTGTATTAAGGATTTATGTAATGAATTAATGGCTTATCAAAAGTCTAAGGCATATATCCGTCCTGAGTTCTTTGATGACATGTGTTTTGAAACTAGAATGATTCCATCTGTCAAGAGTGCTAAAGCTAACTACATAATAGTAGCTAAAGATGATGATGAAATTGTTGGATATGCCTATAGTACAATTGCACCAAAGGAGATATATTCTGATGATTTTGCTACTTTAAAATGTCATGCCTTCTTTGACTTTAATTCTGTAAAAAGTGATGACGTAGGTTGTCTTTCTCAGTTTTATATAAAAGAAGATTATCGAAATGCTGGCATTGGTACAGTTTTGTTTAAAAAGTCTATGGATTGGTTAAATTCATTTAAATCAATAAGTGATTTGTTTATCTTTGTATCAAACGGAAACGATAATGCGCTAAAATTCTATGAAGGTAAAGGCTTCAAAATAAGTCACCAGATACTGAATGGATTTATTACAGTATTAAGGAATACTTAAAGAATGAATAAATCGTTATGGACTACCTCTTTCAAGTAGTATAGCTGCCATTTTTGACTATACTATTTATATCTTGACAAACGATTATATCGTATAATAAGATATAAATAGAGGTGATTATTATGGAATTAGAAAATAGTATTAAAATAATTAATGAACAATGGACGGATATTTACTATCTATTACATAATGTAGATAAAGAAAACTTGACTCACCAAGCAATTAGATTGTTACAGTATATTGATAAAAATAAAGAGGCAACTATTGGAGATTTAGCAAAGCATATAGATACATCCTCAAATACAGCTTCTGAACACATTAAAAGACTAATAAAGAAGGGTTTCGTTACTAAGCAAAGAAGTGAAGTAGATGAAAGAAAAACTATAGTCAAAATAACTGAAGAAGGTAAATATAAGCTGTATCAACATACAAAATTGGATGAGGCTAAATTAAAGAAAATTTTTGAATCTCTTAGTAACTCTGAATTGGAAATAATACAGAAGGCATTTTTGATATTTAGCGAGGAGGCTAAAAAGTGTTTGCGATAGTAAAAGTTTTGATTTCAGCGGTAATAATTGGAGCAGTAACAGAAATAGCAAAGAGATCTCCTACATATGGTGGAATTATTGCAGCATTGCCATTAGTTAGTTTGTTAAGCTTAATCTGGATTTCCATACAAGGTGAGCAAACACAAAATCTTAGCAAATTCGTATTTGGTGTTTTAAAAGGATTTCCAGCAACAATAATATTGCTATTGATTGTAGCAATGTCATTAAGAGCTTATATATCGTTATCTTTATCAATTGTCTTAGGGATTTGTGGTTGGGGAATTTTCTTGGTTATCCAAAATTTTGTATTTAATTGATGATTAGCAAGACGTACCCAAGGTCCGCTAATGATTCCTGAGGGGCATTAGAAAATTGTTTTGCTGCAAAAAAAGGCACCCTTTTGGTGATATGTTAAATACCGAAACCAAAAGGGTGTCTATCATGGTTAATAGCTAATATTAGCTTTTGGGTATAATGTAGTTCCTCCAATTGAAACTTTTATTTCATTTGATAATGGAACATTATATTCGTCAATAATTGTTCTCCACCACTCCCATGCAAGGCCTGTACATTCTCTTGCCATAATTCTTATATTTTTTGAATTAGGTGGAAGTGGTATTACTGTAGAGTAATGAGCCGTTTTGTCTTGGTAGTTTCCTGACCATGTTTTATGTGTTAATATTTCTTTTCCATTCTCATCATATGAAAATTCATCCCAGGATACTTCAAATTGAGCAACATATGCACCATAATGATCAAGAAGTATTTTACCTTTAGAATATTCTGTTGATGTAGTCTCAATATAATCTGTTTTATTATGAACAGCAGCAACTGAGTTATCTTTTAAGAAAACACTTGTATATGAAATTGGGTATGCTGGATTTTTAGGACTAAATTCTGCATTATCTTTAATTACATTTCGTATTTCATCAAAATCTTTTGAGATAATTTTGTTATGTTCTTTTGAATCTCCACCCAACACTACTGCAGTAAATGAACTTTCATCAAGAATATCTTTGTATTGTGCACTAGATTTTACATTGTTATTCTTAATTAATGCTTCAAAGGCAGCTTGTACATCTTTGCTCTTAGAGGTTGTCTCTAATTTTACATAAATTGTTCTTCCATAAGCTACATTTGACACCATAACAGGTGGCGCTGAATTACTTACTCCCTTACGGGTTAATTCCTCAAAAGTAACGCTATCATCAAAAAGATCTGATGGATTGTTAGGTAATTCTGCACTTACGGTATAAAATATTTGCTTATATGCAGCAACCATAACTTTTTTCTCTCCATTTGCTATAGCATTAAAGTCAATTCCAAGTGAGTTGTCAAGAACTTTAGCGTTAACATTAAGAGCACTTGCTATTTGAGATTTACTATGAACCATAGATTCTGAATACTGTGTTCTTGCAGGTAAAGTGTGTGTTGATGAATACTTGTCATTCCAAGTAGATACTAACTCATCTATGGCTCCAGATACATTACCGTATGTTGGATTTTGAACGGTTATTGTATTTTCTTTTTTCATACCTGGCAAATCTATACTGATATTTAAAGGTTTTCTCTTGCACATCAATACATTAGGTTGATTGTCGGCAAAAGCATCATTTGCAAGTTGTAATGCTCCTGGATATGTTCTATCAGTCATAGAATCAATAATTGAAATATCCACTGGTGAAGTCGTAAGTGATTTTTTATTACGTTCAACTACTATAAATTTTCCATTTGAATTTAAGCCTTCTTTTGGAATAAAACTTTCTATGTTATCACCATTTACTGCTAAAACTTGGTTTTTATTATAGTTTAAGTTTGCTATGCCAGTATCAATATCACTAGTTTTGCTTGTCCCACTAGTCAAACTAGTTGTAGGTGCTTCAGCAAAGCAAATAAGTGGATTTTGAATAACAAATAAACTAACCAATAGGCATACTAATAATTTTGTCCCCTTAAAATGCTTTATAATCTTCAAGAAATCCCCTCCTTTTTTAAACAAATTATACCATAACTTTCCATAGAAGTCAATTCAAGCTGATAAATATTTAACTAGATTAAAATTTGCATTATATTTTAAAAATGACTATGCTTATTTAATACTTGGAGATGGACAGATACAGTTAAATAAATGATGAAATAAGAGGAGCTAGAGTAGCTGCAATAACATCTCTATAGTGACGTTTATATACTAATTTAGTAGTTTTAGGCATAAAGTAAAGGGGAATGGCACTATTTGTAGAATATATAATATACATGGAAGAAGTAAATGTAGTGTATAGAATGGATATAAGATATAACTTACCAGTAGATAGAGGGAGGGGTTATTATCAGTAAGAAAGTTAAAGGAATCATGTCAATTATGTTATTATCAATTTCTTTTTATATGATGATAACAACAAGGTATACGCATGCATTAGGGGATTATGTTCTTGAATTTATTGGTTTAAAATCATGGACTGGGGAGTATAGTGGAGTTCACTTAACCATTTTTTACTTTAGTATACTAGTAATCTTAGGGTTATATCTGGTCCGAAAATATGTTATTGGTGGGTTAGGCATAAGAACAAGAAATGTAATATTTTTAGTCATAGCATTTATTACTACATTTTCCTTAATTACAAATGCCGCTGTTATAAGTATAAAAAGACATTCAAATGGCTTGTTATCAGTAGGCTATAATTCTAAGAATAGTAAAATGGAATACAAATCAGAAGCGATGAAATATACTGAATTTAATGCAGAGATTCAGGTGAAAAATTATGCAAGTAAAAGCAAGGAGTTCTATTTAACAATTGACAGTCCCTTTTACAGAGAAGAAGGTACTGAGCACATTGACATTTTTACTAAGGATGGAAATAGGGCTATTTTTAGATTAAATGCGATGAAACTAAAACCTTTAAAATTAATTTAGATGAATATATGATAAAAGGAGGACGACTTTCATCAAATGGTAACGGGAACGGCATTATTGATGAAATAATACTAACAGATATGCAGGGGAATACCATAAGACTAGATGATGATAATTTTTTTGGCATTGAAATAAGCAGATAAATTATATTGACAAAAGCTATTAATAGTATTAAACTCAAAAATGAATTTGTTATTCAATTTTATAAGGAGATTTATATGGTGCAGGCAAAAAAAGAGGAAGTAAAAAAAGAAGTAGAAAATGCGGCCCTTAAAATTTTTTCTCAAAAAGGCTATTTAGATACTAAAATGAGTGATATAGCAAAAGAAGCTAATGTCTCTGTAGGCAATATATATACTTACTTTAAAAATAAAGAAGATTTATTTTACTCTGTAGTTCCAGAAAGACTTATGATTTTTTTGAAGGAATATCTTGTTGAAAGTGTTCATACTTATAATAAGAACTATTTAAATAATCATCAAATTGGAGAGCATGATTTTTTAACTGAAGAGCATATAAATATGGTTATAAAATACCGTATGCAGCTTTTAATTATTTTTGAAAAAAGCAAAGGAACAAGATATGAAAAGGCTAAAGAGGATTTAATAAATTCTATTGTTGTAGCAAAAAGAACATACTTAAGAAAAGATCATAAAAGATACAATTTATGTGTTGAGGAAAGCGTTAGATTAATGAAAATAATAATAAATAGTCTTATAAATATGGTGCTGGATGTATTAAAGGAAGAAATGAGTGAAGAGAGTAGAATAACTATTTTTAAAGCACTTAATATATATAGACTATATGGTATCAATGGCTTGAATGAATAGCATATAGATATCCAAGATGAGTGATTGACTTAGTATCAGTATTTATAGGGGTACCTTAGCAAGGTTAATTATTGAAGCTGGATATCTATATAAGAACTTTAAAGGCGCGAAAAAATCGGCAATTCCAAGGTTGACTTGGCGATTTTTTTTAATCCAAAAGTGAATAACGTATTCAATATTCAAAAATAAAGGGGGAAAATATGAATAAGAATTATGCTTTTATAAACTGCAATGTAATTGATGGCAGTGCAGAGGAGCCTAAAAATAACATGATAATTTTAGTTAATGACAAAGGAGTTATTCACAAAATAGGGAATAAGAGCGAAATAGAAATTCCTTCAAATTATGAGATAGTAGATATAGCAAATAAATATGTAATGCCTGGTTTAATAAATGCTCATGTACATTTATTTTCTAAGGGCAAACCTTTGAAAATTGCTAAAAATGATAAACAACAAAAAATAGTTTTTAAATTATTAAAGACAAAACTAGGAGAAAACTTTTTAAAGCGTAGAATGAAAAGCAATGTAATTGATACCTTAAATTCAGGAGTTACCACTATACGATGTGTAGGAGACTTTTTATATAAAGATGTAGAGATAAGAGAAGATATAAATAGCAACAAATATTTAGGTCCTAATCTTATAGTTTCTGGATATATGCTAAGTGTAACAGGAGGTCATGGCGCTCCATATTTATCTTTAGTTAGTGATTCACCTTGGGAAGGAAGAAAATCTGTTAGAACAAATCTCAAAAATGGAGTGGACTTTATTAAGATTTGTGTTACTGGAGGAGTTACTGATGGTAAAGCGGTAGGACAGGCAGGTAGACTGGAAATGACTGAAGAAGAAGTAAGAGCTATTTGTGATGAAGCTCATAAAAAAGGATTGCTAGTAGCTGCACATGTAGAAAGTAAAGAAGGTCTAAGAATTGCTTTAAAAGGAGGAGTTGACACCATAGAACATGGAGGAGAAATGGATGATGAAATTATAGGCCTTTTTAAAGATAACCCTAAAGCATTAAGAGGCTATTCAGCTCTTATAACAACTCTACATGCTTCAATTCCAATGAGTATTTTAGATGAAAAGATTACTAAAATAGATGATGTAACTAAGCAAAATTCACTTATTGTTTGTGATGAAATGCTTAAGTGTGCAAAACAAGCCTTTGAAAATGATATAAAAGTTGGACTAGGTACTGATGCTTCCATGCCTTATGTAACACATTATAATACATGGAGAGAGTTAGACTATCTTATTAGATATGTAGGGATAACTCCAAAGCAGGCAATTTATCATGCAACTAAGTCAAATGCTGAAATTCTTGGCATTGATAACTATACTGGCTCTATAGATATAGGGAAAAATGCGGATTTAGTAGTGTTAGATGAAAATCCTCTAAAGAATATTAGAGCTTTATCAAAGCCATCTATGGTTGTCATTAGAGGCAATGTTATAAATAATCCTAGAGTAAAAAAATCAAAGGAAATTGACGATCTTTTAGAGTCAATACAATAGTTTTAAGGTTAAGATTAGATAGGTCAGATAATAAATTTATTTATAAATATAGATATCTAACTTCATTTCTCGGGAAATATATTCCGTTGTGTAAATCAATTTTATGAACTTGATATCTATGTATAGGAGGATTTAATTATGAATAAAGAACTTTCTAAAAGAATTAAGTGTTTACAAAATGAAATAACAAAAAATAATATAGATGCATATATTCTTACAGATCAGGATAGTTTATTATATTTTACTGGAATGGCATATAAACCGGAAGAAAGAGTATTTTTTATGATTGTTCCATCAAAGGGAAAGCCAATATTTTTATCGCCTAAGCTGGAAGAAAAGCACTTAAGTAAAATAACTATAGAATGTGAAATAATGTCCTATTGGGAGGCTACTTCAACGCAGGGGGAAAACTGGTATGATATTCTTGAAACTATAATTAGACCTTTCAAAAAAGTTGGAGTTGAAAATAATATTGCACATAATATCTTAAGTAAAATAGTGGCCAATGAAATTATTATTTTAAATATAGTAGAGGAAATGAGAAAAGTCAAAACTCCATACGAGATAGAAATGATTCGCAACACATGTAAGCTAGCAGATTTAGGAATGAAAAACATATTTAAAAATGCATATATAGGTGCTTCGGTTTTAGAAATGCATACATTGTCAGGAGCTATTCAGCGACAATTAATACGGGGAAAAAATTTTGATCCAATACTTACTTCTTTAACCTCTGTAGTATGGCCATCACCTATAAGCTCAATGCCACATAGTATTCCTCATTTAGATAATAAATTGACTAAAGGGTCAAATGTAGCAATGACATATTTTAAGGTTAATGGATACGCTGCTGAATGTGAAAGAACCTTTTTCCTAGAGGAGGCTATAACTGAAGATAGAGAACATTTTAATCATATGATTAATGCACGTAATATTTCATTAAATCTTGTAAAGCCAGGGGTTAAGTGTTCAGATATAGACATAGCTGCAAGAGAATATCTTATAAAACAAGGGTATGAAAATAATTTATTGCATAGAACAGGACATGGCATAGGCCTTAGTAACCATGAAAAACCATTTATATCTATTGGCGATGATGAGGTTCTTAAAGAAAACATGATTATAAGCATAGAGCCAGGAATATATATTGATGGAATAGGAGGATATAGACATTCAGATACAGTTCTTGTAACAAAAGGGGGCTATGAGCTTTTAACTAAATTTCCAATAGATATGGAATCTATGATTATAACCAATAAAAATGTGGCATCTAGAATTAAAGGAAGATATATAAGATCATTACTAAAATTAAACTAAAAATAGGAGTAGATATGCTAAGACTAGAGATATAGCTTAAGAAATGGAAACGGTGATTATATAGCAGAAATTATTCCAGATACAAAAACGTTAAAAGGAAAAAGTCAATATATACCTTCATTATCTGATAAAAATTCTGAATTAGATTTAGCAAATGGTGAAGCTCAGTATGATGTGATTCTTGAATCTATTAGCGGTTCCATACCTAAGCTAGAAAATGCAGTAGTAGAAGTAGAAGCTGTTAAAATATTTTATAAGAGCTCTGAAAATTTTAAAAGTATTGATGGAAGATGGGATTTAAAACTTAGTGGAGGGAAATCAGATACAGTTAATTCAGTTGAATACAAGGTAGAAAGTAATAAATCTGGAATAGAAATAATATCAGCTAAATCAAGACCAACATCATTTAATGTAACTTTTGCGGTAGATGAAAAATATAAAGATGGAGATGCATTTTTGGGGAAGAATATGAAGTTAGTAGATGAAGAAGGAAAAGAATATCTATCAAGTAGTTTTAGTATTGACTCAAAGGATAATAAGATAGTAATATCTACAAACTTTCCTTTAAGTTCTTATGAGAATGTTAATAAATTTAAATTAGTTATAACATCCATAGGAGAAGTAGAATTAGTAAAATAATACGTTAAAAAGTCTACGTTATACCTGTTACGGGGAATTACATTATAATTGGCAATAAAAAAAGTAAGAAATGTAATTCTCAGTATATAGTATAATTATTTTGAAATGTTTTGTTCACATAAATAGATATTTGGAAGGGGTCGGTTATTATTAAGAAAGTTGGATTAATAATTTTATGCCTATTAATAATTTTAACAGGATGTACAACTCAAAATTCAAAAGATAAAAGCGTTGAAATGCCTTTCTTAGAGCCGAAGAATGTGATAGAAGAGTATTTTAAATACTATAATCAAAAGAATTTGGAAGGTATGAATTCATTAACAACGGAAAAAAATCAATCTTCAAAATCGGCATTGGGATTTGATAATTTAGAGTATATTAAGGTTACCGATATAATAGAAGACACCGATCAAACTAATAAGGAAATCTACCTACGCAGTAGAAAAAAGGGTCAGATAATAGATATGGAAAAGGAAAAATCAGAATTAGAAAATATAATTATTTTTAAAGTAGGTTTTGAAGTTAAATATAAAAAAGAGGGAGTAGGTCCAAAGGATAGTGGGAATTATGAATATAATTACATTTTAATCAGGAAAGACAAAAATTCACCTTGGTTAATAGATTCTTATGGACATTAGTATAATCTAGAAATACGCTAACATCTAAAAAGATATTAGCGCAAAGAAATAGCTGCATTTAAAGTTTTAAGATCCTAAGAAGCTGCCGCCATCTACGTGAAGAATTTGGCCAGTAACATAGGTAGAATCATTAGATGCTAAGTAAACATAAGTAGGTGCTAGCTCTACAGGTTGAGCAGCTCTTTTCATAGGAGTATTTGAACCAAAGAATGCTACATACCATGCTGGATAGCTTGCAGGTTGAAGAGGTGTCCAAGTAGGCCCAGGAGCAACTCCATTAACTCTTATACCCTTTGATACAAGAGAAAGAGCTAATGAACGAGTAAAGCTTACAACAGCTCCCTTTGTAGAAGAATAATCAATAAGTAGTTCAGCACCTCTGTAGGCTGTAACGGAAGCAGTGTTTATAATAGCACTTCCTTTTTTGAGGTGAGGTAGAGCAGCCTTAGTAACATAAAACATTGGAAAAATATTTGTTCTGAAGGTAGCTTCCAATTGCTCTGATGTAATATTCTCAAGACTTATCTGTGGGAATTGTACTCCAGCATTATTAACTAATATGTCTAGGTGACCAAAAGCACAAAGGGTATCTTCAACTATTTTTTTACAGAAGGACTCTTCCCTCAGGTCACCAGCAATTAAAATACACTTTCTTCCTTGAGCTTCTACCAATGATTTTGTTTCTCTCGCATCAATATGCTCGTTAAGATATACAATAACAATGTCTGCGCCTTCTTTGGCAAAGGCTAAGGATACGGCTCTTCCAATACCACTATCTCCACCAGTAATTAAAGCAACTTTATTTTTTAATTTGCCACTTCCAGTATAGTCTGGATCATTGAATATGGGCCTTGGAAACATAAGGTACTCTAATCCAGGCTGTACAGGCTGGTGTTGAGGTGGAAAGGTTATAGGATGCCTTTTACATTTGGTTATATAACCGAAATATGGATAGTAATGGATCAAATCTATTCCTCCTAAAACACACTACATACTAATATATGTAGAAATATTAAAAGCGTTACAATAGAGTGTGCATTTTATCGTAAAATTCAGACCTTTGAACTGAATTTTACGATATTCTTTTGTTGTAATGATAAGATTTAGTGACAAAGACATATTTAATTAATGCTTTAATCAATAAAACCATTAATTACTGTTTGAATTTCTCTTGTATCATTAACATTATTAAATACATATTATAATTTCAAAAACAAAAATATTTTTATATAGTATATTAGAAATGATAAAAAATATACTGGAGCTGAGAAAGTGAGAAATAAAAATTTAAAAGGATTACCTTTGATAGGGAAGGGGTGTCATGGTAAAGTTTATAGGCTAGATGAAAATCGCTGCATAAAAATTTGTAAGCACGCTAAAGATATGCAGATGGAATATCGTGTACTAAAACACGCTTCAGGATATCCTCAATTTCCTAAAGTATATGAATGTAAGGACAGATATATGATACGTGAATATATTGATGGGCAAAATATTCAAGATTATATTAAAGAAAATGGATTTGATAATAATTTAGCAAGAGAATTAACAGAGCTCATTAATGTATTTATTAAATTAAAATTTACAAGAATAGATATCAGAATGCAAGAAGTATTTGTAACTAGAGATCATAAAATTAGAATTGTTGATACTACACGTTATTTAGATAAAAGGTCATCATATCCGCGAAAAATGCTAAAAACGCTTAAAAGACTTAGATGCTATAAACAATATATGAAATTTTTAAAAGAAAACTCGCCTAAGCTCTATAAATTCTGGAATAAAAGACCAAGCAGCAGGAGCTTTTTTTAAGTCAGTGTAGGAATCAAAGTTGATATGTTTCAGGATTTACTTCAGATAGAGTGTGTAGTAAAACAGCAAAGGCAACACATATAAGTAATATCAATGGTTTGAAGCCCTAGATGTACTTAGTTACACCTAAGGGCTTTAATTTATTTTTTATTTTTTATAAAGAGTATGTAATTTTATTCAATAATGTATTATAAAAGATATTAGATCATGTATAGATGCCTTACTGAAATAATATGGAAAGTATGATATAATTTCCATGAGAATTAAGTGGGGTTGGCAAAAAATTATTGTGTGGCAATAATATAGAAAGGTGAATAAAATGAGAAGGATACAAACTTGGGAATGTAAATTAAGTATATTAATTACTATAATTCTTTCCTTTATTATACCGGCAAATATAGGACAAAATGGAACTTTAATAAAATATAACTTTGGATTTCCTTGTGAGTATTGGTTAATATATCAAGGGAATAAAGGAAGTTCTCAACTCTTTAGTAATCTATTTGATGGAAATAAAGGAATGAACATTAATATATTAGGTTTCTTTGCTAATGTGTTTATTATTTATATCTTATTGGTGTTAGTAAAGAAAATATATATAAAAGTTAACATGAAATAATTGGTAAAGCTATAAATTAAATATAATTAGCAATACAAAAACTTATTATAAAATTTTGTAATCTTAGTGTGCATTTTGGCGTTAAATTCAGACCTTTGAACTGAATTTTTGTACAGTCCAGCCAATATATATTAAAGTTTAAGCATTACTTTGATAGAATATTATACAAATAAACCGTAAGTGGGTTAAAAGCCCATAAAGAACAGAGTAGGGGGATTTTTATGAGTTTTCTAGAAAGAAAGAATTTATACAGAATTGAACTTACAGAAGTATGCTATTATCCACCTATAAGTAGATTTAGTGTTCCAATGCCATCATTTGAGTCAGTTAAAAAGAATGGTAATTGGGGCTCAATTCCATCTGGAACTAAAGGTTGGGTAATAGAAAAGTATGGGAAAAAATATTTTAGACCAGATGAAAATCAAGAGGGTATAGATCTATTTACACCAGCGGATCAACCTATTGTTTTAATTCCTTATAGTAAAATAAGTGGACATTATAAAAAGATATCTGAAAAGGAATAATCTTTTAGTTTTCTGATAGTAATATTATAAATTATATAACCTGTAAAAATATCGTATTATTTAGAAATGAATTTTACGATATTTTTGTGTTGTAATGCAAAAACAATTTATAGTTATTATAGATATATAATAGTTACATAGTCTTCTTGTGAATTACTGAACCTGTAAGGTATTATGTCTTTGTTCTAACAATAAATTTCTACGAATATCATTGAAATAAAAAATAATATAGGAGATGAATATCATGGAACAAGAAAAGAAATGTCCTGAATGTAGTTGTACAGAATTTGCACAAGGAACATTTGGTGCTGATTCAAAACTATTTCCTATTAATATAATATTTAAGCCAGGAAAAGGCTCAGAAGTTCTTGCAGAGATATGTACTAAATGTGGATACATATTGAATATGAGAGTTTCAAAGCCCGAAAAGTTTAAATAAAAGATATTAGTTCATGCAAATTATAATATTTGAGAATAGTAAAGGAATGTTGTAAAATAGATTGAGAGACTATAGATGAAAATATATATTATAACTCGGAGGGGAAACTATTAATATATGATTATTCTAATAAACATTATCATTGTATTTTTACTTGTATTTATGAACGGGTTTTTCGTTGCCACAGAATTTGCAATGGTAAAAGTACGAAAATCCAGGATAGAAACATTAGTATTTGAAGGAGATAGAACTGCAAAAAATACTTTAAAAGTTGTTAATGATTTGAATTCATATTTATCTGCATGTCAGCTAGGAATAACTTTAGCATCCTTAGGTTTAGGATGGATAGGGGAACCTGCTGTTTCAGATATGCTAGCTCCAATATTTAAATTATTCCATTTGCCAGAAGGTGTTATACACTCAATTTCTTTTATTTTAGGGTTTGCAATTATAACAGCCTTTCATATTGTACTTGGGGAGTTAGCACCTAAATCTCTAGCGATTATAAGTGCAGAAAAGATAGCAATGCACACAGCACTACCGCTTATAATGTTCTATAAATTGACTTATCCAATAATGTGGGCTTTTAATCATAGTACTAATTTAGTTCTAAAGATATTTGGAATTTCACAAGTTGATGAACATGAAGCAGCTCATACCGATGAAGAAATAAAGCTGTTAGTTGAAGATAGCTATAAGCACGGTTTAATTGATAAAACTGAATTAACTTTTGTAGATAACATATTTGATTTTTCTGAGAAAACCGTAAAGGAAATAATGATACCCCGTACTGATATGGCGTGTATTTTTTTAGAGGATTCTTTTGATGAGATTATAGCATTTGCCTTAGATGAACAGATAACTAGATATCCAGTATGTAAAAACAGTAAAGATAATGTTATTGGATTCATACATATTAAGGATTTATATAAGCAGAAAATTGAGGGTAATAATCAAAATATAGAAGGCATTATTCGTGAGCTTAAGTTTGTTCCAGAGTCACTTTCAATAAGCAAATTGTTAAAGATATTTAAGCAAGAAAGAGTACAAATGGCTATAATAATTGACGAATATGGAGGAACGGCAGGCTTAGTAACTATCGAGGATATTTTAGAAGAGATTGTTGGTGAAATTCAGGATGAGTTTGATGAAGAGTGTGATGAGATTACTAAAAATGAAGATGGTAATTACATTGTAGATGGGAAACTTGTTCTTGAGGATATAAATGAACTACTAAAAATTGACATTGAATCGGAAAATATTGATACCATAGGAGGATGGATATATTCACAGCTAAAGTCATATCCACAAGTTAATGATAAAATTAATTATGAGGATTATGAATTTATAATATTAAAATGTGATAGGAAAAGAATAAGCAAGGTATTAATTAAAAAATTACCTGGGAAAAGTTAAAATGCAAGTAAGGTGCTGCTAGAGCATTTGCTTATTCATAAGAATAATACTTGTCTTTCTATATTAAGAAAAACAGGTATTATTCTTTAATTATTTTTTGAAACTAGTTTGAGAGAACTTAAGTAATTAGAATACAAATGGTATTAAAGCCCAACTTTTAGTAATATATTTCTTATATTCTTCACCAAACTCTTCTATCAGAAATTTTTGTTCCTTACTTATTTTAATGATGTAAATAAATAAAATAATAATAAACCCTACTAATGAAGCAATAGTTCCAAAGGTAATAAACGTACCGAAAAAACCACAAACAATTCCTGTATAAATTGGATTCCTAATATATTTATATGGGCCATTGCAAACCAATCTTTGCCCTTCTACCTTTTGTATTGCTCCACTCCAATTTTTGCCTAATACTACTCTTGCCCATATAGCAAATAGAAGTGATAACACTAAAATTATTACACCAATGTATTCAACAGGTGGGGTATGGGGTATTATTTCATTCCACAAAAAGATATTTCTAAATTGAAAAAATGTAATAATAAAAGCTATTACTACAAAGGTCAAATGAATAGCTCTCTGCGTCTCTTTTTGTCCACTTGATTCCTTTTTCACTTTTGAACGAGTGTTTATTGCTGATAATATCCAATAAATCCAAAAGGCACTCCAAATATAGATAGCGATTGTAACTCCACTCATAAAAAATACCTCCTTAATTTGTATATAATTTAAATTACAAAACTTTATTTTTCCTATTTCGCCTATTCCTTCTACGGGCTTTCTTATTACTACGCTGCTGCAAATATAGAGTCCATACCTGAGGAGACCTTAAAAATACAGTTAAGCTTCTACTGATAAGTTGAGAAGAAAGCATAATAAGGTAAGAAATGCCTGTGCTCTGAAGCACTTCACCTCATGAACATTTTTAAAATTTATTTGCCATGAGTAAATATTAATATAGAACTAGCTATATTTGTAGTTACCTTAGTTATCAAATAATATATGACTTAAGTAATATATTGCCTAATGTATGTACAATGCTATAATGTAAAAAAAGGACGTTTGCTATAAAGTGCAACTTGAATTAAATGGAGTTTATCTACGACTTAAATAAAGAGAGGTTATAAAAATGCCTGTGTCTAAAAAGTACTTAGTAGTTTTTAAATATTTTTTATTAATATCCATATTTATTCGTACTTATTTTTTATATCATAATAAGATTGTTGCGATGATATTACTATTAGTCTTTAGTACTATACTAATGATAAATGACTATACTAGAAGTGTTAAATTAGATATAGATTCTAATTATATGTATTTCTCCTTACTCTTCACCATTTGTGGAGCTGCAGTGTTAACATATTTTGTAAGGGGATTTGGAACTAACGTTTATATATTTTTCCCTTTAATAGAACTTTTAAAATTAAAAGGAATAAGGCTAAAAACTTTATTTTTAGTGCATTTACTATTATTTTTAATACTATTAATTTTAGATACAGGAATGTCTAACAACTGGGATAGTCTTTCAAGTTTAGGCCTTAACCTATTAAGTTATTTTGCTGTAGCTAGCATAGCATACTCTGTAAAAATTATTCGAACAGAAAAAGAAGAAGTAAATAAATTAAATGAAAAGCTACAGCTTGCGAATATAAAGCTTCAGCAATATACATTGGAAGTGGAAGAGTTAACTGCGTCAAAGGAGAGAACAATAATGGCCCAAGAGCTTCATGATTCAGTAGGTCATTCTCTAATGGCTCTCATTATGCATTTGGAATTTGCCAAGAAGATATGCGATACAAAACCTGAGAAATTGAAAGAAGTATTAACTAAGTCTGAAGATATTGCAAAATCCAGCATTAGCAGCTTGCGAGAAGCTGTTAATTTACTTAAGGAAGAACGGGAAATAAAAGACTTTAATGGTTCTGTTGAGGAAATAATTAATAATTTTCATATGCTTAATAATATAAAAATTAGTTTTAATCCAGATAAAAATCTGGATAACCTAAGCTCAATTATTAAGAATTCTATGTATAAAACTATCAAGGAATCTATAACTAATAGTATAAAACATGGAAAGGCAACAGAAATCAATATAAGTATTACAAGAGAAAAGAAAGGTATAAGGCTTATTTTAACTGATAATGGAATTGGCTGTAATAAAATTATAAAGTCAAATGGATTAATTGGAATTGAAAATAGAGTAACTTCATTGAATGGATCAGTGAAGTATTTTAGTAATGATGATTTAGGATTTGGTATAGATATATGCATTCCAATATTAATGGAGGAAGTATAAATATGATAAATGTTATAGTTGCTGATGACCAGGAACTAGTAAGAGAAGGAATAAAGATGATTTTAAGCTTGTATGAAGAGATAAATATACTTGGAGAAGCAGAAAACGGAAAACAACTAATTATGCTTCTAGAAAAGTTACAACCGGATGTGATTCTTATGGATGTTAGAATGCCAATAATGGATGGGGTGGAAGCCACTAAAATTATTAAAGAAAAATATAAAAATGTAAAAGTGATAATCCTTACAACCTTTAATGAAGATGAGTATATATTTAAAGCAATTAAAAATAGAGCAGACGGCTACCTCTTAAAAGATGCTGGGTCAGAGTATATAATCAAAGCAATAAAATCAGTTTACAATGGAGCTATGCTGCTTGACCCTGAGGTAACAGTAAAGGTAGTTAAAGCTTTTAATTTAATTACTAATGAAAAGCAGAGTTTTGATAATCTAAAGCATAAATTAGATGTACTTACACCAAGAGAGATTGATGTTGCAAAGCTAGTTGCCCAGGGTAAGAGTAACAAAGACATTTGTAAGATTCTCTTTTTAACAGAGGGAACTGTAAAGAATTATGTTACAAGAGTACTTGAGAAACTAGAGCTAAATAGTAGAACTGAGCTAGCAGTATTTGTTAGTCAAGCTGGCATATAATAGGAATATGCACAATATAATAGAAAGAATATTGTAGGAGACTGTTGTAATATGAGGAGACTATTATTAGATTTGATTTCGAGATTCAATAATGATGATGTTCCTGCTTTGGGGTATCAGCTTGCATATAATTTAGTTTTATCTTTCTTTCCTTTTATAATTTTTCTTATGACTCTTATAGGACATACTTCTTTGAGCAATAATGAAATTCTAGTAGCTCTAAGCAGGCTTATGCCAGCAAGTGCCTTCAACCTTATAAGTAATGCCATTTCTGAGGTGATTACTACCAAGCACAATCAACTTATGTCTTTTAGTTTAATACTTACTATATGGTCTGCTTCTGCTGGCTTTAATGCAGTTATAAAAGGCCTCAATAAAGCTTATGGAGTTCCTGAGTCAAGAAATTTTATTAAAGTTAGGATTATTTCAATTCTTTGTACTCTTGGAATGGCTTTTATAATACTTATTATGATGTTTTTATTAATATTAGGACGTATTATATGGAACTATGCTGCTTATAAATTAGGCTTTTCCCATGAGTTGATTACTTTGTGGGCAGTTATCAGATATTCTATAGTTATATCTACTGCTATATTTATTTTTACTGCTCTCTACCGTTATGCTCCATGTAAAAGGCTTACTTGGCTGGAGGTTTTGCCAGGATCTCTACTAGCAACTCTTAACCTTATACTTGTATCTGCTGCCTTTGCATATTATGTAAATAACTTTGCTAATTATTCAGTTATCTATGGCAGCATAGGTGCTATAATTATCCTACTAACCTGGCTTTTTCTCGTAGCTGTTATTGTTATAATAGGCGGAGAAGTAAATGCTTCGCTATACCATGAAAATAGTAGTACAAAAATAGCATATTCAAAGACTTTTAAAAGTTCAGAGTGATATTATGGAGCTCTGAACTTTTTATGTATTAACCCAAGAAAAGCTTGCTTTGATTGTCTGCTATAATGCTAATTAGGGAATATTAAGGATTGGACTGATCATATTTAATTTTGAAAGAGTTAAAAACTTTTTATGCTGCATGAACGTCTATAAAGTGTAAAGCCGTTAAGATACGTATCTAAAAGAAAAAAGGAGGCGTTGGTGCCAATGCACAAAAGTTGTTTGAAAGAACAAATAGCAGAATATGTTATTAAATATAAAGAAAAGCACTATAGGTTAGCATACAGCTATGTAAAAAACGTTGATGATGCTTTGGATATTGTCCAAGAATCTATATGTAAAGCAATTTCTTCTATGGACTCACTAAAAAACCCAGAATACATAAAAACTTGGTTTTATAGGATTTTAGTGAATACTTCTCTAGATTTTCTGCGGAGAAAAGGAAAGGTAGATATTGTGGAAGAAGAGATTCTGATAAGCTTAGACACTGGAGCGGTTGATGAGTATGAAAACTTTGACTTGCAAAGAGCATTGAATAATCTACCGGATAACTTTCGTACTTTAATAATATTAAGGTATTTTGAAGACCTAAAGATAGAGGAAATTGCAGAAATTCTTGATGAAAATACTAATACTGTAAAAACTCGTTTATATAAGTCTCTTGAAATGCTGCGTATAAAAATGAATAATTATAAGGAGGTCTAATATGAAAAGTAAAAGCTTACATCAACTTAAAAAGAATTATGAAGAAATCCCTATTCCAGAAGAGCTGGACTTTTTAGTAAGAAAGACGTTAAAAGACAACGGTGTGTATAGTACGAAAAGAAAAGGTATATTTAAAAGACTAGGCACTGTAGCCGCTTCGGTAGCTGTATTCGTAATCATACTTACAGTAGGGGTTAATAGTAGCCCAGCATTTGCAGCAACACTGTCAAAAACACCTATAGTAGGCAGTATTGTTAAAGTGTTGACCTTTAAAGAATATGCTGTAAATGAAGATAAACACAAAGCTAATATAAAAACACCTTCCATACAAGGCTTGAAAAATAAGGAGCTAGAGAACAGCTTAAATGAGAAATACATCACTGAAAATAAGAAGCTATATGAGGATTTTATGGCTGACATGGAAGATTTGAAGAAAAAAGGTGATGGTCATTTAGGGGTAGATAGCGGATATGTTGTAAAAACGGATACGGATAAGCTATTATCTGTGGGACGTTATGTTGTAAATACTGTAGGTTCTTCTTCAACAACATTTAAATATGATACCATCGATAAGAAAAAAGAAGTTTTAATAACCCTGCCAAGCTTATTTAAAGATAACCGCTATGTAGAAGTCATAAGCGAGAACATAAAAAAGCAAATGAGAGAACAGGTGCAGTCAGATTCCAATAAAGTTTATTGGATTGCTAATGGCGGTGGTGGGAAAAACATGGAAATTTTTGATAAAATATCAGAAAATCAAAATTTCTATATCAATGCAGAAGGTAAATTGGTAATTTCCTTTAATAAATATGAGGTGGCTCCTGGATATATGGGTGTTGTAGAATTTGTAATTCCAACGGAGGTAATATCTGATATTTTAGTTGGTAATGAGTATATTAAATAAATAATAAACTAGCGGTTGCATCCCAAAAAGGATACAGCCGCTTTTTTACATAACAATTTAATTCAAATTTCATTAATTAAAAATACAAAAGTAAGAGTAATTTTAGATTAGTTGTTAGAATTATAAATCTATGGAATTACAGGTAATTTAATGATAAAATATTACTGTTTAGAAAAGGAGAGCACTGAAGCGAGTACAAAATAAAAGTAACAATATTACAAAGAGATATTTATATAAAGAAATAAATGGAGGTACTAAGATGATAAAAAATAAATTAATGCTTATGCTATGTGCTGTAGGTATAACATTTTTTACTGCAACTAAGGTAATGGCTTCAGCTGAGATTCACCGTATTTGGGGAAGTGACAGATATGATACTGCCATTGAAATTTCTAAAAGCGGTTGGTCTGATGGCTCGGAATACGCTATTATAGCTAATGGAGAAAATTTTCCAGATGCCTTAAGTGCTGCTCCACTTGCAAAAAAATATAACGCACCTATATTGCTAAACTCAGGAAAGAGTATTGATAGTAAGGTAGAGAGTGAACTAAAAAGATTAAATGTAAAAAAGGTATTTATCATAGGTGGAACAGCAGTTGTACCTAGTAGTGTAGAAAAAAGACTTTCACAAATAAATATTGAAGCTATACGTCTTTATGGACAAGATAGATATGAAACTGCAGTTAAAGTTGCTGAACAACTTGGTTTTAATGGTGAACTAGCGATAGCTTCCGGTGAGAACTTTCCAGATGCAATGTCAATGGCACCAATTGCAGCACAAAAAGGTATGCCTATAATACTCACATCAGGAGAAAATTTACCTAGTAGTGTTGCTAAGTATATAAAAGATAAAAAGATAAATAAAACATATGTAATTGGTGGAAATGATGTAGTAAGTGATAACATTTTTAATACGCTGCCTAATGCTGAAAGATTATATGGGGATAGTAGATATGATACAAATATTGCAGTATTAAAGAAATTTGAAAATGAGCTCAATTTTAACAATATTTATTTATCTAACGGTGAAAATTTCCCAGATGCTTTAGCGGGCTCAGCTTTAGCTGCAAAGAATTCATCAGCAGTTATATTGGTAAGCTCATATTCTGGAGTATCCACCGGAAACTTCTTATCATCAAGACTAACATCATTTAAAACCGCTAACATATTAGGGGGAACTGGAGTAGTTGATGATATATTAGTTCAAATCGTATTACCAATGAATACAATAATTTCTTCAGATGCTGCAGGAGATTATATTTATCAATTAGAGCAATCAGCTGGAGGTAAGTGTAGAATATATAAAACTAAACTTAAAGGTTCTGATAGAATACAAATATCTGATGAATTAACTCAAATAGTAAACTTTAAGATATATAAAGATAACATATATTTTACAACTTCCTCTAATCAGCTATATAAAATGAACCTAGATGGAGGTAACAAAACTTATATTGCAGATGTATATCCAGATGGATTCGATATATCAGAAGATTGGATTTATTATTTTACCTCTGATAGGCATTCCATATCTAAAATTAAAATAGATGGCAGTGGAATTAGTAAAATAGCAGATGTGTATGGATATTATCCAAAAGTGACTGATGGGTGGATATACTATAATCGCATTTTTGATGAAGCACCATCAGTTCCTTATAAAATTAAGCTAGACGGTACTAACGACACACCGATAAATAACAATTAATTTTAGAGTTTGAATTGATAACAAAAATAATTTAGATTGGTTGTTAAAAAGATTACAGAAGTTTAACTTAAAAAAGCATCGCCACTTCCATTAAGTGGTGATGCTTTTCTTAAGTGCTTTACATTATCTAAAACCTATCCAATGTCCTTCTTATCAAATACCTTGATACTCATAAATATAAAAAATACTAAATATACAGATACATAAACCATCATCCATGCACTTGGCGTAGTTGAATTTCCTGGCATACCAAAGCCCATAACAAAATTAAAGGAGCCTAAGGATGTAAAGATAGTCGAGATCATTTTTCTATATATTACTTCAAAGGGAGAAATTAAACTTGAAATTATTCCAATGGTGGAAAGGGAAGCGTTATTAGTAAATGCACCTGCTTGCTCTATTACCCCGCCAATTGTTCCGAGTATATATATAGCTATTATTAAAATTCCATTATTTAAGGTTTTGAATTTAGTGCTTCCATAAAGAGCTAGTGCCAATATGGTTAAAGGCTGAAGAATAAAAAACAAAAATCCTTTAACCAGTGCTGCTACTCCAAAAGTTTCTACAATAGATATTTTACTTACAGTAGAAATAATAATTACTGCTATGTAAAGAATAGCACTGTATAAAATAATAAGAATAGCTGTTCCTAGATACTTTCCTAGTATATATTCGCATCTTTTAATTGGCTTTGTTAAAATGGTCAAAATTGTTCCGCTTTCTAGTTCAGATGAAACTATCCCTATGGACAGCATTACTGTTAGAAAGGCTATAAGCATACTAGAAAAGTAAAAGCCAACTATAGAAATAGTGGAAGAAAGATCTACAATCACATTTATCATGCTATTATTTTGAGGGGAATTTTTGCCCATATAACTAAAAATAACAGTTAAAAGAACAAGATATAATATAGTTAAAATACCTATAATGTGAAAAATTCTCTTCCTGTAGATTTCTTTAAAAGTGGAGAGTGCAATAGCAAACATTACTCTTGCCCCCTTTCAACAAGTTTTATAAATAGCTCTTCAAGACTATTCCTGTGAGGGGTAAGGCCATAGAGCTTTCCACCGCCTTCTATAATTAATGAGGCAATTTCGTGTATCTCACCATTCTCCTTTACATGCATTTTAATGCTTTTTCCATCAAAAATTACATCTTCATCAATCTTTTCAAGCTTATTTAAAATTTCATTATTTATATCCTCTGCATGAATATCTAAAACAGTGTCTCCTTCTAAAAGATCATTCATTTTCCCTTGTTTTATAATGGTTCCTTTACTAATAATAGCAGCACTATCGCAAACCATCTCTACTTCACTTAAAAGATGACTGTTTAAAAATACAGTTTTCCCCATGTTTTTTAGTTCCAACATAATATCTCTAACTTCTTTTCTTCCTATAGGGTCTAGGGCAGAAGTAGGCTCATCTAAAAAGAGAAGCTCTGGGTCACAAAGAAGGGCACTGGCAATGCCTATTCGCTGCTGCATTCCTTTACTATAGGTACCTATTTTATTTTTTTCAGCGCCTTTTAGGTTAACAATTTCAAGGACTTCTTCTATTTTTATAGAAGCAGCTCTCTTATCAAGCTTATATAATGAGGAGTGGAAAGACAGGAGATCTAATCCTGTCATCCATTCCTGATATTTAAAAAGTTCAGGTAAATATCCTATTTTTTTCTTTGCTCCAATATCTCCAATAGGTCTGCCTAGTATACGTGCAGTTCCTGAAGTAGGAAACAATAATCCTACAATAGTTTTTATAAAGGTACTTTTCCCAGCACCATTAGGACCTAAAAATCCATAAATTTCACCTTGGGGCACAGAGATGTTTATGTCTCTGCAGCCCTTATTGTTTTCATATATTTTAGAAAGATTTTCTGTTTCAATTACCAATAATATCACCTCATAGATTTTGCAATTTCAAGCATTTCATTTTTATCTACATTACCATTAATATTAACTAAAACACCATCATTAAGAATTAAAATGGAAGAAGATTTGTTTCCGTTATTATTTTCAAAGGATCCAACTGCTTTCATTCCATCAATATTTAATTCTTCAAGCTGATTTCCTACGTTAGGGACATATAAGGTGCTCTTCCAGTCCTTCATGGATTTCAGCTGTTTTTGCATCTCTGGTGGCAATACAGAAAGCTCTGAAAGAGCATTGAATATTTCATCAACATTTGCCTCCGCAGGTGCAATAATTTCTGGTACTTTGCTTTCTGTTATGTTTATATATTTGTCATTTGCAGCATCTTTATATCTAATATTTAATGTTCCAGCCATGTTTAGAGAAAAAGTTTTTCCATCTAAATCTTTAGGAAATACCTTTTTTCCTCCTAAAGATTTAAGGAGTTGATTCACATTTTCTACGTTTAGAGTAAAATCAATTTTTGAAGGTGCATTTATAACAATACTCTCTGTATTTTTCTCTGGTATATTTTTAGGAACTGATATTGTGAATGGTAATGTCTTTTTTGCTTCCTCCATAGTTACAGTTTTTTCTTCGCCGCCTTGGAAATTAACTTTACCTATTTTATCAATATTAATATCTGTCTTATGATCTTCAAGTGCTTTTTCAAGCTTTTTAACATCATCTAATGAAATATTTACACTTTTAATATCCTTTGCTCTAAAAATTGAAACCGCATTAATAACTGATGCTCTTATAGGTTCCACCGTAACACAAGTAGTTAGTACAAGGGCTGCGCAGGCAGCTGTTGCTATTTTTTTATATCTTTTCATATCTTTAAACGCTCCTTTTTTATTCTTTACTTCAATATTCATATTTCCTGTTTTTATATTATTTATATCAAACTCTTTCTTATAATCCTGAAGCTTTCCCATAGCGAAACTGTTTACAGAGTTTAATTCTTTATAAATTTCCTTGCATTTTTCACATTCAAAAAGATGCATTTCTATCTCTTTCATTTCAACATCATTAAGTTCTCCGTCAATATATGATTGAATGCTTCCTCCACTTGGACACTTCATTTCTATTCACCCCTTTTTTCTAATTTTAAGTAGTTATCCTTAAATTTTGTTTGTGCTCTCGATATAAGCGTGCCCACAGAGTTTTTATCTACTCCGATTACTTCTGCAATTTCACTATATTTGTATCCTGAAAATTTGAGAAGCAGACACATACGGTCTCTAGTGGAAAGTATATTTAGCGCCTTTTTAGTTAAGTCTACTTCACAATTGTTAATTGCAGCTTCTTCAATTGAAACTACGTTATCCATTTCTTTTTCATAAATCACTTCGTTTTTTCCCTCATGAATTTTTCTATCTCTTATATAGTTATATGAAATATTAGTAGAAACCTTATTTAGCCATGCAGCAATGTTATTATGATCAGGTGGTGAATTATATAACTTCATAAATACCTCCTGTGTTAAATCTTCAGCTGCATGCATATCCCCAGTGAGGTAGGAGATTCTTTTGAAAATGGTGTCATAATATTTTTCATATGTAGTTCTAAAATTTTGCTCATCTTTTTTCTTCTTAAAATAACTGATAACACCCATACTTTTGCTGCGTTCCTCCTCTCTAGGTAACCTTGTTCAAAAGCTTTTGATTGATATATTCTAGAATATTTTTGATACCTTTTTCTTCCTTCAATTTTGGCATCTATAATATTAACACATAAGTATTAAAAGTTGTGACAAAGATTTTTGAAAATTTTTGTTAGGTGTCAGTTAAGTTTCAGTTCAAATCGATATTATTAGAGAATAATTTTAAGATTTTCTTAAGATATTTCTAATCTGTTCTTAACATTTCTATCGCATAATGAATATATTAAGTACAGGATTTTAAAGAAATATGAGAAGGATGAATTTGACTGAGATACATTTAAAGACAACCCATTTGTATATAAAACATAGAAGGGAAGTGATTGTTATATGATGAGTTATTTACAGAATATTGATATAAAGATGTTGGATTTACTAAATAAAAAATTTCGATGTACAATACTTGATAAAATAATGCCACTGATTACTGCCATGGGTAACGGTGGTATAGTGTGGGTAATTATTTCAATATATTTGATAAGTAATGATAATTATAGAGCTGAGGGTTATATGTTAATTACTTCTCTGATTGTAACCACAATTATTGGCGAAGGGATAATAAAACATCTAATAAAGAGGACAAGACCCTTTGTTACTATGAAAGAAAATAAGCTGCTAATATCAAAGCCTATAACATATTCCTTTCCATCAGGACACACTGCATCTTCCTTTGCGGCGGCAGGTATATTTATTATGATGAACAATCGATTAAGCATTTTCGTGTTAATTTTAGCTTCATTAATTGCTTTTTCTAGGATTTATTTAAATGTACATTATCCTACAGATGTTGTTACAGGAATTGTTTTAGGACTTTTGTGTTCTATTTTGGTAATAAATATATTTAACAGTGAAATCATAGACTATTTAAATCTTGTTTATAAATGTTTAACTTATTATTAGCATCTTTGTTAATTTGGATATAACTATAGTTATCATAGGCAAATTTTTAAGAATGATATTTATTCATTAAGAAAAAGGTTAAATAGAAAATGAGAATTAGAATGCCAAATAGTATAGTAAAAATTAGTCCTTGAAGATTAAAACTATTAAAAATAACATTTAATAAATACAAAGGATTAGTTACTAATTCCCAACTATTTACCCTTGCAAATCTTCCTAAATAGATTCCGAAACTGCTTAGCATACAAATTATAAGAATAAAAAGCCACCCTAAGGTATAGTCATATTTTTCCTTTATATATTTGTGCATAATAGATAATGATATAAAACTCAATACTAAACCGATAATTACAAAAATGCTAATTAAAAAGAAATCATACCATATAGCAAAGTTTGAATTAAAGATTATTTCATATGATTTATTTTCATAAAATTTATATTTTGATAGGTGAATAAAGTCTGTTAATATATAGGGCGCATTAGGATAAAAGATAAGCCATAATAAGCCAATCATATATTGACTAAAATTTATTCTAAAATTATAGTTCGTATAAATTAAACTAAAATAAAATGGAAGCCATGCTAAAAATATATTCCATATTAAAAAAAGGTAGCCTCCAGAGTCGCGGTAAATGATTCTACAAAATACAAACATGCTGGCTATTATGGTTATTACAATAAGTTTTGTAGTTAAATGATATAAGTTTTTATTAGACTGTTTTAAAAATGATAGCATACTTTTTCCTCAATTCCAATATTAAATAATATACCAAAATTATACTTTTTATATACTAATTATAGTACTATTTTAATTGTAGTGTATATAGTCTATGTAAAGTATATATATCACCTATACCTGATATGGCTTCTGGTTAAAATTGAGAATGTATCATAATTGAGGTAAAAGTGTATTGAAAAAATCCTAAGTTTATGTATAATATAAATAGACTCAAATATAAACATGAAAAAATATAAGTGTAAAGGTGTTGTAAATATGCGCAAAGAGGTAGTTTTTAACTAAACTAACTGAATAGGGATTATTTTTAGGAAGTACGTAGAAAAATCTTGAATTGTTCAAGGTTTATTCGTGGTAGAATTAATTTTTAAAATCTTGATTCTTACCATATTTATTTGTGTGCTTCAAAAATAGTCAATATTATAATGAGCATGTTACACCTTATTTGCATAGTAGGAAAACCGTGTTCTAAACACGGTATTTTTATGCCTATTTTTGCTGCATTTATAGATATGATATAAGATTTTAATCTATATAATTTAATGATAAGTTGTATAAATTAAAGTCCTATATTTCATGTTTATATTTAGGTCATATAATTATGAGGCTGTAAGTGAACCTGTGTTCATTTGCGGCTTTTTTTATTCAAGGAGATTATTATGATGATTTATATATTTAAAATATTTAGATTACAAATTACAAACAAACTTTTTCAAAATATAGGGACGGTGAATGATTAATGGTTAAAAAATTTTCAGCATATAAAATTTATTTATTATTTTCAGCTATTACAGCAATGTGTTTTTCATTGGCAGCTACAGTTATGATAGTTTATCATATTGAAAAGGTTCATTTAAATCCACTTCAACTTATACTTGTTGGAACTACACTGGAAGCAGCATGCTTTCTATTTGAAATTCCTACAGGTATAGTTGCAGATGTATACAGCCGTAAGCTATCTATTATTATCGGTGCAGTTCTAATAGGATTAGGATTCATTTTAGAAGGTTCATTTGCTAGCTTTATCTTTATACTTGCAGCACAGGTAATATGGGGATTAGGTTCTACCTTTGTCAGCGGCTCTGTTGAGGCGTGGATTGCAGAAGAAGAGAAAACTAAGTACTTAGATCAAATATATATAAAAGGAGCGCAAGCAGGGCAAATAGGCACAGTTATTGGAATAATACTAAGCACAATAATAGGTAATTTATCTGTTAGGCTGCCTATTATAGTCAGTGGATGTCTATTTATAGTTTTTGCATTATTTTTAGGATTGTATATGCCAGAAAACAATTTTAAACCATCTGCTCCTAAAGATTTAAACACTTTTAAAAAGATGGGGTACACTTTTAAAACAGGATTTAAATTTGTGAAAAGTAAAGCCATATTAATGATTTTGCTTTCTATAACTCTGTTTCATGGTTTATCTAGTGAAGGTTATGATAGACTTTCCAATGCGCATTTTCTACAGGATACCACGCTTCCGCAGCTTGGAAATCTTCAGCCAGTAACCTGGTTCGGTATATTCGGAATTACAGGGATGATATTAAGTGCTATAGTAATGCAGTTTATATCAAATAAGTTAGAGAAAGAAGATGAAAATCATAGTGGAAAGATATTATTAGCTATAAACATATTTTATGTTTTATGCATGCTAGTATTTGCACTTACAAAAAACTTTAGTTTAATGCTAATAGCTTATTTATCAACAAACATGTTTAGAACTATAAATGAGCCTATATTTAGTGCATGGTTAAATAACCATATCGATGACAATGCAAGAGCTACTATACTTTCTATGAATGGACAAATTAATGCTTTAGGGCAAATTTTAGGTGGGCCAATTATTGGAGTTATAGCTACAAAAATTTCTATAAGCATTGGGATAGCATGTACTTCATTATTAGTAACGCCAGTATTGGTTTTATATATCATTTCTCTGATGATGGATAAAAGTGGTGTTAATAAGGTTAGAGGGTGAGATGACATATATGATGGTTCGATTTTTATATTGTTATTTACTTTTTGAAAATTATATGATATTGTATTTCATAAGATGTTATAAATTGGTGAGAAATATTAAATTAAGTCTTTACTTGCAAATAAGTATAAGATTATGTATAATTAGGATATACTATATATTAGGAAAACAGTGTTGATAAAAGCTATGATTTATAAATTTCTTCAGAGAGCCGATGGTTGGTGAGAATCGGTGAAAGGTTAAATCGTTCCACTTTTGGAGCTGTCGGTGATGAATCGAAAGGTTGGTAGCCTTTATACTACTGTCGAGTGGCTGTTTCTTATTATAGATCAGCAATTTGGGTGGCAACGCGGATTCCTTCCGTCCCATATATAAATGTTTATATATGGGACGGAAGTTTTTTTTATCTTATGGTTTAATACAAAATAATATTTACATTTAACTTAGGAGGGAAAATTATGTTAGATTTAAGATTTGTAAGAGAAAACCCTGAAATTGTTAAGGAAAACATGAAGAAAAAGTTTCAGGATAATAAGTTAGGTTTAGTAGATGAGGTAATCGCTATGGACCTTGAACTTAGAAATGTAAAGACAGAAGCAGATGCTTTAAGAGCTGATAGAAACAAGATTTCAAAGGAAATCGGTGGATTAATGGCTCAAGGTAAAAAAGAAGAAGCAGAAGAAATGAAGAAAAAGGTTACAGCAGAGTCTGAGCGTTTAGCAGAATTAGAAGCAAAAGAAGGCGAATTAGAAGAAAAAATCAAAAAGAATATGATGACTATTCCAAATATAATTGATCCAAGTGTTCCAATTGGTAAAGACGATAGTGAAAACGTAGAAGTAGAGCGTTATGGAGAGCCAGTTGTACCTGATTTTGAGGTTCCATATCATACTGATATTATGGAAAAATTCAATGGCGTTGACTTAGATAGTGCTAGAAAAGTTGCTGGTAATGGTTTCTATTACCTAATGGGAGATATTGCTAGACTTCATTCTGCAGTAATTTCCTATGCTAGAGATTTTATGATAAATCGTGGCTTTACATATTGCATTCCACCTTTCATGATTCGTAGCGAAGTTGTAACTGGTGTTATGAGCTTTGCTGAAATGGATGCTATGATGTACAAAATAGAAGGTGAAGATTTATACTTAATTGGAACTAGTGAGCATTCTATGATTGGTAAATTTATTGATACTATATTACCAGAAGAATCTTTACCACATACATTAACTAGTTACTCACCTTGCTTCAGAAAAGAAAAAGGAGCTCATGGTATTGAAGAAAGAGGAGTATATAGAATTCACCAATTTGAAAAGCAAGAAATGATTGTTGTATGTAAGCCAGAAGACAGCATGATGTGGTACGATAAACTATGGCAAAATACAGTAGATCTATTCCGTTCTTTAGATATACCAGTAAGAACTTTAGAATGCTGCTCAGGTGACTTAGCAGACTTAAAGGTAAAATCAGTAGACGTAGAAGCTTGGTCTCCTAGACAAAAAAAATACTTTGAAATAGGAAGCTGCTCTAACTTAGGTGATGCACAAGCACGTAGATTAAAAATTCGTGTAAATGGTGAAAATGGTAAATACTTTGCGCATACATTAAATAATACAGTTGTTGCACCTCCAAGAATGCTAATTGCTTTCTTAGAGAACAACTTAAATGCAGATGGTTCTATAAACATTCCAGTTGCATTACAACCATATATGGGCGGAATGACAGTAATTAAATAATAGCAAAGGCTGCGTATTAAATTTGATACGCAGCCTTTATTGTTAATTTGCTTCAGGTCTTTTTTATTAGGTTATTTTGAGTTTATTATACTCTCAGCCATTTTTGACATTTGTTCAAAAGTCAATTTATTATTTTGATCAGCAAGTTTATAATTTACCCCGTTTTCTGTCCATCTCAATGAATGTGCAGTTTTGAATTGCTCATTAAGCTTTTTGCCCTTATTACTTCCGACCATAACTAAAAGTTCTTTTCCATTTTCAGAAGCTTTATTAATTTCATCTTTTTGCTGTTGTGACATTTTATCAAACAGATCATTAGGTAATATATGCACTGTATATTCTGTCCAGTAAGCAGTAGTAGTTCCAATAGTTACTGTTTTAGAATTTTTAAATATTGGTAAATCTTCTTCTGTTCCCGCTTTAAAAGCATCCAATGATATGGCTTCTTTTCTTAACATATCCTTTGAATATGTTGCACATGCTGCCTTCTTATCATATTGATTCTCTGGTGGTGCTGAGCCATCAATATGACCATATATTTCACTATCAACTAATTTATATCCTCCTGGAAGGGAAGCTGGCATTTTTATTTCGTATCCTAAATCTTTTTTTAGTGCATCTTTTGATGGTACTTTATCGTAATTCCTCATACTTGTATAACCATTAACACGTTTATCTATGGCTTGAAAAGCTGAAGCCCTAATATTAGGTGAAAATGTAAGAACTGATCCCGCAATTATAAATATACCGCATGATGCAGTAATAATAGATTTTTTTAAATTTAAATTTAATGGGAAAAACTTTTCTTTTAACATAAACCTTTTTTCACTCCTATTCGATTGAATTTCATATTTAATACTCTCAAACATGTTATCCGATGGAGACACTTCTTCAGCCTTATCAAGCAAAGCTGCTTTTACTATATCTTTAAATTGTTGTTGGTTTGGCATTTTTATCTTGCTCCTTCCTAATAGAGTTATCAGCAAAAGAGTAGCCTTCAAATTTTTTGCTACGTAATTCTTTTTCAAGCAATTTTCTAGAGTTACAAAGTCTTGATTTAACTGTGCCTTGAAAACAGCCTAAGATTTTTGATATTTCTTTGATAGATAGTTCATTATAATAATAGAGAATCACAGTTGTTTTTAAAGGCAAACTCAGTTTGTTGATAGCTTCATTCACAAATTTTTTAAGTTCGTCTCTTTCTGCTATATCAGATAACACTAAACTATCCGCAATTGTATCCTTACTATCATTAATACTTTCTATAGACAAATGATTTTTTTCTTTTGAACAATAACGCCATACTATTCTTGTAAGTAGACGATAGAACCAAGCTTGAAATGTTTTAGGATTTTTTAAGCTTTTTATTTCGCTATAGCATTTTATAAAAGCTTCTTGTACCACATCTTCTGCTATATCATTTCGTCCACTTATAAGATACACTGTTCTAAGGGCTTGTTTGCTATATTTTTCAAATAAATCGTTAAAGGCATCCATGTCGCCTTCCTTACAGCGCTGTATCAAACTGATCTCATCCACGTCATTACCTCCTTTTTTAGGTGCACCTATTATATAAGAGACATTAAATACAAAAAAGGTTCAAAAGAATTTTTTATAAAAGAAATAGTATAATTGCTTGTGATTACCAATAAATTCATTTTATCAAGATATTTAAATTGCATAAAGGGAAAAAGAATTATCTGTAGCCCCTATAAGCATGATTTACTTTTATTAAAATGTATTGCATAATATAGTAAATAGAGCTAATTATTGAGAGGAATTAATATGAATTTGAACAAAAAGTTTGCAATCTTTGGATTAGTGTTTTTGATGCTTTCTTGGGTGGGAAACATTTATTTTTATGAGAAGCATATTCTTAAGGAGCCAATATTTATCAAGCATTATTATGATATTCAAAGTGCTATGAATAACATTCAGTTTTATTATATTCAAAATATTAATTCACAGGAACAGGTTCAAAATATTGAATTTCCTGAAATAGGACAAGAATATATAAGCTTTACTGAAAGTGATAGAAATAATGACAAGCGCTATTATAAGCTTAAATGTATATCTGTAAATTTTTGTGATTTAGATCAAAATAAAGCTCCTGATAATCTTAAAAATAAGGTCATTACAAAGGCTAAAATTACTTTTACAAATGGAAAAATTATTAACGAAGATATAGGCAGGATATATCTACATGGCGATAACACAAATAGTCCAACTTTAACTATGGCAAATGCTACTTCAAGCAGTGATAACACTGGGGCTTCTACACATAGAGCAACTAAGGATACAAAGGTTACAGGTTTATACACAAAATTTCCTGATATTATTGAAGATGTAGCATTAATTAAAGTTAATGGAAAACCATTAAAGGAGATTAAATTTCCTTTAGAATTGAAAGCAGGGGATAACTTAGAAGTTAGTTATGAATTCAAATTTAATAAGAATGACATTAGAAAAAATAATGCATATAACATTACTTTAGATATTCTTACCGAAGATACCGATGGAAATAAGGGACATAGTCTGTGCTTTATGAATTATTGGCTTCAGTCTCCAGGTAAATATGATATTGAATCACTTAGAATAGGTAGGAGGTAGAGGGTATGTATGCTTCAAGCTATAATAAATTATTTTGGGCAATGATCTTCATAATTTTTGATATAAACCTTGGACCAATAAACATTTTACCTAATTTTATAGGATATATATTAATTTACTCAGCTTTAAATGAACTTCAGTTGCAGCACAAAATCTATGAGAAAGGTAAGATGCCTTCAATTATATTAACTATCCTTACTGTAAAAGATGTAATTCATGTAAGTAATGATAATTTGTTATCAGGACAGTTTGTTCCACCGAATTTTTGGGTTATGGCACTAAGCTCAGTAATCTCAATTATAAATATTTATTTAATATATATAATATGTAAAGGAATATACTTGTTGTGCTTGGAGAGAGGACTTCAGGAATTAAAAGAAAGTGCTAAAAATCGATGGATAGCTTTTCTAGTGGTATCCATTATTTCTATATTTTATATACCATTCTCCTTAAATATTAGTCTGCAATTTAGAAGTGCAATGATAATTTTTGCATTTATTAATGTAATAGTAGAACTATCAATTGCTTTTTTATTTAGAAAGTCAACAATTCTACTGAAATCATGATGATAAGATGTGTATAGCTAGTTTTTGAAATGTATGAAATACAATTAATAATGAAAATAACCTGCTAATTAGAAATAGAATTAGCAGGTTATTTTTTGAAGGGAATTTTAATCTTCCTAATACTTAACACATAACAATAATTTCATATGGTGTGGTTTGAGCTGGTATACTCATTGTGGTAGGACCATAGATAACAATTAGATTTCGGTTTGCAGGGTTTTGGGTAAAAGTTTGATCATTCTCCAGTAATATCTGAGTAGATGGGCCAATATTTAATTTTAATTGGTTATCGCTGCTCACTAACTGACTGTTAAAATAGTCTACTTTTACATTTTGAAATTGTGTATCTTTTGCCATAACAATTGCTCTATATTGTGGCGGAAAAATGAGAGGAACAGGTGCATTTGCATCATAAAATCCCGTTACCATATCTCCTACTTCCATCGTTACATGGTCTACAAAGTAAGTATTTGGTGCCACCACAAAATTCACTGTATTTCCAGATCCGTCTTCTACAGACATTAATTTATAACATCCCGGGTTTGTTTCATTTGTAGCTATTGAAAAGTCATTAATCATGGTAATTATCCCATGAAAAGTTAGAAATTTTTCCACTTTTATTCCTCCACTCCTAATTAAATGCACATTCTATATAGTTTATGCATCATTAAGACTTTGTGTTACATTTACTATTAAACAAATTATCTTTGAAAAATGAGTATAATGTCTACCAGTTAAAGAAATTTTTATCTTTCTTCAGGTTCAATATTATGGTAATATAATTTCAAGTTAACCATAGTTGATTGAATTAAGAATTGATTATAAGTAAACTTATTAAAAACAATAGGAGTATATATGACAAATATGAATAGAAATTGGAAAAGAGACATAATATTATTTTTGACCAGCCAGACCATATCTCTATTTGGGTCTTCGCTGGTTCAGTATGCAATTACCTGGTATATTACATTAAAAACTCAATCCGGTGTAATGATGACCATATCAATTATTTGCGGCTTTCTACCTACATTTTTTCTTTCTCCTTTTGCAGGAGTGTGGGCTGATCGTTATAATCGAAAGATACTGATCATGTTGTCTGATTCTATGATTGCAGCAGCAACTCTTGTTTTGGCTATATTATTTCTTACAGGACATAAATACACATGGCTTTTATTTGTGGTTTCTGCCATACGTGCGTTAGGTGCAGCAATTCAAATACCAGCTGTTGGAGCCTTTATTCCACAAATCGTACCTGAGGATAAACTTACAAAGGTGAATGCAACAAATGGTAGCATACAATCATTAGTTATGCTTATATCGCCTATGCTTAGTGGCGCACTTTTAACCATGGCTTCCATAGAAGCAATATTTTTTATAGATGTTGTTACAGCAGCTATAGGGGTTTCGACATTGCTTTTATTTTTACATGTTCCTGTTCATGCAAAAGCTATGGAGAAGCAAGCAACTGGCTACTTTAGTGACATGGATGAGGGGTTTAATTATATCAAAAACCATGAATATGTTAAAAAGTTCTTTATATTTTGTGCATTTTTCTTTGTACTTGTGTCACCTGCTGCATTTTTAACACCACTGCAAGTTTCACGTACTTTTGGAAATGATGTTTGGCGTCTTACGGCAGTTGAAATTACTTTTTCTGCAGGTATGATGGTAGGTGGTATAATCATGGCCTATTGGGGTGGATTTAAAAATAAGATTCATACAATGACAATGTCATGCATTATTATTGGAATAAGTACCTTTGCACTTGGAGTTATTCCTATATTTTGGGTATACCTAGCCTTCATGATTTTAATTGGAATTGCTATGCCAATCTTTAACACACCATCTACAGTTTTACTACAGGAAAAAGTAGAGGGAGATTTTCTGGGTAGAGTATTTGGCGTTCTAGCTATGATATCAAGTGTTATGATGCCGATGGGAATGCTTATATTTGGACCACTGTCTGATATCATAAAAATAGAATGGCTACTTATTATAACCGGCATTCTGATGTTTATTCAGAGCTTTTTCTTAATAGGTGATAAAGCATTAATTGAGGCTGGCAAGTCAGTTACAAAAACTGAAACGTAGTTTGGTATTTATTAAAGAAAGAAGCAGCATAAATTGACTGCTTCTTTTTCAGTAAACAATTTATAAAGCTTATGATACAATATAGGAACTAAGAAATTTTAAAACAGTAAGGAGAATATATGGATAAAGAAATATTATTAAATAACATTGAATTTCAAAAATTAACTGCACATGAAATTTGGGAAAGGCTATATAATAAGGAGCTCAATTGCAAGAAGAACATTCTAGAGTATATTGATATAACAAAGGTGCTTAAAAAGGAAAATGTAAATGAGGAACAGATTAAAGATACATATAATTATATTTATGAACACATAGAGGGGTTAAAGGATTCAGTAAAGCCAAATACACTGATGTACTTGAAGAATAACCTAAAATCACAGCTTGGAAAGTATGTTAAAGAAAAAGATCCAAAGCCAGTAAATCATTTTATAGAGTTTTTTAAGGCGGCATATCCTGAAGATACTAGAAGAAAAGATTTTACCTGGGTTTTAATGAATATAAATAGTATTTCAGAGGAGCAGATATGGACTACTTTAACCTATATCAATAGAGAATGTCTAAATAAAAATCTTATTCTGAATACTAGTCAAAAAAAAGATATAGTAGAAATGATTGAAAAGTTAGTTAGTAAGAATAATATTAAGTATATAAATAATCTTAAAAGCCTCAAACAATTAACTAATATATTAAATATAAGCATTGTAGGTGTTGGTGAATTATTTAAAGTAAAACATAAGTAAAAGCTTATTAGATTCTTCAATTTCTGCAAGGGGATTTCCCCTTGCAAAAATTGGAATAGAATTAATGGAATACATTGTTATTTCATATCTATTGGTTAAGCTCGATTTTAAATTTCAAGTCTTCCCTAAACTCAATATTACTTAAGTCATTAGTGTATATAGTATATTTTTTACTTGAATCTAACAATGGAAGCTCTAGTGTAAATTCATTAGGTTTTTGTCCATTCCTATGCAGATTATAACTTTTAGGCGTAACGAATTCTCCTTTATTATCTTTTATATGAAGCTCTGTTGCTTGAAAATAAGGTGCTTTACCAACGGCTGTGAATTTAACTATAGTTTTATCTTTCTCATTTTTCACATCATTTATTATAATTTTTCCCATACTGCCTTGAGGAAGCTCCTTTGGATAAACTCCATCCATAACTTGACTTACTTCTACAGGCTTCTTTCCTTTTATAGCAGTATAAGTTTCTTTTCCATCCTTATCTACACTTACACTACCGCCGCCAGAAGGAGTAATTTTACAAGGAACAATAGTTAAATACTTTGGAATATTTTTAGACTTAGCATACTGCATTTCAATTTGGAAAATTCCCGTTTTAGTATCATGACTTCCACCACCAAGACTTTTAGGTATGAGCTCTACCCCTGCATCATCAAAGGCAATCCAATAATCATAGTCAAACATCGAACCTCCATTTGGCTCCTTTTTATATTTATCCTTTCCACTTAAGAAAATAGAAGTATCTATAGGAGATAGAACTACCTTATCTATAGTTACAGTACTATCTGGAAAATCAATTTTATTAACTGGTTTAAATATCTTACTATTTTTAGTCAATTCTTCTTTTGACACGCTGAAGGCAAATTTCCAGCTACCTTTTGTATCCATTATTTCATCAACATTTAAGTCGATATTAAATTTATCGGATGTTTTTGGCAAATTAGTATGGAATTCTTCATTACCTACATAAGTATAAGCATCAATATTTTCTCCATAGCTAGAGCCATGTCCACCGTTTTGTTTTCCATTAACTTTTAAAAATCTGGATAAGCCTATACCGTGAAATTCTTTAAGTTCTTTATCACTCTTAACTGTATAACCTATAACTAATTTTGAATCATCGGCTAAAACTTCATTTATAGTAAGGGTTATACCCTTATCAGTAATACTTTTATTTATTATTTGAGAGTATTCAACATAATTTCCACCTAGTCCAAGTCTATCATTAAGGGTTTGTGTTATAGAACTTAAAACTGGAATATTCTGAGCTAAGGCTGGAGAAACTGTCCCTATAGCCATAATGCCGATTAAAGCTGCAGCAGCTGCTACAGAGCCTCTTTTAAACATTTTAAGATTATTTTTGTTTTTTATTTTTTTATTTAAATTTTTCTTTATTCTTTCCTTTTGCATTTCGTCTACCTCTCCATTCATATCATTAAACTCACTTTCCTCAAGTTTTATGTGATTAAATAACTTGTATATATCTTTTTCTTCTAAATTAAAATTTTTATTATTCATTACACTACATCTCCCTTCAAAAGAGTAAGCTTTTCCTTTAAAAATTTACGTCCTCTCGAAAGTCTTTTATCTATAAGATTTCTATTTACACCAAAAGCTTCTGCTATATTATCTACACCTTCGTATAAGAAATATCTTCTTATAAATATTTCTTTGTCTTCATCCTTCATATGGTTTATTGCTTCTAAAAGTTCTTCTTTATTCTCCTTTGATATTATTATTTTCTCTGTACTGAATTCGTCTGGTAATGTGTAATCATCTATACATTCAACATTATTACTTTGATTAAAGAGCTTTCTTTGGTAATCTATAGCTTTGTATTTAGCTACAGCAGCAATCCAATATTTAAAATCTCCTTTTTCTTCATCAAAGCTCTTAATATTATTCCATACAGACCAAAATACATCATTTGCACATTCTTCTGCATATTGAGCGTGAAAACTTGAATTTAAAACGCTCCGCACAACTTTAAAAACTAAATTACTATAGTTGTCCACTACAAAATCTAATGCTTTTGAATTTTTATTTTGTAGTTGATTTATAAAGTTTGTTTCATTTATATTCATATATATCTCTCCTTTGAGAAGCTTCTCATAGATTAATACGAAGTAACTATTACTTTTCTGACATTGGGAATCTTAAAAAATAACTAGTCAGTGTGCTAGTCTATTTTGTACAACTATTATGATAAAGTAAATTTTTATGTAAGTATAGTTTTAGAAGCATCGCAATCAGCATATCTAGGAAGGATGCCTAGATTTTTTTAAGATATAAAAAAGGTGAGTGAGCTTATAGGTAAATCATAGAATAAATTAAATTCTATAAAATTATTGACACGGAAACAAAAATATATTAATATTGTGTCCAAGGAAACAAAATATCATATTATTGTTTTGTTGAAAATAACAGGAAGGTGTTTGAAGTGGATAATATTAATAACATTATGAAGAGTTTAAAAGAAATATATGAAAAAGAAGAAACTCTAGGAAGGATAGCCTTTAGGGGAGAATATGAAAAGTATGGAATCTCAGAAATACATTGTTTAGATTTCATAGGGAAAATAAAAGATCCTAACGTTACTAAAATATCTCAAAGTATGAATATGACGAGAAGTGCAATAAGTAAGATTAGCAAAAAACTTTTGAATAGTAAGCTTATTGATAAGTATAAGAATCCTGAGAATGATAAGGAAATATATTTTAAGTTAACAGAATTAGGGGAAATGTTATATAAAGATCATCAAATAAAACATAAGAAGTGGGAAGAAAGAAATAATAAGTTTTTTAAAAATATAGATAAAGAAGAACAAGAAGTTGTAGCTAGTTTTTTAAAAAAGTTTAATAACTATTTGGATAAGATAATAGAATTGGAAGGAGATATGTAATATGAATTTGCATTTAAAGGAATTTAATATTCCTCAAGAAGTATTAAAATGGGGAGATTCGCAGCCAGCACATCAAAGACAACATATAGGAACTCATATAGATTGCTATAATCTATCAAGAATAGAGTTCCCATCAGAAATAGATGTTACTGTAGTAGATGTTAGAAATCTAGATATTATAGATATTAATATATTAGATAATATATCGATTAAAGAAGATTCTTTTGTAATATTTAGAACCGGATATTTAGAAAACTATGGATACGGAAGTGAAGAGTATTTTAATTCTAAATCGAGTCCGTATTTAACCAATAAACTTGTAGATAAATTATTAGATTTTAATGTAAAATTAATAGGAATTGACTTAAGTGGAATACAACATGGAAAAGATCACGTAGCAATAGATAAATATGTTGAAAATAGAGGAGCTTATGTTATAGAGAATATATGTAATTTAAATAAGGTTGGTTCAAAATTTAAAGCAAATTTAAAATGGCTTCAATTAGAAGGTGCTACAGCAATAAAAGTTGAGATTGAAACTTTATAAACTTATAGACACCCAAGGCCGACATTTAACTTATATTATGAGAATTATTGGTAATGTTTAGAAGATATAAATATATTTTTAGAGGACAATTGACAGAGGAGAGAGGACAGTGAAGGTGAGTTTTCTTCCTTACGTCAGAAAACCAATTTATTTTTTTAAGATTGTTTTGCTAATGCAAAACATCGCTTATTCAGATACTAAGAAAGTAGTCCTGCGAAACAAGAGAGCAGGAGTTTCTTTTAAATTAAAGATTATTCGTAGTGTAGCGGAGAAAAATCCTCCTTCACTGTCCTCTGTCAATTGTTCACTGTCCTCTAAAAAATATTTAATTTGTGTTAATTGTTACCAATAAATATTTTTTATAAGTTAACTTTCAGCGGTGGGTATCTATAAAGTACAGTTTTCTGTAAATATATATTTAAATATTGAAATTATAAAATGTTCATGGTATAATTTGGTATATGAATTTTGAAAGGAGTGGTTGAACATGAGTAAGATAAATAATAGATTTGTAATTGAATTTTTATGTCCAACTACTTCAAGTAAAAGTTATTAAATGTAATTTTGATTTGTAACTATTGTTACTGTTATGATCAATATTATAAAGATAAGTTTATCAACCCTGGAGTAGTTAGGACAACTATTTCAGGGTATTTTTATGTCCAAATTTTGATTTCAAGAGGTGTCTTAAAATGTCAGAAAAAATATTAAATGAAACTATTTCTTTAAAACAATATATATCAGAAAAGGAGTATAAAGAAATAAATCAACTTGAAGAGCTTTGCTGTTCACAGGATAAAACAAATCTAAAGTTAGAATTAGACTATAAGTTAAATATAAGGAGAAATTCTGAAATAGGACTAAAAGAGATTAATGAGTTTCTCTATTATGTTGAAGATATTTTAGTAGCTTACCTGGGTATTTCAAGTTTTGGAGGTAGTAATATTGGTGAAATCAATGGAATGACTCATCCCGACTTTCGAAGAAAGGGGTTGTTTAAAAAGATTTTTGAACTTGCAATGGAGGAGTGTAAGAAGAGAAACTTTAATAAGGTATTGTTATTATCAGATGGTAATTCTAATTCAGGTGTTAAATTTATAAATTCTGTTTGCGGTGAATATGATTTTTCAGAGTATAGAATGAAGTTATTTAACAAAACTACTTTAGAAAGTACAAGTTCTATTAGACTAAGAAAAGCTGGAAAGTTAGATGGAAAAGAAATTAGTAGACAAAATGCAATATTTTTTAACCATTCAGAGGAATTTGAATGCTTTTTGGAAGAAGAGGAAGAATTAAATAAAATCACATATATGGTTGAACTAAATGAAAGGGCTATTGGGAAAATTGCGGTAAGCTATAGTGATGATTCAACTTTTATAAGTGGTTTTGGAATATTGCCTAATTTCCGAGGTAAAGGATATGGAAAAGCAGCATTAAAAGAAGCTTTACGTTTAATAAATGAAAAAAACATTTATGAGATAGAATTGGATGTGGAGTGTAAAAACAATACTGCACTTAATTTATACAAAGCTTGTGGTTTTGAAGAGCTATCTGTAATGAATTATTATAAGTTACAATATTTTTAAATGATGAATTTGTAATAAAGTATGCAAAACGACTTCCATTAGGAAGTTAAATGCAAAGAACACATTCCGATAGAGGGGATAGGATATCAATATATGATAAGTATTAATTGGAAGCCAAATAAAAATTCTTCTATTCCATTATATAAGCAGATTGTTGATTACATCAAGGAAAAAATAGCAACAGGTGAATGGAGTATTTCGAGCAAGCTGCCAGCTCAAAGAGAACTGGCAGAAAGATTTGAAGTAAACAGGAGTACTGTTGTGGAAGCTTTAGATGAGCTGAAGGCAGAGGGATTAATTGAAGGAAAAAGTGGTGGAGGAACAATTATAGTTAATAATACATGGTCTTTGCTAGCATCAACGCCACCACCTAATTGGCAGAGCTATATTTCAAGTGGAATACATAAACCTAATTTATCTATAATTCAAGCAATCAATAAATTTGAGTATAAAGAAAATATGATACGGTTAGGTACAGGAGAACTTTCTCCTGAGTTATTTCCGAAAGAAATGATGAAAGTAGTATTAGATAGTGTTGGAGATAAAATAGAATCTTTAGGATACGAAGAGCCAAAAGGATCATTGTATTTAAGACAAATTATAAGCCAATATCTAAAGAAATATGAAATAAACGCTTCACCAGATTCAATATTGATTGTGTCAGGTTCACTACAGGCATTGCAATTGATCTCCCTTGGTATCCTGCACCCTGGTTCTGCTGTACTTTCAGAAAAACCATCTTATATAAAATCACTCCATGTATTCCAATCAGCAGGAATGAGAGTAAAGGGAATACCGATGGATGATCAGGGAATTAGAATAAGTGAAATTATGAATAACTTAAATAAAGCAACCACGCTGCTCTATACTATACCTACATTTCATAATCCTACTGGAATTGTTATGCCGCAGCATAAAAGAAATGAACTACTAGAAGTATGTGAAAAAGCAAGACTACCTATTATTGAGGATGATGCATATAGAGATCTGTGGCTTGATACAGAACCGCCATTGCCTTTAAAAGCTAAAGATAAAAATGGCAGTGTACTATACATGGGGACTATTTCAAAATCCTTAGCAGCTGGAATTAGAATTGGTTGGTTAATTGGGCCGGAGCCTGTTATAGAGCGTTTAGGAGATATAAAAATGCAGACGGATTATGGCTCAAGTTCACTTTCACAATGGGCGTTAGCAGAATGGATCTCAAGCGGACTTTATGAAAAATATCTTGAAGAACTTAGAGAGAAGCTGAGAGTTAGAAGACAGGTGGCACTAAATGCTCTTGAAAAGTATTTTTCTGATATAGCTACGTGGAACAAACCTAGTGGAGGGTTTTATATATGGCTAAAATTAAAAAAACAGATATCAATGGAAAAATTATTTTACCTGTGTTGCGACAATGGTATATTAATTAATCCAGGAAACGTATATGATTTTTCTGAAAATCTAAACCTTAGAATTTCTTATTCATACTCTTCTTTATATGATTTAGAAAATGGATTAAAAAAACTTTCACAAATAATTAGGCTGTTAAATTAAATTTTAACAGCTTTTTTGGTTGGGTTAAAAAAACTTTCTTGGTTGGAGACAGAGAGCTTTTTAATTAGTATACATTCATAATGCAAACATATAAAACTTTATTGACACTATTATGCAAACGTGCTATTATTTTGATGAACATATGTTCTGATTCTTGCAAATTTAGCATGAGTAATTAAAGAATTGAAGGAGCAAGTTATATGAAAAAAGGTGATAAATTATTTGTAAGAATTGATTATAAAAACAGTGAGTTAGAGACTACCTCAAAAGATTTCCAAGACCATGCAGAGTATCTAAAGAGTGTTGCTGCTGAAAGATATTTTATTGGAGGTGGATTTGCTAATTCCAACGGTGGAATGATTATATTCAAGGCTAAGGATTTAGATGAGGCAAAAATGATTGCTAAAAAGGACCCGATAATTGAAAGAGGTCTATATAGAGTTGAGCTGCATGAATGGGATTTACTGATATTATCAGAAAACAAGGAGAAAAATAATGAAATGTAAGATAAAAGATATATCTATAAACTATGAAGTAATAGGTAGTGGGAAACCAATTATTATGATACATGGCTATCACGTAGACCATAGATTAATGACAGGATGTATGGAGCCTGTATTTAATAATAGAGATGGATATAAGAGGATATATATTGACTTACCAGGGATGGGAAAAACCAAAGGTGAAAATTGGATCATAAATTCAGATATAATGCTGGACATTTTAATTAATTTTATTGAAAAAGTTATTCCAAATGAAAACTTTTTACTTGCAGGTGAATCCTATGGTGGATATTTAGCAAGAGGAATAGTACATAAAATGAAAGATAGAGTAGATGGGCTATTTTTATTATGTCCTGTTATTATTGCAGATTTTAAGAAACGTAACCTTCCAGCGCATATTATTTTAAAGAGAGATGATGAATTATTATCACAGCTTGAGCCATCCGATGCGAAAGGTTTTTCTTCTATGCAGGTAGTACAAAGTAAAGAAATTTGGGATAGGTATAGAGAAGAAATTTTATCTGGTATAAGACTGGCAGATAATGATTTTTTACTTAATCTTCAACAAAATGGGTATGCGTTTTCATTCGATGTAGATAGAATGAATGAAAAGTTTAATAAGCCAACTCTTATACTATTAGGGCGTCAAGATTCAACAGTAGGTTATAAAGATGCTTGGAGTATTTTAGACAACTATCCGAGAGCAACTTTTGCTGTATTGGATAGAGCAGGACATAATTTGCAGATAGAACAGAGAGAACTATTTAATTCATTAGTTAATGAATGGCTTGAAAGGGTCAATGAAGCATAATTAAGTTGTAAACAATTTGTTTTATTAAATGTATATTGACAATAATAGGGTTTTATTATAAGATTAACTAGAAATTTAATTATAGAAAAAGGAGATTTAATCAGATGATTATAGTTGTTCTTAACTAAACTATTAAAATTAAATAGTTTGCATTGCTTTAAAAGTTCTAGAACAGAACTTTATTTAATCATGCATTTTAAGAACAATATCTTCTATTATACTCTTTTCTATATAAACAAAATAACTACAAATACACACATATAAAAATATATGTTTATATTAGTTGCAATTAAAATATAGGATATATATTGTGTATTAAGTTTAATTTAAATATAATGAAAGAGCTTCATGTAAATAAAATCCCCACTGATGATATTGTTCATCTGTGGGGATTTTTAATTTTTAAATTTAAGAAGAATTTAATTACTAAGGAGATGATATATATGAATAAATTTGGACCAAATCCAAATAGTATTTACCCTAATGAAAATATAAAAAGCATTTGCTATATAAAAAACGTTATAAAAAATCCTAATATTAAGATTGGAGATTACACTTATTATAGTGATATAAATGGAGCAGAAAAGTTTGAAGAACATGTTACTCATCATTATGAATTTATAGGAGATAAACTTATTATAGGTAAGTTTTGTGCCATTGCAAAAGGGATAGAGTTTGTCATGAATGGTGCAAATCATAGGATGAAATCTGTAACTACATATCCTTTTAATATCATGGGGAATGGATGGGAGAAAGTCACGCCTACCCTTGAAGATTTACCCTTTAAAGGTGATACTGTAGTTGGAAATGATGTATGGATTGGACAGAATGTTACAGTAATGCCTGGCGTGCATATTGGAGATGGTTCAATTATTGCTGCTAATTCCGTAGTAACAAAAGATATTCCTCCATACCATATCGCTGGAGGTAATCCGTGTAAAATTATAAAAAAGAGATTTGATGATGAACTAATTGATTATTTATTAAAATTAAAATGGTGGAATTGGTCAGAAGAAAAGATATTTAAAAATATTGAAGCACTTTGTAGTGCAGACTTAGATAGAATTAAGTCTATCAAATAACTTTTTAAAGTGAGTATAATTTTGATAGGAGAAACTATAGCAGAAAAAAGGAGGTAAGTAGTTATGAGAAAACTTATTATTAACGCATAGCAAAGGCTATTGTGTTAATAACATAATCAAGAAAATAGCCTTTGTTTAATCCTAAGTAAGAAAGTTAAATTTAGGAGGAACATAATGTGCTATATTAAAGCTGAAGATATATTTCCCCAAGAGATAATTGACCTAATCCATCAGTATGTGGATGGAGAATATATATATATTCCTAAAAAAGAAGGTAATAAAAAGAAATGGGGAGAAACAACTAATATAAGAAAAGAAATTGAAGTTAGAAATGCAGCTATTTACGAAGAGTTTAATAGAGGTATAGATAAAGAGTATCTTGCTAACAAGTATTTTTTATCAAGAAAAAGTATAGACAGAATTATTTTACAGCAAAAAAGAAAATAATTAGGTCAATGAGTCATAAATTAATTTTATATAGCTTATGGCTCATTTTTATTTAGCAAAAGTTATTAAGGTTGTTCCATAAAAAATGCTAAGATAAGATATAAGGAAATAATGTAAATATAGGAAAGGAGAAGCCAAAAATGAGTGAAATTTTATCAATTAATAATAAAAAATATATTTATAGATGTAATTATAAAGATGACAGTATGTTAAGAAATAGTTTTAATAGTTTAACAGAAAAAACTTATAGTTTTAATTTTAAACAATGGTATGAGTATGGGTATTGGGAGGACAAATATATACCATATTCTCTGTTAGATGGAGACAAAGTTGTATCTAATGTTTCAGTAAATATCATGGATTTTTTGATTTTAGGAGAGCAAAAGAGAGATATTTTATATGTACAAGATGTGTTTGCAATAAAAGAGGTAAAGTTAGATAAAATTATTAATGCAATGATGAGCGAAAAAACTAAGAAAGTAGTTTTGGGGTTTACTCCCAATAATATTTATCATTGTGAGAAAAGCTTGATAAATGGGAAAGATGATCCATTTAAAACAAGAGACTTAATGTTCCCAGTATTGTCTCATGCATAATGATAAATAAAAGAGGAAAGGATTCTATTTATACAAGTGATAACATGATATATATGTTATAATTTTTATAGAAATTAGGCTGAAGCTATAATTTGACTTGAAACAACAGTAAATAATGGATTTATCAAGGTTATATTTTATAGAATCGCATTAAATGATTAAAAGGAGGCAAAACATTGAATTGGGAACTAAAAAAATTTGAAGAATTAAAAGTTGAAGAAATATACAAAATTTTAAAAATAAGAAATGAAGTATTTATTGTAGAACAACAGTGTGCTTACCAAGATTGTGACAGTAAAGACGAAAACTCATATCATTTATACCTTGAAGATAATGGTGAAATTATTGCATATTTAAGAATCCTAAAGAAAGGAGTTTCATATGATGAAATATCTATTGGACGAGTATTGGTACATAAAAATTATCGAGGAAAAGGTATATCAAGAGAAATGATGTTAAAAGCAATTAAGTTTATAGAACTAAATTTAAATGAAAAAGAGATTAAGATTCAAGCACAATCATACTTGGTTAATTTTTATGGAAGTCTTGGTTTTAAGGAAACTTCAAATGAGTATTTAGAAGATAATATTCCACATATAGATATGCTATATAAAAAAATAGAATAATATAATATGCTATAAAATAAAAATTGTATTATTCTTATTGTATTGAATTTATACCTGTAATGATGTAATTAAATAGCTCTATATAAGGAGTGAATAATATGAGGCAAATCTTAAATTTAAGACCATCTGAAGAAGACATATTAAAAATTCGAAGAAAATTGCAAGACTATAATTCTAATTTTTTTGAAATAAGAGATGAACCACAGTTTACAATTTCAGAAATTGATAAATATAACGAATTAGTTGGAGGAATTGTATGTACTATTGTTGGACAATGGTTAGAAGTTGACTTTTTATGGGTTAGAGATGAACAGCGTGGAAAAGGTTTAGGTAAAAAACTGTTGCATGAAGCTGAAAGAATAGCAATGGGAAATAAATGTAAGAAAGCATTTTTAACTACTATGAATTTTCAAGCACAACCATTCTATTTAAAATATGGATATAAAACAGTATATGTACAAAGGGAATATCCAATAACAAATGAAAAGTATTTTATGGAAAAGGAATTAAATAAAAATGTATAAAATGAAAGGAAGTGAACTTTAGTGAGCGTTTGGTATTTGTGACATACTATCTCACTAAATATAAAAAATGATTAAGGAATTAGAAAAATCTCAAATTGAAGAAGTTATGAATATATGGTTAAAGACTAATATTACTGCTCATGGATTTATACAAGAAGAGTATTGGAACAAAAATTATGACCTTGTCAAAGACGAGTATATGCCTGTTTCTACCACCTTTGTTTATAAAGAAGAGGGAATAATTAAAGGATTTATAAGTATTATAGACAATTCATTTATTGGCGCATTATTTGTTTTAGAAGAGTATCATGGACAAGGTATTGGTAAAAAACTAATAAATTATTGTAAATCTCTATATTCAAGTTTAGAACTAGGGGTTTATGTTGAAAATGTGTCTGCAATTGATTTCTATAAGTATTGTGGTTTTAAGGTAGAAAAAGAGCAGATTAATGAAGACTCTGGTTTTAGAGAATACATAATGTCATGGGGAAAATAAATATAGTATGAGAGATGGTGAAAATTATTTAATGTTCATCATCTCTTTATTTTTGAGGACAATCTTTAGAAATTCTTTAGATTTATAACAAGATTATCTTTAAAAAATACGTGTATTATAAAGGCAGAGAAATGAGGGAGGCAGTAAAGAATGACTATGGAGTAGAATTTAACTATGATATTATATAATTTGGAACGATTTCATAGAAAGAGGTATGCGAATAAATGAATATATATAATATTTTAGTGGTGGAAGATGAGATAGATATAGCAATTGCAATAGAAGCTTATCTAGTGAATCAAGGTTATAAGGTTTTCATCGGACATAATGGATTTGAAGGTTTAGAAATATTAGAAAAAGAGGAAATACATCTAGCAATTGTAGATGTAATGATGCCAAAAATGGATGGTATAACATTTACCATGAAGCTTAGAGAAAATTATGATTTCCCAGTAATAATGTTATCTGCAAAATCTGAAGAGGTAGACAAGATAATGGGGCTAAACATTGGAGCGGATGATTATGTAACAAAACCATTTAAACCACTTGAACTTTTGGCAAGGGTAAATTCTCAGCTCAGAAGGTATACAAAGTTTTTAAATATGGTTAAGGGGACAATTATTGAAGAGAATGTTTATGTAATTGGTGGATTAGAACTTAATACAGATACAAAAGAAGTAACTGTAGATGGAAATTTTATAAAAACTACTCCCAGTGAGTTTAAGATTCTTACATTGCTTATAAAAAGTCCCGGGAGAGTTTTCCCTGCAGAAGAAATATATGAAAGGGTTTGGAAAGAACAGGCCATAAACACAGACACGATAATGGTTCATGTAAGAAATATAAGAGAAAAAATAGAGATAAACCCGAAAAATCCAAAATATTTAAAGGTGGTGTGGGGTGTTGGATACAAAATTGAAAAGCAGTAAAAGTAAATATATTATAAACATAATTATTCTACTAGTGCTACTAGCTTCTTCCGTAGGAATGTATTCTACATATCCTATAATAAAGGAAGGTAGCAAAAAATATAAAGAAAATGTTTTTGAAAGAGGTGGGTTTTTTTCAAGTTATATAGCAAATAGTAATTATTGCATATATGTTGATATTTTAAATAGAAAAGAAAATAAAAATATTGAACCATCAAATATCTTGTTAAACCTTGATAAAAAATATGATAATTACACGCAGGAAAATGTAGAAGTTTATAAAGATACATTTAATAAAGAGATAAGTGAATATAAAAGAAACTTAGATGAAGGTTTAAAGAATTTAGAGTATTATGCAATAGAAAAAGATAGTAAATTAGTAGCAGAGAGAAGGCAAGGTGGCATAAACTCTCTAATAGAGGATAATGCTGTCATTAATCCTATTGAGCAAAGCCTTAATAAAAAATATAGCTTCTATATAGTTATTGACTATGATAATCAAGGTAATAGAACAATTAAAAAGCTTTATGGCGCAGATATGTTAAGCTTATCAAACCAGTTTAAAAATGATGAAGCAAACAGCAGAAGTGCTTTAGAAATTAAGCCTATTAAGAATATGACTTATGTTTATGCTATTCCAAAAGAGTTAAAATATAAAGATTTAATATTTTCTCATATAGAGAATAGTGAAAGAAACTCTTACCAAAATAAATTAACATTTTGTACGATTATAGCCTTTTTTATCTGCATAGCAATAGTTGCTCTCATAACCCCATATAAAATATCAAAAGAGTTAATTGGATTTAAAAAGATTGCTAAGTTACCTATAGAGATAATTGGTTTTGTAATTTTTATGATATATCTACTGATATATCTACTGATATGTGCAGCACCTAAGCTTATTACTATCAGCATAATAAATAAAGAATTACCTAAACTTTTACCAATAGATGTGAGTCAAGAACTTGTTTACAGGTCAGTAAATATTCTTTATTGGTTCATATGCTTTTGGGCAGTATTTGTTTTAATTATCATTTTAAAGCACATTTTCAAAACTGGAATTAGAGAATATACAAAAGGAAATTCCTTGATATATAAAATTTTAAGAAGCATTTGGAGAGCTAGTGGAAGAGTCAATAAAAAGTTCTGTGGTTATCTAAGAAATATAGACTTAAAAGAAAAAAATACTAAAAAACTTGCAATATTATTAGGAATAAATCTGATTATAGTATCAATAATAAGCTGTTTTTGGTTTTTGGGAATAATAGCAGCAATAATATACACTGGTGTATTATTTGTAATAATAAGAAAGCATTATAATAATATAAGTAATAAATATAATAAGCTCTTTGAAGCTGCAAACAAAATAGCAGAAGGTAATTTGGATATAACTATCGAAGATGATTTAGGAGTGTTTAATGCTTTTAAGAAAGAAATAGAAAGTATACAGAAGGGATTTAAAAAAGCTGTAAATGAAGAAGTAAAAAGTCAAAGAATGAAGACAGAGCTTATTACAAATGTTTCTCACGATCTAAAAACGCCCTTAACATCTATCATTACTTATGTAGATTTATTAAAAGATGAAAATCTCTCAGTAGAAAAACGAAAGGACTATTTAAATACATTAGACAGAAAATCACAAAGACTGCAGGAACTAATAGAGGATTTATTTGAAGTGAGCAAGGCCACAAGTGGAAACATACATTTGAATATTGTGGATGTGGATGTGGTGGACTTAATGAAGCAAACCATACTTGAATTAGATGATAAAATATTAAAGGCATCACTTATAATAAAAACAAACTTCCCAAAATCAAAGGTAATATTGCCACTAGATAGTCAACGTATCTTTAGAGTCTTTGAGAATTTAATAATTAATATAACCAAGTATGCCATGAAGGGTTCAAGAGTTTATATAGATATTACTTCCATAGAAGATAAGGTTGAAATAACGTTAAAAAATATAGCAGCCAATGAAATAGATTTTAATGTAGATGAGATAGCTGAACGATTCGTAAGAGGAGATAAGGCACGTAATGCAGAGGGTTCAGGCTTAGGACTAGCTATAGCGAAAAGCTTCGTAGAACTCCAAGGTGGAGAGCTAAATATAAGTGTGGATGGGGATTTATTTAAGGTTATTATAACTTTCCCCAAAATAAATATATAATATAGCTGGCTGAAATAAACAGGATTCTTGGCTTCAAGTGGAGTTTTAAACTCCATCTGAAGCTTAGAAGCCGTTATCCAGGGTCGTAGCGCCACTTATCCCCAACTTTAAGAAGTTGGGGTGTTAGTGGCGATAGACATCGGATAAATAGTATAATGTTGATTATTATAAAGTTATAAGGGAAGTTCACTTTGGACTTCCCTTATAAGTTACCCTAAGCCTAAAGCCTTAAATACTATGGTTGTCATAAAGCATACAATAAATGCTATGCAGGTTGGAATAAGTGCTGAAAGTGCTGTCCATTTTAAACTGCCTGTTTCTTTTCTTATAGTCAAGAGAGTCGTAGCACAAGGCCAATGGAGTAAGCTGAACAACATAACATTAAGTGCTGTGAGATATGTCCAACCATGATCAAGTAATATCTTTCTTAAGGACTCTATGCTGTCAAATTCAATCATATAACCTGTTGCTAAATAAGACATCAACAGTATTGGCAGTACAATTTCGTTTGCAGGAAGTCCAAGTATAAAGGCTATTAATATAAATCCATCAAGACCGATAATTTTGCCAAGAGGATCAAGAAAAGCTGCAGCATGACCTATAATACTTAAATCACCAATATATATGTTTCCAAGTATCCAGGTTATGGCGCCTGCCGGAGCAGCAACGACTGCCGCTCTCCATAGTACAAATATGGTTCTGTCGATTATGGAAGTATAAAGAACTCTTCCTATTTGAGGTACTCTATAAGGAGGAAGTTCCAGAGTAAAGGTAGAAGGAACGCCTTTTAATATTGTCTTTGATAATCCATAGGATACTAATAGCGTTACAGCTATACCTATAACTACTAAACCTGTTATTGATAATGCTGGTAATAAGCTTGAACCATTGCCAGTTTTTGCAACAAGAAAAACCGTAGATATAGCTATTAAAGTTGGAAATCTTCCATTGCAGGGAACAAAATTGTTTGTTAAAGTTGCAATAAGTCTTTCTCGTGGAGATTCAATTATTCTGCAGGCTATTATTCCAGCTGCATTACATCCAAAACCCATGCACATTGTCAAACATTGCTTGCCGTGAGCGCAGGCTTTTTTAAACATATGGTCCAGATTAAAAGCTACTCTAGGTAGATATCCAAGGTCCTCTAGTATTGTAAAGAGAGGGAAAAATATTGCCATTGGAGGGAGCATAACAGATACTACCCAGGCCAAAGTTCTGTAAAGCCCAAGCACTAGAACTCCGTGCAGCCAGCTTGGAGAATTCATGTTATTAAACCATAAAGTAAGCTTATCTTGTATACCGAAAAGTACATTAGCTATAATTTCAGAAGGTACATTAGCTCCAGTAATAGTGATCCAGAATACTATAGCTAAAGTTAAAAGCATCAGCGGAATACCAAAAATTTTTGATGTAACATAATTATCAATTAATTTATCTCTATTAATTTTAGCTTTATCTTCTTTTACGTATTTATCTCTTATTTCTTCAGCTTTCCTGTAAATCTGCTCCGATATATCATCTCTAATATTTAGCTTATCACTATCCTCAGTAGATGAATTTGCGATTTTCAATATTTCCTCTAATGAATTCTTGTCAATATTGCTGAAGATAGAAGTCATTATTTTTGAATCTCCATCTATAGCTCTTAAAGAAAGCCATCTTGAATTAATATCACTTATATTTTTTTTGATAAGTGGCTCTATGGATTTTATCTTTTTTTCTATATAATCTTGATATTTTACTACTTTAGGATTAGGCTTAATCTGGCCTGTAGTAACCTTATACACTGCTTCTTTCAGCTCTTTTATACCTATACCACTTCGCGCTGCGCATAAAACTACAGGAACACCAAGTTCTTTTTCTATGCCTTGCCCATCAATAATTATATTTTTCTTTTTTGCCTCGTCTATGAGGTTTATACATAGCACTACCTTATCAGTAAGTTCCATTACCTGATAAACAAGATTAAGGTTTCTTTCAAGGCAGGTCGCATCGGTAACTACTATTACTGCATCAGAATTACCAAAACATATAAAGTCTCTAGCTACTTCTTCCTCTACAGAGGATGCAAACAGAGAATAGGTTCCAGGTAGATCTATCAGGATATTCTCTTTATCCTTATGTGTAAATTCTCCTCTTGCGTTCACTACTGTTTTCCCAGGCCAGTTGCCAGTATGTTGATGAAGTCCAGTTAATGCATTGAAAACGGTGCTTTTACCGGTGTTTGGATTGCCAGCAAGTGCAATAATATATTGTTCTTCCTTTTTCTCAATGGCAAATATGTCTGTCATAGCATCGTTTTTGGTGGACTGAAAGGTAAGTCCCATTTTTAGTAACCTCCTAAAAATTTTTGCTAATTAAAAGCAGGTATTAACCTGCTTGAATACGTATTTAATTATGAGTAACTGAAATTAAGGATGCCTCTTCTTTTCTAAGGGCTATCATTGCCCCTCTTATATTGTAGACAGTAGGGTCTCCTGATGGCCCCCTTCTTACAACTTCTATTCGAGCACCTTTAGTTAGGCCAAGTGCAAGCATTCTCTCTCTTAACATTCCAGTAGATGATAAATCTTCAACGGTTACGTAATTTCCTACAGATACACTATTAAGTTCCAAGATAATATTCCTCCTCATAGAATTAGTTGTTATTTTATAAAGTGAAACTTACTTCAGATGTAAACATTAGAGCGGGTAGTTATTGAATAGAAATAATATTTCACTAGCTTAATTTAGTTTCTTTGTATTAATTTTGTTACCCTAAGCTAACTTTAATATAATTTATGCTTATAGTTCTAAAAGGGTGCTACTGTAAATAAAATAATAAGTTAGTATGTAAAAAAGATGGGGTTATAACTTTACTATCTTTAAGGATGATTACATCCTTCATATTAAGAGTTCCAACATAAATATTGCCACCATTTCTATCTTTAAAAATCTTTGTAATTATGTCTTTATTATTATCTATTTTTCTTGAATTTCCTACATCTTCTATATCTAATTCTTTTTTGTTGTCATCATATAAATATAATAAATTTCCTGGTATACCAAAACAGATTCCTTCAGCTCTATAATCCACATATATTTTTCCGTTTTTCCGTTGTACATTACTTATAGTTATTTTGCTTTCATTGTTTTGTTTTAAAATAATAGGTAAATCATCACTGTAGAGCATAGGTTCTGTAGGTTTGGAGTTAAAAGAATCATAATAAGGCGTTATATAAAGTTTTTTTGAATCACTAGGTACTGCTGAAAAACTAAGAAAACTAGGAGTTTCTTTATTATCATAATTTATTTTATCTTTGTTAGGAAGAAAGTATCCACCAGTATATCTTAAATATCTTCCTTTATCATCTGTAATTATAAAATACAAAGGATCACACATAGAATCAACGGGCATATCACGTTTAAAATCAAAGAATATAGTTGTACTAATAGGTGTAATAGTAATATTTTTAATATCCATATCTATATCCTTAAACTTTAAATTCTTATTTATTTTTATGGTATTTGTTTTATTTTGAATTTCGTTTTTCGATACATTAAATTCAAATTCCCAAGGTCCGTTTATTGTTTTAAAATCTTTTTGATTTTTCTGATAAATTACAAAGTTTTCATAAACAATTTTTATATTAACATTATTAGGTATTTTAATATTATGAACATCAAGTTTATTTACAGCTACATAAGTATAATCATCAATAAACTGACTACCACCACCACCGCCCGAAACATTGATTAGCTTTCCGTTAATAAATAGTTGAAGACTCATTGTAGCAGGAAGTGAGGATTTAGGAAGTTTTTCATTATTTTTAAAGGTTGATGCAATTATAAGACTATTGTCATCAAGTACTACTTCATCTAAAGTAACCTTAAGGCCATTTTTTTCTATAGTTTTATTTATTACTGAAGTGTATTTATCAAATTCATTAGTATTATAACCATAGCTATTTTTAATTAGGGTTCCTATTAGAGGTATTGTTCTTGCAAAGGTTGGATTAGCTTTAAAAGTGGCAATTCCTATTAAAGTTAAAATAGCTAAAGATATGGCCACATATTTAATGATTCTACGAAAATTATATCTTTTATTTTTTATGGAATGTTGAAGTTTCTTTTTAATTTTTTTTCTTTCCAAATCATTTAATTGAGTTTCATCATATTCTTCTAAATCTACTTCAACATAATTTAATAAATCATATATGTCTTTCACTACTATTTACCTCACTAAAAATTAATTTTTTTAGTTTTTTTCTTCCTCTGCTGAGTCGATTATTTATAACTTCTTTATTTACATTTAGGCTTGAAGCTATTTCTTTAGTGCTTTCATCATTAAGATATTTACGAACAAATATTTCTTTGTCTTGTGGTTTTAGCTTGGACAACAGCTTTAATAACTCTTCATAGTTTTCTTTTTCCAAAAGTTTCTTATCTATTGTAGTAGTATCTTCTATTTCTAGGTTATCGATGTTTTCATTATTTAATTCTTTAATCAGTTTTCTTTGATAATCTATTGCCTTGTATTTAGCAATGGCAGCTATCCAGCTTTTTAATTTATTATCCTTATGAAACTTGTCTATGTTATTCCAAATTCCTAAGAAGACATCATTTCTGCAACTACATTGTCATTATTAATCTTCACGAGTTGTCTCCTTTCTGTAAAAACTTCTACATCAATTAAGTCGTAAGAAGCATGAAAATTATATCGAAAATAGCATAAAATTATTAAAAATATAAAATAAAATTTACATATACTTTTGAATCGCAGGTAACAGACCGGATTTAAGAGAGTAATGATATAGATATAGTTTTATCTTTTTCTTTTTTGATTTTAATCTCATCAATGTTATGCCTTGAATATTTCATAAAAAATATTATTTTTTTGCAATGCATTGAAAGAAAATGTCTAAAATTATATAATTAATATATAAAATTTAGCGTTATTTGTAATATGTAGAAATTTAAGATGCTTTTTTGACGTTTTATGGTAAAAATAGAATTGTATTTGAAACAAAGGGGGACTGGGTTCGTGAATTTTGATTACGAAATAGAAAAAATAAATCCTATAAATATTAGTGATGAGGAATTTAACGTATATAAAATTCCCAATAATGTTCGAAAATCCATAGCCCTGTATAACAAATCCGTTATAAATTTTAAAATAAGTTGTGTGGATTTAGCTATAGCCGATCTAAAAAAGTCATTATCTCTTAATCCAGATTTTTCTGAGGCAATAAAGCTTTTAGGGCTCTGTTATGTTTATAAAAAGGATTTTGACAAAGCTGAAAAGTTGTTCAAAAAACTAGCTAAATATGATATATATACTGTGCAAGCAAATAAGTATTTAAAGGAAATGGAGACTGACAAAACTGTCTCAAAGGCCCTTGACACCATAAAAAGTGCTAGTTCAACTTCAGCTAATGATATGAAGAGAGATAGTGTTGCAAAATTACCTGCATATAGAGATAAAATAAAAAAGATTAAAAATTTACCTAAAAAGTTTATTGTATCATTCTTAGCAGCTACTATAACAATTGCTATTGCAGGAGTGGCTTATTGTAATCGTTCTAATATCCAAAGTATGTTTAATAAATCTCAAAAGGTTGAGCTTGAGAAAAGCAAAGAACTTGTACAGCAAAAAGCAGTAAGTGAAAAAAATAAGGAAATGGATGAGAAGCAGAAGAGATTGCAAAAAAACATAGAAGCTGCAAAAGCAGAACTTGATAATTATAAGAATAAAGATAATACTATTTCAGTTCTTAACGATGCTGAGAAGTTTTACTCTGAGGGAAATTATGAAAGATCATTGGACAATTTGATAACGTTAAAGTCTTTAAAACTGGATGATGCAGAAAAATCAAGGTTTGACAAACTTTGGAATAGCATAAAAGCAAATGATGTATGGACTATATATAACCAGGGAAATAAATTATATAAGCAGGGAAATTACCAAGAGGCATTGCCAAAGCTTTTAAAAGTTCAACAGGTTGCACCGGAATTAGAGGTTATGCCGTGGAACCTATATCAGATAGGAAATTGTTATAAACAAACTAATGATACTAAAAATGCGATTTTATATTTTGAAAAAGTTAAAAATGATTATCCAAATACTGAATATGCAAGATACTCTGAAGGTATGATTAATGAAATAAATAGCAAGAAATAGCTAGCCTGCAAACTTGTAAGTTATATTATAAATCTATTGATACCATTTAGTGTAATAAACACTATCCTTAGTTGGTAACAATAGATTTTTATATGTTATAATAATTTATATGGTTAATAAGTAGCTCCAAGAGCTTTAAAACTAACATAGAAATTGCAGAAGTATGAATTATTACGAAATGGAGTGAAAAAATGCTGCAGGTTATAATTTGTGACGACAATTTAGCTTATAGGGATAAGCTAAAAAAAATCATAGAAAATACTATTTTGAGAGAAAACTTAGATTTAGATGTAACTCTTTGTACAGGAGAACCCGAAGAGGTAATAAACTATATCGAGGAAAATAGCATTACTGGTATATATTTTTTAGATGTTGATTTGAAAAGCAATATAAATGGAATAAGGCTTGGTGAAAAGATAAGAGATTTGGACTCACAGGGATTTATAATATTCACAACTATACATATGGAAATGAGTTATTTAGCATTTAAATATAAAGTAGAAGCTATGGATTATGTAATTAAAGATGATGACGACTTTAAATATAGAATAAATAGCTGCCTTATAAAAGCGTATAATGCTTATTATAAAAATAATTCTAAAGAAGAGTACATAACGGTAAATGAAGATTCAAGAATAGTATATATAAAGCTTTCAGATATTTTGTTTATAGAAACTACAGGTACAGCTCATAAAATAAGGGTTCATGAAGAAAACAGACAAATTGAGTTTTATGGTAATCTCAAAGATATGCAAAAAAAGCTTACTTCTAATTTTTATAGATGTCATAAATCCTACATTGTAAATAAAGATAAAATTCATGAAATAGATAGAAAAAGCAATAAAATTATTATGACAAATGAAGAAGAATGTTATGTTTCTTTTAGGTATATGAGGGGGCTTTTGTTTTGAAATCCACAGTTTCTGTACATGCATTTCTAAGTTACATATTTGTTCCATCTGTATTAATGAGTATTTTATGTTGTAGTTCAATATACATTTTATATAAAAATATAGTCAAAATAGGTGATATGAGAAAATATTTTTTTATATCATTTTTAACGGGAATAGTGCTTTCAACTGGTTCATACCTTATAATACTTCCGTTACTCTCTATTATTACTATTGTTCAGTTAAATGCAGATGAGAACAAAATTAAGATATTAATAACTATTTATGTTATATATTTTGCAAATACAATATACACTTTTATATATACCTTTTATGGCGAAAAATTACAGAATATACCTTTTAGAGCTATATTGATACAGTTTATGATAATGTCATGTGTTATTATTATGGTATCTCTAATAATAAATAAAATTAGTTCTATGAAAAGAGTACAAAGGGAATCTTCTTCGTCTCAGATAAGACTTAAAATGATTTTAATAATAAGTATACCACTAACAGTAATTATATATGGAATTTTTCTACTTACATATCCATCTCCAATAGGTAAGGAAAAGATGGATTTTATAATGGGTAATTTTATTCCAGAAGCACTGCCTTTAATATCAATAATACTTACAAGTATCATAGTTTATAATTATGATAAGAGTGTTGAATATAGGGTAAGGTTAAAAAGAGAAATTGAAGAAAAACATGAAATAGAGGAATATTCACGTATAGTAGAAAATATGTATGCTGAAACTAGAAAATTCAAGCATGACTATATAAACATGCTTTTACCCCTTAAAGAATATATAGATAATAATGATAATGAGGCACTACGTGAATTTTTCTATAGCAATGTTATTGACATAGACAAAGATATAAAGTGGAGTGATAGTAATATAGACAAACTTAAATATGTTAAAATTTTAGGTTTAAAGGCATTACTATCTACAAAACTTATAAAAGCTGCATCTATGAATATCGATATAAAAGTTGACATTGTTGAGGACATACAGTATATATCTATGAATATAATGGACTTATGTAGAATAATAGGAATACTGATGGATAACGCCATTGAAGCGGCAGAATTATGTGAACATCCTAAGATCTGCATTTGTGTTGTAAACAAAAATGGTTATATAATCATAGCCCTGCAAAATAATTTTAGTGGAGAAAAGCCAGTGATTTATAAGATATATAAGGAAGGGTTCTCTACTAAAGGTAGTGGAAGGGGACTAGGTCTTTATACTGTTAAAAGTATTATAGATAAAAAATATGATAATGTATTTCTAAATACCTCTATAGAAGAGAGTATGTTTATACAGGAACTATGGATTAAGAATATGCAAAGGGCATCCTAAAAATAGGATGCCTTTTTCCTAATCGTAAATTTTTTAATCCTGAGCGTAAATAGTAATATTATTTATGATTTTATAAACATGACTTAGGAAGTAGGAGCAAATAGCGTGAAAAAATCCTGCTAATATAAAATAAACAAAATGTTTTAGAAAAGCTGTTAAATTGATTTACTACTTATATAGAAAAGATAGCGTATTGTTTATTAAAATTCCTAAGGAAAGGATGAATATTAGATGGAACCAATTTTAGAGGTAAGGAATTTGAGCAAAGAATATAAAAGCAAGAAAATAATAAGTGATATCAATATGAAGGTATTTAAAGGAGATATATATGGATTTATAGGACCTAATGGTGCAGGAAAAACTACTACAATTAAAACAGTTTTAGGATTATTAAAGGCATCTAAAGGTGAGATTTATATAGAAGGAAAAAGAATTCTTAATGATAATAATCCTCCAGATATTGGGGCAATGATAGAATATCCAAGCTTTTATCCATATTTATCAGGATATAAAAATCTATTGTTGTATGCAAATGTTTTAGATTTAGGTAAAAAAAGAGTAGAAGAGGTTTTAGAACTAGTTAAGCTATCAAATGATAAAAATAAAAAAGTAAGTGAGTATTCTATGGGCATGAAACAGCGGCTAGCAGTGGCCAGGGCCTTTTTAAACCAACCTAAAATTGCCGTATTGGATGAACCTACCAATGGGTTAGATCCAGAAGGGGTTAGAGATATGAGAGATTTAATAAAATACTTGGCAAAGGAAGATGGTACAACTTTTATATATTGTTCTCATATCTTAAACGAAGTCCAAAACCTGTGTAATAGAGTGGCTATTATAAATAAAGGGAAAATACTTGTGGAAGATTCCGTAAATAATTTATTGGGCAAAAATAATCATAGCTCATTAGAAGAGTACTTTATGAAAAAGGTTGGGCTTTAATATGATAAAAAATGAATTAATAAAATTTTTCACACCTTTAAAAGTATCAATATATGGAGGATTTATATTAACATTTATATTGATATCTGATGTGATATTTGCGGATAAACCAGTTAAAGTGCAGGACCTAGATGGGTTTTTAAATGATAATATGAAGATGTTAATATTTGTGCTCCCTTTAATTTTAGCAGCGATAATATCGGAGATTTTTACCTACGATTATGAATCAGGCTGTATGAAATTCTTTATTATTTATAAAAGGAGAGAAAGTGTATTTTTTTCTAAAATATTTGCTGGAACTATAATAACAGCATTACTTATTATTATTACCTTCATTATTTTAATTTTAGTTTATACTATTCAGAATCCAAATCAAATTAATGAATTAGAAAATCAGGTATCATTAGTTTTAAAAATGATAGTAATATTTTTAATTACTCTACTGCCTATTTTACTTATATATATATTAATTTCTATAATCTATAAGAATAGTACAATGATATCGATATTGACCTTCCTTCTAGTAATAATGTCTGATTTTTTTCCTAAATTCGTTGGAGATATAACTCCTAGAAGATTTTTTATGATATTTTTACTAAAAGATAAGCAGGTTGATAAATTTTCTATTGTTTTATTTCTGTTATATCTAATAGCTTTTACAGTGATAGATATAAAATTATTTTCAAAAAAGGAGATGATACATTGACAATTAAATTTTTAAAAAATGAAATTATTAAAATAATGCATTCAAAGAAAATTTATATATTATTGTCCTTTGTAATATTTATGGTTTTAGCCATCTCATATATTATGTATTCAGAAAAAAATAACATAATAAATAATGTGCCTCGTACTTTAAAGTATAGTGAGCAATTTAAAATGGAAGTTCTGCATATGAATAGTACTATATTCTTAAAGCAGTATAGTATTGAGTTTGTCTTTAGAACAGTTGTACCATATTTTATATTTTTTATAATTGCATTCTCAGTAGAGATTTTTGGTGAAGATTTTTTCAGCGGAAACATGAAGTATTTTGCAAGATTAGATAAGAATACTGATAGTATATTTAAAGCCAAAGTGCTAAGTCTGATTGTCTATTCATTTTTAATTGTAGTTATTAACATAATTTTAGGTTTTGTTATTAGTTCTTTTATTTTTGGAGTAAGTTTTTATGGATTAGCTAGAGTTATATTTATTTATTCGTCAGCGGTTATTCCGGCTGCTTCTTTTGGATTAATTATTGGGATAATATCCATGTTTATAAAGAATAGAACTGTTAGTTTAACTTTAGGAATTGTTTTTTCTATATTTTTAACTATTACTGATAGATTGGCAATTACAAGCAAGTTTTCACCTATTGGGATATTAGGGATTATGGACAAAGCCAGAATAGAAAATATAACTGCAAAAACTTTAATTATAGCCAATATAACTTCTTGCATTTATTTAGTTGTAGCTTATTTTATAGGAAAAAGGATTTTTAAAACTAAAGAATTTTATTATTAGATCACCTTAGAAACTTCCTTCTCCAGCACCTTTTATTACATAAACAAAGGTAATTTAAATAATATAGATAAACAACTCAAGATATAAAAATATTTTTCGAGTGTTTTTACAAATAAAGGTATTTTGATAAGAATGAAGAATATTTAAGTTGGGGGTGTTACTATGTTTAATTATATTGAAGATAAATTAAAAAGTTTTGATGATACTGAAATATTCTATAGGAAGGATATAGTTGAGAATTCAAAAGCTGCAGTAGTTATAGTTCATGGCTTGTGTGAACATTTTGGTCGTTATGATTACTTTACTAAAAGACTAAATGAAGCAGGATATACAGTTTATAGATTTGATAATAGGGGTCATGGTAAGTCTGCAGGGGAAAGAGGCTATGTAGATAACTTCCAGGATTTTTTTGAGGATGCAAATAAGATAGTTAATATGGCTATAGAAGAAAATAAACATGTTCCTGTATTTATGTTTGGTCACAGCATGGGAGGATTTATTACTGCTGGCTATGGTATGAAATATACGAATAAATTAAAAGGTCAAATATTATCTGGAGCTGCAGTAATTGAACTTCCTATATTTGAGGACTTAAAGAGAGATAACTATTTTGAAAGCCATCCTATGGAGAAGTCTCCAAATGCTCTTTCTAGTTTAATATGTAGAGATAAAAAAGTTGTAGAGGATTATGATAATGATCCGCTGGTATTAAAAGAAACTAACCTTAAACTTTTGGGAGAGGCCTTTGTAAAAGGACCTATTTGGATTAAGGAGAATGTTAAAAACTACACTTATCCTTGTTTAATACTACATGGAGAGAATGATCAAATAGTTATAAATCAAGCATCGAAATGGCTATTTGAAAATATAAATTCCAAAGACAAGGCTGTAAAAATATATCCTAAGTGTTATCATGAAATACTAAATGAAAAAGAAGAAAAATACATTGTTATAGAGGATGTTTTGAATTGGATTGAAGCTAAATTATAGGTATTGATCATGTTTATGTCCCATCAAACTAAAAGTTTGATGGGATTTTTCTTATTGCAAGAGGAGAATGAATGGAATTGAGTTTTTCTCTTAAAAAAGTAGAATGGGAAATGGAGATATATTGAAATTTTGTAACTAAATAAATTAAGGATTATTTAATGTTGAAGTTATCATCAGTTAAGGTTGTATATTTATAATAAAAATAAATGATAATTAAAGAGATGACAATAAATAAAAGAAAAAATGCATCTATAATATGTTTATCTACTATATTTACCAGTAGAACTTATTTTTAAAGAGTTATTCTTTGAAAATTACAAGTGGATGATTATTTTTGCAGCAACACTATTCTAATTGTATTTCTTAAATTGCTGAAAATATTGAGGAGGATTTTTATGCAAGAATATTTGTTACCTATAAAATATGCTTTTATCACATTCCCGTTTATAGCTTTACTTTTTACTTTTCCATTTGCGATTTATCAATACAAAAAGTATGGATATATAAACAAATTTAGAATTTTTATTTTATATTCCTTTTTATTATATTTAATTGCAGCTTATTATTTAGTAATATTACCTCTGCCAAAAACAAGAGATATAAAAAGTTTGCAAAGACCTGGTACTCAGTATTATAGTCTAGTACCCTTTAGGTTTATTAGTAATATATTTAAAGAAACCAGTGTAGTTCTAACCAAGCCCTCAACATACAAATATCTATTAACGGAAAGGGCTTTTTTACAGGCAGTTTTTAATGGAATTTTACTTACTCCACTGGGCATTTATTTGAGATATTATTTCAAAAAAGATTTAAAAAAAACTCTAGCGATTACTTTTCTAGTTTCACTATTTTTTGAAATAACACAGCTTACCGCATTATACGGTATTTACAATGCTCCATATAGAATTTTTGACATTGATGATTTATTTTTAAATACACTTAGTGGGTATATTGGATATTTGATAACTCCAATTTTTGCTTTTTTTCTTCCAGATACAAATGAAATTGATAATAATGTAAACTTTGAAGAAATAAGAGTAAGCTATTTTAGAAGAATTTTAGCATTTTTCATAGATATGTTTATAATTGGTTTAGTTCCAAACATAAAGGAAAATATTATTTTCGAAGGATTAATATATTTTGTATACTTTATTTTAATTGTTTATTTTACTAATGGTAAAACCATTGGTAAATGGCTTACAAGTACAAGAGTAAAAGGACGAGAAAATAAGTTAAGCTTTGAAGAAGTATTTAAGAGATATGGTATTTTGTATTTTGGGATATTTGGTTTAAACAAAGCTCTACTTTCTGCAGCTACATTAAATCTAAATAGTGCAATTGGGTATGTATTTGTTGTTATAACTCTAATACAATTTGTAATAATCTTCTTAATTCTAGTTCATGCAGTGCTTTGTGTTATTAAGAAAAACAGATTCTTTTATGAAAAAATTAGTAATACTCGTATTGTTGTATCAAAATAATAATCTAAATAATAAAGGTGGATTGAGTACAGTCCACCTTTATTATTTTGTAAAATATCATCGAGCAATAGGCGGTTTGTAATTGTAAGCTTTAATTAAGGTTAATGTTATCAAGAGGTAAGGATGGAGAGTTAAAATATTTTTGTAGTCAGAAAAATACAGGAGGAAGAAATAATGATTAACTGGGAAATAAAAAAAATATTTAAATCGAAAAATGGAATAATTGCTTTAATATTATTCTTTATCCTCTCTATATCTATGATATTTATAAAACCACAATTAGGAGGGGCAGGTGATTATAAAGATATCGCGTTTTGGAAGGTATTTAATTATAGAGCATTTCATCCATTTATGACCTCTATCATGCTTATTATAATAATAACAATTTTTTCTAATATTTATACAGATGAGGTTATATCAACTGTTGATAATTTAATTTTATCATCAAGAAATAAACACAAGGTTTTATATTCAAAGTTAGCCTTAAGTATAGGAGTTCCAACATTTCTTTATATTGTGTATTTAGCAATACAATTTATAATCACCAATATACAATATGGAAAACCAATTAATGGAGAGCTACAGGCTATAAGAATGTTTGATACTCCATTGTTACTTAAAGATGGGGATACCATATATAAATTTGTATTACTTAAAATAGGCATTATGCTAATAATCCTTATTTCATTAGGAGTATTAGCAAGCTTATTTTCATTCATTACCACAAATTCTATTCAATCTACAAGCGGATTTTTAATCTTTATATTTTTGGGTAAAGCAATGACTTTAATTAAATTTTTGCCAAAAGAAGCATTGCTTATATTTTCAAAAATTAATTTTATAGATTTGATATTTAATTTCAATGAATTTGTTGGTATGTATTTTGGAAGATTAAAAGTATTTTCTACAAGTTTAGATGTAACAAATCTATGCTTGAGTATTATTATAGCTGCTTTATTTATAGAAATATTTTTATGCAAAAATATCTTTAAAAAATTTTTAACAAGATAAATTAGGAGGAGTTAAATATGAATAGACTTGAAATGAAAAATTTAACAAAAATTTATGGAAATAAAAATGCAAATAACAACATAACACTTACATTAGAAAATGGAGTATATGGACTTTTAGGACCTAATGGAGCAGGTAAAACAACACTAATGAAGCAAATTGCTACATTAACTAAGCCTACAAGTGGAGAGATAATCTATAATGGTAAAAGCATTTATAGTATAGAAGATGAATATAGAGGGGTTATAGGTTACTTGCCACAAGAGTTTGGAGCTTATAAGAACTTTTCAGCTAAGAAGTTTTTGCAGTATGTAGCAGCATTAAAAGGCATAGATAAAAGGGAGGCAAATGGGAAAGTAGATGAATTATTAAACTTAGTTGGATTATACGATGTAAGAAATAAAGCTGTTGGAAAGTTTTCAGGAGGAATGAAAAGAAGAGTGGGAATTGCTCAGGTGTTATTAAATGACCCTAAAATTATAATATTAGATGAGCCAACGGCAGGGTTAGATCCTCAAGAGAGAACAAGATTTAGAAATCTATTATCAGAGATATCAAAAGACAAGATAATAATACTTTCAACTCATATAATTTCCGACATAGAATCTATAGCAAAGGAAACTATTATGATAAAAGATGGCGGAATAATTATGAAGGGAAGCCATAGGGAGATTCTATCTGATATGAATGGAAAAGTATATAGAATAAGAACTAATGATGAAAATCAATTAGCGGAAATACAGAATAAATATAAAGTAGTAAATCTCCAAAGGGGAATAGACTTTACCGAGCTTAGAATTGTAAGTGATAAAAGCATATCCTATGAAAATGCAGAGGTTATAGAACCTAAATTTGAGGATGTTTATATGTTTTATTTCGATTTAAAAAATACAAAGGAGGTATAATAAATGGGTACACTTATAAAGTCAGAATTAAGAAAGATGCTATTTAAAAAAAGTATTTTAATAACTTGGATAGCATCATTGTTGTTAGGAAGCTTATTAGTTCACAACGGTACTGTAAGTGATGTTTATGCAGATGTTTTTTATAAAAGCTACGGGTATACACCTATAATGGGGTTAATTATGTTTATGATTTTGTCTGGAGCTTATACCTTAGAGTATAATTCCAACATGCGTGATTTAATAAACACCACAAAGAATGGAAAGAAAAAATTAGTTATTGCCAAGGGAATAGGAGCTGGTATAGCCACTTCTATAGTAAATCTATCTATGGTAATTACAATATATTTGGATGGACTTAGGAAAGTAAACTTCAAAGGTTTGGACATGCCATTAAAAAATCTTTGGTACTTTAAAGGAATAAATTCAAATTTAAATGTACTGCAAATGATGATAATAGTAATTATTACAGTAGTTATAGCTTCTTTTTTCTTCTCACAGCTAGGTTTATATTTATCATCAATAAGCAGATCAGCTTCTATGCCGTTTATTTTCGGCGGCTTGATTATGGGAATTCCATATATATTAGAACCTATTATACCTAGCAAATTTATTGTTATGACTCCACTATGGGGAATGATGTCTTCACAGTTAATTAAGTATAAGGCAACCTCATCAATAATGGTAATTCAAGGAGTTATATTAATAGTGGGGTGTTTGATCTTCCTAAAACCCACATATACTGCATTTACTAAAGAAAGTAAAAGATAAAGTTTAAAATAAGAGTCAAGTTAAAAATATTATTTGACTCTTATTTTATTTGGATATAATTAATATTAGAATATAATTAATATACAGTGGTGGGATATTGGACAAATAATAGGAAAATGTGATGGGAGTGTTTAATATGGAAACGTCATTAAGCAAAAAAAAGATATTAATAATAGATGATGAAGAAGATATATTAAAGTTATTGTCTATGGTGTTAAAAAAAGAAGGCTTTGAAAATATATATACAGCTGAGGATGCAGAAAGTGGATTTGATTTGCTTGGAAGAGTTAATCCAGATATTATTCTTTTAGACATTATGTTACCTGATGAGGAGGGATATGAGGTTTGTAAAAAAATTAGAAAAACCTCCAATGTTCCTATTCTGTTTATATCAGCAAAAACTGAAGAAATTGATAGAGTACTAGGATTTGCCTTAGGGGGAGATGACTATATAACTAAACCCTTTAGCACTAAGGAAGTAGCTTATAGAATAAAAGCTCAGCTAAGAAGAAGTGGTTATAATGATGAAGAGGAAAATAAGAATATTGTACTTAATCTTGGAGCTTTTCAAATAGATGAGGAAAAAATAGAAGTTAGGAAAAATGGAGAGCTAATAGAATTGAAGCCAAAGGAATATAAAATGTTTTTGTATATGGCAAAGCATCCTAATCAAATTATGAGTAAGGAAAAATTGTGCAGTGAAGTTTGGGGAGAAGATTATATAGGCTTTGACAACACTATAATGGTACATATAAGAAGGTTAAGAGAGAAAATTGAAGAGGATGCGTCTAATCCGAAATATATTGTTAATGTAAAAGGTTTAGGATATAAGTTTGTTTTAAAGGATGAATAGATATGAATTGGAAAATAACAGGCAGGTTTATTATAACTGTAGTTTCAGTTGCCATTATTGTAATAGTTATTAATATTATTGGAGGGGCTGTTCTTATATTTAGTGGGGGTAGAAATAATATTGGTATAACAAAGGATATTAGCTATTCTTCGGCAGAGGATTTCACAAGGGAATTCCAAGAATATTTAATAGAAAACAACAATAAAATATATACCAATAGTAATGGAGAAAAAATTTTGGGAGAAAAAAAGGCTTGGATACAGGTTTTAGATGAAGAAGGAAATGAAATTTACAGTTATCAAAAACCTGCTAAAGCTAAAAGTCACTATACACCTGCGGAACTAATAGATACATATAAATATATTTCAATTGATACTATGTCCACCATATTTGTATCAGAAAAGAAGCTTGGAAATAAAAATTACAGCTATATTATAGGATTTCCAGCTAAAAAGATACGTAGAAATATTGTTTCTTATGATGTTTATAATTTAGGTAATGAATTAAAATTTGGAATATATATGATTTTGTTTATTGATACCATTATAGCTTTATTGTTTGGGTATTTATTTAGTAGAAGGCTTACAAAACCATTAGTAAATATTATAAAGGACGTTAAAAACCTTTCAGAGGGAGAATATAATTTAAAGAGAGAAGAAAGAGGAATTTATAAAGAAGTTTACCATAATATAAATAACCTATGTTCAAAGCTTAGAAGTAATGAAGAAGAAAGAAAAAAGTTAGATAAAATGAGGGAAGAATGGATATCAAATATCTCTCACGATATAAAAACACCATTAGTTTCAATAAAAGGATATGCTGAGATTTTATCCAGTGAAGATTATGAGTATACAAAAGAAGAAGTGAAAGAATACAGCAAAATAATAGAGGATAAGTCTAACTATATAAAAGATCTTATAGATGATTTAAATCTTAGTACCAGATTAAAGAATAAAGCTCTTGCGTTAAATTTAAAAAATACCAATATTGTAAGCTTAGCAAGAGGAGTTATAATAGATATTTTGAATAATCCTCAAACTAGCAATGTAAATATTGATTTTTCAGCCTCAAGGGAAGTAATTGAAAAGGATGTAGATGAAATATTAATAAAAAGAGTTATTACTAATATTTTATATAATTCTATGGTTCACAATGATAAAAATGTTAATATTGAAGTTAAAGTAGAAAAAAGAGATAGAGTTCATATATCTATAATAGATAATGGAAAGGGCATTAAAGAAGAAGAGCTAAAACATATTTTTGAAAGATATTATAGAGGGACAAATACAGGAAAAAGACATAAAGGTTCTGGACTTGGAATGGCCATAGCAAAGGATATTGTAAAAGCACATAATGGTATTATAAATATTGAGAGCCAGCTTGGAGTAGGAACTAAAATTGAAATAATCCTTTAATCTACTGCTTTTTTATATAAAAAACAGAAACTAAATATTTAACAATATGAAATCCAGTAGAAAGCTATTAACAAGGCTTGCTACTGGATTTATCATATCAAAGGGAACTTAATGGTTTTATCCGATGACTACCCGCTCTAATACTCTCCCTTCCCAAAGTGTGAGTAAAGAGCGGCTACGCCCCTGGATAACGATTTCTAAGCATCAGGTGGAGTTAAAACTCCATCTGATGCTTAGAAATCTGTTTATATAGGAATTTTTAACGCTTATGTAATTATTGAGCCAAACATAGTATATCTATAATTCTATCCTTATCTAATGGTAAATAGTGACCTACAGTACATGTATTGTTCTGAGTAGCTCTAAGAGCCATTTCTTCAAAGTGTTCATTTGTAATATTTAACTCTGTAAGGGTTGTCTTTAAATTAAGAGATTGGAAAAAATCTTTTAACTTCTTAGATAATATTAATGCCATTTCCTCTTCAGTATAGTCGTGATAGTCTACATTGAATACACGGTTAGCAAGTTGAGCCAGTTTTTTTGGTTTATGAGCTGTTGAAGCCATATAACGAGTCCAAGCAACGAGAACAACAGACATGCCTTCACCATGAGTAATTCCATATTGGGCACTTAATTCATGTTCTATTCTGTGAGAGCCCCAATCGCTAACTCTTCCTGTATCAAGAAGGTTGTTATGAGCAATGGATGCTAACCACTGAACTTCAGCACGTGCATTATAGTTATTTGGATCTTTCATAAGACGATGAGCATTTAAAATTAAAGCTTTTATAGCACCTTCTAATAAAAAGTCAGTTGTATCTACATTTTCTATATCTGTAAAATATCTTTCTAATAAATGTGAAAGAATATCTGCTAGTCCACATGATGTTTGATATGGAGGCAGCCCAATGGTGAATCTTGGATTCATAATAGCAAATTTAGGAATTATTAAATCACTTTCTACTCCAACTTTTAAAACACCATTAGAAATAATTGAACAGTTTGAGGTTTCAGAACCGCTGGAAGGCAAGGTAGTAATAACACCTATTGGCAGTGCGTTTTCTACAGTACTTGTTCCATCAAAGAAATCCCATACATCTCCTTCATGAGGAATTCCAATGGATACAGCTTTGGCAGTATCGATTGAGCTTCCACCACCTACAGCCAATATAAAGTCTACTTTCTTGGATTTTCCTAAGGACACTAAATCACGAACAAGCTCTATTTTAGGGTTAGGGACTACGTTTCCTTCTTCATAAAAAGCAATATTTAATTTTTGACAAGCAGAATGTACAGTATCCCATATTCCTAGTTTCTTTATAAAATCGCCACTATAAACTAAAAGTAATGAACTAGCTTTATACTCTTTTAATAGATTCTCGATTTCATTTTCTGCACCATCACCAAATATAACTTTTGCGGGATTATTGTATTTAAAATTTATCATATATAAACCTCCTATAATATAAGATTGCAAAACTATGCTGACGAACACCTATATTAAATATAATCTACTTTAATATTCAACTCTGAGCATTTTCTTTCCCATTCAGAAGTAAGTTTTTTATCAGTAACTATAATATCTATGCTGCTTAAATCAGCAAATATAACATTTGTAGATTCTGAAAACTTTGTATGGTCAACAATTAAAAAACGTTCACGAGATTGTTTTAACATATAGGACCTAACCATTCCCTCATCGCTATTGTTATCTACAAGACCATGATTAATATCAATAGAAGGACAGCTGATAAAGCTTTTGTCCGCAATAAATGATTGCAATGTATCAATGGTTTTGTAGTCAGCGAAAGAACTGTTTCTTGTACTTAGTGTTCCACCGGGGCATATCAATTTAATATTTGAAGGTGTGTCATTACATAGATTACAAATCCTTAATGAATTTGTTATAATCGTAAGACTCATATTAGTTGATAACAATTCTTTAGCAAGTGTTAAACAGGTACTGCTAGAATCTAACATTAAGAAGTCCTTCTCTTTTATGTAAGATTTAATAACATGCCTTGCCATAAGTTCCTTTTCTTTTACAAAATAGATTTCACGAAGTTGTATAGGAATTCCTTTAGTGTAGGTTTCAGGTAGATAAGCTCCTCCATGAATTCTACATAGCTTGTTTGCTTGTTCCATTTCCTTTAGATCACGCCTTATAGTTTCTTCACTAACAGATAATTTTTCACTCAGTTGAGATATTAAGACACTGCCCTTAGACTTAAGTACCTCTTCAATCTTATTATGTCTATCAATTTTCAACATGTGTATCTTCTCCTTTATAAAGTGTTGTTAATTAGACTATTTTAGAATGCTGTAATTTATAGATTAACCTTATTTATAATGTAGTATATTACTATTATAAATTGAATAACCTAATATTTTAAGTAAATATGTGAATTAAGTTTGTGCCATTTATAAGATTTCGAGGCTTAAAACAAAATTTAAAAATAATTCTAAAACATTTATGTTGAAATTAATAAACAAAAATCTAAAAATCAACTCACCATATTTTAAAATTTAAGAACTTACTAATTGTAAATGAATACAACAACATTATACAACATAAAAAAAAATAAAACAACATATTCGTTCAAAAAGCAAACAAAAAACCTCGAAGTTGTGTTGACTTTTGAATGAATGTGTTGTATATTGTTATTATTGTAAGATATCTATTAGGAGGATTGACGATGAGAGAAACAGAAATTGTATTAAATGCAGCCAAAGGTTTATATGAGGAAAAATTGGTAGCAGGAACAAGCGGAAATATAAGCATGAGGAAATTTGATGGAAATAATGAAAGTTTTTTAATTACACCAAGCGGATTTCCTTATCGCTTAATGACAGAGGAAGATATCGTAGAAATCGATGTAAACGGTATACCTAAAAAACCAGGACAAAAGCCGTCATCAGAATGGAGAATGCATTTAGAGGTATATAAGAAATATCCTAATATTAATGCCATTGTTCATACACATTCACCTTTTGCTACAGGTTTTGCAGTAAACAGGCAAGACATTCCTTTAATTTTAATTGAGATGAAGCCTTTCTTAGGAGGAGCAATTAAGGTAGCGCCATTTAAACCTGCAGGTTCTCTTGAATTAGGCCAAGCTATAATTCCCTACTTAGAAAAATCTAATTCATGTCTTTTGGCAAACCATGGAACTATTAGCTGCGGTAAAGATATGGAAGAAGCCTATACTGCAAGTGTATATGTAGAAGATGCTGCAAAGATATATTATTATGCCAAAACCTCAGGTAATCCAGTAATTATTGAGTAATACTTAACATTTATAAGAAGGAGCTCCAGAATATAAACATTTTTTCCAAAGGAAAAGGCAATAACGAATAAGACTAATTTCATTAATAATAAAGAGTAGTACAAGTAAATACAGGAAGAATACAGCAAAATAATAAAACAGAACCTTTAGTAACCCAGTATTATTTATGAATCCTTAATAATTGTTAAATGAATACAATAATTTTATATAAAAAGGAGAGTTATATTATGAATAATGATTTAAAGGGAAAAGGTAACTTTTTAGGACTAGTACCACTTATTGCTTTCTTAATTATTTACATGAGCACAGGAATTTTCACCAAGAGCTTTGACAATATGCCTCTTATGGTAGCAATTTTACTTGCCTCAGGTATTGGATTAGCTTTAAAAAAACCTGGAGAAAAGAAACCAACAACCTTTGATGAAAGAGTTAATATGTACTGCAAGGGCGGTGGAGAGCAAACACTTATTTTAATGGTAATTATCTTTATACTAGCGGGAGCCTTTTATGGTGTAGCAAATGCTATGCACGCCGTAGAATCTGTAACAAATTTTGGGCTCACAATATTACCTTCTAATATGATTTTGCCAGGATTATTTATAATAGGCTGCATATTAAGTTTTGCTATGGGAACATCAATGGGAACTGTAGCAGCCTTAACTCCTATAGCTGTTGATATTGCACATAAAACTGGATTTGGTTTGCCTTTGGTATGTGGTATAGTTGTAGGCGGAGCGATGTTTGGGGATAATCTTTCATTTATTTCAGATACAACTATAGCTGCAACCCGTACACAGGATATACCTATGAAAGCTAAGTTTAAAGCTAATATACTTATGGTGTTACCTGCTGTTGTGATTAATTTAATTCTTTTATCTATGCAGCATGCACCAAATCTTAATTTAGCAGCTACACACAATTATAACATTGTAAACGTTATCCCGTATATTTTAGTTATTGTACTTTCATTAATTGGCATGAACGTTATGTTTGTTATGACTTTAGGTGTTATTTCAGGTGTACTTATAGGAGTTATTCATGGAGACTTTACTTTAGTAGGATCTTTTACAGTTATTCATACAGGTATGACATGGATGGAGGATATGTCTATTATTGCTATACTTGTAGGAGGAATGGTAGCCTTAATGAATTACTTAGGTGGAATTGATTGGCTACTTGAAAAGTTAACGAGAAAAACTAAAACAGCACGTGGTGGAGAGCTAAGTATAGCAGCCTTAGTAAGCTTAATGGATATTGCTACTACAAACAATACAATTTCCATAATTGCAACTGGGCCTATTGCAAGGGATATATCTGATCAATTTGGAATTGCAAGAGAAAGGGTAGCGAGTATTCTTGACCTATTCTCATCAGGCTTTAACGGACTGCTTCCTTACGCAGGTCAATTGTTAGTTGCAGGTGGACTTGCAAAGGTATCACCAATGTCTATTATGCCTTATGTATGGTATTGTATACTTATGCTTGTATTCGGAACTTTCTTCATATTAATTGGATGGCCTAAATTTCAACCAAGAGGTAAAGGTCCACAGGTAGGAGAAGGTAAGAGTTTAGAGGTAGGAGGAATGTAATATGAGTAAATATTCTGAACACTTTTTAATGAATGCTGAGGAAGCAAAAATTTATTCTAAAGAGGTAGCAAAGTATTTCACCGCTGAAGAAGAGGTAGCAGCTGTAGAAATCGGAGATGGAAATATCAACTATGTATTTAAGATTTGGAATCCTAAAACTGGTAAATCATTAATTATAAAACAAGCTGACAAGCTTTTAAGATCTTCTGGAAGACCCTTAGACATTAATCGTAATAGAATTGAAGCTGAAATTTTAAAAATAGAAGGAACTTTGGCTCAAGCTTTTGTACCTAAAATTTATCATTATGACGAAACTATGTGTGCTCTTTGTATGGAGGATATATCAGAATATAAGAATTTAAGAACAGAGCTCTTGAGTGGAAAAACATTTCACCATTTAGCTGATAACATATCTACTTTTTTAGCAGATACTCTACTTCCAACTACAGATTTAGTAATTGACAGAGCAGATAAAAAGGACAGGGTTAGTAGATTTACAAATAAGGAACTTTGTGATATTAGTGAAGACTTAGTATTCACAGAACCTTATTACAACTATAAAAATAGAAATATAATTATAAAGGAAAACGAAAACTTCGTTGAAAACAACTTGTATAATAATGAAAGATTAAAGGCTGAAGTTGGTATTTTAAGAGATAGATTTATGAACCATGCACAAGCACTTATTCATGGAGACCTTCATTCAGGATCAATTTTTGCCAATGAAAAAGGAATTAAAGTAATTGACCCAGAGTTTGCCTTTTATGGACCAATGGGATATGATGTGGGAAATGTAATAGGTAATTTATTCTTCTCATGGGCTAATAAATACTATACTGAAGGCAGCAATTCAGAATTTTTAAGCTGGATTGAAGAAGCAATAAGAGACACCTATGATCTTTTTGCGAAAAAGCTTTCAGAAAAGTATGATGCTATAGTTAAATTTAATTTATATAATTCTTATTTTAAAGAGCATTACATAAAAGAAGTATTAGCGGATTCTCTTGGCTATGCTGGCACAGAAATAATTAGACGAGTTGTAGGCGACTCTAAAGTTCTTGAGGTAACTAGTGTGAAAAATTTAGAGCAAAGAATTCCTATGGAAAGAGCTTTAATTAAAATTGGTATTAGTTTAATAATGAACAGATACAGATTTACTAAAGGAAGCCATATTACTGAGGACTTTAAATTGATATTGTCTTAAGAATATAAATATAATAAAACTTCAAGGCAGCTTAATGGCTGCCTTGAAAGATAAAAAAGGTGATGTAAAATGGAAAGAATGGATCAAGACTTAGCTTTTATGCTGCAGTATGAAAATGTAGCTTGGTATGAAAATGGTACGGTAAGGATTTTAGATAGAAGAATTTATCCAAGAGAAATTAAATTTGTTGTCTGTAATACCTATAAAGAAGTAGCAAAGGCAATTAAGGACATGGTAACTCAGAGTGCAGGTCCTTATACCGCTGCAGGTATGGGTATGGCACTTGCAGCCTTTGAGGTAAGAGAAAAGAATGAGGCTGCACAGCTAGAATTTCTTGAAAAGGCAGCTTATGATATTTCTCATGCTAGACCTACTACGGCAAATCGCATGGGCATTGTAACAAAAGGCTGTTTAGAGGCTGCTAAAAAAGCTTTATCAGAAGGCAAAGATGCCTCAGAGGCTATTTTTAATACAACCATAAACTCTTTAAATAGACGTTACTCTACCATGGAGACGGTAGGAGAATATCTTGCTGATATGTTCCCTAAGAATGGAAGCATCATGACTCAGTGTTTTGGAGAGACAATCATAGGAATGATGCTGAGGGCAGCAAGAAAACGAGATAATCAAATAAAAATTTACTGTGCAGAGACAAGGCCTTATTTGCAGGGAGCTAGATTGACTGCCAGCTGTTGCAGCGGAATGGGTTTTGACACAACAGTTATAACTGATAATATGATTGCATATACCATGCAGAATAAGAATATAGACCTATTTACTTCTGCTGCAGATACAATAGCTAAAGATGGTCATATTGCAAATAAAATTGGAACCTTCCAAATTGCTATTTTAGCAAAGCACTTCGGAATACCTTATTTTGTAACAGGAATACCAGATGCAGATAAAGAAAAAGGTTCTGACATTGTGATAGAGGAAAGAGATCCTAAGGAAGTACTATCCTATGGTGGTATGAAAAACACATTAGATGGAGTTAAGGGAATTTATCCTTCATTTGATATTACACCACCTCATCTAATTAGTGGTATTGTAACGGATAAAGGAATCTTTTCAAGTTATGATTTAAAAAGATACTTCGAAACGAAGAGTGAGAAGTTTTACTAGAATATAATTTATATATAAGACTGCTGGCAAATATATTTTGTTAGCAGTTTTTTCGCAGGAAATACAAATAAGGAATACAGGAAATGGGATTTACTGGGGCAGTCCCTTGATTATGTAATCTTTATATGACAGATAATGAATTTATGCACCAAATATTAAAGATGTAGATAAATTAAGAAGAAAATTCTATAATAAATGCTTGAACAATATATAGTATACCAATATAATGAATAATATGTAGAAAATACAAGGTTTTAAAACAATTACTGGATGGAGGCTATTTGTATGGATTATAATAAATATTTTAGTGAAGAGTTAAGTGATGAGGAGATTTTAAGATCATTTTCTGTTGTTTTACCATATTTAAACAACCTCTCAAGAGATGATACAGCATTTGGGCTATCAGATAAGGAAAAATATATTTATTATGAACCTGCTGAAGGATTTGATTTACAAGTCAAATATGGTACTGATGTAGTTGCAACAGTAAAAGATTCTCTAAATAGCGGCAAGATTCAAAAAGGAAATATACCAGCAAGCGTGTTAGGCAAAGCTATTAAAGTTATAGCAATACCTATAAAAAATTCAAAGGGGCAGATTATCGGAGCAATTAGTAATGGAATTGATATGGAGAATTCTAATCAGATGGTAAGTAGCATAAGTGAATTATCTCAATCAATAACGCAAGTATCAGGTGGTGTTGGTGAACTAGCAGACACGGCTTCAGACCTTGCCAAGTCTGGGCAAAGTGCGATTCAGTTAGCTCAAGCTACAATGGAAACTTCAAAAAAGACTTCAGAAGCACTGGAAATTATTAAAAGCATTGCTGATAAAATTAATTTACTAGGACTAAATGCGGCCATTGAATCCGCTAGGGCTGGTGAACAAGGAAGAGGATTTAATGTTGTATCAAGTGAAATTAGGAAGCTTGCAAAACAAAGTAAAGACTCTGTCACTACCATAAGAGATATTATAGAAGATATGAATTTGTCGGTAAACAACATTACTAAAGCAATTGGTGAAGCAGCAACTGTAAGCGAAGTGCAAGCAGCATCTGTTGAGGAAATAAGTGCAACTATTGAAAATATTAATGATAACTTGCAGAATTTAAAGGAATTTAGCAAGAGATTTTTATAATGAGTATGTATCATTATTATGAGTTTTAAATATACATATATCACAATGACAAAATAGGGACTAGCAATAGTCTCTTAATTTTTTCTATTTTGAAGAGCTGAAAAGGCTCTTTTTTTAATTATAGAAATAACTTATAGACGTAGATTCAATAATAAGAAACATTAATTAGACTGCTATTATTTAAAATGCTACAATTGTTTGAGGATTATCAACAAAATAATACACATATAGAGCACAAAAGAACTATATGTGTTTTTATATACAAATATTAATATGAAATTATTAGTTCTTTAACATTCAAATAAAAAAATATTTACAAAGGAGGTTTACATTGAGCATTAACGTAAATATAATTTCTGGCTTTTTAGGAGCTGGGAAGACTACATTCTTAAAAAAAGTTATCCCAAATATAGAAGGTAAAATTGCCTTAATTGAGAATGAATTTGGTGATATTGGAATTGATGGAGACCTAATTAATGACAAGCTTCCTATTAGAGAAATCTATGCTGGATGTATTTGTTGTAGTCTGGTGCAGGATTTTAAGAAAAGTATAGAAGAGCTAGCCCTAGAATATAGGCCCGACCATATATTTATAGAACCATCTGGTGTAGGAAGTTTATCAGATATTGTAAAGGTTTGCGGGAGGGTTTCTGAAAATTCCCAGCTCGATATAAGAATAAATCACCTAATAACCATTGTAGATGTGAGCGCATTTAACGATTACATAGAGGACTTTGGTAAATTTTATTTAGATCAAATTCAGAATGCTCATATCATTTTTTTAAGCTATCTTGACAAAGTAGATGAAAAAGAAGTTGAAAAAGTAATTTTCAAAATAAAATCAAATAATGAAAAAGCATTTATCCTTAAGGATGAGTGGTATTCCTATGATGGCGAAAAAATAGTTGAAATACTAAATGCAATTGAAAGCTGTGAAATTGCTTTGAAAGATAAAAATTTATCAATGCCAGCAGGTAAAGTATTCAGCACTTTGTCTGTTGCTAATCCGAGAATTTTTTCGGAAAAAGAGCTCGATAAAACCCTAGAGTCTTTAAAGGATAAGGAATGTGGCTTTATTTTAAGAGCTAAAGGGATTTTAGAACTTGATACAAATCAATTTGTTTACTTTGATTTTACTCCACATCATTACCACTGGGAGTATGTAGAAGAATGTAAAGAAACAAAAGTAGCTGTTATTGGCAGCGCTTTGAAAAAACAAAAAATATTGCAATGTTTCACTAGGCAGACATCCAAAATTTTAAGCAGATATTCAAAATCCACGCTTTTAAAATGATAGCTTACTCATTCGATAGTATGGAGAAGGAGTTTCATAAGCAGACATCCAAAATCTCTGATTTTGAGATGGTCGCTTAAGCAGAGAACTCAAATCTATGATTTGAAGTGAATCGCTTACTCAGTGAGTACTCATTCGACGTATGGAGAAGGAGTTTCATTAATAATGAAGGAGGGGATTAGCATGAGTAAAATTATTGACTTTCAGTGTACCTATGATAATTCTGTAGGGATTAGTAAAGAAGTTACGCAAAAATTGGACTTGCAGTTTCCAGAAGCCTACAAGAACTGGCGCAGTATGGCTATACTAGCAGAAGAGTTGAAAAAATATGACAATGCAAATTTTTGCGGATTACCATTTTGCCACACCGTCGAAGGGGAAGCAATGGGAGGAAGCATTAATTTTGGAGATGAAAATATAGGCCCAAGAGCGAAGGATTATATTTGTACAACTGCTCAAGAGATATTGAACTTACCTGAAATCGACTACTCAAAAGGGCGTATATCGGAAGTTTTAAAAGCCTGTAAGTATTTAAGGGATAAAGGAGAAAATGTACTCCTATATATTTCAGGTCCTTTTACAATTATGAACGTTTTAATTGATCCACGTCATATTTTTAAGATCTTTAGAAAAGATCCAGATACCATGAAAGTCATTTTCGATAAATTTCAAAATGAAATATTACGTTTTGTAGAAGAGGCTCAAAAAGTAGGAGTCAACATGATTAGTTACGCTGATTCCTCTGGAGGATTAAATATTTTAGGACCTAAATTTGCTGAACAAACGGTAGAAATGTTCACTTATCCATTACTGAAAAAGATTGAAGAGATGATTAATAATGAAACAATTGTACTACTTTGTCCTAAAACCACTTTTGCATTACTGGGAACAGATAAAGCTGCATGGAAAGATATTAACCTTGGAGAGCCTATAAAGTATTCTGAAGCTTGTGTAAAAGTGATGGGACAATCAAAGTTTGTTGGGCAAATGTGCATTAAAAATAAAGAATTTGAATTAAAAAATGGAATAATCAAAACAATTGCTTTGCTTTAATTATTAATATAAAAATTAATTTAGAATAGGGAGGACACTATATGCACAAGTATGATCAAATGACCCCAAATGAAAGATTAGCCGCATTTATGACAGGAAAACCTATGGACAGAATTTTAGCTATGCCAGTTGTTTGCTCCATGTCTGGACTAGCTCTAGGAATGACTCACAAGGAAAAAAGAAGCAGCGCTTTGAATGAAGCGAGAGCACAGATTGCTTGTTATGAAAGGTTTGGAAATGATTTAACTATTGTTGAATATGGATTACATGGTGTAGGTGCAGCCCTAGGAAGTGAAATGAGCGACCCAGAGGACTCAGTACCAGCAATTATGAAATATGCTTTAGATGATTTGAATAATGTTGATCAACTAGATATGTCAAAACTAGAACTAAAAAATGATAAAGCATTCCAATTACATTTAGAAGCTGCAGGTATCATAATGGATAAAATAGGAAATGAGGTTCCGACTGGAGTTTTAATATCTGGACCTTTTACTGCTGCTGCAAGTATCTATAAAACAGAAAACTTACTTAGAGCCACTAGAAAAAATCCAGAAAAGTTACATCAACTAATTAAATTCTGCAATGATGCATTAAAAATCATTTGCAGAGAGTTTATAAAAGCAGGTGTTCTTATATTATTATGTGATCCTATTGCATCAGGAACTATTCTTAATAAAAAGCAATATCAAGAGTTTGTTCTACCATATACAATAGAGTTGATGAAAGATATTCATGATGCAAAGGGTATGGTTTGCTATCACATTTGTGGAGACACCACAGCAATTGTAGAGGACATGGTAAAGTCAGGTTGTGATATGATGAGTATTGATAATAGGGTAGACTTGACTTATACAAAAGAAGTAGTAGGAGATAAAGTTCCTATTCTTGGTAATGTAGATCCGGTAGAAGTGCTGATTTTAGGAAACACCAATGATGTGGATTTAGCAGTAAAAAATTGTATACAAAAGGCTTATGACAGCCCTTGCGGATATATTCTGGCATCAGGATGTGATCTTTCAGGAGCTGTTCCACTAGAAAATATTGATCAATTTATGGCTTCTGCTAGAAAATATGGAAAGTGGCCAATAGATCCAAAAAATTTTAAGTAATAAAAAAATGGAGGGTAAAACAATGACAGTATTAAAAGAAGAATTATTAAAAAGACTATCTGATGGTGTAGTGGAAATGGAAGAAGATGATGTAATTGAAGCAGCTAATGAATACGTAGAAGCAGGATATCCAATACTTGATGGTATCATGGGAGGGCTTGTAGATGGTATGAATCGTGCAAGTCAATTATATGAAGATGAAGAATACTTTGTTACAGATATATTATTATGTTCAGATGCAATGTATGAAGGTTTAGCAATTTTAAGACCTCATCTTCCTTCAGATGAAGTAGAAAGAGAAAAACCAAAGGGAGTAATTGGAGTTGTAGAAGGAGATACTCATGATATAGGAAAAAATCTAGTAAAAATCATGTTAGAGACAGCTGGATTTGAAATGATTGATTTGGGTAGAGATGTTCCACTTCAAAATTTTGTAGATAAGGCTAAGGAAGTTAATGCTGCATTTGTGTGCATGTCAACATTGATGACAACAACAATGGATGGAATGAAGACTGTTGTAGAATTACTAAAAGAAGCTGGTATAAGAGAAGATGTTAAGGTTGTTATAGGAGGAGGTCCAATTTCAAAGAAATTCTCCGATATAATTGGTGCAGATGGTTACTCTCCTAATGCAACTGAGGCAGTTAAATTAGTAAAAAGATTGCTTAATGTAGCGTAGAAGGAGGTGAGGACTATGTTATTGCCAAAGGAACGATTAAATAAGGTTTTCAGCGGAGAAAAAGTTGATAGACCACCATGTATTTGTCCTGGAGGCATGATGAATATGGTCACAACAGAACTAATAGAAAAGGTTGGAATACAATTTCCTGAGGCTCATAGCAATGCTGAAATGATGACTGATTTGGCAACAGCAGTATATGAAGAAGGTTGTTTTGAGAATTACGGGGTTCCTTTTTGCATGACTATTGAGGCAGAAAATTTTGGCGCAAAGGTTGACATGGGAACAAAGATGTATGAGCCTCATGTTGTAGAATATGCAATAGATTCTGTTAAGGAATGGAAGGAAATTTCCGAAATTAATTATGAAGAAGGAAGAGCAAAAGTAGTGATTGATGCAATTAAATTGTTGAAATCAAGGGGCAGCGATGTTCCTATTATAGGCAATTTAACTGGACCTATCAGCACAGCAAGCTCTATAATGGAGCCTTCTACTTTCTATAAAGAATTAAGAAAAAATAATAAAGAGGCCCATGAGTTTGTTGATTTTGTTACAGATCAGTTAATTGCATTTGCAAAAAAACAAATAGAAGCAGGAGCAGATATAATTGCAATTTCTGATCCTAGTGGCACCGGTGAAATCTTAGGACCAAAGCTCTTTGAAGAATTTGCGGTTAAATACATTAATAAAATTATTGATAGTGTACAAAAAGAAAACATAGGTACCATTGTGCATATATGTGGACAAATGAAAAGGGTATATTCAGAGGTAAATAAAATAAAAAGTGATGTCTTAAGTTTTGATTCTATAGTTAACATGAGTGATGCAAGAAAAAATCTAGGAGATAGATTACTAATGGGTAATGTAAGTACTTATACAATTGAATTTGGAGAACCAAAGAAAATTGCTGAACTAACTCAAAAGTGTGTAAAAGACGGGGCGAATATTATATCTCCAGCTTGTGGACTTGGGATGAAGTCTCCTCTAGAAAATATAAAAACAATGGTAGAATATTTATCTAAAGGAGATTCAGTAACTAATGCCTAAGATTTCTATTATGCCCCAGAATAAAATCTTTGAATATATACCTGAGAAAAATTTATTGCAACTTTTATTAGAAAATGAGATTTTCGTTGATAATCCTTGCAATGGAAAAGGGTCTTGTGGGAAATGTAAGATAAGACTTCTAAAAGGAAATCTGCCTGATATTTCAGAAACAGAGGAGAAACTTTTAAAGAAGGAAGAAATTGATTCAGGTATAAGACTATCCTGTCTCGTAGTGCCACAAGAAGATATTGTAATTGAAATTTTACAAAAAGAAAGAAAGCATGAAATACTTACAACGGGATATATGCCTGACTTCGAATTTAATCCTTTAATTTGTAAAGAGGTTTTTGAAATAGAAAAACCTACATTAGAAAATCAAATTTCCTTTGAGGACTCCATATGTAATACCTTTGATGTTGAGAAATTTGATTGGAGATTGCTGCAGCAGCATGAATTTATAACTGGAAAAGTTACAGGAGTTTTTAATGGTAGAGAATTAATTGGAATTGAGCCTGGTGATACCACTGACCTTCTTTACGGAGTTGCAGTTGATATCGGAACTACAACGGTTGTGACGGCATTGATTGATATGAAGACAGGTAAAGAGTTGGCTACAGCTTCAATGATTAATGCTCAAAAGAACTTTGGATTAGATGTTTTAACTAGAATAACTTATGAAATAGAGCATCCAGAGGATTCTAAAGAAAAGCTGCAATATGCAATTGTTAACTCTATTAATGAGATGATTGAAGATATATGCAATAAATCAAAAGTTGATAGAAGAAATATTTATGAGATTTCCATTGCGGCAAACTGTACAATGATGCATTTCCTTTTAGGAATTGATGCAACATCTATCGGAATGTCTCCATATTCACCGATATTTGTAAAGGCAAAGAATATACTGGCAAGGGATATTGGTTTAAAGGCAGCACCAGGTGCTAGACTGTACTGTCTTCCATCAGTTTCAGCCTATATAGGTGCAGATATTGTAGCAGGTGCATATGTCTGCCAGTTACATAAGGCTAAAGAAAATGTTCTATTCATAGACATTGGAACTAATGGAGAAATTGTTTTATCCAATCATGGAAAGTTGCTATCCTGTTCCTGTGCAGCAGGTCCAGCATTAGAAGGGATGAACATTAGCTCAGGTATGAGGGCAGCAGAAGGCGCAATTGAAGATGTAAAAATTACTGAAAGCGGAATTGAGCTTAAGGTTATAGGAGAGCAAAAGCCAATAGGAATATGCGGAAGTGGAATATTAGCTGCTGTGAAAGAGTTGATTCGCACAGGTCTTGTAAAAAAGGATGGAGCATTTATAAAAAAAGAAAAGCTAGAGGAATCAGATTACCGCTATGATATGATTCAATTAGATGGAAAGAAACGTGAGTTTATTTTAAATGGAGCTCCAGAACAACTATTAATTACACAAGCTGATATTCGACAAGTACAATTAGCAAAAGGAGCTATTCTTTCCGGTTTTTACGCTCTACTAAAAAAATCTAACATTGATATGAATCAACTTGATAAAGTTGTTATAGCAGGACAGTTTGGAGCACACTTGCCTGCTGACAGTTTAGTAGGAATAGGTATTTTACCAGAAGAAATTAGGGACAGATTAGTATATGTAGGGAATTCTTCTAAAACAGGAGCATATATGGCTCTTATGTCTGCTGAGGTAAAGCAGCAAATTGAAGAATTAGCTCATCAAATAGATTATATGGAACTAGGAGCATCTGAAGGCTATGAAAGACTTTTTGCTCAGTGTCTAATATTCCCTAACTAAAGAATTATTATAGCAGTGAAATAGTATTTCCTTATAAAATAGCCTTATAGTAAAGGCTTCAGAAGATTTTAATTGAAAATTAAAGTGTGCTTTATATTCCCTCAGACTAGTATGGTTTGAGGGATTTTTTACTTGAAGATTTTTATATAGTCCTTACAGAATACATTTATTTAAAAAACTTGAAAACGACACTAGTGTCGTTTATAATAAGTGTAAGGAAATACACTCTAGAGTGTAAGTCAATTTTCGGTATAGTATCCCTACGGCTTATGTTTTGTAAATAAATTAATTCTCCAAAACGTATTTCATTAAGATGTGGACACAGGAGGTGTAAATAGGATATGTCACCAAAAGTAAGTGACGATTATAAAAAGAAGAAAAAAAATGAATTACTCCAAGCTGCAAGAGATGTGTTTATCAGAGAAGGATATGCACATGCGACGATGCAAGACATTATAGATGAGGCTGGAGTGTCCAGAGGAGCTTTATATTCTTATTTCAGCAATATTGAGCATGTATTCAGAGAAGTTCTTCAAGCTGAAGATCAAGAAGATATAAACTATTTTGAACAAGATGATCTAACTTCTTTCTGGGAGCAGTTTACAAATTGGATTGAAGTACAACAAAAAAGCATTGAAGCTATCAACAAATCCCTTTTGCTCTGTAAGGCGGAGTTTTTTATCACAACACACTATGAGAAAAATAAAGAGGGCAATCCATATATAACAGAAAGGTACGAAAAGTTAGTAACCTCAGTAAAAAGATTTATTGAAAAGGGAACTGAAAAGGGAGAATTTCACCCATGCTTTCCGCCAGATAATATTGCTTTATATCTTATTTCATTTATAGATGGATTAATGTTGGATACATTTAACTTAGGCATAGAGAGAACAAAGGTAAATGAGCAACTTAAGATTTTACTTTTTACATTAAAACAAATGCTTTGTCCAATTATAAAAAGGTAAGGAAGTGTTTTTATGTTATTTGATTCTGATAGAATTTATTTTAAAAAAATGACTCCAGAGGATGTAGATGTTTACCATAGATGGAGAAATGATATGGAGGTTATGAGATCAACCTCTACTTTTTTAGATATTTATGATTTTGAAGAAACTAAAGAATTTATTACTAAAATTATTTTACGTTCTCATTCATCCAAAAGTTACATCATAGTAGAAAAGAAATCAGATACACCAATAGGAATTAACTCATTAATCAATATAGATTATAAGAATAGAAATGCAGAATGTATTATTGATATTGGTGATAAGAACTTTTGGGGGAAAGGATATGGAACAGAAGCATTGAGATTACTTCTTGATTATACTTTTCTTGAACTGAATCTTCATAGAGTATCATTGAGGGTTTTTTCTTTTAATGATAGAGCTATTAAACTATATGAAAAGATAGGATTTAAAAAGGAAGGAGAATCCCGTGAAAGTATTTTTAGAGAAGGAAAATGGCATCATATTATTCATATGGGAATCCTACAAAGTGAATATCTATATAGATAAGTTATTTATAATGATTTATCAGACTATAAGCTTGCTTTTTTATATTATCTACTATTTCTTGTGGTTCAATAACTTTTACATAAGTACCCAGCTGAACAAAATAGTTAGAAACAAAGTCTATCTCACTTTTATCGATTATTGTATCAATATATCCATTTTCATCATCAGTAGTAATAATATGAGGCTCTAACCATGGCTTGCTTTGACACTGTCTTATCCCTTCTCTTGTTAACTCAACATATAATCTTACTGGTGTTTTAACTGTATAGCTATCAAACCAATCTGTTAAATTCATTGGAAACTCATAAGTTCTTTCGGAAATTTCTAAGGATAGTATTCTATCAACTCTGAATAATAAAACCTTATTTTTTTCAAGGTCTAAAGCAGGCATATACCAAAGCCCGTCATGTGCATAGGTGCCGATTGGTTTAACTTCTCTTTTTTTATTCTTTGTTTTTGATAGATATTCAATTATTAATATATTGTTCTGAATAGATGCTTCAACTATATTCTTCAAGTAAGGGGAAGCAATATTTCGTTTTGGGTTCCATAAACATATAAGGGATTCTAAGCGATTTATCTTCTTTTTAGCATCCTCAGGAAGAGTAGCATACAATTTTCTAGAGGCTGAATCGATATCTGTATCAAAGGGTAATGACTTGTAATATTTTAGTGATTGAAAGGCGAAGAAAATCGCTGTAGCTTCATTCTCATCAAATATAATTGGAGGAAGAACTCTGTTTTCTAGTGTGCGATACCCACCATTTCTACCTTGCTCAGTATATATAGGAACCCCTAATTCACTTATTTCCATTAAATATCTATGTGCAGTTCTAACAGATATGTTGAATTCATATGCAACATCTTGAGCAGTAAAACTTCTTTTAGTATTCACATACATAATTAAATCAAATATTTTCTTAGCTTTTGACATATAAATTCTCCTTTACAACAGGATTTATTTTTACAATGTAGAGATCAATCTTAATAAAAATAGACAACAATTGTCATGTTTTTAGTATACAGTATTTATGATAGATACTCAAAGTATATATGCTTGTTAAATTAAAAGATTAATTCAAGTAAGAGTATTATCAATGTTGGTGAAGATATTTGTGGCTTAGAGAATAGCAAAGTTTAGAGTTTTAATAGTGTTATAAAGGATAAATACAGGTTTAGTGAAAGGAGATTACTATGAGAAAAGAAAAATTTGATAATAATATACATGTTATTGGAGCTAGAGAAAAAAACCTAAAGAATATTGATATAAAGGTTCCAAAGAAGCAAATTACTGTTTTTACAGGTGTTTCAGGCTCTGGAAAGTCATCTCTTGTATTCGATACAATTGCAGCAGAATCACAACGTCAATTAAATGAAACCTATTCAAGTTTTATACGTCATCGTCTCCCACAGTACGGACACCCTGATGTAGATTCTATTGAGAATCTCTCTGTAGCAATTGTAATTAGTCAAAAGAGAATCGGTGGAAATGCAAGGTCAACAGTTGGAACTATAACAGATATTTATTCATTGCTGCGTTTATTATTCTCACGAATTGGCAAGCCTTTTGTAGGGTATTCTGATGTGTTTTCTTTCAATAATCCTATGGGAATGTGTCCTAAATGTGAAGGATTAGGAAAGGTGGATACAATAAATGTTGAAAGGTTATTTGAGAAAAATAAATCCTTAAATGAAGGAGCCATTCTGTTTCCAACTTTTGAACCAGGAGGGTGGAGATGGAAACGTTATGTCTGTACAGGGCTTTTTGATAATGACAAAAAGCTTAAAGATTATAGTTCGGATGAATGGGATACACTGCTTTACAAAACCGGTTTTAAGCCACCAAATCCTACTAACGGTTGGCCTACCACTTCAAAGTATGAGGGAATTGTCCCAAGAATTGAAAGAACTTTTTTGAATAAAGAATCCAGGGGGGTGAAACTATATAAGGAGGAGATTAACTATGTAGTTGCAAGTGGTATTTGTCCATTGTGTAAGGGTGCAAGACTTAAAGAAGAGGCATTGGAGTGTAAAATAAAGGATAAAAATATTGCAGATTGCACAAAAATGCAAATCAGTGACTTAATTAGCTTTATGGAAACCATTAAAGAACCTTCTGCATATACAATGGTGGAAGCTATCATCAATCGACTGGAGCATTTGAATTCTATAGGGCTAGGCTATTTAAGTTTGGCTCGAGAGACAGCAACTCTTTCTGGAGGTGAGTCTCAAAGAATAAAAATGGTTCGTCAGCTAGGAAGCAGCTTAACTGATATTACTTATATTTTTGATGAACCAAGTATTGGTCTTCATCCCCATGATGTAAATAGAATTAATAATCTTTTGAGGTTATTAAGAGATAAAGGCAATACGGTTTTAATAGTGGAGCATGACCCCGATGTCATTAGAATTGCAGACCATGTAATTGATATGGGGCCAAAAGCTGGCACAAAAGGTGGCAATATTACGTACGAGGGAGGAGTGGAAGGATTATTAAAAGCAGATACATTGACAGGAAAGTTTTTAAATTATAAATCTAGTTTGAAGAAAGGTACTAGAGAACCTAAAGGATGGTTATCTATAAAACAGGCTACTTTGCATAATTTGAAAGAGGTTTCTGTTGATATTCCTATAGGTGTTCTGACTGTGGTTACAGGAGTAGCTGGTTCGGGCAAAAGCACTCTCATAAACCAAGTACTACCACAATATTATCCTGAAGCAATTTTCATAGATCAAAGAGCAATTCAAGCCTCTAAGCGTTCTAATATAGCTACCTTCACAGGAATTTTTGATTTTATACGAAAATTGTTTGCAAAAGAGAATCAGGTGGAAGCATCTCTTTTCAGCTTTAATTCCAAGGGAGCTTGTTCGGAATGTAAGGGTTTAGGAATAACATATGTTGATTTAGCTTTTATGGATCCTATTGTAGATGTTTGTGAGGTATGCCAAGGAGATAGGTTCACTAAAGAAGTACTGCAGCTTAAATTACGAAAGAAAAATATTAGTGAAGTTCTTAAGATGACAATTGATGAGGCTATGGAATTTTTCGATGAGAAAGAAATACTACCTACTTTAAGAAGTCTAAAAGATGTAGGAATAGGCTATATTACTCTTGGTCAGCCTTTAGACACACTATCTGGCGGTGAACTTCAAAGGGTTAAACTTGCGGCAGAGTTGGAGAAGGAAGGGAATATATATGTATTGGATGAACCTACCACAGGACTGCACATGTCCGATGTGTCACAGCTTATAACAATTATGAATCGCATTGTTAACCAAGGGAGCACACTAATTGTGATAGAACATAATCTTGATATAATGAGTCAAGCGGATTGGATCATAGATTTAGGTCCAGGAGCAGGTCAAGATGGAGGTAAAGTTATATTTGAAGGGCAGCCTAGAGATTTGATTAATAAGCCTTCGTCAATTACAGGAAAATACTTAAGAAAACATATTCATATTAAATGATTTTTTACAATGAAAAAGCTAGGAAAGAGCTAGTCCTTTAATAATGGAGTAAATATCTTTAAGTCTAATTATAAAATTGACGGATTTTTAGCAAAAATAATGATGAATTCAACAAATAATTCAATATCGTTGAAAAAGTGTAAGAAGAGGTATACAATAAAAATATACAAAATGTGCCATAGATAAAAATGTATTACTTTTTGTAAAAATATTAAAAATAGGGGGAACCGATATGGAACTTAATAAAAAAATTGATGAAATGAAAGAGGAACTTATTAAGGCAACTCAAGAAGTAATTAAAATTAAGAGTATTGAAGAAGAGGGAAAGCCAGGCATGCCTTTTGGTGAGGGCGTAGCAAAGGCACTTGATAAGGCACTTGAAATCTCTAAAAGCCTTGGATTTAAGACATACAAGGAAGAAGAAGGATATTACGGATATGTAGAGTATGGTGAAGGAGAAGATTATGTGGCAGTTCTTGGCCATATGGATGTAGTTCCTGAAGGAGATAACTGGATTCATCCACCATATGGAGCAGAAATTCATGATGATAAAATGTTTGGAAGAGGCACGTTGGATGATAAGGGTCCAATAATGGCAGCGCTTTTCGGACTAAAAGCTATAAAAGAACTTAATATGCCACTTTCAAAGAAAGTTAGAATTATTTTTGGAACAAATGAAGAAACAGGAAGCGGCGAAATGCATATTTACAATAAGAAAGAAAAGGCTCCAGTTGCTGGATTTACACCAGATGCTATGTATCCTGTTATAAATGCAGAAAAAGGTATAAGAAGATTTCACGTTGTTAAACCTTTAAAGCCTTGCAACTGTGGACTTGCAATTAAATCAATAAAAGGTGGAATAAGACCTAATATGGTACCAGACAAATGTGAGGTTGTAATAGCTACAAAGGATGGAGAAAGTATTGTTAATGCTGTAAAAGAATTTGCGGCTAAAACAGGATACAATATGAATGCTGAAATTGTTAATGGGGATGTTGTTGTAAAATCCTTTGGAGTATCAGCTCATGGTAGTATGCCAGAGTTAGGAAAAAATGCTGTAATGTATGCAATGGAGTTTTTAGGAACAATTGCTAAAGGAACTTGTGGACTTGCAGATTATATCAATTTCTTTAACAAGAATGTTGGATCAGAAACAGAAGGTACTTCACTTGGAATAGCATGTGAAGATAAACCATCAGGAAAATTATCATTAAATGTTGGAGTAGCTGACTTTAACGAAGAAGTGGCAGATCTTTGGATAGATATGAGATACCCTGTTACAATGAAGGGTGATGAAATAATGAATAAGCTTTCTGAAAGATTTGCTGAATGTGGTGCTAAAATAGAGAGAATAGATGCTGATGAGCCTCTTTACTATCCAGAAGATGGTGAGTTAGTTAAAACTCTTCTTAAAGTTTACAATGAGCAGACAGGTGAAGAAGCAAAGGCTTATGGAATAGGTGGAGGAACTTATGCTAAGGAACTTCCAAACATAGTTGGCTTTGGACCGATATTCCCAGGAAAGCCAGATCTTGACCACCAAGCTAATGAGTATATTGAAATTGGCGATCTTATTATGAATGCTAAAATATATGCTCATACATTATATGAACTTGCAAAATAATTTAAAATTAAAAGTGATTGGCAAAAGCCAGTCGCTTTTTTCGTTATTATTGAAAAAATTATTTACTGTAAATTATATGGTATGGAATAAAGTTTTTAATAAAGGAGAAATTATAGAAATGAACAAAGCGGAGGTGTAGTTCATGATTTTAAACATTATTTTAGGTTTTATTATTCCTTGGATAATCGCTTTAACTATTATTCGTGAATATAAAGTTATATATTATATAGCTCCCTTTGCCAGTGTTATATCATTTATAGTTAACGATTTAGGATTTTGCTATTTTTGGCGCCTATATCCTTTTAATCTTATTAATCTTTCAGCACTGCCTTTCAACATTGGATTATTTTGCCTCTATCCATGTGTTACTATTGAACTTGTGAGAAAATATCATATTAGAACTTATATTATATTACCGGTGACTGGATTACTCCTTACATTAATAGAGTGGTATGGAGTATGGATGGGTAGAGTAGTTTATTATAATCATTGGAATATAATAGCAACATACTTTTCATATTTTATTTCATTAATTATTTCTTACACATTTTATAAATTTTTAAAGAAACAAAATCTTATTTGATTATTAAACATTTATATCTTTTCTTTGAGTTCGTCTTCTAGAAAAGCTTCAAAATCCATAATACAAAAATTAACGGATTACTAGTGAATTATACACCAACTTAGTGGCAAGGTTGGTGTTAGACTAGCTTAATGAGCACTTTATTTAATAAAAGTGCTCATTTTCTGAAGCTAGATAATATAATACTAAAGTGTTTGCTTTGCAGATGTAACTGTTATCTCTAAAACCCTACTTAGGAAAGGGTATTTTTCTTTCATCATATCAAATTCTGAACCTGATTCAACGAATTTTGCGGTTCCTTCAATTAAGAAGCCCGTACCCAAGTATTTATATCCCATAACTTCTTTACTTCCTACAGTTACCTTAATTTTATTATTTAATTCTATGTTCTTTTGTGTTTTACGCATCCCAGCAGCCGGTATTAATAACCTGCCATCTTCAGTAGTATTAATATATGAGTTCCAAGTATTAACTACATGCACCTCGTTATTACTGCAAGAGGCGATAGCTGTCACTCCTTCATGTGAAATAACTTCAAGTAATTTTTCATTTAACATTTATGATTCCTCCTCTAAAATTCTATGAATTACTGTAACAATTATAAATACCTTCTTCTCTCTTCCTTTCTGCATTTTTACTTATGAAAGATCCTTCTATAATATTTTTATAACCCTTTTTTAATACAATATTCTTTATATAGTCAACATGAGGGCATCTATCATAATGATGATGGTCCGTTGTCATACAAGAAGATAAGTGTACAGCAACTTCATCTTTACCTATATTATTTTCTATTCTTAACTTTTTAGAAAGATGTTCTAATTTAGCAGCAACTCCCTTACCACAGCAGCCACCGCAGGTAAAGGAAATGTATCTAGTGTCGTCAGCATAGTTCTTAAAGATTTCCTCTCTATTATAAAAAGCATTTGTACAAGCGAATCCGCTGCAGCGTCTATGTGCAATATCACATTGAATAATAACTACATATTTTGTATTCATCGATTTATCCCCCTTTTTAATAAATATTTATCTAATTTTTTCAAATGCATAATATGAAAAGTCCTTATCACGGGCCCGTTGACTTCTCGATAAAACAATTATACAATCAAAGTGTAATGTTCAAAAGTGCCGGTTTTGATTATTTTATAGGATACAGTTTATGAGGAGAGTGTTTTTAAAAATGATTATTCTGCATAGCGATTCCAGTACTCCATTATATTTACAAATTTACGAACAGATAAAAGAAGAAATAATTTCAGGAAAAATATCAGAAGGCAGCAAGCTTCCTTCAACACGGACGCTTTCAACAACATTAGATGTTAGTAGAAACACAGTTGAAAGTGCATATCTACAGCTTTGTTCAGAAGGATACATTGCAAGTAAAGCGGGCAGTGGATTTATTGTTCTAAAGCTAGACAGCTTAATAATCTCAAAGTTAAAAGGAGAAAAGCTTAAAAATAATGAAGAACATGAGAAGATAATATCTGAAGCAGATTATAATAATTATAAATATGATTTTCAGTATGGAAACTTAAGTGCTGATGATTTTCCGTTAAGTTTATGGAAGAAAATTTCAAACAAATGTTTATCATCTATAAGTGCTGAAAATATGACTTCATATAAAGCAAGAAAAGGGGAACCGGAATTACAAATAGAAATTATGAAATACTTGAATAAATCAAGAGGTGTTTCTTGTAATCCGGAACAAATCATTATTTCCTCAGGTATGGAATACTGTTTAAGCATACTGTGCCAGTTATTTAGAGGAGATTTTAATCAAATAGCCTTAGAAGATCCAGGGTATGTTGGTGCAAGGGATATATTTATTAATAACGGGTATAATGTTATTCCAATTGGTTTAGATAAAGATGGAATTAATATTGAAGAATTAGAAAATAGTTCAGCAAAGATAGTTTATATAACACCTTCCCATCAATTTCCGACTGGAGTAGTGATGCCAATCCAAAAGAGATTAAAGCTGTTGGATTGGGCTATAAGAACAAATGGAATTATAATTGAAGATGATTATGATAGTGAGCTTCGATATAATTCAAGACCTATTCCATCGATACAAAGTATTGCTTCAAAAGAATCTGTTGTTTATATAGGCACATTTTCAAAATCTTTGTCACCTAGCTTACGTGTAAATTATATGGTATTGCCACAATCATTAATGGAAAGGTATGATAAACTTTTCAATAGCTATCAGGCAGCTGTCCCAATAATTCAACAAAAAATAATCCAACAGTTTATGTATTTAGGTCATTGGGATAGACATTTAAGAAAAATATGTCTTTCAAACAAAAGAAAACATGATATATTAGTTCATACAATTCATGAATTGATGGGAGATAAGGTTATTATCCATGGGAAAAACGCGGGCTTGCATATTTTACTGGAGTTCAATAATGGATTGTGTGAAGAAGAAGCAATAAAAAAAGCTAGAGATCATGGTATCATAGTATATCCAGTATTACCGTTCTGGATGAGGCAAGATAGATATTCTAATAATATGATTTTGCTCGGTTTTGGCAGCATGTCCGAAAGTGAAATTGTTGAAGGTATAAGGATACTTAATCACGCATGGTTCAACGATTAATGATATGCTTTTAAAAAATGCTCGATGAAGGTAAACAAGAAAATCTTTTTGGTAGATATAATATATTAATAAAGCATGAAGGAATTTTAGTAAATAGTAATATGGGTCAATCTAACACTAACTGGGATGCCGTTGAGAGACTTATAGAGACTAAAGAATATATTTATATCTATATAAGTTCTGTAAATGCCTATATTGTTCCCAAAAGAGTTTTGCAAGATACAATGCATAAAGATGAGTTTATAAATTTAATTAAGCAATATAGTGGAGTAGTTAAGGAGAACTTATAAAATTTAAATATCACTAACTTAGCAAAGTCTTTTCATAAAAGTAAATAGCGAAATTAAGCCTGTATCCATTAAGTATACAGGCTTTTGATTTTTAGTTTAATTCTCTATATTCTTTTCAAAATTGGTGAGATTACCTCATTAAAGTAAATATAATTTCCGAGTATTTGAATAAGTTTGAAATTTAAAATAATACTTATTTAGTAGTGTTTGATGTATATTTATGCATATTGAACTGGCTTTAGAAATATATAAATCAAAATACTTTTCGAATTATATTAACCTTTCTGAAAAATTTAAGCCAAATCATAAAAATAGTGATGTATTTTTAAGCGTTTCGAAGAAAAACTTAAATAATTTCGATGGAATGTTAGTTTTATAATTTGACGGATTATAATATATTTTTTATTATTATAAAGTATTTCGGTAATTTATAAACAAAATTTTTAGCAAGAGATGCAAAAGGAGATTTAAAAGAATGGGCTCTATTTTTAAGAAAAAAAGTGTAGATTCGGTTTTAGAACGTCACGAATCTGCATCCCTAGAAAAAACTCTTGGTTCCTTTGACGTAACCTTAATGAGTATTGGTGCTGTGATTGGAACAGGGGTTATGGTTCTAACAGGACTTGTGGCATCAAGAGATGCAGGTCCAGCAGTTGTATTATCATTTATTTGTTCTGCAATAGTATGTATGCTTGTTGGTTTATGCTATGCTGAATTTGCAGCATCCATACCAACCTCTGGTAGTTCTTATGCTTACATCTATGTATCCTTAGGTGAAATAATTGCTCACCTTGTAGGATGGTCACTTGTTATAGGATATATCATGAGCACCGCCTCTGTTGCAGGTGGTTGGGCAGCTTATTTTAATGGCTTTATAAGCGAATTTGGAGTACATATACCTAAACAGTTTGTAACTATTCCAAGCCAGGGTGGTATAATGAATCTTCCAGCAACTATAATAATACTATTGGTTACTTATCTACTTTCAAGAGGAACGAAAGAAAGTAAGAAAGTAAACAATTTTATGGTTATAGTAAAAGTTGCTGTTATAGTTTTATTTATAGTTGTAGGTGCTTTCTTTATAAAACCTCAAAACTGGCATCCATTTATGCCATTTGGTTTAAAAGGAGTGTTTGCAGGGGCGGCATCTGTTTTCTTTGCATTTACAGGATTTGATGCAGTTTCAACTTCTGCTGAAGAAGTAAAAAATCCACAAAGAGATCTTCCAATAGGAATTATTGCTTCATTAATTATTTGTACAATTATATATGTTGTAGTTTGTTTAGTTTTAACTGGTATTACTCATTACTCTCTATTAAACGTTGGAGATGCAATGGCATTCGCACTAAATCAGGTTGGACAAGGCTGGGCTGCTTCCATTCTTTCAATTGGCGCAGTTATAGGAATTACAGCAGTTATGTTCGCTTATATTTTTGGTACATCTCGTATACTATTCTCAATGAGTCGTGACGGATTACTTCCAAAGGCATTCTCTAAGATAAATACAAAAACAAATGTACCAACTTTCTCAACTTGGTTAACAGGTTGTACTGCTGCTTTAATAGCAGGTGTTGTTGATCTTAAACAATTAGCAGACCTTGCAAATATGACTCTTATAGCAACATTCATGCTTGTTGCTGCATCTGTAATTGTATTAAGAAAAACGCACCCAAACCTAAAGAGAAGTTTTAGGACTCCATTAGTGCCATTGGTGCCAATACTGGCAGTAGTATTCAGCTTATTTTTAATGTCTAATTTATCAAAGACAACTTGGATATATTTCTTAACATGGTTAGCATTAGGAATTATAGTTTACTTTACATATTCACGTAAAAACAGTTCACTACAAAATGCAAATAAGTCTTCAACAAAAAAGGCTGCATAAGTAAATCGCTATTATAAATATATAATAAATAAAGAGCTTATCTTGCTTTAAGTATCTCTCTTAAAGTAAGGTAAGCTTTTATTATATTTGATTATAAAATATATATTATTAATTTTATTGATAAATCTTGAGATTTTTCAATAAGAATAATAACATTTAATATTTAGAGTATAATGAAGTTAAAGACTTGGAATATATACAATACCAAATGAATGGGGTGTTATATTTGAATTTAGATGAAATGCCAACAGGAAGGATAGCTAAAAGAGGTGTTGATCCTCAAGATGATAGATGGTTTTCAAAGGAAGCTGTTTTAAAACTACAACAGGCTCAGGAAGAAGTAGAGTGGCTTCTTAATAGAGGGTATAAAATAAATGGAATTATGGATTTAGTCGGTGGAAGCTATCAATTTTCAGCACGTCAGCGTCAAGCATTAAAGCGTTCAACAAGTGCAAAACATGAATATGAGAAGAGAAAGTTAAGCTTACTTCCTTATTCTTCTGCAAAAGATGGAACCATTTATATTGACGGATTTAATTTAATTATAACCCTTGAAGTTGCTCTTTCTGGAGGAGTTTTAATACTTGGCAATGACGGTGTTGTTAGAGATATTGCAGGTTTACAGGGAAGTTACAGACTTATTGATAAAACAGATAAAGCGCTAGAGCTTATTGGAAAGAGCTTTGGAGAGCTTAAAGTACCTAATGCCAAGTTTTTTCTCGATGCTCCCGTTTCGAATTCAGGAAGGCTTAGAGAAAAGATACTGAAGCACTCTTTAAATTGGGATTTTTCTACTGAAGTTGAGCTAGTGCCTAATGCTGACCCTATTTTGTGGAAATTAGAGAGAATAGTAACGGGAGATTCTGTAATACTTGATAACTGCCCAAGCTGGTTTAATATGTCAAGGAAGATTATAGAGGATCATATAGGGGATGCAAATTTGGTAGATTTAAGTGGTGAAAATGATAATTAAGTAAGGTACCCAAAAAAGTATAGCTATGATACAAGTTTAGATAAGGTGATCGTAGTATAAAGCTTCATCATAAGATCTGGAGTCGAATAGTAAGTTAACTTAAAAGTAAAATTAATGGGCCTTTATACATGTTCTTAAAAAGATATTGGTATATTTGTTGAAATTAGGAAGGTGTATTTGGAATTTTGTAGAATATTAATTAAGGTGGTAGAAAGTTAAAGGCTATTTTAGATTTGGAGTGATAATGATGAAGATAGAAAGTATTGAATTAGCATATGTAAAAATATTAGATGTATTTAAAGACAAAACTATAAATTATCTTAAAACATTAGATGCAGCACAAATAGATGAAGTTCTAAGCAATAGAGATTGTGAAGCTTTTTCAACACAGTGGACTCGAGCTTATAGTGAAGTAGATAAAGTTAAACAAAAGGAGAACTTAACAGAAATATATAGGAAACAGGGTGCAAAATTAAGAAGAGCCATATTTTTAGAAGTATATAATATTACTTTATCAGGGATTATGGCGTCATATATTTCCGACGACTTTGGATTGATATTAGATAGCCTTGTATTTGACTATAAAGATGGCTGGATAAACTCCTTATGGAGTCAATATATTCGTAGGAAAATACCTCAAGGAAAATTAATGCCAACAGATATAACAATAGAATTGTAATTTTAAGAATAATTCAATTAACCTCTGAAGATCATATGATATCTTTTAATAAATCATTGAATAAAGCTGTAATTAAGTAAAGAGTGAAAAATGGAGAGGTCTCTAAATTATTTGGCCTCTCCATTTTGTATTATTGGTCTAAACTATTTCCTTTGTATTATTATCTTGCTTAGTGCTGCTGCAGCAACTTTTTTCTTTCTTGCCACTCATCATTGTAAAAATTCTACAATTTATGTATTTAATAAATATTAGATATCTTCACGTAGTAAGTATTCATTTCCATCTTGATCTTTAAAGGAAAACATTTTTCCATATGGCATATTCATAAGATCTCCTACTTCAACACCATTTTCCTTCATTTTATTATAAGCATTCTCAATATCAGTAGTACTTAATATTATAGAAGGATGTGAAACATTAGTTGCTGGATTTTGAGCCATCATTAAATTCTTATCATATAAAACAAAGGTTGTAAATTCACCTTCACTTGGTCCAACTTCTAACCATTTCATATTAGGTCCCATTGGCTGTTCAAATTTAACTACAAAATTTAATTTTTCAGTCCAGAACTTCTTAGCTTCATCTTGATTGTTTACGTATAATGTTATTTTTCCTATTTTATTGATCATTTTTGTTTCCTCCTTTAAATATCATAAAAACTAACTTTATATTATTTGCAAAAATACTATTCTGCTCTAATATATTAATTATTTTTCATAATACATTAGTATAAACTAATTATTATAATTAAGCTACTTTATTATATAGATTTCACTCAAAGCATCAAAATATACACTCACGGAGGCCATTGGAATATAATGAACATTAATAAAGTATAGTCAGTCTTTTATCAAGTGATTCTTAGGTTCAGATGGAGTTTGCTTATAAGGATGACTTTCTCCATCTGAACCTTAGAAGAACTTATCCAGGCGCGTAGCAGTGCTTATCCCCCACTTTGATAGAAGATGGGGGGTTAGCAATGGTAGCGATCGGATAAATTTATATCGAAAACTTGAGGTATAACTTACCATAAAATGAATTGTGGAGTTAGAATGAAATAGTATATAATTAATATGCTTATTTAGAATGTTCACTTTATACTTTGGGGAGAGTATTACAATGATTGTTGATTTATTTATTAATGCATGCATTTTAATTACATTTACAAGTGTTTCTCATAATTTCGTCATAAATAAAAATATATCTAAGAATCCATCAATATCTTTAAAAATATCAATTGGGGCATGCTGCGGTTCATTAGGAATCTTATTAATGTTCTTTGGGGTACATATTACTTCCACAATAGTAACGGATTTTCGTACAGTACCCATTATGCTATCAGCTATTTTCGGTGGAGTTATACCACCTATAATAACCGTTATAATGATGTGTTTTTTTCGAACTTTGTATTTTGGAATTTCTAAAGCTGCTGTAGTTTCTATAATAGCTACTATGTTTTCAGGAATAGGCTTTGGAGTTATCTCCGTTATTAAAAAAACAAGAAGGGATAAATGGATTTATTCTGTTATATATTCAAATTTAGTTAGTACTATTTCATATATAATTCTTATTAAGGATAGGATATTTTTACTCAAGCTTCTACTAGTATACTATATTGGGATTTCATTTGTATCATATTTTGTATATAGATATACTGAGTACTTATGCGAGCTTGTTGAATTTTATAATAGATTGAGAAATGAAGCAACAACAGACTTTTTAACTGGATTAAATAATGTAAGGCAGTTTGACAAGATTTTTAATAGTGTTTCTAAGCAAACAATTAAGGATGGAAAAAATCTATCTTTGCTATATTTAGATATCGATTATTTTAAAAAGATAAATGACACCTATGGACACATTGCAGGGGATACTATATTAAAGAATATAGCTGATATTTTACGTAATACATGCAGAGAAATTGATATTATATCTCGTAATGGAGGAGAAGAATTCACGGTGTTATTATTAGATTGTTCAGCTTCTAATGCAGTTAGAATTGCAGAAAGAATAAGAAGAAATGTCGAAGTTAACAAATTTTATATTTCTGACAAGGTTAGTATTTATGTAACAGTTTCTATAGGGGTTTCAATGTATCCTGGTAAAACTAATAATATAGACATGCTTCTTGAAAATGCAGATCTTGCATTATATGAAGCTAAAAGAACAGGTAGAAATAAAGTAATGGTATATAATAACAAGTAATATTGTAAATAACGTAGACTCCTTTATATAAGTTAACTTTCTAGTTAGTTTTCCTATGATGTAAGTAATTTGTATGGTAATTTTTAATAATTTAATATATAATTTTCATATATTTAACATAAATTACTACAGAACATAAGGGTGTAAATTTATATATTAACTTCAGAAGGAGTAAACAAGAAATGTTTAAAAAATTTAATATCTACAAAGGGTTACCGAAAGGTGTATACATATTGTTTTTAGTTCAGGTAGTAAATAGATTTGGGGATTTTGTGCTGCCATTTATGACGTTATTTTTGACGAAAAAACTAGGATTGTCTTTCCAGATAGTTGGGATAATTGTTATGATCGAATCTATTCTCAGCATACCTGGGGCTATAGCAGGAGGTAAATTCGCAGATCAAATTGGAAGAAAAAAGACCTATATTTTTGCTCAGACAACAGCGGCTTTAGCACTAATACCCTGTGCCTTTATAACCAATCCATATGTTATTGTTTCTTTTCTTTTGACCTCAACTTTTTTTAATGGAGCTGTTAGGCCGCCTTTAAATGCAATAATTGCAGATGTTTTGCCTCCAGATAGGAGACAAGCTGGTTATTCACTTCTATATTTGGGTATAAATTTGGGAGTATCCATTGGCCCTATTGTAGCAGGATTCTTATTTAATAATTTTCTTCCTATGCTTTTTATAGGTGACGCATTAACATCATTAACAGCAGTGATTCTATTTATTGTATATATAGATGAAACTAAGCCGTCAAATGAAACAGAAGCAGCAGCTTCAAAAGAAAGAGCAGAAGAGGGTAATGTTTTTCAAGTTCTTTTAAGACGTCCACAGATTTTAATATTTCTAGTTATCTACATAATATACAGTATAGTATACACGCAGCATAGATTTTCCTTACCTTTAATGTTAGACAATGTTTATATGGGAAATGGAGCAGAGAAATTTGGTTTCCTAATGAGTGTAAATGCTTGCACAGTTATTTTTCTAACTGTGTTTATTACTAGCTTTACACGGAAATTACATGCCCTGCCAAATATGATAATAGCAGGAGTTCTTTATGCTGTTGGTTTTGGTATGATTGGGATAGTAAAATCTTTTCCTTTATTTATGTTATCAACAGTACTATGGACAATTGGTGAAATACTAACTGTTACAAATTTTGGAGTGTATGTGGCTAACAATAGTCCTGCTAATTATAGAGCTAGATTCAGTGCAGTTGGAAACTTGAGCTGGGCTACAGGAGCTGCTCTTGGAACATCACTTATGGGAAAATATATAGATTCATTAGGAATTGCTGCTGTTTGGCCATTAACCTTTATATTGTCTTGTATTGCTGTTTTCTTTATGATGATGCTTTATATGTATTCATATAAAAAGGGAGATTTATCATAATGAAATAAAAGGTAGGTATATTTTCTATGATAATAAAAAACTGAAGCCTATCGTCATAAAAATAAAGAAACCTACTAAAAATCAAAAGAATTAGCCGTGATTTTTAATGGGTTTCTTAATGGTTAAGTTGGAAAAGGAATTCCATACTTAATACTATTATTCTATAATTTTATTATCTTTCCTTAAATAAGTTTGCTATTGGACAATTTCAACCTTAAGCATATTTGTAGTGCCAGAATATTGAACAGGCACACCAGCAGCTACAATTATTAAATCGCCTTTTTTAATATAGTTGGCGTCCAATGCTGTTTTTGTAGATTCTTCTATTAGTTCGTCTGTAGAATCAACATTTCTTGATAATATAGGTATTACGCCCCAACTTAGAGCTAATCTTCTTGCTACTTTTTCATTTGGAGTGACGGCAATTATTTGGCACTCTGGTCTATGCTTTGATACTGTCTTAGCAGTACTTCCACTTTGAGTAGCAGTTATTATTGCTTTAGCATCAAGTTCTGCTGCAGTTAAACAGGTAGATAAGCTTATTGCATCAGCCACATTAGTTAAAGTTGATTTCTTCTTTTGATCTAAGCAAGAAGCGTAATTTATTTTACTTTCAGCTGTTTGTGCTATTCTTGCCATAGTTTGAGCGGCTTCCACAGGGTATTTACCATTTGCACTTTCTCCACTAAGCATTATGGCATCAGTTCCATCTAAAATAGCATTAGCTATATCGGAGGCTTCAGCTCTTGTTGGTCTAGGATTTCTTATCATAGAATCAAGCATCTGAGTAGCAGTTATAACTGATTTTCCTGCTTTATTACATTTTTCTATTATCATTTTCTGAATGATAGGAACTTGCTCTATAGGAATTTCTACCCCCATATCACCTCTAGCCACCATTATGCCATCAGAAAATTTAATAATTTCATCAATGTTTTTTATGCCTTCATGGCTTTCAATCTTTGAAAATATTTGAATGTATTCATCACTGTTGGCTTCTAATATTTTTCTTACCGATAAAACATCAGTTGCCTTTCTTATATAAGAGGCAGCTACCATATCAACATTCATTTGACATCCAAATATCAAATCTTCCTTATCTTTATCTGTTACAGCAGGGACATTTATTGAAACATTAGGCACGTTTACTCCCTTGTGATTCCCTATGAAACCTGTATTATCGGCTATGCAATGAATTTTATTTCCTTCTATAGATTCGATAGTTAATTCCAAAAGCCCATCGTCTACTAAAAGTTTATTGCCAACAGTAACATCTTTATATAAGTCACTATAACTAATTGAACAGTGAGTTTCATCACCAAGCACTTCATCACCACAGATTATAGTAAACTTTGATCCTTTTTGTAATTCTACTTTATCATCTTTAAAATTATGGGTTCTTATTTTTGGACCTTTTATATCCATCATAATAGCTACATGTCTATTATATTTTTGTCTTAGTTTTTTTATAAGGTCCATTTTCTCTTTATGTTCTTCATGAGTACCATGGGAAAAATTAAGTCTTGCTGCATTCATTCCTGCTTCAATTAACTTTGATAAAGTTTCCTCGCTCTCACTGGCTGGGCCAATAGTAAAAACCATTTTAGTTTTTTGCATACTAATAATCCCCTTACACTTTTTAAATTTTAACTAGGATTATTATTGCACAGTGAGTTATATTTTAAACCTATAAGGCATCTTCAAAAAATAACTAGTCAGTATGTTACTCTATTTTCCGTAACATCTTTGACTTGTTATTTTCTTTCAGATGCCTAAAAGAACGATAAAAAATTGGCTTATGAAAAACAAAAATGTTATTTGGGTTTACTTAAAACAACTCTTAATTATAATTTGTAAAAAATACCTTTAGAAAAATCTATTTCAATAGAGACTAGATCACCAATTTTAATATTACTATCTGAAGGCATAATAATAAAAAGATTTATGTTGTGCCCTTCAACTCTAACATTATATTTGTCTCCAAGGTAATTCAGTGCTGTTATCCTATATTCGCCAGGTTTGTTTATAACTTTTATATGATTTGGCTTAAACATTAGTGTATAATCTCCATCAATAACTAAAGCTTTAAAATCACCAATTGGGCTCTTAAAAGTTTCTTTTTCAACTATTCCTTTAATATAATTCATTTCGCCAAAGTAATTAGCAACTTCAGGACAGGAGGGATGTTCATAAACATTTCTAGGGGTATCATATTGAATTATCTTTCCATCAAGCATTACAGCTATTCTGTCAGACATCAATAAGGCTTCAGATTGATCGTGAGTAACCATAACTGTAGTTATCTTAAGTTGTCTCTGCAGGGTCATTACAAGCTCTCTCATCTTTTGTCTTAGGCCTTCATCAAGACTTGAAAAAGGTTCATCCAGCAGAAGTACTTCTGGTTCCGCTGCTGCAGCTCTTGCTAAGGCAACTCTCTGCTTTTGACCGCCGGACAGCTCAAATACCTTTCTCTTTTCAAAGCCCGCTAGCCCAACTTTTTCAAGCATATCTAAAGCTTTTATTTTTCTGGTATTCTTATCAATACCTTTCATCTTAAGACCAAACTCAACATTTTCTAGCACATTCATATTAGGAAATAGCCTTAGATCCTGAAATACTATGACTATCTCACGTTTTTCAGGGGCAATACCTTTTATTTGCTCTCCATCAACTAGAATATCTCCATTATTTGGTTCAATAAGACCTGCTATTGTTTTAAGCAAAGTACTTTTACCACAGCCTGAGGGGCCAAGTAGGGAGACGAGTTCCCCTTTCTTTACATCAAAATAAATGTCTTTTAATATCTCTTTTCTATTTAAATTAACATATAAGTTTTTCAAATAAAGTTTGTGCATTTTTTAATCCTCTTAACTAAAAAAATAAGTATTTTCTATTTTATAGTATCTTTTTAAGGTTTTTTCAAATAAAACAAAAACCAATAGGGTTGAGATTATGAATAAAACACTGTATGCAGAGGCGATTGTTCTGTCTTCACTCTGAATATAGGGAAACATAAGCATGGCATAAGTAACAACATTTCCTCCTCCTATAAGGAAGGTAATAAAATACTGGCTGAAAGATACTATAAAAGCCATGCTGCCTGAGGAGATTATGCCCGGCATAGCAACTGGCAAAGTTATATTAATAAAGGCTCTTAAAGGGGAAGCACCAAGAACTCTAGCCTGCATTTCAAGCTTATCTCCTGTGGCTTCCGTAACTTCAGTCATAATTCTTACAGTATAGGGTAAGCAGAGAATTGTATGTACCAATATTACCCCAAGTATAGAGTCATTTAAGCCTATTTTAATAAAAAATATGTGTATACCCATGGCAAAAGTAGTAACGGGCACAATTACCGGCATTAAAACAGCGAACTTAATGAAGCTTCTGCCGAAAAAGTCATATAGCACAATAGCTCTAGCTGCAGGAATACTTATTACAATTGAAAGTAGTGCTACAGCTATAGAAATAAGAACGCTAGAAAAAAGAATTTTTATAGCGCCGGAATAACCACCAAATAATTCCCCAATGGCCCTTAAAGAGAAGCTTTTTGGAAAAAGGTCTGGCCAAGGCCATATACCTGTAAAGCTCCACACTAAAAGAATAGCCAAGGGGAAAAGTATAATAAAAAAGCTTAAATATATAATTATTTTCATTGTTATAGTATAATGCTTATTCATTAGTGTCCACACCTACCTTTTTAAGGTTTCTTTGAAGTATCTTATAGTAAATGTATGTAAGCAGCACTGAGATTGTCGTCATTAAACTATTTAATACCATAGCATAAGGTCTGTGTGCCAAATCCGGATGTGTATACTCAAGGTATGTCAAAACCGGTAGTGATTTAGGTGATGTTGCTCCTAATAAAAAAGGAATTTCAAAGGCACCAAAAGAGTAGGCAAATACAATTATAAATGAAGTAACAATTGAAGGAAGGCACAGAGGTAGAGTAATATTAAAAAAGGCCTTAAGCCTTGTTGCACCGAGATTTATTGCCGCCTCACCTAAAGATGAATCTATATTTGCCATAATTGTCACCACCACTAGTGTAACAAAAGGTATCTCCTTCCAGAGATATGCAAGAATTATACCAATGGAACCTTTATCAAATACTAAAGAAATAAACTGCTGCTGATTATGTATAATATCAAGATGATAAGACAATCTAGATAGTATTCCGCTTTGTGAAAATACATTTATTATTAGCAGTGCTGAAACGGTGTGGGGAAGAATAATAGGCACTTTTAGAAGCTGAAAGGATCTTTTTTTTACGATTCCTGATGCAGAAGCTGCAGCACTTATAAGTACACCTAGTATCACCGCAATCAAGGATGATACTAGGGAAATGTAGAGACTCAAAAATAATGACGACATCATGTCTCTTCTGGTAAAAATTTCCTTATAGTAAAGCAAGGTGAATTTTGTGAGTCCTGCAGCAGGAAGTATTCCGAAGCTTTGTATCAGACCATTTATCAGTGCATATATAAAAAGTACCATGAGTAAACTTACAGGAAGTACCATTATATAAGGCTTTAATTTTGAATAAATCATTTCTTAGGAGCACTTCCTAGTACTTCAGATTGCCATATTTCTTCTATTATAGGAATAGTATCTGCTGGCATTTCAGGAAGTCTCTTCTTTAAAAGCTCAGATTGTGGTATTACACCCTTTCCAAGAGGAACCTTATCAAAAAGATCTTTTTCATTCTTTTCAAGTTTTTCATAATCAAGAACTGGCAAATCACCCCAATTAGCAGGATCATATTTTGATGCTTGCATTTCTGCGCTAAGTATTGCGTTGATAACTGCAAGTGCTCCATCTTTATTAGAAGCATTAGATGGAATTGCAATAAAATGAGTATTACCTATTGTTCCTTTATCAAAAACAAAAGACCTTGAAGTAGCTTTAAATCTTCCTGATGCTATCATTCCTCCAACTGAATTTGGATTGTAGGACATTGTCATAACTGATTCATTATCTGCAAACATGTTGTCCAACTGTGCAATATTTGCAGGATAGGTTTTTCCTTCTTTCCAAAGATATGGCTTTAATTCTTTAAGATAATCCATTGCAGGTTTTACAGCTTCTCTTATTTTTTCCTTATCATTTCCTGCACTCATGAGTTTGTCGTATCCAACTATATCGTATACCACGTTTCTTACAAAAGCACTACCAGTAAAATCAGGTGGTGCAGGGTATGTAACTTTTCCTTTATATTTCTTTGCAAATTCCATAAGTTCCTTTGTGTTTTTAGGAGTCTCTGATGTTACTGCTGAATCGTTTATAAGAACAAATTGGGCTTTCCCATAGGGTGCCTCATAGCCTTTTATTTCATATCCAAAGTCATACTTAACATCGTTGGAATTTGTATTTACGTACTTTTTATAGTTTGGTAAATAATCAACAAAAGGTCCATATAAGAGATCATTTTTCTTAGCTGTATAAAAGTTTTCTCCATTTATCCATACTAAATCGATTGACCCTTTTTTACTTCCAGCTTGTTTTTCACCAAGCATTTTATTGAGTATTTGGTCGATATCCATAGGTACTCTTTTTAAAGTGATATCATAGTTGTCCTTCACATACTTGGCAAGCTTAGTGTCAATCCACTTATTAGTTCTTTCATCTCCACCCCAGCCATAAAAGTTTACTGTAGTGCCTTTAGCACTCTTTAGGACAGTATCAAAATTGCTTTTATCAGTATTTGAGCTTTGGGGAGCATTTTTTGAACAACCTACAGTAAAAATAATAAAAATAAATAAAAGCATACTAGATAAAATTCTTTTCAAAAAAATCACCTCTTCTATAGTTTTTGTCTAATAACTAAAACCTTTACAAAACAAGTCATTATATTATTAGACAAAGTCTAGTACTTGTGCTATAATCCTATAATATTATGAATAATTTGTCAACGAATTCGGCCAATGTCGATTCATAAAGAATCTTGATTATAGAATCCTAATCTATAAGGCTAACTTATACAAAGGGATATATTGGATAAATCAAAGTTTCAGTTAGAACCCGTATATAAAGGGGCTGTATTCTGAGTTTTTATTTTTAATAAAATAGTTGGAGGATAAAATAATGAAAAAAGTTATATTTGATTGTGACAACACAATGGGGGTTGAAGGCTGCGATGTTGACGATGGCCTTGCTTTAATATATCTTTTAGGAAAAGAAAACATAGATTTATGTGGAATAACTACTACCTATGGAAATAGTGATATTAATACCGTGTACAGCAACACAACTTTGATGCTAAAAGAGCTGAGGAGAACTGATATACCATTATTAAAAGGTTGTGCAGATAAGCAGGATTTAAAAAGTGAAGCTGTAGATTTTATAGTAAAAACGATAAATTTACACAAAGGAAACATATCGATTCTAGCAACAGGTTCCCTTACAAACCTTTATGCTGCATATCTTGTAGACAATTCTATATTTGAAAAAATATCTGAGATTGTGCTAATGGGAGGCATAACAGAGAAACTTATTATAAATGGACGAAATCTTGATGAACTTAATTTTTCCTGTGATCCCGTCGCTACTGAGTGTGTTTTAAAAAACGGAAAAAACCTATCTATAATAACCGGTAATAACTGCCTTAGTGCTTATTTTTCAGAGACAGATTTTAAAACAAGGCTTTTATCAAGAGATAATGCTATGGCACAATATATATCACAGAAATGCATGTATTGGTTTGGAAACATGATGTCTTTCTTTGATATTAATGGCTTTCACAACTGGGATGTTGTTGCTGCTGCTTTTTTAGCTAATTCTTCTATTTTTCAAAACAATTTGTTTAATATAAATTCGGACATTAAATCCCTTGAGAGAGGATTTTTAAACAAAAGTTGCTCAGTAGGGGAGTATTCATATTGTATTAACCTTCCTGTGATACAGGACATTAAAAAGTTTACTGATGATATTTATCAAACATGGCTAAGTGTAAGCTTAACTAAATCGGGGGGGAATTAATATCATGGTGTCTTATGAAAAATGTTCCTGTAAGGGTGATAATTTAGATAAATTCGTCCAAACAATAATACTTAAAGTACTTTATGAGTGTGACACCTATGGTTACGCTATTTTGAAGAAAATATCGGAATCTTCGATAATGAAGGGAACAAAGCCTGATCCTACTGGCATATACAGACAGTTGAAGAATATGGAAGAAAAAGGACTGCTTATGTCAAAGAAGCAGATATCTGACAATGGCAATTTAGCAAAATATTATAGCATTACGGAAGATGGTAAGCAGTGTCTTTTGAGTTGGGTATCTACGCTTAAGAATTATAGAGACTCAATAGATCTTTTCATTCTAGAAATAGAAAAAATAATTGAATAAAACCTAGTTTTAATATAAAAATTATTTTTATTATGAAGCAGTAATAGTTACTTATATTACATTTATAGGTATTAATAATGTTGGAAAAAAATTAATTTAAAATTTTTTTTATTTTTTGAAGCGAAAAATAATGTTTAAGCGTCTATATTTATGAAGACTTAAAAGTTAAATCTAGGAGGTTTAAACATGAATAGGAAAAATATATTAATACTGGCATTGGTCTTTGCAAGTGTCTCAGCAGCGCCTGCAAATCTAGTAAAAGCCAAAGAAATCAAGCCTAAGGTTACATCTACAGTGATTTGTGGAGCTACTACTCCTGTTCAGGGAATTACTACAAACAAACTAAATCCATATGTATTAAATGAAAAAGAAGTCCAAACTGTATTTGGAAGATTTTCAAAAGAAATTGAAAACTTAAAGCATCATGAGGGGTACTATGTTTTCGATAATGCAAAATACGGCATAAAAGATTCTGAGGTTTATGTGATGATTTCGCTAGGTGAGAGGAATACAACCGGATATGGAATTAAAATACTTTCAGCTGAGGATATAGAAGGGATTTCTAAAATTACTATTCAAGAGACAAAACCATCAACGGGTACGATGGTAGGAGAGGCAATTACCTATCCTTATGTAATTGTAAAGTTTGCACAGGGAACTCCAAAGGTGAAGGTTCTAACAGATAAGGGGACAGAGTTACCTTTATTAGTAGACCTATCAGAACTGGAAAACAAAGACTGGAAAAGCTTAAAACCTTGTTGGAATGTTCCAGAAGATAAGGAATGGCTTATTACTTTTAAAAAAGATATTTCTAAGACAGAGGTTAATGACAATACAATCTATGTTAGGGACAGTAATGGAGGCAAGATACCAGTAAAACTTGTTATTGGAGAGGATAACAAAACAGTAAAAGTGGTGCCAGTAGAAAAATATGTCTCAGGGCAAACTTATTATCTCTTTATTTCTGACAAGGTTTATTCACAAAAAGATTTAGCTAATAATAAAAAAGGATATCGTATGACCTTCAGTATTAAAGGAAATGTAACAGTGGGAGATTCTGCAAACCAGAAAGCAAATTCCTGTGTGGTATCAAGCAGAATAGGAAATGCACCTATTTTTGATGCTAGTACAAATCAACAAGCAGGAGTTATTTCAAAGGATTTTTCAATCAATTTAAATGATATTAGAGATGGTAAGGTATACTTTTCTCTTCCAGTAACTGAAGGTAAAGATAATGTGATTCAGAAGCAGTACTATGTGCCAATAAAATATTTAGATAAAGCTTATAAGGAGCCTCTTGCTGTTCCGTTGATCATTTCTACTGATATGATCAAAATAAAAGAAAATGCATCTATTTATACAATTGATAATGGTACTAAGCAGTTAATAATGAAGACTTCCAAGAATATTGGACCTATGCATTATATAATGAAAACTGAAAATGGGTATCAATTTGTACTTGCAAATAATGTTGTTTATGTTCAACCTGAAGATGTTGAACTTATAAAAGAATAGAAGGAGTGATAAATTTGAAAAGTATTAACTTACTAAAGGCAAAATGGTCATTTGTATTTATGTCTGTAGCTACGTTTCTTTTCTTGATGGCAATGGTTCCAACTGCAAATTACAAGGTATTAGCAGCAGAAGATAAAACGGCAGCAAGAACAATAAATGTTAATGGAGATGGTGAAGTAAGTGTGGCACCTGATATTGCATATATTACACTAGGAGTAACTACAGAAAAGAATAGTGTAGGTGAAGCTCAAAAAAGCAATTCAGATACTATGAATAATGTTATTGCTGCAATTAAAAAGGCTGGGGTAGCAAGTGAGAATATTAAAACATCTAACTACTCTATTAGTCCTAAGTATAATTATGAGGATAAGACAGGAAACAGCACAATTGTGGGATATACAGTTACAAGTACTTTAAATGTTACAGTTAAAAATATAAGTTCAGTTGGAATTATAATTGATACAGCTATATCAAATGGAGCAAATAACTCTAATGGAATAGCTTTTGGAGTTAGTGATTATGGAAAATATTATAACATGGCTCTTACGAATGCTATATCAAATGCAAAAGCTAAAGCACAAGTAATAGCAGGCTGTATAGATGTCAAATTATCAAATCCAGCGAAAATAACAGAGAATTCAAGTGGTGTTCCTGTTGAATATCCAGTTTTATATGATTCAGTTACAAAGAACAGTTCTGCAGGACGAGGCATGACTGTGGAATCAGGCACTTATAAGATAAAAGCTAATGTTAGCTTGGTTTATGAGTATTAAAACTAATTTTTATATTGTATAAAATTTAGACAAGCTTGTCTGAGGTAAAAAATGAGAGGTTAATAAATATAGATAGGGTAGAGAAAAAATCTCTACCCTGTTTTGTTGTTTATTCTTTATGTTTTTCTATGAATATATCAAGTGCCTTAATTCCTCTGTTTGCAAGCTTAACAAACAATATAAATCCATAAATGCTCATACCTAACATCATTAATAAAATAATTAAATTAAATAGAGCAAATGAGGTAGCTAGCATCATAATAATATCCCCCTAACGACTTTTATATACTGATTATACAATTTTCACCAATAAAAATAAAGGAAAGTAGCATTATTTATAGAATGTATATATTCAAGGCTCTTTTGAGGAAGCAATGTATTGTAAATCTTTTTGTGAAAACAGAGAGCTAGGCCATTGTAGCAAATAACTATGATTTAGAATATAAAGCAAAGGAGCAGTAAAATGAATATTATATCAGTCAAGGAAAGCCCGGAATATAAAGATAAAGCAATTAAATATTTTCAAAACAAATGGGCAAGGGAAGATAGCTTAATGGTATATGAAGATTGCATTTCTAATTGCATAACAACAACTAATCCACTGCCTCAGTGGTACTTGCTAGAGAATAATGGAGATATTATCGGATGTGCTGGACTTATTACTAATGATTTTATCAGCAGGATGGATTTGTATCCTTGGGTTTGTGCTTTGTATATTGAGAAAGAATATCGTGGCAATGCTTATGGATCATTACTGCTAGATAAGGCAAAGAGGGATGCAAAAAAGGGTGGCTTTTCTCATTTGTATCTTTGCACCGACCATATTGGATACTATGAAAAATATGGTTTTACCTATGTTGGAAGAGGATATCATCCTTGGGGTGAAAGTTCCCGAATTTATGTAGCAAATTTATAGCATAATAAAAATGAATTAAATCTAACATAATTTAAAGTTTTATATATTGTAAACAATTGGAGGAAAACGAGTATGACAATAGCTATATATGCAGGTTCTTTTGATCCATTTACTATAGGACATCTTCAGGTTCTTACAGAGGCAAGTTATCTATTTGATAAAGTAATAGTTGCTATAGCTAATAACGCTGATAAAAAACGTAGAATTGATTCTCAGCTAACACTTAGCGCCATTGAAGACACAGTTTCGGACTTGAGCTATGGTAGTAAAATTGAAGTTATTAGATTTGAAGGCCTTATAGCGGATTTAGCTAACGAAAATAAGGCTGATTATTTAATCAGAGGTATTAGAAACGGAATTGACTATGAATATGAAGAAAACTTAGCAAGGATTAATGAATCCTTTGGATTAAAGACTATATATATAAGGGCTGGCAGCCTAAGTCACGTAAGCTCGTCAATGGTTATGGAACTTTATAAGTATGGACGTGATATATCTTCATATGTTCCTCCGTCTGTATTAAAAGTAATAAATGAAAACTGTGATGTGATTTGTAAATAAATTTAATATCAAGAAGTTTTTAAATATCTAATCTAATTTTTGTTTATATGAAGTAAAACTTGAATCAGATGGAGTATTAGAGCAGGTAGTCATCGGATAAAAGTTGAAGAATAATAAAAGGAGAATAGATTGTGTATAAAAATATTATATTTGATTTAGGGAATGTATTATTGGACTTTAAACCAGAGGAATATCTAAAGACAAAGATTGTGGAAGTTGATAAAATTTCAGAGATACATAAAGAATTATTTCAAAGCGAAGAGTGGGTAATGCTAGATAGAGGAACACTTACTGAAGAAGAGGCAAAGAGTATTATAATTAAGAACAGCAATAAAAATGGGCACTTGATAAATCTCGCTTTTGAAAATTGGTATGAGCTTCTTACACCTATCGAAGAGTCGGTCAAGGTTATGAAAGAATTAAAAGATGCAAAATATAAGGTTTATTTTTTATCTAATTTTCATTTGCTAGCATTTGAATATGTAACTAAGAGATATGACTTTTTTAATCTTTTCGATGGTGGAATTGTTTCTTATAAGGAAAAACTAATAAAGCCTGAAGATGGTATTTATAAAAGAATAATAGAGGAGTATCAGATAAAGCCTGAAGAATCGATTTTCATAGATGATTCTCATGGCAATATTGAAGGCGCCAAAAAACTTAATTTTGAAACTATACTTTTTAAAAACTCTAAGGATTTAAGAGAAAGATTAAAAACTTATAATGTTTTATAGTATAGATAGGAGACTAATTGATGAATTTTTTATGGAAGGTTTATCAATTATAATTATTTTTATCTGGAGGATAAAAAATGAAATATGTAGTAAATATAATTTTATTTGAAGAATTTGAAACACTAGATGTGTTTGGACCTGTTGAGATATTTGGATGTTTACCTGATATATTTAAGTTGAATTTTATTTCTCTTAATGGAAAAACTGTCTCGAGTACTCAAAATGTAAAAGTAGAAACTAATAAATATGAGAAGAAAAATGATGAAAATACTATTACATTTATTCCAGGAGGCATGGGCACAAGGGAGAAAATCAATGATAAAAACCTAATTAACTTTATACAGAATATTGCAGTAGAATCAGAATATATCATGAGTGTTTGCACAGGTTCAGCACTACTGGCTAAAACAGGATTGCTAGATGGTAAAAAAGCAACTACGAATAAAAGAGCCTTTGATTGGGTAGCAGCGCAGGGAAAGGACGTGTTATGGGTAAGGAAATCAAGATGGGTAAATGATGGTAATATTTTTACATCCTCAGGGGTTTCTGCTGGAATTGATATGACTTTAGGCTTTATATCGGAATTACTAGGAAAAGAAAAAGCAAAGGAAATTAGTAATAAAATCGAATATAAATGGAATGAGGACAAGGAGTGGGACCCTTTTGCTGAATTATATGGGTTAGCATAATACTATCAAGAGATATGAAATGAATCAAAGTACTTTAAAGTATAATTTAATTTTTAATTTAACTGATAGAGTATATGATAGTTCTAAATTATAAAATATAAATAATGGAGGATTTTATTTGAGAGAACATATTACAATAAGTGAACTTGCGAGATTGATGAATGTTTCTACTCATCAAATAAGATATTTTGAAGAAAAAGAGGTTCTTCTACCTTATAGGATTGATGAAAATGGGTACAGACTATATGGTTTAAATGAGATATATAAACTGGCCCACATACTGCTTTTAAGAAAGTTTAACATTCCTGTTAATAGTATTAAGATGTGTTTTAATGATTACACAATTGGGGATTATACGCATCTATTAAATACTTCTGTAGATTGTATCAATGAACAGATAAACAATCTTATAGCATTAAGAGATTTTACTATGAGTATTGTTGAAAAGATAAATATGGTTGATATTTCAAAGGATAAATATATTATAAAAGGTATCGAAGAACGTAATCTTAAACAAATCTTTAAAATGAATTATCAAGTACCATTTTCAGCGAAGCAATTCTATGACATTATGAGTGAATCTAGTAAAACATTAGGTCTATATGAAACTGATATTATCAATCTCTATGACAATACCAATGTGTATATATGTATAGGAGAGGATGAGAAAGATTCTGGTACTAGCCATAAACTAGTTGCAGGAGAGTATCTATGTTATGAGTTCCTTGCAGAGAATGATGAGGAGTTTGAAAAACAAATTAATAAATTTTTTGAATATGCAAAAGTAAATAATATAAATATTAAAGGGAATCTCGTTGCTATAGAAAATTCCATGATTTCGATTTTTTATAACAATGGAATATACTATGAACTTCAAATGCTTATTGAAAAAATAGCTTAAATTTAGAGCTGTAGCCTTAAGCTACAGCTTTGGTAAAAAATATTTTAACTTTGTGTATTTTAGTGAAAAATGAGTGATGAGTAGTACAATGAAGCCAATGATCATAGCCACATAATCTGTCATTTGATTTGCACCTAAGAGCAAAATACTCCACCCAAATATTACCCATTGAATGATGTAAACTCCTGTAACATTTTTGCTCCAGAAATAAATTGTATTTAAGAGTTTGTCAAATCTTTTTTTTCTTAGTTTTGTAACAAAATAATCAGATAGTGGTAACCATAAAAATATAAAGCTCATCATTAAGAAATGAATGCTTAACCCACTTCTATAGTAATCACCTATAGGGAAGAATGAAATTGTTACAATGCCTATTGTAGCTAAAAATAAACTACCTAAAATAAGCTTTTTCTTTATCTGTTTTTCTAAGACTTGCTTTTGAAGGTATTTACTTAAATACATACCTAAAAGAAAATATACTACCCATGGAAATAGTGGAAAATCAGTAGTTTTATTAGCACCCCATAGCGGGTCAAAAATGAAAATATGGCCTTGAAATCCCCATAAATATGGTGATACAAGTAATATGATTAGGATTACTGTTGGCAGTATATATAAGTTATCGGCATATTTTTTAAAAGCAGAGAAAAATATAAGTGATAATCCTGCTAATTGAAAAATATCTACTAAAAATAATAGAGATATAGGACCTTGTCCAGGATTATAAGAACCTCCAGCTAAAAGTAAAGGAAAGGTAAACCTTATTAAATTGAGGACATACCCAAAGGCAAATAATTTACAACCACGTATTATATTTTCTTTTATACTCTTTTTTGATTGCATAAAGAAAATACCCATAATAAGAATGAACACGGGTGCAGCAGGTGCTGTCCCTAAGCAAATAAAGATATTACCTAAAAGAGTATTACCCTCTCCAGCTGTTCGTTCATGCATGATCATAGCATGCTGCATAATCATAAAAAAGACAGCTAGTCCTCTAGCAAAATCTAGATAAAAAATACGTTTTGAATTTGAATAGTTAACAGAATTATTCTCCATAAAAACCTCCCGAAATTATATTAATTTCTAATGAAACTTATTATAAATACAATATACACCTTAGGTCAGACCTAAGGTCAACAGAGATTTTGATTATTTTCAAAAAGGTATAAATCCCAACAATTTACTTAAGTTTAGGTAGTACATCTCATTGAGGTTTACACACTTTTATTATTTATAACTTTTAAAGGAGGTATTAAAGTTGCAAGAATTAAAAAAATCCGAACTCTTAGCTGCGTTACCAATATTAAAAGAAAAAAGAAATGATCTCACTTTCTCTTATTCGGTTATTCATCAAATTATACCTGGTAGAGTTTTTGTTGATAACAATATATGTCCAAAAACCGCACTCATTTCTACAGATTCAGGTTTATATCGGATAGTCGGTAATGAGTATAATGACTATTTTAACAAGAAGTTAAGTCAATTTCTCTTTAAAAAGTTAGCTCAAAGTGAAAATAGATTTACTTTATTTTCTTCTTCTGATACATGGGAAAGAATCATTGATACATTATTAGGTGATAGATTGACTAAATTGAGAAGAATCTCTTTTGAGTTTAACATAGATAAAAGCATCTGTGGAATAAGGTGGAGAGAAAAGATTCCTGCAGGGTTTACTATTGAAGGTATTAATAAAGATTTAATTAGACGATGTGAAAAATTTGATGATGAATATTATAAAGAATATTGGAGCAGTGTTGATAAATTCATTAATAATGGATTTGGCTATTGTGTACTATACAATGGTAAAATAGTAAGCATTTGTACATCTATTTATGTAGGTGGAGGATATGCTGAAATTGATATATTTACACACCCTGATTTCAGAGGAAAAGGATTAGGCATTTTAGCTGCCGCTGCTTTTATAGAGCATTGTATTAAAAATGGTATAAAACCAAGTTGGGATTGTGCTATTGACAATTTGCAATCATGTAAACTAGCAAGTAGATTAGGGTTTATAAGTAATGAACAATATTCTATATATATTCGGAACAAGACTCATAATTAAAATGTTTTGACAAAAGAATAAATTAATGTCCATTGATTATGAAAGAAAATATATAGTTTTCAATTATGAATAAGTTATTTAAGGCTATCTATTTAACGTGTTTTATATATTAAACATGTTAAGTAAATAGCTACTTTATTTTATCATAATAATACTTGTAATTATAATTATGTTTGTGTATAATATGTTTAACAATCGTAAGATATAATTTACGAATGCATTTTAACATTTATCTACTAACAGGAGGTTTTACATATGAATCTGAATCCAGTGATTGCAGAAAATCTTAAGCGATTGAGATTAGAAAGAAATTTAAGCTTAGGACAATTGGCTGAACTGTCTGAGGTAAGTAAAGTAATGCTTTCTCAGATTGAAAAAGGCGATACAAATCCTACAATCAATACCATTTGGAAAATTGCGAAAGGCTTAAATGTTCCATATACCGTATTAATTGATAAGCATGAAAATGACACTTTTGTAATTAAAAAGTCAGAAGCTAAAGAACAAACTAGTGAAGATGGAACATATCGCGTTTATTGCTACTATGGAAATACACCACATAGAAATTTTGAATTGTTTTTACTTGAATTGGATTCAGGTGCAACTTATACTTCTGTTGGTCATTCCGAAAAGTCACAGGAGTACATCACTGTTCTTGAAGGGGAACTTGTATTAACAACAAACAACCAGGACTATTTATTGAAAAGAGAAGATTCTATTTGCTTTTTGTCAGCAACTTCTCATATCTATAAAAGTTGCGGAAAGACTACTCTTAAGGCAATGGTTGTAAACTTTTATCCAATTTAGCAGAAAAGGAGATATGTAATGAAAAATGCGAAAGTAAGACTTGTAGCTGGAATGCTTATATTTGGAAGCCTTGGACTATTTGTTAGAAATATAGATTTGCCTTCCAGTATGATTGCATTGGCAAGAGGAATAATAGGAAGCATATTTTTATTGGTAGCAAGTTATATAACAAGACAAAAGATATCTTGGAAAGCGATTAAAGCCAATTTGTTTCTGTTAATAGTGTCTGGGGCTGCCATGGGTATCAATTGGATTTTTTTATTTCAAGCATACAAATATACTACAATATCGAAAGCTACTTTATGTTATTACTTTGCTCCTGTACTTATCATGCTTTTATCTCCATTTATCTTAAAAGAAAAACTAAATGCAATAAAGATTATGTGCATCATAGGTGCTATGACAGGTATGTTCTTAATAGTGGGATTTGAAAGTGGTACAGCAGAAAAAAATCAATTGTTGGGCATTGGATATGGTCTTGCAGCGGCAGTTCTTTATACAAGTGTAATCATAACAAATAAATTTATAAGGAATTTATCGGGAATAGAAAGTGCCATGATACAACTTGCTATAGCTGCAGTGGTTTTATTACCTTATATACTTGCTACCGAAAAAATACGATTTACAGAATTAAATTTTAAATCTACTTTATTACTTTTGGTTGTAGGCATCATACATACGGGAATAAGTTATTTTCTATATTTTTCTGCGATACCCAAACTGAAAGGACAGACAATAGCAGTATTTAGTTATATTGATCCTATATCAGCAATAGTTATGTCTAGTATATTTTTAGGAGAAAAAATGACAGTGATACAGTTGATGGGCGGTATTCTGATACTAGGAACAACTTTTATTAATGAGTTATCTGTAAAAGAGCTTGATGTGGGTGAAGGAATAGTACATGAATAGTAAGGGTATAAAAATTTTATGGATAATGCAAGAAATGAATACTTTGCTTATATAGAAGAATTTAATAATTTTAAATAAATTTTTATTATTATAAATTTTAAGGAGGAAGAAAAATGAGTGAATTAATATTTCAAAAAGATAGTTATGTAAAAAGTTTTGAGTGTAAAGTTATCAAAGTAGATATGGAGGAAAATGCCGTTGTTTTGAATAGAACAGCATTTTATCCAGGGGGAGGAGGTCAGCCATGTGATAATGGAGTACTGGAAACCGCTACAGATAAATATATTGTTAAAAAAGTTAAGAAAAAAGGCTCTGATATATATCATTATATTGATGGTGATCTTCCTAAAGTTGATGAAATTTGTATTGGGAAATTAGACTGGGAACATAGATATAAGCTAATGAGAACTCACACTGCTATGCATATTTTATGCGGTGTTGTATGGAGAGACTACAAAGCTCAGGTAACTGGCGGAGATATGGATTGTCTCAAAGGTAGATTGGATTTCGAGTTCGAAAATTTTGACAAGGAATTAGTTGATGAAATAGAAATAAAAATCAATGAAGAAGTAAAATCTGCAAGAAATATTAGTGTAAATATTCTTGGAAGAGAAGAAGCTTTCAAAATTCCAGATTTAATAAGAACAAAAATAAATCTTCTTCCAGAAGGCATCAAAGAAATACGAACTGTTGAGATTGAGGGCTTAGATCTTCAAGCAGATGGAGGAACCCATGTAAAAAATACTGAAGAAGTTGGAAAAATAAAAATAGTAGAATATAAAAGCAAAGGAAAAATCAATAAAAGAATATATATTGAATTAGAAGAATAGTTTAAGAAGAGCTGATGCTGAGGCTAAAGTACAATAAAGAATAGAGATAACAGTTAAACTAATAATGCTATGTAGATTTTACTTATACAGCAGGAGGGGGATATCAGTGGATAGAGTTCAAGAATTTGATACAACAGTGGAAATGCCAGATAATAAGGATTATGTTATAGAAAAGGGAACAGTAAAGGATATAGATAAACTAGAAAAGTTATATAATGACTTAAATGACTACTTAGAATCAAGCATAAATTATCCAGGTTGGGCAAAAGGAATATATCCAATTAGAGAAACTGCTGTTACCGGAATTCAAGATAATAATCTATTTGTATTAAAAATGAATGGTGAGATAGCAGGTTCTATAATATTAAATCATGAACCAGAATCTGCATACTCTCAGGTAACTTGGGGGATTGAAGCTGACTATAAAGACATTATAGTAATACATACACTTGTTGTTCATCCAAAGTATATGAAGAGCGGTGTTGGCAAAAAATTAATGGACTTTGCAAAAAAATATAGCCTTAAACAAGAAATAAAAGCAATTCGGCTAGATGTTTCTATTCATAACACACCTGCAATATCATTGTACGAAAAATGTGGATACAAATACGTAGGAACTGTTGATTTAGGCTTAAATATTCCAGACTTAGTTTGGTTTAAATTGTATGAATTAGTTTTGTAAGCATAAAAATAAATTATGTAAAATATTTCAAAAACGTAGATTAAAGTAGAGAAGCCTGCTTCAATCTACGTTTTTCTTATTCAACACAATCCTTAGATGAAAATATAAAATCAAAAAAGCTAGATGTCTTTTTTGGTATTGGAAAATAAAGTTCTGGAGTATCTTCTGTAATTGGTTTAAATTCGTAGCCTTTATCTTTATAATAGCTGATTATTTTAGGTAATGCTTTACAGGTATTCTTATGCATATAATCACAATGCATAAGTAATATTATACTGGACATTTCTTCGCTATTCTTTGTTGCTTGCCTATATAATTTATCAGGAGGGGTTTTGGGCTTTACTCCATCTATAGTTTCCATATTCCAATCATATATTTTAAAGTTACAACTATGAAGTTTATTAAGATAGGATTCAGTAAGATGCTTTCGGCTGCCTCCAGGAAACCTGATTATATTAGGAGAAATTCCAACTACTTCATTTATTTTTTCACGACACTGTATCATTTCTTTTATAAATGCGTTTTTATTAGAATAGATACGTTTAAATTTATGTGTGTAAGTGTGTAACCCAATACTATGTCCTTCACTATGAATTCTTTTTACCGTATCTTCTAAACCATCTATTTGATTTCCAATGAGAAAAAAAGTAGCTTTGACGTCATTTTCATTTAAAATATCTAATATTTTATTTGTCACAATACTAGGCCCATCATCGAAGGTTAAATATATCACTTTTTTTCCTTGATTTAGATCCTTTTGATAGGTAGCTAAATCTACAATTGGTTTTGTAGCATTTTGCATTTCCATACTTTTTATATTTTCATTAAAGCATAAAATTATAAAGAATATGCTTATAAGAGACATAAAAAATTTCAATTTGTTTTTCAATTTCTTCTCCTCCAATGCAATTTATAAGGTTTGTTTAATAAAAAATATTTGTAATTATGGTGTTATTATAAGTTGCACTTAATTTAGTATTGCTATTTTATAAATATTTAATAGCTAGTAAATTTTACAAGGATATACACTTTTGGTTAATGGCAGCTTTTTTGTCTGTAAAATATTACACATATAATTTATACTTTTACCATAGTTAGATTGTGTTACTGTGTTAAACAGCTTGGAAGAGAAGAAAACTTCTATATCTAAGCTGTTTTTTATTCAAACTTAAATGCTATTAATAGTCTTAAATCTTTATTAGTGTATTTCACATAGACAATTGGAAAAATAAGGAGTATAATACGAATAAAAGAGAATAGTTAATTCGCTTTTGTTAAAGGAGTAAATATGGTTCAGTATAAAAAAGATAATATCAAAGAAAAAATTGATTCTGCTGCCTTAAAAATCTTTGGAGAAAAAGGATATGAAAACACAAAAATTTCTAATATTTCAGTAGCAGCTAAGGTTTCAGTTGGAAATATATATCGCTATTATAAGAGCAAAGAAGAAATCTTTTATTCAGTAGCTCCTGAGAGTGTATTGGAAAAATTGAAAAGTATTTTAATTAATAAAGTTATATTGGCGAAGGACAAGGAATTAAATAGAGGAAAATCAATCAGTAAGTTTCATTTTATTAATGAAGAGTTTATTGAGTATATGATCTTAAACAGAGAACAAGTCTTAGTAATGATTAATGGAAGCAAAGGTACAAGGTATGAAGGGGTAAAGGATGAAGTTATCAGTTATATGATAGAAAATGTTAAGGAACATTATTCAAAGGAAAGTAATGAGATTATTCATGATTCTATGAACTATGGCACTATTAAAATGATATATGAAAAACTGATTGAAATGATGATGCATATCTTAAAGGAGTCAAAGTCTTCTGAAGATATTAAGAAATCATTTGAAATTATAAATTCTTATCATTTGTTTGGAGTTATTAATTTATTTAAATAGTTTAAGAAAGATAAAAATATAAGCATAAGAACTTAATAAAAATGAAAGGGGAGCGGGAAAATGGATAGAAATTTGCTTTTAAATAGCAATCATCAAAAATTATTAAAAGCAGCACACCTTCTTTTGGTTGCAAGTGTATTTGGAGGGCTGATTTCAATCTTAAGTCTTCTTTTGTTAAAACAGACTGGGCGTTTTGAGGGAAATACTTTTCCAATAGATTTGGGAATACTTAAGGTATTTACCTGGGGGGTAAATTATGCATTTTTAATTTTAATGATAACTGCATTTATATACGGAATATTTACAAAATGGGGATTCATTAAGTATAAGTGGATAATATTGAAGTGGTTGCTTGTACTGGCTATGTTTATAATTACTTGGAGTGGATTTGGTCCTGCTGTTAGTGGAATGGCATCTATATCAGATGCAGGTTTGAACAATTCCCTTATGAAAAGTGAGTATTTAGAATTTCAAAACAAAGCATTGGTATTTGCAGCTATCGAAGCGATAATAATGGCAATAAGTATCTTCATTTCTATTTTCAAACCTTGGGGGCAAAGAGAAGTAAAAGGACAGTTAAGACAGAAAACTATTATAATGGTTGTACTGCCTTTAATTATAATTGGTGTTGGATTTACAGTTTCAAATACTATTAGTTTAAATAAAATTAGGAATATGCCTATAGGAAGTGTAAATCTCACAAAAATTAATGATGGAGTATATCAAGGTGAAGCAAAAGTTGGCAGTTACGTGTATAAAGTAAAAGTAGAGGTTAAAAACCATAGAATTATTGATATTAAAGGGGTAGAGAATCGGAAAAGCGTATATTTAACCTATGCAGAAGGAGTATTCCAGAAGATAATTAAAGAGCAAAGGGCAGATGTAGATGCTGTTACTGGAGCAACTACTACTAGCAAGGCATTCATGAAAGCAGTAGAAAGTGCTCTTAAACAATAGCATGAAAATTTTCTAACTAATTATTACATTATGCATAATTTAATTAAATGCTATTATATAATTTAAAGAATTATAAATGCTAAAATTTAGTTTAGAGTTGATATTTACGATAGAGATTCACAGTGTTAAGAAACCAATATTATAAAAATTATTTAATCTTATTTAAGAGGAGAAGCGTAAATGGAAATAAAAGTTTACACATTAAATGCTTTTGCAAAAACGGACAATGGCGGAAATCCAGCAGGGATAGTTTTAGATGCAGACTTTTTATCAGCACATGATATGCAAAAAATTGCAGCAAAAGTTGGTTTTTCGGAAACAGCATTTGTTAAAAAATCAAATAAAGCTGATTTTAAGGTTGCTTTTTTTACTCCTAAGGAAGAAGTAGATTTATGTGGGCATGCTACTATAGCAACTTTCTATCTATTAGCTAATAAAGGTATTATACAAGTAGGAGAGTATACGCAGGAAACAAGAGCTGGTATTTTAAATGTAGAATGTAGGAATGATAATGTAATTTATATGAACCAGCGTAATCCTGAATTTTATGAAATACTGGATAAAAAAGAGATAGCTAACACATTGAATATTAATGAAGATGATATTATGAATGAGCTTCCGATTCAAATCGTATCTACAGGATTAAGGGATATTTTAATCCCTATCAAATCATTGGAGACATTATATAAGATAAGACCTAACTTTGATAAGATTTCATATGTTAGTAAAAAACAGGATGTTATTGGATATCATCTTTTCACATTGGAAACGGAATATGATTCAACTGCCCATTGTAGAAACTTTGCACCTTTATATGGTATTCCCGAAGAGGCTGCAACTGGAACATCTAATGGGGCTTTAAGCTGTTATTTGTATAAATATGGATTTGTTTTGGGGGGAAATACAGAAAATTTGGTCTTTGAGCAGGGATATTCTATGAAAAAACCTTCAGAGGTTTTAAGTAGCTTAATAATCCATAATCAAGAAATTAATGAAGTAAAGGTTGGAGGAATTGCTTTAAATATTGAAGAAAAAAGGATAAATTTATGATAAAGACTAAAAGCACAATGAAAAATGGTCATTTATTTTAGTATTTTGCACCTCAAAACGGAAGCTGTTGAAAAAATCTGTACTCATTTTTAATATAAAATTAGGATTTGTATATTTTAGGCCAATGGCTAAATCGCATAGCTAATAGTTTTATTTTAAAGGATTTTAAGGAATATTAAAGGATGGACATAATTAGGATTTAATGTATTATATGTAAAGTTATGAACTAAAGTACATTTAGAAAAGAGGTTTTACAGTGAGTGTTAAGAAATTGTTTTGGGAAAATCCTTATTTAACTGAAATTGAAGCAAAGATAACTAGTGTTAATAACAATATTATTACTCTTGACCAGACAATAGTCTTTGCCTTCTCAGGGGGACAACAATCCGATTCAGGAACAATAGGTGGGTTTGATATCATTGAAGCAAAAAAGGAAGGAAAAGAAATTTTTTATACTATTGAAGCAAATCATAACTTGATACTTAATCAAAATGTTATGGTTACAATTGATTGGGAAAAAAGATATAGATTAATGAAATTACATTTTGCGGCAGAAATTATTTTAGAATTAGTTTATCAGAACTACAACCATCCTGAAAAAATTGGAGCAAACATAACTGTAGATAAGGCAAGGATAGACTTCTTCTGGAAGGGAAATATATCAGAAATTTTTCCGGAACTTATGAATAAAGCAAATAATATTATAAACTCAAACTTGAGTATAATAAGTGCTTTTGATGATGAAAAAAATGAAAAAAGATATTGGGATATAGAAGGATTTGCAAAAGTTCCCTGTGGAGGAACACATTTAAAGAGGACAGGAGAAATCGGTTCAATATCTTTAAAAAGAAACAATTTAGGTAGTGGAAAGGAAAGAATTGAGATATACCTATGATAGATTTTAATAGATTAAATGCATAAGGAAGGAAGAGGCTGGTACTTTAGAATTGATAATTATAATGATTTTTTAAGCAATTTGGTTGGAAGATTAAATTAACGCAGCCTGGCGAGGAGAATGCAAATTATGAACGTTGGAGATATAAGGTGTTTCCAGTGAGCTTGAATCACATTCCTAGGTATTTTTTTATTGAAGTAATAAAATCAATAAACTCTGACTTTAGCTAACATCCTGCTTCCAACATGCAAGTGGCTAAGCTAGAAGTTAGCTAAGGCTCTGATACACCGAAAGCACTTAAAAGTTATCCCCAGAGAGTAATAGCATAAAATTATATAATATATATTAGTAATAAGATGTTCAAAGTCTTGTTCCAGTAGTCTACAATTCGCTTATATGTTAAAAAATAATTATTAGTGAGAGTTTTAGATTAAACTTTATTAAAACATAGCTAATGGGATAAGAGAATTTATGAGGGGTGGTATATATGAATAATATTAAGGTTGGAGTTATTGCAGGAACTCCTGTAGATACTCAGATGGGGGTGAATTTTTTTATTTCAAAAGGAATTAATGCATTGGGATATCCGGTATCTTCATGTCCAGAAGAACAGTCCAAGTTTCAAATTCTATCACCAATTGAACTTGCAAATAAAATTAGAGAAATAATAAAAGAAATAAAACATAAAAGCGTTGATACAATAATTGTATACTGCAATTCTCTAAGTGCAGCAGTTGATATGGACAAATTGTCTAGAGAAGAAGAGGTGAGAATAATTACCCCACTTACTGTTTATAAAAAGATTGCTTGTAATTATAAAAATATTGGAGTACTAACAGCTAATAATCAAAGTTCAGCAGGTATTGAAAAAGTTGTGCAAAGTGTAAATTCAGAGTGTAATGTTATTGGAATAGGGGTACTTCCTTTAGTTATAGATATAGAGAAGGGTATGCCTGCTGAAAAAATAGTTGAAAAATTTGCATTAAAAAATTTGATAGAATTTTATAACTCTATAAAAGTAGATGTAGTTATTCTTGGATGTACTCACTTTCCTTATCTATATAATGAATTAAAAAAGTATGCTTCTATCTCTATTCTTGACCCTGCAGAATTAATGTATAAAATGATATGCGATAATTAATGTTTTATATTAAAATGTAGATTCTTTATATTAGATAAATATTAGCTTTGGCTTGATTATGGTCAAGTCTTCAGAGGATCTAAAACACATAAGTCAGAATCTTAGTTCTTATGAATTAAAATTCTGGCTTAATTTATTTTGTATAGAGAAATATTGTGTTAAAATTATAATTAATTACCATTATTTAGAGGAATAGTAATTGGAAGTAAATTCTAATTCGCTAAAACTGTTTTAGTTGGAGGGGAAGATGAATCAACATAGCAATGTAAAGTTAGCATTAAAAAAGACCTTACTACCAATAATAGTGATATTTATGGTTTCATGTTCTTTAATGATTGGATGTAGTAATAATAAAAGCAAAGAGAAGGAAATTGACTTTATTGAAATAACTCAGCACTCTAATAATAAAGTATGGACTCTTTCAGATAAAGATACTATAACTAAATTTATAAATGCTCTAAATAATAGAGAAGAAACTAATGAGAAGATTGATATAAGAACACCGGATTATTCTGCAAAGATTTATTTTACGGATAAATCAAACGAAGAGTATACTCTGTGGATAGATAAGGATATTAATGTACAAGGGGTTTTAATGTCAAAGAATAAAACATGGTTTATTAAAAAGGAGTCAAATAGTATATTCAAAGAAATTTTGAAATAGCATTAATGATATGATGGAATTTTCATTACTAAAGATAACTTATCCGAAGCTGCACAAGGTTAAAGGAGGACAACAAGATGCCATATGTTGAAATATCAAATGCTAATGTTTATTATGATGAGATTGGAGTAGGAGAACCAATTGTATTTTTACATAATGCTTTTTCAAGAGGTATTATAGCATTTTCAGCTCAATTTGCAGCATTACAATCAAAATATCGCTGCATTTTTCCAGATTTAAGGGGTCAAGATTGTGGACATGGGCCACATTTAATTGGTGAAAAGCCTGAATTATTAAATGAAATGATCTTGAACTTTTTAGATAAAAACAATATTGAAAACACATAAATTTTAGCTGAAATTGTTCGTATTTTGTTAGTTACTAAACAAAATGGAAGAATTAAGAATGGATGATTTAAGTAAAGCAATTAAAGATGCATTACTAAAAAGTGTAATCTTTTATTAAATAATAAAGGAGCGTAAAGTATGAAAATATTAGTCATGGGAGGAACTGAATTTGTAAGCAGTTCATTGGTAAAATATTTGATATCTAAGGGTTATATTGTAGATATATTTACAAGAGGAATTAAGCCTGTTAAATATGATGGAATTAGGAACCATTTAAAAGGAGACAGAAAATCAATTGAAGATCTAAAAGTTAATATTTCAAATGAAGTCTATGACTATATTTTTGACATCTCAGCATATGTAAAGGAGGATGTACAAAAATTAATTAAGATTTTAAACAAAGAAAGTTTAAAAAGATATATATTTTGCAGTTCAGGTGCAGTGTATAAACCTTCAGATAAGGTAATTACAGAAGAATTTACACGGGGTGAAAACGAAAATTGGGGAAATTATGGGTTAGATAAAAAGAAAGCTGAAGATTATTTACTTAATTTATGGGAAACTGAAAAATTTCCTGTAACTATATTTAGACCAACTTACATATATGGAGAAGGTAATAATTTATATAGAGAAACCTACTTGTTTGATAGAGTAACCAAAGGGTCAGACATTCCAATACCGGATGGAAACAACGAGACACAATTTGTATATATAGACGATTTGGTCAAAGTATTTGAGAGTGCTATACATACAGATCAAACAGCAGGACAAGCATATAATGTAACTAATTCCGAAATAATAACGTGGAAACTATTAGTTGAAATGACTATGAGAGTAGTGAACAAAAAAGTAAATATAAAAGAAGTGAATAGTGAAGAAGCAAATATAAATGTGAGAGAATATTTTCCTTTTAGAAATGTTACGTACCTACTAGACACAAAAAAAGCTGAAAAAGATGGATTATATATGCCACAAATTGATTTATTCGAAGGATTACAATTGTCATATAAATGGTATTGTGATGCTAATCCGGAAGTAAAGGATGAAAAAATGAATAAAATCGATTTAGTATTAGATCTATAAGGAAGGCTAAACCTAATAACGTTTTAGGCACAAAACACTATGCAAATTTATAATTTTAAAGCAGGACTTTGAGATATATTTTATATAAATAATACTACATAGTTTTAATGCAAGGAGATATATAATGGATATTATTAGAACAATTGAAAAAGAAGTTGAAGAAAAATGCAAGAGTAAAAATAATATTTTTGGATATGGCATATGGACACATCATATTTTAAGTGTTGTAAAGTATTCAAAGATGTTAGCAGAAAAAATAGGAGCAGATGTCGAAGTGGTGGAAATAGCAGCTTTATTACATGATTATGCAGGTATAAAGAATAAAGATTTACAAGAACAACATCACATATATGGTTCAACAGAAGCTGAAAGAATCCTAAGAGAATTAAGTTATTGTGAAGATAAAATAGAAAAAGTAAAAGAATGTATTATTTCCCATAGAGGAAGTGTGAAAATGGAAAAGACATCAAAAGAGTCAATTTGTGTTGCTGATGCAGATGCAATGGCACATATAGATCAAATACCATCATTACTTTACTTAGCCTACTGTAATCATAAAATGAGTATAGATGATGGCAAAGAATGGGTTAGAAAGAAGATAGAGAGAAGTTGGAATAAATTAAGCTATGAAGCAAAAGAAATAATTAAAGAAAAATATGAGAGTGCCCAGAGCGTTTTAAGAACAGGTTAATATAGGGGGAAAAACAATATGACAATCATGGAGATTATTAATTCTTTATGCATGATTTTTATTATGATAATTCCTGGAATCATTTTTCGAAAAAAAGAATTAATTGATACTAATCAATCAAAGGGTATTTCTACAGTAGTAGTAAATTTGACTTGGCCTTGCCTAGTTATTGATGCAATGCAGGTAAAGTTTTCTCAGGAAATATTTAAGAGAAGTCAGTACATATTTGTGGTTGTTTTGCTGGTTTTTGCAATTGCTTTTATAGTAGGTTTTCTTCTTGTAAAAATGCTGAAAATTAAGCGGGAACAAGGAGGTATCTTTGCATTTATGTTGGTATTTGCCAATACTGGGTTTATGGGAATTCCTGTAATTAATGCATTGTATGGAAAAGAGGCAGTGTTCTATGCTTCTATTATAGAGATGGTAAATGATATTATGTTGTTTACTGTAGGTATTATGCTTATTCAACTTTCAGCAGGGATTAAAACAAAAATAAGTTTTAAAGAATTTTTAACTCCAGGAATAATCGGCGTTATAATTGGATATGTAATGTTTCTATGCAATTTTCAATTACCCGGATTCTTGGGACATTCCGTAAATATTATTGGAGCTGCAACAACGCCTCTTACAATGTTTGTAATTGGAGTTCAGGTAGGAGAATTGAGATTTAAAGAACTTCTAGGGAATGGGGCTATATATGTCATGTCCTTTGTAAAGCTGTTGATAATACCAATCATAGCATTACTGATTATGCGATTTATTTTTAATGATAGCTCCCTTCTAGCAAAGGTATTAATTATAAGTTTTGCAATGCCAGTGGCCGCATGTACAACAATTTTTTCACAACAGTACAATGCTGATGTCGGTTTTGCTACAAAAGGAGTTTTGCTTTCAACTGTAGTATCCGTTGCTACAATTCCAATTTTTGCTATGATTTTAAGGTAGGTTTGTTTTTGAAATCAATGAAAAGTTTGCCATGATTTTACACTGTATAATGATGTGTCGATGTGAAAAATTATGTTATAACAGCTTTTCAATATTAAAATTAGCTAAAAGTTCCTCGTTTATTTCTAAAAATTCTTGTTAAAATAATTTATATAAATAGTATATTAATTTTTTCAATTTAACTTGATAATTCTCTTGATTTTATACTTTGACTTTCTTTGACTTTTGTCTTATTATATAAATATAAATTAGAAATGCAAACTAAATAAAATTAGGAGGGATTTAAAAATGTTTGATATGGTACCTTTTAGAAAAAATGATTTAGTTAGAAGAGATGATTTCTTTTCACCATTTTTGAAGAACTTCTTTAATGATGATTTCTTCTCAACAATTAATGATTTACGAGGAAACTTTAAGGTTGACTTAAAAGAAACAGATGAAAACTATCTTGTAGAAGCAGATTTACCTGGAATTGAAAAAGAAGCTATAGATATAGAGTTTAATAACAATTACCTAGTAATTAGTGCAAAAAGAAATGAATCTCTAGAAGACAAAAAGGAAAATTACGTTAGACGTGAAAGACATTATGGAGAATTTAAGAGAAGTTTCTATATAGACAACGTAGATGAAAGCAAGATAGATGCTTCATTTGAACATGGTGTTTTAAAGATTACTCTGCCTAAATTGAATAAAGGTAACGACAAAAAGAGAAAAATTGATATTCGCTAGATATATATGCTATTTTTGAGGCTTACATTAACCTTATTGATTTTCACAAATGTTAAAATTAAATGATTTCTAAAACACCGTATTATTCGTCTTAATAATACGGTGTTTTAATAATTATTTTATCTTATGAATAAAATTTGAGAAGTGATTAAGATGGATATGAAAAAGGAATTATTGTATATAAAGTGTGATGAAAATTACCCACTGACCAAGCACAAAGATAAGAACTGGTGCCTATTATTTTACAAGTTGTTAAAAAAGTATATGATTATTTAACAATAATGACATAAGGTTGTAACAACTTGTATTTATAATAATAATTGTTCTAAGTGATAAAAACTTAGAGGAAAAAATAATAATTTTAATATATAATGAGTCCCCCTTATTATATAGAAAATAAGCGCTTGGAGAAATCTAAGTGCTTATTTATTTTAAAATACTAAAAATTGAGTACTTTAATTACCTCTATTTTAATATTGATATATTTAAAAATTTAAATTATATTCCATTTAGGGAGGAGATTAAAATAAACAAGTTAAACCAATTAGAGGAACTAATAAGTGAAGTTAGAGAGCATTTATATGAAGTTATTAATGAAAAAGGAGACTTATTAAACCCAGAAGTAGTTGCAGCTAGTAAAATGCTAGATTCGGTACTAAATACATATAGTGAGGTAATAAAACAAGATAAAACAGAAGTTTAGAAATAAGCTTCTTTTTTTATATATAAAATTTAGGTTTAGGGGAGGATCAACTTAAAAGATTTAGCATATCTAAGCAATAAGATATATATTATAGATAACCTATCAACTTTCTTATATTCAACATCTTCCTTTCAATGTAATTGCCATTATTTTACCACCTTATTTCCTTAATATGTTACAATAGAATATAAAATGACTAGCAGATGCGTTAGTGAAGTATCATGAAATGATAAGAATTAAGATATAGAAGAGAGTCAAATTGGATAAGTATTATATTTTATATCCAAACTGTGAAGATGAGTTGTCCATAGCTTGACCTGAATACATAAAAGTATATTGTTGCTGCAGAACTTATATTAAAGGAGAGGTTAAATTATTACTATTTATATCGCGCTGTTACGAGGTATTAATGTAGGTGGAAAAAATATAATTAAGATGGTAGATTTGAAACAAATGTTTGAAGCGATGGGATTTTGTGAGGTGAAAACATATATTCAAAGCGGTAATGTTCTATTCAAATCAAATGAAGATGAGGAACTTCTGCGTAAGAAAATTGAGCATGAGATTGAGGTGACTTTTGGATTTTCAGTCATAGTTATTTTGAGAACTGCTGCAGAGCTAGAACAAATTATCGAAAATTGCCCCTTTTCAGAGGATGCAATATTAGAAGCGGAATTGTCGTCGGAAGGAGAGAGTCTATATATATCATTGCTAACCCATACCCCTTCACAAGAAAAGATAGAATACTTAGGATCATATAAAAGTGAAAAGGAGGAGTATCAAATCAAAGGACGGGAGGTCTTTCTTCTATTCCGTCATAGTATTCGAAAATCCAAGCTTGCCAACAATCTTCATAAATTGGACGTGCCGGCGACTATGCGAAACTGGAAAACAATAAACAAGCTCGCTATGTTAGCAAAAGCCATGGAGAGTTAATTTTAAAAGGGAGAAGTATGTATGGGAGAGCTTGTATTATTAATTTATGGCTTACGACATCAGGTAAACTTCGTATAATTTCTTTTATAATTTTTATAGTATTCATGGGGGCGTTAACTGAAGGTTAACAATATGCCAGAGTCTAAGACTCTGACATATTGGAAAAGTTTTAATTGGTAGGTAGGATAATGTAAAAATGAGAAGTTACAATTTTAGTAATTTTATTATGTTTCCGCCCAGTACTTGTTCTAATACCTTTTTATCCGGACTACTCATTTCAATCATTCTTTTAAATAGTAGAGGATTACCATAAGGGGCATCTGAACTAAATAATGTGCGTTCAGGTAATTCTTTAATTGCTATTTTAGGAGCTAAAACTGTATAAGTAGCTGATAAATCTAAATAAATATTATAATTCTCTTTGGCAAGTTTTATTACATCAAGCCAGTGTATACCTCCCATATGACCTAGTATTAATGGGACTTTAGGATATTTCTTAGATAATTGTACAAGTTCTTTTATGTCCTCAAAATTTAAAGGGTGAAAAGTATGAACCCATATAGGTAAATATCCTAACTCATTGGAAGCTCGAAAGATTACTTCTAAATATTTTACCTGACCAGGAGCTGGTGAGAATTCTCCTAAACCGTAAAAATTATTTTTAATTACATTATCATTTATCCAATCAGCAGTTTCATTATATGGTAAAGATAATGGTACTAACCCAAAGCCAATAAATTTTGATGGATTTCTATCTATAACTTTTTTTAATTCTTCTGTAGTACTTTTAATATTTCTAATTCTCTCATCTAATGAAGTATTACTTGCCAGTATATTGTTCAATATGGCCAGTTCTTTTTCTAGTGATTTTAAATCATGAGCTTTTTCAGGATGAGGCGTTGTAGAAAACAATATAGTTTTATCTACACTAGCTTCCTCCATCATTAGTAATTGTTTTTCTGTTGCTAATATTACATGAGCATGACTATCAATTATCATATAAAACATCCTTTCTTGAATTATTAATTCCTTTACTCTGATTAAAAGCATATCACCGATAATAGCGCATTTAAAGTACGCACAAATTTGAAATGGAGTGTAGTAAATGATACTATAAAGTTAGTACTTAAAAGTTTTGAGGAGAGTCAAGAATGGCAAAATCAGAAAATTTAATAACAGAATGTCCTATGGACGTAACTATAAATATATTAAGTGGTAAATGGAAAATATCAATCCTTTGGCATCTAACAAGAGGAGTAATTAGATTTAACGAATTACAAAGATTACTAAAAAATATTACTCAAAAGACTCTAACACTTCAATTAAGAGAATTAGAAAGAGATGGTATAATTTATAGAAAAGTTTATCCAGAGGTTCCGCCAAAAGTTGAATATGGACTTACTAAACTAGGTGAAAGTATGAAACCTATTTTAAATTCCATGTGTGAATGGGGAAAAAATTATCAAAAAATTTCTAAAACATCTTGTGATTAAGGTAAAATATGTATTGGTTTAAGTGGTTGGAAGTCTCTAATACAGAAAAAGATACTGTTAAGAGTAAAAATCTATTGGTACAATCTCAAACCTGTCATTCTGATACAAAATTAAAGGATTTTGGAGTTAGAGAAGCGATTTATGCATAGCCTATGTTAACTATTTGTAATTTTGCATTCATATGCTATATAATTAAATACATGGACAATTGTAATATTTGATGAAGTAAATATTATTTATGCAATAGGAGAAAAATGATGGATATTAAAAATATGAAAGAATATCGAAAAGAGTACAATCTGAAACTTAATCAGACTGATGACTTCTTTAAGGAATTTGGAGAATTGGATGATAAAACATATTCTGATGGTGCAATTGATAAAAAGCACAAAGAACTCATGGGATTAGCTATTTCAGTAGTTAGTCGTTGCAATGAGTGTATTTGTTATCATATAGAGGGTTGTATAAATGCTGGTGCAAGTGTAGCTCAGATTATGGAAGCAATAAAGATTGGCGTAATTGGTGGCGGTTCTATTACTTATCCAAATGCTAGATTTGCTATGAAAGTATTAGAAGAATTTACATCGAAAAAATAAAATATCTAAATCAGGTTATTGTGGGGGAGAAAAAATATGGAAAATATAAAAATAAGTAAAAATTGTGATGCATTTATTTATAATGACTTAGAAATTTATACTACTAATGTTTTCTTAATTGAAAAAAAGTCAAAGATATTTTTGATTGATACTTTTTGTGGTTCTGACAGTATGATGCCAATAAAAGAAATCATAAAACACAAAAATAATAATAAAGAAGTAATTGTTATAAATACGCATTTTCATTGGGATCACGTATGGGGAAACTCTAGCTTTAAGGAAAATACAATAATTGGTCATGAACAATGTGGAGAATTATTAGATAAATACTGGGAAGAGCAATTAAAGAAAAATGAAAAATATATATCAGGAAATGTTGAAAAATATTTACCTAACGTTACCTTTAAAGAAAATATTAATTTTATTAATGAAGGCATAGAAATATTTTATAGCCCGGGACATACTGTTGATAGTATTTCAATATTTGATCATGATGAAAAAATATTGTATGCTGGTGACAATTTAGAAAAACCGATTATACATGTTGAGAACAATGACATAGAAACATATATAAAAACATTTAAGAAATACTTAGATTATAAACCTAAAAAGATTACAGCTAGCCATACGTTAAATTTATCTGAAGAAGATATTTACCAAGCGATAGAATACTTAAATGATTTAAAAAATGGCAAAAAAATTGAATTTGAAACTGAGCATATGAGAAAAATTCATATGGAAAATTGTAATCTAATTCATGGAATACTATAATATAATAAATTTAGGGTGAAGTGAATGATTATTTTAATAACAATTATAATTTCTTTTTTATGTGGTTCAATCCCAACAGGATACTTAATTACTAAAAAGTTTTGTGGAATTGATATTAGAACTAAAGGTAGTGGGAATATAGGCTCAACAAATGTGAAAAGAATTGCAGGCGCTAAGATATCTATTATTACTCAGATAATAGATATCTTAAAGGGTATGATTCCAGTGGCTATAGGTATATATTTGGCGAGGACTATAAAATTACCAATATCAACGAATGCCTATATTTCTATTGTTGCAATAGCGGTGGTTTTAGGACATGACTATACTCCATTTCTTTCTTTTAAGGGGGGTAAGGGCGTAAATACAACGCTTGGTGCATTTTTTTTATTTGTACCAATTCCGATATTAGCTGGAGTTGCAGTTCATTTTATATTGCGTTTATTTACAAGCATAGTTTCTGTTAGATCGATTGCAACAGGACTAACAATACCTATAGTATGTATTATTATGAAATTACCCATTTCACTAGTAGTTTCTACTACGATAGCTTGTGTTTTAATGGTAATTAGGCATAAAGATAACTTAGTAAGGATTATTCATAACCAAGAAAAGTAGCATTAGAAAATATTTCAATATTTAAATTTAAAATGATAAGAAAAACAAGACTAGGAGAAGCATCATAATGAGTTTTGATAATTATACTAGGAATTGGGATACTGATGAAAGAATTAATAGAGCAAAAATAATTTCCAATGATATAATCAATTCAATTGATAATGGTGAAGAAATCAATTATTCTTTATTTTTAATGAAGGCAAGAAAATTCGAATATTGTAAAGAAAGAGTATCTTAACTTATGAGATATTTTAGAGAGGATAAGTAGTGAAGAAGCGAATTCTGTTATTATTATGTATATTTATAGTATTTCTTTTAACTAGCTTTGGCACTTATAAGATTATGAACTCAAGAAGCTTTCAGTTTTTTGGAGGAATAGTCAGTAGAGTTAATACTAAAGAAAAAGTAGTAGCGCTAACCTTTGATGATGGCCCATCAAAAAAAGTGGATAAAATTTTATCTATTCTTAATGAGGAAAATATAAAGGCTACCTTTTTCCTAATTGGAAGTGAAATAGATAAATATCCTGATGAAGCAAAAAAGTTAGTGGTATCAGGACAAGAAATAGGCAATCATACGTATTCTCATAATCGTATGGTTTTTAAGTCACCATCATATATTAAAAAAGAAATTGAGGATACTGACAGGTTAATTAGAAAGATAGGATATAAGGATACTATACAGTTTAGACCACCAAACGGTAAAAAGCTTATTTTACTTCCATATTATCTAGAACAAAATAATCGAAAGACTATTTTATGGGACTTAGAGCCTAATTCATATCCGGAGATTAATTCAGATTCTGATAAAATTGTAAAATATGTTCTTGATAATGCCAAGCCGGGCTCAATAATACTTTTACATCCTATGTATGATGAAAAGGATATAACTATTAATTCTATAAAAGGCATAATAGAAGGGCTAAAGAAGAAAGGATATACATTTAAGACTGTAAATCAGCTTCTTGAAATGGAAAAGAAATAATACATTAATAACTTTAGATAAATTATTAAAAATTATAAATTAAGGGGGATAAAGTTATGAACTGTAGGGTAGTTGATAAGAAAGGTTTTAAAATTATTGGAAAGTGTAAAAAAGTTACAACTGACTGTGGCAAGCAGTTCGAAACAATTCCAAAGTTTTGGGAGGAATCATACAATAATGGTCTATGCGAAAAATTATTTAAGATTGCGGGAAGCTTAGGGGTATTAGGCGTATGCACAGATTTTGAACATGAGAAGGGTGAGTTTACTTATGTTATCGCAGTTGAGAAATTAAAAGCTGAAGTACCAGATGATTTAATTGAAAAAGAGATACCCGCAGCTACCTGGGCAGTATTTGAAGCAGTTGGACCAATTCCAGGAGCTCTTCAAGAAGTGTGGAAGCGCATTTTTTCGGAATGGTTTCCTGCAACAGGATATGAACATGCAGATGCACCGGAATTAGAGATTTATCTACCAGGTAATCCAAATGACAGCAATTACAAATGCGAAATTTGGATACCTATTATTAAGAAATAAATTTTTACAAATAGAAAATATACTTTCTAATTAAGGAGCAGATAGGAAAATCTGCTCCTTTAACTATAAAGTTTATTTAAAGATAATTCTACAATAAGGAAATATTCTCCGTCATGTTTTTCAAGTAAAAATAAAAAATTGAATATCTCGTAAAGCAACAATGAATCAGAAGGAATCATAAGGTGTAAATTTTAGTGAAGAGACGATATAATAGTTTTATTACTTTGTTGAAAAGCATTTGAAAGAAAAGTTGTCAATAGGAGAAGACTATGATAGGATATATAAGTCTATAACAAATGAAGGAGTGAATTTATGACTAATTTGCCAAATTGCCCAAAATGTAATTCAGAATATACTTATGAAGATAGAGGTCTTTTTGTTTGCCCAGAATGTGCTTATGAGTGGACTTTAGAATCATTGACTGAAAATAATGAAGATGAAAAGATTGTTAAAGATGCTAATGGAAATATCTTAAAGGATGGTGACACTGTAGCAGTAATCAAGGATCTTAAGGTAAAAGGAAGTTCATCATCCATAAAAATAGGTACAAAAGTGAAAAATATACGTTTAGTTGATGGAGATCATAATATTGATTGCAAAATTGATGGTTTTGGAGCTATGCAATTAAAATCTGAATTTGTTAAAAAGATATAAATGGGGTTTTAATGTAACAGAACCGGAAGATATGTAAAGTTATACTTACTATGTACAAATAGGGGCTGTTGCACTAAGAATAAATACTACAATATATTGTATGTAAATTCCTTAATGCGACAGCCTCATTCTTATTTAAGTCAGCTATTACTATTCTGTTGCTCCACCGCAGCTTGATCCGTTGCCTGCAGTACAGGCATAACAATGGTTTCCTAAACATATTGTACGTTTTTTAATTGGAGTACCCCTTAGCATGCTAATATGATTTGTTCCCTTCACAGTCCAAGCCAATGTTTGATTAAAATCACAATCATAAAGTTTCCCATCCCAAGCAACAGAGAGCTGATTTCTACACATCATGTTTTCCACCGTTGAAGCATTAAAGCTATTAGAAAGTCTTTGCATATACCCTTCTAAGTTGTTACTTCTTTTGAGAAATAATCTAAAGCGGCCTACAGGGTTGTTTGTAATTGTAAATAAATGATTGAATACAATGCCATGCTGCTCCTGTAGTTTGCGTTTATATTCTACCTCCATTGCTTCTTGAGAGGGAGGTAAGAAGGCACCGCCAGGATTGTAGACAAGATTTAAAATAAGATGATGTTCTCTGCCATACCCTAAATCATTTAACTCCTGCAGCATAGAGATACTTTTTTCAAATACACCATCGCCCCGCTGTCTATTTGTATCTTTAGCACTGTAATAGGGAAGGGAACAGACAACCTCTACATTGTGTTTTACATAAAACTCTGGTAAATGCTTGTACTCCTTTTCCTGTAATACAACTAAGTTGGAACGCACAATTACTTTACATCCCATAGATGAGGCCTCTTCAATGAGCCACTCAAAATGGGGATTCATTTCAGGCGCTCCACCTGTAATATCCAAAACTGAGAAGTTATTTTCTTTAAATACTTGTAAACAAGCTTTCATCGTTTCCAAAGTCATACTTTCTGTACGATTCGGGCCTGCCTCAACGTGGCAGTGCTTACAGGCCAAGTTGCAAACCTTTCCAACGTTGATCTGCATTGTTGTCAATGATTCATTTGTTTTGCAAAATTCTTCATTTTCTATTCTAGTAACAAATTTAGGAATACATTTTAATTCTTCTAGATAATTTTCATTATTCATAACAGTCTCCACCTAAAGCTCCAACTTGTTTGCTACATTCTTCATTTGAACGCCGTGAACTAAAGTAGCGCCTCCACGGATTGCAGCTGCTACATGAATTGCTTCCATCATTTGTTCCTGGTTTACGCCTTTTTCCAAACAACCTTGTGTATAAGAATCAATGCAATAAGGACACTGTACTGCATGCGCCACTGCCAAAGCAACAATAGCTTTTTCACGAGCTGTCAATGCGCCTTCTTCAAATACTGCTCCATAATACTCCATAAATTTTTCCCATAAGTTAGGAGCATCTTCTCCTATTGTACCGAACTTTGATAAGTCTTCTGGATTGTAGTAAGTATTCATTTATATTCCTCCTCTTATGTATATAGGGCTCTACGGCCGAAAGATGAATTATACGCCGGGATATGTTTTTAAACTAGAAAGTCACTTTATACCTGATAATTATATAATATTAATTGTAAACTGGTAATCGAAGTTATTGTATATTGTCTTTTATATTGTGTCAAATAAAAAAAACTAATATATTTAAATTTATCTATTAAAATATTTTATATTTTATACTAATTAAATATACTTTAATTTTGTGCAGCAATCATTCATGTTATAATAAAGTGAAACTTAAAGGAAATCAAAGACAAATGAGGAGGAAAAAGAAATGGATGAACAAAAAATATTAAATGCTTTTTCAGAAGGATTTGACTGTTCTCAAGTGGTTTTAAGTAGTGTATCAGCTGAATTGGGTATAGATGATGTTACTGCGAAAAAGATTTCTGCTTGTTTTGGTGGTGGTATGTTTTGTGGAAGCACTTGTGGAGCTATAACTGGAGCGCTTATGGCAATTGGATTAAAATATGGACACAGTATGCCTAATACTCCAGATATAAAAAATGAAAATATTGCAAAATTAATGGAATTTAAGGGAAAATTTTTAGAAAAATATGATTCTGTTATCTGTAAGGAGATCTTAGGATATGACATCAGCGTTCCTGAAGATATGGAAAAGATTATGGAAAAACAATTACTTACTACATTCTGCCCAAAGCTAGTAGCAGATGTGATTTCAACTTTAAAAGAGGTTATATAGATATCTAAATGAAAAGTTAAAACATAAATATGATAGGAAAAGGAGAAATAGTTTATGGAAATTTTACGATCAGTTTGTCCTTATGATTGTCCTGACACTTGTGGTTTGCTTATTCATGTAGACGGTGGAAAAGCTGTGAAAGTACAGGGGGATCCAGAGCATCCTTTTACACGAGGAACTCTTTGTCCGAAAATGGCTCATTATGAAAAAACAGTTCATTCTTCGAAGCGAATCTTAACACCATTGCGAAGAACTGGTCCTAAGGGCAGCGGTAAATTTGCGCCTATTTCCTGGACTGAGGCTATTGAACATATAAAAACAAAGTGGAATGAAATTATTACAAAGCATGGTGCAGAAGCAATACTGCCATATTCTTATGCTGGAACAATGGGTCTTGTGCAGCGTAATTCTGGACATCCATTTTTTTATAGTTTAGGTGCATCAAGACTTGAACGTACTATTTGTTCACCAGCAAAAGAGTGCGGTTGGAACGCAGTAATGGGGAAAACAATGGGACCTCATCCTAAAGAAATTCAGAAAAGTGACTTAGTTATTTTATGGGGAATTCATGCAGTGGCAACTAGTATTCACCTTATACATGACATTAATGAGGCTAGAAAACAGGGGGCAAAGGTATGGCTAATCGATACCTATGAAAATTCCACGGCTAAGATTGCTGATGAGGTTTTTATAGTTAAACCAGGTACTGATGGGGCTTTAGCTCTTGGATTGATGCATGTAATAGTTAAGGAAAACTTAGCTGATGAAGAATTTATCAAGGAACATGTACAAGGATATGATGAGCTTAAATTAGAGATTCTACCAAATTATTCACCACAGATAGTAAGTGAGATAACTGGTATTGATGCTGATATAATTGAAAATATGGCAAGGCAGTATGCTAAGGCTCAAGGGCCATTTATTAGACTTGGAAGCGGACTATCCCGTTATGGAAATGGCGCAATGACTGTGCGTACAATTACTTGTCTACCTGCGCTAGTTGGAGCCTGGGGAAAAACAGGAGGTGGTCTGCTTACTGGTACATCTACTGGAGGTGCATATGATACAAGCCTAGTAACTCATGAAGACTTTCAAGAAAAAACAACAAGAATTATAAATATGAATAAATTAGGTAATGCACTTAATGAAGTTAAGGATCCACCTATAATGAGTTTATATGTGTATCATTCCAATCCGGCGGCAATAGCTCCTGATCAGAACAGGGTATTGCAGGGATTGGCTAGAGAAGATCTATTTACTATAGTTCATGAACGTTTTATGACTGATACAGCAAAATATGCTGATATAGTATTGCCGGCAACCACTTCACTTGAACATAGCGATTTGTATCGTGCTTATGGACATTATACGATACAGCGAGCTTATGCAGTGATTCCGCCAGTAGGACAGGCAAAATCCAACTGGGAAGTATTTTGCTTACTAGCAGAGGCAATGGGTATAAATAAGTCTTTCTTCAATCAATCTGCGGATGATTTAATTGATAGTATTTTAGCTAAACCATCTTCATGGCTGGCAAGTACTAAGATTGAAACACTGCTTGAAGGGCGACCATTAGAATTACCGATGCCTGATAATTATAAGACTCAGTTTAAAACCTCTTCAGGGAAAATTGAGATTTTAAATTCTAAGGAAGATGAGCCTTTACCAAAATACATTAAACCTCATGGGGATAATGCAGAGTTTTGGCTAATTAACTCTCCTGATGCTCGATTATTGAATTCATCCTTTAATGAGAGAGAGGATCTGACGAAAACAAATAGAATGCTATTACAGATGAATCCCGATGATGCTGATAAAATGGGCTTTACAGATGAACAGACGGTTATTGCTTACAATGATCGCGGAGAGGTAACTTTTAAACTTAAAATTACATCTAAAGTTCCAAGAGGCGTTGTTGTTACTGAAGGAGTATGGTGGCTTGAACATACACCAGGCAACCGTTCAGTAAATACTCTAACTTCACAACGACTTACTGATCAAGGTAAAGGAAGTACTTTTTATGATGTTAAAGTAAATGTTAGAGCAGTGGATAAGTAATGATTTAATCCTTGAAATTGCTAACGAGAATAATTTATCAGAAACTGCTTTTTTATAAAAGGGTATATGTTTAACTAATTTATAATTAAAATACTTTTTTAATTATTTATTATAAGAACTTTGTTAAGGCCTCTCTAGATCTAGAGAGTGCTTTTTTTGTATTAGTCTATATTTATGTGGAGAAATTCCTTCATATTTTATAAAAACTTTAGTAAAGTATGAAGAATCTATATAACCAACGTCTAAAGATATTCCACTTATGCTTTTATCTGTATTTACTAATAATCTTTTTGCTTCTTTTATGCGTATTTTGGACACATATTCTACAAAATTTAAACCTGTGCTATTTTTAAAGTACCGGCTAAAATACTGTGGATTTAGATGAACAATCTCTGATACTGATTCCAAACTTATATTCTTATTGAAATTTTTATTTATATATTTTAGGGCTTTATGGATGGAATCTTTATCAGAAGATAAATTTACTGAATCAAGAAAATCTATATTTTCGGTTTTTAATTGTGAAATAATTTTATTAATGGATTCATTTAGCTCATTAGGTTTTACTGGCTTTAAAATGTAGTCAGCTACACGAAGTTTAATGGCATTTTGCGCAAAGCTAAAATTATCGTAGGCGGTTAGAATAATAGTCTTTACATTTGGTAGAAATTGATATATAGCTTGCTGCGCTTCTAGGCCGTCTTTTTCAGGCATTTTAATATCCATAATGATTATATGTGGTTTATATTTTTGGGATAATACTATAGCTTCATCTCCAGTCTTTGCATCTGCAACTATCTCTATATTAGAAAAAAAATTTTTTAATATAAATCTTATAACTTTACGTTCAAAGGCTTCATCATCGGCAATTAGTAGTTTGTACATGATTTGGATACCTCCCAATAAATTTCTAATAAGTAAGTGGGATTTTAATGTACACCGTTGTTCCTACATAAGGAATACTATTGATTTTAATACTAAATTCAGATCCGAAATAATATAACAATCTATCTTGAACTAGTTTTATTCCAATGCTTTCTAATTTATTAGAAGAATTTATATTATTTATAATCATATTCAATTTGTCACTAGTCATACCAACGCCATTGTCCTCTATTTTAATTATTGCTAATTTATCAGAAGCTATATTTCCATGTATAGTTATTTTACCAGGACCGTTTTTCGGTTCCAATCCGTGAATAATAGCATTCTCAATAAGAGGCTGCAAAGTCATAGCTGGAATTTTGTAGTTTAATACTTCTTCTGAAATCTTTAAGTCATAACTGAATTTATCGCTATATCTAACACTTTGGATAAATAAATACTTCTCAATACTATCTATTTCTGTGCTTATTTTTACCATATCTTCTGAATTTTTAATGCTGTATCTTAATATATCAGAGAGGGCGTAGATTAAATCCGCTGTTATATCACAATTCTCCATAAGAGCCATACCTGAAATGGTGTTTAGTGTATTAAACAAAAAATGTGGATTAATCTGAGACTGAATAGATTTAATTTGAGCATCCTTTGCTAATTGTTGAAATTTCATTTTCTCTTTAGTTTCTTTAAGAAGCTCAGCATGGGATATATTCGCAATACCCATTTTTGCAATTAAATTTGAAAACAAGGAAAGAAAATCAGCAGCATCTATAAGTTTATTGTATTTAGAAGTTTTTATATGATTTAAAGCATATTCAAGTTCTTTTATAGGCAAGTCCAATTCCATAGAAAGCTTTTTTAAATCCACAGTAGATTTATCTTTATTCTCTTTAAGGAGTACTTGTCCGCAAAGCATGCAGCCAAGATAAATGTCATTTACAACAATCGGGGCACACAAATCAGTAAGACCGGCATGGCAGGTATAAATTATTGGCTTTTTTAAGAGCATGGATTTTAAACCACCCTCTGCATCACAATTGGTGCATCTTTCATAACCTACCTTAGAAGATCTAATTAATGTACAAAATTTTGAAAAATTACTTGGTGCAGTTACAGGATTGCCTAGTTTATCTACAGTTACTGTAGATAAATTGGTCATTTTAGAGAATCTATCTTGAATGTGCTGTAATGAATGTGCATCTATAATTTCATGTAATTTGTATTGATTCAAGTTATCCATAAGAACACCTCATAAATCAGCAATTAAATTATTTAAATAAATGCTTTATATAACAATTATACCTGTTGGTATGTGATAAAATCAATTATTTTATGAATATTCAGTAAAATTTAGGATATAAAAGGTAAAAAAAGTACATAAAAAAGTATTAAAATTACAAGTTTAACAAGTTAATATAAGTGATTAATGTGTCAAAATATTCTAAAAATAATTAAGGATAATGATATAAAATAAACTCAAGAAAATTAATTTTATTTTTGGAGGTGTCTTTATGGGACAAGAAGCATTAGGAATGATAGAAACTAAAGGATTGGTGGCTGCGATAGAAGCGGCTGATTCTATGGTAAAGGCTGCAAATGTTGCACTTATAGGATATGAAAAGATTGGATCAGGATTAGTAACAGTTATGGTTAGAGGAGATGTTGGTGCTGTTAAAGCCGCTACAGATGCTGGTGCTGCTTCTGCTAAGAGAGTTGGAGAGGTTATATCTATACATGTTATTCCAAGACCACATACAGACGTTGAAAAAATATTACCTAAATTCACTGAATAGTAAAGTTAAGGGGTAGTAAGTATGGATAATGGGTTGATTGAAAAGGTTTTATCAGAAATAAGCAGCAGAGTAAATCTGCAAAATGTAGATAAGGAACTGATGAGTAAGATTATAACATCAGCAGCGGAGAAAATATTAGAAAAACAGCCTGCTGAAGTTTTCGAAAAAGAAAAAGTTGTAGAAGAAAAAAGGGAGGTAAAAGTTATGAGCGTACCATCAGCAATAACAGAATACGTAGGAGCTGCAAGAGGAGACACCATAGGCTTAGTTATAGCAAATGTAGATTACTATTTACATGAAAAAATGGGTTTAGATAAAAAATATCGTTCAATAGGAATAATTAGCGCAAGAACAGGAGCAGGTCCACAAATTATGGCTGCAGATGAAGCTGTAAAAGCTACTAATACTGAAGTAGTAAGTATTGAGCTTGCTAGAGATACAAAGGGTGGAGCAGGTCACGGTTCATTAATTATATTAGCAGCAGAGGATGTATCGGATGCTAGAAGAGCTGTAGAAGTAGCTTTGAAAGAATTAGATCGAACTTTTGGAGATGTTTACGGATGTGACGTTGGACATCTTGAATTACAATATACTGCTAGAGCTAGCTTAGCTTTAGAAAAAGCTTTTGGCGCCCCACTTGGAAAAGCTTTCGGAATAATTGTTGGGGCACCTGCAGGTATTGGAGTAGTAATGGCAGATACAGCTATGAAAACTGCAAATGTTGAAATAGTTACCTATGCAAGTCCAGATGCGGGAACAGCTCATTCAAATGAGGTTATAATTACTATTACTGGAGATTCAGGTGCTGTTAGACAATCAGTTATAGCTGCTAGGGAAGTTGGTTTATCTTTATTAAGAGCAATGGGTCAAGAACCTAAGACAGATACTGAACCTTACATTTAACAGAGGGTGGTGTTACTGTGAAAAGATCTAAGAGATTTGAAGTATTAGAAAATAGACAAGTTCATAATGATGGATTCGTTAAAGAGTGGCCAGAAGTAGGACTTATAGCTATAGGAAGTCCTAGTGATCCGGTGCCAAGTGTTAAGGTGGAAAATGGCAAGATAGTTGAAATGGATGGAAAGAAAAGAGAAGATTTTGATTTTATAGATTCATTTTTAGCTGATCATGCTATAAACATAGAAAATACTGAAAAAGCCATGGCTATAGATTCGTTGAAAATAGCAAGAATGCTAGTAGACATTAGTGTTTCAAGAGACGAAATTGTAAAAATAACTACTGCGTTAACTCCTGCAAAGCTTGTGGAAGTTGTAGATAAATTAAACGTAGTTGAAATGATGATGGCTCTTCAAAAGATGAGAGCTAGAAGAACTCCATCAAATCAATGCCACGTTACTAATGTACGTGATAACCCAGTGCAGATTGCTGCAGATGCTGCAGAATCAGCTATTAGAGGCTTTGATGAAATGGAGACAACTGTAGGTATAGTAAGATATGCACCATTTAATGCTCTTTCACTTTTAGTAGGAGCTCAAACTGGTAGAGGTGGAGTATTGACTCAGTGCGCATTAGAAGAAGCAACAGAACTCAGACTAGGAATGCTTGGATATACATCCTATGCAGAAACTATTTCTGTTTACGGAACTGAACAGGTATTTGTAGATGGTGATGATACACCTTGGTCTAAATCTTTCTTAGCATCTGCTTATGCTTCTAGAGGATTAAAGATGAGATTTACTTCAGGTACCGGTTCAGAGGTTCAAATGGGATATGCAGAGGGAAAATCCATGCTTTATCTTGAAGCAAGATGTATTATGATAACCAAAGGTGCAGGAGTTCAAGGGCTTCAAAATGGTTCCATCAGTTGTATAGGCGTGCCAGGTGCAGTACCAGGAGGTATAAGAGCGGTATTAGGAGAAAACCTTATAACTACTATGTTGGATATGGAAGTTGCATCAGGAAACGACCAAACCTTTACTCACTCTGATATAAGAAGAACTGCAAGAACTATGATGCAATTCTTACCAGGAACTGACTTTATATTCTCTGGATATAGTTCAGTACCTAATTATGATAATATGTTCGCAGGTTCAAACTTTGATGCAGAAGACTATGATGATTACTTAGTTCTTCAAAGAGATTTAAAAGTAGATGGAGGATTAAGGCCAGTAAAAGAAGAGGATGTCATAGCTATCAGAAACAAAGCAGCAAGAGCTCTACAAGCTGTATTCAAAGAAATAGGCTTACCGGCTATTACAGATGAAGAAGTTGAAGCTGCAACTTATGCTCATGGAAGCAAAGATATGCCAAATAGAAATGTTGTAGAAGACTTAAAGGCAGCACAGGAATTGTTAACTCGCGGTGTTACAGGACTTGATATAGTTAAAGCTCTTAAAAAAGGCGGTTTTAGTGATGTGGCTGAAAGAGTTCTTTGTATGTTAAAGCAAAGAATAGTAGGGGATTATCTTCATACATCATCTATATTTGATAATGACTTTAACGTTATTACTGCAGTAAATGATGCCAATGATTACATGGGACCTGGAACAGGATATAGACTTGAAGGTGATAGATGGGAAGAAGTTAAAAATATAACTCATGCTCTAGATCCAGATAAAATGAAATAGGGGAGTGATTAATGTATGGTTAAATCAGTATCCAATGAGGAGTTAATAGAAATAATAACTCAGCAGGTTTTAAAACAATTAACGAACAATGTAAACACAAACATTATTAAATCTAGTTCCCCTGTTTCGAGGGTTGGCAAAATGAAACTAGAGGAAGTTGGGCAAGCTGAAAGTGGAAAAAGAAGTGATGAAGTTGTTATAGCTATAGCACCTGCTTTTGGGATTTACCAAACAGAAACTATAGTTGGAATTCCACATGATGATGTTTTAAGAGAAATTATGGCAGGGATAGAGGAAGAAGGAGTAACTGCAAGAGTTATAAGAGTTCTTCGTACATCAGATGTATCATTTATGAGTCATGATGCTGCAGTTTTAAGTGGTTCAGGAATTGGTATAGGAATACAATCAAAAGGAACTACAGTTATACATCAAAAGGATTTGGAACTCTTAAATAATCTTGAATTATTCCCTCAAGCTCCATTAATAGATAGAGAAACCTTTAGAGCTATAGGTAAAAATGCGGCTAAGTATGCTAAAGGTGAATCACCAGACCCAGTTCCAGTTAAGAATGATCAAATGGCTAGACCAAGATATCAAGCTAAGGCAGCAGTACTTCATATAAAAGAAACAGAGCATGTAGTGCCAAATGCTAAGCCTATAGAAATAAAAGTAGTTTTTGAATAGGGGTGAAGTTATGGATAACAACGCTTTAATGGATAACAATGCTTTAATAGAACAAATAATTAGTCAGGTTTTAAGCAGCATGTCAGCCATTCAAGAAAAATCTGCAGCAAAGTGTGAAGAGAATAAAGTTTGTGAAGCTTTGAGTAAAAATGATTATCCTTTAGCTCAAAAGAGAAGCGACTTAATAAAAACTAAGAGCGGCAAAGGATTAAAAGATATAAATATAGACAATGTTTTAAATGGAAGCATTAGCCCAGAGGATATAAAAATAACTCCCGAAGTTCTTTTGTATCAAGCTCAAATAGCTGAATCTGTAGGAAGATATCAATTTGCGAAAAATCTCAGAAGAGCGGCGGAGCTTGCAGTGGTTCCAGATAGCAGAGTTTTGGAAATTTATAATGCATTAAGACCTTATAGATCTACAAAGCAAGAACTATTAGACATAGCAGATGAATTAGAAAATAAATATGATGCAAAAATTTGCGCTGCTCTTGTTAGAGAAGCTTGTGGCGTATACGAAAAGAGAGGCAGATTAAAAGTTTAGGTAGGTGGTACAAGTGAAACTTGTGGCAGGAGTAGATATAGGAAACTCTACAACTGAAGTTGCCATTGCGGATTTTGATAACAATTTAGAGTTTCTTACCAGTAGTATGGTTAAAACTACTGGGCTTAAGGGAACTGTAGATAATGTAATGGGAGTACTTCTTGCTTTAAAAGAGGCTTGCCAAAATATAAATATACCAATAGTGAAGTTGGATGCTATATGTATAAATGAGGCAACTCCAGTTATTGGAGATGTAGCAATGGAAACTATAACAGAAACTATAATTACAGAATCTACTATGATAGGTCATAACCCGGATACTCCTGGTGGAATAGGAGTAGGTACAGGAAAAACAGTTTTTCTTGATGAATTAGAATATATTCATGGTAATGAGGAAGTAATTTGTGTCATTCCTAAGTCCATAGATTTTGAAAGCGCTGCTAAAAGATTAAATGAAGCTTTTAAGAAGGGTATAGAAATTACTGGTGCAGTAATACAAGGAGATGATGGAGTAATAATATCCAATAGACTGGGTAGAAAAATTCCTATCGTAGATGAAGTGGCTTATATTGACAAGGTTCCTATGGGAATGCTTGCAGCAGTAGAAGTGGCTGCACCAGGAAAAACTATAAAGGTACTTTCAAACCCCTATGGACTTGCCACAGTTTTTAAACTTTCTCCAGAGGAAACTAAACATGTAATCCCAATTTCAAGAGCTCTTATAGGCAACAGATCCGCTGTTGTTATAAGAACCCCTGAGGGGGATGTAAAGGAGAGAGTTATACCTGCTGGTAAGTTAATACTTATGGGAACTAAGGAAAACAAGATTGGGATAGAGGAAGGTTCCAGTGCCATAATGAATAGTTTAAGTAAAGTATGGCCATTAAAAGATGTAACTGGAGAGGCAGGTACCAATGTAGGTGGGATGATTGAGAGAGTAAGACAGATTATGGGTGAGCTTACGGAGCAAGAGATAGAAGAAATAAAAATACAGGATATTTTAGCTGTAGATACATTTATACCACAAAAAGTTCAAGGAGGACTAGCGGAAGAATTTGCGCTAGAAAATGCTGTAGCTCTTGCAGCTATGGTTAAAACCAGTAAATTGCCTATGGAGACTATTGCTAAAAAGTTGCAAATGGAAACCAATGTAAAAGTTTTAATTGGTGGTGTAGAAGCAAATATGGCAGTTCTTGGAGCTCTAACTACTCCAGGAACAGACAAACCCCTCGTTATATTAGATATTGGAGGCGGTTCAACGGATTCAGCTTATATTGATAAAAGGGGAGCTGTTAAATCCATTCATCATGCAGGTGCAGGAGAAATGGTTACCATGCTTATAAAGTCTGAATTAGGTCTTGAAGATTACAATTTAGCAGAGGATATAAAGAAACATCCATTAGCTAAGGTTGAAAGTTTATTCAATATAAGGTATGAGGATGGGAGTGTGTGCTTCTTTCAAAAACCTTTAGACTCATCATTATTTGCTAGAAATGTAATAGTAAAGAAGGATGAAATGATTCCTATTCCAACTAAGCATACACTAGAAAAGATAAAGATCATTAGAAGAGAAGCTAAATCGAAGGTATTTGTAACCAATACTATTAGGGCTCTAAGGGACATTGCACCTAATCATGATTTGAGAACTATTGATTTTGTAGTGTTAGTAGGAGGTTCGGCACTGGATTTTGAAATTCCAGAGATGATATCTGACGAGTTATCTCACTATGGAGTTGTATGTGGCAGCGGTAATATAAGAGGAGCTGAAGGACCTAGAAATGCAGTGGCAACTGGACTTGTAATATCTTACTATAAGAGTTTGAGAGGTAATTAATCATGATTGGTATGAGTATGGAAAGTCCAAGCATCTTTGTATATGTAAATAGCTCTGAGGAATCTCTTTTAAAAGAGATTCTTGCTGGAATAGAAGAAGAAGGAATACCTTATGATATAAAAAAAGCTGATTTAAAGGAAACTAATATGTTAAGAGATATACATTCTGCGTCAGAACAATCTAGGATGGGAATAGCTATAGGAGTAGTTAATAATAGAGTAATCCTTCATTACAATAAGCTAAGAGAAGAAAAACCTTTAGTGAATATAACTCTAAATCCATATGATAAAGAGAAAGCTAGAAAAATTGGATGTAATGCGGCAAGACTTTATAAAGTAATGCCTTTTAAGGATTTAAAAGATACAGAAAATGAGTTATACATTAGGATTAGAGACACAGTTGAGAAGGTATTAAAACAGATGAAATTTTAGAATTAGAAATTTTTAAGTAAGAGTTTATAGTTAAGGAGGGGTTTTAATGAACGGAGAAGCCCTCGGTGTAATAGAAACCGTTGGAATGGCTGCAGCAATAGAGGCAGCAGACAGCTGCGTTAAATCAGCGGATGTGGAACTAATTGGATATGAGCTGAGTAAAGGATCAGGATTAGTAACCATTAAGATAAAGGGAAATGTAGGGGCTGTAAAGGCTGCTATTGAGGCAGCAAAAATTAGTGCAGGCAGGATTAATAAAATTTATGCTACCCTTGTTATACCAAGACCAGCTAAAAGTTTAGATAGAATTATTGAATCTGAATCTACTGTGGGAATTCAGGTTAAAAAAAGGGAAGAGGAATGCCAAAAAGAAGTAGAAGTAATAGAAAAAGAAGAGATACAAGTACAAGATGAATTAGAGAATCAAGAAAAAGAAGTGAGTGAAGAGAAAGAGAAGCTAGTAGATCCTAAGGAAGAAAATGTAATAGAAGAAGATAAGAAATCCATAAAAAAAATTAAAGAAGAAAATATTCATATAGATGAACAAGAAAGTGATGAGGTATGCAATATATGTCATGATCCTAAATGCCCAAGAAAAAAGGGACAGCCAAGGAATTTGTGCATTAACTCTGAAGTAACTCGAGGGTGATATAAATGATGGAGATAAATGAAGATTTAATAAGGGATATAGTGGTAGACCTTTTAGCAAAGGCTGAGGTGAAAAATAGAGAGTATTCAATACCTATAGGTATATCTAATAGACACATACATGTTACTCAAGAGGACCTAGAATGTTTATTTGGTAAAGGATATGAGCTTACAATAAAAAATAATGTAAAGCAGCCGGGACAGTTTGCTGCCAATGAAACAGTAACTATTGCAGGACCTAAAGGTTCTTTCCAAAAGGTAAGAATTTTAGGTCCTGTAAGAAAATACAGCCAAATTGAAATATCCAGAACAGATGCTTTTACACTAGGAATAAAGCCTCCTGTTAGAAATTCTGGAGATTTAGATGGGTCAGAAAGTCTTTGTGTCATCGGACCTAAGGGTATGCTTACCTTTAATAATAAAGTTATATGCGCTAAGAGGCATATTCATATGCTTCCAGAGCAGGCAGAAGTTTATGGTGTAAGGGATGGGGAATTAGTAAATGTAGAAGCTGCTGGAGATAAGGCTTTGATATTTAAAAATGTGCTTATTAGAGTAAGTGATAAGTCTGCTTTAGAGTTTCACCTAGATACGGATGAGGCTAATGGATCAGAGTTAAAAAACAACCAGTTTATTAGAATAGTAAGTAAGTGCAGGTAAAGATAGAATAGCTATAAACAGTGTAAAATGAGGTGAAGTAAATGGATATTGAAGATTTACTAAGACCTATAATTGCTCAGATTATAAATATGATGAATAAAAGAGTTTTATTATTTGTATCTGGTGGAGCAGTAAATTTAAAAAAAATATTTGAAGCTCTAGCTTCTATAAAGATGCTTCAATATGACATAGTTATTACTGATGCAGCAAAGAAAATGATACCAGAAGAATATATTAAAAACCTAAATGCTAGAGTTATAGAGTGCAAAAATGAATTAACTAAGGCGGTAATAGAGGACGATTTGGTAGTAGTACCAATGATGTCAAGGAATACTTTAGCTAAATGTGCTACAGGAATTCAAGATAATTTGGTTACCACGGGAATTGCAGAAGCTCTTATGATGAAGAAGGAAGTAATTGCAGTAAGGGATAGTTTTAACCCAGTAGAGCCTAAAAATATATCCTTAGGGCTTAGTAAAAACCCAGCTTATAATAAATTTATTCTAGGCTACGAAGATACTTTAACTAGTTTTGGTGTTAGGTTTATTGATGGATGTGATATAAAGTCTGTTATAAATGAAAAATTTAGCACCATCAATAATTTTACTAAAAAAGTATATGAGGAACCTAAAATTAAAAATGAAATTGTTGTAAATGAAGAAAAAATGGATTGGACAAGTAAAAAGGTGCTATCTGGAATTTTGACAATAGAAGACATTATAAAGGCTCTTAATAATTCTAAGGAAGTTTTTATTAAAGAAGGTTCTTTAATAACTCCTCTAGCAAAGGATTATATAGACAGCAATAAAATTAATGTTAAGTATTGTCAGTAAAAGCAAAGGAGTATAATTATGTTTTTGGCAAAGGTTGTTGGAAAGGTTGTTTCTACACAAAAGGACCCTAAGTTTATAGGAAGTAAACTTTTAATAGTTAAAAGTATAGATGAAAACGAAAAAACAAAGGGGGAGCCATTAGTAGCTATTGATACTGTAGGTGCAGGTGTTAATGAAGTTGTGATAGTAGTTACAGGAAGTGGTGCAAGATATGTAGATACTTCTGATAAGGTTATACCTGCAGATGCTTCAATAATAGGAATTGTGGATTCTATAGAGTGGAATGAAGGTTATTAGGTGGTGATAAAATGAAGATATACACTAAAACCGGAGATAATGGAAGCACTAGCCTTGTAGGTGGAGATAGAGCGGAGAAATATGATTTAAGAGTATGGGCTTATGGAAGCATAGATGAGGCAAATTCCTCTATTGGAGTAGCAAGAGCTTATATAGAGGAAAGAGAGCTAGAAAAAAAGCTTCTAAGAATTCAAAGAACTCTTTTTGAGGTAGGTGCTGAACTTGCATCCTTAGGAACAGATTATTATAAAGTTAGAGTAGCGGATGAGGAAATAAGATTTCTTGAAGAAACTATAGACAAATTAGATGGATTAAAACCTTATCAAAATGGATTTATAATACCTGGCGGCACAAAGGAATCAGCTCATCTTGATGTGGCAAGAACAGATGTAAGGAGAGCGGAAAGGTATATATCAGAGCTTAAAAATTCCTATAATATTAGTGAAAATTTGATGAGGTATGTAAATAGACTATCCGATGCTATTTATGTTATAGCTAGGTATTTTGATTATAAGGATATAATTAAAAAGGCTGAGGAAAAGGTAAAAAGTTTAAAAGAGAATAGTCAGATAGATAAGAATTTTAGAGCACAAATAATAAATAAAATGATGATTAGCAGAGAAACTGCGGAATACATAACCAAAAGGTGTATAGAAAAGTCTTATGAAATAGGGACACCTATGGTTATTTGTATTACAGATTTTAATGGAAATATTATATCTCTTCAACGCATGGATGATTCTCTATTAATAAGTTTAGAAGTAGCTGTGAAAAAAGCCTATACTGCTGCAGCACTTAAAACTGCTACCCATGAGCTGCATGAAGCATCCTTACCGCAAGGGGATCTTTATGGAATTAATAATATGAAAAAGATAGTTACCTTCGGTGGAGGAGTTCCTTTAAAAATAGAAGAAAAAATAGTTGGAGCTATAGGAATCAGCGGTGGAACCCTTCAACAGGATATGGAAGTGGCTAAATATGGAGTAGAAATTTTCGAGGAGGTACTTTTAAATGGAATTAGGAACTAGTGAGCTATCACTTATAATAGAAAAAGTTTTAAAAGAAATGAGCAAAAGAGACATAAAATCAGAGGTTAGTGATGGAGTATTTGATACTATGGAGGAAGCTATAGAAGCTGCCTATGAGGCACAGAAAAAATACTCTCAGTATACTATTGAACAGCGTGAAAAATTAATAGCTGCTATGAGAAAAGCTATATTAGATAACGCTATGGCTATAGCAACTCTTTGTGTTAAAGAATCTGGGATGGGCAGGATAGATCATAAATATCTTAAGTTAAAATTAACAGCAGAAAAAACGCCAGGAACGGAAGTATTGCAAACTAAGGCTTACACAGGAGACAAAGGTCTTACACTTGTAGAGCATGGTGCTTTTGGTGTTATAGGATCTATTACACCATCTACTAATCCAGCAGCTACAGTGGCTTGTAATAGTATAGGCATGCTTGCAGCAGGAAACACTGTTGTATTTTCACCGCACCCAGGAGCATTTAATTCATCTTTAACCATGCTTAGAGAGTTAAATAAAGCAATAAGAGAAGCTGGTGGACCAGACAATCTAATAACTTCAGTTAATAAGCCTTCATTAGAAAGCACTAATGTAATGTTAAATCATGAAAAAATAGGAATGGTAGTTGCTACAGGAGGACCTGCTATAGTTAAAATGGTTCTTTCCTCAGGAAAGAAAGCTATAGGCGCTGGAGCAGGAAATCCACCAGTTGTAGTTGATGAAACTGCAGATATAAAGAAAGCTGCTAGAGATATAATTGCAGGTTGCACCTTTGACAATAATTTGCCTTGTATAGCAGAAAAAGAAGCTATAGTAGTGGAAGCAGTTTATGAAGAATTAATTAAAGAAATGAAAAATAATAGAGCGGTATATGAATTAACTGATGAAGAGGCAGAAAAAATAGTTCAATTAGTTTTAGCACACAACAAAGAAAAGAATACTTATTCTGTAAATAAAAGTTTTGTAGGAAAGGATGCTCAGTACTTGCTACAAAATATAGGGAAGAACAATATGAATGGCATAGAATGCCTAATATATAGAGCAGAAAATAGTCATCCCTTTGTTCAAGAAGAGCTTATGATGCCTATATTACCTATAGTTAAGGCTAAAGACTTTGATGAAGCATTAAAGTTTGCAGTAGAAGATGAATATGGAAACAGACATACAGCTATGATGCACTCCAAAAATATAGACAACTTAACTAAAATGGCGAGAACTATAGACACTACAATATTTGTAAAGAACGCACCATCCTATGCAGGTATTGGATTTGGTGGAGAAGGCCATACAACCTTTACTATAGCAGGCCCTACAGGAGAGGGATTAACTAACGCAGTTTCCTTTACCAGACAGAGAAGATGCGCTATGGTGGAATCTTTCAGGATCGTGTAATAAAAATAATACGAAGTATTATTTTTAGAGGACAGTTGACAATTGACAGAGGACAGTGAATGAGGATTTTTCTCCGTTACACTACGAAAAATCTTTAATTTAAAACAAACTACTGCTCTTTTGTTTCGCAGGAGTACACTCTGTGTAAGCGATTCACTCCAAATCAGCACGCTGTGTAAGCGACTATCACCAAAACAAAGATTTGGGATATCTGCTTAAGATTTGGGTTCTCTGCTTAAGCGACCATCTCAAAATCACAGATTTTGGATATATGCTTAAGTTAGCGATATTTTGCATTAGCAAAACAAGTCTAAAAAATATAATAGTTTTCTGACGTAAGGAAGAAAACTCACCTTCACTGTCAATTATCCACTGTCAACTGTCCTCTAATAAAAGTCATAGGCTGGTAAATAATTACTAAAAGAGGGGTGGTGTAGTAGTGGATTTACTTGAAAAAATAAAGGCCTCTGGAGTGATAGGTGCTGGTGGTGCAGGTTTTCCAACCCATGTTAAGTTAAATTGTAAGGTCGATTATTTTATAATAAACGGATTAGAATGTGAGCCTTTACTTCAGTCAGATAAGTATATGATGAGAAATAAGAGTGACGAAATAGTACAGGCTGCAGAAGAGATAGGGAAGTTAATTGGTGCAATGCACATTGTTATAGGTTTAAAAGAAGAGTATTTTGAAGAAATAAAGGCTTTAAAGAAGTCAATAGAAAAGTTTAACTCTAGGGCAGAGCTACATTTAAGTAAAGCCTTTTACCCCGCAGGGGATGAACAAATTTTGGTTTATGAAGTCATTGGCAAAACAATACCACCAGGAGGAATACCTTTAAATGTTGGGGCAGTAGTTTCAAACTCTGGCACTGTTTTTAATGTATTTGAGGCTATGGAAGATAAGCCTGTTATCTATAAATTTGTTACGGTTATAGGTGAGATAGATAAGCCTTCCATTATAAAAGTTCCTATAGGTACATCAGTTAGAGAAGTTTTAAAAAAGTGCGGTGGAGCAACAATTAAGGATTATGACCTAATAATGGGTGGTCCTATGATGGGAAAGAAAATTTCAAAGGGTGAAGCAGAAAGCAGGGTTATCACAAAGACTGACGGTGCCATAATAGTAATACCCAAAAATCACTATCTAGTTGAAAGAGAAAAGGTAACTATCGAACATATGAAGAATCAAGCTAAAGCAGCCTGTATACAATGCCATTTTTGTACGGAAATGTGTCCAAGAAATCTAATTGGACATCCTTTAAATCCACATAAAATCATGAGAAATATTGCTTTAGACGAAATGAATGATATGACAATTAAAGAGGCTTTAATTTGCTGTGAATGCGGGGTATGTGAGTTATACGCTTGTCCTATGGGACTGTCTCCGAAAAGAATAAATGTTTATCTTAAAGGTAAATTAAGAGAAAAAGGAATAAGATGGGAGAATAAGACTGACAAATTTACTGCAGAGGTATTAAGAGAATATAGGAAAATACCTACAGAAAGATTAGTTGTAAGATTGCAACTAAATAAATATAAAAGACAAAGGTTGTTAGAGAATGAGGAAATAAATCCTATAGAAGTAAGAATTCCTTTGAGGCAGGGCATAGGTGCAGATACAAATCCTATTGTTAATGTAGGGGATATAGTTGAAAAAGGACAGGTTATAGGAATTGTAGAGGAAGGAAAAATGGGAGCTAATGTTCATGCAAGTATTAGCGGTGTAGTTTCTGAAATAAACAGTGATATATCAATAAAGGCTACTTAAATGGAGGTGAGAAGGAAAATGATAAGAACTATAGGTATGATGGAATTAAATAGCATAGCTAGAGGAATTGAAGTTGCAGATGAAATGCTTAAAGCTGCAGAAGTAACTTTGCTTTTGGCTAAAACTATCTGTCCTGGTAAATATGTTGTTTTAGTCACAGGAAACGTAGGAGCTGTGGAAGCAGCAATTAAACATGGAGAGGCTGTAGGAGAACAATATGTAGTTAACAAATTACTTTTACCTAATGTTCATCCCCAGGTAATTCCTGCAATTAATGGATCTAGTGATGTTGAAAGATTGAGAGACTTAGGAGTTCTAGAATTTTTTAGTATTGCCTCTGCTGTTGTTGCTGCAGATGCGGCAGTTAAAGCTGCCAATGTGGAATTAATAGAAGTTAGATTAGGAGTTGGAATTGGTGGAAAAGCCTTTGTAACTCTTACTGGTGAAATAAGTTCGGTTAAAAATGCCGTAACCGTAGGAGCTAATACTGCAGCTGAAAGTGGAATGCTAGTAAATAAGGCTGTCATATCAGCTCCGAATAAAGAGTTATTACAGTACTTGTTATAAACAGGATTCTTGGCTTCAGGTGGAGTTTTAAACTCTATCTGAAGCTTAGAAGCCGTTATCCAGGGTCGTAGCGCCACTTATCCCCAACTTTAAGAAGTTTGGGTGTTAGTGGCGATAGACATCGGATAAATTAACTACTTATTAAATACAAAATAAATTTATATGCCTTAGATCTTATATAGCAATAAAATATATGTTTTTAAGAAGAAAAAGGGAGGAATAAATAATGTCAAAAATCATAATAGCACCTAGTAAATATGTACAAGGAAGAGGGGAATTAACAAGAATAAAAGAGCATACTAAAACTTTAGGAAAATCATTCTTTATTATTGCAAGTCCAAATGGAATAAAAAGAGTTAAATCTGTAATAGAGGAAAGTTTCAAAGGTGAAAATGTTAATTTAGTATTTGAAGCTTTTAATGGAGAATGTTCAAGAAATGAAATAGAGAGATTAGGTAATATAGTTAAATCAAAAGGCTGTGATGTAGTTGTAGGACTAGGTGGAGGAAAGATATTTGATACAGCTAAAGCTGTAGCTCATTATGAAAAACTGCCAGTAGCAATAGTACCAACTATAGCAGCTACAGATGCTCCATGTAGCGCACTTTCAGTAATTTATACAGATGAAGGGGTATTTAGCGAATATTTGGTTTTACCTAAAAATCCAGAATTAGTATTAGTTGATACAGAAATCATTGCTAAAGCACCAGCAAGATTATTAGTTTCGGGTGTAGGGGATGCTTTAGCTACATACTTTGAAGCTAGAGCTTGTGTAAGATCAAATGCAACAAATATGCCTGGTGGAAAAGCTACAAAGGCTGCTTTCGCACTTGCAAAGCTTTGTTATGAGACTTTAATATCAGACGGATTAAAGGCAAAATTAGCAGTAGAAAACAATGTATGTACTGAAGCAGTAGAAAATATTGTTGAAGCAAATACTTATTTAAGTGGTGTAGGATTTGAAAGTGCTGGGTTAGCTGCAGCCCACGCAATACACAATGGATTTACTGTTTTAGAACAGTGTCATCATTTATACCATGGTGAAAAGGTAGCCTTTGGTACAATCGTTCAGCTAGTACTAGAAAATAGCCCTGTAGAAGAAATAAAAGAGGTTATAGATTTATGCGTTAGTTTAGGTCTTCCAGTTACATTAGAAGAAATGGGAGTAGCTGAAATAAAGGAAGAAGAAATAAGAAAAGTAGCAGAAGCTTCTTGTGCAGAAGGTGAAACTATCCACAACATGCCTTTTGAGGTGACTAGTGATGATGTATATGCTGCTATATTTGCTGCAGATGCTTTAGGAAAAGTTTATAAGGCATCTGCAAGAAAATAACAAGTCAAAGATGCCTAAAGCTTAGATATAACATATTTTCAAAACAGAGAGTGGTTTGTTCCGAAAAACGGAATTAAAACTGCTCTTTTTTATAGCAAATATATTCTTCAAATGCCTATTTTTAAGGACGAGTTTTCCTTACAGCACAGTGTATGTTGCTATAGATTATACTTATATATTAGAGAAATTTGCATAGTATTGTTAATATTGTTTTGGGAAAAGTTAATAGTAACTAAATGATTTTAAACGAGGTGTACCAATGATTTCTAATTTCTTAATAAATAAGTTTGTAAGAGGTTACTCTGATACTAAAAGTAAAAAAGTGAGAGAGAGGTATGGATACCTTGGGGGAATAATGGGGGCATTGATAAACATGACTCTATTTGGCATTAAGTTTACCGTGGGAATTGCTGTAAACAGCATTGCAGTTACAGCAGAAGCCTTCAACAATCTCTCAGATGTAGCATCATCACTTGTAACTATTTTCGGCTTTAAGTTATCCGGAAAACCTGCAGATAGAGAACATCCCTTTGGACATGGTAGAATTGAGTACATTTCAGGATTGATAGTGGCATTTTTAGTTATGATGGTAGGGTATGAGTTTGTCAAAAGCTCCTTTAATAGAATTAAAAACCCTGCTCCTGTTAGTTTTTCTCTTATACCATTTATTTTGCTGCTAATATCTATAGTTCTTAAAGTATGGCTTGGCAGGTTTTATAAGGATATAGGAAATAAGATAAATTCTTCTGCACTTCGAGCCTCAGGTGTAGAGGCTATTAGTGACGTTTTTTCTACTTCAGCAGTAGCACTTGCTCTTTTGGCTTCTAGATTTACGTCTTTGCCTATAGATGGATATATAGGTATGGTTGTTTCTTTAGTTATTCTTTATGCTGGCTTTAATTTAATAAAAGATACTTTAGATCCTCTTCTTGGTGCTGCACCAGAAAAGGAGCTTGTGGAAAGCATACAAGAAATGCTTTTAGAATATGAATATATAAATGGAGTTCATGATTTACTGGTACATAATTATGGTCCAGGAAGAATTATTGCATCTATTCATGCTGAGATTCCTTCAAATATACCAATAGTTAAAATACATGAAATCATAGATAGAGCAGAAAAAGAAATATCTACCGACTTGGATATTTATTTGGCAATTCATATGGATCCTATCAATACTGACGACAAGGAAATACTAGAGGCCAGAGAAGAACTTACAGAGACACTGAAAACTGTTCCTATAGTAAAATCTTTTCATGATTTTAGAGTGGTAGGTGAAGGAGAAAATAAGAATTTAATCTTTGATATAGTAATTGGTGCTGATCACAGACTTACAAAACGTGAAGAACTTAGCTTACAAAAAGATATAAATTTTAAATTGAAAAAATTGTATCCAAATTACAATGCAATTATAACTATAGATAAGGATTATTTAGGTATATAAAAAGATAAAAAACCTTAGGACTATATATAAATTTGTATATAGTCCTATTCTCTTTATAGCTGTTCTTTGAAAGTAGCTTTCCAACGTTATCTTAAAGCAAAGCTACTATCGATACTTAAGATTGAGTCGCCATTATGTGGATTTTTAGCTAGCGGATATATTCATAACTCTGCTTATAATTTATGCAATTCTTAACTTACATTTTTTCAACAGCAACTGTAATTTGTGTAATATAATCATTTTCACTCTTAACAGCAACCTCGTCTAAAAGATATTCCTCATAGGCGAATTCACCCATACTTAAGTGGTTTTTTTCAAGAAAATTTAATAGTTTATCATAAGTTTTATATGTAGTTTCATAACTTCCCCGGTGATAAGCGACGGCATACAAACCTTTGGGTTTCAAAGCAATTGAGGGGAGGATATGTTTGTTATCTGTTTTTGCAAAAAAATAAGAATAATTGTTGTAATTGCTATTGGCAATATTCTCTTTGCTAAGCATTGTACCTACAAAAGAAGTATCTTTTGACTGAGTGCTATTTATAAAGCTAGTGAACTCCAACATCCATTTTATATAATCCTTATTACTTTCTTCTTTTAGCAAAGCGCTACGGACTATGTATTCTTCTTCCTGCTCCTCTAGTATGATTCTATTGTAATCTGCCTGTATTCCCTTATTTGTAAAGACAATAGTTTATTCCAATAAGTGTTTAATTGTAAGTAACTTCTCTATTTCCCTATCAACCTCTGTGATTTTTTGTTTTGATAAATTAATTAATCTTTCAGCTGTTCTTTCATCAAGATATGTTTTTACTTTTTTCAACGGAACATTCAATTCTTTTAGTATGGATATGATTAAAAAAACATCAAACTGGCGGTAGGAATAATAACGGTACCCATTTTCATCTATGATAGCAGGGCAAAACAATCCGATATCATGATAGTGAAAAAGGGTTCTTTTATTTACACCACAAAGCTTTGCAAATTCTCCTGTTGTAAAATAATTATGTAAACTTTTATTCATAATTCACATCTCCTCTTGACTATCTGGTTACGTTATACATTATTATAAAACTAGCAACAAGCAAATGCAACAAAAAGGAGATTCATATGTTAAGATTGTTTCGTTTTTTAGAGCCTTATAAAAAAGTAGTTATTGTTATATTATTGTTTACATTTTTACAGACACTAGGTACCTTATATATTCCAGCACTTACCGCTGAAATTGTAAACAACGGTGTGGCAAAAGGAGATATATCATATATTATCAAAACAGGAGTATTCATGCTGCTAACAGTAGAGCTAACGGCAGCGTCTGCTGTGGCAGGCTCTCGGCTGTCTGCGAATCTTTCTTCTGGATTTGCAAAGGATATCCGAGAAGCAATGTTCATAAAAGCACAGGAGTTTTCCATAAATGACTTTAATAAAATAGGCACGGCTTCCATGATCACAAGAACTACCAGCGATGTTACCTTAATTGGGCAAACTACAGTAATGTTTATTCAAATGTTACTACCTGCACCGATCATGGCCATAGGAGGCTTGTGCCTCGCTTTTGCAAAGGATAAGGTAATGGCGCTAATTATTGTGACAACTATGATTGCCTTTTTGTTAATTGCCTTTTTGTTAGGAAAAAAGGTTATTCCTCTTTTTAAGTTGATGCAAATTAAAATGGATAATATCAATCGTATTCTTAGAGAAACGATTATAGGCATTCGCGTTATTCGTGCATTTAATCGTGAGAAATATGAAAAAGGCAGAATTGATACAGCAGCTGCTGATTATGCAGGTAATGCTATTAAAGTAAATAAAATAATTGCTATTTTGATTCCAGCGATTATGATGATTATGAATTTGGGGATTGTCTGTATTCTATGGATTGGCGGAAAAAGAGTAGTGAAGGGTAATATGCAGATTGGCGATATAATGGCTATGGCAGAATACTGTTTTCTTATTTTGTATTTCCTTATTATGGGTGTCATGATGTTTATGTATATTCCCCGTGCACAGGCCTGCGCCGACAGAATTAATGAAGTACTTGCTATAGCTCCTGAAATCACAGACGGAAGCTCAAAACATTTGAAAAGAAGAGAATATGCTCATCTTGAGTTCCAGAGTGTTACCTTTCAATACTCTGATGCAGAGGAACCAGTGCTGAGTAATTTGAGCTTCGAATCAAAATCAGGAGAAGTCACAGCAATCATAGGAGGTACTGGATCGGGAAAATCAACGATAGCAAAACTGATTCCGAGATTTTTTGAAGTTCAAAGCGGCTGTATTATGGTAAACGGCACAGACATCAGTAATTTATCACAAAAAGAGCTACGGGATAAAATTGGACTTGTTCCTCAGAAAGCATTTCTTTTTAGCGAAACAATAAAAGAGAATATCAGATATGGTAAAAAGGATGCCACACAAGATCAGATAGAGCATGCTGCGAAGGCAGCTCAGGCTCATGATTTTATTACTAGTCTAGAAAATGGATATGGCTCACATGTTGCACAGGGCGGCAATAACCTGTCAGGCGGTCAAAAGCAGCGTTTGTCAATTGCACGAGCGTTGATTCGTAAGCCAGAAATATACATTTTTGATGACAGCTTTTCTGCTCTTGATTTTAAGACCGAGGCAAGGCTTAGAAGAGCACTAAAAAGTGAAATAGGCAGTTCCACCGCCATCATTGTGGCACAGCGCATTAGTACCATAATGGATGCAGATAGAATTATTGTACTAGATGAAGGAAAAATTGTAGGCATCGGAAGACATGAGGAATTAATGAAAAGCTGTGATGTCTATAAACAGATTGCGGCTTCCCAACTTAGCGAAGCCTAGCAGATTTAACAGTAATGGAGGTCACTATGAAGGAGAATATAAACCAGGAAATCAAAATGGAGGATAATGGTATTGGAGATACCTCAATTGAGAGAGCAAAAAATGCAAAGAGAACTACTCTGCGCTTGATAAAGCTTTTAGCAAAACAAAAATTCAGGTTTTTGGCAATTTTAATTTCAGTGATGATCAGTTCTTCACTTATCATTGCTGCGCCCTTGGTAATGGGAAAAGCTATAGACCAGCTGTATAACGGCATCAAAGCATCTATGAAAACCGGTGTGAAATTCAGTGTGAATATTAGCACAATGGGAGAGATTATTGGAATCTTACTAATAATCTACATTTTAACTTCACTATTTAAATATTTCGAGCAATATATGATGTCAGGTGTATCACAAAATCTTACCTTGGGTCTGCGTAAAGAATTAAGTGATAAGCTCAATCGTTTACCACTAAAATATTATGATACCCACAAAAAAGGTGACATATTAAGTCGTGCCACCAATGACCTGGAGAGAATTGCGGATAGCTTACAGGAAGGATTGATGCAGCTCATTACTTCCGTAGTAACTATCATAATTGCCATAATTATTATGATGACAATCAGCCCAGTTCTTACACTAATTGCTATCATAACGCTTGTTGTGTCCATGCTTGTAACAACGAGAATCTCACATAAACTAGAGGGATATTTTTCAGATAATCAGCGAATTCTCGGTGAATTAAACAGTACCATTGAAGAAACATTTACAGGGCAGCTTATCATTAAGGCCTTCAGTGGAGAAAAGGATTCATTGGAAGCTTTTAGAAAGATAAATCAGAGATTATATGATGCAAACAGAAAAGCACAGTTTTCAGCTTACTCAATTGCTCCATTTATCAGGTTTTTAGAAAAAATCGGGTATGTTATCATTGCTGTTATCAGTGGTATTTTCGCAGTACAGGGAAACATGACGCTGGGGAGCATTCAGGCATTTCTTCAATATGTGGACATGTGCTCTGAGCCAATGACAGAAATCTCATATATTATAAATATGCTTCAATCTGCTGTAGCATCAGCAGAGCGTGTTTTTGAAATAATGGACGAGATAGAAGAAACTCCAGATATGTTAAATAGTAAGCTTATTAAAAATCCTAAAGGAGAAGTTGTATTTGAACATGTGGAATTTGGTTATAGCAATGACAATATTCTGATGAAGGATATTAATATCAATTTAAATTCTGGAGATAAAATTGCCATTGTTGGCCCCACAGGAGCAGGAAAAACAACTCTTGTCAACCTACTCATGCGGTTTTATGAAACTCAGGGTGGAAGAATTACTATTGATGGCGTAGATATTAAAGAGCTGAGCCGTAGTTCGCTAAGAACTATGTTTGGAATGGTGCTGCAGGATACATGGCTTTTTCACGGCAGCATACAGGATAATATCGCCTACAGCCGATTGGATGCGGATTTGAACGACGTGATACTTGCAGCAAAGGCTGCTCGTGCTGACCATTTTATCCGAACCTTGCCCCAGGGTTATCAAACAATTTTAGATGAGGACGGCTCTAATGTATCTCAGGGGCAAAAACAGCTTCTCACTATTGCAAGAGCTATACTTGCCAATCCATCAATTCTGATTCTGGATGAAGCAACGTCCAGTGTTGACACAAGAACCGAAGTAGAAATCCAAAAAGCAATGAACCATTTGATGCAAGGAAGAACTAGCTTTGTGATTGCCCACAGATTGTCTACTATACGTGATGCAGATTTGATTTTAGTAATGGAAAAGGGAACAATCATTGAACAAGGAAAGCATCAGGAGCTTCTTGATAAAAAGGGATTTTATGAGAAACTTTATAATAGTCAGTTTGCGAATAAGGTAGCAGCAGAAGTATAATCCTTCTGCAATGCAGTCTAGTCTTAAGGAGGAAATATATGAATATCGAAATTAGAGCGGTTACAAAAGAGAACTTAAAAGAGGTTTTAGCTTTGGATGTAAGTACACCTCAAAAATCATATGTGGAATCTACAAAACAATGTTTGGAAGATGCCGTAGAATGTAACTACTACCAACCAGCAGGACTTTACCAAGATGGGATTTTGGTCGGATTTGCAATGTATGGATTTTTTCCAGGAGAGGGTCAGAAGGGAAGGGTGTGGCTGGATAGATATTTAATTGATGAGCGCTTTCAAGGACAAGGACTTGGAAGTATAATGTTAGAAGCATTAATTGCACACCTTGTCAAACTATATCATTGCGATGAAATTTATCTAAGCCTTTATGATGACAATCAGTGTGCATTACATCTATACCAGAAATTCGGATTTAAGTTTAATGGAGAACAGGATATTAATGGAGAAAAAGTAATGGTAAAGGTAGTATAGTATAACTTAATATCGTTTTATTTCTATTCCTTTTGCATCAAAAATAGGCTTGATGAATGGAAACTTAGGAAGCATAAAAATATAAGCATTTTCCTTTAAGATTAAACTGTTTACCACGTAAATTTTAACTCCGTTATATTCATATTCATCATGAATTTCTTCTTTTTTAAAGTTTTTTACAATCTCAACACTGAGACTCGTGACTTTCGTCGTAGTTCCTGATCAACAAGTTACGCTATTAGTACGATTTCTAACTAAAAAGCTGCCTTGAACTTTTTTGGCGTATTTAATTGCTTTCTCTTGGACAGTTAACAATTGTATCACTTCCTTTTAACTATTTAAATATGTAAGTTATGCTTTATATTATAATCCTTATTCTTTTTAATGTAAAAACAGGATTTTACATTGAAATAATTTTAATGAGTATCGGTGTTAACTTATAGAAAATAGTTTGAATTGCTTTGAAGGATAAAAAGTTCCCCAGAGGTTCAATAAGAACTTCTGGGGATTATTAATAAATCTTTTATTTTACAACTAATTTATTTGCTGAAATATTCATCTATAGCCTTAGCAGCTTTTTTACCTGCCCCCATAGCAAGTATTACTGTAGCAGCTCCTGTTACAGCGTCGCCACCTGCATATACTGCATCCTTTGAAGTTTTTCCTGTTTCATCTTCTGCTACTATACATTTATGCTTATTTATTTCTAAGCCCTTTGTAGTTGAAGATATCAATGGATTTGGTGATGTTCCAAGAGACATTATTACAGTGTCAACATCTAATATGAACTCTGAGCCTTCAACAACTACAGGTTTTCTTCTTCCCGATGCATCTGCTTCGCCAAGTTCCATTTTTACACACTTCATGCCTTTAACCCATCCATTTTCATTACCTATGATTTCTGTAGGGTTTGTAAGAACATCAAATATTACGCCTTCTTCCTTTGCATGATGTACTTCTTCTACTCTAGCTGGAAGTTCTGCTTCTGATCTTCTATATACTATATGAACTTCTGCTCCAAGTCTTAATGCTGTTCTAGCAGCATCCATAGCAACGTTTCCTCCACCTACAACAGCTACTTTCTTGCCTGCCTTTATAGGTGTATCATAATTTTCTTTGAAAGCTTTCATAAGATTATTTCTTGTTAGGAATTCATTAGCTGAGAATACTCCATTTAAGTTTTCTCCTGGTATTCCCATGAACTTTGGCAATCCTGCTCCGGAACCTATGAATACAGCATCAAAGTCTTCTTCCTCTAAAAGTTGATCTACGGTAACAGTTCTTCCTACTACTACGTTAGTTTCTATTTTAACACCTAGTTTTTTAACATTTTCTACTTCATGCTTAACTACAGTGTCCTTTGGAAGTCTGAATTCTGGAATTCCATAAACTAAAACTCCGCCAGCTTCGTGCAATGCTTCAAATATAGTTACATCATAACCTAATTTAGCCAAATCTCCTGCACAAGTAAGTCCTGCAGGACCGCTACCTATAACTGCAACTCTTTTACCATTATTAGGTTTTCTATCTGAAAGATCTATATTGTTTTCTCTTGACCAGTCTGCTACAAATCTTTCAAGCTTACCTATAGCTACAGCGTCACCTTTTATTCCAAGTACACATTTACCTTCGCATTGGCTCTCTTGAGGACAAACTCTTCCACATACTGCTGGAAGTGCACTGGACTCTGATATTATTTTAGCAGCTTCTTCAAAGTTTCCTTCCTTAACCTTAGATATAAAGTTTGGTATATTTATAGATACAGGACACTTTGAAACACATAAAGGCTTTTTACAGTTTAAACATCTATGAGCTTCTTCTACAGCTTCATCTTTACTGTAGCCTAAACAAACTTCATCAAAGTTTTTAGCTCTTACCTTTGGATCTTGTTCTCTTATTGGTGTTCTTTTCATTCTATCTGGTGTTTTTTTGTTTTCATCCATACAGCTGCAAGTATGTCCTTTTTTCTTTTCTTCAGCTATAAGTTTTCTTCCTTCTTCACTCTTGTAAAGAGATTGTCTTCTCATAGCTTCATCAAAGTCTACTAAGTGAGCATCAAATTCAGGACCATCAACACAAGTGAACTTAGTTGAGTCACCTACTGTAACTCTGCAGGCACCACACATACCTGTTCCGTCTACCATAAGTGTATTTAAACTTACTATTGTTTTTATATCATATTCCTTTGTAAGCTTAGCTACAAATTTCATCATAATCATTGGTCCGATAGCTATTACTTCGCTGTATTTATTTCCTTTATCTATAAGATCTTTTAAAAGATTAGTTACAAGGCCTTTAAAACCTGATGAACCATCATCTGTACAAGTATGTACAACAGCACCTAGGGATTTCATTTCATCTATAAGAAGAAGATATTCCTTAGTTTTTCCTCCAATTATAACTTCTACATCTATGTTATTTTCTCTCAACCATTTTACTTGAGGATATACTGGTGCAGCTCCTACACCACCTGCTACAAATATTATTTTTTTATTCTTTAAGGTTTCTATATCTTCATGTATAAATTCTGATGGTTGGCCCAAAGGACCTGCAAAGTCAGCAATATAGTCTCCTTCATTTAAGGACACCATTTTATTTGTAGAACATCCTATAGCTTGAATTACTATAGTAACAGTTCCTTTTTCTGCATCATAATCACAAATTGTAAGAGGTACTCTTTCTCCTTTTACATCTGTCTTTACTATTACAAACTGTCCTGGTTTTGCTGATTTAGCTACTCTTGGTGCTTCTATATCCAAAAGCATTATGTTTGGTGCTAACTCTCTTTTTTCAACTATTTTATACATTTGTTTCCTCCTTCGATTTTGCTTATTTTGACTTTATTTTTAATAAGCAAAAACTATGCCAATAATTTAACGTGCATTTTTCAACATATATACAAAACAAAATCTCAAAAATGACACAAATATAAGTGTCATTTTTGAGATTTTAGATTATAGAGTTTCAAACTAGAATTCTACTTTTTCTCCATAGTAAGTACACTCAAATAACTTTTTCATTTCTTCATCTGTTATTGGTCTTGGATTTGATCCAGTACAAGCATCTAGCACAGCATTATGAGCTATATAATCTAAATTTGTTTTGAAATCTTCCTCTGTTACTCCATATTCTTTTAATGTTAGAGGAATATCCATATTCTTATTCATATCTTGAATCATAGATATTAATGAAACTACTAATTCTTCTTCACTGTTTCCAGCTAATCCTAAAGTTTTAGCTATAGTAGCATACCTATCTGCACAAGCTTTCTTATTAAATTGAATTACATATGGTAGGAAAATTGCATTAGCACATCCGTGTGGTATATGGAATACTGCACCAGTTTTGTGTGCCATACTATGAGTTATTCCTAGTAATGCATTTGAGAATGCCATTCCTGCAAGACATTGAGCTATATGCATATCATCTCTAGCTTCTTTGTCGCCCTTATAGGATTTTAATAAGTTTTCTTTTACCATAACTATTGCTTGCATTGCAAGAGGATCTGAAAAATATGATCTTAAACCTGCTACATAAGCCTCAATTGCATGAGTTAAAGCATCCATACCAGTATGTGCAGTTAATGTTGCTGGCATTGTTTGAGCAAGAGCTGGGTCTATTATAGCTACATCTGGTGTTAAATTAAAGTCAGCTAAAGGATATTTTATTTTAGCTTTATAGTCAGTTATTACTGAAAAGGCAGTAACCTCTGTAGCTGTTCCACTTGTAGATGGTATAGCTACAAATCTAGCTTTTTGTCTTAATTCTGGTATACCGAATGGGACTACTGCTTGTTCAAAAGTAAAATCTGGGTATTCGTAGAATATCCACATAGCTTTAGCTGCATCTATTGGTGATCCTCCACCTATGGATACTATCCAGTCTGGCTGGAATTCTCTCATAGTTTCTGCACCCTTCATAACTGTTTCAACAGATGGATCTGGTTCTACACCTTCTAATAGCTTTACTTCCATTCCTGCTTCTTTTAAATACCCTTCGACTTTATCTAGAAAGCCAAATCTCTTCATTGAACCTCCGCCAACTACGATTATAGCTTTTTTACCTTTTAATGTTTTTAATGTCTCTAAAGAATTTTCTCCGAAATAAATATCTCTTGGTAATGTAAATCTTGCCATTTTATATTCCTCCCTAGAACACGTTTTTATTTTACATAGATAATATTAAGCAAAATCTATGCCAAATATAAAACAGCTACTTTTCATGTTATTTAACAAACAAATCTCAAGAGTGAGAATAATCTTGTCTCAATCTTGAGATTTGAGTTATATTTTTAACAATTTGAGAGGAATAAATTTACAACAAAACATCCGCTTGAATTTTATTTATATTTATTCCATATTTTTTTACTCTTCTATATATAGTAGCTCTACTTATATTTAATATGCGGGCAGCCTTTAGTAAATCTCCATTACATTTTTTTATAGTTATCTCAATATTTTGTTTTTCGAATTCATCTATAGTCAAAATCTCTTTTTTAATGGAGTGCTCATGAAGCTTTGTTGATGTTTTATATTTGACAATATAATCATATAAAAGCTCATCTGATATGTTATTGCTTTCACATAAGTAATAAGAACGCTCAACTACATTTCGCAATTCTCTTACATTTCCTGGCCAATGATAAGCTCTTATAGCTTTTAAGTATTTTTCATCTAAGTATTTAAAAACTCCTGAAGTTTTTAAGTTCAATCTTTGTACAAAGTGATTTGCTAAGATTTCAATATCCTCTGGTCTATCCTTTAAAGGTATTGTTTTTACATTCATTACATTTAATCTATAATATAAGTCTTCTCTAAAACTTTTATCATTTATCTCTTCAATTAAATTTCTATTAGTTGCAGCTATTATTCTTACATTTAAAACTTTTTCGTAGGTACCACCTAATCTTGTTATTTTATTGTTATCTAAAACTCTTAATAATTTTGATTGCATATCAAGGGGCATTTCACCTATTTCATCTAAAAATATAGTTCCGCCATTAGCTAATTCAAATTTTCCAGGATGGCCATCTTTAGTTGCTCCTGTGAAGGCACCTTTCTCATATCCAAAGAGTTCACTTTCTATAAGTTCTTTTGGAAGAGAAGCACAATTCACCGCTACAAAGGGGCCGCTTCCTCTATTACTGTAATTGTGAATAGATTGAGCAAAAAGTTCTTTTCCTGTACCACTTGGCCCTTCTATTAATATATTACAGCTAGTTAAGGATGCTTTTTTAGCAAGATCTATAGTTTTCTTCATAAGTTCGTTCTTAGTTACTATATCTTCAAATTTGTAAGAGGCGGTAAAGCCAGCCATGCTATTTACAATTTTATGAACAGATCCTTCATCTTTAAAAGTTATAACCATTCCATTTATAACCTCATTTATGATTACGGGAAAAGCATTCATACTACATTTTAGTCTTTTGTTCCTAATAAAGAAACTACAGTCCATATTATGATAATTTTTTTCTGTAATTAATTTATTTTTAATTACATCCATGTTTTTTAAAATAGAATCTATACTTAAGTTTAATATTTCCTCTATAGGTACTCCTAGTATTTTAGCTGCGGTATTGTTAGCTCTTACTATTTTAAAGTTTTTATCTAAAACCAACATACCATCAGACATGGAATCGAAGATTACGTTTAACAATTTATTAGACTTTATAAGAGCAAGTTGTCTTTCTATAGAGTAGGCGCCTGAAACAACTATACCTGTAGTATGAGAGTTTGCCTTTGAATAGTTTCCGGACATATTAATACATCCAATAAGTTCGCCATCTTCATTATGGATGGCAGCAGCTGAACAGGTTAAACAATGGTTATTTACATTGTAGTGTTCTGCACCTATTATTTGTATAGGTTTATTTAAACGGAGAGCTGTGCCTATGGCATTTGTTCCAATAGACTCTTCACTCCATAATGAACCTAATATAAGATGTAATTCTTTAGATTTTGGCCATTCTTTATCACCTATTATTTTAATTATGCATCCTTTTCTATCTGTAAGCACTATTACAAACCCAGATCCTTCGACTATATTATATAATCTTTCCATAATAGGCTCTGCTACATCTATTAATTCTTTATTTTGATTTAATTTTATAGATAGCTCTTGTTCTGAAACCTGTTTAATAGATGAATTAAAAGGATCTATATTCATATGTCTGCATCTTATCCAAGATTCACTAACATCTACATCTAAATTATCATTTATATTTTTATCTTTTATAAAATTCAACCAATACTGCTTTACATTCTGTGTATCCTTTTCCACAAAATCACCTCAAAATTCTAATGGGTAAATTTCTACATTGTCTTACAATTAGTTCTTATTTTTACATAAGTAAAAGTGGGAATTTCTATTTATTTTTATTATGTAGCATTTTTATATAAATTTCAACATTTCATAGGCCTAAGGGGTTATAACTTTAAAGGTTGATTTTTGGTCTTATTTACAATTTGGCAACAGTTTTCTTTCTTATAGGTATATATAATTATTGAGAAACTTTTAAACTGTTAATAAGGACGAAAAAAGTATTTTTTATAATTAATTTCGCACAAAATGGGAGTTTTTATATAAAACTTACAAAAAACAAAAAATATTATTACTTTTCTGTGAAAATGTGGTAACATAGTATTGTATGTAAAAAATACCATATTAAATTTAAAAATAATTTAAATTTAATAATAAGGTAAATTAAACATAAAAGAGCATGGGGGATGAAATATGGGAATAAAAAAGGTATCGATAAAAATTATTTTGCAAGTGTCACTTGTAATATTACTAACTTGTGGTTTATTGAGTGCTACATCTTACTATTTATCGCAAAAGGCTATGAATAAATCTATAGAAAGTTCAATGACTAATAGAGTTGATGATTTGAGTCATATAATATCTAATTATATGTTAAACAATATACAAATCGTTCAAAACATAGCACTTTCACCTCAAATTCAATCAATGGATTGGAATGTTCAAAAGCCAATTCTAATAGAAGAATGTAAGAAATGGGAGTTCAAGAAATGTAATATTATCTATACAGATGGAACAGTACATAATACTTTAAATGATGAGGTGTCAAATGCATCAGATTTGGAATATTCCAAAGATGCTTTAAAGGGAAAAAAGGGATTTTCTAATCCTATAAAAAGTAAAACAGATAACTCGGGAATTATTGACATTTATGTCCCTATAAAAGATACTAATGGAAATGTTAAAGGAGTATTAGCAGCAACTATAGATACTAGTAAGGTAAATTCCTTTGTACAAGACATAGAGCTTCCAAGTACAGGTTATGCAGCTGCAATAAATAAGGAAGGCACTACAGTTATTCATAAGGATTTAGAGCTAATTTATAAAAAGCAAAATGTAATAAAAGATTCACAGAAAAATCCTGCTTTGAAAGAATTAGCGGATATCCATAAGAAAATGACAACAGGAGAGGCGGGAATAGGAAGTTATAAATACAATGGTGTAGAAAAATATATAGCTTATAAACCTATAAAGGGAACAGAATGGTCAATAGCAATAGCAATAAATAGATCTGAACTATTTAATGATTTAAATTATTTAAAATTTAGTCAAAGTATTTTATCAGTAATTTTAATTGCCGTAGGTATACTTATAAGCTTTATCATGTCAAAAAATATTAGTGCACCTTTAAATAAAATCAAGGTATTAGCAGAGAGATTAGCAAGGTATGATTTTTCAACTCCTGTTCCAGTAACTGGAGAAGATGAATTTGGACAAACTGCTGTAGCACTAAACACTGCTCAAGATAATGTAAAAGAATTAATAAAAACTATAATAGATGAATTTACAGAAATAAGCTCTTCTAGTGAAGAACTTTCTGCTACTGTTCAAGAAATGACATCTAAGCTTGAAACTATGAAGTATCATACTAGAGAAATAGGTAATAAGGTTGAAGAGTCTACTGCAACAGCGGAGCAGGTATCAGCTTCTGTACAAACTGTAGATTATAGTATTAATACACTATCTGAAAAGGCATTAAGTGGCAGCAGCAATGCTTCAAAAATTAAAGAAAGATCAAACTCAATAGAAAACAATTGCAATGAAGCTATTAAAGAAAATAGAAAAGTATATTTAGAAAAAGAAGACAGAATATTGACTTCTATTAAGGAAGGGAAAGTCGTAGAGGATATTAAAGTAATGGCAGATGCAATTTCAAGCATAGCAGAACAGACAAATTTACTTGCCTTAAATGCTGCAATAGAAGCAGCAAGAGCAGGTGAGGCTGGGAAAGGTTTTGCTGTAGTTGCAGATGAGGTAAAAAAATTAGCGGAGCAGTCTTCAGATGCAGTTGCAAAAGTTAAAGAAACTATTGATAAAGTACAACAAGCATTTAAAAACTTATCAGAGAATAGCAATGAACTACTGAAATTTATGGACAAGGATGTAACAGAACAATTTAAGTTTTTTGCAAAAGTAGGAGAAGAGTATGCAAATGATGCTGACTTTGTAAGCAATATGTCTGAGGAATTAGCTACAATGGCAGAAAATTTGGCAACAACTATTACAGAGGTAAATAAGTCAGTACAAAATATGGCTCAGATGTCCCAAAAATCTTCAGAAAGCTCTAATGAAATTGGAGAAAATGTTAATACAGCAGTTATTGCCATGAGTCAAATATCTGAGACCGCACAAATGCAGTCTCAGTTGGCTCAGAGACTTAATGAACTGATATTAAAATTTAAAATATAAATCTAAAGTTAAGTTAGATTTAAATAATTTTAGCATTAGTTAAAAGAGCATGTTAAAGATACAGTTAGCATGCTCTTTTATATTTATTACAATATATATAAGCATATTACTATATTTGTTATTTTACTCGAGTAAAATTAATTTCATGTATATGAAAAAAATCGTAGACTTTAAGAGGGAAATGTATTATAATGTTAATTGAGAAGGTTGTTGTTAATAAAATTTTATAACTATGAAATTTACTCTAGTTAAATTTTCACCTTTGGTATTTAATTTAACTATATTTTTATTAAATAATTGAAGACAAAATACATCTGATGTAGGTTTCATTTTATCTAATTATGATATAATAAAGTGAAACTAAGAATTATGTAGGGATTTATTAAAGTATATAATTCTTGATTGAATGAATCCAGAAGCTTAATTAGCTATCGGATAAAATCATAATATATATTAAGAATATGTGAGGTAAGAAACATGACAGAAGATGTAGGAAAGAAAATAAAAGAATTAAGAGTAAATAAGAATCTAACATTGAAAGATTTAAGCGCTGCAACGAATTTATCTATAGGATTTTTATCTCAGCTAGAGCGGGGACTTACAACTGTAGCTATTGATTCTCTAAATAATATTGCTAAAGCTTTAGAGGTTAACTTAGCCTATTTCCTTGAAAGTAAAAAAAATAACAAAAAAATTATAATTCGTAGTTATGAAAAAGAAGTGTTTCAAGTAGATAATAATCAATTCATACACTATCATCTAACTAATGATATTGAAAATAAAAATTTATTACCTAGGTTAATAGAAATACTTCCAACTAAATGTGAAGAAGATATTAATTCATATCAGCATGAAGGTGAAGAATTTGTATATGTTTTAGAAGGAATTCTTACTTTAATTATAAATGGTGAGCAGCAAGAGTTATTTCCAGGAGATAGTGCCCATTATAGCTCAAACATTGTACATAATTGGGCAAATTATACCACTAGAACAGTTAAAATATTAACGGTGCATACTCCTAATATGTTCAAAAAATAGAGAATAAAAAAATATAAGATATTTTATCCGATGACTACCCGCTCTAATATTCCCACGCACTCTGTGAAAGCGATTCACACAAAATTATAGATTTTGGTTCTCTGCTTTTCTCAAAGTGGGAATAAAGAGCGAGTACATCCCTGGATAACGATTTCTAAGCATCAGGTGGAGGTTAAATGCCTAAATGGCATTTAACGGGCAGAATTGCCCAGTGGTCGCAGACAAACTCCATCTGATGCCAAGAACTCTGTTTATAATATCTTATATTTTTTAAAGAGGTTTGTTAAAAGTGTAACACAATTATTATATAGTTAATCAATATTTAGGAGGTGATAAAAATGGGATCAGGAACTGTAATAAATATTCAAAAGTATTCTGTTCATGATGGACCGGGCATTCGTACAACAGTGTTTTTTAAAGGATGTCCTTTAAAATGCTGGTGGTGCCACAACCCAGAAAGCCAAAATCAAAAGTACGAGATTATGTTTTTTCAAGAAAGATGTACAGGTTGTGGAGCTTGCTTGAAAAGATGTCCGCAAAAGGCTATTGAACTTCAAGATGGTTATCCCAAAATAGATGAAACTAAGTGTATACTGTGTGGAAAATGTACTGATTTTTGCCCAAATAGTGCTAAGGAGTACGTGGGAAAAGACGTATCGGTACAAGAACTTATGAAGGAAATTATTAAGGATGAGGTATTCTATAACGAATCTAACGGTGGGGTTACATTCTCCGGTGGAGAGCCTTTGATTTATTCAGATTTCCTTGAGGAAGTGTTAAAGAGGTGCAAAACTAGAGGCATTCATACTGCAGTAGATACTAGTGGATTTGCATCATGGGATAAATTTGAAAAAATAGCTGACAAAGTAGATTTATTTTTATATGATCTTAAGCTTATGGACAATGAAAAGCATGTTAAATATATGGGTGTAGAAAACGTTAACATATTGGAAAACTTAAAGAAGCTTTCAGATAAAGGGTACAATATATACGTAAGAATGCCTATAGTTGCTGGTGTTAACGATGATGATGAGAATGTAGATGAAGCTATAGAATTTATATCAAGTCTAAATATCATACAAGTGAATTTGCTTCCATATCATAAAATGGGTATGGACAAGTATAAAAGACTTAAAATGGAATATAAATTAACTGGTCAGGAAAAACCATCCAATGAAAGGATGGCTGAAATAAAAGACAAGTTTAAAAAAGCTGGAATAAGAGTTGAGATAGGGGGTTAATTAATTATGATGACTGAAAGAGTAAAAAAGTTAAGGGCACAAAGTGTAAATGCAATTCCACGTATTTCTATGGAAAGAGCAATAATTGAAGATGAAGTTTACAAAAAGTATGAAGGATCAGTACCGACTCCAATATTAAGAGCATTAGTTTTAAAGGAGTTAATGTCCAGAAAGCAACTATGCATCAATGATGGTGAATTAATAGTTGGAGAAAGAGGGGAAGCTCCAGCAGCAACACCTACTTATCCAGAGTTATGCTGCCATACACTTGAAGATTTTGATGTAATGGATCAACGTGAGAGAATATTTTTCAAAGTTGATGAGGAGGCTAAAAAACTTCAAAAAGAAATTATAATTCCACATTGGGAAAGAAGATCCATGAGACATAAGATTTTAGAGAGAATGTCTGATGAGTGGAAAGAGTGCTATGCAGCAGGAATATTCACAGAGTTTATGGAGCAAAGAGGTCCAGGACATACTACTGGAGATGACAAGATATTTAAAAAAGGTTTCTTAGATTTCAAAAAAGACATTGCAGAGGCTATGGCTAAATTAGATTTCTATGAAGATGATGAAGCTTTAGATAAAAAGCACCAACTTGAAGCTATGGATATAGCTTGTGATGCGGTAATGGCTTTAGGAGAGCGCTATTCAAAATATGCTAAAGAATTAGCAGAAAAAGAAGAAGATCCAGTTAGAAAAGCAGAGCTTCTTGAAATATCAGAGATATGCAGTCATGTACCTGCTAATGCTCCAAGAACCTTTAGAGAAGCACTTCAATCCTATTGGTTTACACATTTATGTGTTATTTCAGAATTAAATCCATGGGATGCTTATAACCCAGGAAGACTAGACCAGCACTTAAATCCATTCTATGAAAAGGAAGTAGAGGAAGGCACATTAACAAGAGAACAAGCAGAAGAATTATTACAATGCTTCTGGGTTAAATTCAACAATCAGCCTGCACCTCCTAAAGTAGGTATAACACTAAAAGAAAGTGGAACTTATACAGATTTTGCAAACATTAATGTAGGTGGAGTAAAAATAGATGGCTCAGATGGAGTCAATGAAGTAAGTTATCTTCTATTAGATGTAATAGACGAAATGACATTATTGCAGCCAAGCTCCAATGTTCAAGTAAGTAAAAAGAGCCCTCAAAAATTTGTTAAGAGAGCTTGTGAAATATCAAGAAAAGGTTGGGGACAGCCTTCAATGTTCAATGCAGACGCAGTTACGCAAGAACTAGTCAGAGCAGGAAAGTCTATAGAAGATGCTAGATGCGGTGGAACAAGCGGATGTGTTGAGGCTGGTGCTTTTGGTAAAGAAGCATATATTCTTACTGGATATCTTAACCTTCCAAAGATATTAGAAATAACATTAAATAACGGTCTTGATATAATGACTGGAAAAAAGTTAGGAATAGAAACTGGAGAGGCTGTTAACTTCCAAAGTTATGAAGAAGTACTTGAAGCCTTTAAGAAACAACTTAAACATTTCGTTGATATAAAGGTAAAAGGAAACAGAGTTATAGAAAGATTATATGCAACTATGATGCCTGTGCCATTCCTTTCAGTAGTAACAAGCGATTGTATTTCTAAAGGAAAGGATTACAATGCAGGTGGTGCTAGATACAACACTAGCTATATTCAAGGTGTTGGTATAGGAACGATTACAGATAGTTTATCAGCTATAAAATATCAAGTTTTTGATAAAAACAATGTAACTATGGCTGAACTTATGGAAGCATTAAAGAATAACTTTGAAGGTCATGAAGACATATTGAATTTAGTAAAGAATAAAACTCCTAAGTATGGTAACGATGATGATTATGCAGACTCAGTGATGAGAGATGTATTTGATGCTTATTACTATGAAGTAAATGGAAGAAAGAATGGAAGAGGAGGAAGTTATAGAATAGATATGCTTCCAACTACATGCCACGTTTACTTTGGTTCTGTTATGGGAGCAAGTGCAAATGGTAGAAAAGCACATGTGCCAGTTTCAGAAGGCATTTCTCCAGAAAAGGGTGCAGACTTAAATGGACCAACAGCAGTTGTTAAATCAGCAGCTAAAATGGATCACTTAAGAACAGGTGGAACTCTGTTAAATCAGAAGTTTACTCCATCAGTTGTAGAGGGAGAAAAAGGTTTAGACAACATGGCAAGCTTAGTAAGATCTTATTTCACAATGGATGGACATCATATCCAATTTAACGTTGTTGATAAAAAGATTCTTTTAGAAGCACAAAAAAATCCAGATGAGTATAAAGATCTTATAGTTCGTGTTGCTGGATATAGTGATTACTTTAATAATCTTGATAAAGTATTACAAGATGAGATAATCGAAAGAACTGAACAGTCCTTTGGAGATTGCGGCTGTTGCTAGTAATTTATTTGAATAAGGGAGAAGATTAATATGGATAAGGTTATAGGATTTGTAGGATGCGGTAACATGGGTCAAGCAATGATAGGGGGCATAATTAAAGCAAATATTGTTTCTCCAGAAAATATAATGGTAGCAGATTTGAATGAAAAAAGTTTAAAAGCTACTGCTGACGAATACGGAGTAAAAATAACTACTGATAATAATGATGTTGCAAAAGTTGCAGATATAATAATACTATCAGTAAAACCTAATCTATATCCAATTGTTATCGAAGGAATAAAGAATCATGTTAAAGAAAATGTTGTTATTGTAACAATTGCAGCAGGAAAATCTATTGAAAGCACTGAGCAATCCTTTGGTAGAAAACTTAAGATAGTAAGAGTTATGCCTAATACTCCTGCACTAGTTGGAGAAGGAATGTCAGCTTTATGTCCAAATGAGAAGGTAACTGCAGAAGAAAGAGAAGAAATAGTTAATATATTTGAAAGCTTTGGTAAAGCTGAGATAGTAAGTGAAAAGCTAATGGATGTTGTAACTTCAGTTAGTGGCTCATCACCAGCTTATGTTTATATGTTCATTGAGGCTATGGCAGATGCGGCGGTATTAGATGGAATGCCAAGAAATCAAGCATATAAATTTGCAGCGCAAGCAGTACTTGGTGCAGCAAAAATGGTATTAAGTACAGGAAAGCACCCAGGAGATCTTAAAGATATGGTTTGTTCTCCAGGAGGAACAACTATAGAAGCAGTAGCAACTCTTGAAGAAAAAGGGTTAAGAAATGCAGTTATTTCTGCTATGAGAAAATGTACTGAAAAGTCCATCGAGATGTCTAAATAATAGCATATTCAGGGGGAAATAATAATGTTTAAAACAAATGAATATTTTGAAGGAAAAGTAAAATCTATTGCTTTTACTACAGCAGATGGTCCTGCAACTATAGGTGTTATGGCAATAGGGGAGTATGAGTTCGGAACTTCAAGTAAAGAGTTCATGACAGTAACAAGTGGAGCTATGGCTGTAAAACTTCCAGGAAGCGATGAATGGAAAGAATTTAAGCAAAATGAAACTTTTATTGTAGAAGCAAATAATAAATTCGAAGTAAAAGTTAAGGAAGAAACAGCTTATTTATGTCTATATAAATAAGGTGGATTTTAAGAGAATTCTAAGGAATTAGAATTCTCTTTGTTTTAATGCTTTGAAGTCAAAGGTTAGCTTACATAGGGGAATATATCTAGAAGCTTATGTTTACATAATTTAAAGATTTTAGAGATATTTACGAAGTATATATAAACATAAAATATTTAATATAAGAAAAATAAAACTAATAATAGATATAAAGGGGCGCTAAAGATTATATTCAGCCAAGGAGGTAATCTGATGTTTACATTTAGAAAAAAGAGCATAGAAACAGATTCTAGCAATAGTAAAGACATATTATGCGATAACAACCTTTCGTTACTTGCACATAATGAAAAATGCATAGTTGATAAAATAAATAATAAAATAAGTGAAACTAACTTTGTGGTAGAAAATCTTATATCAACAATTAATACTATTTCAGAATACGTTGAAGTGCAGTTGGGATCTATAGATAAAGTTGTAAACGAAATTAATACATATTCGGCTCTTGCGGAAGAAGTATCTTCAAGCATAGAGAGTTCAAAAAAGCTTTATACTCAAACCCTGCAGGTATCTGAGGACGGCAGTGAAGCTGTAAATGAATCTATAAAAGCAATGAGAGACATTGAGGGATCCGTTAATTATTCAAAATCAGTAGTAAATAATCTTAATAATAAAGCTGCAGATATAAACAATATGCTTGATGTAATAAAAGATATTGCAGATAACACTAACCTACTTGCACTAAATGCATCTATTGAGGCTGCAAGGGCTGGGGAAGCTGGAAGAGGTTTTTCAGTTGTAGCTACAGAAGTTAAGAACTTAGCTGAAAGAAGTATGGAATCTGTTTCATATATATCTAGTACTATTCAAGAAATTAATGAAAGCATAAGAAATACCATACTAGCTATGGATAAAACTATGGAAAGAGTAAAAAGGGGCTCCGATATAGCTAATAATACTTTAAAAGTCTTTAAAAATATTACTGAGTCGGTGAATACAAGCAATACTGTAGCAGAAGAAATTGTCACTGCAGTTTCAATGCAAACTAAAAGTCTTGAAAATGTAATCTATTCTACAGATGATATGAATAATACCTCTGGAAAACTGATGTTTGTAATAGAAGTAGCGTCTCTAAACACTCAGTATGCTAAAACTTCACTATTTTCGCTGTCGCAGGTTTCAGAAGATTTGAAAATAATTACTAATGATTTTTTGAAAATGCTAGATTTGCAAAATAAAGAGGATATAGTTCTCAAAACTTGCTTAAAGGTAGTTCCTAAAACCTATGATCCAGCTTTGAGTTTTGATTTTGAGATAGGGAATATACTTTCAAATTTACATGCAGAGCTTCTTACAATAGGTAATTCGGGCGAAATATCTCCTGGGATTGCCAAGAATTGGTATGTAGAGGATGATAATCGTACATGGATATTTAATCTAAGAAAAGGTGCTAAATTCCACAATGGAAAAGAAGTAACAGCGGAAGATGTGAAATACTGTTTTGAAAGATTATTAAGCCCGGATCTTAATTCACCAAATAATTGGATATTAGAAGATATAGAAGGAGCAGTGGAATTTAAAAATAAAAGAGCTTCCTCTGTAAGTGGAATAAAAGTTATAAATAAGTATTGTGTCTCTATAAAATTGTCGAATCCATACAGTGGATTCTTATTAAACCTCGGGCAATACTTTTGTGCCATTATGGATAGAGATGAATTAGAGAAGGGTAATATAGTTGGGTGTGGTGCATTTACTTTAGAGAAAAAAGGTGAAGATTATTGTACATTAGCTGCATTTAAAGATTTTTTTAATGGTGCTCCTTATATAGATAAGTTAGAAATTAAGTTTAACAGTCAAACTTCTTCGCAAAAACTTATAGATAAAGAATATGATTTTATGGTTATAGATAACAAAGAGGATATGGAGAAGATAAAAAGTGTAGACTATCTAACCACAAGTACATCAGTTATAATGGGGACTTATTATATTGGATTTAATTTAGAGTCTAATTCAATATTTGCATCTAATAAAGAAGTGAGGAAAGCACTAAATCTTGCTATAAACAAAAAAAGAATAGTTGATGAACTCCTCGGAGGCATGGGAGAAGAGGCAAGGGGACCAATTCCCCCGGGTATATTAGACAATTCCTATCTTCCGCTAACTGCCTATAACCCTCAGCTCGCTAAGGAATTGCTAAGAAAAAACAATGCAGATGGTAAAAGTATTAATATACTATACAGAGATGATAGCGAATCATTACTTTTCAATAAAATAACTACCTATATTGTAGAAAATTTAAATTCTGTGGGAATTTCCTGTAACCTTGTAAGAGTACCACCTTCTGAATATTTGAAACCTGAAAGTATTAAAAAATGTGATTTATGTGTAAGTAGATGGATTGCGGATTCAGGAGATGCAGATAATTTCTTACAGCCAATATTCAATCATGCTAATGTTGCGAATTTGTCTAGATACAAGAACCTTGAAGTTATTAAAAAACTTGAAGAGGCAAAAAAACTTATAAATCCTAATAAAAAGCGTACCATGTATGAAGAAGTTCAAAATATGATAATAGATGATATGCCGTGGATCTCTCTATACCACCCTAAGACTGGGGTAGGATATAGAAAGGATGTGTTAGGATTAAGATTGAATCCAGTTGGGCTATTTAGTTACGATAACATAATTGCGGAGAAAATATAATATTATTTACTTTAAACTAAAATTGTGTAATAATAATAAGTTGTAAAGTTATGTTTATTGTTAGTATTTATAGAAAAATGTTGATGATAAAATAATTGTATAATAATTTTAGTGTGGTGGGGAGTAAAAATGAATATAGGATTTGACCATAAGAAATATTTAGAAGAGCAATCAAAGTACATTTTAGAAAGAGTTAATAACTATGATAAGCTGTACTTGGAGTTTGGTGGAAAATTGTTATTTGACCTTCATGCGAAAAGGGTTTTACCTGGATTCGATGAAAATGCAAAAATTAAACTACTTCATAAGCTAAGGGAAAAGGTTGAAGTTGTTATTTGTGTATATGCAGGAGACATTGAGAGAAACAAGATAAGAGGTGATTTTGGAATCACCTACGATATGGATGTTTTAAGACTAATTGATGACTTAAGAGCATATGATCTTGATGTAAACAGTGTTGTAATTACTAGATATGATGGACAACCAGCAACAACTGTTTTTATGAATAAACTTCAACGTAGAGGTATAAAAGTATATACCCATAGAGCAACTGAAGGATATCCTACAGATGTAGATAAGATTGTTAGTGATGAAGGATATGGTAAAAATCCATATATTGAAACAACAAAGCCTATTGTTGTTGTAACAGCACCAGGCCCAGGAAGTGGAAAGCTAGCAACTTGTCTTAGCCAACTTTATCACGAATATAAGCGTGGTAATGTAGCGGGCTATTCAAAGTTTGAAACATTCCCAGTATGGAATGTTCCACTAAAGCATCCTTTAAATATTGCATATGAGGCTGCAACAGTAGATCTTAAGGATGTAAATATGATTGATTCATTCCACGTTGATGCTTACAATGAAATAACTGTAAACTATAATCGTGATATTGAAACATTCCCTGTACTTAAAAGAATTATTGAAAAGATAACAGGTGAAGAGTCTGTATATAAATCTCCAACAGATATGGGAGTTAATAGAGTAGGTTTTGGCATTATTGACGATGAAGTTATTAAAGAAGCATCTAAGCAAGAAATAATTAGAAGATATTTTAAAACTGGTTGTGAGTATAAAAAGGGTTATGTAGACAAGGAAACTTTCCAAAGAGCAAAACTTATCATGGAAGAACTTAACCTTAAACAAGAAGACAGAAAGGTTGTTATCCCTGCAAGAGAACGTTCAGCTAAATTAAAGGAAGCATCAAATAAAAATGATATTTGTCCAGCTGTAGCAATGGAGCTTAATGATGGAACAATATTAACTGGTAGAAGTTCAGATGTACTGGATGCCACAGCTGCTGTAGTTTTAAACGCTGTAAAATATTTTGCAAATATACCTGATGAAATGCACCTTTTATCTCCAGTTATACTTGAGCCAATTATAAATCTAAAGTCAAAAACATTAGGTAGCAAAAATACTGCTTTAAACTGCGAAGAAGTATTAATAGCACTTAGTATATGTGCTGCTACAAATCCAATGGCACAAGTTGCAATGGAAAAGTTAGTGATGCTTAAAGGATGCCAAGCACATTCAACTACAATTTTAAGTGCAAATGATGAACAGACCTTTAGAAAGCTTGGAATAGATGTAACCTGTGACCCAGAGTATCCATCAGAAAGCCTTTACTATAATAATTAGACGTAGTATATCAGTGATTACAAGGTAATTACATATAAAATATGTAAAGCATAAAATTTTTAAAATAAATATATGACACTTTCAATATTATAATTTTGTATCAATATTGAAAGTGTCATTTTATATGATGATAAAATGAATGTCTACAAAAATAATAAATATAGATTTTCTAAGTGAAATCAAAATCTCCTTATATAATATTTACTTTAATTAACTTTTAGTGTAAAATTACACTAAAAGTTAATTTTGAATGATAAATAATGTAGGAGCAAATGATTATATGAATAAAAAAATTGGAATTCTTATAATACATGGTTTTGCTGGAACTGTAGAGGATATTAGTCCTTTAAGCAAATTTTTATTAGATCAAGGATTTACGACAGTATGTACTAAGCTAAAAGGGCACACAGGAAATCCATCGGATTTGATTAAGACAAATTATATTGATTGGATTAATTCTGCTGAAAAAAGCTTGATAGAGCTTTTAGGACAATGTGAAAAGGTTGTTATTATTGGATTTTCTATGGGAGGGCTCATAGCAGCAAATATTGCGCAGAAGCATAAAATATCTGGGATTATAACACTTAGCACACCAATATATCATTGGGATATAAAAAGAATATGCTCAAATATAGTAGGGGATTTTAGAACAAAAACATTTAAAAATCTAAAGCATTATATTAAAGCAATGATTAGGATTCCTTTTTCATCTATGATAAACTTTAAGATATTATTAATAAAAACAAAACCTCTATTTAAAGAAATTAAATCTCCAGTATTTGTTACACAAGGACTGTTGGATGATACGGTGCATTATAAGAGTGCAGATTATATATATTCGAATGTGTCATCAGAAAAAAAGATGATTAAATACTATAATAATTCAAATCACATTATATGTAAAAGTAATGACAAGGATGAAGTATTCGATGATATACTTATGTTTATTAATAGTAATTTTGTCTAAATTAATAGGTAGTAATGAAAAAGCTATCATAAGGAGGAAATAATGAAGAAACTAAAAATCGATTTAGAATTACTTGTACAATCATTTTCATTTAATGAGGATGATCTAGCAAAGGAATATTTGGACACTTATACAGGGGATATTATAAATATTCCTTCCGAACTAGATAAGGTAATACAAGGAGAGCAGGATGAGGAGGAGTTAGAGCAGTGGCAAAGAGAATTATTAAAAGATGCATATTCTGTAAAAAATGATGAAGAAGAACGTTATATCCTAATACCTAATACTGATGAAACATATAACCATAATATAATGGTCAGTTTTACTAAGGAAATTGTATGTTCTGAAAATCTTAGAGATAAGTTGTTAAATGCTTTAAATAGTAATCAACCTGAGAGAAACTTTAAGAATATATTATTTGAACATGAGGCAGAGCTAGTTAAATGGGAAGCTTATGAAGAAGAAAAAGCAGAAGAATACGCCGCAAATTGGTTAAGAAAGATAGACATAGAATTGGAGTAAAGAGTAGGTAGTCATCGGATAAAGGCTTAGTTTTGTAAAAGAACAATAAAGAATTGACAAATGTCGAAATATGATGTTAATATAGGTAAGTGTATTTTTATAATGTGATTTTTTAATCACATTATTTTTTTATTTTAATTATATAATACATAAATCGGAAAGGATGAATAACTTTGTACATTGAAGAAATTAGTAAGTTAAGCGATGCAGCAATAAAAAAGGACAAGCTTTTTAAAAAGGGTAAGATGAAGTACGTAGTTTCCTCAGCTCTAGCGGGGATGTATATTGGTTTAGCAATTATATTTATTTATACAATAGGAGGAATGTTATACGCAGCGCACTCACCTGCAGCAAAAATTGTTATGGGGGCTTCCTTTGGAGTAGGACTAAGTTTAGTGCTTGCCTGTGGCTCAGACCTATTTACAGGCAATACCTTAATTATGCCATTGGGAGTTTTAGAGAAAAAAGTAAACTGGAAATCAGTATGGAATATATGTGCTACTAGCTACATTGGGAATTTTATTGGATCTGTGATAATTGCAGCTATCTTTGTAGGATCCGGTCTTGCACAGGGAGATACTGCTGAGTTTATATTAAAGGGAGCTGCAGGAAAAATGGCTCCAAACTTCATGCAATTATTTTTTAGAGGAATAATGTGTAATATTTTAGTTTGTCTTGCAGTATGGGCTTATTATAAATTAAAAGATGAAACAGCAAAACTTATAATGATCTTTTGGTGTTTATATGCATTTATAAGCTCTGGTTTTGAACACTGTGTAGCTAATATGACATTGCTTACAATTGCATTAATGATACCACATAAGGCGAATATTTCAGTAGGAGCATATGTTCATAATTTAACTGCTGTAACGCTAGGAAACATAGTGGGAGGAGCAATTTTTATAGGACTTGCCTACTGGTATATATCCAAAGAAAAAGATGATAGTAAAGAGAGTAATAAATCTGCAGCTTAAGAGTATATAAATTATTAAAAAAATGGTGACAGCAATGATGTTTAGCTGTCACCATTTTTTACTTAGCAAGCAAATATATTAACATTAAAACACAATTATTAAAATTATATAGTCTTAATACACAATTTACAATAATATAACAGGAACTAAATGTATTAATGCTAAGATATAGGTGAATCAGGATATTTAAATAAGGGAGGCAAAAAATGAATTATTTATATGATTATCATATTCACACTACCTATTCAACTGATGGTAATAATACTATTCTTGAAGTATGTAAAAGTGCAGTAGAAAAGGGATTAAAAGAAATTGCTATAACAGATCATTTTGAGCCAACAAGGAGAAATGAAAATTACTCTGAATATAAACCCAATGAATATAAATTAGAAATAGAAAAAATAAGAGAGATATTTAATGGAAAACTTAAAATAAAAATGGGCATAGAACTTGGTCAACCACAGCATTTTTTAAATAGTTCTAAGTCGATAGTTAACTCAATGCCCTATGATTATGTTATCGGCTCTGCTCATAAGCTTTCAGATGACACAGACTTTAGCGAATTTGATTATAAAAATGTGCCTCTAGAAAATGCCTGTAGTGCTTATATTAATGAGTTAAAACAGCTTGTAAGCCAAGCTGATTTCGATTGTGTAGGTCATATAGATTTAATAAAAAGATATAGTACAGACTGCTATAAAAGAAGAGTTTCTTTGCTTACACAGCAAGAATTGTTAAAAGAAGTTTTTAATATTCTTATTTTACAAGGGAAAGGTATTGAGATAAATACCTCAGGACTAAGACAGTCGCCAAAGGAAACAATGCCAGGAATAGACGTATTGAAGCTTTATCGTGAATTAGGTGGTGAGATACTGACTATAGGTTCAGATTCACATTATGCACAGGATGTAGCTAAAGGATTAGATATAGCTATAGAAAACGCAAGAGAAGCAGGGTTTAAGTACCTAACCATATTTACTAATAGAGTTCCAGAATTTATTAAGATAAGCTATAAAAATGATTTTTACTACATGGATAACAGAAAAATTATATAAAGTACAAAGTCAGAAGTCTTGAGGATTATAGATATCTAGTTTGAATGTATCTATATGTATTTAAGACTTCTTTATTAATAGATGCTATTTGTTTTTACACAATATATATTATGTGTAATAATATGGTTGAAAATTTAACATGCTTATTTTATACTAAAATAGATACATAACGAAGAGTTTAATTCTATATTTGAAGTTTGAAAGGAGTTTTACTATGACAAGGAAAGCTTTTAGTGCTGAAGGTGCTGTTGCCGTTGGACCTTATTCACATGCTGTTGAATCTGGTGAACATGTATATTTTTCTGGACAAACCCCTATAAATCCTGAAACCGGAAAGCTTGTAGAAGGAGATATTTCTGCACAAACTGAACAGTGTTTTAAAAATTTGTTTAATGTTTTAAAAGCTGCTGGTTTGACACCAGATGAGGTTGTAAAAGTAAATGTATTCCTAACTGACATGAATAATTTTGCAGAGATGAATAAAGTATATTCTACAAAATTTTCTACGCCATACCCTGCTAGGACTACAATTGGGGTGGCCTCATTACCTCTTGGAGCTCAAGTGGAAGTTGAAATGGTTGCTCGAAGACAAAAATAATCGTAAAGATCGAAAGTTAATCTATAGGACCGAATATGCTTCCAAGCTTTAGTCCGTTAAAAACTTTTAGTTAGTCTAAAGCTTGGAAACATGTTACTTTGTATAAATTAACTTTCTAGTTACTTTTCTTATAGCGGCATAACTCTTCTAGCTGTTAAGTAATCACTTCTGTTTAATGGTGAAATTTTGATGAAATCTCCTGTATGTGGTGCATGGATATATGCTCCGAAGCCTATGTACATACCTACATGATGCGGATCTTGCTTTGTACCAAAGAAAACTAAATCACCAGGCTTTAGCTTATCTAATGATACCTCAGTTCCATCCTTTATTTGATCATAAGTAGTCCTTCCGATATGCACTCCAAAATGTTCATATACATATTGAACGAAACCAGAGCAATCAAAACCAGGCTTTGGAGAGGTTCCTCCCCATACATAAGGAGTTCCTAAAAAATCAGAAGCATAGGCTATAATATTATCAGAAGTCAAAGTAGATTTCTCATTTGCAAAAGCGGCCACAGATGAGTTCTGTTTAATATTTTCGATATATTTAAGCGCATCTGCTACTAGAGCTGGATCATCGGAGTATCCGGCAGCTTCAAATAAAAGTTTCTTTTGCTCCTCTTTATTTTTATTTAACTGAGCTAACTCTTTTTCGTTATCTGCTTTTAATGATGCTAATACTTTATTTTTAGCGATTAAAGTTTCTTTTTTGCTGCTCATTAAGTCTTTTTTATTCTTATACTTATTAATAATACTTGCATCTAAATCTACTATTCTTTTAACTGCATCCGAGTTCGAAAGTAAATCTTTAGCGTCTTTAGATTTAAGTAATGTATGTAAATAGCTGTCAAAACCATTTATATACATTGCTCTTATTCTATTATTGAATAAATTTTTTTCTTTGTTTAGATCATTTTCAACATCTTTAAGTTCTTTTTCTGTAACTTTAATGTCATTTTCAGTAGCTAATATCTCTTTGTTGTTATCATCAATTTTTTTCATTACAGTTTCTATACTATTATCTAACTTTTCAATATTTATTTGTATATTTTCAATATTTTTCATTGGTTCAGCATAAACAGTGCCAGTAATTAATAGTGATATTGTTAAAGTTAGAATAGACTTCTTCAAGAAAGAATTCAATTATATCACTCCTAAAAGGTATATATATTGTTAAGTTTTTACAGGATATATTATATCATTAAGTTTGGATAAAGAAATGAATATATTGTAAATAAAAAGTTAATAATTCAATGATTTAACTGACATAGAGCTAAGTAATAAGGGAAAAATTGGCGAAATTTGCTTTACAGAAATGTTAATGTATTGTAGTATTTAGTCAAAAGAAGAAAGATGTTTATCTGAAGTAAGTTTAACTTTATGGAGGGTTTGATGAAAAAGATATTAAATATAATAGCACAAAGACCAGATAGAACAGGAAGCGGAGTATATCTGCAGGCTCTTGTTAAAGAAGGTGATGAAAAACAATATAGACAGGCTGTAATTGCAGGAATATCAGATAAGGATAGTAAAATTTGTTTTAATACAAAAATAGATGTTAAATTTTATCAAGTAGTATTTGATACAAAAGAATTACCTTTTCATATTGTTGGAATGAGCGATGTAATGCCTTATGAAAGTACTAGATATAGGGATTTATCCTTTGATATGTTTGAAAGATGGAAAAATGCTTTTTCAAAGGTTATAAAGAGAGCTGTTGATGAGTTTGAACCGGATATAATAATATGCCATCACTTATGGCTATTGACTTCACTGGTTGCAGAAATGTATCCAGATAAAAATATATTAGCCTTTTGTCACGGGACAGATTTAAGACAGCTGGAATGCTTTAAATATATAAATAGTGAATTTTCTAGAGGAGTAATTAAATATGTTACAGAGAGCTGCAGCAATTTAAAGAAGATTGTTACATCTCATAACAGTGAAAAAGAGCTGGTAAAAAAGCAATATGGTATAAGTGAAAATAATATAAAAATTGCAGGGACAGGCTTTAACCCGGATGTTTTTTACATGTATGAAAATAAGTCTCATTCCGATAAGATAAAAATAGTTTATGCAGGAAAGCTGAGTTATTCAAAAGGAGTACCTTCTTTAATTAATTCTATAAAATTATTAGAAGATCAATATTCCAATATTGAACTCTATCTTGCAGGTTCAGGAGCGGGAATTGAGGCATCAGATATAATCAATATGTGTAAAAATTATTATGGCAATGCTAGCATACACATATTAGGGGCGATAACACAAAAAGAATTAGCAGAGTTATTTAGACAATGTGATATATTAGTTCTTCCTTCCTTCTATGAAGGTTTACCATTGGTATTAATAGAAGCTATGGCTTGTGGATTAAAAGTAGTTTCAACAGATTTGTCTGGAGCAAGAGAATGGATGGGCAGTGCTATAAATAACAGTGGAATTATTGAATATGTGACTCTTCCGAGATTAAAAGATATAGATATTCCTTTTAATGAAGATCTACCACAGTTTGAAAAGAATTTGAGTATATCAATAAGGAAACAAATAGAAAATGAATTGATAATCAGTGAGAAGCTTAAAGAATCTATAAATAAAAAGTCATGGAAAAGTGCTTTTGAAGATATAGAAAAGCTTTTTTAAATAGGAGCCTATTAGGCTCCTACAATGCTTAAATGGCTTTATACATATCATAAGGTAAGTTGTTAATGACTTTATTGTAAATATCTATATGTTTAAATCCATTATCCTGACGTATGGCAGGACATACGTTTCCTTCTTTTATTGCATTTATAAGATCTATTTCATCTCTTATTCCATCAGGAAATACAGTAGCATATGTTCCTATCTTTTCAATAACATGTGCATCGCTAGAGCCTATACAGGTCAGGTTAAGCTCAGTGGCTAGAGAATAGGCATATAAGTTTTGATGTGGGTCTGTACTTCCGTTAAAAGCTTCAACTCCATATAAACCCAATTCTTTTGCTTCTCTTATATAATTACCAAAGCCTCTATTGTTGTTTCTATATGGATGAGCACTTATGGCAACGCCATTGTGTGCATGAACCAATTTCAATAAATCTTTAGCATGCATCATTTCTTTAGGCCAGTCCTTTAAGCCAAACACTAACACATCTCCCTCAAAGGTTAGTATTTCAGCTCCTACTAATATTAAAAAACCTGTAGATCTTGATAGAGCATGTGCCTCTTCCATAATCTCGTTACTTTCATGGTCTGTTATGCATACACCATCTAGTCCTATTTCTTTTGCTCTTTTTATTATATCATTTAAGGATATTTCACTATCTAAAGAATATTTGCTTTCATGAATATGAGTATCAATTAACATATAGACCTCCAAATAGTAAGATTATTGGTATATATAATATCATAGTATCATTTTATTAGTATAGTTGGTGAATTATTAAATAAATTTATAGAAAACAAGACAACTATAAATTTTACTTATTTAGCAAAGTTAAAATCTAGAAAATCACTAAATAAGTTAATTAAGACTATGTATGCGTTGACAAGATAAAGCAAGTGTAATATTATAACAGTGAATAAACTTCACCAGGTACTATTAAGGTGAAGCTTTTTTGATGAAGATATAATATAAGGAGGACCTTATGCAGTTAGATTTAATAAAAGAAGTTTTAACTGGTTCCATAACAGGGTATATAACAAATGCAATAGCTATCAAAATGATATTTAGGGAATATGGAATTGGTAAATTTAAATTAGGCGGAGTAATAGTAAAAACTAAGGATGAATTTATAAATAATATAAGTTCATTAGTGGAAAGAGATATAATTAATAATCAGACTTTAAGCAGTGAGTTATCAAAGGAATCCTTTAAAGAAAGTATCAAAGATTTTGTGGATGACTTACTAAGCGTACATATTTATCAAAATGCATCTAACATCACATTAGGAGAATTAAATGGTTTCGATTCAACAATGAATAATGCTAAAGAACTTGTGCAGAGTTCAGCTAATAAAAACTTAAACGGTGTTTTCGATAAGATGCTAGAGAGTATAAGTTTTAAAGATATATTAAGTGAAAAACAAATTCAACATATAAGTGGACAATTATATAATTGTATTTTAAGGGTATTAGATAGTGAGGATTTTATAGAGAAGACTCTAAAGGAATTTTATGAAGAAAATAAATCAATAAGTTTTAGTGAGTTCTTCGGACAAAAACTATTAGAAATTATAAGCAGCAATGTTGAAGATAATATTAAAAATTTTCATATAGACTTAAAAGAGAATTTTGATAAAGATATAGATAAGATTTTTGAAAATACTCTTGAAACACTAGAGGTTCATAAAATTTTAAGTTCATTAGAAGAAAAGTTATTAGAAAAAAGAATAATAGATTTTATTAATAATAAAGACAATATTAATTTATCTAAAAGTTTAATAAATAAAATTAAAGGGTTTATAGAATCTAATGAAGGAAAAAGATTAATAAATAACTTTAGCAAAGAATTACATAATCTTTTGAAAAATATTGATAAGCCTGTGTTAGAGTTGCTTTCCGATGATTTAAAAGACAACTTTGAGGAGTTTTTCAAGGATAAGTTACAATATGCAGTAAAAGAAATAATATTATGGATAGAAAAAAACAAGAGTGATATAGAGAGACTAATAGAAAAATCAATAGATGATACTATAGATTCCATTGACGATGGAATGAAAAAGAATGTTTTAAATTTAGTTAGAGATAAGTTCTTAAATGATGTGGCTAATAAATTTGATATAGTATCAAAAATTACTGAATATCTGGAGAATAATGCAGATATAGATTCTATAAGTAGAGATGTTACATCAATAATAATTACTTATCTTAAGGAAGAAAAAGTATCAGATATAATATTAAAATTAGAAAAAAATAAGATATTCGCAGAAGAAAGTTTTGGGAATTTTATAAATTATAATCTTGCCAACTACATTGACTATATACCAGAAGATTATTTCTGTGGACTCTTAAACATAAAAATGAAAGATATCTTCAGCTTAGATTTGGTCAATATCTTTGAAAAGCATGTTAAAAAATCAATAACTAGTACTTTAAAATATAAATATATATACACAGAAAAAGTTACTAAAACTATAACTGCAGAGGTTACTAAAAGGTTAAAAGATATTAACAATATAAGTTTTGAAAAACTTATAAGCGAAGAAACTTTATCTTCTAACTATACTAACATTAAAAAAACAGTTATAGGGAAAATGCAGGATAATAAAAGTACTATAATAGATTTGCTTTCTGATGAACTAAAAAAGTCTATTTATTCTCTTAATTTGTATAGTGGATTAAATGATGAGCTTAAAAATACTTTATTAGATGAAGTTGTAAAAGAGGTATCAAATAAAGCAGAAAAAAGTTTAGAAAACTGTAGAGATATGAATTTAAAAATATTATGTGATGAAATAAATGATATAGAAGATGTTAATGACAATTTATCAAATTCTATAGTTTTAATACTGAAAAACAATCTGCAGTATATATTAAATGGCAATATAAAAAAGGCTGTATCCACTAACTTACATGATTTAAAAGATGAAGAACTTCAATTGATGATTGAAGAATTCATGGGTAAAGAAATGAAGCCAATTACTGTAATTGGTGCAATGCTTGGAGCTGTAATTGGTATAGGTATGTATTTCTTTGACACCTCAGTTACACAGTATAATTATTTAACAGCTACACTTATAAGTATAGTAGTCTATGGATTTGTAGGTTGGCTTACTAACGTTCAGGCACTAGCAATGCTTTTCAAACCTTATAATGAAAAAAGACTATTTGGAATTAAAATTCCATTTACACCGGGAGTTATAGTAAGTAGAAAGCCTAAGTTTGCAAAATCTATGAGTACTTTCGTAGATGAAGAGCTTTTGAAAAAAAGCAGCATGGAAGAGCTATTTAATAAAAATAAGGATGCTATTCATAATTCACTGAAAGAACTAATCTCAAAGGATAACTATAAGATAGTAGTAGATTTTTTAGATAGCCATTCATATGTTATTAGTGATAAAGCTTTTGAATATATTAAAAAGCTAATTGAAAGAAATAAAAGTAGCATATCTGATTCTCTGACTAATAAGGCTGATAATTTGGATATTGCTAATATAGATTTTTCTGAAATTGAAAAACAATTAAAGGAAAAGGTATTATCTAAAATAGGAAACTCTAATATGAAGATATATGATGGGTTAGAGAGTATTTTTAGATACGATAAAGAGATTTCAAGAATAATTCCAGAGCAGTTTAGAAAGTCTTTTGAGCAACAGCTGACTAACAAAGTTGAAGAAGAAATAGATAAGTTATTATCATATACGAACAGAGATGATAAAAGAAATGAGTTATTGATGATGCTCTCATATAAGTACGAAAATGTAATCAATAATTCAGTTAATGAAATGATTAGTCCAGAAAATGTTATCAAGTGGAAAAGTTATTTTGGAAAATTAATAAGTGATAAAGTTAGTTCAAAAGAAACACGAACTAAAATTTTAAATTGGATAGAAAGCATTACGTCAAAAGAGCTCAATCCTAATAGAAAAATAGGAGAGTTATTTGGTGGAGCTTTAACAAACATAATAGAAAGTAATTTTAGCTATATAATGGATAACACAGTAAAAGCTATTGTAAGTGGATTAAGCAATAACAGGCAGGTTATTTCAGAAGTTGCCATTACTACAACAAAGGAAAGTTTAAACTTTTTTGAACTAATGGGATACAACATGCTTGGTGGAGATAAAATAGTAGCTTCTGTTGTTGATGATCTTGTAAATGATAAATTCCCCGCCTTCATTGAATCTAAAAAAGGGGAGCTTAACGAACTATTAGGTAGTTTTATTGACAATAAGATTTACAATGGTACTGTTGGAAACTTAAATATAGGACTTCAACATAAAGAAGTTTTAGAAGTTATTAATAATTTTATTGATGAAAATGACTTTAGATTAAATGATAAAATTATTAAAATTACAGACAGTATGTTTAATTGGATAACTGATATTAAATTAAGAGAATACTTAAGCGTTTTATCTATTAATAAAATTGAAGATATAATAGAAGTTTTTGAAGAAGAATTAAACTTTATTTCCGGGGAATTAAAAGATAATATTGTTGAAAAAAAGCAAAAGCTAACAAATGAATATGCAAAGCTTACCTATAAAATTTTAGAAGAGTTAGTATTATCAATAAAAGTTAATGGGCTTGTAAAAGGAATAGATAATGAATATGTTGAGGACATATCCTATAAGATATGTACAACAATTTCAAATAGCAACTCTATGAAAGATAGCATTGCACAGTTTATACAGAAATTATCTAATGTGTTAAAACAAAAGAAAAGTAGTGAATTATTAGATCTAAGGGAGTTTAATGTATGCGCATTAAATGTATTAGAAGATATACTGCAGAATAAAGAATTAGATGCAGAAATAAGAAATACAGTACAGAACATAATAAATGATATTATAGGGAATGATTTAAATATTATTGATGCTTCTACAAAGGATAATCTATCTCAAATAGTAATTAACTCAATTTTAGATAGTGCTTCACAGAATTTTTCTAAGATTATAAGTACTATTGACTTTAGAGGAATTACAGAGCAGCAGATTAATTATATGGAGCCTAGAGAAATTGAAGAATTGTTTAACTCCTTTGCTAAAAAGTATTTTAATAAGTTGAAGTTATATGGATTATGGGGAGCAGTCTTTGGCATCCACTGGATTGTAGGACTTATTACCTGTGTTCTATATGCAACTAGTGCGGCAAAAGAAAAGATAAAAAATTAGAATAAACTAATAAGTGCTTTTGTAAAGGTTATTTAATAACTTATATTGTGATATTAAAATTAATTAAATATAATATATTATACTTGACGATAATATTTTAGATATGGTATTATTGTCTTAGAAAAAATTGCATATTTATATTATGGGAGGGTAAATTATGATAGTTACAACAACACCGCAAATTGAGGGAAAGAAAATAGTAGAGTATAAGGGAGTAGTTTTTGGAGAGGTTATTTCAGGGATAAACTTTGTTAAAGATTTTATGGCTGGAATAAGAGATTTAGTTGGTGGAAGATCTCAAACCTATGAAGACGAGTTAATTAATGCAAGAGATAATGCTATAGAGGAAATGAAAAGAAGAGCGCAATCCATGGGAGCTAATGCTGTAGTTGGAGTAGATGTTGACTATGAAGTTCTTGGTCAAGGCGGCGGAATGCTTATGGTAACAGTATCTGGAACAGCTGTAGTAATCGAATATTAACATTTAATTACTACATAGGTCTTATTTTTAAAAAAAATTAGCTATAACTACTGAGAAAAATAGAAGTATTATAAAGCAAACACTATCAGCTTATCTAGATTTAATAAGCTGATAGTGTTTATTTTAATTTTTATATAAATCTATATTTTAAATTTCTCAACTAATTGAAGTAATTTATCGGATACTTCTTTTTGGCTCATAGCAGAATTAGACACCTCTAACATCGCATTAGTTACTTTGTTAAGATTATTTATTATATCACTAGAGCCTTCTGAGGATCTTTGTGAGACACTAGATACATTTTGTATTGCTTCAGATATCTGAGTAATTGTTGCGTCTATTTCTTCTGACATAGATGCAAGCTCCTGAGACATACCATTTACAAAATCAGCGTCACTACTGTATTGTGTTCCTATAGATACAAATGTACTAAATTCAGGAACAACCTTAGAGTTCATGAACTTTAGAATCTCGCTGCTGTTTTCAGAAAGATTATCAAAGGCATTTTGAATTTTAGAAATAGTATTATGAATTGTTGATACAGCTTGAGAAGACTGTTCAGCCAATTTTCTGACCTCTTCAGCAACCACTGCAAATCCTTTTCCTTGTTCGCCAGCACGGGCTGCTTCTATTGCAGCATTTAATGCCAATAAATTTGTTTGAGACGCAATACCGGCTATAACATCAGCCATAACTTTAATTTCACTAACTACTTTACCTTCCTCAATAGATTTAATTATATTGAGTTGTTTTTCATCATACATATTATTTATATTTTCAATGGCGCTCTGGGCATTCTTATGAACGTTAGAAGCTCGAACTTTAAATTCACTTGCATTAGTACTTCCATCCGTTGCTTTTTGTGCCAGTTCTCCTATACTGGAGTTTACTTCTTCTATTGACGCACTGATTTCCTCAGTTGCTGCGTTAGACTCTTGGGTTATGCTGCCTATTTTTTGTGCTGAGTCGTCTATAATTGTTAGACCATGTGCAATTTCTTTTGTTGCTTTGGAAAGTTCATTGCTGGATTCATTTATAACCGATGAATTTTCTATTATATCTTTTATTAACCTGCGAACATTTTCCTGAGCACTAGATAAGGCAGAAATGGTTTGGCCGAATTCATCTTTTCTCGAAACTTTCCATTCAGTGGAGAAATCATAGTTAGAAATACTCTCAGCATATATTTTTATTTTTGATAGTGGTTTTGTTATGTCCATAGTTACAATAAGACCTAAAAGTATTGAGAGTCCTATACCTGCAATCATAATTATAAGTATTAAAGTATTTGAACCAACAAATACTGAGTGATTATTAGCATTAGCAGCGTTAGCACTGTCTAAGTTATCCTTAATCAAGTTGTCCATTTGAGCCATCAAGGTATCAGTTACTTTAGAAATATCTTGATATGGTACTAGGATTTCAGAATACTTTTCTTCATTGATAAGCTTAAGCAAATTTTCACACTTGGATCCATAATCTTGAAATTCTTGCTTAAACTTTCCGTAGATCTCTTTTTCCTTATCAGACATATAAATACTTTCATATTTTTTCAGGTAATCATTATTTTCAATTTCAATTTTCTTAATGCTATCTTCTAATTGCTGCTTTTTAGAAGAATCTTTAACAAAAATTAGTGCTTGAATGTCCATTTGAACTTCTGCTAAGTTTTCTTTTAAATCAGTCATAATATAAACGGATTGAAGGTTATTATTATACATTTCCTCTGAATTTTTTGCGGTTTTGCTTAGACCGCTCATACCTATTATTCCAACAATGCAAATAAGTATTGCTACGATTAAAAAGGTACAAATAAGCTTAGTTTTTACTTTAAAATTCTCTATTAAATGCATTAAAAAGTTTCCTCCTTTTCAAAATGGTATTTATTACCCAGAAATATATGATATGATATTGCCTTATGAAAAGCAATAGAATTAATATTAAATTACCATTGTTTATAAAAAGTTAATATATGTTCTAAAATAGGAAAATTCATATTTAGGCAATATTAACAAATAAAGCTAAGAATTTTGTTTATATTTTTGATTAAAAAGAGTGAATATACTATAATGTATGTAATATGATTATTTATATATGTTTATACTAAGGTCATGTTAAAAAACTTAAAAATGGAGGAACTGTTATGAAAGATCCAAGAATAATAACACTTGCAAAGAATTTAATTAATTACTCTTGTAGTATTCAAAAGGGTGAAAAGGTTTTAATAGAAACTATAGGAACACCAAATCCTTTAACTCTTGAATTAATAAAGCAAACTTATTTAGCTGGAGGAATTCCCTTTGTAACAAATAAGTTACCAGAAATTGATAGAGAGTTATACATGAGCTGCAATGAAGAACAGCTAGAAATGATGGCAAAATATGAAGCTGCGAGAATGTCTGATATGGATGCATATATAGGGCTCAGAGCTCCAAGCAACTTAACAGAAACCTCTGATGTACCTGGTGAAAATATGTCTCTAGTTATGAAAAAGTTTTGGCAGCCAGTTCATGGTGAGATAAGAGTTCCTAAAACTAAATGGGTAGTTTTAAGATACCCAACGCCGGCTATGGCTCAAGCAGCAGGAAGTAGCACAGAGGCCTTTGAAGACTTCTATTTTAATGTATGCAATTTAGATTATGGTAAAATGTCAAAGGCTATGGATGCATTAGTTGAGTTAATGAACAAAACTGATAAAGTGCATATAAAAGGAGAGGGAACAGATTTAAGATTTTCTATAAAAGGACTAAATGCTATAAAATGTGATGGAAAGTTAAACATTCCAGATGGAGAAGTTTATTCAGCTCCAGTAAAGGACTCTGTTAATGGCTATATTACATATAATACTCCAGCAGTATATAATGGATTCACTTATGAAAATATAAGACTTGAATTTAAAGATGGTAAAATAGTAAAAGCTACAGCAAATGATACAGAAAGAATAAATAAAGTATTTGATACAGATGAAGGTGCAAGATATGTAGGAGAATTCGCAATAGGAGTTAACCCATATATATTAAAGCCAATGAAAGAAACTTTATTTGATGAAAAGATAGCGGGATCAATCCACTTTACACCAGGAGCATCTTATGATGATTGCTTTAATGGAAACAAGTCTTCAGTGCATTGGGACTTAGTATATATACAAAGACCTGAATATGGTGGTGGAGAAATTTATTTTGATGACGTATTAATAAGAAAAGACGGTTTATTTGTAGTTGATGAATTAAAGGGGCTAAACCCAGATAACTTAAAATAGATAATATTTCTATGGGAAAATTGACTCGAAAGTTGAGCTATTTTCCCATATTTCTATTTATGGTTGTCTAAAGTTTTCCGTTTGGAAGGTATAGTTTTCATACATTTTTTTAAATCTATTCCATTGTCCATACCTTATTTGTTCTTCTTTAGCTGCTTCAAAGGATTGCATCATTGGACCATCTCCCCAACTTAATACATAAACATCGTGAGAACCTTTATCTATATTTTGGGTAGTGTTTATATCAAAATCAAAGAATGGTCCCCCTGTATCTCCAACGGTAAAAATGCCTGTTGAATTTATATATTTTAAGTCGGGAATATAGATAACTGTTCCTGCTCTCATATTATGTGCAGCAACTATATTGCCGCTTCCATCACAATAATAGTTTTCTCCTGCGGCAGCATAGCCTTGGTGATCATAAGAGGTTATTATTGAATTTGTAAATTTATAAATATATTTTCTACCATCTATGGTTTCACAATTGTTGTTACCTTCTTTTATCGTATTTTTACTAGGTGGGACAACTATTGTTACGTAATCAGCTGAAACATATCCTCTTTTTTTGATATTTTCATTAGTATATTCAATGAAATACCAGTTATCTTCCTTATTTAAAATTGCTACTTCTTGATTTTCTATGAAACCATCGGTAGTATAGCTTGTTGAGGACCCCTTATATACAGTTATAAGTTTAGTAGCCTTACCTAGTTTCTTGTCATTATAATTAGCTGTTGTGATTTTTGAGTCTGTGGGTACATAGTTCGAATTAATATAGCCTCTACTTTTTATTCCCGAAAGATTGTATTCAATAAATAAATAATTATTTTCCTCATTTAATATCTTCACCATTTCATTATCAATTTGTCCTGTTTGTGCATACTGATCTGAAGGTCCACTATACACGACGGCATGTCCACTTTCTTCATAATAACCAAGTCCAGATAAGGAATACTGAGGATACCCATAACCAATTATTGAATTATCTTTACTTTCCATAGTTATTTTTGTAACTTGTTTTGAATTATTAACGGGATATCCACCTACTAACACAGTTATTGTATTATCATTATTTAATGATTGAACAATTCCCATATAATCAATATCTTGATTCTTAAAGAAAATAATTGCTCCTACCTTAGGAGTATCTCCCCATAGCTTTCTGCTTTTAAACCAATTTAAACTATCAGAACAATATGCTGTTTTAGGAATTATATCTTTGAGATTGGAATGGTCTGAAACCCAGCTAATAAAGGTTGCACTCCAAGGGATATTATCAACTCCATACCATAATCCATATTTTGTAGTATTATTATCTTTACCAGACCCCATAAAACCTATTTCAGATTCTGCAGTATTAAATAGTGTCTTCATTTTTTCATCTAAAGGAGTTGAATTTGTTGAAGCCGTCGGAGTAGCAATAGATAAATTAGTAATACTATCGGTAGTAATATATCCTCTTTTAGTATTACTTGAATAAGTGTACTCTATGAAATACCAGTTACTTTCCTTTGATAATAGGATTATATCTTGTCCATTTACTTTATCTATTTTTGTATATTTATCAGAAGGTCCAGTATATATTGTAGTAGATTTATTTAAACGAACTGATTGTCTACTTCTGCTGTAATCAGCTTTTGGTATTTGCAAATTTAAAGCTAAGTATTTTTCCTGAATATATCCTCTGCAAATACTATCTCCAGAATTATATTCAATATAATAAAAGGAATCTTCCCTGTTTAGTATTTTAACTTGCTGATCTTGTATAAAGCCAATAAACGCCTTTAAGTTAGATGGACTACTGTATACAGGTATTTGTTTCTTAACTTGAATTATATTTGATTCATTAGATAAACTATCCTGGCATAATATAGTTGGGTTACTATAAATATTATCATTTATTTCAGAACTAGCATATACTTTATTAGTGGGAAGACAGGTAACATTTAATATACTTGAAAAGTAATAAAGACTTAAAGCAACACAGGTTAAAACAAGGGACTGTATTGCTTGCTTTGCATTTTTATCCAATTTATATACCCCTTTCTAATACACATTGTTTAATTATTTTACCATATAGGAAACATATGGTAAAGTGTAAACTACGAGGAAAATAAAGAAAGCATATAAAACTTATTTAATCTTATATTAATGCTTTATAATATAAATGGTTTTAAAAAACCTATAAAATTAGAATAAATAATTGAAAAGTAGTTATAAAAATGATATATTATTTAATATATCATTTTTATAATTTCAAGGAGGGATATCTTTTGTTTTTTAATAAAGATAAAATTAAGTATTTTGATCTAATAGTTGCTATAATTATATCATTTGTAGGTATTGAATTAATTTTAAATTATAAAAATATATTATCAATAATAGGCACTGCAGCAAAAATTTTATCGCCATTTATTTTAGCTTTTATAATAGCGTATATGTTAAATCCTATAATGGTCTTCTTAGAAAAAAAGTTAAACTTAAAAAGGGGACAGAGCATACTAATTACATATGCTTTTATAATCGGAGTGATAGTGATTTTTTCCATGGTGCTGCTTCCTAAAATATTTAGCAGTGTGATGGAGATTATTCAAAATGTACCTGATTTTACATCAGAATTTTATAAATGGATATATAGTCATACAGCTAGTACGATGATTAATTCTAGTGATTTTATAAAGAGTAATGCAGGTACTTTAGTGAAAAAATTTGGTTCTTTTACATCTAATTGGTTAAATATAATCTTGTCAAAGACCATATCCTTTACTAGTTCTTTAGTAAATATACTATTTGGATTAGTAATATCCATATACATATTAGCTGATAAAGAGAATTTTAAAAGCATAGCTAAAAATTTGACATGTATAACCTTTAAAGAAAAATATTCAAGTTATATAATAGATTTTTTTAAGAATGTAAATAATATAATAAGTTTATATATAGGTACAAAAGTTATAGAGTCATTAATAATAGGTCTTATAGGTTTTGTTGGACTAATTTTATTTAAGTCTCCATATGCATTGCTTATATCTATAATAGTAGCTATAACAAACATGATACCTTATTTTGGACCATTTATAGGTATGATTCCACCTTTTATAATAAATCTATTTTATGACCCTAAGAAAGCCTTTTGGATTTTGCTATTTTTAATATTGCTTCAGCAGTTTGATTCATTGTATTTGGAACCTAAACTTGTTGGTGGCAAGATAGGATTAAGTCCTTTCTTAATTATACTAGGGATAACAGTTGGCGGAAGCTTATTTGGTATATGGGGAATGATATTAGCTTCTCCTATTATGGCAGTTCTAAAAATATATATTGGAACCTGGTTTGAAAATAAAGTTAGAAAATTTAATGACAAAGAAAAATCTATTAAGGTATAGAGAGGAGAGGGGCTTTTGGAAATACATGTGTTCTTAAAAAAACAAAAGGAGCCAGTTGTCTATAACGGAGACAGAATTGATGTGTTAGATTTCGAAATGACTGGTGTTAAATATAAACAAATAAGATACTTTAAAAAAGGTTTTAGTAGAAGTGAGCTTATAGAAAAGAATATTATAAATAAAATAGTTGAAAAGTAATTGCCTACTTTTCAGCTATTTTTACGTTTAAGCAAGCATACAAAATCTTAAGTAGATATCCCAAATCTTAAGCAGGCATCCAAAATCTCTGATTTGGAGATAGTCGCTTACTCAGAGCGCTGGTTTTGAGTGAATCGCTTACTCAGTGAGTACTCATTAGACAATAGGAGAAGGATTTTCATACTTTATATTATTAGTTAGCTAATAATATTGAATTGTCCTTAAATTTCCTATAAAATTAAGTTGTACTAAAGTAAAGGTTTACTGAAATTATGATTAAAATATATAGTTTGAAAGGTGGAAGCTTATGAACATAGTTATTGTTGGAGCCGGACACGGGGGCTACAGCATTATTCAATCTTTAAGTAATATTAGTGATATAAGAATTAAAACCGTTGTTGATAGAGATATGGATGCACCAGGAATTAAATTGGCTAAGCAGCTAGGAATTAAATGCTTAAAATCAATGGATGATATAAATTGTGACAATATTGATATAATTCTTGAGGTTACAGGGAATGAGAATGTCTCAAAAATTTTATTTGAAAAATTTAGTGACAAGACTACTATACTTAACTCTAAGGCTGCATTATTAATAACAACATTAGTGAAAAAAGATATAGAAACATTGGAAAAGCTTAATAAGAGTATGGAAGTAATTAATGATACTTCATCTGTAATACAAAAGGAACTTAAAGATATATCAACTAGTGTTAAAGATATTCATAATGTGAGCGATGCTTTAGTGATTTCAACTAAAAATTCAAATGAGCATATTGCCAAAACAGACGAAATAATAAAGTATGTAGAAAAAATGACTAAGCATACAAAAATACTTGGACTTAATGCGGCAATTCAAGCAGCAAGAGCCGGAGAGCAAGGGAAAGGATTTTCAGTAGTTGCAGCGGAAATTCAAAAGCTTGCTGAAAGCACAAGAGGCTTTAGTGAAGAAATAAGTAAAATTTTAAGTCAGTTATCCGGTGAAATAAAAAATATTAAAGAAGAGTCAAATAAGTTGAATTCTTTATCAGAACTTCAGGTTACTGCTTCAAGTAGAGTTAATAATGAGGTAGACAAGTTAGTTAGTGAAATAAGCTAGCCTGGATAAATTAAAATTTGGTATAGTTTCAAATATAAAAAGAATCTTCTATAATTAGGTTTTCGGTAAAACTAATTACAGGAGATTCTTTTTTATTGTTAAAATAATGTATGCTTCTAGTTATTAAGAAAAATACATTTTGCTATAATGGTAATATGGATGTCCATAGAGTTATTATTTTAGGAAATCAATTCATTCATTTCAATAGCAATATTTTTTAAGCTTTCAGCGCTGCTGGTTAGTTCTTCACTTATAGCTAAATTTTGACTTATAGATTTGTTAACTAAATTGAAATTGTTTATAGTTTCTTTTGTAGTTTCACAGATATTGCTATTAAATACAACAACACTTTGAGTTTCTGATAATAGAGTATTAGTTAGCTTACTTATTTCTTGTATATTTGTTCCAGAATTCTTTAATCCAGTTAGCATAACTCTTATATTTTCAACAGCATTGGTTATAATAGCATCTCCAGTGCTTATTTTTTCAGTGTTCTCAGTCATAAGATTTTCGACCTCAGTAACTCTTTCTTTAAACTCATTAGTAATTAATGATACATCGTTTAGCGATTCTCTTGTATTTTCAGCGAGAGTTCTGATTTCATCTGCAACAACTGCAAAACCTCGTCCAAGCTCACCAGCTCTTGCTGCTTCAATTGATGCATTTAATGCAAGAAGATTAGTTTGATCAGATATCTGTCTTATTATAAGGAGTATTTCATCAATTTGTTGAGATTTTTCCTCTAATATCTTTGTAGCATCAAATGTATTTTCTACACTATTTTTTATACTACTTATAATATTCAGAGTTTCATTTAACGCTTCTTCATTTTGATTAGACAAATGAATGAGATTTGTAGAATTATTTTCAGTATCTTTAGCTTTAGTTGAGATAGATTCATTTGCATTCAAAAGTTCATTAAGTATTCTAGTATTTTCAGAAGAATTATTTAACAGCTTATCTGCATCTTCAGAAATTGTTTGAGTAGTGTTTGATATTTCCTCCATAGCTTTACTTTCTTCTGTAGATATAGCAGCTAATGTTTCACTTGAACTTAGCAAACATTTGGCAAATTCAGCGGTTCTGCTAAATAGATTACTTATATTTTCATTACTCTTTTTAAGTTCCTCTTCACTTTTCTCGATAGATTTTAGTAGCTTAGATGAAAAAGAAGTAAAAGCTATAATAGCAAATGAAACTAGGAATATAGAAACTATTCTAAGTATCAATTCTCTTAAAAAGAACTGATTTGGTAATGTATAAGGATTCATAGTAAACACTATAATTTCTGAGACAATACTTAATATAATAGAAATTATATTCATTTTATTATCCAAAAATAGGGAACCAAGTATAATAAAATAAAACACTGTTACCCAAAGCTCTTTAGATGGAATTATTAAGCCCATATATATGCAGTTTGTATAGGAAGCTGCAAGTATAACCATTTTTAGATTTTTAAAGACTCTATCATTAAGTTTTCCGTCTACAACTGCTCGCTTATACATAACATTGAGAATAACTATTTCAAAAATACCTAGTAAAAATAGTGCAATTAAATAAGGCCAACTAACCTCATTATATAATCTTAATAGTTTCATTATAGGAAACATTGATCCTGCTAGCAACGCACTTATAGAATAGATAATTATAACGAATTTTAATGTTTGTTCTTGATATTTAATTATAGTGTTTGAATTGGTTTGCATATAACTACTCAACTCCTTAAAATTATTACCATTTATACAGTAAGGTTCCTATACTGTATCCAGAGGCCACAGAGCAGAATACAACTATATCATCTCTATTAAATTTTTTATATTTTAATCTGTCATCTAAAGCCATAATAGGACTTGTACACCCAGTATACCCATATTTATTTCCAACAAAGGTTGCCTTGCTTATATCGGCGCCTAGTTTATCTAAGGTTAACTCAAGATCTACCCGTGAAAATTGTGACATAAAATAATGATTAACGTCATCAGGAACGTATCCGTAGTCCTGTAAAAGTTTTGTAATTGTTTCACTCCATTTTTCTGAAAGAAAGCTAAAATCGAAGGGTTTCCAAAGCATTTTTTTATCTTCTGAATCTATACTGTTATCAGGAGTATTTGACATTCCGCATCCGGGCATGGTTACGGACCAATAGTAGGAATCATCTGTAAACATTCTAGAACCCAAAATACCTCTTTCTTCCTCTTCTTCTCTTTTCTCAAGAATTATTGCAGCAGCACCATCGGCAGAACAACCAAAGGCTACCATATCATCTTCTCTAGCTAGTTTACTTATTAATAATGATCCAACAACTAATACTTTCTTATATTTATTGTCAGTCTTAAGATATCTTGCTGCTATATCTATACCTGTTATCATACCTATACAATTACAGTTAACATCAAAAACTGATGAAACATTCTCTGCTTTAAGTTGATTTTTAATTAAAAGAGCACAGCAAGGTGATAAATATTCAGGCGTATCTGATACTGAGATAATCATATCGATATCAGATGCAGATAACCCTGCGCTGGCTAAAGCTTGATTAGAGGCTTGAACTGCCATGGTAACACTAGTTTCACCTTTGTCAGCAAGAGCTCTTATTTCTCTGCCTAACTTACCCATAAGTGCTGCAGCATGATCTTCAAGTTGATATTTTTTAAAGTGTTCAACGAAATAGTGATTGTCCAATTGTCTGTTGGGATGATATGTTCCCACTCCAATTATATGTACATTTTTATGCATAGTAACTCCCCCTAGTAATTTGCTGCAAAAACAAAAAATAGCAATGCTAAGCGATGCTATTTTTAAACAGCGTTAACCTAGCAACCTGACAATCATGGGAAAATATCCTTTAGACTCATGGCTTTGCGTCCTTACCTTTAGATAAGTTTGCCTTTATTAAGTTTGACTATTATTTTGTTTAAGCTACTATTTAATATCAGTTTTAATTATACCATAATTTTCATAAAACTCAATATATATGTCAAATGGTGTGTATAATATAATTATACATATTATTATAATGTGAAAACAACAGGAGGATATAAATAGCATGTTAATAGATGTTCACACTCATATAGATCAATATAGTAAAGAGGATTTAAAAAGGGCTATAAAGGAAATAAATGAAAATAAAATATTGAGTATAGCTAATTCCATGGATATGGAATCTTATATAAAAAGTAAGAAAATATCTGAAATGTGTTCTTATATAGTGCCTACTTTTGGGATACACCCATGGAAAGCAAAAGGTTGTGAAAGAGACTTATGGACGCTCATTCCTTATATAGAGGAAACTCCAATTATTGGAGAGATAGGCCTAGATTTTTTTTGGGTGGAAGATAAAACAAGTTTTGAATCACAAATGAAAGTATTCGAATTTTTCTTACGTGAAGCTAAGCGGCTAAATAAGGTTATAAATATCCATACTAAAGGTGCTGAGGAAGAGGTTTTAAAGCTTTTGGATAAGTATTCAATGAGTAGAGTAATAGTTCACTGGTATTCTGGCCCTAAGAATGTGTTATATAAAATGATAGATAGAGGATACTATTTTACAATAAGTACGGAGCTTTTTTATTCAGATATTATAAGAGAAATAGCAACAATTGTACCTGTAGATAAAATGTTTGTAGAAACTGATGGTCCGGGAGCAGAAGAATGGCTAAGTGGTAATATAGGAATGCCCAAATTAGTTTTAAGGATTATGAAAAGACTAGGTGAGATGAAAAAACTGACCTTTGAGGAAATGGAAAAACAGATGGAAGATAATTTTAGTGCACTAGTCGGAAACGATATATAGGGTTCAAAGGCAGAAAATTGACTTACACCCCGGACTATGTTTCCAAGCTTTAGTCCGTTAAAAACTTTTAGTCAGTCTAAAGCTTGTGTTTTAGACGACCTAAGAACTGAGATAAACTCGCTCTGCTCAAACAGTATCTAAGATTCTAAGGTTGTCTTAAAACACTTCACTAAGACTGACACAAAGTTTTTAAATCTACCTTCAGCTTTGGAAACATAGCCCTTTGTGTAAGTCAATTTTCTAGCTTAAACCCTATATAGAGTTTAAGATCTTAAGTTAGCTTTGACATAATTATCTATAAAATGATATAATAACAGTTAGCAAAGGTTATTAAGTTTGACCCTTTTCCAAGCTGGGAGAAGGGTTTTATGTATTTGTAGACAGGCAACTTATAATACTTTAGGTATTATTATTAAAGCAATGTTTTTTGTAAAAATATATATCTAATTGTTTAGGATGTGTAATTAGTGAAGAATTATAGTAAGTCAATTAATGGAACTATATCCGTTGTTTTTCAGTTAATATTAATTTTTTTATGGCAATTAGTTGTGGATAAAGGGGGAATACCTAAGTATATTCTTCCATCCCCTAAAGACATAATAAATACTCTTTTTAGAATTATGCCAGATTTAAAGCCTCACATTTATGCTACCTTATATGAAGCTCTTTTAGGTTTTTTACTTTCAGTAATTTTTGCAATAATACTATCTATAATTATGGATAGTGTAAAAATAGTAAAAAGTTGTATTTATCCTATACTTGTAATTTCTCAGACTATACCAACAATAGCCTTGGCGCCAATATTTATAATATGGTTTGGTTTTGGCATGCTTCCAAAGGTTATTGTTGTCATAATGGTGTGTTTTTTCCCTATTGTTATAAGTTTAGTTGATGGATTAGAAGCGGCTGATAATGATATGTTGAGCCTTATGGATATAATGGGAGCTTCTAGAATACAAAAATTCATTTTTGTTAAGTTTCCAGGCTCTTTAGGTTCTTTTTTCTCAGGACTTAGAATAGCGGCAACATACAGCATAATGGGAGCGATAATTGGTGAGTGGCTTGGAGGAGACAAAGGTCTTGGTATATTTATGGTAAGAGCTAAAAATGCTTATGCTCTTGATAAAATATTTGCAGCTATAATTATAATAATAATATTAAGCATGGCTTTATTTGGACTTATGTATATGCTTCAATATATTTTTATGCCATGGCAAAGAAAAGTTAAAGAAAGAGGGTAGTAACACCGCTGTAATTATAAGTTTAAGAACAGAAAAGTCAACTTTCTAGTTCAGACACTTATAACTATGGCAGTGTTATTTTTTGTTTATTATACTTTTTTCTATATTTTTAAGAATAATCTTTTCGGAGTTTCTTGATATTTGATCCGGTGTTTGTTCTAGTTTTAAATAATTGCTTATGCTGGTATAAATATCTGTTAGTCTATTAAATTTATAATTAGAGCTATATGCTGCATTTGCTGCAAAGGATGCATAAAGCAATATAGCTGAAATACCAAAAGTAATAACAAATTTTTGTTTATTAAATATTATCATATAATATACACCTTTCTTTGATAATTATAAAAGATAAACCATTTTACAATTCTAATATATAGTTATCTTACATTAGGTGAAAAAATATACTAAAAAATAACAGATAGAACTCAATAAACTTCAAACTAATGTATCAAATAGATAGTGTACTCTAAATAAATCCTATATATGGATAGAATAAATAGCTACAATTTAATTTTACATGTATACTTTTAAGTAAGGTTTAAGCCAGTGTTAAATTAGTATTAAAGGCTTTTATTTATATATAAAAATCACGCTTAAAGGACTTACAAATATAAAGTTATTATTATGTATACGATTTGACATATTTATGCACGAAGTGATATACTTTATGTGTTAGATATTTCAATAAAATAAATTAGGGGAGGCAATAATATTGTCTGAGAGGAAGTTTTAAGCTTCGACCCTTATAACCTGAATTGGGTAATGCCAACGTAGGGAAAATAGTTTAATTTTAATTTGTTGCTATTTTAGCCCTTTTCGCATTCATGAAAAGGGTTTTTATTATTTCGAAGGGAGGTTGCCGGGTATTTACCGGGCAGTGTATTTATGAAAGGAAAAAAACTTTTAACTATTTTAACTTCAGTTATAGTAGCAACTGCTATTTTTGCAGGATGCGGCTCAACAAATAAGGCACCTCAAAGTAATACAACAGAAAAGAAAGAATTAACAAAGGTTAAGGTGATACTGGATTGGACACCTAATACTAATCATACAGGCTTATATGTAGCTAAGGATAAAGGTTACTATAAAGAAGAAGGTTTAGATGTAGAAATAATTCAACCTTCAGAAGGAGCAGTAGGAAACCTAATAGCTGCTGGTAAAGGTGATTTTGGTGTAAGTTACCAAGAAGATTTAACTTATGCTAGAACTTCAGAAAATCCACTTCCTATTAAGGCTATAGCTGCCATAATTCAACATAATACTTCAGGCTTTGCAGCTCTAAAGAGCAAAAACATAAAAACTGTAAAGGACTTTGAAGGAAAGACTTATGGAGGATGGGGCTCACCTTCTGAGAAAGCTGTATTGCAGGCAATAATGGAAAAGGAAGGTGCTGATTTTAATAAACTTAAGATAGTTGACATGGGAAGTCAAGATTTCTTTGCAGCAACTAAAAGCAATATAGATTTTGCATGGATATATGAAGGCTGGACTGGTATAGAAGCAAAACTTAAAAACATACCTTTAGATTACATAGAGGTAAGAAAATTAAATCCTGATTTAGACTACTATACACCTATACTTATAGCAAATGAAAGTACTTTAAAGGATAAACCAGAAATGGTTAAGAAGTTTATGAAAGCTACTACTAAAGGATATGAATTTGCTATGGATAAACCAGAAGAAGCTGCAGATATTTTTGTTAAAAATGCTCCAGAGATAGACAAAAATCTTGCTGTAGAAAGCCAAAAATATCTTAAAAATAAATACAAGGAAGATGCTCCAAGATGGGGAGAAATGAAAGCATCTGTTTGGAACAACTATACAAAATTCCTTCTTGATAAGAAGCTTATAACTAAAGATATGAAGGCAGAGGACGCATTCACAAATGAATTCCTTCCATCTAAGTAATTTTAAAGGAGATAGGTTGTCTTGGATAGAACAAAAAATGATAAAAAGCTTGTATTAAAAAATGTATCAAGATCTTTTGATACAGACAAAATACTTAATAATATAAGCTTAGAGGTAAGAGAAGGTGAATTTGTAACTCTTCTCGGACCAAGTGGAAGTGGCAAGAGCACAATATTAAATATAATATCAGGAGTACTGAAGCCAGATAACGGAGAAGTAAAGGTTGAAGGAGAAATTAGCTATATGCACCAGAAGGATTTACTTCTTCCTTGGAAAAAAGTAATAGATAATGTAGCTTTACCTCTTTATATAAAGGGAAAAAGTAAATCGGAGGGAAGAAAGCAGGTTATAGATTACTTTGAGCCTTATGGATTAAAAGGGTATGAGTTTAAATATCCTTTTCAGCTATCTGGCGGAATGAAACAAAGGGCAGCATTTTTAAGAACTTATATGACTTCCAATAACATAATGCTTTTAGATGAGCCTTTTGGTGCATTAGATGCTATAACAAGAGGAAAAATGCAAAATTGGCTTTTGAATGTAATAAAGGACTTAAAAAGTACTATACTATTTATAACTCACGATATAGAAGAAGCTATATATCTTTCAAATAGAATTTATATATTATCTGACAAACCTGCCTGTATAAAAGGTGAGATAAAAGTAGATCTGCCTAGAAATAGAACTAAAGACATGATAACTTCAGATAAATTTGTAGCAATAAAAAAACAGGTGTTAGATTTTATGTAGTAAGTTGATATATTTAAATATCAAAAGTTAAATGCTTGATATAGAGAAAGTGAGAGGATAAATCTCGCTTTCTTTTTAGTTTAATCATTAAAGATACTTGCTATTAAGTCAAAATAGTAATATAATCAATAACGTTGCCTTTAGGGGTAATTTAAGTAATTTTTATACATAAGAGAAAGAAGTGTGAAAAAGTGTTAGTTCCAAAATTATTTACTTGCATCAAAGATTATACTAAAGAACAATTCGCAAAGGATTTTATTGCTGGAATTATTGTAGCAGTAATAGCACTTCCTTTGTCTATAGCTCTTGCAATAGCATCAGGAGTATCTCCTGAAAAAGGGCTATATACTGCAATTATAGGAGGATTTATAGTATCATTTCTTGGGGGAAGCAGGGTTCAAATTGGTGGACCTACAGGTGCCTTCATAATAATAGTTTACGGAATAATAGAGAAGTACGGCATAACAGGACTAACTGTTGCCACAGTAATGGCAGGAGCAATATTAATCATTATGGGATTATGCAAATTTGGTAAGGCATTAAAGTACATTCCATATCCTATAACTACAGGATTTACATGTGGTATCGCAATATCTATATTTTCAACTCAAATAAAGGATTTCCTTGGATTAAAAATTACATCTGTACCATCAGAGTTTATAGCAAAATGGGAGTCCTATATAAATCACTTAAATACAGTTAACTATGAAACTTTATTTATAGGTGCTTTAGCTCTTGTAATAATAGTTTTATGGCCTAAAATAAATAAAAAAATTCCAGGAACACTAATTGCTCTAATTATAACTACTATAATAACTATAGCTTTTAAATTAAATGTAGAAACTATAGGAAGTCGTTATGGAGATATACCAGCTGTACTTCCTAAAATAGCTGTACATGATATTAATATAAATATGATAAAAGAATTAATACCGCCATCTATGACAATTGCAGTTTTGGCAGCAATAGAATCTCTTTTATCTGCAGTAGTTGCGGATGGAATGATTGGTGGTAATCACCGTTCAAATATGGAATTGGTTGCACAGGGATTTGCTAATGTTTTTTCAGGACTTTTCGGAGGAATACCAGTTACTGGTGCTATAGCAAGAACTGCAGCTAATATAAAAAATGGAGGAAGAACACCTATAACAGGAATTGTACATGCAGTAGTTTTACTTCTTATTATGATGTTATTTATGCCTTATGTTAAACTTCTTCCTATGACTTCTTTGGCTGCTATATTGATAGTGGTATCCTATAATATGGGAGATTGGAAAGTATTTAAAAATCTTAGAAAAGCACCTAAAAGTGATGCTATAATATTTTTAACAACATTTTTACTTACAATATTATTAGATTTAGTAGTAGCTATAGGAATTGGTGTAGTATTGGCTTCCTTCCTTTTCATGAAGAGAATGGCAGATTACGGAGAAGTAAAGTGTTTGTCAGATAAAGATAAGGATTGTTCAAGGCTCATAAATACAACAGATTTTCCAGATAAAATATCCTTTTATGAAATTCAGGGACCTTTCTTCTTTGCAGCAGCAAACAAATTTGCTAAGGTCACTAAAGGCATGAAAGAAAATCATGAAGTATTAATAATAAAAATGAGTAAGGTACCAGCTATGGATGCAACAGGATATCATGAGCTTGAAACTCTATATGATATCTGCAAAAACCAGCAAAGGGATCTTATTATATTAGAAGCTAAAGAGCAGCCATTTCATGTGTTACAGAGTTATGGTTTTGTAGATAGATTGGGAAGTGAAAACTTCTGTAATAATATTGAAGAGGCTATTGAAAGAACAAATTATTTGTTAGATAGTAAATTTAGGACTAATGTTGCATAAACTAAATGAAAAAGTATATGCCTTTAAATTAACATATATTATTTATACAAGGAAAGTATAATTTTTATACTTTCCTTTTTGTATGAATTTAAGTAAACGTATTCATTAAATATAACTAATAGTGTTATTCGTAATAAATAATATAAGAACATTGTTAATTATTTAACTTATAAATATGAAAAATAATGAAAAAATAAACGTATAAATATAAAAAAACGTCAAAAAAATACATGTATAAATATAAAAAATGGTGAAAATTTAGTAATTTTTTCAATAATGGTTGAAAAATGTAAGAAAAGTTTGTATAATTTAATACAATGACAACTAAGGAGTGATAAAAAATGAACAAAAAGAAAAGAAGTTTTCCAACTGCGTTTACTGTGTTATTTATAGTTTTAATTTTTGCAGCTGCTCTTACTTATATAGTTCCAGCAGGTTCTTATGCAAAATTAAAGTATGAATCTGATAAAAAGATTTTCACAGTAACCAAGCCAGACGGATCTGTAGAAGAGGCAAAACCTACACAAGAAACACTTAATAAGCTTGGGGTCAAGGTGGATATACAAAGATTCGTTGATGGAAGTATTAGTAAACCGGTAGCGATTCCAGGTACATATGAGAAAGTAAAACAAAATCCCCAAGGGCCTATTGATGTGATACAAGCTCCAGTAAAAGGTATACAGGAGACTATTGATATTATTGCGTTCTTACTTATAATTGGAGGATGTATTGGGGTACTAAATAATAGTGGTGCTTTTGATGCTGGTATTGATAGTCTTTCACGTGCTACTAAAGGAAAAGAATTTTTATTAATTGTTATTATTACAGTACTAATTTCATTAGGTGGAACGACTTTCGGATTAGCAGAAGAAACAATTGCTCTGTATCCAATACTTGTTCCCGTATTCATGGCAGCTGGATATGATGCACTTGTCTGTATAGCTGCACTTTATATGGGATCATCAATTGGTACAATGTTTTCAACTGTAAACCCATTCTCCTCAGTAATTGCTTCTAATGCTGCTGGAACGACATTTACTGCAGGATTAGGTATGAGGACAGCGGGTTTAATCATTGCGACAATATTTACTATTATTTATATAGTTAAGTATGGTAAAAAAATTAAGAAAGATCCAACTAAATCATTGATATATGATCAAAAGGAAGAAATTGAAGGAAAGTTCCTAAAGAGCCATGAGCAGAAGGTTATTCCAGAGTTTACTTTCAGACGTAAATTAATGCTTTTAGTATTTGGATCAGCTTTTGCTGTAATGATTTGGGGAGTTTCTACTAAAGAATGGTGGTTTACTGAAATGACTACATTATTCCTTGTTGTGGGAATAGCATTAGGTGTCATTTCAGGAATGGGTGAAAAAGAGTTTGTTAATAAGTTTGTTACTGGTGCTGCTGATTTAATTAGCGTTGCATTGGTTGTTGGAGTAGCAAGAGCTATTAATTTAGTTATGGAAAATGGGCTAATATCTGATTCCATACTGCATTTTTCATCAAATGCAGTTCAAGGAATGAATCCATATGTATTTATACTTGTAATGCTTTTATTATTTATAATTCTTGGCTTCTTTATTCCATCATCATCAGGGCTTGCAGTATTATCAATGCCAATTATGGCCCCATTAGCAGATGCTGTTGGATTACCAAGAGATGTAATAGTAAGCGCATATCAATATGGACAAGGTTTAATAGCATTTATAACTCCAACAGGACTTATACTAGCTACCTTAGCACTTGTTGATGTAACTTATGACAAATGGTTAAAATTCATTATGCCATTAATGGGATATACTGCAGCATTTGCGGCAGTAATGCTATTAATTCAAGTAGCATTTAAATAAGAATTTAGAGAGCTGTATCAGAATGATTAAAAAATTATTTTGATACAGCTCCTTATTTATTATAAGAATAATACTATATTTGGCAAATCCTTGGTATAATATAATGAAAGTTTGTATTTTATTATATTGAAGGAGGAAAGGTTTGGTGGATATAAGAGAAGCAGCAATAAAGAGAAAATCAATGCGAACTTATAAAGAAGAACCAATTTCGCAAGAACTGAGACAAAAGTTAATAAATTATATAGAGCATGTAAAAGCGCCATTTAATACTAAAGTAAGATTCAAAATAATAGATATGGACAATATAAGTTCAGATGTTAAACTTGGAACTTACGGAGTTATTAAAGGAGCAAAAACCTTTATATGTTCAGCAGTAGAAAAAGAGAACAGATATGAAGAAAATCTAGGATATGTTTTTGAAAAAATAATATTATATGCAACAACATTAGGTTTAGGAACCTGTTGGCTTGGAGGAACCTTTAAAAGAGGAGAATTTGGAAAGGCAATGGAGCTAAAAGAAAGAGAATCTATGCCAGTAATAACCCCTATAGGATATGCCAAAGAAAATAGAAGCTTACTGGACTCTTTAATGGTAGCTGTTGCTGGCTCTAAAAATAGAAAAGATTGGAATGAACTGTTTTTTGACAAAAGTTTTGATAAAGCTATTAAAAGAGATGAGGTTGGAAAATTTAAAGAGGCCTTTGAGATGGTTAGAATAGCACCTTCAGCTTCAAACAAGCAGCCTTGGAGAATAGTTAAGAATGGAAATAGCTTTCATTTCTTTATAGCTAGAAACAAAGGATATGGAAAGGCATTAAATTTTGATATACAAAGATTAGACATAGGCATAGCAATGTGTCATTTTGAAGCTACATTAAAGGAGCTTGAGTTTTTAGGAAAATGGAATGACGATAATCCGAATTTGACCACTACTGAGAATATAGAATATATAATCACGTACACTGTTAGTTAAATAAAAATAAATTTTATATATTTTTATAGAGAAACTAACTTTCGGTTTCTAAGCTCTATATTAAAAAAATTGGGGGAATAAATGAATATTAAAGACATTTTTAAAATTTATAAAGGATTACCATTTAGTATATATGTACTTTTTGTAGTTAAAATTATAAATTCATTAGGTGCTTTTGTAGCACCTTTTCTTACTATGTTTCTTTCAGACAAGATAGGATTGAGCAAAGATGTAATTGGAATATTCATAATGGCAAATGCAATTTGTACAGTTCCTGGTTCACTTATTGGCGGTAAAATTTCAGATACTTTCGGAAGAAGAAATGTATTAGTCACTTTTCAGGGATTAGCTGCATTATGTTATATACCTTGTGCATTTCTTGAAAGATCTATTGCAGTACCATATTTGTTAATTATCTCATCCTTTTTTAATTCTATAGCACAACCTGCTTATGGAGCTATGATTGCAGACTTGACAAATACTAAAAACAGAAGCAGCGCATATTCTCTTTTATATCTTGGGAATAACTTAGGATTTTCTATAGGTCCTATGATAGCAGGTTTTTTATTCAGTCATTATCTTAAGATGCTATTTGTTGGGAACAGCATAGCGGTTTTTACATCAATAATTATAATATATACCTTTGTAAAAGAAACAAAACCTGATAAGGAATCAGAAAAGCAAATTATAAATGAAAACGAAAAAGCAGAGGAAAGTAATCTTATAAGCGCATTGTTTAAAAGACCACTACTTTTATCTTTTGCATTATTATCTATGATATATAGTTTTGTTTATGCTCAATTTCCTTTCTGCATACCACTTCAAGTAGAGGAGATATTTAAGAGTAATAGCTCAGTTCTATATGGAAAGATTATGGCAACAAATGGACTAACTGTAATACTTTTTACTACAGTTATAACTAGGTTAACTAGAAAATTCTCAGCAATACAGAATGTAGCTGGAGCAGGAATATTTTATGGGGTAGGCTTTGGGATGATGTATTTTATTAAGAGTTACCCTATGTTTATATTGGCAACAGTAATATGGACCTTAGGTGAAATAATTCATACTACCAATTCTGGAGTATATATTGCAAATCATACACCTATGTCGCATAGAGGAAGATTTAATTCAGTTATACCTCTTATAACTGGTGCAGGCTTTGCAGTAGGACCAGCTATTATGGGAATGTATATAAAAAATAGAAGAGTCATAGATGCATGGCCTGTAGCATTTACTTTAGCTATTTCAGCCTCCGTATTATTTTATGTACTTTATATAGTTGAAAATAGAAAAAAGAATGCCAGCAGCTGCATAAATATAGTAGAGAATAAATAGTACAGTTTTTAATTCATAGCCTGAAAGAAAAATGTTAATAGGAATATTGAAGATAAGATTCAAAAACTGTTATGATAGAAAACTTAAATTTTTTACTCAATAAATAATTGAAATCATGCGTATAACTAAATATTTTTAATATTATGGATAATTCGTTTTGTATTGACAGGTAAAATTTACGGTGCTAGAATGATAAAAATGAAAATTCAGAAAAATAAATAACAATTTAAAAAAATAAAAAAAGTATATTGACAAATTGTTAAAAACATAGTAAATTTATAAACAATATATCAAAAGCGATGACAGGATTAAGTAAATATGTTTAATACTTTAAAGAGAATGGGGAATGGTGGAAACCCTAAGTATACATATTGAAACTCACCCTGTAGCTGCAGGCTGAAATAGTAGTAAGCTGAGCCGGTATAAGCCGTTATTTAAATGAAGTAAGAAATTTGGGTGGTAACGCGGCAGATCTTCGCCCCATGATAAAAATGGGCAAGGTCTGTTTTTATATACTCAAATTTAAAAAATTGCTGATTTAATTTAGAATATCATGTAATAAAAAATACAAAATACATGAATAAATTGCTGATTTAATAATATATTTAAATCTATACAAGTAAATATAAAAAAAGCAATGATAGGAATAAGTAGATATGATAAGTATTTCAAAGAGAGTGGGAATTGGTGAAAACCCATAAGTACACATATTGAAACTCATCCTGTAGCTGCAGGCTGAAATAATAGTAAGCTGAGCCGGTGTAAACCGTTAATGGAATTAAGTAAAAAAATCTGGGTGGTACCGCGGACAGACTTTCGCCCCATTATATGGGGAGAGTCTGTCTTTTTATTTACCTTATAATCAAATGTTTTTATAAACTTATTCAGACAAACATATTAAAGTTTAATAGTTTTTCATCTGGCCAGTGAAAACTTTAAATATATTTTATACACATACTATGTAAAATAATTAAAGTTATGTAATTAAAAGGAGGCAAATGTAATGTCAATGTTTATAAATAAAAAATATTCAAAGGATCTTAAACAATTTAATGAAACGCGTAATACTTCGAAGGATAATATGTCATCAGAAGCAGTTTCACAAATATACGAAGCAGGCAAGGCCTATTATGAATATTTAAGAAGTTCAAAATCACAAAGGGATGATACAGAATGTGACTACTGCACAGCATTTATGATGTTTTAATTTAAGGCAATTATATAAAAAAGCTAAAGAATTGAGAAAAATGGTGACTTGAGTTAAAAGAAAAGAGTGGAAATAGGCATTAAGAGATGTCGAGTTATTGCATCTCTTAATGCTAAACAAAAATATGATCATGGGGAAGTGGATTTAATGACAAAAAAAATATATATTTTTGATACTACATTAAGGGATGGAGAACAAACTCCAGGAGTGAGTTTAAACATACATGAAAAATTAGAGATTGCAAAACAGCTTCAAATACTTGGAGTAGATATAATCGAAGCAGGATTCCCATTTGCATCTAAAGGAGATTTTGAAGCTGTTAAAGCTATTGCAAAAAACATAAAGGGCTCAATCATTACTGGACTTGCTAGAACCTCTAAGCAAGATATAGATACTGCATGGGAGGCTCTAAAATATGCAGAAAACCCTAGAATTCATACATTTATTGCAACATCAGATATTCATATGCAGCACAAGCTAAATATGAAACCGGAAGAAGTTTTGGAAAGAGCAGGCAGTATGGTGAAATATGCTAAAAGTTTTTGTCCAAATGTTGAGTTTTCACCAGAAGATGGAACAAGAACTCGCCCAGAATTTTTGTATAGGGTATTAGAAGCAGTAATTGAAGCTGGTGCAGATGTAGTAAATATACCTGATACCGTTGGCTATACAACGCCAGGGGAGTATGGAGCATTTATTAAAGGAATTAGAGAAAATGTCCCTAATATCCATAAGGCCGTCATAAGTGTTCATTGTCATAATGATTTGGGATTAGCAGTTGCAAACTCACTTGCAGCTATAGAAAATGGAGCTCAGCAGATAGAGTGTGCAGTAAACGGGCTTGGCGAGAGGGCTGGCAATGCTGCTTTAGAGGAAATAGTAATGTCCATTAAAACTAGATCTAATTATTTTAAGTGTCATACAGATATAGTAACTGAACATTTAACAAAAACCAGTAATCTAGTAAGTCACTTAACAGGAGTTCAGATTCAAAATAATAAGGCTATTGTTGGTTCAAATGCCTTTGCTCATGAATCCGGTATTCACCAGCATGGAGTTCTAAATTGCAGAGAAACTTATGAAATAATGACTCCAGAGTCTGTTGGCTTAAAGAAAAACCTTATAGTGCTTGGGAAACATTCTGGAAGACATGCTTTTGAACAGCGATTGAAGGAAATAGGCTATGATAATTTAGATTCTGTTAAGGTTAATGATGCCTTCTTGAAGTTTAAGGATTTAGCAGATAAAAAGAAATCTATTTCAGATGAGGATATAGAAGCACTAATAAAACAAGAGGTATTTCAGGTTCCTGAAAATTATAAACTTGAACATTTTCAAGTCTCAAGTGGAAACAATATGGTTGCTACTTCTACTGTAAAAATACGTTATGATGGCAATTCAATTGACGAGGCTTCCTGTGGTGATGGTCCAGTGGATGCAACCTTTAAAGCAATTGAAAAAGCTGTAGGAGTAAATGTTAAGCTAAAAGATTATTTCCTAAAGGCAATAGGCAGTGGAAAAGATGCATTAGGAGAAGTTACTGTAAAAATTGAAAAAGATAATAAAATATTTTCAGCCAGTGGGGTAAGTACAGATGTAGTAGAGGCTAGTGCCAAAGCTTTTATAAATGCTATTAATAAAATGCACTACTACTTATTTCAAGAAGAGAATTCTGCTTCGTGTATTGATAAAGTAATTGTCGAAGTTTAATAACAAAATAGATTTTTAATCAAGTATTAAAAAGAAATAAAAATAACGGATAACTACGACTACAAATAGGTTAATAAATACAATTAAATATAATTTTTAATATTACTTGCTTTAAAAATCAAATGTATAAAGCGCTAGATAAGAGCATTAGAGTTTTATTTACTTAAATAGCTAATTTATATATTTAATTTCTAGACATATAAAAAGTATCGGAGGAATGAATATGGGAATGACGATGACACAAAAGATTTTAGCTACTCATGCAGGCTTAGAAAGTGTAAAGGCTGGACAGCTAATTAAGGTAAAGTTAGATTTAGTACTTGGAAATGACATAACCACTCCTGTAGCCTTTAAGGAATTTAATAAAATTGGGGTTACTGAAGTTTTTCATAAGGAGAAAATAGCTATTGTACCTGATCACTTTACTCCAAATAAAGATATAAAATCTGCAGAGCAGTGTAAATGTGTAAGGGAATTTGCTTACGATAAGGGAATCAAAAATTATTTTGAAATCGGACAAATGGGGATTGAACACGCATTAATACCAGAAAAAGGTCTGGATGTTTGCGGCGATGTAATAATTGGAGCAGATTCACATACCTGTACATATGGAGCTTTAGGAGCTTTTTCAACAGGTGTCGGAAGTACAGATATGGGAGCTGGCATGGCTACAGGGGAAGCATGGTTTAAAGTTCCGGAAGCTATAAAGTTTGTGATTAAAGGAAGTTTATCACCTTGGGTAAGCGGAAAGGACGTAATACTGCACATTATTGGTATGATTGGTGTAGATGGAGCGCTTTATCAATCGATGGAATATACAGGAGAAGGTGTTAAAAGCTTATCTATGGATGACCGTTTTGCTATGACAAACATGGCTATTGAGGCTGGAGCTAAAAATGGAATTTTTGAAGTAGATGAAAGAACTATAGAATATGTAAAGGAACATTCTGATAGAAATTATGTGATTTATAAAGCAGATGAGGATGCAGAATATACAAGGACTATAGAAATTGATTTATCAACTATTAGACCAACAGTAGCCTTTCCACATCTACCAGAGAATACAAGGACAATTGATGAGGTGGGGGAGGTAACTATAGACCAAGTTGTCATAGGTTCCTGCACTAATGGGAGAATAGAAGATTTAAGATCAGCTGCAAAAGTTTTAAAGGATAAAAAAGTAAATCAAAAGGTAAGAACTATTATATTCCCAGCTACTCAAAAAATTTACCTTGAAGCTTTAAGAGAAGGTCTTATTGAAACATTTATAGAAGCAGGCGCAGTGGTAAGTACACCAACTTGTGGACCTTGCCTTGGAGGACATATGGGAATATTAGCAAAAGGAGAAAGATGCATAGCAACTACAAATAGAAATTTTGTAGGAAGAATGGGACATCCAGAAAGCGAAGTTTACTTAGCAAGTCCTGCAGTAGCAGCGGCATCAGCAATTACAGGTAAAATTTCATCACCAGAGGAGGTAGCAAAATGGTAAAGGGAAAAGTAATAAAATATGGTGACAATGTAGACACAGATGTTATTATTCCGGCCAGATATTTAAATACCAGTGATGCTTTAGAGTTGGCATCTCACTGTATGGAAGATTTGGATAAGGATTTTTCAGCTAAAGCAAAATATGCAAACATTATAATAGGTGGAAAAAACTTTGGATGTGGTTCCTCAAGGGAACATGCTCCTATTGCTATAAAGGCTGCTGGAATTAAATGCGTTATAGCTGAAACTTTTGCAAGGATATTCTATAGGAATGCAATAAATATAGGATTGCCTATAGTTGAATGTTCTGAAGCAGCAAAGGATATTGAAGAAAGCAATGAAGTAAATATAGATTTTAAAACTGGAATTATTACTAATAGTACTAAAAACAAAACCTATAAGGCAGAAGCTTTCCCGGAGTTTATGGAGAAGATTATAAAGTCAGAGGGACTTATAAATTATATTAAAATGCATAGTAAGTAAATTAAAAAGCTTGCAACGCAAATTTTTCAGTGGACAGAGGACAATTGTCCTCTAAAAAAATTAAATATGTAGAGGTGAATGGGATATGAAAATAACGATTATACCAGGAGATGGAATAGGAAAAGAGGTAATAAATCAAGCTGTTAAAATGTTAAAAAAAGTTGAAAGTAAATATGGATGTAATTTTGAGTTTAATGAGGCGTTACTTGGTGGTGCCGCTATAGATGCAACAGGGAATCCAATACCAGAAGAAACAATACATAAATGCAAAAATAGTGAAGCAGTTATCCTAGGAGCAGTAGGTGGACCTAAGTGGGATAGTCATCCTGGAGACTTAAGACCAGAGAAAGGATTACTATCATTGAGAAAAGAACTAGGAGTGTTTGCAAACTTAAGACCAGCCATTTTATTTCCACAATTGAAATCAGCATCTACCTTAAAGGAGGAAGTTCTAGGTGATGGACTGGATATTATGATAGTTAGAGAGTTAATTGGTGGAGCTTATTTTGGGGAAAAGAAGAGAATAGATATTGATGGTGGACAAAGAGCCTATGACACAATTGACTATTGTACTAGAGATATAGAGAGAATTGCAAAAAAAGCCTTTGAGGTTGCCAGAAAAAGAGATAAAAAACTTACTTTAATAGATAAGGCTAATGTATTAGAAACCTCAAGACTCTGGAGAGAAGTAGTGACAAAGATAAGTGAAGATTATAAGGATATAGAATTAAACTATATGTATGTTGATAATGCTGCTATGCAGCTAATTAAAAATCCTAAGCAATTTGATGTAATACTTACAGAAAATATGTTTGGAGATATTTTAAGTGATGAGGCTTCCATGCTAACTGGGTCATTAGGAATGCTACCTTCAGCCAGTGTAGGAGAAGGCAGTATAGGTCTTTATGAGCCAATCCATGGATCTGCACCAGATATTGCAGGGCTGGATAAAGCAAATCCGATTGGAGCGATAATGAGTACGGCGATGATGCTCCGATATAGTTTTAATATGGAAGATGCAGCTAAGGATGTAGAAGCTGCTGTATCAAGAATTATTGATAAAGGATATCGTACTGGCGATATTATGGAACAGGGTATGAAAATCGTGGGAACAGAACAAATGGGAGATCTTATTGCAGAGAAAGTATAGGAGTAAGAAGCTGAAAGTTGATTTTCCTATGTAAAGATTTTTTTCATAAGTATTAGAACTATATTGTGTAAGATAAGGGGGAAGTAACATGAAAGTTGCTGAGGCAATTATACAGTGTTTGCGTGAAGAAAACGTAGATACGGTATTCGGATATCCTGGGGCTACAGTTGTTCCCATATATGAAGCTTTAAGAAAGTCAGACATTAAACACATATTAGTTAGACAGGAACAAGCAGCCGGTCATAGTGCAATTGGCTTTGCAAGAGCTAAGAAGACAATAGGGGTATGTATTGTTACATCAGGTCCTGGAGCAACAAATTTAATTACGGCAATAGCTACTGCATATATGGATTCTATCCCTTTGGTAATCATTACAGGCCAGGTTAAATCAAATCTCATTGGTAAGGATGTTTTTCAAGAAGCTGATATTACAGGAGCAACGGAATCTTTTACAAAGCACAACTATTTAGTTAAATCTGCTGAAGACGTTTCTAGAATTATGAAAGAAGCCTTTTATATAGCTTCTACAGGAAGGCCAGGACCAGTATTAATAGATATACCAGTTGATATTCAGTGTGAAGATATAGAATTTTTTTATCCGAAAGAAGTAAACATTCGAGGATATAAACCTAAATTTGAAGGACACAAAGGACAGATAAAAAGAGCAGCAGAAAAGATTATGGAAAGTAAAAAACCTCTTATATGCGTAGGTGGAGGTATTATTTCTGGTGGAGCGGAGAAGGAGTTAAAAGAGTTTGCTCAGAAATCAAAAATACCAGTTGTTCATACATTAATGGGAAAATGTAGTATTAATGAAGATAATCCATATTATGTAGGGTTAATAGGATCTCATGGATTTTCTTATGCTAATAAAGCTATATCAGAAGCAGACCTTTTAATACTTATAGGAACTAGAGCGGCAGATAGAGCTATTGCAGGTTCAAACTTTGCAAAAGATGCTTATGTCATTCATATTGACATCGATCCAGCGGAAATAGGGAAAATTTTAGGACCTAATATTCCAGTAGTAGGAGATTCTAAGCAGGTTTTAGAAGAATTGATAAAGGAAGTTAATGAAGTAGAAACAACAGAATGGCTTGAGCAAATTGCAGCATGGAAGAAGGAAGTAGAAGAGCCTATAAAGTTAAATTCAAAGGTAAGTCCTAAGTATGTATTGAACATATTATCTCAGATGTTAGAAAAAAATGCAATTATTACTGCAGATGTAGGGCAAAATCAAATTTGGACTGCAAGAAATTTTCAAATAAAGAATTCAACAAGTTTCTTTACTTCAGGAGGACTTGGCACTATGGGATATTCTCTGCCCGCTGCGGTAGGGGCTAAAATAGCCAATCCTAGTAAGACAGTTATTGCTGTTGTAGGAGATGGTGGTTTTCAAATGAGTATGGCTGAACTTGGCACAATAGTTGATAATAATGTAAACATAGTAATACTTTTATTTAATAATTCAGTGCTTGGAATGGTTAGAGAAATTCAAAAGAACACCTATGGCGTTGGCAGGTATAGTGGTGTAAATTTTAAGTGTCAAACAGACTTTATTAAAATAGCAGAAGCTTATGGATTAAAAGGCAAAAGAATTATTAGAAATGGAGAATTCAAGGAAACCTTTAGGGAAGCTGTAAATTCCAATAATACATTTATAATAGAATGTATTGTTGATTCTAGCGAAAGTACTTTTTAGAGTTTACACATACAGATATGGATGCTTAGCAAAATAAAAATTTTGCGACACAAAATTTTTATTAGAGGACAATTGACAGAGGACAGAGGACAGTGAAGGTGAGTTTTGAGTTCGTTTCGCTAAGGCGAAACATCAGATTATAATATAATTAAAGATTTTTCGTAGTGTAACGTAGAAAAATCCTCCTTCATTGTCCTCTGTCCTCTAAAAAATGCTTCGCATTTTTTTATATTACGAATCACGAGATAAAAGATAGGGGGAGACACATGAATAAATACGTTTTATCTGTATTAGTGGAGAATCACTCAGGTGTATTAAGTAAAATATCGGGATTGTTTAGCAGGAGAGGTTATAATATTCACAGTCTAACTGTAGGTGTTACAGAGGATCCTAATGTATCTCGAATGACTATTGTAGTAGCTGGTTGTGAACATATGTTGGAACAAATAAGTAAACAATTAAACAAGCTTATAGATGTTATAAAAATAGTAAGCTTAGATTCTGTAGGCGCTGTTTATAGGGAATTAGCACTTGTGAAGGTTGCTATGAATCAAGCTAACCAATCAATAATTACGGAAACTGTTAATATTTTTAGAGGCAATATTGTAGATATAGATATTAAAAGTATGACTATTGAAATTACTGGTGATGAAGAAAAAATATCTGCGTTTATTGATATGATGAAACCTCATGGAATAAAAGAAATAGTTAGAACAGGCCTTACTGCATTAGAAAGAGGATAAGTGAAATTTGTTAACTAGTTTGATTGATAATATGCAGTGCAAAATTATGCAACATATAAAAATGACGGTAGTTTTGCAAAATAATGAATAAAAAATATTTTTTATTCATTATTTTGTGAAAATTAATATAAGAGTTGATATTAAGGGGATTTGCATAAAAAACATGCATAATTTTATTGATTGACATAAATAATAAAGTTGTTATAATAGGTTTAAATGAAAAATTAGTTTGCATATTCAAATATTGGTTGTGAATTTTTATTATATATTATTGATTAAATATTGATTTGGAGGATAACATTATGGAAAATATCATTAGAAAGGGAATAAGCCAAAAATTTTATTTTTACTTTTTTAGCTGGAGCTTTTATTATTTTAGCGCTGGCTATTTTTGGTTCAAAAAAATATATATTCCTATTTCTAATGAGTTTAATAAATGCAGGTATATTTCTAAGAACGCATTACTGTGTGCTTAATTTAGGTATATTTGATTTAGTTTATAGATAAGGCTCATTATGAGCCTTATTTTTTTATACTTTTAAGCAGACATACAAAATCTGTGATTTTGATATGGTCGCTTAAGCAGAGAACTCAAATCTCTGATTTGAAGTGAATCGCTTACTCAGCGAGCACTCATTCGACGATAGGAGAAGGAGTTTCATATTTTAAATAAATAACTAAGGGGGCATTTATCATGATAATAATTATGAAACCACACACACCAAAGGAAGAGATTTTAATACAAAAGCAAAAATTAGAAAGAGAGGGATTTGAAGTGAACTTATCACAAGGAGAGAATTACTGTATTCTTGGATTAATTGGGGACACTACAAAAATTGATGAAAGTAAAATAGGTGCAAATGAATATGTAGAAAAGATTCTTAAGGTTCAACAGCCTTATAAGTTAGCAAATAGATTATTCCATCCTGATAATACAGTAATTAATGTTAAGGGTGAAAAAATTGGTGGAAATAAAATTGCTATTATGGCAGGTCCTTGTTCTGTAGAAAGTGAAGAACAGATAGTAGAAATAGCAAGGCGAGTAAAGAAAAGTGGGGCAAGATTCTTGCGTGGAGGCGCTTTTAAACCAAGAACTTCACCATACAGTTTCCAAGGACTTAAAACTCACGGGTTGGAGCTTTTAAAATTAGCAAGAAAAGAAACAGGACTTCCAATAGTAACTGAGATAATGACTGCAGATATGATAGATAAATTTGTTGAAGATGTGGATGTAATACAAGTTGGAGCAAGAAACATGCAAAACTTTGAGCTTTTAAAAGAGCTTGGAAAAACTAGAAAACCAATACTTTTAAAAAGAGGTCTTTCAGCGACTATAGAAGAGCTTTTAATGTCAGCAGAATATATAATGTCAGAGGGAAATGAAAATGTAATACTTTGTGAAAGAGGTATAAGAACCTTTGAAAATTACACAAGAAACACTTTAGACCTAAGTGCTATACCAGCTATAAAGAAGTTAAGTCATCTCCCGGTAATAGTGGATCCTAGCCATGCTGCAGGCTTATGGTGGATGGTAGAACCTCTATCTAAAGCAGCAATTGCAGTAGGTGCAGATGGGCTTATTATTGAAGTTCATAATGATCCTGCTAATGCCAAGTGTGATGGCCAACAATCTATAAAACCTGATAAATTCCACAGACTTATGGAAGATATAGATGCATTAGCACAGTTAGGGTCAAGAGAGATTTATGAAACAATAAATTTTTAAGATTTAATTATCAAAGTTTTAGTTGTCAAAAATAATACTTTGGAGTTTTTAGTGTAGTTTGCAAAAAACTTTTCAAATAAAAGGGGAAGATATAATGGATGAATCTGGCTTTAAACTTAATATAGCAATTGTAGGCTTAGGTCTTATAGGAGCGTCTTATGCTATGGCACTTAAAGACTTGGCGCCCAAATGTATATATGGAGTAGATAAAAATAAAGAAACTTTAAAAAAAGCTTTAGATATGGGGATTATAGATGAGGCCTACAAAAATGGAGATGTATTTTTAAAGGATGTAGATTTAATTATTATAGCTCTTTATCCTCAGGATACAGTAGGGTTTATAAAAGATAACTTGCATAACTTTAAAGAAGGAGTTTTAATAACAGATACTTCTGGAGTAAAAGAAAGCGTAGTTGATAAAATAAATTCCATTTTGCCAGATGATATGGAGTTCATTGGTGGACACCCAATGGCAGGAAAAGAGGCTGGAGGTATTAAGTTAGCTTCTAAAGAGATTTTTAAGGGAGCTAACTATATTATAACTCCAACGGGAAAAAATAATAAGTGTAATATTGACATAATAGAAAAGATGGCTAAAAGTATAGGTTTTAAAAATGTAATATATATAAATCCTGAGGAACATGATAGAATAATATCTTTCACTAGCCAGCTTCCGCATGTCATAGCAGTTTCGCTTATTGATGCATGTATAGAGGAAAATGATATTGGCTTATATACCGGTGGGAGTTTTAGAGATGCTACTAGAGTTGCTGTTATAAATCCTATGTTATGGTCAGAGTTATTTACCATGAACTCAGAGAAGCTAATATCTGAGATAGAACGTTTTGAGGAAAGTATAAGCAAATTGAAGGACGCAATAAAGTGTAGAGATGTTGATAAACTAGATCATATTTTTAAGCAAGTATCCTTGAAAAGAAAAGAATTGATATAAAAGATAATAAAATATATGGAAGTGATTGAATGAGTATAATAGACATTGAGCTTAAGCACAAAAAATATAAAATACACATAGAAAAAGGAATATTAAATACTATTGGTGAACATATAGCAGAACTTTATAAGGGTAAAAATATAGTATTTATAACAGATTGGAATGTAGAAAAGTTTTATTTAGAAAGAGTTTGCATATCCCTTGAAAAAAGTGGATTTAACATAAAATATATATCCATTAAACCGGGAGAACAGAGTAAAACCCTTAGTATGCTGCAGGAAGTATATGAAAAGTTCTGTGATTATGGAATAAAAAGAGGAGATTTAATAATATCGCTAGGAGGAGGAGTAGTTGGAGATTTAGCAGGCTTTGCAGCAGCTACCTACTTAAGAGGAATAAAATATGTTCAAATTCCTACATCTCTTTTAGCTCAAGTGGACAGTAGTATAGGCGGAAAGGTAGCTGTAGATTTGCCCTATGGGAAAAACTTAGTAGGAAGTTTCTATCATCCTGAGGCAGTTTTTATAGATTCTGAGGTATTACAGACCTTAGATAAAAAATTTTTTAACGATGGCATGTCAGAAATTATAAAATATGGACTAATAAGGGATAAGGATATTTCAGATACGGTTTTAAAATATGATAATAAAG
>NZ_JAEEGB010000025.1 GCF_016316925.1 Clostridium aciditolerans | reverse complement strand
ATATGGTTTACTAGCTCAGTCGGTAGAGCACATGACTTTTAATCATGGTGTCCGGGGTTCGATTCCCCGGTAAGCCACCAAGAAGCATCTTATATGATGCTTCTTTTTTTTCGTTAAGTAAAATTATAACTCCTTCTAAATTAGATGTAAGTATTAAATATCAGTGTAAGTTTAAACTTACACTGTGGATTAAATGAAAATTTAGAGGTAGAACTAAGATTTCTTAATAAATATTAAGATTTGAATCAAGAAATGTGTAAGTTTAAACTTACATATTTCTTGGTTTATTTATTTTTATTTTAAATAATGCATATAAAATAGATTATCTTTATTAAGCTGTTTGGCTTTGAATACTCACAAAATACATATAAATGAACTTGCATCTAAAAACACTGGCATGAATATTGGATATATATCATTATGTAATTTATGAATTTAAATAAATTTAAAAGGAGGATTTTATATGAATAGATTTCTTAACGTAGGTATTATTCAGCAAAAAATTATTTATGACACCACAGAAAATTTAAAGTACATTGAAGAAAAGGTAAATGCTTTAATGAGTGGTTATCATAAGCCAGAATTAATAGTTGGTGTGGAAGGAGGAATTGGTTACTTTACCTCTCAACCAATACCGGGAACTATTACAAACTATCTTTGTAATATAGCAAAAAAAAATACGGAATTTACTTTATTCCAGGTACAATGTATGAAGTAAGTTCAGATTTGCCAGAAGGATATTTTTATAATTCAGCGCCAATTATTAATCCAAAAGGAGAAATTATTGCTGTTTATAGAAAAATGGCTCCATGGAGGCCATCAGAGCAATTTACAGCGCCAGGAAAGGAATATATAGTTTTTGAAATTCCAGAAAAAAATACGAAAGTAGGAGTTATGATTTGTTATGATCTTAATTTTCCAGAAATAGCTCGTAACTTAACACTTATGGGGGCAGAAGTACTTGTTAAACTTACTCAAGATCCTGAAGAATTATATGAACTCAATAAACCTATTCATTTTGCGAGGGCGCTGGAAAACCAAGCATACCTTGTTTCAACAAATACTTCAGGAACTTTTGGGAATTTCTCATTATTATGGAAAGTCCTTGATAATAAATCCAGAGGGTAGACTTCTATGGGAAGCTGGCCATACAGAAACAATAGCTACGGTTACTCTTAGTCTAGATTTAGTTAATCAATGCAGGGAATACGGTACAATTTTTATGGATCATTATATTAAGCACTTAAAGCAATATAATTTTCCAATGCCTTATTCAAGCAAAATTTCAGAAGCTCCTGTGTATAATATTGGACTTCATATAAAGGAGGTTATACCTACCTCAAACATTGAGCAAACAGTTAAAACACGAGAACCCGCTATAGGAGATTTTTATTTTGTAAAGGGTATGACTATAGTTAGCACTCGGTATCCAATTTATAAAAATAATAAGTTTATAGGTGTTATTGAGTATGATATTTTTGAGAATTATAGCATATTAAAGGATTTTCTCAAAAGATCAGAAAGCATATATAATAAATTGAGTAGTTTTAAACAAGAATTTAATAAAGTAAAAGGAAGCAAATATTCAATTGAAAATATTGTTGGCATAAGCTCACATATTCAAAGAATACATAGTGAAATAAGAAATGCTGCAAAAACTAATTCTACTGTGTTGATAACAGGAGAAACTGGGACAGGTAAAGAATTAGTGGCACATTCTATTCATGAATTAAGTCAACAAAATAGTGGGAATTTCATTAGCGTAAATTGTTCTGCAATTTCTTTTGAATTGTTTGAAGCTGAGTTATTTGGTTTTGAAGAGGGTAGCTTTACCAATGCTAGAAAAGGTGGAAAAAAAGGAAAGTTTGAAATAGCTAAAAATGGGACATTATTTTTAGATGAAATTAATCAAATGCCTATAAAACTTCAACCTAAAATGCTAAGAGCTCTTCAAGAAAAAGAAATTGATAAAATTGGAGGAAGTCATAGTATCCCTATAGAAACTAGAGTTATATGTGCAACAAATCAAAATTTAAAAGAGCTTGTTAAAAAAGGTTTGTTTAGAGAAGATTTATTCTTTCGTATAAATGTTATACAAATTTATTTGCTTCCTTTACGCGAAAGAAAGGAAGATATTCCATTGATAGTAAACGCTTCTTTTGAGTATCTAAATCATTTTTTAAATCGTAATGTTGTTAGCATTTCAAATGAAGCCTTGTCTATGCTTCAAAAGTATGATTGGCCAGGTAATATTAGAGAGCTTCAAAATGTTTTAGAAAGAGCCATTAATAGCATTGATATTAATACTCATAAATTGGAAACTAAGCATTTTGAGTTTTTTATTGAAGAAATTCTAAAATTAAATAGAAATTTTGTAGTTCCGGAATTTGCAGACAATCCATTGGAGGAAATAAAAAATCAGGCTGAAAAACAAGCCATAATTAATGTGTTAGAATTTTGTAATGGAAATAAATCTAAGGCTGCCAAGATATTAAAAATAGCCAGGCCATTATTATATCAAAAAATTAAAAGGTTGGGCATTGAATAATGGACAAATACAAAAAACATAATTTCTTAATAGCTATATAAGTAATAGCTATTAAATTAAATATAATTTATAAATAGAAACCTATAATATGTGGAGAATGTTATACTATAAATACTTTTAATATAGGGAATATATATGAGGTAAGTAGTTAGTAGTATAAAGAGTACTCTGATGATTTATCTATAAAGTAGATATTGTTGAAGGAGCTGTTGCAAAATGAAAGTTTTGCAGCAGCCCTTTTGTATGTTCAAAAAATTAAATAAATTACAATTAAAAATGAACTTCGATGTTGAAGTTTTTATTCCACTGTTTTTATTTAAATTTATAAGGTTATATATTATACTTATAAAGTAAGTTTTTAAATACGATATATAACTTTATAAATTAACATAGAAAGGTATTAAAAATGAGTAAAAAAATAAAATGGATTTTAGTTATTACATGGATGGTTATAATATTTTGGTTTTCTAATCAACCAGCTGCTATATCAGATGAGAAGAGTAAGTTCGTAATACATGTATTTAAGGTATTGGGATTGAATCTGGATAGTATTTTAGGTGATTTAGCCAATTTTATAGTACGAAAAGTTGGTCACTTTACTGAGTATTTAATTTTATATGTGTTGTTTTTCAATGCATTATTAGAAGATTTTAATTTTAAAAAGTCGCTAATGGTCTCACTTTTTATTGTATTTGTATATGCATGCTCTGATGAAATACATCAAATTTTTATTCCAGGTAGGACTGCACGTATAAGAGATGTAATTATAGATACATGTGGCGGCAGCTTTGCAATGTTGGTAATATATCTAAAACAAAAAAATCTGTTAAAAAAGAAGCCCTAAATTATATATTTTTTAGGGCTTCTTTTAAGCTATTCCAGTCTTGTTCATAGGTAGCATGAAACTCATCACTTCTATTATAGGTTAAAGAGGAAGGATGATACATAGGGAAAATGGACCTTTTAATATCTTCGTTGAAATATAGTTTCCCATGGCACTCACCAATAGATTTAAAATTTGTAAGTCTTTTTAGTGGAACATTTCCAAGAGTTATAATAACTTTAGGATTTACAAATTTTATTTCTTCATCTAAAACTTCGCGAAAAAGATCCACTTCTAAAGTTTTTGGTGGTCTATTACTAATAGTTACTCTACCACTAGGATTTTCTTTTAATTTTATTGGTCTAAAGAAACAAGTGTTTGTTATACGGATTTTTTCCCTAGACAAACCTATAGAGTTTAAATATTTTTCGAAATTTTTCCCAGCCATGCCTACAAAAGGCTTTTTTTCTTCAACTTCATTTTTACCAGGGGCTTCACCTACAAATAGTATGTCACAAGGTATTGGTCCATCACCAGTTATGTATCCACCTGTTTTATCGCCAGTATATTTATCAGTAATAACTTTAATCTTTGATTCTAGTTCTTTTTGTATGTCCATTCTAATTCTCCTTATAATGTGATTTATTGTACTTTATCATAATTTATACCCTTAGGAACTTAGATATAATTATTTTTTTCTAAAAATTATTTTATATACTTTCCTATACAAGAAGAGCTAATAATTGAAACTGCAGTATATTTAGTGAAAGTTTATGTAATTATATTATATATGATTTAATTGTATTGATACACTTTGGTATATCTAATAAGAATGGTATAATTCAGTTAAAATATTCTTATATTCAGTAGGAGTGGTACAAATGAAAATTCCGTATATAATGACACCTGGGCCAACCCAGGTAAGCGAAAATGTAAGATTAGCAAGAAGTCTAGAAACTACAAACCCAGATTTGGATCTACAATTTTATGATTTTTATAAAGAAACTTGTGAAAAAATAGGTCAATTTTTAAAAACTAAAAATGAGGTAAGGATCTTAAGTGGAGAGGGAATACTAGGCTTAGAAGCAGCGTGTGCATCTTTAACAGAAGAAGGAGATAGAGTCTTAGTAATAGATAATGGTATATTTGGAGAGGGATTTGCCGATTTTGTAAAAATGTATGGGGGAGAGCCAATACTTTTTAGTGGAGATAGGCAGAGAGAAATTGATATTAATGAGCTTCAAAAGTTTTTAGATAAGGATAGCAACTTTAAATATGCAACTTTAGTTCATTGTGACACACCTTCCGGAGTATTAAATAATATAGCTAAGATATGTCCTATATTAAAGGAGAAGGGTATTCTTACTGTTGTCGATAGTGTTGCAGCTATGGGTGGAGAAGAAGTAGATGTAGACGAATGGCAAATAGATATAATATTAGGTGGTTCACAGAAGTGTGTTTCAGCTCCTCCCGGTCTTACATTTTTAAGTATAAGTGAGGATGCTTTTAATGTGATGAAAAATAGAAAGAAAGCTATAGCTTCCTTCTATTGTAATTTATTAATATGGGAAAATTATTATGAAAATAAGTGGTTTCCATATACGCAACCTATAAGCGATATTATGGGCCTGAGTGAAGCTATAGATAATTTGCTAAAGGATAAAGAAATTATAATAAGACATGCCAAAATAGCTGAAGCTACTAGAAAATCAGTTTTAGAAGCTGGGTTAAGCTTATATATAAAGCAAGGATATTCAAATACAGTTACAGTTATAGAAATGCCTGAAGATATAAATGATGCTGAACTAAGAAATTATATGTTGGAAAAGTATAATGTACTAATTGCTGGTTCTTTTGGATACCTAGGTGGCAAAGTAATAAGAATAGGACATATGGGAGAAAACGCAAGAATTGATAAAGTTAGTTATACTTTGTTTGCGTTACAGAAATCATTAGAACATCTTGGATTCAACTGTAGATGCGACATATCTTCCTGCTTTTTAAGCGGGTTATAAAATAAAAGGAAAAAAGTTGTTACTGGAACTACCGGTAACAACTTTTTAATTTCATGATTAGAAATGTTGGCCATTTTCGTAATAGGAATTTTCTTTTAGTACAGTAAAGAAAATATCTATACTTTCATAACCACATTGATGAACAAAATTATTTATAGTCTCAGCAACCTTATCTTGTACTTCTTGCCCTCTGTCAAACCATACAACTTCAATAAAAGGATAACCTTCACATGTTTCTCCATCTCTTATGAATGTTGATGGTATACACTCGATTGTAAAATAACTTCTAGGACAACCTATAATATTTTCTAGTTCATCAATCATATTAGTGCTTACACTACATATTTTTGATACTTCTACACCTCTTACTTTTATCTGTGGCATTAAAATCACCTCCTGTAACATTTTAACTTATAAATGATAAAAATTAAATATAATTGTTATTAAATATATCAACATTTCCTGGTGTATCAATATGAGAATAATAAAGAAAAGCATATAAAATAAGAAGAAAAATAGACATAACTGAATTAAATAAGAGAAATAGGGAATATTACAGTTACATAATATGATAGAATAACACATGTCGCTTGAAGAAACGACAAAGCTTAACAAAACAACTTAAAAAAAGTTGTTGACAAGGTTAAGCGGATGTGATAAACTACAATAGTCG
>NZ_JAEEGB010000024.1 GCF_016316925.1 Clostridium aciditolerans | reverse complement strand
CATATTAATTTAAGTGGATTAAATACAAAATTTTATATACAAGCTGCTGATAACGCAAGCAAAGGAAAACTTCAAGTTAATTGGAAGTACCTAGCAGCTATTGATGGAGTTAGATATAAGAATGATTTTTCCAAGGCAACTAACAGTAATACAAATGAATTAGCTGCTATGTTTTTAGAAAAAAATAGTACAAGTAATAAGGTTAGAAATAGTAACTATAGATTAGTTGATCTAGATGTAGTATTGGAGAAATTATCTTTTGATAAAAAACAAAAAGAAAGGGTATATACCTATATAGAAGATTTAAAATACACAGGAACTCTGAAGAACAATTTGAACAATGTTTCCACGCAGCAATTTATTCAAGAGCTATATCCTGAGGCTGCTGAAATATATAATAAGTATGGTGTCCTTCCTTCTGTGACAATTTCCCAAGCTATTTTAGAAAGTGGATGGGGAAAATCAGAATTAAGCACAAAAGCAAACAATTTGTTTGGAATAAAGGCAGATACTAGTTGGAAGGGAAAAAAAATTAAAATGAATACCTCAGAGTATTATAATCAAAAGATTGTAGATGAATTTCGGGTATATAATAGTAAACAGGAATCCATAAGGGATTACGGAGAGTTTTTAAAAAATAATAAAAGGTATAAACAAAGTGGAGTTTTTCAAGCCACACATTATATAGATCAGGCAAATGCTATAGAGAAAGCTGGCTACAGCACTGTAGAGAATAGTAAAGGACAACAAATTTACTCGGAGCTAGTAATCGATATTATTCAAGAACAGAATCTTCAACTTTTAGATTTTCAGTGTGAAATGAATTATAATAAGAATAGTCAGTAAAGATAGGATTATAATAAAAAGAAAAAAGAACTATAAGCCATTGGAATTAATGGCTTATAGTTCTTTTGTGCTTTTACAATTGCTTTTGCTTTTTACTTATATACATATAAACAGGTACACCTATCAGCGTAACAATTATTCCACAAAGTGCATTTTTAGTATCTGTGAATACTGTACTTATTAAAATATAAACTCCTCCAACTATTCCTATAATTGGTGTTAGTGGATATAGTGGAACTTTATATGGCCTTTCTAGATGTTGATGCTTTTTTCTTAATATAAATACGCCTGCAACTGCTAGAACAAAGAATATCCATAAAACAAATACTACAAGATTAGTTAGCATATCGAATGAACCAGTAAATATATAAGCAATTGATAAAACAAACTGAAATATAAGTGCATTTATTGGGGTTCCTGACTTACTAAGTTTTCTAAAGAAACTCCTAAATGGTACTGCGCCATCTTGAGCCATTGCAAGTGGAACCCTAGCTCCAGTTAATATATAAGCGTTCATTGCACCAAAAATAGAAATCATAATTCCAGCTGCAATAAATGCTGCTCCACCTGTACCAAATAGAACAACTGCTACATCGGATGCTGCTTTTTTTGAAGCAATAACTGATTCCATTGGAAGCACGTTTATAACTGCAAGATTAATTCCAATATATGCAATCATAACAATTGAGAGACCACCAACAATAGACTTTGGAAGATTCTTTGCTGGATTGTCAATTTCTCCTGCCACATTACCTACGCTAACCCATCCATCATAAGCCCATAGTGTTCCAAGAATAGCGGCTCCGAATCCAGTAGCTGTACTTACTGATCCCACAACTGGAGTAAATTCATGAACCGTTCCCTTTATAAGCCCAAATATAATTATTATAAATATTGGCAGCATCTTTGCAATTGTTGAGACAAATTGGATCTTACCACCAAATTCTGTAGAAATAATGTTAGCTCCCGTAAGCATTGCTGCAATAAATACAGCAAGTATCTTTTGATTAAAGTCTGACATTGGTATAAAGAATGTTGCCTGCGTAACAAAAACTATTGCAAGAGCTGCAAGTGTTCCTGGGTAGTATATAACAGTTTGAACCCATCCAAGTAGAAATGAGCATTTTTCACCATATAATTCTTTTAAGTACGCAAATAGTCCACCTGTCTTTGGAATGGCAGCGCCTAATTCAGCAACTGTAAGCCCAGCTGCCATTGTTATGATGCCACCAACAACCCATGCAAGAATTCCAAGTCCTGGCGCCCCTGCACTTTTGAACACTATCGATGGTTTAAAAAAAACACCCGATCCAATAACTATACCTATAACTATAGTAAGAGTTTGAGCAAATCCGAGCTGCTTTTTTATCTTTGTTCCATTTTTCCCAGTTTCTGTTTGCATGACTTTCACTTCCTTTCCTCTATTCAGCTTCAAAATATTCAGGGTACTGAAGAGGGAACTGTGCTCCTAATTTAGTAACTCTTTCTTTAATTGAATCCAATGCTTTATTGTCATTTATATTTTCAGCTACCTCATTAATTAATTCTCCTATAATCTCCATTTCCTTTTCTTTCATACCTTTTGTTGTCATTGCAGTTGCACCTATTCTCACACCGCTTGTTACCATAGCCTTTTCTGGATCAAAAGGAATCATGTTCTTATTAACCGATATTCCTACATAATCAAGGGCTTTTTCAAATTCTACTCCAGTCAACTTTTTTGGACGAAGATCTACTAATAGCAAATGATTATCTGTTCCACCTGTCACAAGTCTAAAACCTTTTTCTTGTAATACTTCTCCAAGCTTCTGTGCATTTTTTACTACTTGTCTCATTAAGTCTCTAAAGTCTTCAGTGGCCGCTCTTTTAAAAGTAAATGCTTTAGCTGCCATTATATGAAGATGTGCTGAACCCTGCGCACCTGGAAATGTAGCCTTATCAAGCTGTTTTGCGTATTCTTCTTTACAAAGTGCAAACCCGCCTCTTGCTCCTGCTAAAGTTTTAGTTGTTGTTGATGTTACAAAATCAGCATAAGGTACTGGGCTTGGATGTACGCCTGCTGCAACAAGACCTGCTACATGCGCTATATCTACCATAAAATATGCATTAACTGATTTAGCTATCTTTGATATTCTTTCATAATCTATAAATCTTGGATAAGCACTTGCTCCTGCTACAATTAATTTAGGTTTATGCTCCTTTGCTAATCTTTCCAACTCTTCATAGTCTATAAGCTCAGTTTCTTTATTTAAACCATATGAAATAAAATTATAGGTCTTACCTGAAAAGTTTACCTTGCTGCCGTGTGTTAAGTGTCCTCCTTGATCCAGTCTCATTCCCATTACAGTATCTCCAGGTTTAAGTATTGCTACATAAACACTTTGATTAGCATTTGATCCGCAATGGGGTTGTATATTAGCATGTCCTGCTTTAAATAATGCTTTAGCTCTTTCTATGCCCAAGGTCTCCATTTTATCAATAAATTGATGCCCTGCATGAAATCTATTACCTGGAAATCCCTCCATAGTTTTGTTTGTTAATATGCTACCCTGAATCTCCATAATCTCAATTGGTACATAGCTTTCTGAAGCTATCATTTCAATACCTGTCTTCTGGCGTCCATACTCTTCTTTTATTATTTCGTATAACTCCCTATCACTCTCTCTAACTGTCTTTAACATAATCATATCCCCCCATTTCTTACATTTTGACATTAACAAAAATGTTTATATATATATTATTTCATAATATTCAAACAATTTATATTAATAGAATTGACTTTTTATTGAACAAAATTGTAATTTTGCTATTAGCTTGATTGTAAATACTAAAAAGAACAATTTTTTCAATTCCCAAATATTTAAATAAAAAAAGAATGTGTAAATATATCAATATAATTTCTCTTGAATAATTTTTACTTTTTAATTAAACCATTTTTAAATATGTTTGGCGTAACTCCTATATTCTTCTTAAAAACTTTGTAAAAATAGTTAAGATTGTTATATCCCACTCTATAAGCTATATCCTTAATAGGCATATCTGTGTTTTTAAGTAATACTACTGCTTTATTAATTCTCAAATTATTTACATAAGTAATGAAACTTACTTCATAATATTTTTTAAACATTCTTGCAATATAACTTGAACTTGTATGATATATATCTGCACATTCCTTAAGCTTTATATCATCTTGATAATTATGATTTATATACTCTAATACTTCGTTGAAGATCTTATTATTTGAGTATCTATATCCTAAAACTCTTTCCATGGTTTCCAGGAATTGTTCAGGTTCAATTGGTTTTAGTAATATATCCTTTGCTCCTAATCTTAAAGATGTCTGAGCATATTCAAAATAACTATATGCAGTAATGACAATGAAATCAATTGAGTTATTTTGTAATAATCTTATTTTTTCTATAACTTCTAAACCATTTAAAACTGGCATTTTAATATCTAGAAAAACAATATCTGGTTTTAAATTCTTTATTATTTCTAAAGCCTCATCTCCTGCCGAGGCCTTTCCTATGACACTTATAGGCAAATTAAAACGTTTAATTAAATATTTTATCAGCTCAATAGATAAATCTTCATCATCAGCAATAACGGCCTGTCTCATTTTTATCGCCCCCCGTAAATTACTATTTTACACTATATATTCAGGTAAAGTTATTTTTACATTAGTACCTTTACCCTTGGAACTTTCTATTATAAAATCAAAATTCTTTCCATAAATCAATTCTAATTTACGGTAAACCATCATAAGTCCTCTTAATTCATATTTTTCGTATTCACTAATTCTGCATCTAAGTTTATTCAAATCTTCCTCATTCAATCCTATACCATTATCACTTATCTCAATTACTAATTTGTTTTTATTCAATTTCCCTATAATATTTATTTTCATATCTTTCTTCATATCTTTAAATCCATGAATAAAGCAATTCTCTACAATGGGTTGCAAACAGTTAAATGGAACATTTTTATCATATATATCAGTTGAAACATCAATATTAATTTCCAATTTATCTCCACGCCTTAATTTTTCTAAATTTGTGTAGTTTTTCAAGTATTGAATCTCATTTTTTAATTGAATAAAATGATTTTGATTTGTAGTTGTATACCTTAAAATCTTTGAAATGTCTATAATAGATTGATAAGTTTCAACCGCACATTCTTTTATGGCAAGACCTGCAATAGCATTTAATGTGTTAAATAAAAAATGATTATTAATCTGTATATTTAATACCTTTTCCTTTGTTGATTTTAATGACTCTTCAAGTGCAATTTCATTTTTTACGATATCTTGAATAATTTCTTCTTTTTTATTTAATTGAATCTCTACATTTTTGAAAATATAATAGTTCTCTATAGTTTTGCTCAGTTTTTTTAGCTGCTGTAATATTGCATTTAATGTTCCCTTTGGAACTACTTGCATTAGTTTATTTAATGTATCAAAAGTTTCTTTACTTGAATTACCGCAGTCACCTAAATTTGATGTGGATATTCTAATATGTCCTCCTTTTATTGTTCCGATAGGCTTATTATTAAACATAATAAAAGTAGTAAACACTGTTAGTCCATGAGGACATATAACTGCTGATAAAGTCTTATATTGAGGTGCTCTATATTTACCTTTTATATCATACATAGGACAATGTCCTACATCTTTATGAATCGAACAATTATATTTACAGAACTCAGGGTAGTCCCTACCTTTGATAACTATATTTTCATCCATATCAAAGATAGCTACTGGTATTTTCAAAGGATTAATAATTGTTTCATATATATGGCTTATTTCATCACTGATTTGGGCTGTGTCACTGAACATTTCATTACTATTAAATATGTATGATTCTTCTTTTTGCATCAGCATATCTTGCTCACACTGCACAGGAATTGATATTAGTAAGTGTTTTATTGTCTCATTACCTTGATTGATTGTTTCATGAATAGTACCTGCTTCCATATGATAAATCTGGCCTGCCTTTATATTACTTACTCTATCTCCAATAAGCTGACTACCTTCTCCTGATAATATATAAATCACTTGCTCATCGCCATAATGTATATGTTTATTTTGTCGTTTATTCGGCAAAATAGTTGTGATTCCTATGCTCATATTATTCAGAGAGTTGTTAGAATCTGGCTCATAAATCCACTCTATATGCCCCCACTCAAAAGATTGTATATTTTTCTTCATAATACACATCTCCTTCAATATGTAATAAAATTATTCAATTAATGATGATTATAGTAAACCGAATTGTGCTGTTACACTACAAAAAATACCAGGCCCGATAAAAGCTTGGTATCTTTTCTATATAGTAGTTCTATCTACTCTACCCATATATGCTCTTAGTGCCTCTGGCATATGAATATTTATTTTCCTAAACCTAAAGGATGAATACTTTCCATCTCTAGTTAAATGAATCTGTTATCTTAAATCCTAAATTAGTGGATATTTTATTAATTTTCCCCAATACTCTATCTTTATCATCTCCACTTAGAGGCGTTGGACAATAATCATTAGTATATTCTACCGAAGAAACGCTAAAAGGAATAACTCTCACATCATACTTTGCAAGTTTGTTATTATTAAAAGAGAATTTAGTTTGAAGCACAAAAGTATCTTTATCTGAAGGGTTAGAATTCCCTCCAAAACAAAAATTACCTAGGCTATAACATATAATTTTATCCTTATATTTTTCTAGTCCCTGAACTACATGTGGATGGTGACCAATTATTAAATCTGCTCCTTGGTCAATAGCATAGTGAGCAATACTTTTTTGAATGGAGTTAGGATAATAATTCCCCTCTTCTCCCCAATGGAAATTAATCACTACAACACACCCTTGACCTTTTAATTCTTCTATATCTTGTTTTAATTTATTCATAAATTTATCATTATTATTCCAACCTTGGTAACCTAAAAATCCGAATTTAACTCCTTTTATTTCCTTTATCCACTTGTTACCTTCACCAAAATAGTTAATATTATACTGCCTAAGTGTTTCTATAGTATCTTTAAAACCCTTATCTAAGAAATCATATATGTGATTATTGGATATGTTTACTCCTTCAATAGATCCCAAATTTAAAGCTTTTGCAAACTCTGGCTGAGCTTTAAAGGTAAATGTTTTATCAGCTCTAGTTTTGGCATTAGTAAAAGTGGTTTCTAAATTTACTATAGTTATGTCATCTTTTTCGAAAATTGGAACAGCATTCTTAAATAAATATGAGTAATCATTATTATGTCTTCTAACCATAGTTGGAAGAGATGTATCCGCATCAAATCTCGGATCAGTTCCAATGGTACAATCTCCAGCACTGCTTAATAGAATCTCTATATTAGAAGCAGATTCTTTAGTATTTTTATTTTTATTATCTCCTTCATTGCTTATCTTCTTAGTTTCCTGTACTTTAGAATTAGCATATTCTGTTTTTGCTTTATCACTCATGAAGTTCATAAACTTAACTGTACTAAAAGCTACTATGATAGTTGAGAATAAGCACACTGTAGCTATAAAGATTACGTTTTTTTTCTTTTTTAATTTAATCTTTTTCCTTTTATCCATGCTTTCACCCGCCTTTTACATGCTTTAAGTTATCCGAACTTAGTTATTAAACGGCTTGTTTACAAAATATAAATTTAAAGTTAATTATTTCTTATATTTATTATATCAGATATGACTTTACCAAACATCTACAATAACTCATTGATAAATACTAAAAATATTTAACTTTACTAATATGTAAAAACTAGGCCAGGTAAATATGTCGCATATATCTTAGATTATCACTTTTTTTCTCTTTGCTCTAAAAGCCAGCTTAATACTATTTTTCCAAGAGCTATTCTCTTATCTGAAAAGGAATGATCCGCATTCAAAACTATATTTTTTAAATCATTGATCTCATGTTTTTGAATAGTATTTACTAATGATTCATGATGTTCATTTATAATTGACACATCATCTCTGCTTCCAGCAACCATTAAAATTGAATGGGATTTTAATTTTTCTGCTATATTTTTTAGATTCCACTTTTCCCTATTCTCTACTGCATCTACTAGAAATTCTTCTGCTGTGATCCCTTTAAGTGGTGGAATTGAATCCTCCCACTGCGCAGCAGCATCTTTTATTAACTTATTACTTCCGAAAATCATATCGCCATAAACTCCAATATTAAAACCTGCAAGAGAAGCTACTAATCTTATTTCAGGATGATTTGCGGCGGTCATTAATGCTGTAAAACCACCAACACTGTGGCCGATCAAAATTATTTCTTCTGAATCAACCCTATATGATTTTTTACATTTTTCAGATCTCAAGAAATCAATAGCAGCTTCCGCATCTTCAAGAACATTGCTTATAGAATATGTACCTTCACTCCCCCAACTTCCTCTATAATGAAAAATCATTACATTATACCCAGCTCTTCTGAAAATTTGAGCAAGATCAATGTTTTTTTCATGTCCAGGAAATCCATGAAGGAGTATTATTGTCGCATGAGGCCCTTCACCTTGTGCAATATACAACATACTATTTACGTTATATCCGTTGCTACTAAAAGTAAAACATTCTAATGTTGCAGGGTATTTTTCATCTACCTCTAAAGGATCACTACATAAAGCTTCTAAATTCATTTTAAATTCCTCCATCTTCTAATTTCATTCACACATAAATGTTTTTTAATAAATCTAATTTTGCAAGACTTCATAAATTCAATTTACAACTAAATTAGAATTGATTTTGTACAGTTAAATCTTACTAATATACTAAATGATCTGTTCTATTTAAGCTGCATGTTTATCCTAAAAAATAATATTCTTTATATATTTTAGTATCTCATGAAAAATCTGATTATTCAACCACTTATATCACATAAACATATTACATATATATGTTTAATATGTTTACTTTTAATTTCTTAAATGATGTTTATAATAACTTTCTTATTTAAATAACTATTCCATTAACTAACTTTTTAAAATTAATATACAAAACACTTAATTTATAAATTACAATAATCTAGATGCGAGTGGAATAAGGTACGGATATTAGGGATTAATTGATAGCGATATATAAGAATCTATGATTTGCAAGAACTCCAAAACTATATTGAAGAAAACTTAAGAATAAGTGTGAGAACCACAGTTCTGGGCCTTATACAAAAGTAAAAAAACACCAAGCATTTGCTTAGTGTTTTCATTATTACCTGGCGACGACCTACTCTCCCACAGGGTTCTCCCCTGCAATGCCATCGGCACTGTGAAGCTTAGCCAACCTGTTAGGAATGGGTTTGTTACTTACTTTTTTACATAAATAAAAAACACCAAGCATATGCTTAGTGTTTTTACTATTACCTGG
>NZ_JAEEGB010000023.1 GCF_016316925.1 Clostridium aciditolerans | reverse complement strand
AATTTAGCTTTTGACATTTTTTTATTCCTCCTCGTTTAGTTACATTTTGTTTAAGTAAACTCACCCTGGTGTGTTGTAAACTTTTTATATTATTGGAGCCCATGACCGGGATTGAACCGGTGACCTCCACCTTACCAAGGTGACGCTCTGCCTACTGAGCTACATGGGCAATTTACTTCTGGAGCGGGAAACGGGGATCGAACCCGCGACAGCTAGCTTGGGAAGCTAGTGTTCTACCGCTGAACTACTCCCGCTCGCGTTAAATCTTCAAAAGGTTATATACCGATTATAAATTTTAATACAAATATATTTTTTTGTCAATATGTATTTTTTTATTTATCGCTTAAACACTTTTCCAATTTTCTTTTCACTCTTTGTAATGCATTATCTATAGACTTTGCATGTCTATCTAAATCACAAGCAATTTCTTGGTATGATTTTCCATCCAAATAAGACATTAAGACTTCCATTTCTAAAGTTGATAATACTTCTCCTATTTCATTTTGAATATGATTTAGTTCTTCTCTGCTAATAATCAACTCTTCCGGGTCAGACACCTTTGCTTCTGATAAAACATCAAGTAAAGTTCTATCAGACTCCTCATCATATATAGGTTTATTTAGAGAAACATATGTATTAAGCGGAATATGCTTCTGACGCGTAGCTGTTTTTATAGCAGTTATTATTTGCCTTGTAACACATAATTCTGCAAAAGCTTTAAATGAAGATAGTTTATCAGGTTTAAAGTCTCTAATTGCCTTATATAGCCCTATCATTCCCTCTTGATATATGTCTTCTTTATCTGCACCTATCAAAAAATAAGATTTAGCCTTGGCCTTCACAAAATTCTCGTATTTATTTATTAAATACTCTTGTGCCCAAGTATCCCCACTTTTGGCCTCTATAACGACTTCCTCATCTAATTTTTCTTGAAAGGAGGAAATTTTTTTATTAATATAACCCCTCTTCTCCAAAGGTATCCCCTCCATAAAAAATATAACATACATATTGATTATACATTATAATTAAATTTTCAGTCAATATATTTTAATTACTTCTGCGAATTTTTTCAAGTTTTTCCAATATGTCCTTATTTATCATATCTTCCAATGAATATTTTTTTTTTGAATAACTTTTTTCTATCTTACTTTTTATCTTTCTTTCAATACCTTTTATTTCATGATAAAACTCAATGGAGGACATCCTTGTAGCACCTCTTTGAAAAACAAGCTGCTGTTCTAATGAATCGGAAGTAACAACACTAACTTCAATTTTTCTTCCTACTTGATTTATCATTCTTTCTATAAAGCTATCAGCTGTCTCTCCCTCTTTGGTAAATACTACAATAACATTCCCATTGCCGAATTTTTCTTTTTTTTCCACACTTCCATTTACCATATGTGCATCAAAAACAATGAAAATTTTATAACCTTTATATGCCGCATAATTACTTAATGTTTCTATAAGTTCACTTCTAGCTGACTCTAGGCTGTAATCTTTTATAATTTTCAATTCAGGCCAACTATTTATAACATTGTATCCATCTACAAAGATATTTTTCACTTTTTATCACATTTTATTTTTTGTTTTAAAATCTCATACATTAATATTCCACCTGCAACCGAAGCATTCAGTGATGATATTTTACCTACCATAGGTATTTTTACAAGTGCGTCACACTTTTCCTTTGTAAGTTTAGAAATGCCTTTACCTTCACTTCCAATTACCAAGGCTACAGCTCCATCAAAATTAACCTCAAAGCAGTTATCTCCATTCATATCTGCTCCATATATCCATATACCCTTTTCCTTTAGCGCATCTATAGCACTATTTAAATTTGTTACTTTAGCAATTTTTGTGTATTCTACAGCCCCAGCTGAAGACTTAAAAACAACAGGAGTTACCCCCACGTTTCTCCTTTTTGGTATAATAATTCCATGCGCTCCACATACTTCAGCAGTTCTTATTATAGACCCAAAGTTGTGAGGATCTTCTATTTCATCAAGAATTATAATAAATGGTTGTTCATTTCTTTCCTTCGCATATTCTAATATATCATCTACATCACAATATTTATATGGAGTGACCTGTGCAATTACTCCCTGATGAGAACCTGTCTGCGAAATTTGATCTAGCTTTTTTCTATCTACATACTTTACAACTACACTTTTTTCTTTAGCTAGAGCTAAAACTACATTTATAGACCCTGAAACATCTCCGTTAGCAACAAATATTTGTTCTATAGTTCTATTTGATCTCAACGCTTCTATAACAGCATTTCTTCCCTCAATAATATCCTCTCTTACTTTAACTTCTTCATTTGCGGGATTTACAGCTGATTGTTTAAAATTTCTATCGTTTCTTACTCTTTTATCTTTAAATACTTTCTTTGTTTCTTTCACACTATTACCTCTTTCATTAATAAATACTTGCTATTTAAATATAGCTTTTTCTAACTTCCTCTATCTTTCCGCAGGTCATTCTACCCTCTGGACATACAGAGTTTAAACAAGATGGTCCACTATGCTTGAAGAGTATAGGGGCTATATCTTTTACTTGTTTTAACATTTCATCCGCAAGTTCTTTTATCTCCCATTGTGCTCTATTACAGCATCTATGCTTAAAAAAGTTCATTAGAGATCTAGCATTCATTGTTACCATTATTTTAGTTTCACATGCATTTGGAAAAACATATCTTGCATCTTCAATTGCTCTCTTTTCTGCTGAAATCGGATCCATTCCATTCTTTATATGCTTATCTTTTAAAATTTCAGTTAATTGACTATAGGCCTCTTGACTTTTTTCCATAGAATCAATAAATATTTTTCTTGCCTCATTATCTTTCTCTATTTCTGGAGGAATTATATATTGAAACTGTTTCAATCTTACATATCTTTGACTTTGCTGTGAATATGATGCCAATCTGTGTCTTACAAGTTGATGAGTTAAACTTCTTGAAACACCTTCTATAGCAAAAGTAAAGGATACATGCTCCACAGGTGATTCATGTCCATATGACATTAACATATTCAAAAACTTTAATGCTTTGTCTTCATCTAAATTCTTTTCTATCTCATCTATTCCAATAGCGCTATAGCACAGCTTAGCTGATGCTGCTATAACCTTCTCTGGATTAGGTGTATGTTCAATTAACTTAACTTTAAGAGCCATTTATATTCCCCCCGTTAATACTTAATTCTATTATCATTTCTAATAAATAATTTAATCTATCTACTTGTTCAGTTATATATAAATAACCTATTAATGTTTCAAATCCTGTTGCAAATTTATATTCTTGAACATTAGCATTTTTAGGAATAGTTCCTGATTTAGAATTCCTTCCTCTTTTAAAGAAGTATATTTCTTCTTCAGTTAGCTCTTCCTCTAGTTTTTTGATAAATTCACTTTGTGCATGAGCTTTTACAAATCCAATTGCCTTTATATGAAGTTTATGTACAGACATATCTCTATTTTTATCTGCTAAATAAGTTCTTACAAAAACTTCATATACAGCGTCTCCAATAAAAGCAAGTACTAATGGATTCATCTGTCTTACATCACCTTTAGTGAATCTTCCTTTCAATAAGCTAAAATCCATCTAAACTCTCCATTCTAAAGATTATTAAACAAATAAATTTTTAGATATTCTGCTTTATTTCAGAATATATTAAGCTTTTTTCCATCTTACGCCTTGCGGTGTATCTTCTAGTACAATTCCTCTTGCTTTTAAATCATCTCTTATTTTATCTGAAAGAGCCCAATCCTTATTCTTTCTAGCCTGTTGTCTTTCCTCTATTAATTTTTCTATTTCTTCTTCTAGACTTCCTTTAGTTGATTTCTGAAGTATTCCTAATGGACTTCCTAATTCTCGTATTAAGTTCAATGAATAATTGACTAATTCCTTGGATGAATCAACTCCCAAGTTTGTATTGATGTCTCTAACTAAATCAAAAATTGTAGATATAGCATCTGCAGTGTTAAAATCATCATCCATTTTTTCTATATACTTTTCTTTATATGAAGCTAAGTCTTTAATATACTGTTTTTCGTCGTCTGTTAATTGTTCTATTTTAACTTCACCTAATAGATTTTCTAAAATTGAAATAGCATTATACAATCTATCTAGTGCTGATTTTGTTGATTCTAATAGCTCTACACTAAAGTTTATCTGAGTTCTGTAATGTCCAGATAACATAAATAATCTTATTACATCTGGTTCATATTTCTCTAATATTTCTCTTGCTGTAAAAAAGTTATTTAGTGACTTTGACATTTTTTGATTATTTACATTAACAAAAGCTGAGTGCATCCAGTACTTAGCAAAAGACTTACCAGTTCTAGCCTCACTTTGTGCTATTTCATTTTCATGGTGTGGAAACGCTAAATCCGATCCTCCAGCATGGATGTCTATAGTTTCTCCCAATAATTTGTAAGCCATACAGGAGCATTCAATATGCCATCCTGGTCTTCCCATTCCCCATGGGCTCTCCCATGCTGGTTCTCCAGGTTTTTGACTTTTCCAAATAGCAAAGTCCATAGGATCTTTTTTTCTTTCATCTATATCAATCCTAGCTCCAGCCTGAAGTTCTTCTAGATTTTGACCTGATAGCTTTCCATAATCGTTAAATTTTTTAGTATTAAAGTATACATCTCCGTTTGTTTCATAAGCATATCCCTTATCTACTAAGTCTTTTACAAAGCTAATTATTTCCCCTATATACTCAGTAGCTCTTGGATTTACTGTGGCTCTTTCTATGTTTAGATTATCTGCATCTTGATAGTATTCTTTTATAAATCTATCTCCCAATTCCTTTACAGTAATATTTTCCTCATTAGCCCTTTTTATCATCTTATCATCTATATCTGTAAAGTTCTGTATAAATCTAACTTTATATCCTCTATATTCAAAATATCTCCTTACTGTATCAAAAACAACAAATGTCCTTGCGTTTCCAATATGAAAAAAGTTGTATACAGTAGGCCCGCATACATACATCTTTACTTCTCCCTCTGTTAAAGGTATAAACTCCTCTTTTCTTCTTGTCATAGTATTAAAAACTTTCATATTAATTTCTACCCCCTGATTGGATATTATATAGTTATATGTTTAGACCTTTGTCTTAAAGTACTAAAATTGTATATGTAAAAATAAATTACATTATTCAACTAACCTAATTACTTAAACATTTTAACACATTATAATAACTTATTTAACCCTTATTACTATTTTTATTTATTAATTATTACCTAAAATAATATAAGCATGCACAGGCATGCTTATATTGAAAAATATTATTTATTTTTATTCTATTTTAATCCTCTTTTTTAATTCTCTTTAATATCCCTTCGGCAACATATAAATCTTCAGGCGTTGTGATTTTTATGTTGTCGTAACTCCCTTCATAAAGATAAACCTTATTACCATAATAATTTGCAACAGCAGTATCATCAGTTACACTTATGCTATCTTTACTTAATTTTTTGTGACACTCTAAAATCATATTATATTTAAAGCATTGTGGTGTTTGAACTGAAAAAAGTCTATTTCTATCAAGTGTATCAACGGAAATTCCTTGAGTGTCCCTAATTTTAATTGTATCTTTCGGTACTACTCCACATGCACATGCATCATATTGTTTAGCGCACCTTATTCCATCTTCAATAATTTTATCATTGACAAAAGGCCTTGCACCATCATGAATTAGAACTATTTCACAATCTTCTATGGCTCTTAATCCATTATAAACGGAATCTTGTCTTTCTTTTCCTCCAGCAACTATTCTAGATACTTTATCAATCTTATACTTTTCTACAATTTCTATTTTACAATAGTCTATCTCATCTTCAGCACATACTATAACTATTTCATCAATTGATTTATTATTTGAGAAAGCAGCTAAAGAGTAATATATTACTGGCTTATTTTTTATATCTAGGAACTGCTTATTAATATTAGCTCCCATTCTTCTGCCTTTCCCTGCAGCCACTATGATTGCACAATTTTTACCCATATTAAGCTTCCTCTTTCTGTTTTGCAAAGATCATTCTTCCTGCTGCTGTCTGTAAAACCGATGTAACAACTACATCCTTTGTTTCACCTATATATTTTCTTCCGCCCTCTACTACTATCATTGTACCATCATCTAGGTAGGCAACACCTTGACCAGACTCTTTTCCATCTTTAATTATTTGTATTCTCATTTCTTCTCCTGGTAAAACTACAGGTTTTACGGCATTCGCTAACTCATTTATGTTTAAAACCGGAACTCCCTGAAACTCTGCAACTTTATTTAAGTTATAATCATTAGTTACAACTTTTCCATTCAAAACTTGAGCAAGCTTTAATAATTTGCTATCTACCTCTGCTATATCAGGAAAGTCTTTTTCGTATATTTGAACCTCTATATTTAGTTCCTTTTGTATTTTATTTAATATATCAAGACCTCTTCTTCCCCTGTTTCTCTTTAACCCATCAGAGGAATCAGCTATATGTCTTAACTCTTCCAACACAAAGTTCGGTATAACTAGAGACCCTTCAACAAATCCTGTCTGGCATATATCAAATATTCTTCCATCTATTATCACAGATGTATCTAAAACCTTAGGATATCCTCTATAGTCACCTTTAGACTTCTTGTCTTTTCCTGTCGCAGCCTTTTTTATACCAATGCTTGAGATTAGACTTATTAACTCTTCTCTTCTTCTTATAGCTATATTTGCACCTAAAGCGGCCATGATAACAGCTACAACAACGGCTAGTACTGCCCCTATAATAGGTATACGGGCTAAAAGATTTACAAATAATGCAGCTACTGCAAGACCAATTATAGCTCCCATAGTACCAAACAATATTTCAGTTGCCGGCAGTTTTTGTATGCTTTTTTCAATATAGTCCATAACTTTAATTATAAGTGAATTAATCCAAGGCGATATTAAAAATAATATGATTCCAAAAAGTATTGTTGATAGAATTAAAAATAATATTGTTTTTATAGGACTGTTACTAAAGTAGCCTGAGTTTAAAAAATAGTTATTATGGATTATCTCATCTCCAATTAAATAACCTAGCAACAATCCTATTATTGTAAAAAGTCCTCTTAATAATTTTTTTAGCATTTACTCACCTCCTTTAAGATTATTAACATTTTTTTCATTTTTAAATCCTATTAATATCTAATATATATTAATAAATTATTTTTTTCAATAAAAGTTAAATCTTTTAATAAATTATTTACCTAAATTTCTTATTTGAGCTATTGCTTCCTCCATATTTATATCTAAAACCAATACTATTTCACTTGCTACCATGTTTTCTGCATTACAGAGTATTTTTTTCTCGCCCGGTGGAAGCATTCCTTGATTTTTTAGATAATATAAATCTCTTATAACCTCGCACATCTTAAATAAATCACCATCCTTAATTTTATCGTTGTTTAATCTATATCTTTTACTCCACTTTCTTTCAATGTCTGTTGGTTTATTACTGATTATAGCCATGGCCCTCTCTAATTCTTCTTTTTTTACAATGCTTCTAATTCTATAACCTGCAATCTTATCTTCAGGAATAAATAAATCTATATCATTAAGCAAAAAAGATATGCTTATATACTTTTTATTTATATCGTAGTTTTTTTTATCTTCTAAATCCTTCATAATACCTGCCCCATAATTTGGAACAAATACTTTTTGTCCACAATTTAACATTATAATCCCCCTATCCATAAAAGTGTTCTTGATTTATTATATAGGAGTAATGTAAAATTCGTACTATGCTTTATTGACAAAATTATCTGAAAAAAATTATAATTAATTTATGAACCTTTACTTAAATCTTTATAAGGAGTTGAACCTCATGAAAGATGTAATTTTTGATGATTTCCAGAACGCAGTAAATGATTCTTTAATAAGACACAAAAGTATTTTGGATATACTAACTAAATTTCAAGAGTCTAATGGAAGAATAAACAGAGCTGTTGCAAAATCGATTACTAATTGTGGCTGTATAAATGTTGCTGCTAAAAAACAACAAATGCCTGAAGATAATGATGATATTAATATAGAGTCCTTGAAAGACTGCCTACAAACTCACATTGATGGTAATCTATGTGACAATTGCAGAGAAGTAATTGAGCGCGAAATTGGAAACAATCTCTTTTACTTAACATCTCTTTGTAATATTCTCGATTTAAACTTATATGATGTTCTTATAAAAGAATATGATAAAATAAATACCTTAGGCAAATATACATTTAGATAAAAAATTAGCACAAAATAATGCCTGACATTATTTTGTGCTAAAGTTATTATCTATCATAATTTGCTCTCTAAGTCTTCTAAGTCCATTTTTTATAGCTCTAGCTCTTGCTTCTCCGATTCCCTCAACCTTATCTAACTGTTCATATGACGCTTCCATCACACCTTTAAGCTCTTTGAAATTTTTCACTAGATTTTCTATTACGTTAGTTGGTATTCTAGGTATCTTATTTAGCATTCTATATCCCCTAGGTGATATAAGTGTATCTACTAATGGTACACCTATATATCCTAATGCTTTTGATATATACTCTAAGTTTAGTATCTCTTCCGAAGTCATTGCCTGTATTTGCTTATATACTTCATTAAAATCTATGTTGTTCTGACAATAGTCTCTAATTAATAGTATTCCATCTTGTTCCACACTTTTTATAAGTTCATTCAACTGCATCGAAATAAGTCTTCCTTCGTTTCCTAACTCACATATATATCTCTCGATTTCTAGTACAATTCTCATAACCATCTCAGTTCTCTGTATTCCAGTTATTACATCAAATAAGGTTACTAAATCTTGAAACTCAAGTATATTTAAGTTACTAACAACTCTATCTAAAACTGCTACATATTTCTCTAAAGTTTGAATCGCTTGATTAGCTCTTCCAAGGATTATACTGCTATCTCTTAGCACATATTTAATGCTTCCTTTATATACAGTAATTATATGCCTTCTCTGGGATATAGCAACAACTATAGCGCCTGTTTGCTTAGCTACCCTGTCTGCAGTTCTATGTCTAGTTCCTGTCTCAAAAGTAGGAATACTTGAGTCTGGAATAAGCTGAGCATTGGCATATATAATTTTTTTCAAATCACTACTGAGAATTAAGGCTCCATCCATTTTAGCAAGCTCATATACGTATGAAGGACTGTATTCAGAATTTATTGTGAATCCCCCATCAACGATTTTTAATATATGCTCACTGTCGCCCAACACCAGAAGTCCACCTGTCTTAGCCCTAAGTATATTTTCAAGCCCATCTCTGAGTTGTGTACCTGGAGCTAACAGTTTAAGTATACTCATTAATTCTTTATCTTTTTCTAATCTCAACATAATCACCCTATATTAAAATACTTTATTTACCGCTTCCCTAAGAGATGATACAGAAATACTATTAATATTCTTATTTCTTATCTTCTCTACATTTCTCATTGGTATTATTACATTTTTAAATCCCATCTTATGTGCTTCATTTACAAGTCTATCACAAAATGCTACTGGTCTTACTTCACCTGTTAACCCAATTTCTCCAACCACCAATAGTTTTTCTAGGCCTATTTCTTTAGATTTTACACTTGATATAAGCGCCAACGCAAGCCCTAAATCTCCAAATGTTCCTTCAATATTAAGTCCACCGACAACATTTATATAAACATCTGAATTATAAAATGGTATTTTAAGTTTTTTCTCCAGAACTGCTAGTATAAGATTTAACCTAGAGGCATCTACCCCTACTGCGGTTCTTCTAGGCATAACTGCCTTTGTTTCACTGACTAAGGCTTGTATTTCAACTAGAATTGGTCTCGTTCCTTCCATAACACCTATAACTACTGATCCTTCTTTTTGAAATTCAGTTTCTTCGAGAAATACTTCTGATGGGTTAGATATTTCTTCAAGCCCACTTTCCCTCATTTCAAAAACTCCAATTTCACTGGTAGTTCCAAAACGGTTCTTTAAGGTTCTAAGTATCCTGAACTCCTCTGTTCTTTGCCCCTCAAAGGACAAAACTGTATCTACCATATGTTCAAGTACTCTAGGTCCAGCTAATTCACCTTGCTTAGTAACGTGTGCCACAATAAAAAACGATATGCCTTTGCTCTTCCCCATATGCATAATATCGTTAGCACTTTCTCGAACTTGAGACACACTTCCTGGAGCAGAGCTAACTGATTGCTTAAAAAGAGTTTGTATAGAATCTATAATTACGAATACAGGCTTTGTGTCTTCTATATGTTCCTGTATTTGCTCTAGATTTGTTTCCGAAACTACGTAAAGATTTTCCGATATTGTATCAAGTCTATCTCCTCTCATTTTTATTTGCTCCTCAGACTCCTCACCTGACACATATAAAACTTTCCCATATTTTTGTGATATATTATTAGCTGTCTGTAAAAGCAACGTTGATTTTCCTATTCCTGGTGCTCCAGATATCAATGTAAGAGAACCCTTAACTAATCCTCCTCCTAAGACCCTGTTTAATTCTGTTATTCCCGTATCAAATCTTTCGTATTCACTAGACTTTATGCTAGCTATATTTTTGGGAACACTTCCAGATTTTAAAGGGTTAAATGCTAAATTATTTACTGATTTAATTTCTTCAACTAAGCTATTCCATGTGCTACAATTTGGACATTTCCCCAACCATTTAGGGGATTCATACCCACATTCTTGGCAAACAAACGTGGTCTTATTTTTCGCCACTAAAACCATCTCCTTCTATACAAAATATAATTATACAGTATTGAGACCGAATGTTGTCAATAATAAATAAAATTTTAAAAAAATTAAAAAACAATGTGTAACTCCTAATCTTTACACATTGTTTTTACTTAATTAGATATTAACTTTTATTGAATTCTAATTGTCCGTCTTTCACACTGACAACTACCTTATCTCCTTTTTTAACGCTACCTTTTAACATTTCTTCAGAAAGCTTATCTTCTACAATTTTTGTTATGGCTCTTCTAAGAGGTCTTGCACCGTATGTTAGATCAAAACCTTCTTTTGCAAGTAATTCTTCTGATTCTACTGTAAAATTAATATCAATTTCTTGTTCCTTTAATCTTTCTGATACAGTATCTAACATCAATCTTACAATTTGCTTTAAATCTTCTTCTTGAAGTTGGTGGAATACTATGATATCATCAATTCTATTTAAAAATTCAGGTCTGAATGAGCGTCTAAGCTCTTCCATTACATTTTCCTTCATTTTTTCGTATTCATTCTGCTTCGCACTTTCATCTCCAAAAGCAAATCCCATTGATTTTTGCTTTTTAATTGTAGACGCACCAACATTGGACGTCATTATTATTATAGTGTTTTTAAAATTAACCGTTTTCCCTTTACTATCTGTAAGTCTTCCATCTTCGAGTATCTGTAGAAGAATATTAAATACCTCTGGATGAGCTTTTTCTATCTCGTCAAACAATACGACAGAATAAGGATTCCTTCTTACTTTTTCAGTTAATTGACCACCTTCATCAAAACCAACATATCCTGGAGGAGACCCTACCAATCTTGATACTGTATGCTTTTCCATGTATTCAGACATATCAATTCTGATCATATTATTTTCATCACCAAACATTGCTTCTGCTAACGCCTTTGAGAGCTCTGTTTTTCCTACCCCTGTTGGTCCTAAGAATATAAATGACCCTATCGGTCTCTTTGGATCCTTGAGTCCTACTCTAGCTCTTCTTACAGCTCTTGATATAGATTTTACAGCCTCATCTTGCCCAATCACTCTTTTATGAAGAATTTCTTCTAGTTTTAATAATCTCTCCGATTCTCTTTCAGTCAACTTTTCTAGAGGAATATTAGTCCACTTTGAAACAACTGCCGCTATTTGCGCCTCGCTCACAGTAAGATTTGAAACTTCCTTCTTGGTATTCCAGTTAGCTTTCAAGCCTTCTAGTTTATCTTTTATTTCTTTTTCTTTATCTCTTAATCTTGCTGCCTTTTCAAAATCCTGAACCCTTATTGAGTCTTCTTTTTCTTTAGTAGTTTTCTCAAGATCGCTTTCTAACTTTTTCAAGTCTGGTGGCGCTATTAAGTTTTCAATTCTTACTTTGGCTGCTGCTTCATCAATTAAATCTATTGCTTTATCTGGTAAATATCTATCAGTAATATATCTATCTGATAAATTTACAGCCGCATCTATAGCGTCATCTGTGATCTTTACTCTATGGTGTGCTTCGTATTTATCTCTTAATCCCTTCAATATAAGCACAGCCTCTTCCTTATTAGGTTCTCCAACCATAATTGGCTGAAACCTTCTTTCTAACGCAGCATCTTTTTCTATATATTTTCTATATTCATCTATAGTAGTGGCACCTATACACTGTATTTCTCCTCTAGCCAATGCGGGCTTTAATATATTAGAAGCGTCTATAGCACCCTCGGCTGCACCAGCACCTATTATGGTATGAATTTCATCAATAAATAATATAACGCTTCCAGATTTTCTTAATTCATCCATGACCTTTTTTAGTCTTTCTTCAAATTCACCTCTATATTTTGATCCTGCAACCATTGAAGATAAGTCTAATGTTACAACTCTTTTATTTCTAAGTATTTCAGGAATGTTTCCTGAAACTATTCTTTGTGCTAAACCTTCTGCTATTGCCGTTTTACCTACACCAGGATCTCCTATTAAACATGGATTATTCTTAGTTCTTCTACATAAAATTTCTAAAACTCTCTGTGTTTCCTTTTCTCTACCCACTACTGGATCAAGCTTTCCTTCTCTGGCCATTTCAGTTAAATCTCTACCAAATTGATCTAACGTAGGCGTTGGCTCATTGTTTGCTTTACCTAAGTCACTAGTACTTGCTGATTGTTCTCCTGAAAGGTTGTCAATTAACTCTTTTCTTAATTTATCAAAGTCAGCACTTAAGTTATTTAGTATTGTAAACGCAACTCCTTCTGCTTCTCTTATAAGCGCTAGTAATATATGCTCCGGGCTTATATAATTATGGTTTAAATTTCTAGCCTCAAGTAGACTTAGCTCTAATAATCTCTTGGTTCTAGGGGTAAGGGGAATTTCATTTTTATATAAGTCGATATCGCCTTTACCTTCATATTCTTCCACTAAATTTCTTACAGCCTCTACATTAATGCCCATATCATTTAAAAACTTTTTAGCTACTCCATCTTCTCTTAATATTCCTAATAGAATATGCTCTGTTCCAACATAACCATGTTGAAGCGCTTGTGCTTCTTCTTGAGCATAAAAAAGAACTTTTTGTGCTCTTTCAGTAAACCTTCCAAACATCATCTTAAAATAACCTCCCTTAATATCATAATATCACTTTAGCTAATCGTCCTTTAACGAGTTTAGCTCTGTTAAGTTCTATTTCTTTATTTAATAATTTTTCTTTGTGAATCTGTTGTATAGATGCTGGCTGCGTATCTACAAGAAGATTGTTTAATATAACATTATCTACATCTTTAATTATTCCCATTTCTACGCCTAATCTTACATCTGATAAAAGTTTTATGCATTCATTTGAGCTTAATAGTACCGCAGACTTCAACATACCTAAAGCTCTATAAATTTTGTCCTCTATTTCATATTTATAATTTTTAATTAGATCTTCTCTTAAAAGATTTTCTTCATTAATAATCTGTTTTACAACTGCTTCTAAGTTACTTATAATTTCTTCTTCACTAAGCCCTAGCGTAACTTGATTTGATATCTGATATATATTACCATAAGCCTTGGAACCTTCACCATATAATCCTCTTACTGTCATACCAACTTGTGAGACAGCATTTATAACTCCGTTCATTTTATTGTTTAAGGACAGTGTTGGAAGATGAATCATAACAGATGCTCTAAGACCTGTTCCAATATTAGTAGGACATGATGTTATATATCCAAGCTTTTCATCAAAGGCATAACTCAGCTTTTCTTCAAGTAAATTATCAATTTTATTACTTAAATCATATGCCTCTTCCAGATTCAAACTAGATGTAATACACTGAATTCTTATATGATCTTCCTCATTTACCATAACGCTTACAGTTTCATTTTTATCTGTTATAAAAGCTGCTTTATCACTATTATTAATCAAGTTTTTACTTATTAAGTGTCTTTCTAAATAAACTTGATTTGCAATTATGTCTCTATCACACAAATAATTAGTTACATATTCTTCCCTCATATGAACTGACCTGTAAAAAGCATCCTCAACTAGCGGCACTACCTCTCTTCCCTTTTCTACACTCAATTTATGTGGAAAAGGCATTTTGTCAATATTCCTGGCAAGTCTTATTCTGCTGCTTAATACAAGATCATCTCTTTTCCCTTGATACTTTATCCAATTTTCCATACTTGATCTAACCTCCTATTTTTGATCATTTTGTATCTTTCTGATTAAATCTCTTATTTCTGCAGCTTTTTCATACTCCTCTGCAGTTATGGCCTTTTGGAGGTCTTCCTTTAGTTTCAATAGTTTCTTCTTTTCAATTATATCTCTACCTAACTTCTTAGGAATCTTTCCAGTGTGTTCAATATTTCCTTGAACTCTCTTTATAATAGGATTTATCATTTCACTGAAACTTTTATAACATTCACTGCATCCAGCCAAACCTCTTTGTTTAAATTCACTATAGGTAGTTCCACAGTTTTCACAATAACTATATGGTTTTTTTGCATCCTTATCTATATTGCCTACATGTTCCATTATTCCGCTCAATATATTTTGAAAGGTAAAGGATGAAGAGATATCTATAGGACTATAAAAATTTAATTCTCCTTTATCCTTTGCACATTTTTCGCACAAATTTAATTCTTTTTTATCTCCATTTAATATTTTAGTTATGTGAACAGTAGCCTCATTTTTTTTACATAGGTCACATACCATGTTATCACCTCTTTATGCTATTGCAAATTTTCATATTATAACCATTATATCATATATTTTACAGACAAAAATAATCTATTCTTTGTTTAAAATTATCATAATTACAGATTTTAAAATATCTGCTCTTAATCTATTTCTATTATCATTAGCAGCAATTAAAGTTCTATCATTTAAAACAACTCTTAGCATATCTGCCTCAGTTTTAGTTATCATTTGTGCTTCAAACAATCCATTTATTACCTGATATGCTGAATTATATGTTATACTATCTCCTATTTTCTCATTTATACTCTCCATAAAGGAATCATCATTTCTTACTTCTAATCGTCTTATAATAATACAGCCACCGCCACCTCTTTTACTTTCAATGTAGTATCCTTTATTAGTAGTAAATCTAGTGGTTAGCACATAATTAATTTGAGATGGAGCACAACTGAAGTAATTGGCCAATTCATTTCGCACAATTTGCAACTGGCTTTCTCTACTTTCATTTAACATAGCTTTAATAAACTCTTCAATCTCATCTGATAGTCTAGCCATAAAAACACCTTCCTGACTTTGTCTTTCTTTGACCTTTATTTAATATTAATACTATTATTATCTTTATACAATATCTGTATTATCTCAAATTTTAATTTTATCCTAATTATTCTTTATATTCGTTTAAATTACTTCTGTTTTTAAAATTATTCTTTATAAACCCCATATTATTTCAATTTATAGATATAAAAGTATGCTCCTACATAAATACTAAACAAATAACTGTCTCAATTTTTACTTCTTAAGACAGCTATCAGTTTAATTACTTTTGGACGCTTTGATATAATATCTTCCATTATGCTTATTACAATCTAAATCAACGGTAAAACTATTATTTTCCAGCATTTGCTTTACTATATTAATGTTTTCCGCATTATTCTCAATACTTATTGTAAGATTATCATCTTTATCAACTATAGCAATATAATCATAAATGCTACTATAATCGGCTAAACTTATCTTACCGTTTATGTTCATTTGGTATTCTGACATAAAACCTCTCCCTTGCTAAGCTTACTACAAGCAAACTAATAATCTTATTTTTTCTAATGAGCCATTAAATTATACAAAATACAGAATAAGAGCTCCAATATCTATATTGGAGCTCTCTTTATTATTTTCTATTCTTCTACCTTAGCTTTTATTTTTTTAGCTTCATCTATTATCTTATTTACCTCTGTAGCTGGAACCTCTTCATACCTTTCAAATTTCATTGTAAAACTTCCTCTTGCCTGAGTCATTGATCTTAGATCTGTGGCATACTTAAACATTTCTCCTTGAGGAATCTCTGCTATTATTTTTTGATTATCTTCAAATGTTTCCATCCCCAAAACTCTTCCTCTTTTTTTATTTATATCTCCAATTATATCTCCCATATAATACTCTGGAACCAATACTTCTACATGCATAACTGGCTCTAAAAGTATAGGTTGGGCTTCCATCAGTCCTTTCTTGTAAGCTAAAGATGCAGCAACCTTAAATGCCATTTCCGATGAGTCAACAGGATGATACGATCCATCATGTAGTGTAGCCTTTAATCTTATTACAGGATATCCAGCTAAAACACCACGTTGTATGCATTCTTTTAATCCTTTTTCAACTGCTGGAATGTATTGTCTTGGAACAACACCACCAACTACCTGATCAACAAATTGTAATTCATCTTCTCCATCCAGTCTAGGCTCAAACTTAATTTTTACATCTCCATATTGGCCATGTCCACCGGATTGCTTTTTATGTTTACCTTGAACATCAGCAACTTTTTTTATCGTTTCTCTGTAAGGCACCTTTGGTGTTTGAAGTAGTACATCTGCTCCAAACTTGCTTTTCAATTTACATGCAATTACATCTAGGTGAGTTTCTCCTAACCCCGAAACTATTGACTCTGCATTCTCTAAATCTCTTGATACCTTAAATGTAGGGTCTTCTTCTAATAACTTATTCAATCCATTAGAAATTTTGTCTTCATCATTTTTGGATTTTGGTAAAACAGCCATTGACATTGATGGCTCAGGGAATTCTATATTTTCAAAAGTTACTGGATTAGATACGTCGCATAGTGTATCCCCAGTACTTGTAAATTGTAATTTTGAAACAGCACCAATGTCTCCAGCTATTATTTCACTAACAGGGGTTTGCATCTTACCTTTCAAGAAATACATTGTTCCAATTTTCTCTGATTTATCTTTGTTGGCATTATATACCATTGAGTCCGATTTAATTTTACCAGTAATAACTTTAAATAATGATAACTTTCCAACAAATGGATCTGCTATTGTCTTAAATACAAATGCTGATAATGGCGCATTTTCATCAAATTTAATACTCTTTTCAGAATCATTCTTTAAATCCTTAGCTTTTAATGGCTCTGCATTTGCAGGAGATGGGAAACATTCTACTATATCTTCCAGTAATGTTTCAATACCAATACCACTAAATGCGGATCCACACATTACAGGGGTAATTTCGCCTTTAGCGCAACCATTTATAAGCCCATTGTATATTTCTTCATCGCTTAGAGTCCCTTCACTAAAATACTTATCTAGTAAAGCTTCATCAGTTTCAGCTACGGCTTCTACAATCATATTTTTACATTGATCTATCTTATCAATTAATTCATTAGGTATATCTGCTTCATGCATAAGATGAGTTTTTTTATCAAATATCCTAGCTTTTCTAGAAATAACGTTTATAACTCCTGAAAAGTTTTCTTCATTTCCTATTGGATACTGAACTGGCACTACTGATATACCAAACTTTTCTTTTAAACCTGATAGTACTTTATCAAAATTGGAATTTTCTCTATCCAATTTGTTTACATATAATGCTCTAGGTAATCTATACTTATTCACATACCCCCAAGATTTTTCTGTGCCTACTTGAATACCAGAAACTCCGGATACAACAATCATAGCTACATCTGCTGCTCTTAGTCCTTGAAATGTTTCTCCTATAAAATCAAAATATCCTGGCATATCAATTAAATTTATTTTAACATCCTCCCATTCGCATGGAGCTACTGAAGTAGATATAGATATCTTTCTTCTTTTTTCTTCAGCATCATAATCACTAATAGTATTTCCTTCTTCAATTTTTCCAAATCTATCTGTAGCCTTAGTATAATAAAGTATTGCTTCCGTTAAAGTAGTTTTTCCTGAGCCACTGTGCCCTATTACTCCTACATTTCTTAAATTTTTCGTTGAATAGTTTTTCATAAGCAATTCCCCCTCTTACTTTTAAGCTTAATTATATATTCTATTTTTAATTTAAAAATCCTTTCAAGTTTATGAAATTTTCTAAATTATTTGATTATATATATATTTCCATATACTCCATATTTTATGCGCGTATATGGAAATTATTAAAACTTTTTTATCTAAAACAAAAAAACATACTAGCTATCTTTAACTAGTATGCTTTCAATCAAATAATATTATTATATACAAAAAATAAAAATGGCTCCGTGGAGAGGATTCGAACCTCCAACCCTTCGGTTAACAGCCGAATGCTCCACCATTGAGCTACCACGGAACATTTAACCTGGCGACGACCTA
>NZ_JAEEGB010000022.1 GCF_016316925.1 Clostridium aciditolerans | reverse complement strand
TCTTACCACCTTTTTATTAATTGATTATATTTTATAGTTTGTATGAGATTAAACTATCTCATTAATTCTGCATATCTCAAGATAATACTAGATATTAAGCATATTGACACGCCAGATTTAGTTTACTGCTCAGAATCGATTGTATTTTAAAAACTCCAGCTAGCATGCTGGAGTTTTCATATAATAATTCTTAATCTCGATTATTATTTTGCTGTCATACGAGATAATTCTAATGCGCTCTTTTTTCTCTTATCTTTAACTGATTGAGTAAGCTTATCAGATTTAATTATATTAAATGCATTAGTAGGACAAACTTCTACGCAAGCTGGCCCTTTTTCTCTTCCTATACATAAATCGCATTTATTAGCTACTATTTTTTCTTTAAAGCATAACTTTCCAGAATCAATAACCTTTAGTCCTTGCTGTAATACTTTTTCTCCCTTATTATACTCTGAAACTAACTCAATAGCTCCTAAAGGGCATGCTACAAGACAGGTCTTACAACCTATACAAGTTGTCCTATTAATATAAACAACTCCATCCTTATTTGTAATAGAGCCATTTGGACATGCATTGGCACAAGGTGCATCCTCACATTGTCTACACTGAATTGGCGCACTTACCTGGGCAGTTTTTACAACACTTAAACGTGGATAAAATTCAATCTCAGAGCTTTGTGATGTAAATATATTTGTATCAGAGTGAGCTACAACACAGGCAATTTCACAGGTTCTACAACCTATACATTTATTAGGATCTGCAACTACAAAAGTATTCATTACCCTTACTCCTTTCTTGACGTATACTTGGTGTGTAAAAGATGATGAGATTGGTGACCTAATGGCTCACCTAAGAACTCATCATATAATTTTATAATATCAGGATTTTCATGAGATTTTCTTATTTCTAATTTAGAATCATGGTTATAAGTAGAAGCTTTTCTTTGTTTATATGCAATTTCTCTGTGTTCTTCTAGAAGAAGCTTTGGTTGTCCTCCACCACTGATGCAGCCTTCCGGGCAAGTCATTACTTCTATGAAATGGAAATCACATTTTCCTTTTTTAACATCTTCCAATAATGGCACTACATTTTTTAATCCTGAAACTACGGCAACCTTTAATTCCAAACTTCCTACTTCGACGGTAGCTTTTCTTACGCCATTACCTCCCCTAACAAACTCTAAGTCTATGTTAGGAATAGCTTCTTTAGTAATTAGCTCGTACCCCGTTCTTAATGCAGCTTCCATAACACCGCCTGTAACACCAAAAATAGTACCAGCACCAGAATAGTTTCCTAATGCTGAATCAAATTCTTCATCCGGTAAATTATTAAAATCAATTCCCATATCTTTAATTAACTGAGCTAACTCTCTTGTAGTTAAAACTACATCTACATCCTTATATCCACTATCGTTCATCTCTGGTCTGTCGCATTCAAATTGCTTACATGTACACGGCATAATAGCTACACTAAAAATTTTGGCTGGATCTATGTCATCTATTTTAGCTCCATAAGTTTTAAAAAGTACTCCACCCATCTGCTGTGGTGATTTACAGCTTGAAAGATGATTTAGAAGCTCTGGATACTCTTGCTCAGCAAATTTTACCCAAGCAGGACAGCAGGAAGTAAACATCGGTAAATTTTTTCCTTCAGTCACCCTTTGTATTAATTCGCTGCCTTCTTCCATTATAGTCAGATCTGCAGCAAAGTTAGTATCATATACTTTATCAAAATTCAAACGACGAAGTGCTGCTGCCATCTTTCCAGGAGTTAGAGTTCCAAGTGGCATTCCAAATTCTTCTGCTAAAGCAACTCTTACAGCAGGAGCGCATTGCACAAGCTTATGCAGCTTAGGATTAGATAGTGCTTCCTTAACTAGCTTGGCTTGTCCTACATTGTATGCAGCAAAAAGTGGCTCTCTGACGCTTTCTAGTACTCCTCTTTGCTCAAGCTTTTTATTTCTAGGCTCTATATCCTCTTCAAAACTTGAAGCATATACATTGCACATTTGCACACATTGTCCACAAACAACACAGCGATCTGAATTTATAACTTGAGGTTTTCCATCTTCACCTTCTATAGCATTAACAGGGCAAACTTCCGCACAACGTCTGCATCCTGTACATAGCTCCTTATCAATATTAATTATATTTATTGACATATTTAACTTTCCTCTCTTTACAATTGAAGTAATATTCTATTTGTAGTTTTTTACTGTCTCCAATAAACTCAATGCAGCCGCTTTATTACGAGCTTTTTTCTCTTTTTCGGGTGTTACTAGAGTTAGGACTTTCTGAGGACAAGCATTTACACAAACTGGCTTTCCGTTTTCCCTACACAAGTCGCATTTATAAGCAACGCTTTTTACTTTCTCCTTAAGACCATCTTCTCCATCTTCCATTAAGTTGATCTGAATTACTTCTTCTCCGTTATTATATTGAGGCAGTAAATCTATCGCTCCAACAGGACAAGCCATTAGACATGTCTTACAACCTATGCAAGCTTTTTCATCAACTACAATTATGCTGTTTTCTTGCTTAATTGCTCCTACAGGGCATACATTAGCACAAGGTGCATCCTCACACTGTCTACATTGAACTGGCATAGCATAGCCTTCTGCTCTAATAACATTTAATCTTGAAATAATAGGAGTTGTAACAGTTCCAACGGTAGCAACAACATTGTTATTTCCATTATGAACCGCAAAGCATGCTACCTCACAAGCTTTACACCCTATACATTTGTTTGAATTAGCTACAACAAATGAATTAGAAGTTGTTTTCATCTTCACTCCACCTTTCTTAATTTTATATATAAGTTTTAATATTGTGCTTTATTATTACTCTTTTATTTTCAGTCTACATATCCAAAATATTAAATTTTTAGAATTATTATCCACTTATATTAGTATAACATTTCAATACGATATATTACATAAATTTATCTATTTTTTACAATTCATCTGTTTTCTAAGTTTAGCATACTCGTCTCTTACGTACTGTTCTGCCCATTCTTGGTCTTTAATTCTTTCTACCTTTATTGCACAATATTTATATTCAGGTGTTTTTGAGATAGGATCTACATGATCACTTGTTAACTCGTTACATGCTCCTACCCACCACTGATATGTCATATAAGTAGCACCTTTTTTAACTCTATCAGTAATTAATGCTCTTGCTACTATAGTACCTCTACGTGAGCTTATTCTTACCAATTGCTGATCTTCTATTCCAAGTTCTGCTCCATCTTCTATACTCATTTGTATATAACCTGGCTCATCAGCTAACTGTTGTAGTGCACGACAGTTTCCAGTCATTGTTCTTACAGAGTAGTGTCCAACTTCTCTTACAGTTGATAAGCTTAATGGGTACTCCTCATCTGGTAATTCCATAGGAGGTCTCCACTCAGAGGCAAATAATTGTCCTTTACCACTAGGCGTAGTAAACTCATTACCTTCGTATAAGTATGGAGTACCTATATGTTCTTCAGTAGGACAAGGCCATTGAATACTTCCCAATTCGTCAAGCTTCTTATAGCTTGCTCCAGCAAAACTTGGACACAGACTTCTCATTTCATCCCAAATTTCCTCTGTATTTTTATAGCTCATCGGATAACCCATAGCAGTAGCTACTTCGCATATAATCTGCCAGTCAGGTTTTACATCTCCCTTTGGCTCTATTGCTTTTCTAAATCTTTGGAACCCACGGTCAGCAGATGAATATACCCCCTCGTGTTCTCCCCATGCAGTGGCAGGTAATATTACATCAGCATGAAGTGCTGTCTTATTCATAAAAATATCCTGAACTATTACTAATTCTAAATGATCTAGAACTTCTCTTACTTCACCAGCATTAGGATCGCTCTGAACAGGATCTTCTCCAAAAATATAATAAGCCTTAACTTTATCTTCATGTAACGCTAAATGAGGTACCTCTGTTAGCTTATATCCTGGTTTACTTGGAAGCTTAACTCCCCATGCTTTCTCAAATTTTTTTCTTGCTTTATCATCTGTAACATCTTGATATCCTGGGAATACATTAGGAAGTGTCCCCATATCACAAGTACCTTGTACATTATTTTGTCCACGTACTGGTCCAATACCTACGTTAGGTCTTCCGAAGTTACCTGTTAATAATGCTAAGGAAGCCAATCCTTTTACAACGTCAACTGCTTGAGAGAATTGACAAACACCCATTCCATATAAAATCATAGCATTCTTAGCACTTGCATATTCTCTCATAGCCTTTCTAATATCATCTGCACTAACTCCAGTTATTTTTTCAGCATATTCAGGTGTATATTTTTCCACAGAAGCCTTATAGTCTTCAAAACCTTCAACATACTTTTCAACATATTCTTTATCATAAAGATCTTCATTTATTAATACATTACCAAAAGCATTTACTAATGCCATATTTGTACCACCTTTTAAAGGCAGCCATAAATCAGCAATTCTCACTGATTCAGTTATTCTTGGGTCAGTTACAATAATTTTAGCACCCTTTTCTTTAGCCTTAATTATTCTTCTTGCTACAATTGGGTGAGAATCGGCACCATTATATCCAAATACAAATAATAAATCTGTATTTTCTATTTCAGGTATAGAATTAGACATTGCACCATTTCCTAATGAGTAAGCCAGACCGGCTACTGAAGGAGCATGTCAAACTCTTGCGCAGTGATCTATATTATTAGTTCCAATTACTGCTCTCATAAATTTTTGCATCACATAATTTGCTTCATTTCCTGGTCCTCTTGCAGAACCAGTTCCCATAATAGCATCTGGGCCATATTTTTCTTTTATAGCTATTAATCTATCTGCAACAAATCTAATAGCTTCATCCCATGAAACCTCTTCTAATTCTCCATTCTTTCTTATCATAGGTTTTTTTAGTCTAGCAGTTAAAATCTGAGGATCATTTAAGAAGTCCCATCCATAATATCCCTTTAAGCATAAGTTCCCTTCATTAGTTCTTCCATCTGCTGCTTCAGCTCTTATTATCTGTCCATCTTCAACAACTAGATACATTTTGCATCCAGTACCACAATAAGGACAAACCGTTAACACCTTTTCTTCCATTTCTATTGCACTCCTTAATAATTAAATTTACAGAATTTATACAAAATAAAAAAGCCAGTACAAAGTGCGTTATCACACATGTACTGGCTTATTAAAAGCTAAAATATTTAAAACTAAACATTCTTCTTTTTAATCGAACCATCGTTTATTAACTTTAAAAATATAATTATTGTTCTATTATTACTTTCTAAATCACGTATTTGCCAATTATACTCAAATCTTTTCCCAACTACTTCATAAGCTTCCTCTAGAAACTGCTTCTCAAGATGAGGCTTCATTATCTTCCAATAATCTTTTACTATATCAACAGCACCTTCCTTAACTAGGATTTCTGATAAATTTGAAAGAATACCATTTATATGTATAGTTATAATATCATTCTCTATTTTAACTTTAACACATTCTGGCCCTTTTCCTCTATAATGCTTTATGATTTTAGTTGCTAATTTTCGTATATTTTCTTGCAATTGGAACTTTTCATCGGACATAATAAAACCTCAATTTAATTAGTTATCCTATTTCAAAATGTATTATATAGTAATTCATCTATAATTACAAAACTCATATATCCTAACTACAGTTTGTTCATAACATTTTCTTGCATCTTAAATATTATTATGCCATGAAACTTATTAATATCATACCCTATATTTTAACTCGGTCTTTATTCTTGGTCAAATATATATATTATTGAATATTTATATTTTCTAATTATATTTCTGCAAGTTTCTGTATAATGCTATGAATTTCTCGCTATTTATTGACACTTAATAATACTTTCCTAATTAATTTCAAAAATATATTATCTTTTCTTAGAAATCTCAATTTTAACTCTTCTTCCAGAGAGATTTTTACCAGTACAATACTTAATTATAGAATCTACTGCTCCTTCATTTACATTAACAAATGAAAACTTTTCAAGAATATCTATATCTCCGATATCTTCTTTACTTATATTGGCAGTCTCGCTAAGGAATTGGACTAATTGTTTAGGATTAAGTCTATCCATACGCCCTACTGTTAAAAACAATCTAGTGTAGTTAGAAGTTGAACCTATATCATTTTTTGTATAATCGTAACTTACTTCTCTATCATAAATCATATTCAGCAAGGCTGCTGCTACATCAACAAGATTAAAGTCATCATCAAGTTCAGCAGCTAATGGAACAAATCTTTTATACTCTTCATCTTCTAGCGTTTCTTTTACCTTTACCAATATGCTTTTATACTTTGATTCAAATATTTCATCAACTGTTGGAATATCTTTTCTCTTTATCTTTCCTTTTGTAGCTTTTTCAATTTGCTTAAGAGCCATATATTCTCTAGCGGTAACAAGAGTATATGCTACTCCCTCCCTTTTAGCTCTTCCAGTTCTGCCGATTCTATGAACATAGGACTCTGTATCCTGTGGAAGGTCATAATTAATGACATGTGTTACATTTTCAACGTCTATTCCCCTAGCAGCAACATCTGTAGCTGCTAAAAAATCAAGATTACCTTCTTTAAACTTCTTTAAAGTATTCAATCTTTGATTTTGATTCATATCTCCATGCATACCTTCTACGTTATAACCTCTTGCCTGCATAGATTCTACTAATTCATCTACCCCTCTTTTAGTTTTACAAAAAATTATTGCAGTAGAAGGTTCTTCAACATCTAGTATTCTACAAAGAGACTCAAATCTATCCTTTTGCTTAATTTCATAATAATACTGATGAACGGTAGACACGGTCATTTCATTCTTTACAATGGATATATGCTTAGTATCCTTTTTCATATACCTTTGAGCCAGCTTTTTAATTTCACTCGGCATTGTAGCAGAAAATAACATCGTCTGCCTCTCTTTACTGCAATTCTTGATTACTTCTTCTATATCATCAATAAAACCCATGTTGAGCATTTCGTCAGCCTCATCAAGTACAAAAAATTTAATATTGCTAAGGTCTATGACTCTCCTTCTCATTAGGTCTAATACCCTTCCAGGAGTACCAACTACTATATCTATTCCTCTTTTTAAAGCCTTAATTTGCCTATCAATGGGCTGACCACCGTAAACTGGCAGTAATTTTACCTTTACATATTTAGCTATGCGATTCAACTCATCATTAACCTGAATTGCCAACTCCCTTGTAGGCGTCAATATAATCGTATTTATTTTTCCTTCTGATTTAACCATACTACTTAGTATTGGAGCCCCAAAGGCAAGTGTTTTACCAGTTCCAGTCTGTGCCTGACCAATAACATCAAATCCTTCTAAAAGAACAGGTATTACTTCTGCTTGAATCTTAGATGGTTCCTCAAAACCCATATCATCTATTGATTTAAGCACATCTTCTCTAAGCCCTAAATCAGAAAACTTTTTATCTCCCATTAATTTCACTCCTTTAATCTACCATTACTGTACTAATAGTATTTACCTATTAGTAAAAATTCATTATGTATTGTTCATCAATTTTAACTAAAGTTATTAGTTCTATTTCTTATATAATAATTTTTTACAACATCTTGTAATTCTATTTATATTATTAATAAACTATATATTTACACTACAAAAAACCCTATAAGAGATATCTCTTATAGGGTTTATCAACAAATTCAATTATCTTCTAAATCCTCTGTTGTTGTTTTGTTGTTTTCTAGCTCTTCTACAATCTGGACATCTTTGTGGTTCATTTTCGAAACCTTTTTCTTTGTAGAAAGCTTGCTCGCCTTCAGTGAAAACAAACTCTTTTTCGCAATCTTTACAAACTAAAGTCTTATCTGCCATTTCAACATTCCTCCTTATAATTTAAGATTAAGATTAAGATTTAAAGCTGATTCACATAACTTCCTAAAAAAGAGGAGATGTTGTCAACAATATTAAATCCTTTATGTTGTAATTACTAAACTCACAACTATTTTAGTTTAACATAGATGTAAGCAATAAGCAATAGTTTTATATAATAATTTTTTGTATATATTAACATTTCATTATTAATTAGATGAAATTTATCAATTCTAACTTTACTTTTCGCTGAACAAAGTTAAATTGTCAAATTTATCTTTATTCTCTTCAACCACTTTAATAAATATCTCTGCAATACCAGGATCAAATTGGCTTCCGCTGCATCTTTTAAGTTCTAAAATAGCATCCTCATACGTTTTTCTTATACCATATGGTCTATTTGAAGTCATTGCATCAAAGCTGTCTACTACTGTTAGTACTCTTGCAAGATATGGTATTGACTTTTCCTTTAACTGCATAGGATATCCTGTTCCATCATAGCGTTCATGATGGTGTAAAATTAAAGGTACTATATCTTTTAAAGATTCAACAGACTCAATAAGTTCTACTCCATTTGCAGGATGTTGTTTTAGTATCTCCCATTCATCTTTATTTAACGTCATTTTTTTATTAAGGATCTCTTTAGAAATATTTATTTTCCCTATATCATGTAAATATGCTCCATATTTTAAGGTTTTTTTCTCTTCGTCGGTAAGTTCTAGTCTATTTCCTAGTAACTTAGCAAACATAACAACTCTTTCAATATGACCATACGTGTATCTATCTTTTGCATTTATTACACTTATTAATGTCTTTATGGATGTAATTAAATCTATATGTTCTGCTTCAATATCCTCTTTCAGCTCTTCAATTACAGAATAATAGGTTTCAACTCTATTTTTATTAAAAAACTTCGCCCTATAAAGTGCATCATCTGCACTATTTACTAGCTCCATTTCATTTTTTGCTTTAATTGGAAAGGTAGACACACCTACTGATATTGTAATATTTCCTTTAGGCTGGTCTTTTTCACCTTCGAATTTCCACATTTCTACTGCTGCTCTAATTCGTTCAGCAACTACCAATGCATCATTTTCATCTGTATCTGGTAATATAATAGAAAATTCTTCTCCACCATATCTAGCAACAATATCACTTTCTCTTACATTATTCTTTAGTATATAGCCTATCTTTTTTAAAACTTCATCACCTTTTTGGTGTCCATGGATATCATTGTAATGCTTAAAATAGTCAATATCAGCTATAATTAATGAAACTGGCAGCTTTGACTGTTCTGCTTGTACAATTATTTCCTTTAAAGTATCATGAAAAAATCTATGATTATAAATTTCAGTTAATCCATCTATATTGGCTAAATTGGACAAGCCTTCAGCGTATTCATCTTCAATTTTCACATAATACCCCAGTAACCAAGAGGTTATAATGAAAATTCCACATAGAATTAAATCATTCTCAAAATATTGATTAATATCTACATTAGGTACATAAATCAAATCTATGCTTAACACTATAGTTGATGCTACACAAGCTATTATAATTCCATGCTTTATTCCAGATTGTATTGTTGATGTTATTATAATAAATAAAAATAAAATTTTATATTGACTTACATGGGCACCAGATGAAATTACTAAAACTGTAAATATTAAAATAAACATAAAATTTTCAATTGTATGTATAATTTTAATATATTTTACATCTATTTTGTTTATAGAAAAAATTAACCATATGGCATATATCATTGCTATCACAGAGACTGATGTTCCTATTGAAGGTCCGTCTAAAAACTCAATTGCTGACCTACCATTAATATTACTACTATCAAAGTAATTTTTAAAAATTATAATACCACATAGCAACAACGATATCAGCTTTACAATACATATAATTTCATATACTTTTTTTTGCCTATTATTTATGATTTTATTCATATTTTTCACCTATTGTATTTTAAAATTATCAATAATATAAAGGCCGAAAAGTCGACCTTTATATTATTCGTCTCTTAAACACCTTGGCTCTTTTGGCTGATGAAAGCACCATGCACAAGCAGATGCTGATGTTGAAAGCGCAAAGAATGTAAAGAAAGAAGTTGCTAACATTAGAACCCCTTTAAGTATTTTGTTTTGACTGTTTTTCATTATTTTTCCTCCCCAATTTAAAAGAATATTTTTTATATTATTAAATATGCTTTCTACTAGAAATATTTTTAGTTGTTCTTTCTAAATACAAATTTTTATAAGCTATTACAACTATAATGATAAAAAACAATAATAAAGAAGGAATACCATATAATAATTTCTTTAATGGATCTTTAAATATAACATTAATATCTAATTTTAGTATATTTGTTAGTACATATACATTGAGCCATTCAGCTGCAAAAAGTATAATAACTAAAATTAAACCTGATGATGCAGATTTAATAATATTAAGCTCATTAATAGATGCCATTACTAAAACATAGCCTACAAGAAGTATTATAGTGTGTACACCAAAGTGTATTGGAAGCATTCTTATTAAATAAGCAACCATTGATAACAAAACAGTAGATATAAAAAAAGGTTTTACGCATATATTTTTTTTACAAAATGCATGTGCTCCTAAAACGAATATAAATGCCTCTGGTAAAGACCTTAAAAAGAACTCTATTATAGATAATTTCAACATAACTTACCTCATATTATAAAATGTACTAAATATTTTACACTTTAGATAATTATACCATTAAATCCTATATTCGTGAATATTGAAATATAGAAATTCACTAGAATATTTAATACTTATAATCTGTTAATTCTAATTAATTATCTGTATTTATTCATGTATTCTTCTACAAGATACAAAAATACTGTTACTCCTAGTAGGTCTGCACTTCCCCCCGGACTTATATTTCTTTTTATAAATTCCTCACATAATCTATTTATACTATCCCTACCATCTGAAGTTTTCATTCCACCAAGCTTTATTATATCTCTTGATTTTTCTTTAACTTCTTCTAGAACCTTAGGAGAATGCCTATATATTATAGTGGAATCATCGCAAATTTGCATTATACCAATAAGTGTATGAACCAATCTATCGTTAATACTTAAATCTCCATTTTGTTTATAAAAGTCTAAAGAGAAATCGAAAACCGTGGGCATTCCCCTCTCTACTTCTCCTCGTACTCCCTCAGTTTTATATTTAAGAAATAGCTTTTCACCATGACTTAGCTTATCTTTTTCTTTTAAGGTAAAAAGTTCACTCTTCACTATACCTTTAGTCATTTCCTTTATAATACTTTGTACTTGTTTAAAGTCTTTTTCCTCATAAATAGCTTTTCCTACCGCTGCGCATGCTACTCCCATCAAGAAAAGCATACCTTTATGCGTGTTTACTCCTCCTGTTTTAAAAAACATATCTTTTTCGGCTTCTACGCCTATTTTTCTAATATTATTAAATATTTCTTCGTTGGATTTATCTTCCAATCCTTCCTGAACAAATAGTGTTAAGTATTTGCTTAACGCAGATGTACTATCAACAAATGTAAAGAAGTTCATGTCCTTATGAGCCCCTGAAGATATAGGGGATACCAAGCCCGGTGATGGATAACAGGAAACTTCATATATCATAGCTTGAACTGCAAAACTGCTAATTGTCATTGAGATTTCATTTATAGTAAATATTCTTTTGTTTTTCATCATATCTCTCCATATATTATTTCTAAGACTATCTAATTAATATTTGCTTTATACCAAACTGCTTTTATAGACATATAATCCACTTCCTGTGGAAGAGCATCCTTTATTGGCTTTAACTTGTTTCCTCCTATATTTTTTATAGCCTCTAATATCAAATTCTCATAAGGTTTTTGTATAAAATCATCTATATTTATTTCTATTCCATCCATTAAACATTTAAATATGTGATCTTGTATAGTAGTAATACCTAGCCCTCTTTCCTTAGATATATCCTTTAAACTCTTTCCCTCTTTATACAAATTGTATGTTACCATATGAGTTTTTATCTTTTCTATTTTTTCTGAAAGCTCTTTTTCTTCTTTAATATTCGATTTTAAATTATTTTCCTTCATATATTTACATATAGCTTCTAAAAAATATTTCCCATATACCTCTGCTTTTCTCTCTCCTACTCCCTTAATTAAAAGTAAAGACTCTAAATCTGATGGCATATATTCGCTCATTTCCTTAAGGGTTGAATCATGAAAAATCATAAAAGGTGGAATATTTTCTTTTAATGAAATTTCTTTTCTTAATGCTGATAAGACAGCAAATAATTCGTTATCTATCTTTACAGCTTTTTGAACCTTACTTATCTTCATAAATACTTTTTCTTGATTCTTTAATACTGCATAGGAGTTAGGCTTTAATTTTACTACTGGATATGCATCATCTGTAATAGATAAATATTCATCAGCTATTAGTTTATTTATTAATGATGATATTTGTTTCTGAGTAAATTCCTTCATTATCCCATAAGTAGAAAGCCTATCTAAAGAAGCGGATAAAACCTTTTTATTCTCTGAACCCTTAAGCACATCAGCTATCATATTTACTCCAAATCGTTCTTTCATTCTATAAACACAAGAAAAAATTTTCTGAGCCTCTAAAGTAATGTCTTTTTCTTCTCTAGTATCATTGCAATTACTGCAGTTTCCGCAGTTTTCCATCACTTCTATTTCGCCAAAATACTGAAGAATATAAGCTCTAAGGCACTTTGAAGTATAACAATAATCTACCATAACTCTGAGTTTATTATATTCATAATTCTTTCTTTCCTCAGACATATTGCTCTCATCTATAAAATATTTCTGGACTTGGATATCTTTTGGCGAAAATAGAATAATACATTCACTGTCCTCGCCATCTCTTCCTGCACGTCCTGCTTCTTGATAATATGCCTCCATATTTTTAGGAATATTGTAATGTATAACGTATCTTACATTAGACTTGTCTATTCCCATACCAAAGGCATTAGTTGCAACAATAATATCTATATTATCAAAGGAAAAGTCCTCTTGAACTTGATTCCTTTGATTTTCACTTAAGCCAGCATGATATACTCCTACTTTATATCCTTTTTGATTAAGCTTACTATATAGACTTTCTGCCTCTTTTCTTGTAGAGGTATATATGATTCCAATTTTACTTTTATTGTTTGCTATATATTCCTTTAAAAAGTTATCTTTATCTTCACCCTTTATAACTGTAAAACTCAAATTTTTTCTATCAAAGCCAGTTACAAATACCTTGGGATTTGATAAATCTAAAAGCTCTAACATATCCTTCCTTACCACCTCGGTAGCTGTAGCCGTAAAAGCTGCTACTACTGGTCTCTTGGAAAGTTTGTTTATAAATGAACTAATTCTTCTATAGCTTGGTCTAAAATCATGGCCCCACTGGGATACACAATGTGCTTCATCTACTGCTATAAGTGGAATGTTCAACTCCCTTAAAAGATTACAAAAACTTTCTGATTCTAATCTTTCTGGCGCAATATAAATAAGCTTATATTTTCCGCTTCTAGCATAAAATAGAGTTTCTTGAAGCTCTAAATTATCTAATGAGCTATTTATATAAGCTGCCTCTATTCCAATTTCTCTTAGATAGTCAACTTGATCCTTCATAAGAGATATTAAAGGTGATATTACTATAGTTATGCCTTCCATTAACAATGCTGGTATCTGAAAACATATAGATTTTCCTGCTCCTGTAGGCATAATAGCTAAAGTATCCTTGCCTTTTAATATACTTTCTACTATTTGTTCTTGAGCAACTCTAAATTCAGAGTATCCATAATATTTTTTTAAAATCTCTCTTGATTTTTGCAACATTTTATATATACTCCCTTATTACTTAGTTAAAGATACATAATCAAGAATAAATAGTTTTAGATAATTGCCTAAAACTATTCATTCTTTGCTTTATTATATATTGTATCATATCTGCATTATATCCACTTTATAAATTAAATAACCCATTAAAAGCTTCTTAGTATACATAATATCCAATCCCCTCCGCTAAACCCATACCAAAAATATAGAATGTACTATTATCTATTTTATAAATTCCAGTATAAAGCTTATTATAGTAGTATAAACCAGTAGACATAACAAGACTATCTAAGTAAAATATTATTAAATTGTGATTAGGAGGAAAAACTTATGTCAAAGGTAATTGCAATAGTCGCATTTGCATCTGAAGTTGTAAAATTTTATTGCAAACAATTAAATGAATTATTCGGCGAACTTATTAGAGTCGAAACTTATTCCTTTGAGGATAACAATATAGATAAAATTGTACATGCAGATATGTTTTTAATATCTACCTATTCTATTTATCAAACAATAAAAAAAATCATCCCTAACGAAAGTGAAATTGTAATACCAAACATAACCTTGTCAAAAGAAGGGCTCAGTCAAATAATGAACATTCCTCATGAAACTAAGGCTATGTTAGTTAATTTAAGTGTAGAAATGTGTATTGAAACAATATCACTAATCTATCAGTTAGGCGCTAATCATATTGAATTAGTCCCATTCTACCCAGGCATGAAGGATACACCAAATCTTGATTTAGCAATAACTCCTGGTGAAGCAAGATACGTCCCTAGTAATGTAAGCACAATACTAGATATAGGCCATAGGTTGTTGGATACATCCACGATAATTGAAATTGCTTTAAAGCTTAAACTTGAACATTTGCTTCAAAATAATAATTTTAAAAACTATTTCAATTGTATAGCAACAAATAGCTATAGCTTAGAAGAGTTAACGGGTAAAACAAATAGACTTGAAACTCAATTTGATATACTTCTTGAAGTATTAGATAGAGGGGTAATAGGAGTAAACGCTCAAGGATTAATTTTTGCATGTAATAACAGCGCTGAAAAAATTATTAATATGAGAAAAAATTCTTTAATAGGAAAAGTGCTCAAGACTATACTTCCTGAAGTTCCTTTTGATTATACATTAAATACTTTTGAATCGATAAAATCAAAGCTAATAAAAATAAATGATACTTATATAAATCTTAATATTCAGCCAGTCATATGTTCTAATAAATATATTGGCGCTTTTGTCATTCTTCAAAAATTTAAAGATACAGAACATCAACAACATAAGCTCAGACTTCAGCTTTTAAATAAAGGACATATAGCAAAATATACTTTTGACAATATAATAGGAAAAAGTTCTACAATAGTTAAAACAAAAGAAATTGCTAAGAAAATGTCCAAAGCTGATTCCTCAGTTTTAATTACGGGCGAAAGTGGCACGGGAAAAGAACTTTTTGCCCAGGCAATACACAACAGTTCAAATAGAAAGGAGTATCCCTTTGTTGCCGTTAACTGTGCAGCTATACCTGAAAATCTTCTTGAGAGTGAGCTTTTTGGATATGAAGGTGGCGCTTTTACAGGAGCTAAAAAAGGTGGGAAACTAGGTCTGTTTGAATTTGCACACATGGGAACCCTATTTTTAGATGAGATAGGCGAAATGAGTTTAAACCTTCAAGCAAAATTACTAAGAATCTTACAAGAAAAAGAATTTGTACGTATTAGCGGAAATAGCGTTATAAAAGTTGATGTTAGAGTGATTGCTGCTACTAATAGAGATTTAAAGCAGCTGGTGCAAGAAGGTACCTTTAGAAAAGATCTTTATTATAGGCTTAATGTTCTTCCTCTAACTATCCCCCCCTTAGTCATAGAGGTGAAGATATTTTGCTTCTTATTGAAAAATTCAAAAATGATTTAAATAGTCACTTTACACTAACACCTGAAGCAGTTGACGCTTTTTTAAACTACTCTTGGGACGGAAACATAAGAGAGCTAAATAACTATGTTGAGTACCTAACATATTTAGGCGATGATAAAATTTGTGTAAGTGATTTACCTTTTAAATTACAAACTAGCAAAAATAATAGTTATAAAACTATTGAAAGTGAAGATACTCATTTTGAGGACTTTAAGCGATTTACTAAAAATAGAACTGATGAATATTTATTTGTACTTAATCAATTGGCTATAAATTATACAAATAGAACTACAATAGGACGAAAATCTATTTCTAAAGCTTCTGAAAATGCAAACATTTTTTTAACTGAACAGGAAGTTAGAAATATCCTTGTAAACCTTGAAAATTTTAAGCTAGCTAGAGTTTTAAAAGGTAGAGGCGGAAGTAAAATAACAGAATTAGGCCTTAGCCTTTTAGATAAAATAAAAATGGGTCAAATGGAGTTTTAATATATCCACTTGACCCATTTATTTTCTTAATTATATTACTTTTTCACGTAAATGATTACATTTTCCGTACAAAATACTTTGGCATATTAATTGCTTATACTATAAATGTATTTGCAAATACATTAAATTATATTATTAAAATTAAAAAGGACATTTAGGGAGGAACAAAAATGAAGTATAACTTTGATGAAATTATTGACAGAAAAAATAACTATTCTGCTAAGTATGATGAATTAAAACTTAAATTTGGAAAAGATGACTTAATACCTATGTGGGTTGCTGATATGGATTTTAAAACAGCACAACCTATTATTGATGCAATTAAAGACAGAGTAGAGCAAGGAATATATGGATATACATCAAGACCAAATTCTTATTATGAATCAGTTAGTGAGTGGTTGAATAAAAGACATGGCTGGGATGCTGATAGTAAATGGATGATTCATAGTCCAGGAGTAGTTCCAACATTAAGCATATTAGTTAAAGAATTTACAGAGCCTGGTGATAAAATAATAATTCAAGATCCTGTTTATTATCCATTTTTTGATGTAGTAAGAAATAACGGCAGAGAATTAGTGCTTAATACATTAAAATTAGTAGATGGAAATTATGTAATGGATTATGAGGGACTTGAAGAAGCAGCTAAAGCAGGAGCAAAGATGCTTATTTTATGTAATCCTCATAATCCTGTAGGACGTGTATGGACTAGAGAGGAATTAGTAAAGCTTGGAGACATTTGCTTAAAATATGGTGTTAGAGTTATTTCTGATGAAATACATTCAGATCTTATATATAAAAACAACAAACATATTCCATTTGCAATGATTTCAGAAGAATTTTGTAAAAATACTATAACATGTGTTGCTCCGAGTAAGACATTCAATCTTGCAGGTCTACAAGCTTCACTTGTAATTTTCCCTATAAAAGAGGAAAGAGAAAAGTTTGATAATATATTAGGTGCACTTGATATAAAGAGAAATAGTCCTTTTAGTGTTGTGGCAACTGAAGCAGCATATAGACATGGAGAAGAGTGGCTTGAGCAGCTTTTAGAATATTTAGAGGCAAATATTGATTATATATATGATTACTGTAAGTTAAATATACCTAATATAAAACCTAATAAACCGCAAGGAACATATCTTGTTTGGTTTGATTGTAGAGAGCTTGGAATGAATAGTGAAGAATTAAGCAAGTTTATGATTGAGGAAGTAGGAGTTGCCATGGATGATGGCTTCTGGTTTGGTTCCATGGGCGAAGGATATGTAAGAATGAATATTGCATGTCCAAGATCAATAATTGAACAAGCTTTAGAAAGGCTAAAAACAGCTATAGAAAAATTATAAAAGTATCATATTTATTGGGGACTTAATTGAAATTATGAAATACTAACTTAAACAATATAAAATAAAAATCATTTGATTATAGGAGGAAGTTTACATGAGTGAAACTCAGAAACAGCAACTGGCAAAAAGCATGAATGCATTTCAAGGTATAATGTATGTAATCGGTTTGGTAATTGGTTCTGGAGTTTTCTTAAAGCCAGCAGTAGTATTAAGAAACATGGATTCTACAGGTGGAGCAATTTTCATGTGGGTTTTTGGAGGTATAATTACAATAGCCGCTGCACTTACTGTTGCAGAAATTGCTGGATACATCCCTAAGGTTGGTGGAATGTATACCTATCTATCGGAATTATATAATGATACTATTGGTTATTTATTTGGTTGGGTAGGAAATTTAATAAATTGTCCTGGATCTTCTGCTGCACTTGCAATAGCTTGCGCAACCTTTGCAACATTCTTTGTGCCAATGAGCGCTATACAACAAAAATGCTTTGCTATATCTTTAGTAGTGCTGCTAGTTATAGCACAAATAATTTCAACTAAATATGGTGTTTGGCTCCAAACTGTAGCAACAATAGGTAAACTTGTTCCAATTGCAGTTATAGCTATCTTTGGTTTAATTAATGGAACTGCACATGATATAAGTTTTGCATCAGTAGGACATATAAAAAGCGCTGGTGCTGGTGTTGCATTGCTTGGTGTATTATGGGCATATGATGGATGGCTTAGCTGTTGCACACTAGCCGCTGATATGAAAGAACCTGAAAAGAATATACCTAAAGCTATAATCATAGGGATATCATTTGTTATGCTAGTATATGTTGCATTTAATATAGCCATCTTCAATGTATTACCAGGACCTACTGCAGCTATTTCTGAAAGAATAGGTGTAGATACATGTCAGAAGCTTTTTGGTCCTAGCGGTGCCACTTTTATAACAATTGGAATGATGCTTTCCGTATTTGGAGCTTTGAATGGTATGTTAACTTGCGGTTCAAGGTACACTTTTGCAATGGGACAACGTAACCATCTTCCAGCAGCTAAAACATTTTCTGCTATACACCCTAAATTAGGTACTCCTATTAATGCATTAATATTCCAGGGCGTAGTTGCAATATTATATATATTATCAGGCACATTTAACTCAATAACAGATTTAATTGTATTTGCTTTGTGGATTTTCTATACTTTGGGTGTTATAAGCATATTTATCCTTAGAAAGAGAATGCCTCGTAATCCAAAACTTTATCATGTCCCACTATATCCTATAGTTCCTCTTATAGGCATAGCAGGGGGAGTTTACTTAATGGTTTCTACGCTTAAAGATTCACCTACTAGTGCTCTATTGGGAATAGGTCTTACTTTATTAGGATTACCAGTGTATTACTATTGCAAAAGCAAAAATAAAGATCAATCTACTAAAATTGATGCATAAAATATCTCTCCATATATAAGTAACAAAATAAGAAGGGAATTTCGCATTCTCTTCTTATTTTATTACTTATATTTTATTTTCTCCTAGCAAAGTCCACAAATCTAAACTTATCTGGTCTATGTCTAAATTCGATATATTGAAACAGACTCATATCATCTAAATATATATAGTTTTTTTACTACTACTATCATATTTATATAAATAAGAAAACACCAAGCATACGCTTAGTGTTTCTATCATTACCTAGCGACAATCTACTCTTCCACACAGTCTCCCCTGCAGTACCATCGGCACTGTGAAGCTTAGCCAACCTGTTAGGAATGGGTATGTTACTTACTTTTTTACATAAATAAAAAACACCAAGCATATGCTCAGTGTTTTTACTATTACCTG
>NZ_JAEEGB010000021.1 GCF_016316925.1 Clostridium aciditolerans | reverse complement strand
TAATTTTCAAGGATCATGTCGGTCTCTATCGACCGCTTACGTAGCTTATCATGTTTATTTTATCTTGTCAAGAACATTCAAAAGATTTTTATTTTCTGTCGTTCTTAACAGCTTTTACATGATATCATGAACAATTTCTTAATGTCAACAACATTTTTCTTGTTAACTTTTGTTCATTTACTTGCCGCTTATCCAAGCGACGAATGTTATTCTATCATCTTTAACGCCATTAAATATTTAAGCTATGTATTATTATTTTAAATTAAGTGAGTTATACTTTATTTTCCTTCAAATATCTCATTTTTTATTATATGGATACGCTAGACATAGTTTTCTTTATATATCTTAATTCTATTTACTAAATTAATAAAACCCTAACAAAAACTATTTGTTTTTATTAGAGTTTTATTTAAGTTTTACTTTAAGAATTCATCAATAGCATTAGCAGCTTTTTTACCTGCTCCCATTGCAAGTATAGCTGTAGCAGCTCCTGTTACAGCATCTCCTCCAGCATATACTCCTGCTCTTGATGTAAGACCAGTTTCATCTTCTGCTACTATACACTTATGCTTATTTATTTCTAAGCCCTTTGTAGTTGAAGATATCAATGGATTTGGTGATGTTCCAAGAGACATTATCACAGTATCAACATCTAGTATGAACTCTGAGCCTTCAACAACAACAGGTTTTCTTCTTCCTGATGCATCTGGTTCACCTAGTTCCATTCTTACACACTTCATGCCCTTAACCCATCCATTTTCATCACCTATGATTTCTGTAGGATTTGTAAGAATGTCTAGTATTACTCCTTCTTCCTTTGCATGATGTACTTCTTCTACTCTAGCTGGAAGTTCTGCTTCTGATCTTCTATACACTATGTTAACTTCTGCTCCAAGTCTTAATGCTGTTCTAGCAGCATCCATAGCAACGTTTCCGCCGCCAACTACAGCTACCTTTTGACCTACTCTTATAGGTGTATCATAATCTTCCTTGAATGCTTTCATTAGATTATTTCTTGTTCCTAAATATAAAAATTAATATACAGTATAAATTAAATTTACACTCTCCCTTGATTACAAAAATTAACAAAGGAGAGTGTAATAATTATTTATCTATTATAACTACTGGTTTAATTAAATCTCTTGGTTTATCCTTCATTAATAAAAGTGCCTCTTCAACATGTTCAAATCCATTAAACACATGTGTAACTAATTTACTTAAGTCAACACGATTATATTTTACAAGGTCTATAAGCATCTCCATTCTAAGACGTCCACCTGGGCAAAGCCCTCCCATTATCTTCTTGTGAGCCATTCCGCATCCCCATTCTAAACGAGGTATTGGAAGAGTGTCTCCACTTCCATGATAGTTAACATTTGATACTACTCCACCAGGCTTAACCACAGCTACTGCCTGTGCTAGTGTTTCAACACCACCACCTGCCATGATTACACGATCTACACCTTTTCCATTAGTTAAGTCCATAATCTGCTTAACAATGTCTCCATTTCTATAATTTACGATATCTGTTGCTCCATAAAATTCTGCAGCTTCAACACAAACTGGTCTGCTTCCAACTCCTATAATTCTACCGGCACCACGCAATTTTGAACCTGCTATTGCCATTAATCCAACTGCTCCAATACCTATTACTGCAACACTTGATCCCAATTGTATATCTGCCATTTCTGCTCCATGAAAACCTGTAGTCATCATGTCTGTTATCATGACTGCACTTTCTAAAGATATTTCATCTGGTAAAAGTGCAAGGTTCATGTCTGCATCATTTACATGAAAATACTCACCAAAAACACCATCTTTAAAGTTTGAGAATTTCCATCCTGAAAGCATACCATTTGAGTGTTGATGGAATCCTGCTTGAGCTTCTAATGATCTCCAGTCTGGAGTTATTGCTGGAACTACAATTCTATCACCAGGTTTAAAATCCTTAACTTCACTACCAACCTCAACAACTTCACCTACAGCTTCATGACCTAAAACCATATTATGTCTATCTCCAATTGCTCCTTCAAAAACAGTATGTATATCTGATGTACACGGAGATATAGCTAATGGACGCACAATCGCATCATATGGACCTGCTACTGGATTCTCCTTTTCAATCCATCCAACATTGTTAATACTTAGCATTGCAAAACCTTTCATGACGACAACCTCCTAATAATTAACTATACTTAATTAATGAAATTATTTTTTCACTATACAAAAGCTATATATTTAACAATCACTTCTTAGCTTTGTACACTTATTTTTAATAAGCAATTGTCATGCCAAAGTTTTAACAAGTTGAAATACCTTGAATTTACACAATATTTTATTATTTTTAAATCCGTTGTAAAAAAATGTTGCAAAAAGCAACATTTTCAGAAAAATTATTGTTGTTTTTTACAACACTGTTGTGTTTTTATACATTTTTAGAGTTGACTTTGCATTTTTTTTAACGACTTAAATTTATTTATTTTTGAATATAATGTACTTCTATTTATACCTAAGACTTTAGAAGCTTTAGTCATATTTCCATTGCATTTATCTATACAATTAATTATTGCTTTTTTCTCCCATTCTTCTAGGGAACACATATTGTATTCTAATGCTTCTATACTATAATTTAATTGTTCTTTTTCTAAAATTTTTGTTTCAAAAGTAAAAGAAGTACTCCCATCCATATTTACAATATTTTCGATACAATTTTCCATTTCCCTAACATTCCCAGGCCAAGTATAGTTTATAAGCTTTTCATATATATCGTATCTTATTTTCGGTATAGGTTTGCCTAATTTAATAGCTTTAGCTTTTAAGAAATGATTTATAAGTATCTCTATATCCCCTTCTCTTTCTCTTAGTGGAGGCACATATATGGGAATTACACTTAATCTATAATATAGATCTTCACGGAAGGTACCCTTCTCTACTTCCTTTTTTAAATCCTTGTTTGTAGCTGCGATAATTCTTACATCCACATTTATATGTTTACTTCCACCTACTCTTGTAACACACCCCTCTTGTAATACTCTTAAAAGACTTACCTGCATATCCAAAGGCATTTCCCCTATTTCATCTAAAAATAAACTGCCTCCACTAGCAAGCTCAAATTTTCCAGGATGTCCTCCTCGCTTTGCACCTGTGAAAGCACCTTCTTCATATCCAAAGAGTTCACTTTCTATAAGGCTTTTCGGTATAGCTCCACAATTTATTGCTACAAAGCCATTATTTCTTCTGTTACTGTTATTATGAATTGACTGAGCAATAAGTTCTTTCCCTGTCCCACTTTCTCCTTGAATAAGTACTGTAGAAGGACTATTTGATATACCTTTTGATTGTTCTTTTACCTTTAAAATTTTTTCACTTTTGCCAACTATATCATCAAAAGTATAAGTAGCAGTCTTACCTGTATACTTGTTAACTAAATTATATACATTTTGCATATCCTTAAACATACCTACCATACCTGTTATATTGCCAACTTTATTTCTTATAGGATACACAGTTAAATTAAACCTTTTCTTTCCACTACCATCAGCACTACCAGAATACATGATTTCTTTATTCTCATAAGCCTCTCCTGTTCTAAGCTGATCAAGTATATATTCCCAGTTATCTAAAATATTGCCCACATTTTTGTTTATAATCTCTTCCTCTTTAAGCTCTAACATATTAAATGCACTATTATTCATAGCTCTTATTGCTCCATTAGTGTCTACGGCAAAAATTCCTGAATCTATAGAATTCATGACTTTATTTAAATATTGATAAGCCTTAAATAGCTCATTTTGAGTTTTTTCAACCTTTAGCTGATTTTCAATAGATTTTACCGCTGCAGCTACAAGACCTAAGGTATGAGGATGGGCTAATTGGCGCCTTCCTGTTAAGTTAAGACATCCGATTATATCTCCATATTCATTATGAATAACCGCAGCAGAGCACGTCCAAGCATAATATGCAGTTATAAAATGATCTTCTCCTGAAGTTTGAACTGAGCAATTCTCATAAAGCGCTGTACCTATAGCATTAGTGCCAGTGCTTTTTTCACTCATATCTGAGCCAACAACAATTCCTGTTTTTGCTTGATCTTCTATTATATCCTCGTCCCCTATTATAGTAAGAACTATACCATCCTTATCTGTTATATATAGTGAAAATCCAGAGCCTCTTAAGAAGTCATAAAGTATTTCCATAAATGGCTTTGCAACTTTTATCAACTCATTATTTCTTTCTAAGATTATATTAAATTCTTTACCTTTAAATATCTTTACAGGAAAAACTCTATCCTTTTCTATACCATATTTGATACATCTGCGGTGTGATTTATTTAATATTTCGCAATAACTACCTATTTCAAACATTTGGTACCACCTCATTTATATTTATAAGAATTAAACTTAATAATAACTCTCGTCCATTTTATTTTAAGACTAAACAAATCAAAAACCATTACCACTCAAATTTCTACGTACCCATAGAAATAATTCTTCTAATATACTTATTATGTAAAACCAATTAGTTTATTAATATTATTGGGAGATATATAATTATGATTTTGTGTGAATCGCTTTCACAGAGTGCGGGGGAGTATTAGAGCGGGTAGTCATCGGATAAACAGAATTACTTCCTCTTTAAAAAGCTGTTTAAGTAAATTATATCATCGAAGATTGAATTTTAAAATAATAATGTGTAGAATAATGATTCTTATTGGTATATTGCAAACTTTTTTGCATAATGAAGAAGATGACTCCTATTCAGCACAGAAATCATCTTCCATATTTACTATAATCTTTTTAAATATGGATTAGGTAGTTCGCAATTGCTAAGAAATTAGACTTATACAGCTAAATAATTCTTCACCTTTACTATTTTTTCACCTCTTACATATACCCTCGGAACCCTTCTGCTAAACATACATATTACTTCACCTAAGCTAGTACCTAACATCGCCTTTATGTCTTCAAGAGTTATACTTAAATTGCCATCACTCCCCATTAGTATTACCTCATCTCCTATTTGAACATCTCCTAAGTTTGTAACATCAATCATACATTGATCCATACATATTGTTCCTATAATAGGAGCAAATTTACCCTTTACTATCACTTTTCCTTTTCTAAAAAAACGCCATGAATAGCCATCAGCACAACCTACAGGTAGGGTAGCAATTTTACTCTTTCTTTCTGTTATGAATTTCCTTCCATAGCTTATTGAGGTCCCAGCTTCCACTTCTTTAACATGTATAATATTCGCTTTCACTGACATCACGGGTTTTAAGTCAATTCTAGATTTCATTATCTCTTCACCTGGATATAAACCATATTGTATTGCCCCTGGTCTGACACCGTCCAAATAAGTTTCTGGTAGATCGATTATAGCAGCACTGTTCGCAGCATGTTTAAAATTAATCCTTACATTTCTACGTTCAAGCATATTCACAAAATGATTAAACTTTGCATATTGCTCATAAGTATATAATTTATCTTTTTGGTCCGCAACAGAAAAATGTGTAAACATCCCCTCTAGTTTAATTCCTGGCAGCATACTTATTTGTTTTACAATGTCAGCACTTTCTTCACTAGGTAAAAACCCTATTCTTCCCATGCCAGTGTCAACGGCTATATGCAACTTACCTGTCTTTCCAATCTCTACGGCAGCATCCGAAATTGCTTTAGCAAGTTCATATGAGAAACAAGTTTGGCTTATATTATTGTTTATCAGAATTTTTGCCATATTAGAAGGAGTGTATCCCAATATCAATATAGGATTATCAATACCAGCATTCCTAAGTTCCAATGCCTCGTCTAGTATCGCTACCCCCAGCCATCTTATTCCATTTTCTAAAAGTATATTTGTAAGTTCAATAACCCCATGACCATACGCATCAGCTTTAACAATCGCTATATATTCCCTTTCATTTTTTAAAAGTCGCTTTATCTCTCTTACATTATGTTCAAAATTATCCAAGTTTATCTCAGCCCATAGAGGTCTAAATTCATTGAACATTATCTACTCCCCTTTTTTAAATCGCTTGAAGCAAATAAAGAAGATAAATAGCCATCTTCTGATTCCTATATAATTAGGCTTAATAACCATTTTTCTATTTTATTACTCATTTTATTTAAAAATAAAACGCCCCCTTAAAGTAAATTAAATAGACCTTTTTTATCTGTATCCATTACTATAAAGGAGCATCTTTTTAAAATTTATAGTTATCTATGAACTCATAAATATTACATTCCCAATTTTTGAGATTTTTCCATAACACTGTGTGATTTACTATATGCAAAGTATATTACAATTCCTATAGCTATCCATATTGCAAATACAACTTTAGTAAAATGCGGCAATTCCCAAATTAAATAAAAACAAAACATCATAGCTATGCTTGGAATTATAGGAACTGCCGGACATCTAAACGGCCTCTCAATATCAGGTCTTCTCTTTCTGAGAACTATTGCTGATGCTGAAACTATAATAAAAGCTATAAGGGTTCCCATGTTTGCCATTTCAGCTAGCCTCATTACCGGTAATACTCCAGAAAAACACATTGATATAATAGCTACTAATATTGTACTATTTACAGGAGTTCTATATTTAGGATGAACAGTTGAAAATACCTGTGGAAGTAATCCGTCTCTTGACAATGCGAATAATATACGAGTGCACCCATACATTGTAACTAATAATGCAGAAGTTAATCCACATACGGCTCCAACGGATACTAGCGCCGATCCCCATGTAATACCAACTTGAAGGAGAGCGTATGCAACTGGTGCTGCTGTAGTCTTATATATAAGATAAGGAAGAACTCCAGTCAGTGTAGCTGCAACAAGTATATACAATACTGTGCAAACTATAAGAGAACCAACTAAGCCAATTGGCAAATCTCTCTGTGGATTCTTACACTCTTCAGCTGCACAGGAAACTGCATCAAATCCCACATATGCAAAGAATATAACTGCCGCACCTTTAAATACACCACCAACACCATAGGGGAAGAATGGATTCCAGTTAGCTGGTTTAATATGTCCCACTGCTAAAATGATAAATAGAATTATAACACCTAATTTAAGTATAACTAGAAAATTATTTAACTTAACACTCTCTGTAATACCCCTTATTAACAGCAGCATCATAACAAATACAATAAGAACTGCTGGTAAATTAATTATTCCACCATTCTGGCCAAAAGGATTGCATATTGCTGCAGGAAAGTGTATTCCAAATGATCCTAAAAGTGTTACCAAATATCCTGACCACCCCACTGCAACAGTTGATAAACCTATCATATACTCAAGAGCCAAATCCCATCCTATAATCCATCCCCAAATTTCACCTAGTCCAACATAGCCAAATGTATATGCGCTACCTGCAATAGGAATCATACTTGCAAGCTCTGCATAGCATAAAGAGGCGAACACACAAGTGAGACCTGAGACAATGAATGAAAGAATCAACGCTGGTCCCGCATAGTTTGCAGCCGCAACTCCCGGAAGTACAAATATTCCAGTACCAATAACGGCACCAATCCCCAAAAATACCAATTCAACTGGTCCAAGAACCTTTTTAAGTGCTCTGTCACCTGACGCCCCTGCTAATAAATCTTCAATAGATTTAGTTCTAAATATAGAATTACTATTTGCTGACATTATAAACACCCCTTTCATTTTTAATGTTTATAAAACACAAAAATACAAACCAACTATATCATGTACCTTAAAATCAAATATCACCTAGAATTTAGTCGTTATTTACTACACAATAGAAGCATACAATTTAAATTTCTTCTTTATTTTCCTCTTTATTTACCTCTAAATTATTAGTTGAATCACATAATGTACTATGTCTTGCTCCATACAAGAAATAAATTGCTATACCTACTATCGTCCATACTCCAAATCTAATCCAAGTAACTCCCGGTAAACTATACATGAGATAAAAACAGAATAATACCGTTAAAATCGGTGTAAAAGGAACACCTGGGCATTTAAACTTTCTTTCTACATTCGGCATAGTTCTTCTTAAAATAATAACTCCTATAGATACAATTATAAATGCAGATAAAGTTCCTATATTACACAAATCCATAAGTACAGTCAGTGGTAAAAATCCTCCTATAACAGCTGTTAACGCACCTGTTGCTATAGTACATATTCCAGGTGTTCCATGTTTTTTAGATATTCTAGCTAGTGATTTCGGTATTAATCCATCTCTTGACATAACCATGAATATTCTAACTTGTCCGTATATAGTTACAAGAAGAGTAGAAATCATTCCTATAACAGCTCCTACACCAACAAGTGCTGAACCCCAAGTTATTCCTATTCTTCTCAAAGCAGCAGGAAGAGCATTATCTACATCAATTTCTTTAAAAGGAACCATTCCTGTAAGTGTTAATGAAACAGCTACATATAATATGATAATTACAGTTAAACAAATAGTTAAGCCAAGGGGGATATCTCTTTTAGGGTTGATTGTTTCTTCTGCTGCAGTAGAAACAGCATCAAAGCCTATATACGCAAAGAATATAATTGCAGCAGCTGACATTATTCCTTTAGTTCCGTAAGGTGAAAATGGATGATAGTTAGCAACATTTATATGCGTTGCTCCAAGAACTATAAAAACAATAATTACAGATACCTTTATAAAAACTATTATATTATTTACTTTTGCACTTTCAGATACACCAATATAAAGCAGCCATGTTATAAAAGCAATAACTAAGACAGCAGGTAAATCTACCATTCCACCAACCAGTGGAGACTTTATTAGCATTGCAGGTAAATGAATGTTGTAAGCTTCAAAAATTCCAACTAAAGTTGATGACCATCCTGATGCAACAGCCGCCGCAACAACAGTATACTCAAGTATCAAGTTCCAACCAATTATCCATGCTATAATCTCACCAAAAGCAACATAGGTATAAGAATAGGTACTTCCCGCAACTGGAAACATGGTAGCAAGTTCTGCATAAGTAAGAGCACATAGGGCACTGGTTATTGCTGCTACTATATAGGATATTGTAACTGCAGGACCAGCCAGCTGTGCCCCCTGACCTGTAGCAACAAATATACCAGTTCCTATTACTGATCCAATCCCAAGAGCTGCTATATCAAATGCAGTTAGTTGTTTTTTCAGACCACTACCTTCTATCGCCTCTTTAAAGTCCGCTACGCTCCTTTTTCTAAATATGTTCATAAAATAGCCCCCTTAAATTTATTAAAAAATTTTTATTTACCAATGCCCTATAACTTAAACCAATTAAACATACAATTTATTCCTATACACCTTTAATATTAACATCGCTAATGTACAGGCACACTAAGAAGAGAGTTAATTATGTGCTTATATAGCTCTGGTATTACATTTAAAGAGTAGGTCACATTTAGTCTTTCAGTACACTTATGAAAATCCTTACCTTCTCCTCCAAATACTACTCATGGAATATCAAGTTTACTTAAATCTTCTAATGGCAAATCATAATTCACTCCATATCCAACAATATTAGAAGACAGATTATCTAAATCTATATTTTTGTCACACCCTGCATAGCTTAGATCCGATATAGCCATGAAAAAATCATCCTTAATAATTTTTTCATTGAATTTTTCATCAGCATATTCTATTGTTGCATTTATAGCATCTATAAATTTTCTACTCTTTTCATCTTTATCTTCTAAATATCTATGAGGATAGTATGGAGGAATAAAAGAAACTATTATCATAGGCCTTTTATTTTCATACTTTTCATAGGTTTCTTTTACTATATTTATGGCTATGGTTTGATTGTCCTTTTTCTCTTTTTTCCAAATCTCAACTTTTTCTTTAATATAACTTTCAAAATCTTTATTCTTTGCCTTAACTTCTGAAAGCAATTTTTTATAAGACATAACACAAGGTTCCACTTCAATATATTGAGTTTCTTCACAGTACATTTTCATATAATTTTCTCTTTTTTCTTTAGCACTATTTAAAACATTGCTAAATGCCTTAAATGCTAACTTTTCTAAATCGCTTATAATCTTCTCCTCTGACATATTAAGGGTTAATATATTATAATATGCTGCTGCTAATAGAGGACTTTGCACAGAGTATAGTTCCTTTAAATCTGTTTGTTTTAGCGCCATAGGTGGTGGGGTGACAGTTTTGTTAACCTTATCGCAGAAATCTGGATTACCTTCTAATAGTCTATTTATTTCTGATACCAATGCGTTAGGATTTAAGCCCTTAAAAGACTCTCCTACATGTGTTTCTTTGCCTACACAGAAGAATAAAGGCATTACTTTACCTACACTTCCCATATATATTCTTTTGAATTTCTCATCTTTATTTTTAGGTATACTACATTCAGATACAATTGCACCAACATAGTTATATCCCATTTTCTCCTGAAGATTTACAAGAAAAGGAACTGAGGCTATCATCCCCTCAGAATTACTTTCTTCTCCTGGTACTCCTAAAAACAATATGTTTCCCCTGAAATTTCTATTCTCGCTAAATTCTCTTATCATCTCAATATCTATAGCAATCCCTGATTTCATATCTGCAGTTCCTCTTCCGAAGATCCATTTGCCAGATTTAAGATCTACTAGTGCCTCATTGTCTAAAGTTAACTCATTAATTCTTTTTGTACATTCTTCTACATTAAAAGCAATATCTTTTAATTGTCCATATTCTTCTACTTCAACTACATCTATATGTCCTGTTAATATTATTGTATCTTTTGACTCATACTTTCCATTTACAAGAGCCCATACAAATTTTCTTCCTAAAGAATCTCCTTCTATTTCTCCTAGTCCGAAATTATTCTTATTTTCTTTAAAATAAGGAATTTCCGATAATATATTGTATATTTTTTGAGATATAAGATTTTCACCCTCTGTACCTGATACACTTGGAACTGATACTAATTCCTTTATTGTGCTATAAATTTTTTCTTGTAATCTCAATTTTATGCCCCCCATTTTTATTAAATTATTTAATTATGAGCAGAAAATATTGACATATGATATATACGTCAATATTTTCTATTCACTTTCAAAATTAAATTTATATAGAACTACTACAATATAGTTATCATTATCACTTGCAAATTTTGCAGCTATTCTTATTATGTTTCAAAGGAAGCTGGCTTTTCTGTATTATTCATAACACTATTTTTACCTATATATACTATTCTTTAAGACAATTACTCTCTATTTTTATAAAGTCTCTAAAGTCTCCCATAATAGCTCTTGGAACTGGAAGATCTATCATTGTCTTAAGGCCTGCATCAGCATTAATTATGTGAGGAATCATATTTACACACATAGCAATTGTTCCTATTCCTCCATCAACTTCTGGCTTGTTTGCCATATGAATAGCTGGGTTTCCCTTAATTGTTATATAATCTCCTGTTTCTGTTCCTTCCATTTCTGGTTCAATCTGCTGTGGATGAATTAAATCTATTTTAACATCTCCATCTACCCATCCCTGAGCTGTCATACTAACACCAGCAACATCTCCAGCCTTTGCAAATCCAAATGGTGATTTTCTGTCAATTGTTGTAACTATAGGTTTCACTTGTTGCTCAAATTTTTCAATCTTCCAGCCAAGTCCATCAGCAATCATTGCTGCTGATTCAGCAAAGCCAACATGTCCAGAAAGTGTACCATCTTTAACTCCATTCTCAAATTCTTCAACAGTAGTACCAACACCCTGTTCCTTCATAACAAATGGTCCAAATGGTGATAAACTATTTACTCTTTTTGCTTCAATATGTTCAACATCTTCCATACATCCAGTTAGGCAAAGCACAAGTAGATCCATCATAAGACCTGGATTTATACCAGTACCAAGTATGCTAACCCCATTTTCTTTAGCAATTTTATCAAGTTCTGAAGCAACCTCTGGATCTTGAGCATATGGATATGCCATTTCTTCTGCTGTTGAAATTACATTTACTTTATTTTCAAGTACAACCTTTAATTTTGGAAATGCTTCTTTTGTAAATGAATCTGTAGCACAAAGACATACATCTGGATTTGTCTCAGTTAATATTTTTTCAATATCAGGATTTATTATAACTTCTGGTCTATCTCCTCTTTCCATTTCCAATAATTCATACATACTCTTTCCTATTTTTTGACCTCTAGCACATACTCCAACAATGTCTACACCTTTTTTCTTTAAAAGCATTTTTGCCATACCACTACCCATTGCTCCAAATCCCCAAATTACAACTCTTACATTTCTTTTCATAATAATTCCTCCTAAATATATTTAATTTAATTTTTACCTTTTAAGACATACTAGCTAAAGCCAGTTCTTCTTCATAATATTTTTTTACATAGTATGAAGTCATAGCAGCAAGAAGACATCCATAATCCATTTTAAAATCTATGATATCTCCTACCTTAAGATGTCTTGTACTATCTGTAACGTCTAAAATCAAATGATCACTGCTAGCACCAAAAATACTTATATTATTATCCAAAGGAATAAGTCCATCTACTTTTATGTCCTGTCTACCTATAGCTACAATAGCTCTTTTTCGTATTCCTTTATCTTCGAAACTAGGTTTTTGGCCAAAAGCGTCCATACCTATCTTTCCTTTAGGAACAGTTGGCTTATTTTTTATTTCTACTATTTCTCCACTTAATATGAAAGCATCATCATAACAACCAGGTATTAATTTCCCAAAGGATGTTTCTCTTCCTAATACAATACCTTCACCAACTCTTAATTGATTAACTCCCTCTGGTATAGTATTATCCATAACCATATAAAGACTGCTTGAATTACCACCTGAGATTATTGGTAACTCTATATTACATAAAGCTTTAATCTCATTTTTTAATCTTATAAGTTTGCCTAGGTTATCTTTATCCGGAAGAACTCCACCGTAGCATGTAACATTAGTGCCTAAACCTATAAGACTTATGCTGTCTAGTTTTAATATTTCCTCAACTACAGCAACAGCATCTTCCTCAAGTACACCTTCTCTCAGGTCTCCAACATCTATCATCAATATAATATTGTGTTTTTTATCTAATCTTTTAGCTGCTTTTGCTAAGGTCTTTATAGTATCCAATTCAGAATTTAAACTTATATCACTATACCTGACAACTTCCTTCGCTTCGCTTTCCATAGAAATCCTTAGTAAAGTTTTTCTACAGCTTAAATTACTCATCTTTTTTAAGTTTTGTATTCTTGAATCTCCAATGTCTGTGATCCCCCCATCTAATATAGCCTGTACTATAGGGGACTCCGCACAAAAAACTTTAGTAACTCCAATAACATCTATTCCTTTTTTATTACACAAAGATAGTATCTGCTTTGCATTGTGTGTCACTTTTGAAAGATTTACATCTATACAAGGGTACTCCTTCCTCATAATAGCTTCTCCTTTTACTATTAAATGCTAATTAATTATTCAAGCTCTTTAATAATGCTATCTAAATTTAAGCTCTGTCTTAAAAGCGCTTCTGCTGCCTCCTTATCTTCTTTGCTCAATACTCCTGCGCAGGCCATTATATAATCCTTATCTATTAAAGCTTTAGCGCCTCTTCTTGGAAGCATAGTGATGTCATCCTTTAAATACCTTATTTCTAAGAGTGTTCTTGCACCATTAGGAAGCCTTGTTAGTGCACCACCGGTTCCTATTATATATTTAACCTGTGATAAATCCTTTCCATAAGCTATAAAGCCGCTTTCCCCGCTGTATTTTCTTTTTATAGTTCCTATATGTCTATTTACAGCTACATCTACAGCTTTTTTAGTAAGCAAACAACTGGCTTTTATATCCTCTTCTTCAATAGGGATAGCTTTTATATGATCAGCAATATACTCCTTATTTAATTCTCCAAGATCTCTTATATCAAGCAATTCTATTACGTTTTTGCTATTCACAAAAATCCCTAAATCTCCCTCTACTGTCCTTTTAGCTTTTGGCTCTGGATTTACTAACATATCTAGAATCACTTTACTGCCTTCGGTAACAGAATGTACATCTGTTGTAGCTCCTCCCACATCTAATACCACTAAGTCTCCTATTTTGTCATAGAGGATTTTTGAACTTTCCATTACAGCACCAGGAGTTGGCATTATGCTTCCATCCACCAGTTGCTTAATTTTATTCATGCCTGGAGCTTTTATAATGTTTTTTTCAAAGGCATCCTGTATTATCTTTCTTGCAGGCTCTACATTTAACTCATCTACTCTTGGATATACATTGTCTATAATATATAGCTCTTGACCTTCAAATATTTCCTTTATTTCTTCTCTATTTTCAATATTGCCACAATACACTATTGGTTTATTAAACTTTTCTGCACTTATAAGTTCTGCATTAAAAATTGCAGTCTCTCTTTCTCCATAATCTGTGCCACCAGCAATCATTATCATATTAGGATCAATGTCATATATTCTTTTTATATCGCTCTTCCTCATTTTTCCAGCAGTAACCATTTTAATAATGCCACCGGCCCCTAAGGCAGCTTCCTTTGCTGCCTTAACAGTCATCTGTTCCATGAGGCCGTGTACAGTAATTTTTAGCCCACCAGCTGCACTGCTGGTGGCTAACATTTTTCGCCACAAAAGCGATTCATTTATTTTATTTTCAATATCTTTTATTGCGTTTTTTAGTCCTATATTCACGTCACCATCCAGAACTGTCGTACATGCTTTACCCTGAAAAGGAGTGTCTACAAAAATTTTGTCATTCTTATCGCGATGCACATTAAAAGCCGTTACTAAAGTAGTAGTACTGCCTATTTCTGCAACTAAATAATCAACTTCCATAAGATTCCCTCCTGTTTCAATTGCTGCCTCTACCTTATGATGTAATTTATAAATATACGTTTTTTAAGCTACTTCTTATTCCTCTTCATCCGGATTCACACCCATTAGCTTCTTAATAATAAAGGATGCTACATCTGTACCATTTGAACCTCTTCCAAAACCAACATCCATACCATGTGCTTTTGCAATCTCATCAGTTACTTGGGTTCCACCGGATACAAGTATCAATTTATCTCTTACACCTTTTTCTACGCACAAGTCATGAAGCTTTTGCATATTCTTTGTATGAACATCATTGTGGGTTATTATTGTACTGCACAATATCGCTTGAGCCCTTGATTCTATTGCCGCATCAACAAGCTTTTCTACAGGGCAGGAGGTACCAAGATAAATTGCCTCTATACCAAACTTTTCAACCCCTCCGTGTTTAATATCTATAACTTCTCTTAATCCTACAGAGTGTTCATCCTCTCCCACAGTAGCTGCAACAACTTTTATTGGATTTTCTTTAACATAATCTCTCATTACATCTGGAGGTAGAGTTTTTCTTCTCTTTGGTAAGGAAAGCTCATCTCGTTTTACAGGTATAAAATCGCATACGCCCTTAATTTCTACTAGAGTTCCTTCTGACATCTGTAAAACTTGTTTATGAATAATTTCTACATCTTTTAAATTCATTCTCTTTCCCATTTCAAGTGCAGCAGCTTCGCTTATTTGTTCATTTTCAGGTATGCATAATGTAACTTTTACATATCCATCTTTTGCCCACTGAACTTCTGGAATCACTGTACCATCTTCTTTAATTCTCTCTAACCTTTTGAATACGTTGTCATTTTCATCAAGTTCATCGATGTATTTAATCTTTGAATGATCACATAATGTGCATCCATTTATAGCATCACATGCATTCTTATATTCAATAGGGATGTTATTATATCCAAAATGAGCACAAACAGGTGCAAAGTAATCTTTGTCTCTTTTTACTATGGTTCCGACAGCATCTCCGCCATCTATCTTTCTTGCTATACCGTCACCATTTCTCTCAGGATATTCTCCTGAATCTACAAAGAATCCGGAATCCACTGCTTTAAAGTATCCACCAACTTCAATCATTTCCTCTAAGAATAGAATAGCTCTTTCTTTTAATTCTCTTACTTTTTCTGGTAGATAGCCCTCTTTTCTTAGCTCTACCATCTCCATCAGTCCATCCATACCAATAAAGGCCTGCTTAGCAGTATTTACAGCATGTATATTATTATAATGCCACGGAACATTTCTTCCCTCGTCAGGGGTTATTGTGCTTTGAATATCTGCAGAAGTTAACTGTGATATCAATAGATTTAAAGTATGTCCTACAGTAGCTTCTCTTTCACAGGACTCTATATATTTTGTGTTCATTTGTGCTCTCATTTTATATTTGCTAAATAACTCTCTTAATGCTACTGCATATGGTAAATCATATTTCATACATGGTGCTGGCGCGGATGTTGGAGGAACCGTTGAAAGAGCTATATTCTCTGGCTTCATTCCAACTAACTCTGAAAACTTAGCATTTATAGCATGCTGTACCATTAGTTCTGGCATTACATTATAGCCTTTCATTGCTGTAGCATTGGCATTGTGAGCTCCATCTATCTGCAGCATGTCTGCCCAAATCATTATTCTTTTCGCTACTGCTGCATCTACAAAGGATCTGAACATATTAACATTTCTATAAAGCACATTATACTGAGGATCCTGGTGAGCTCCATTTACTCCCTCTTCAGCAAACATAACAGCTATGTCAGGACCAGCCACTCCAGATACGTAAGAATGAAAATTTATTTTTCTTCCTACTTCTTCTTCTATTAAATCTATAGCTTTTCTTGTTGCTCTAACTTGCTTCCTTGTAATAGGCACACCACCTATTCCTTCTGGAGTACCTTCTATTAATCCATCAAAGTGACTTTGTCCTGCTGTTCTTATTACCATAAGGTGATCTGCACCATGCCATGCTGCCATTCTCATTCTTCTTATATCATCTTCAAACCTTCCGGAAGCTATTTCCGTGGTAATAATCGGTTGTGGCTGTGGATCAATGCTATTAAAGCTTCTTGCAGCTGGAAGCGGCTGACTATTTTTTAAAGATTTAGATATCTCACTATAAGTAAACTCACCAGCTTTTCCTTCTTCATTTTTTTCTCTCCAGTGCCAACCTCTCCACTTTGGTTCATATTTGTCTAAATCTCTTAATATTTCTTCTATATCTATTTTCTTATTTGCCTCTAATCTCTCAATCATTACTTGTCACCGCCTTTCATTTTGTCAATAACTAAATCCCAACCTACACCTTTTGCTAATTCTTCCCCTGCATTTAAATAATTAATATTTTTTATTTTTGCATAAGTTAAAACTACATTGCCCATTCCTTTATCTAATAAATTCCATTTTACTCCATAATCGACTATTGGCTGTGCATCTAAACTGGAAAATCCCATTCTCAAGAGCACTGAACGTTCAATTGCTGGTGATGTATGTGTATATGCCAAGTCTACTAAGGGCTTTATAATTTGCTCTGTTAAATCCCAAAATCTTTCATATAACTGTTCGTCACTTAAATCTTTTAAATGCTGTCTTCTTATTTCAAAATCACTTTCCCTTTTCATACATTTCCTCCTACTCTATACTTATATTATTTTCTTTTAATAACTCTTTAGTTTCTCTTAATGATAACTTAGTTTCTTCTAACAGGAATTTAAGATCTCTTTGCTCAATTTCATTTCCCTTTATTCTCTTTAAAGAATTTCTTATATATGAATTTCTTAACTCTTTCATATTTGCATCTGTTACTGACACTAATGAAGGATGAGAAGGTAATATTATGTTCTTACCAGGAACTTCTTCCTTTGGATTACCTATAATGATTTCAATACCATTTTCTTTTGCAAAATTAAGCTGAGCTATAGGATGTTTTCCTGCTCCTGTGTATTCAGTTTCTTGAACAACTATTATTTCATCATTGTCATATTCTTGCGCAATTGCAAAAGCAGCAGCCAGTGATGTATTTCCTGCTGGACCTCTTTCTAAGCCCTCTAGTTGAGCCAGCACTTCAGTCATCCAGAATACTTCACCCTGGCTTATAGTTACATATCTATCCATATATCTTAATGGTCTTGCTGCACTTCTCGGAACATCTGATCTATCAGGGTTCGTCATGAAGGGAATGCCAAACCCCGTGTGCCCTGTAGTAAAGGATTTCTTATTGAAGGCTATATCTGATGCCATATGAAGACCGCTTAAATCTACAGATGCACCTATTATTTTTGTATCTAACGCTCCTGCTTTTATTAGGCCTCTAGCTGTACCAGTAACATTGCCACCTCCTGCATGTGTTGCCACTACAGCACTAGGGTCTCTTTCAAACTTTTCTCTGCATTTTTCTGCTATCTCATAACCTAATGTTTCTACTCCAGCTATTCCATAGGAGGAATATAAGGATGCATTATAATATCCTGTATCTTCAAGTATTTTCAGATATGTGTAAAATAACTCTGGCCCAACAGTAAGCCTAACAACTTCTGCTCCATAACCCTCACACTTTCTTCCTTTTTCTATGATTTCAGGCTGTCCAATTTTTCTTGAATCATAGCATTCATTTGCTATTATGCATTTGAGTCCTCTTATATTAGCTTGAGAGGCCACTGCTGCACCATAATTACCAGAAGTAGCTGCCGCTACGCCTTTATAACCTCTTTTCATGGCATCATACACAGACACTGATGCTCTTCTATCTTTAAAGCTTCCCGATGGATTACAGCTCTCATCTTTTATAAATATTCTAGCAGCCTTACCTGTTTTAGAAACCTTTCTTGCTAACTTTGTTATGTTTTTAAGTTCTATTAACGGAGTATTTCCAACCCCAGCCTCTTTTTGAATTTCTCGAACTTCCTCTAAACAATATCCTACATCTCTCATAAGGCCTTCATAATTAAATGAAAGTTTTCCAGTTTCATATTTATCAAAATCAATCCCAACGGATTTAAGCATGATTTGACTCTTTCTTGCCATAAGTTCTTCATACTTATTCATTATTTATTACCCCCTTCTTTTCTTAAATGCAGGCTTAGCAATTACTCTTTTATGATGTCTCTAACTTGTTTTCCCACATAGCTTAGTTCTTGAACATATTTTCCAAAGGAATGATCATATCCTGGTTCAACCTCAACAACTTTTCCTCTTGCAATTCTTCCTACATTTGTTTCAACTTCTACCTCGCCACCAATTTCACAGTCCTGTAAACAGTTTCCTCTTATCCAGCACTTAAGTGGTGTTTCTTTAGTTTCTTCAGGTATACTTTGAGATCTCTCTTTTGGTGTTAAAACAGTCTCTTCAATTTCTACCCATGTACCCTTTTTTATCATATACTCTTCACCTACCACATAAAAAATTTTAACTTAAATAAATTAGCCTACTATTGTGTATACATCTCATAGTGATTTCCTAGGCAAAATTTTATTTACTTTTATGTATTACTTATATAGCAATTGCCATGCCAAATAAAAAAGCATGCATTTTGGCCTCGTCCCAAAATACATGCATAAATTAAGGAAAAATTTTTTGCACTATTTATTTAAATATTTTTAATAGAATTAAACAAGCTTACTAATACACACATAAAACCCAATTATTGTAAAAGCAAACTTTTTTGCATGTCTAGCAAAGATTTTTGCACTTATGTAGATTAATCAAATTTAATTAATATTTATACAATTTATAGAAATAGTTTACTACACACTAATCAATTTTATTAATATTATACTTTTTAATCTTATATTGTAAGTTTTGTCTCGAAACATTTAACTCTTTGGAAGTTCTACTAACATTATAATGGTTATTTTTCAATGTTCTTTTTATTATCTCTTTTTCAATATTTCCAATATATTGTTCCAAGTCAAAGTTATGATTTTTATCTATAATAAGATTTTCAATATCTATTCGGTTTTCATTTAAAGGCTTACTGAATATTTTCGGATCAAAATGCCAATAGCTTAAAATAGAATTGCTATCTGCCATATTCATAGAAGATTCTATTGCATTTTTTAATTCTCTTATATTCCCTGGCCAATTATATTCTATTAACTTTTCCATAACATCTTTATCAATTCCTATTATATTTTTGTCTAAAATTTTATTATAATTTTCAATGAATTTATCTAACAATATAGGTATATCCTCTTTTCTTTCCCTCAATGGTGGTATATTTAACCTTATAACACTTAATCTATAATAAAAATCTTTTCTAAGCTTTCCGCTTTCAATTAGTTTTTCTGGCTCTTCATTTAATGTTGCTATTACTCGAACATCACAGTCTATAACTTTACTGCTTCCAACAGGTCTTATATATCCATCTTGTAATACTCTTAATAGCTTAGATTGAAGATAAGGTTCCATAGAATTAACTTCATCTAACAAAATCGTCCCCCTATTTGCTTCTTCAAATAATCCTTTTTTATTTTCTGCTCCTGTAAAACTTCCTTTTTCTGTCCCGAATAACATTCCTTCAAGTAATGCAGCAGGAATAGCAGCACAATTTATAGGTATAAATGGTTTATTTTTTCTTAATCCGTCATAATGAATGCTTTGTGCGAAAACTTCTTTACCACATCCAGTTTCTCCATAAATTAAGACAGAAGAATTTGATATACTTGCTTTTTTAGCTTTTTCTATAGCACTTTTCATTGCAGGACTGTTTCCACATATATCACTAAAGGTATAGTTCTTTTTTGATTTCACACTGATTTCCTGTAACTTACATATACACTCTGTTAGTTCCTTTAGTTTCGTCATATCTTTAGCTATCTCAATAGCAGCTATATTTTTGCCATTATGGATTATTGGCACAGTAGTATTTATAGTTGTGACTTTTTTCTTGTATTCGTTGCTATACTGCTGAATTAAGTCCACAATTTTCTTACCGGTTTTTAGAGCATTCATTAGAGTAGAGGTGTCTTCCTTTACATCCTTTAGGTATTCATTAACTCTTTTCCCTAGAACTTTCCCAGGTTCAATTCCTTCTATCTTGCCCATCGCCTTATTGTAATACATTGTCTTCCCGGTAGAATCAACTATTTGAATTCCTTCATCTAAATTTTCTAGTAAACACTCTAATACCTTTTCTGCATTAAATAAATTTGAAACCATTTTATCCCCCTCAGTTCCATAGTATTTATAATTTTAAACTACAGATTTAAAATCCATCTCCGTATAAATAGGAATAACTCATTTACCATATTATTACATATATAAATTATAAGTTTAATTACCTTTCAAATCAATATAATGATTATTCTAAGTACATTTATATTTACTAGGTAAAATAAAAAAACACTAAGCATACACTTAGTGTTTTTTTATTGAACCTGGCGACGACCTACTCTCCCACAGGGTCTCCCCTGCAGTACCATCGGCACTGTGAAGCTTAACCGTCGTGTTCGGAATGGGAACGGGTGTTACCTTCACGTCATAATCACCAGATGTTTTTAATTGTGATAAACTTCATATATCTTCGTCACTTTGCTCGCTGCGGTGTTCATTTACACATCAGTAAACTCCACTCCTCGCTTCGCTTTGTTCCTTGATCTATTCGTTTCTAACAATTAAAAATTATAATCTTTATAGCAAGATTATTCGATTTTGTTAAGAAATCATATGACCACAATACATTGTGATCTACATTAAAATATGAACTTTTATAATTGCTTTATATAATATAAAGCATATGTTGGAGCGGAAGACGGGATTCGAACCCGCGACGTTCACCTTGGCAAGGTGACGCTCTACCACTGAGCCACTCCCGCAAATTCATTACATCTCAATAATTATTAAAGTTTAAATGGCTGGGATAGCAGGATTCGAACCTACGAATACCAGAGTCAAAGTCTGGTGCCTTACCGCTTGGCGATATCCCAAAATAATGGTGCGTCTTAAGGGATTCGAACCCCTGGCACACGGCTTAGAAGGCCGTTGCTCTATCCAACTGAGCTAAAAACGCATATTTGGAGCGGGTGAAGGGAATCGAACCCTCGTAACTAGCTTGGAAGGCTAGCACTCTACCATTGAGTTACACCCGCATATACTTACATGTCCTTGGTACATTTATGAATTATATACTATCTTATAATGCTTGTCAACTATATTTTAAAATAAGTTTAGATTTTTAAAATAAGCGTTAATTATTAACTCTTAACATAATTAAATTTTATATTTAAAGACATATTTATAACTTGACTAATAGGAATTTATGTGATATTATAACACTATAGAATTTAATAAAGTTAGTTAAAAGGGAGTAATTTAAACTGCAAAATCAACATTCCGATTTGAATATTTATCAAATCTGGTTTTGTAGGCCTTTGTGAGGTAATAAGACTTTTAACATAATCTTTAAGATTATGTTAAAAGTCTTTTGTTTTTTATTTTACTACATAGTCTCACAATATTAAATTTCTTAATAATCTTATTTAATTAATACATTATTAAATTTACTTAAATAATAAAGGAGGAATTTTATGTCTACTAAAAAATCAATGTTAACATTAGGTATGTGGGTGGGACTAGCTTTACTATTTAATATAGGTATTTATATATTTATGGGTTCCGAAAAGGCTTTATCTTTCTTAGGTGGATATGTAATTGAACAAAGTTTAAGTCTTGATAATCTTTTCTTGTTTTTGCTTGTTTTTGAAGGCTTTTCAATTAAACCAGAATATCAAAAGAAAGTTCTTTCCTATGGTATATGGGGCGCAATAATTTTAAGATTTATATTTGTTGTATTAGGAATAACTGTAGTTAATAAGTTCCACTGGATGCTATATATATTTGGATTAATATTAATAATAAGTGGAATTAAAATGTTTAAAGAAAATGATAAAGTTAACGACATAAAAGATAGTAAATTACTTAAATTTATTAATAAAATTATTCCTGTTTCAGATAAATTAGAAGGAGAAAAGTTTTTTATAAGAAAAAATAAAAAACTTTATATAACTCCTCTATTTGCAGTATTGTTGCTTATAGAATTTTCCGATATTATATTTGCCATAGACTCAATCCCTGCTATATTTTCTATAACAACAGATCCTTTTATAGTTTATACTTCAAATATATTTGCAATTTTGGGACTTAGAAGTATGTACTTCCTTTTATATAAGCTTCATGAAAAATTTGCTTATATGAAATATGGTGTTGCATGTATATTAATATTTACAGGTATAAAGTTATTAGCATTATTATTTAATATACACATATCAGTAGTAGTGTCCTTAGTATCCATATTTACTATACTTGCAATAAGCCTTTTAGCTTCTGTATTTATAAATAACAAAGGTAAAGATGACGAAGCTACCAGCTATTCAAATATACAATAATTTGAACTTAACAGTTGTTATTTAACTAATTACAATATATGTATTATTTAAAATTAGAGATCACCAGAATCAAGAAAATTATGATTCCAGTGATCTCTATTTATATGTAATTTATTAATTTATTTCCTTAAATCTACATATCTGAGTGTACTTTTCATGGAAATTAGTTTTAAATAAGCTTGAAATTTGTTTCACTTTGTTGTATAACATTATTGTACTGACTGGTCAGTACTTATTTTATTATAGGAGGATGTGTTTGATTTATGAAATTATTTAAAATTTTTAAAAGTGAATTAAAATCAATATACCAAAATAAAATCAAACTAGCAGCAACTGCAGCGGTCATAGTCATTCCTCTTTCATACAGCTTATTCTATTTAAAAGCTTATTGGGATCCCTATGGCAGTTTAAAAAATTACAATATAGCTGTAGTAAACAAAGACAAAGGTACCTCTGCAGAGGACAAAAGTTATAACTATGGTAATGACATAGTTAATAGTCTAAAGGATAAGAAGGATGTAGGCTTTAAATTTGTTTCTGAAGAAGAAGCTACTAAAGGCATAGCTAATGACACGTACTTTGCAGAAATTCAAATTCCTGAGGATTTTTCTCAAAAAATAGTAAGTGCAAAGGATGGTAACGCTATAGCACCTAAAATTATTTATCTTTCAAACAACAAGAAAAATTATATTGGCACAAAAATCTCTGATGCTATAAAAAATGAATTCGTTAATGAGATTAAGAAAAGTATTTCTGGGGAATACGGTGAAATTGCATTTGATAGCATATATGAAATGAAAGATGGTATGAAAGATGCCTCAAATGGAACAGAAAAGTTATATGATGGAACTAGCAAATTAAAAGATGGAAGCCAAAGTCTCAATACTGGATTAAAGGAAATGGACAAACAACTTCCTGAGCTTCAAAAAGGTGTTAGTTCTCTAACTGACGGCTCAGATCAATTGAATAATGGTCTTGGACAACTTAACTCGAAGATTCCAGAATTATCATCTGGTACAAATAAGCTAACTTCAGGAGCAACAACATTAAATAAAAGTATGAATAGCCTACAAGAAGGGGCAAAAGAGTTAACGGATAAATCTTCAGATTTAAAAAGTGCTGGAGACTCCTTAAATGAGAATTTTGATAGCAAGCTTATATCAGGCTATACTCAGGTTTCTAATGGCTTAAAGAGTGGCGCAGACCAACTAAGCTCTGGAGTTAATCAGGTGCAGAGTGGAGTAAATTCTTTAATTACTACATTAAATCAAAATCAGCAGGCTATGAGTAATGGTCAAAAACAGCTTCAAGCATATTTGGCAGCGCACCCAGAAGCAATGCAAGATCCCAATATGCAAGCATTTCTATCAACAATGCAATCTATATCAGATCAGGCTACTAATCCTGATAATTCAAAAAATATAGAAATGCTGAAAGATGGTGTAAAGCAAGTAGCTACTGGTGCCTCAAATTTATCAAGTCAACTTGATATAAATAATCAAAATTCCGCATCAGGAATGTTTTACTCTGGACTTAATAGCTTTAAGTCTCAAGGAATTGAACCATACACGACAGGTGTTAACCAATATGCGAACGGGGTATACCAACTATCTTTAGGAATTAATACAATATCACAGGGGTCATCCCAGCTAGCAAGTGGTTTAGAGAACCTTGACAGTAATATGCCACTGCTTCAAAATAGCTCTAAGCAGCTATATGATGGTTCTTATCAGCTAACTCAGGGTCTGGGTCAACTTAATAGTCAAGTACCTAATCTAGCTCAAGGTGTGAATAAGCTAACTGAAGGTTCTGGTCAATTAAGTACTGGGCTAAATGATTTGAAGAATGGAACAAAGGAACTCGATACTGGATTAAATAATGGTATAAAGAAAGTTGAAGACAATGTTAAAACTTCAAGCAAAGACCTTGGAAACTTTATAGGTAATCCAGTAAAAGTGGATGAACAAAACTTAAATCCTATAAATAACTACGGTTCAGGATTGGCACCATATTTCTTACCAATATCTATATGGCTTGGTGCAGTTTTCATGTTTCTTGTAATTAAAACTAAAAAAGATGATTATAAAGAACTTAACAATGTTCAGCTTGTTCTTGGAAAATTTACTCCATATGCTCTTATAGGTATAATTCAAGCTGTGGCATTAGGTGGAATAGTACTAGCACTTGGAATTAAGCCATCGAACACTTTACTTCTATTTTTACTATTAATCTTAATGGCTCTTTCCTTTGACTCTATAATTCATTGCTTTATGAATCTATTTGGACTTGTCGGTGAAGGTCTAGCTGTTGTATTATTAGTACTTCAATTATGCTCAGATTCTGGTACCTTCCCTATTGAAGTGTTACCCAAGTTCTTCCAGGCCATAAGTCCATACTTACCTTTTACTTACGCTGTAGAAGCTATAAGGGAAATATTATTTGCGTCAAGAATAAACTATTCAATTATTCAAAAGGACTCATTAATATTAGTTCTCTTTGGACTAATAGCAATGGCTATTAACATTATATTCGTTAGAAAAGGTGAAAAACTCTCAGAAAGCCTTGAAGAAAAATTAGCAGCTTAGTATATAAAATTAAAAAAAGTCTTGTTAAAATTAAAGTTTATAAACTTATTTTAACAAGACTTTTTTTATTAATCTTCTATTGGTTTTTTAAGAAATCCTAACATTATTGCTGTAACAAAAGATCCAATTAATATAGCCGCTAAATATAATAATGAGTTACCTTTTACTATAGGAATTACGAAGATTCCTCCATGTGGAGCTGGAAGCCCTATATTAAACATCATAGTAAGCGCTCCTGCTATTGCTGAACCTACAACTATCGAAGGTATAACCCTACCTGGGTCAGCTGCTGCAAAAGGTATAGCACCTTCAGTTATAAAACTTGCACCCATTATATAACAAGTTTTACCTGCATCTCTTTCCTCTTTTGTGAATCTATTTTTAAATAATGTAGTTGCAATGGCAATACCTAATGGTGGAACCATACCTCCAGCCATAATTGCAGCATGAGGATAATAATTTCCTGAACCAATCATTGCTATTCCAAAGGTAAATGCAGCTTTATTTATCGGACCACCCATATCAACAGCCATCATTCCACCTAATACTATACCAAGGATTATCTTATTGGCAGTACCCATTGAACTTAACCAGCTTGTAACACCTGCATTAAGAGCTTTAACCGGACTAATAACAACGAGGAACATAATAGCTCCAGTGATGAATATTCCAAATAGCGGATATAATAATACTGGTTTTATGCCCTCTAATGACTGTGGTAATTTAGAGAATATGTTTTTAAGACCTAATACAACATAGCCACCGAGGAAACCTGCAATTAACCCTCCTAAGAATCCAGCACCATTATTTGCTGCTATAAATCCTCCAACCATAGCTGGGGCAAAACCTGGTCTGTCAGCTATACTGCTGCCTATGAATCCAGCTAAAACTGGTATCATTAGTGAAAATGCATTACCACCACCTATATCCATTAAAAGCTTAGCTGTTGGATTAAAAGATGGGTCATTTGGTTCAAAAGCTTTTATACCAAACATAAAGCATATTGCTATTAATATACCTCCTCCTACAACAAAAGGAAGCATATTGGAAACACCATTCATAAGATGTTTATAGAATCCAGTTCTTTCATTTTTACTTGCTGATACATTTTTATCATTTCCGCTGTGATGATATACTGCTGCATTACCACTTAACCCTTTATTTAAAAGTTCTTCTGGCTTCTTAATAGCTTGGGCAACAGGAACTTGAATTAGTTTTTTACCCTCAAATCTAGACATTTCAACTTGCTTATCTGCAGCAACTATAATAGCAGTTGCCTTTTCGATTTCTTCTTCTGTTAATCTATTTTTAACTCCTGTAGAACCGTTGGTTTCTACCTTTATATCTATTCCCATATCTCTAGCTTTGTTTTTTAATGCGTCTGCTGCCATATAAGTATGAGCTATGCCAGTTGGACATGCAGTTACAGCCAATATTAAGCCTTTAGATTCTTTATTTTCAGTATTTATATCTTGTTTTTGTTCCTTTAAATAACTCTTTTCTTCTCTATCAATTAATAACAAGATCTCTTCCTCTGAATTTGCATTCATAAGCTTTTCTCTAAAGCCTTCATTCATAAGCATACTAGATAATCTAGATAATGTATCCAAGTGCTCATTATGAGCGCCTTCACTAGCAGCTATCATAAAAAATATATGAGAGCTGTTTCCGTCTAAAGAATCATAATCTATTCCACCCTTAGAGCGACCAAAAGCTAAGGCTGGAGTTTTAACTGCAGATGTTTTTGCATGCGGAATTGCTATTCCTTCTCCAATTCCTGTTGAAAATTCATTTTCTCTTTTCCATATGGCATTCTTAAATTCTTCTTTATCTCTTAATCTTCCTGCTCTATCTAATTTATTTGTCAATTCATCTATTACGTCGGCTTTTGTGGTTGATTTTAAATCTACAATAATTGTTTCTTTTATTAGAAGCTCTGTAACTTTCATAACTTTCCTCCTATTTTTAAAAGGTTTTCATCCTAGGCATTAATTTTTTATTATTTAATTTGCACGTCAGAAAAATAATTTCTCTGAAGTAACTTTTAAGAAGATAATTTAATGATCTTAACCTGCACAAGTAACTTTTCTACATCCTCTCTTTTGCATAAGTCCATAGAAAATGCTGTAGCGCTTCCTGATGCTACTCCGTATCTAAAAGCTTCATTAATATCTTGAGTTTTAGAATAGCTAGCAAGGAATCCTGCTATAAGTGAATCTCCTGCCCCTACTGAATTTTTTACAATTCCTTTTGGAGCAGATGCATGGTATACTCCTTCACTACTTATTAATAGCGCACCTTCACCTGCCATAGATATAATTACATTTTGTGCTCCCATTTCTCTAAGCTTTTGTGAATATTTTATTATATCCTCTTTCTTATGAATCTCAATATTAAATATTTCACCTAATTCGTGATTGTTAGGCTTAATCAGAAATGGCTTGTGTCTTAGTGTAGATATCAAAGCCTCACCAGTAGTATCTACAATTACTTTTACTTCTTTGTCTTTTACCTTCTCTTGAATTTGCGAATATATATTTCTTGGAAGAGATTTCTGCACATTTCCAGCCAACACTAGAATGTCTTCTGAATTTAAAGCATCTATCTTTCCAAATAACTTATTTAAATCTTCCTCCCCAATATTAGGGCCACTACCATTTATCTCTGTTTCTTCATTAGAACTAAGCTTCACATTTATTCTCGTATCTCCATTTACCTGGATAAAATCAGTATATATTTCTTCCTTTTTAAGAAAATTCTCTATAAACTGTCCTGTAAATCCCCCAATAAAACCTAGTGCCTTACTTTTTATTCCTAAGTTATTTAAAACTCTTGATACATTTATACCTTTCCCACCAGCATATTTATTTTCGTTAACTACTCTGTTAACAGTTCCTGCTGTGAAGTTTTCAACCTTAATAACATAGTCTATTGAAGGGTTAAAAGTTACAGTATATATCATTAAATTGTCACAACCTTTACTTTAGTTTTTTCATTATATTCTTTGTAATTTTCAACTTCCGAATTTGTAATTATAACAGCATCTTTCAAATCTGCTACTTTTACAAAGCTAACTTCTCCAAATTTACTTTCATCCGCCAATACAAAGGATCGTCTTGAATGCTTGATAGCGTTTTCTTTGAGCATAGCTTCTTCAGAATCTGGAGTAGTAAAACCACATTCAATGTGTATTCCGTTTATACCCAAAAAACATTTATCAAATCTGAACTTCTCTAGACTTTTTAGAGCATCTGAACCTATAACTGCCTTTGTTGTATTCTTAATTTTTCCTCCAAGTATATAGGCATTTATACCTTTATCAACTAGAGCATTTATATGCTTAAGACCATTAGTAACAACAACAATGTTGCTTTTATCTATATATTGAATCATTTCATAGGTTGATGTACCCGCATCTAGATATATACTATCGCCATCTTCTATTAAAGATGCGGCATATTTAGCAATACGCTTCTTCTCATCTACGCTTTGAACTTCTTTTTCACTATAACTAGGTTCAATTAATCTTCCTTTTGGTAATGTTGCACCACCATGTATTCTTTTCAAAGCATTAATGCTTTCTAAATAAGTTAAATCCCTTCTTATAGTGGACTCTGATGTATTAGTAATTTCCATTAGATCTATTATTTTTATTACCCCTTTTTCTCTTAATAAATCTAATATAATATTGTGTCTTTCTTCAGTCAGCATTTTATCACCTACTTATTGATATATAATATCTTTACTCTATGTAAACATTATAATATAGGAATTTTCAAAAATCAATCATTTTCATCCAAAAACATTTAAAACATTTCACACAAAGTGTCAATATCATTCATGAGTTGTGAAAAACCTTTCATCAATAATAGTAAATTCCCCCTTCCTGTGATAAAATATTTTACATAACAATTAAGGAGGATAGCTATGAATACTATTTTATTTGATCTAGATGGAACATTACTTCCACTGGATATGGCTCTGTTTGAAAAAATATACTTTGAAGAACTTACAAAATCCTTTTCTGATATACTGACTCCAGAGGAGCTTGCCAAAAACATATGGGGTTCTACTAAGACTATGGTGGCAAATTTAGAACATAAAACCAATGAAGATGTTTTTATGGATGACTTTGGCCAAAGGGTAAACTATGACTTATTAAAAATTAAGCAGCGTTTTGATGATTTTTATGATACTACTTTCTTTAGAGTTAAAGAGGCTGTTAAAGATGTTGAATCTATTAGAGAAAGTGTTAAAATCTTAAGAGAAAAGGGATACAAAATTGTAATTGCCACAAATCCACTCTTTCCAATTAAGGCAATCCATCACAGAGTTCGTTGGGCTGGCTTTGACCCTGAAGAGTTCTCTTACATATCAAGCTTTGAAAAAAATCATTATTGTAAACCTCAATTAAAGTACTACGAAGAAATATTAAATGATATTTCTAAAGATCCTGAAGAATGTCTTATGGTTGGAAATGATGTACAAGAAGATCTTGTGTCAAAACAATTAGGTATGAAGACATATTTAATAACTGATAACCTACTCCATAGAACAAAAGATGAGATAATATCAGATTATATAGGAGAATATAAAGATTTCCATGAATTTGTTAAAACCTTACCTCATGCTCAAGCTTAAAATTTGATAACGAATAATTTAAGACACAAAAAACCAATTAGCTTTTTGTGCCTTAAATTATATTCTTGATTTCTACTTAAGTAGAGAAAAAATCATATTTTTGTACAATTCAGGAACTACATTAAATGAGTATGGGACATTCAACCTTTCAGTATACTTATGAAAGTCCTTTCCTTCACCACCAAAAACTATACCTGGAATATTAAGCTTATCTAAGCAGTCTAATGGTAATTTATAATTTATATCATAACCAACAATATTAGATGATAAATGATCTAGATTTTTACTTCCTTCTATTCCAGTATAACTTAAATCAGATATAGCCATAAAAAAGTCTTCTTTTATAAGTTTTTCATTAAATTTCTTTTCAGCAAGTTCTATTGTTTCATCTATAACTTCTATAAACCTTTTACTTTTATCATCTATACCTTGTAAATATTTATGTGGATAGTATGGAGGAATAAAAGAAACTATTATCATTGGTTTTTTGCTATTATATTTTTCATAAGTCTCTTTGACAATATTTATTGCAATAGTCTGGTTGTCCATTTTTTCTTTTTTCCAAAGCTCAACCTTGCCCTTCATATATATATCAAAATCTTTTACTTTAGCCTTAACTTCCATTAAAAGTTCTTCATAAGTCATAACACAAGGTTCTACTTCCATGTATTGAACTTTATCTGGAGATTTTTTTATAAATTTATCTCTCTTTTCCTTTAATAGATCTAAAACATTGTTAAAAGCTTTTAAACTTAACTCCTTTAAATCTCTCATAAGTTTGTCTTCTGAAATACTTAAAGTCAATATATTATAATATGCTGCTGCATACAATGGGGTCTGTACAGAATATAGCTCCTTTAAATCTAACTGTTTTAGACATGTAGGTGGTGGTGTAATAGTATCGTTAACCTGGTCTGAAAAATCCGGATTATACTCTAGTAATCTATTTATTTCTGAAACTAAGGCATTTGGATTTAACCCTTTAAGAGACTCTCCTGCATGAGTTTCCTTACCTACACAGAAAAATAACGGCATTATCTTTCCCACAGTTCCCATATAGAGTTTTTTTAACTTATCATTTTCATTATCAGGTATGCAACATTCAGAAACAATCACTCCACAATAGTCGTATCCCCTCTCCTCTTGTAGTTTTAAAAGAAAAGGTACAGATGCAATCATTCCTTCTGAGTTACTTTCCTCTCCTGGCACTGCTAAGAATAGCAAATTGCCTTTAAAATTCCTCTCTTCACTAAGTTCTCTAAGCATTTCTATATCTAAGGCTATGCCATATTTCATATCGGCAGTACCTCTTCCAAAAATCCATTCACCAGATTCAAGATCTCTTAATGCTTCTTTATCTAAATTTAACTCACTGATTCTCTTAGTACATTCTTCAATATTGAAAGCAACAGGTTTTAAGTGTCCAAACTCTTCTACTTCTACTACATCTAAATGTCCTGTTAATATTAGTGTATTATTTGATTGTTCTTTTCCATGCACAACACCCCATACAAAACTTCTTCCATATGGATCTTCTTCTATTAATTCCATACCAAAATTCTTTTTATTGTTCTGGAAATATGGTATTTCCGATATTATACTGTATATCTTTTCAGATGTTAGATTTTCACTTTCTGTACCCGATACTCCAGGTTCCGCAACTAGTTCTTTTAACGTACTGTAAACCTTATCACTTAAAGTCATTTCCATTCCTCCTTTTTTGTGTCCCTGTATATTATATATTAAAAAACTATAAATTCAAAAGAATTTTTATAGCAAATTATTTTAACCAAAAATAAAAAAACACTAGACATCTATCTAGTGTTTTTTGGTCGGGGTGACAGGGATTGAACCTGCGACCTCATGGTCCCAAACCACGCGCGCTCCCATCTGCGCCACACCCCGTTATATTGGAGCGGGTGAAGGGAATCGAACCCTCGTAACTAGCTTGGAAGGCTAGCACTCTACCATTGAGTTACACCCGCATGTTTTTAGGAAAAATTGCTATAAGCTTCACATCTCTTCGTCAAAGCGTTCCTTGCGGTGCTCATTTACCAGTCAGTAAACTCCGCTCCTCTCTCACGCTTTTCCTCGACCTGTTCGCTTCTATCAATTTTTGTTGTTACTTTTTGTTTTCAGAAACTATTGTTCTCTGAAAATTGCAC
>NZ_JAEEGB010000020.1 GCF_016316925.1 Clostridium aciditolerans | reverse complement strand
TAAGATAGTTGAGTAATTATTAAAAATTAAAGGCCTTTAATTATAAAAAGGAAAGGGGACGCTCTTTCCTTTTTTAATAAAATTAATTAATATTAAAAATTATACTTGTCAAACAAAATAATATATTGTATAATTAAGAAGTTGTAATGTGATAACAGTGATGAGGCAAGAGGTTGCCGGGCTTCCGGGTAATTCTTGACTGAGTATGCCGAGGTCTTGAACCAGGCGACGGTGGTTCTGTGTTCGGTGTCGTTATTTAAAAAAATATGCAACACCCGGAACAGTTTACAGAACGCATCCGCTGTTGTGCGTAAGAAGTAAAGCGTGCATGAAAAGGAGGGAAAAACAATGGCAAAACAAAAAATAAGAATCAGATTAAAAGCGTTTGATCACAATATACTAGATCAATCAGCTGAAAAAATTGTAGAAACTGCAAAATCAACAGGAGCAAAGGTGGCTGGACCAGTTCCACTACCAACTGAAAAAGATGTTGTAACAATTTTAAGAGCTCCACACAAGTATAAGGATTCAAGAGAGCAGTTCGAAATAAGAACTCACAAGAGACTTATAGATATAATAAGTCCATCACCAAAAACTGTTGATGCTCTAATGAGATTAGATTTACCAGCAGGTGTAGATATTGAAATAAAACTATAATTGTAATAGATAACTATTACTAACTATTATGATCGCATAGCGATCCGCTAATATGTTGAGGAGGTGTAGATAATGAAAAAGGCTATACTAGGTAAAAAACTTGGTATGACTCAAATATTCGGAGAAGATGGAAAGATAATTCCAGTTACAGTTGTTGAAGCTGGTCCATGTGTAGTTGTTCAAAAGAAAACTACAGAAAAAGATGGCTACGAAGCTATACAGGTAGGATTTGCTGATATAAGAGAAAAACTTGTTAACAAACCAGTTAAAGGACATTTTGCAAAAGCAGGTGTTGGTTTAAAGAGATTTGTAAAAGAGTTAAGATTAGAAGATATAAGTGGATATGAAGTTGGTCAAGAAATAAAGGCTGACGTATTCGCTGTTGGAGAAAGAGTAGACGTATCTGGAATATCAAAAGGTAAGGGATTCCAAGGTACAATTAAGAGATGGAACGGACACAGAGGTCCAATGACTCACGGTTCAAAATTCCATAGATCAGTTGGTTCAATGGGAGGATCATCAGATCCATCAAGAACATTCAAAAACAAGAAAATGCCAGGACACATGGGCAATGAAAATACAACAGTATTAAATCTACAAGTTGCAAAGGTTATGCCTGAAAAAAATATTATATTAATAAAAGGCGGAGTACCAGGACCTAATAAGGGCTTTGTAGTAATAAGAAATACAGTTAAAGCTTAAGTTTGGGTAGAAAGGAGGATGCAGAATGCCTACAGTAGGATTATTTAATAAAGAAGGTCAAAAAGTTGGAGATGTTCAACTATCAGAAAGCGTATTTGCTGTTGAAGTTAACCAATATGCTTTACATCAAGTAGTGGTTGCATTACTTGCTAACAAGAGACAAGGAACTCAATCAGCTAAAACTAGAGCTGAAGTTTCTGGGGGTGGAATAAAGCCTTGGAGACAAAAAGGAACTGGTAGAGCTAGACAGGGTTCAATAAGAGCACCACAATGGATTCATGGTGGTATGGTTTTCGCAGTAAAGCCAAGAGACTACAGAGTTTCTGTGCCAAGGTCAATGAGAAGAGTGGCTATGAAGTCAGCTCTTACTAGCAAAGTTAATGATAATGAAATGGTAGTTTTAGAAAGTCTTGAATTAGATGCTCCAAAAACTAAAGAAATAGTAAAAATGTTAAGCGCATTAGAAGCTAAAAAAACATTAATAGTTACTGCTGATTCAAATGAAAATATATATAAATCAGCAAGAAATATTGAGGGAGTAGCAGTACTTCCAGTTAACAACTTAAACGTATATGACTTATTAAAGTACGAAAAGCTTGTTATAACTAAGGATGCTGTATCAAAGATTGAGGAGGTGTATGCATAATGAAGTTAACTAATTATGATATCATTAGAAGACCAGTTATAACTGAAAAAAGCATGGCTTCTATGGGAGATAAAAAATATACCTTCATAGTTGATATACACGCTAACAAATCTATGATAAAAAGAGCAGTTGAAGATGTATTCGGAGTAAAAGTTGAAGATGTTAAGACTGCAAGATACTTAGGAAAAACTAAAAGAGTAGGCGTACATGTTGGAAAAAGAGCAGATTACAAAAAGGCTATTATAACTTTAGCAGCAGACAGCAAAGCTATAGAGTTCTTTGAAGGAATGTAATCTAGCAAAGCAGTTATTGGTTGAATACCAGATAAGCTAAAAGAAGGAGGGAATACCGAATGGCAGTTAAAAGTTTTAGACCTACCACACCTTCAAGAAGACAGATGACTATGAGCACTTTTGAAGAAATAACTACAAATGTGCCTGAGAAATCACTTCTTGTTTCAAAGAAAAGAACTGGTGGTAGAAATGCACAAGGTAAGATAACAGTTCGTCACATAGGTGGCGGTGCTAAACAAAAATATAGATTAATAGATTTCAAAAGAAATAAAGATGGAATACCAGCAAAGGTAGCTACAGTAGAATATGATCCAAACAGATCAGCTTATATAGCACTTGTAGTTTACAATGATGGTGAAAAGAGATACATAATAGCTCCAGTTGGATTAAAAGTTGGAGATGTTGTAGTATCAGGGGCAGATTCAGACATAAAAGTTGGTAACTGTCTTCCAATAAAGAACATACCTGTAGGTACAGTAATTCACAATATAGAATTACAAGCAGGTAAAGGAGGTCAGCTTGTAAGATCAGCTGGTAGTTCAGCTCAACTTATGGCTAAAGAAGGCGATTATGCTACATTAAGACTTCCTAGTGGTGAAATGAGATATGTAAGAATCGAATGTAGAGCAACTATAGGAACAGTTTCAAACTTAACACATGAAATTGTTAATATAGGTAAAGCTGGAAGAAAGAGACACATGGGCGTTAGACCTACAGTAAGAGGTTCTGTAATGAATCCTTGCGATCACCCTCACGGTGGTGGAGAAGGTAGATCACCAATCGGACACGCAAGTCCAATGACTCCATGGGGTAAACCAGCTCTTGGATATAAAACAAGAAAACATAAGAAATATTCAGATAGATTTATTATTAAGAGAAGAAACACTAAATAGTAGGAAGAGAATAATATATTCTCTTCACTAACTATTAATCAGATCGTATGAAGGGAGGCCAATCAAGTGAGTAGATCAGTTAAAAAAGGACCTTTTGTTCATGAAGGACTTTTAAATAAAATAAATGAAATGAATAAAAATGGCGAAAAGAAAGTTATAAAGACTTGGTCAAGAAGTTCAACAATATTTCCACAAATGATAGGTCATACAATAGCAGTACATGACGGAAGAAAGCATGTTCCTGTATATATATCAGAAGATATGGTAGGACACAAATTAGGAGAATTTGTTCTTACAAGAACATATAAAGGTCACGTAGCCAAAAATGAAAAATCATCTGGTTCTAGATAATCCAGAAAGGAGGTAACATAGAATGGAAGCTAAGGCTATAGCAAAATATGTAAGAATGTCCTCAAGAAAAATAGGTATCGTTCTTGATTTAGTAAGAGGAAAAAATGTAAATGAAGCTTTTGCTATATTACAATATACTCCAAAGGATGCAGCTGAGGTGGTTAATAAGGTTTTAAAATCAGCTGTAGCAAATGCAGAAAACAATTTAAACTTAGACAAAAGCAATCTTTATGTTGCAGAAGCATATGCTTGTGCAGGCCCAACATTAAAGAGATTCAGACCACATGCGCAAGGTAGAGCGTTTAGAATAAAGAAAAGAACTAGCCACGTAACTGTAATAGTTAAAGAAAGAGCATAAGAAGGAGGGAAACTGATGGGACAGAAAGTACATCCACACGGCCTAAGAGTTGGCGTAATTAAAGATTGGGATGCTAAATGGTTTGCAGATAATAGAAATTTTGCAGATAACCTAGTTGAAGATAATAAGGTTAGAGAATTTGTAAAAGCTAAAACTGCTGCAGCTGGAGTTTCAAGAATTCAAATTGAAAGAGCAGCTAAAAGAGTTAAATTAAATATATATACTGCTAAGCCTGGTATGATAATAGGTAAAGGCGGCCAAGGAATAGATGCTTTAAAAGCAGAAATCCAAAAAATAGTTGGAGAGAAAAATGTTTTAATCAACATAGTTGAAGTAAAATCAGCAGAAGCTGATGCTCAACTTATGGCTGAAAACATAGCTCAGCAATTAGAAAAGAGAATTTCATTCAGAAGAGCAATGAAACAAACAATTCAAAGAGCAATGAAGCATGGTGTTAAGGGAGTTAAAACAGCCTGCGCAGGAAGACTTGGCGGTGCTGAAATAGCTAGAACTGAAGCATATCATGAAGGAACTATTCCACTACAAACATTAAGAGCTGATATAGATTATGGATTTGCGGAAGCAGATACAACATACGGAAAGATCGGTGTAAAGGTTTGGGTTTACAAAGGGGAAGTTCTTCCAACTAAGAAAGTAGTTGAAAACAAGGAAGAAGCTAACGCATAAGGAAGGAGGAATATGACATGTTAATGCCTAAAAGAGTTAAACATCGTAAGGTACAGCGTGGTAGAATGAAGGGTAAAGCTACAAGAGGTAATTTTATAGCATACGGAGATTTCGCTATACAGGCTACTGAATGTGGATGGATTACAAGCAATCAAATAGAATCTGCCAGAATAGCTATCAATAGATACATTAAAAGAGGAGGAAAACTTTGGATAAAGATTTTCCCAGATAAGCCAGTAACTGAAAAGCCAGCTGAAACACGTATGGGTTCCGGTAAAGGATCACCAGAATACTGGGTATCAGTTATTAAGCCAGGTAGAATATTATTTGAGTTATCAGGAGTTAACGAAACAGTTGCAAGAGAGGCTATGAGACTTGCGTCACACAAGCTACCTGTAAAGACTAAGTTCGTAACTAGAAGAGATTTTGAAGAAATGGGTGGTGAAATCAATGAAGGCTAATGAATTAAAAGAATTAAGACAAAGTGGCCCTCAGGATTTACAAGCTAAATTAAATGATCTTAAGGGAGAGTTATTTAACTTAAGATTTCAATTAGCTACAGGTCAGTTGGAAAACCCAATGAGAATAAGAGAAGTAAAAAAATCTATAGCCCAGATTAAAACCATCCTTAGAGAAGAAGAACTAAGGGCGTTTGAACAGTAGGCTGAAAGGAGGTTTGTCCTGTGGAGAGAGGAAATAGAAAGACAAGAATAGGAAGAGTCGTTTCTGATAAAATGGATAAAACAATTGTAGTTGCTGTAGAAACTAAGGTTCGTCACCCATTATACGGAAAAACAGTTAACAGAACTACTAAATTTAAAGCTCATGATGAAAATAATGAAGCAAAAGCTAATGATAGAGTTTTAATAATGGAAACAAGACCATTGTCTAAAGATAAGAGATGGAGACTTGTTGAAATAGTTGAAAAGGCTAAATAGTCCATAAAGCTGAAAGGAGGGTATTTTCAATGATTCAGCAACAGACATTATTAAAAGTTGCAGATAATTCCGGTGCTAAGGAAATTATGTGTATAAGAGTATTAGGTGGTTCCAAGAGAAAATATGGAAACATTGGTGATATAATAGTTGCTAGCGTTAAAAGTGCAACACCAGGCGGTGTTGTTAAAAAAGGTGATGTTATAAAGGCTGTTATAGTTAGATCCGTAAAAGGATTAAGAAGAGCAGACGGTTCATACATAAGATTCGATGAAAATGCTGCTGTTATAATAAAAGATGACAAACAGCCAAGAGGAACTCGTATCTTCGGACCAGTAGCAAGAGAGCTAAGAGATAAGGATTTTACAAAAATATTATCATTAGCGCCTGAAGTTCTATAAGATAAGGAGGTGTCTAGAGATGGCAATAAACAAAATACATGTTAGAAAAAAAGACACAGTTATGGTTATATCCGGAAAAGATAAGGGTAAAGTGGGCGAAGTTCTAGCAGTAATGCCGAAGACAGGAAAAGTTGTTGTTAAAGGTATTAATGTAGTAACAAAACATCAAAAACCAAACAGAGCTAATATGCAGGGCGGAATAATTCATAAAGAAGCTCCTATATACAGTTCAAAAGTGATGTTATATTGCGATAAATGCAAATCAGTAACAAGAATAAGCCATAAAGTTTTAGAAGATGGAACTAAAGTAAGAGTTTGTAAAAAGTGCGGAGAAACATTCTAATCTTTGAAAGGAGGGCTACAAATGAGTTTAAGATTACAAGAAAAGTATGAAAAAGAAGTTGTTCCTGCTTTAATGGAAAAGTTCGAATACAATAATATAATGCAAGTGCCAAAGCTTGAAAAAATAGTTATAAACATGGGTGTTGGAGAAGCTAAAGACAATCCAAAAGTGTTAGAATCAGCGGTTAGTGATTTAACAATAATTACAGGACAAAAGCCAGTTTTAACTAGAGCTAAGAAGTCTATAGCTAACTTTAAAATAAGAGAAAACATGCCAATAGGCTGTAAAGTTACATTAAGAAAGCAAAACATGTATGAGTTTGCTGATAAATTAATGAACATTGCTTTACCAAGAGTTAGAGACTTTTCAGGAGTTTCAGATAAATCATTTGATGGAAGAGGAAACTACTCATTAGGAATAAAAGAGCAATTAATATTCCCTGAAATAGAATATGATAAGATAGACAAAGTTAGAGGTATGGATATAATCTTCGTTACAACTGCACAAACAGACGAAGAAGCAAGAGAATTATTAAGATTCCTTGGAATGCCATTTGCTCAAAAATAAGGAGGGAAAAACGTGGCACGTAAAGCTTTAATAGAAAAGTGGAAGAAAGAACCAAAATATTCAACTAGAGCTTATACAAGATGCAGAATATGTGGAAGACCACACTCTGTATTAAAGAAATATGGAATATGCCGTATTTGTTTTAGAGAGCTTGCATACAAAGGCGAAATACCTGGATGTAGAAAAGCAAGTTGGTAATACTTAGTTATTGATGAAAGGAGGCACAATAAATGGTAATGACTGATCCTATCGCAGACTTACTTACTCGTATAAGAAATGCAAATATAGTTAGACATGAAATAGTGGAAGTACCTTCTTCAAATATTAAGAAGGCTGTCCTAAATATAATGCTTCAAGAAGGATATATCAAAGATGTAGAGGAATACACTGATGGTTCCGTTAACATGATAAGATTATCAATGAAGTATGGTCAAAACAAGGAAAGAGTTATAACTGGTTTAAAGAGAATATCAAAACCAGGATTAAGAGTTTACTGCAGAAAGGAAGAAATTCCTAAAGTATTAAACGGTCTAGGAGTTGCTATACTATCAACTTCAAAAGGAATTGTAACAGATAGAGAAGCTACAAAACTTGGAGTAGGCGGAGAAGTTCTTTGCTACATTTGGTAGTTTAAATATAGATATATAACTTAAAAGAGAAGATATAGCAATTAATGTTTTATATATAAACAACATAGAATGCATAGCAGAAATGTTTATTGCGATTTACAAATAAAATATGGATTCAACAGATATGCCCTGTTGATGATTTGAAAGAAATAGAGGACGCGTGATAAATAATATTTATTACGGGCTTATAAGGAATACAGGAGGTGTAATCATGTCAAGAATAGGAAAGCTTCCAATAGCTATACCAAGTGGCGTAACTGTTACCGTAACACCAGACAACGTTGTTACAGTAAAAGGACCAAAAGGTCAACTTGAAAGAGCTATGAGCAATGAAGTTAACATAGTTGTTGAAAACAACTCTGTAACTGTTTCAAGAGACAGCGATATAAAGAACGTAAGAGCTCTTCACGGATTAACAAGAGCATTAATAAATAACATGATTATCGGAGTAACTGAAGGATTTGCAAAAACTTTAGATTTAGTTGGTGTAGGTTACAGAGCTCAGTTACAAGGTAAGAAATTAGTTATGAATCTTGGATATTCTCATCCAGTTGAAATAGAACCAGTTGAAGGTGTAACATTTGAAACACCTGCTGCTACAAAAGTTGTAGTTAGAGGTATAGACAAAGAAAAAGTAGGAGCTGTTGCGGCAGACGTAAGAGCTTGGAGAAAACCTGAACCTTACAAAGGAAAAGGAATTAAATACGATAACGAAGTGATAAGACGTAAGGAAGGTAAGACTGGTAAGAAATAGTAGAAAGGAGTGAAACTTATGTTTAACAAAGAAGACAGAAAAAAAGCTAGAGTAAGACGTCATCTAAGAGTTCGTAAAAAGATTTTTGGAACAACTGAGAGACCAAGACTTTCAGTATATAGAAGTGAAAAGAACATATATGCACAAATTATAGATGATATAAACGGAGTAACTTTAGTTTCTGCTTCAAGTTTAGATAAAGATTTTAACGGTATCGGAAGCAATAAAGAAGCAGCAAAAGCAGTTGGTGAATTAATAGCTAAAAAAGCTATTGAAAAAGGAATTAAAGAAGTAGTTTTCGATAGAGGCGGATTTGTATATCACGGAAGAGTACAGAATCTTGCAGAAGGTGCAAGAGAGGCTGGTTTACAATTCTAAAAAAGGAGGGAAATAAATGAGAATAGATCCTAGCACTTTAAATCTAAAAGAAAAAGTTGTATTTATAAATAGAGTTGCTAAGGTTGTTAAAGGTGGTAGAAACTTCAGATTTAGTGCTCTTGTAGTTGTTGGAGATGAAAACGGCCACGTTGGAGTAGGAACTGGAAAATCTATAGAAATACCTGAAGCAATCAGAAAAGCAATAGAAGATGCAAAGAAAAACTTAGTTGAAGTTCCAATAGTTGGTACTACTGTACCACATGATATAGTTGGAGAATTTGGTACTGGAAGAGTGCTTATAATGACAGCTTCAGAAGGTACAGGAGTTATAGCAGGAGGTCCTGCGAGAGCAGTACTTGAACTTGCTGGATTAAAGGACGTTAGAGCAAAATCATTAGGTTCTAACAATCCAAGAAATATGGTTAACGCTACTATCAATGGTTTATCAAGCCTAAGAACAGCTGAGCACATTGCTAAGCTTAGAGGTAAAACCGTTGAAGAGATTTTAGGTTAGGGGGGAACGACCTTGGCTAAACTAAAAATAACTTTAAACAGAAGTTTAATTGGAAGAAGAAAAGACCAAATTGCAACAGTAAATTCACTCGGACTTAAGAAGATTGGAAAAACTGTAGAGCATGAGGATACTCCTCAAATAAGAGGTATGATAAATAAAGTTAGCTATCTTTTAAAGGTAGAAGAGATATAGTGCAGAGGAGGTGTAAATAAAATGAAACTTCATGAGTTAAGACCAGCTGAAGGCGCAAGAAAAGCACCAAAAAGAGTTGGAAGAGGTACTGGATCTGGATTAGGAAGAAATGCCGGTAAAGGTGAAAAAGGACAAAAAGCTAGAACTGGCGGTGGAGTAAGACTAGGATTCGAAGGAGGTCAGATGCCACTATACAGAAGACTTCCTAAGAGAGGTTTTACAAATATATTTGCTAAAGAATATGCTGAAATAAATGTTGAGAGACTAAACATATTTGAAGATGGTACTGAAATTACACCTGAACTATTACTTGAAAAAGGTATAGTAAAGAAAGCTAAGAATGGAGTAAAGATACTTGGCAATGGTGAATTACAGAAGAAATTAACTGTTAAGGCAGCAAAATTCACAAAGGCTGCAGCTGAGAAAATTGAAGCAGCTGGAGGAAAAGTTGAGGTGATATAGGTGCTATCAACTTTACGTAATGCCTGGAAAGTTCCTGAACTTAGAAAAAAGATATTATTTACATTATTTATGGTAGCAATTTTCAGGATGGGAAATACAATTCCTGTTCCTGGAATTGACACGGCAAAGCTTACTAGTTTAACAAAAAGCGGATCATTATTTGGCTTTTATGATTTAATATCTGGTGGTGCATTTAGTAAATTTAGTATTTTTGCAATGGGAGTAGTTCCATTCATCAATTCTTCTATAATTATGCAGTTATTAACAATTGCAGTTCCAAGGTTGGAACAACTTTCAAAAGAAGGTGAAGATGGAAGAAAGAAGATACAGCAGTACACAAGGTATGCTGCAGTACCTTTAGGAATAATTCAAGCTTTTAGCACATATGCAATAATAACTAGAGCTGGTGCACTTCAAGATCCGTCAAATAAGTTAAATATATTCTTGATAATACTTACGTTAACGACAGCATCAACCTTTTTAATGTGGTTTGGTGATAAGATAACTGAAAAAGGAGTTGGAAATGGTATATCACTCATAATATTTGTGAATATCATGTCAAGATTCCCAACTACTTTATACCAAATTATAGGACTCCAAAAAGCAGAGACAGTGAATTTTATTGAACTTGTAGTATTTGCTTTAGCAGCTTTAGCCTTATTTATAGGAGTTGTAATAATGAGTCTGTCAGAAAGAAGAATTCCTGTTCAATATGCAGGTAAAACAGCTGGTGGCAAGGTATATAAGGGTCAATCAACCCATATTCCTATCAATGTAAACGGATCAGCAGTTATTGGAATAATTTTTGCAATATCAGTTATGCAATTTCCGATGACAATAGGTCAGTTCTGGCCAAATTCAGCTTTTTATCAGTTTATTACTGGTAGTAAGTTTAGCTTGTTTAAAGAAAACAGCTGGCAGTATGCTTTAACTTATTTTGCATTAACAATTTTCTTCACTTGGTTCTATACTGAAGTTACTTTCAAGCCAGATGAAATGGCTGAGAACATGCATAAATCTTCAGGATTTGTACCAGGAATAAGACCAGGCGAACCAACAGCTATCTATATAGGAAAAGTTCTTGCTAGAATTTCCATAATTGGTGGAGCTTTTGCAGGAATAATAGCGATAACTCCTATTCTTGCAGAATCATATTCCAACTTTAAAGGAATATATTTTGGCGGTACTGGGCTACTAATTATGGTAGGGGTTGCACTTGATACTTTAAGGCAGCTAGAGTCTCAATTGGTAATGCGTCATTATCAAGGATTCTTAAAATAAAAAAGTATTTGGAGATGATTCGGTTGAAGATTATTTTACTAGGTCCTCCGGGAGCTGGAAAAGGAACACAGGCTAAATTAATTACTGAAAAATATTCTATACCGCATATATCAACAGGAGATATTTTCAGAAAAAATATTTCAGAAAAAACTCCTCTTGGAATAGAAGCTAAGAGGTATATGGATAACGGACAGTTAGTACCGGATGAAGTTACTATAGGTATAGTTAATGATAGATTAAGTATGAATGATTGTGAAAACGGCTTTTTATTAGATGGCTTTCCAAGAACAGTGAAGCAGGCTGAGGCGTTAGATTCATTTTTGAACAGCAATGAACAAAAAATTGATACAGCTTTACTGATCGACGTTCCTAAAGAATTTATTTTGGAACGAATGACAGGCAGAAGAGTTTGCTCTGCATGCGGCGCAAGTTATCATATAAAATTCAATACACCTAAAGTTGAAAATAAGTGTGATGTTTGTGGCGGACTTTTAGTGCAAAGAAAAGATGATACTGAGGAAACTGTCAAAGAAAGATTAGATGTCTATGACAGACAGACTCAGCCTTTAATTCAGTACTATAAGGAGAAAAATATACTCGCAAAGGTAGATGGAACAGAAGAAATAGGCATGGTATTTGAAAAAATTTGTGATGTTCTAGGAGCGGTTGCTAAATGATAATAATTAAAACCGATATAGAAATTGAGTATATGAGACATGCAGGTAAAGTTGTTGCCAATACCCTGTTAAAGCTTGAAGAGGCAATAAGACCTGGAATAACTACTGCAGAATTGGATATAATTGCAGAAGAGTATATTTTAAAGCAAGGTGCAAAGCCGTCTTTTAAAGGTTACTGTGGATTTCCAGGTTCAATATGTACTTCTGTTAATAATGAAGTGGTTCACGGTATTCCATCAAAAAATGTAGTTTTGCAAGAAGGCGATATTATTAGCGTTGATTGTGGGGCTATATTAAATGGATATCAAGGAGATGCAGCAAGGACTTTTTCTGTTGGAAAGACTTCAGAAGAAGCATTAAAGTTAATTGAAGTAACTAAGCAAAGTTTTTTCAAAGGTGTTGAAAAGGCTATTGTTGGTAATAAATTAACGGATATATCAGCTGCAGTTCAGGAATACGTTGAAAGCTTTGGCTATTCTGTAGTTAGGGATTATGTGGGCCACGGCATAGGAAAAGAAATGCATGAGGATCCTGAAGTACCTAACTATGGCAGACCAGGAAGAGGTCCTACATTAAAAAAAGGCATTGTGTTAGCTATAGAGCCTATGGTTAATATAGGTAAGTACAATGTAGAAGTAGAATCAAACGACTGGACTGTTGTTACAGTGGATAAGAGTTTATCAGCACATTATGAAAATACTGTTGCTATCTTAGATAACGGCCCTGAAATACTAACCATAGTTTAACAGAGGTGAATGTATTGTTGAATAACAACTGTTTGGGAAAAATAGCTTATTCTAAAGCAGGAAGAGATCAAGGCAAGGTTTTCGTAGTAGTAAGCGTACTAGATGATGAGTATGTTTATGTTTGTGATGGTAGCCTTAGGCCTGTAGAAAAACCTAAGAAGAAAAAAGTAAAACACTTAGAGTTTACTAATATAATTGCTGAAGAAATAGAAAGCTTATTAATGTCAGACGAAAAAGTTACTAATGCAGTTATAAAAAGAATTTTGCAGTCCTATGACAATAATAGGGAGGTTCGATTGCCTTATGTCAAAAGATGATGTTATAGAAATGCAGGGTACTGTGCTTGAAGCATTACCTAATGCAATGTTTGAAGTAGAGCTGGAAAGCGGACATAAGATACTAGCGCACATATCAGGTAAATTAAGAATGAACTTTATAAGAATTTTACCAGGTGATAAAGTTACAGTAGAACTTTCTCCTTACGATTTAACTCGTGGAAGAATAACCTGGAGAGCAAAGTAATTAAGGAGGGTTAGCTATGAAAGTAAGACCATCAGTTAAGCCTATTTGTGAAAAATGTAAAATTATAAAAAGAAAAGGAAGAGTAATGGTTATCTGTGAAAATCCTAAACATAAGCAAAAACAAGGCTAATATATACTATATTTTATAATAGATTATATTAATTTAAGTTAATAATGTTTTAGGATGCGGCTGATAATAGAATAAGGTTCTTGTTCTATTAACCTAAAACTTTATATAAAAGCAGAACTAAATTGAAAAATAAGCGTATTATATGCTTACCAATTAGATATTTAGGAGGTGTAAATATTAATGGCAAGAATATCAGGTATAGACTTACCAAAGGAAAAAAGAGTTGAAATAGGTTTAACTTATATATATGGCATAGGACTACCAACTTCTCAAAAAATTCTTAGCGAAACTGGAGTTAACCCAGATACTAGAGTTAAGAATTTAACTGAAGAAGAAGTTAATGCTTTAAGAGATTATATAAATAAGAACGTTAAAGTTGAAGGTGACCTAAGAAGAGAAATTGCTCTTAACATAAAGAGATTAGTAGAAATCGGCTGTTACAGAGGAATAAGACACAGAAGAGGCCTTCCAGTAAGAGGACAAAAAACTAAAACTAATGCTAGAACAAGAAAAGGCCCTAAAAAGATGATAGGTGCTAAGAAGAAGAAGTAATTAATAGTTAAGGAGGGAAAACGATGGCAGCTGGATCAAAGGTTAAAAAGACAAGAAGAAAAAAAGAAAGAAAAAATGTTGAGCATGGCTGTGCGCATATAAAATCAACTTTTAACAATTCCATAGTTACAATTACTGATGCAGTAGGAAACACTTTATCATGGGCTAGTGCAGGCGGATTAGGCTTCAGAGGTTCAAGAAAAAGTACTCCATTTGCTGCACAAATGGCTGCAGAAACATCTGCAAAAGCAGCTATGGAACATGGTTTAAAGAGTATTGAAGTTTATGTAAAGGGACCAGGAGCTGGTAGGGAAGCTGCAATAAGATCATTACAAGCTGCTGGATTAGAAGTTACATTAATAAAAGATGTTACTCCAATACCACATAATGGATGTAGACCACCAAAAAGAAGAAGAGTCTAGGCATAGGAGGTGTAGAATTAATGGCAAGATATACTGGACCTGCATGTAGAATATGCAGAAGAGAAGGTTTAAAGCTATTCCTAAAAGGGGATAGATGTTATACAGATAAGTGTTCATTCTCAAGAAGAGGATATGCACCAGGACAACACGGACAGGGTAGAAAGAAATTATCTAACTACGGCTTACAATTAAGAGAGAAACAAAAAGCTAAAAAGATGTACGGCTTATTAGAAGGTCAATTCAGAGCTACATACGAAAGAGCTGAAAGAATGAGAGGTATATCAGGTGAAAACTTGTTAAAACTTCTTGAATTAAGACTTGACAATGTAGTTTACAGACTAGGATTTGGCGGATCAAGAAGTGAGTCTAGACAATTAGTAACTCACGGACACTTCTTAGTTAATGGTAAAAAAGTAGATATTGCTTCATACAGATTATCAGCTGGAGATGTTATAGCTGTTCGTGAAAAGAGCAGAGCATCAGAAAAGTTTAAGGTATTTGCTGAAAATCCAAAGACTGTACCAGCTTGGTTAGAGGGAAGTACTGCAGATTTCCAAGGAAGAGTTCTTAGAGAGCCAACTAGAGAAGATATAGATATTCCTGTTAACGAAACATTAATAGTAGAGTTATATAGTAAGTAATTAATATAGAATCAGTTGCCCTCAAAATACATTTTAATATAAATAGAAGGAGGGTTATATTCATGTTAGAGATAGAAAAGCCTAAAATAGAGTGTGTTGAAGTTAGTGAAGATGGTGCCTATGGTAAGTTTGTGGTAGAACCACTAGAAAGAGGATATGGTACTACTCTTGGTAATGCATTAAGAAGAATTCTCCTTTCTTCATTACCAGGAGTGGCTGCCAACCACATTAAAATAGAGGGAGTTCTCCATGAGTTTTCGACTGTCCGTGGCGTTAAAGAAGATGTTAGCGAATTAATTCTAAACATTAAGGGGTTAGCATTAAAAATGAATGGAGATGGTCCTAAGACTGTCTACATAGATGCACAAGGACCAGGAGAAGTTACAGCAGGAGACATTAGAACTGATGGAGACGTTGAAATAATCAATAAAGATTTACATATAGCTACTCTTGATGAAGATGGAAAGCTTTATATGGAAATCATGATTAATAGAGGAAGAGGTTATGTCTCTCAAACTAAGAATAAAGCAGAAGAGATGCCTATAGGTACTATTCCTGTAGATTCAATATATACTCCAATCAAAAGAGTTAACTTTGTTGTAGAAAATACAAGAGTTGGTCAGATTACTGATTATGATAAGTTATCTCTTGAAGTTTGGACTAATGGTACTATAATGCCTGATGAAGCTATTAGTTTATCTGCTAAGATTCTAATAGAGCATTTTAAGTTATTTATGACTTTAACTGATCATGCCAATAATGTTGAAATAATGGTTGAAAAGGAAGAAGACAAAAAGGAAAAAGTTCTTGAAATGACAATAGAAGAACTTGATCTTTCTGTTAGAAGTTATAATTGCTTAAAAAGAGCAGGTATTAATACCGTACAGGAACTAACTGAAAGAACCATGGATGACATGATGAAGGTTAGAAACCTAGGTAAAAAATCTTTAGAAGAGGTTGAACAAAAACTTCTTGCTTTAGGATTATCATTAAAACAGAGTGAAGAATAATATAGTAGTTCTGATATAGTCATACTTGAAGAAGAGTAAAGGTAAGGAGGTATAGGAGATGGCAGGATATCGTAAATTAGGTCGTCCAACTGACCAAAGAAAAGCAATGCTTAGAAACCTTGTTACTAGTTTCTTAAAGCATGGTAAAATTGAAACAACAGAAACTAGAGCGAAGGAAACTAGAAGTCTAGCTGAAAAAATGATAACTCTTGCTAAAAGAGGAGATCTTCATGCTAGAAGACAAGTACTTTCTTTTGTAACTGAAGAGGAAGTAGTAAGAAACTTATTTGACAATGTAGCTCCTAAATATGCTGAGAGAAACGGCGGATATACAAGAATGTATAAAGTAGGACCAAGAAGAGGCGATGGAGCTGAAGTTGTTATACTAGAATTAGTATAATAATTGCTATAAAATTAAGGGGATTAAGTAGGCCAGCTTAGTCCCCATTTTGCTATAATATATTATTTTATTGCTGCAAAAATAGCGGGGTGTTTCTTATGGAAGAAAAGATGGTACAGTGTCAAAACGTTGTTTTTAAATATGAGAGTAATAATAAGGATGATATAAAATTAGCTATAAATGATGTTACCTTAGAGGTGAAAAAAGGTGAGTTTCTTGTTATTTTAGGAAGAAATGGATCTGGAAAATCAACTATAGCAAAGCATATGAATGCATTACTGGTTCCAAGTGAAGGGAAGGTATATGTTGGTAAACTCGATACATCTATAGAAAAAAACATTTGGGATATAAGAAACAAGGCAGGTATGGTATTTCAAAATCCTGATAATCAAATTGTTGCGACTATTGTAGAAGAAGATGTAGCTTTCGGGCCAGAGAACTTAGGTATTGAACCTTCTGAAATTAGGAGCAGAGTAGATGACTGTTTGAAAAAGGTTAACATGTATGAGTACAGGAAACATGCACCCCATTTGCTATCAGGAGGTCAAAAACAAAGAGTAGCTATAGCTGGAGTATTGGCTATGATGCCTGAGTGCATAATATTTGATGAATCCACTGCTATGCTTGATCCTTCAGGAAGAAGAGAAGTAATAAAAACTATAAAAGAGATAAATAATAAGTATGGTATAACTATAGTACTCATTACACACTATATGGAAGAAGCTGTGGAAGCTAACCGAATAGTAGTTATGGATGAAGGTAAGGTTATGATGGAAGGTACTCCAAAAGATATCTTTAGTAAAGTTAAAGAAATGAAAACTATGGGACTTGATGTACCTCAAATGACAGAATTATCCTATGAATTGAAAAATAGTGGATTAAATATTAGAGAAGATATATTAACTATAGATGAGATGGTGGATGAATTATGTCGATTAAAATAGAAAACTTAACTCATATATATATGAAGGGGTCTCCTTTCGAAAAAAAGGCACTTGATAATGTTAATATTACTATAAATAGCGGGGAATTTCTTGCACTAATTGGTCATACTGGGTCAGGAAAATCTACGCTTATCCAACATATTAATGGTCTGTTAAAGCCAAATTCAGGTAGTATAATAATAGACGATGTTGATATTACAGAAAAAAAAACAAATTTAAATTTTATAAGAAAAAAAGTAGGGCTTGTGTTTCAGTATCCAGAATATCAGTTGTTTGAAGAAACTATAGAAAAAGACATTGCTTTTGGACCTAAGAATCTAGGATTAAGTGATGATGATATAAATAAAAGAGTTAAAAGAGCAATGAATATGGTAGGTCTAGATTATGAAAAGTATAAAGATAAGTCTCCATTTGAACTAAGTGGAGGACAAAAGAGAAGAGTAGCAATAGCAGGCGTGGTAGCAATGGAGCCTAAAATTCTAATATTAGATGAACCGACAGCTGGTCTTGATCCAAAAGGAAGGGACGAGATTTTAGGTAAGATAAAAGACCTACACTTAGAGTATAACATGACTATAGTACTTGTCTCACATAGCATGGAGGATGTAGCAAAGCTTGCTGATAGAATACTAGTAATGAATAAGGGAAAATGTATACTTGATGGTAAACCATATGAAGTATTTAAGGAAATAGATACCCTAGAAAGCGTTGGGCTTGCAGTTCCACAAGTAACATATCTTGTTAAAAGCCTTAAATCAAAAGGATTTGACATATCTGATAACATATTTACAGTTGAACAAGCTAAAAAAGAAATACTTAAAATACTAAATAAACGTTAGGGGAGCTAATAAATGATTAAAGATATTACAATAGGACAGTATATACCTGGTGAGTCTTTTGTGCATAAATTAGATCCAAGAGTTAAAATATTGATATCTTTAATATATATAGTGGATTTATTTATAGTGAGTAATTTCAAAGGTTATATATTTATAACGATTTTTACTTTATTTTCTATAATTATCTCTAAAGTTCAATTCAGGTATATATACAAGGGACTTAAACCTATACTTGTCTTAGCTATTATAACTGCTTTATTAAATATGTTTATGACTGGTGGAAATAATCCGCCATTATTTCAGTGGAAATTTATAACTATTTATAGAGAAGGATTAATTTTAGCTGCATTTATGGTTTTAAGACTTGTGTTCCTAATAATTGGAACATCCTTACTTACTCTAACAACCTCTCCAATAGAATTGACAGATGGTATAGAAAAGCTTTTAAATCCTTTAAAAAAGATAGGAATACCTGCACATGAGCTTGCTATGATGATGACTATTGCATTAAGATTCATTCCAACTTTAATGGATGAAACAGATAAAATAATGAAAGCACAAATGGCTAGAGGAGCTGATTTTGAGTCAGGTAATTTAATGCAAAGAGCCAAGAGCTTGATTCCTATACTAGTTCCGTTATTTATAAGCTCTTTCAGACGCGCTGATGAATTAGCTATGGCAATGGAATCAAGGTGCTATAGAGGTGGCGAAGGAAGAACTAGAATGAAACAGTTAAGGTTAACTAACAAAGACTTGATTGCATCGTTCTTTACAGTAGCATTGGTGTCGCTTTCTATATGGAGCAGGATGTGGCATTGATGAGAAATATAAAATTGATTGTAGAATATGATGGTACTAATTATGCAGGTTGGCAAAGACAAAACAATGTAATTACCATACAACAAAGAGTAGAAGAAGCAGTAGAAATTGTTACAGGGAACTTTTCGGAAGTTACAGGATCTAGTAGAACAGATGCTGGAGTACATGCAAAGGGCTTTGTATGTAACTTTTATACAGAAAGCAAGATACCTTCATCAAATTTTAAAAAGGCGTTAAATAGTTTTTTACCAGAGGATATCGTTATAATCAATTCTAAAGAAGTAGATGAAAAGTTTCATTCTAGATTTGATAGCTTAGGGAAAAGATACATATACACTATTGTAACTGGTGCTGAGAGACCTGCTATAGGCAGAAATTATGTGTATTATTTTCATAGAAACCTAGACATGGAAAAGATGAAAGAAGCATCAAAATATTTTTTAGGAACTCATGATTTTTCCGCTTTTAAGAAAACCGGAAGTTCAGTAAAGACATCTGTAAGAACTATAAAAGAATTACAAATAGTTAAGGAAGAAAAAACTATAAAGTTTAGTATAGTTGGTGACGGTTTTTTATATAACATGGTTAGAATAATTGTCGGAACTCTTCTAGAGGTTGGAGTAGGAAGATTTAGTCCAGAGTATATAGTAGATATAATAAAATCTAAGGATAGATCTAAAGCTGGTAAATCAGTACCAGCAAGTGGATTATGTTTAGAGGAAGTGTATTATTAACAATCTAATTACAATTTACACTAACTTTAACACCCAGTTAATAAATTACAATAATGCTTTAGCGAAATTTATTGACACGCCAGGCAGATTGTATTATAATATAAATGTTTGTATCAAGAGTATAAAAGATCCACTAGCCCCGGGTCTTTATATAGAAGAACGTATTTTATGTAGAAGAATTCAGGGAGGGAAAAAGATGAAATCATACATAGCTAAACCACAAGAAGTTGAAAGAAAATGGTATGTTGTTGATGCTGCTGGAAAACCACTAGGAAGAGTAGCAAGCCAAGTAGCTACAATATTAAGAGGAAAGAATAAACCAACATTTACACCAAATGTTGATACAGGAGATTTTGTTATAATAATAAACGCTGAGAAGGTAGTTTTAACAGGAAAAAAATTAGATCAAAAAATGTTAAGACACCACTCATTATATCCAGGTGGATTAAAAGAGACTCCATATAGAGAGGCTATAGCAAAGAAACCTGAGTTTGTATTCCAAGAAGCAGTAAGAAGAATGCTTCCAAACGGAGTATTAGGAAGACAAATGCTTAAGAAACTTAAAGTATACAGAGGTGCTGAGCATAATCATGAAGCTCAAAAACCAGAAGTATTAGAATTAAGATATTAATTGGAAGCTGGAAGGAGGAGAAAAAATGGCTAAGGTTCAATATTTTGGAACAGGAAGAAGAAAGAAATCAATAGCAAGAGTAAGACTTGTACCTGGTGAAGGTAAAGTAATAATAAATAAAAGAGATGCAGAAACTTACTTCGGATTAGAAACTTTAAGAGTTATAGTTAATCAACCTTTAGTTTTAACTGCAACTAAAGAAAAATTCGATGTACTAGTAAATGTACATGGTGGTGGTTTCACAGGTCAGGCTGGAGCTATCAGACACGGAATATCAAGAGCTTTATTAAAAGCTGATGAGAATTTAAGACCAGAGCTTAAAAAAGCTGGTTTCTTAACAAGAGACCCAAGAATGAAGGAAAGAAAGAAATACGGTCTTAAAAAAGCAAGAAGAGCTCCACAATTCTCAAAGAGATAATCAAAGAGAGGAAATTTCCTCTCTTTTTTTATTTATAATAAATTATATTTAGTGTATAAGCATAAAATATATATGAAGTTCTATTTTAGGAGGGGAAAAATTGAAGTTCAAGAATGCTAAGTTATTAATAGTTATTTTTATAGTATTTTTAGGACTAGCTTCTATATTTTATGCCAATGCAAGGTATGCAATAATTGCTGACAATCGTAAAATAAATAAAGAAAATGAGAATAAGATTATTCTTATAGATCCCGGGCATGGAGGGATAGATGGGGGAGCTGTATCACCAACTGGAACCATGGAAAAAGATATTAATTTGAAGATAAGTTTAAAGCTTAGAGATAGGCTGGTTAAGGATGGCTATAAAGTAATAATGACTAGAGAAGAAGATAAAGGTTTATATACTGATGAAGGTAAGATAAGAAAGAAAAAAATTGAGGACTTAAATAATAGATGTAATATTAAGAAAGACACTCAATGTGATATGTTTATTAGTATACATTTAAACATGTTCCAGGAGTCTAAATACTATGGTGCTCAAGTATGGTATTCAAGAAATAAGGATAGTCAAAGACTTGCTAAGATAATTCAAGACAATTTGAAAAAAGATTTAGACATCAATAATAATAGACAAGCGAAACCAGCTTTAGATTCATATAAAGTATTAAGGTGCAATGATGATATGCCTGGTGTATTAGTTGAATGTGGATTCTTATCAAATCAAATTGAAGAACAGAAATTGAAATCGGAAGAATATCAAAATAAAATTGCGGAATCCATAGAAAATTCGGTGAAATTTTATTATAATCAATAAATATAAAAAATAGAGATGAAAAGCTGCAGTTGTGAAATATAACTTGCAGCTTTTTGTGTACAATTATTCAAAATACATAGGTAAGGTATTGATAAAGAATTAATAAATATGCAAATGTATTTGCATAATATTTATTATTTATCTAAAATGTGCTTAAAATTAAGGTTTTAACAATTGCATAATAATAAGATAAAAATGTATAAAAAATATAAGTTAGTCAATTTACATTAAAATTTTCTTAATTTTGAATTTTTGTAACTGGTTATTGATGTCCAATTTTGAATATGTTATTATTTAATTAAAGGATGGATTAGTCCATTAATCCAATGGAAGCTTTGGGGTGATTATTATAGATATTAGAATAAACAAGGAAAGTGGAGTACCACTTTATTTGCAAGTAAAAAAACAAATAATGGACTTAATAAAGAATGGCACCTTAAAGGTAGGTAATAAAATGCCTACAGAAAGAGAACTGTCAGAAAATTTAAAGGTTAGCAGAAACACTATAAGTGCAGCTTACAATGAATTGGAACAGGAAGGTGTTTTGAAGTCTTATCAAGGCAGAGGAACTTTTGTAGCTGAAGAAGCTAATCCATGGAAGGCTCAAAACATAAAAGAAAAAATAATAAAATTTGTAGATTTAGGATTAGAAGAAGCAATAGAGACTGGAATGGACGTAGATGAATTCCTAGATATAGTTGCCCAAAGAGTTAAAGAAAAGAAAGAAATAATGAGTAAAATAACGGCCTTGTATGTGGAATGCAATATTGAACAATCAAGGATGTTTAGTAAACAATTAACTGAAAGTACAAATATGAATGTAATTCCATTTACTCTAAATGACATAATGGATATAAATGAAGAAAAGAAAAATATAATAGAAAAGTGTCAGGTTATTATAGCTACATTTAATCATGTTAATGAAGTTGCTAGGTTGACTAAGCCATTTAAAAAAGAAGTAATTGGAGTAGCAATCAACGTGGATTTACAGACAATAGTTAAGATAGCAAGATATCCTGAAGAAACTAAGTTTGGATTTGTTTGTATGTCACAAGAGTTTATGTTTAAAGCAAGAGGAGCTTTAGAAAAAGCTGGCTTAGGTAATATCAATATACAGTATACAAATGCTACAGATAAAGATGAATTGAAAAAGACTACAAATAGCTCAGATGTAATAATAGTTTCACCTGGTAGATATAAGGATGTAAGAGAAATCGTAGGTGAGGAAAAAGAAGTATTAAGATTCATATATAGTCTTGATGATAGCTCAATAAAGGCATTAAAATCAAAAATTATTGAATTAAAATATCAAAAGTAAATTTGGGAGGTCTCATAATGAAAACTTTAGTAATAGGTGTAATTGGATCAGATTGTCATGCTGTAGGAAACAAAATATTAGAACATTCATTTACACAAGCAGGATTTAATGTAGTAAACATAGGAGTTCTTTCTCCACAGGAGGATTTTATAAATGCTGCAATAGAAACTAATGCAGATGCTATAATAGTTTCATCATTATATGGACATGGAGAAATAGATTGTAGAGGATTAAGAGAAAAATGTGATGAAGCAGGATTAAAAGGAATATTAATGTATGTTGGTGGAAACTTAGTTGTTGGAAAACAAAAATGGGAAGATGTTCATCAAAAGTTTAAAGAAATGGGATTCGATAAAGTGTATGCTCCAGGAACATCACCAGAAATAACAATAAGAGACTTAAAGACAGACTTAAAAATAGAAAATTAATTTAAATAAAACCTCTGTGTGAGAAAACAGGAGTGATAGATTTGGATTGTTATTTGCTTATAGATTTTGGTAGCACTTATACCAAACTTACCGCCGTGGATATTGAGAATGAAGAAATACTTGCTACTGCAAAAGACATTACTACTATTGAAAACGATATAATGGTAGGGTTTAATAATGCTTATGAAAAGTTGCAAGAAAAGCTTCAGGGTAAAGAAGTCAATTTTATTAAAAAGTTGGCTTGTTCTTCAGCGGCTGGAGGATTAAAGATGGTTGCTATTGGCTTAGTACCAGAGCTTACAGCTGAAGCAGCAAAAAGAGCAGCATTAGGTGCTGGAGCAAGGGTATTGAATGTATATAGTTATGATTTAACTTCAAAAGAGATAGAAGAAATTAGAAACTCAAAACTAGACATTATTCTTCTTGCCGGTGGTACTGATGGAGGAAATAAGGACTGTATAATCCATAATGCAAAAATGCTTGCTGAAAGTGGAATAGATCTTCCTGTAGTAGTAGCTGGTAATAAGGTAGCGGTGGACACTGTTGAAAAAATACTTAAAGATGCAGGTATGTTTTATAAAATAACTGATAATGTAATGCCAAAGCTCAATACATTAAATGTGGAACCGGCTAGAGAAGAAATAAGAAAAATATTTATGGAAAAAATAGTTGAAGCTAAGGGCATGAAAGATGCTGAGAATTTTATAAATGGAATATTAATGCCAACACCGGCAGCAGTATTAAAAGCAGCAAGGGTTTTAAGTGAAGGAAGCGATAAAGAAGAAGGATTAGGAGACTTGGCAGTAGTTGATATAGGTGGAGCTACTACTGATGTACACTCATTAGCTGATGGGGAACCATCAAAGGCTGGAGTAACACTAAGAGGTCTTCAAGAGCCTTTTGCAAAGAGAACTGTAGAAGGTGATTTAGGAATGAGATATTCTGCAGTTGCCTTATGGGAAGCAGCTACAACAAGAAAAATACAAAAATATCTAGGTGATAAGACAGTAGACATAGAGGCAAATTGTAGATATAGAGCAGAGAATATAAGAATGGTACCAACTACAGAAGAAGAAATAAAGTTTGATGAGGCTATGGCAAAAACTGCAACTGAAATAGCTTTAGAAAGACATGTTGGGGTGCTTGAAACATTATACACACCATGTGGTGTTATATATTCACAGGAAGGTAAGGATCTTTTAGAGGTTAAATATTTAATAGGTACAGGTGGAGTGCTAGTTCATAGCGAAAACCCTGCAGAGATATTAAAAGCAGGAACATTTGATGTGACTAACCCTACTTCTCTAAAACCAAAAAATCCTAAATATTTAATGGATAAGACATATATTTTATCTGCTATGGGGTTATTAGCAGAAGTGAATCCAGATAAAGCAGTAAGAATAATGAAAAAATATTTGGTTAATGTAGATTAGGAGGTAATCGGATTGGAACTTAGAAATAAAAAATGGACTGATGAAGAGTTTTTCAATATGAGAAAAGAGGTTTTAGCACAGTGGCCAACTGGTAAAGAAGTAGATCTT
>NZ_JAEEGB010000002.1 GCF_016316925.1 Clostridium aciditolerans | reverse complement strand
TACCACAAGGGGAGCATATCAGATCGCTCTAAACTCTTTTATTTTACATATTTTCTCTTATTGTTCTAGAACTAAGAATTTAATTAAGTTGAACTCTTAGTATTAGAATATGTTTGTCCATAACTTATGTTTTTTGTAGCAGAACTCAAAGCATCAACTGCTTGACTGCTAAGTTCAATTGTATCAGTTCCATTTATGTGACAAAAATATTAGGAATACCACTTAATGGCTATTTCCTATATCACACAATTTAGCTTCTTCACTGTTAACTCTGATAATATCTCTAACTTACTAAGCAGGCAATACTCCAATATTATATGCGAGTTTATTTGATTTAGGTTGAAACATATAAAGCACTTAATTCAAAACCAGCTTATTTGCTTATCATAATATCCATTCTTATAAGCAGATACTATATCCTGCATTTTATAAAGTATCCCTAATCTCTCACATTCATTTTTAAATATTGTCCAGAGCCTTTTTGTATTAGGAGAAGAACATTCATACCTATTTCCAAACACTGTATTATATTTTTTAGCCAGGTCATCATTTTGAAATACTTCTGACAACTTATCATAAAAATAATCTCTTTGGTTTTGTCTAAGAGTTAATCCCATACCATAAGCCAAAATAAACTTTGCGCCACATTCAGAAGCTTTTCTTACTATATTTATGATATTCTCTTCATTATCGTTAATGAATGGTAAAATGGGCATAAGTAATATCCCGGTGAATATACCATTATCCGAGAGCTTTTTTATTGCTTTAAATCTTTCAGAGGATACACAAACATTTGGCTCAATTTTTTTACAAAGCTCATCATTATAGGTAGTAATAGTTATCTTAATAAGCACTGGGGAATGCTCCTTAATTTTTTTCAAAATATCAATATCTCTTGTAATAAGATTACTTTTAGTAGCTATTGCTATTCCAAAATTAAAAGCATTTATTTGTTCAAGTGCATTTCTTGTCAGCATTAAATCCTTCTCAAAAGGATTGTAGGGATCGCTCATTGCGCCTGTCCCAACGACTCCAGTTCTTCTCTTACCTTTCAATTCTTTTCTGATAATTTGTGTTGAATTTTCCTTTACCCTTACCTTATCAAAGTTCTCTATACCATAGCATTCGCTTCTGGAATCACAATAAATGCAGCCATGGCAACATCCCTTATAAATATTCATATTGTAATTAATGCCAAACCATGAGTTTTCCTTGGCATACTGTGAGATTATTGTTTTTGCAGGAATATAGTCCATTTATCCTCCTTGCCTACCTATTCTTCCATCTTTTTAGTGTAGGAAGAAATCTTTGTAGATTACTTCTAGCTTCTTGTTCACTCATATGAGGATTTGCGTTTACCATATGTGGTACACAAAACTCAATCATCTGCTCCATTGTCATATCACCTTTAAAGGTGCCATTTTCAAAACAATAAATACAGTACTCCGTGTTCTTGCTTCCATCCTCATTAGTTCCAATTTCCTTTTGATCAATAAGTGGCATTCCACAGCTTTGACAATAAATTCTTTCCATTATAGACACACTCCTTTTTGTTATTTGTATCCATAATATCAAATAATATATGACATCTATATGTCATATTATATATTTATTAAACATATTTTTAAGTCTTTTTTTAACTTCTTGTACTACATATTCAGGCTCAATAACTTCCACGCTATCCCCATAAGATAATATGTGAGAGTATACCCACTCATCATAGGGAAACTCTGCTGTTACTAAATAAGAGCCATCTGGTTCTTGTAAAATTTGATTTTCATTATAATAATCAATAATACGATAAAGCATATTAGAATTGAATCTAAGCTTAAGTATAACCGTATTAAATTTATAATCACTTTTAGTTTTCTTAAAATACTTACTAATTTCTTTTCTTTCAAAATTTTTATCTATAGTCTTTACTTCTCTCATACGTGTAATCTTAAATATTCTGAAACATTCTTTTTCGCAGCAAAAGCCTAATAGATACCAAGCTTGCCCTTTAAAGATAATCTTATACGGCTTTACTACTCGGTCACTTTTAATATTTTTAGAATTTACATATTTAAACTCTAAAATTTTTTGTTTTAATATGGCAGTCTTAATCTCATCAAATCTCCTATCAATGTCGCCATTACTTCCCCAATGTGTAAAATCAACATCTACCCAATCTATAGAGTTATTACTTCCAAATATACTTTTAAGTTTTTCTATAGTATTATCTATCTGCAGTTGCCTCGTTGCCCCTAAGGTCTTAAGTGCAAAAATTATATTTCCTCTTTCCTCCTCTGATAAAATAGTCTTATCTAGAGTATAATTCTCCAAAAGAGAAATCCCTCCACCTTTTCCTTTACTCATATACACTGGTATACCTGCACTAGATAGCTCATCTATATCTCTATAAATTGTACGCTGCGACACGCTAAATCTTTCTGAAAGTTCCTTTGCTGTTACTGTTCCTCTACCAAGAAGTATAATTATTATCTCTATTAATCTATTAATTTTCATATTTATCACCACTACTATTATATCATAGCTCCCCCATGAAATAACAAAAGACTGCACCAGTTCTACCAGTACAGTCATACCCATTCTTTATTTATATAGATACCCAAATTAAAATATCGATTAATACTATAATTTAATTTAGCAATTTTTATGAGGGGAGGACAAAAAAATTGACAATTGACAGAAAAGGAGGAAAACTCACCTTAATCTGTCCTCTGTCAATTGTCCTCTGTCCCCTGAAAATGTTACTAATACTTTTTAGTGTATAAGTCAACTGACCGCCTAGTAACTCTATACTTATTCTACAAATTCGATTAAACCCTCACCTAATTTAGCAATACGTGCTAGTGAATAAACCTCATATCCTTTATCCTCTAGAACCTTGCGTCCAGGTTGAAATGACTTTTCAATAACTATTCCTATTCCTGCAACTTGAGCTCCTGCTTCTTCAACTAAACGGGCCGCACCTAATGCAGCTTCACCATTTGCTAAGAAATCATCAATAATTAGTATTCGATCTTCTGCCGTTATATATTTTTTAGATAAAGTTAGCTCATAATCCATTGCTTTTGTAAATGAATGTACAGTTGTTTGATAAACATCACCATTTAATATTTTTGATGATTGCTTCTTTAATGTCACCATTGGCAAGTTCATTTGCATTGCAGTCATAACTGCTGGAGCAATTCCTGAGCTTTCGATTGTAAATATCTTGGTAATTTCATGCTCTTTAAAATAATTTTTGAAATAAGTGCCCATTTCATACATTAAATTTGGGTCTACTTGATGATTTAAAAAGGAATCAACCTTTAATACAGTTTCAGACAATGCATGTCCATCTTTTAAAATACGATTATGCAGTTCTTTCATTTATATCACCTACTTCATTAGACTTTTCATTTTTTTCTCTTAGTAATACATTTAATACTAATGCTGTAATTGTTCCAGTTGAAATTCCTGATGAAAAAATCATTTTTAAACCTTCTGGCAATTTTGCAATGACATCCGGACGGAATGTAACCCCTAACCCTAAGCCGATTGACGTAGCAATAATTAATAAATTACGATTGTTGAGCTTTACACGACTTAAAGTCTCAATTCCAGCTGCAGCTACCGTTCCAAACATAACAATTCCTACTCCACCAAGCACTGGCTGTGGCATTATGTTAATTAATGCTGCAAACTTAGGAAATAAACCTAAAATAATTAGTAATGCTCCCGCCATCATAGTCACATAACGACTAGCCACCTTTGTCAATGGTATAAGGCCGATATTTTGGCTAAATGACGTATTTGGCATAGCACCAAACACACCAGCTAACATACTTCCTATACCATCAGATAATACTCCAGCACCAATGCGTTTTTCATCAGACTCAATTCCTGAAACTCCATTTATAGCTTTCAAACATCCAACTGTTCCTATAACTGTAACAAAGTATGCAGGTATAAATGGCAACAAAACTTTTAAGTTAAAGTTTATTCCATATCCAAAGGCTTTAGGTAGTGATAGCCAGCTTGCTTGCCCTACAGATGAAAAGTCAATCATTCCAAGTGGAATGCAGAGAATATATCCAACAACCATTCCAATTAAAACTGATGCACTGCTAACTAATCCCTTCCCATAGTGGTTTAATAACAATGTAACTGTCATTATAGCTAAAGCAATGGCAATGTTTTTTAGACTACCATAACTAGCACTTCCTACACCGCCAGCTGCCCAATCTATTGAGACTGGTAGTAAAGTTAATCCAATTAAGGATACCACTGTTCCCGTTACGATTGGTGGAAACAGCTTCATTAAAGGTTTAACAAAAAAGCTTAATGAAATTACTATAAGTGCACCTAAAATTGTTGCTCCAAAAATACCTGGCAATCCAAACTTTGCTCCAACAGCAATAGCTGGTGCAACAAATGTAAAGTCAGTTCCCATAATACAGGCAACTCGTGCTCCAACTGGTCCAACTCCCTTTGATTGAATAAATGTAGCGACCCCTGCCATTAAGATTGCGCTGCTGATTAGTGCTGTTGATGTTTTAGCATCAAAACCTAGTGCTGCGGAAATAACGATTGGAACAACAATAATTCCACCAAAAGCAGCAAAAATATGCTGAAATCCTAATAAAATTTGTGTTAATAATCTTGGTTTGTCCTCAACTCCATAGATTAACTCAATGTCATTTTGATTCTTTTTCATATTTTCCATCTTAATCTCCCTCTATGTTTTTAAAAATACTTGCCTATCATACATAGAGCATCGTAGAACAAACTGCAGCACGGTTTAAAATAATAACATATTCATCCGAACTTATGCATTTTTAATTAAATGTGTAATAAAAAAACACCTCAATATAATTTGAGGTGTTGAGTTTAAAACCAATAGATATAAAATATATCTATGTGTTAAAACACATTACCTCGTAGTCTGCTAATTTACGGCTAGCAGGTAGAAACTTTCGGACCATATTACCGACGATATACGAGCTTTTTGTATGATATATCAGCATTATAACACATTTTTCGATATAAAAATATTTTTTTAATATTATTAATTATTAGTAATTTTCAGTTTGAGTAAAAATTTAATGTATAGCTTTCTTTTTATACTTCTTGCCTGACGCCTCAACACTTCCAATAGTAACTAAAGCATCATCATCAAATCCATTAACAATTGATTTCAGTTTGGCAATCTCAAGCCTTGATACAACAACATATATTACATTTGTCGAACACCCTTTATAGCCGCCTTTTCCTTGAAGTAAAGTGACTCCTCTACCAAGTCTGTCCACAAGCGCTTCGGATATATCTTTGTGCTTTTCTGATATAATAGTAACTGCTTTTGATTCATCTAAACCTTCTACAGTAATATCAATTACTTTAAAGGCAATAAAATATGCTATTAAAGAGTACATCGCTCTGTCCCATCCGAAAATGAATCCAGAAGTACCTAATATAAATAGATTAAAGAACATAACAATTTCTCCAATTGAAAAGCTCGTCCTTCTATCTAATATTATTGCCATAATTTCAGTCCCATCTAAGGACCCGCCGCTTCTAATTACTATTCCAATACCTGCGCCTAAAATAATGCCTCCAAAAACTGAGGCAAGAAAAGTATCATTTGTAATTCCTGAGACAGGGTGAAGAACACTTACCCCTATAGATAAACATATGACCCCAAATAGGGTTGCTAAGGTAAAAGTTTTTCCGATTTGCTTATACCCTATGACAAAAAATGGTATATTTAACAAGAAAATGAATACACCTAGAGGAAATTTCGTTATATGACTTGCCATTATAGATATTCCCGTTATTCCACCATCAATTACATTATTGGGAATTAGAAATATTTCAAGACCGATGGATGCTAGGGTAGCCCCTAACATTATTAATAAAACCCGAAAAATAAATACAAACTTGTTACGATGTTTTTTTATCATCTAACATCCTCCTTTTGATATAATTTAGTATGGTCATGATATTTCTATATTTCTATAAATATAGAAATATCATATAAATATTTAGCTATAAATAGCTTTACAAATTTTAATGAAAAGATATTTATAGCTAAGTTTACTTACAACTAATATAATTATTAATTTAATAGTCAATAACTGCTGGTGCATAGTGCTTTAAAACTTCTTTTTGTATTTGATATATGTGATATACGCCTACTTTTTTCAGCTTAAGCAGGCCGCATTCTGTAAGAAGCTTTAGATGATGCGAAAGTGTTGAGCCAGCAATTAAATTTAAACTTTTAGATATCTCAGCACAGCTAAGCTCATCTTGTTTTGCCATTAATCTTATTATTTTAATGCGCGTAGGCTCACCTAATGCTTTATAAACTTTTGCTATATGATCAATTTCATTATTATATGGCATCATGATACATTTTACCTCTTATATTTTAATATATTTCGATAACCATCGAATTAATTATATCATTAATTAATTATATAGTCAAATATATATAGATCAAGGTTTGTTACTAGTATAAAATTACCGACAAAATAGAGAATATATAATATATCTTTACATTAAAGAAAAGAGGTGGTTAAGCATGCGTAAAAAGTCAAACTTAGTAGTAATGAGCATTTTTTTAACAATACTATTATGCTTATTTAATTTAAATTCCCAACCTACTTTTAATCAAACTACAAGTGCCGATAGTGTACGTCTTGTTGCAGATACTAAAAACATAGAAGGACTGCCAAAACATTTTCGTAAAACTACAGACTCATTAAAAGTTGAGGATGGCAAACCCTTAAATCTAAAAGGACTATCTAACTTAAATGCATCCGGCAGCTCTCAATTCTCACCAAAGAATATTAAACTTCTTAAAGAATCTATAGGAACTAATCTACCTATAGTCGTAGTAGATTTGAGGCAGGAATCCCATGGCTTTATTAATGATACGCCAGTAAGTTGGTTAGGTCCTAAAAACAAAGCAAACTTAGGATTATCAAAGGATCAGGTTTTAAAAGATGAAAAAGTTAAGTTACAAGCTATACAGTTAGGTAAATCAGTAACTATTGGAGATGAATCTATAATCCCTACAAAAGTTCAAGACGAGAATGAATTAGTAAAGAGTGTAGGTATGTCCTATATGCGAATACCAGTTACTGATAATATGAGACCTACTGATGAAATGGTAGATTATTTTATAGAATTTTTTAACTCACTGCCTGATAATACATGGCTTCATTTCCACTGTAAAGCAGGTATTGGGAGAACAACTACTTTTATGACAATGTATGATATAATGAGAAATGCTAAACATGTTAGCCTTGAGGACATCATGAATAGACAGGTTCTATTAGGTGGTAAAAACCTGCTTTATGCTGAAAATAATCTAACAGGTGAATCTGCACAAAGGTCTGAATTTATCAAAAATTTTTATAATTATTCAGTACAAAACAACGATAATTTTAAAACTACTTGGTCAAAGTGGCTTAAAGTTCAGTGAAACTAATATATCTCTCATTTGGAGAAAAAATTTTGGGGTTATTAAATATAACCCCAAATTTACATATGCTTTATTACATCATAAAAAGTATTGAAATCATAGTAAGGTATATTTTGTTCCTCACAGTACTGCTTTAAAAATGACTTAGCAAATATCTTATCTGCATATACACAAGCGCACCTATCAGAATGTCCATCACCGATATAGTATACTTCATAACCTTCATCTTTTAACTTTTCAACTACCTTCTTTTTGCAGTTCCCACAAAGATTACATTCCTTATCTGTATTTAAGAAAGATAGCTTCCAGCCTTTGTTATAAACCGCACTATTACAGGATAGCTCTAAATCTTCTAAGCCATTTTGTTTAAGTATTTCTTTTATATAAATATCATAACCATCTGATGTTATTACTACTTTATACGAATTCTTCTTTATTATATCGATAAATTCTTTAAAACCAGGATTTATTTCAAACTTACTGGCAAAGTCTCTTATTTCTTCGTCATTATATTTGATTAAATCCCACTGTTTTTGGCCGCATTCAGATGTTCCTATTTCTTTCTTAATCCAGCGATCACCTATTTCCTTCCAGCCATCTCCAGCAAATTTTTGTATTATAGAGAAACCTACATCCTTTACTGTTATTGTTCCATCAAAGTCAACCACAAATGCTTTTTTCAAGTTTTTTACCCCCAAAAGTGTAATATTATACTTCTACTATTTTACCACTATAATATATAATTTATCCTATAAGCAGGCATACAAAATCTATGATTTTGATATGATCGGTTAAGTAGCGAACTCAAATCTGTGATTTGGAGTGAGTCACTTACTCAGTGAGTACTCATTCGACATTAGGAGAAGGAGTTTCATATAACAATTATCTTCTATACACTATTTTTCCGTCAATGATTGTATATAAAGTATCTGTATACACATCCATAGGATTTCCGTCATATATTGCTATATCTGCATCTTTTCCTTTTTCTATGCTTCCTACTCTATCACTTATACCAAGTATCTCTGCCGCATTTATAGTTATGGTTTTTAAAGCTTCTTCTATGCTTAATCCTGACTTTACAGCTAATCCAGCACATATTGGCAGATACTCGATTGGAATAACCGGATGGTCTGTCATTATTGCTAACTTAACTCCTGCATCATTTAATAATTTTGCAGTAGTATAATTTCTGTTTTTTGTTTCTACTTTACCTCTAAAGGTCATAATTGGCCCAAAGATTGTAGGAACACCTGAATTTTTAATTTGTTCTATAATAATATGGCCTTCAGTGCAGTGATCGAGAGTAAGTAAAACATTAAACTCTTTAGCTATTCTAACGGCAGTAAGCATATCATCTGTTCTATGAGCATGGGCCTTTAGCGGTATTTTTCTATCTAGGACTGGCATTAATGCTTCCATCCTTATATCTATATCAAAATTATCGCCTTTAGCTAGTGCTGCGTTTTTCCTATTTTTATAGTTTGCTGCTTTTGTTAAGGTTTCTCTAAGAAGTGCAGCGGTTCCCATTCTAGTCATAGGCATTTTATTTTTTCCTTTATAAATCCTTTTTGGATTCTCACCAAAGGCAATTTTTACTGCTGCTGGTTCTAATATTACCATTTCATCAATGGAAACTCCTTTAGTTTTTATAACTGCAAATTGTCCTCCTATTACATTAGCACTTCCTGGACCACTCATAACTGTTGTTATTCCAGCTTTCACAGCTTCATCAAAAGCTGGATCAAAAGGATTTATTCCGTCTATTGCCCTTAATTGTGGAGTTATAGGGTCTGTTGATTCATTTAAATCATTTCCCTCAAATCCTATATCCTCCTCAAGCATTCCTAAGTGGCAGTGTGCATCAATTAGCCCTGGTAAAACCCATTTGTTTTCTGCGTCTATTACCTCTGCGCCCTGCGGCTCATTAATATTTTCACTAATTTCAACAATTTTACCATCCTTAATAAGTATAGATCCCTTTTCATAGTTGACACCTGTCATAGTAACTATTTTACCATTTTTAATTAAAAGCATATTTTTCCTCCTATCTAACTACAATCTTAACTCCTATAAGTATAAGTATTATCCCAAATAGCCTAACAAAATCAATTGGCGATTTTGTAACACCAAATAGTCCAAAGTGACTTAGCACAGCACCAGTAATTACATGTAGAGAAACAAATATTGATAATGCAGATGCTGCTCCTAATATTGGTACAACCTTTATACTTAGAAACACAATTACTATACCAAAGGCTCCTCCTATCCAGTATAACGGAGACACATTTTTGATATTTGCATACTCCTTAAAATTGCCTGAAACTAAAATTATCGTAAGCATGATAATTGTACTTGTAAGAACGCTATGAAAAGCTGCTATCTTTGGTGTAATAGCCTTTCCAAGTACAGCATTGATAGCAGGCTGCGTTCCAAGACAAATCCCCACTATTATAGCCATAATAATACCGTAAGTCTTTTCCATTTTATCCCCCTCTTAAGTATACATGATTCCAATACTGAAAGGTCAATTTACCTTTTTAATTAAATCTTTTGTATTTGAATCACGCACAAAATAATAAAAAATTATCTATACATACAAGATTATACATTATGTACTCTAAAATGTTAAATGTATGCTATAATGTTATAATAATAAACTAGAGGAGGAATTAGAATGAACCGTCAAAGCACTGATGTTGCTAAAGCATCTGTAAAAATGGCAATATCCTCAAGATCTAATGAAGAGAAGCTGACATTAGCCTTTAAAGAAAAAGGCATTCTTACTACTGCTGTAGATATAGGCGGTGACTTTACAAATTCAACAGTTAAAATTATTGAACGAGCATTAGTTGCTTCCCATAGATGTAAAATAATTAAAGAATCCCATGTTCACGATGGAGCTGTAGCTGGTGCTACAAAAGAAGCTCTTGAGCAAATATCACGGAAAGCCACAGGCCTTAACGTTGGAGGGAAAATAGGAATAGCACGAGCTGGAGAACATATTAGCGTATGCATCTTCATGAGCATAGGACTTCTTCATTTAAATGAAGTCGTTATAGGGCTTGGTCATCGTTCAATACCTGACATTTACTAATTGCCAATTAGTAAATGTCATTTTTCTTTCTTCTTATCTTTATAACTGCAAATATTATTCTTTTTTAAATATATACTAGAAAATTAACCGTCAAAATATTGAATTTTACCAATTCTGACTGATATGTTGACTTTATTTGTAATCTATTATATCATTGTTCTCAATAACTTAATTTGGAATTTTAAATAATTGACAAATTTCGAACATCAAAATTAACAGTTTTTCTATAACTTACTGTTGATATTTATAACTTTTACATTATTATTTGACATTTGAGAGTCGTCCAAGCGTAGTATGGTAGATATTAAAAGTAAAAAAATTACTTTTAAATTTTATAACTTAATATTTTTAGGAGGATGGTAGTATGGTAGGAAAAAAATTATTATCTTGTCTATTGGGAGGTCTTGTTTTAGGCACATCTATTTTGACAGGCTGTTCTTCAGCTGCCTCAAGTAGTACTAGCAATTCCAAGAAGGTTTTAAATATTGGAATAAGCCAGCTAGTAGAGCATCCCGCTTTAGATTCAGCTCGTAAGGGATTTGTAGATGCATTGGCATCTAAAGGATTTAAAGATGGTGAAAAAATCAAAATAGATTTTCAAAATGCTCAAGGTGACATCCCAACTGCACAAACAATAGCAAGCAATTTTGTTTCAAACAAAAAGGACTTAATACTTGCTATAGCAACTCCTGCAGCACAGGCTGCATACAACAGCACTAAAGAAATACCTATTTTAATGACAGCAGTAACTGACCCTGTTAAATCTGGACTTGTAAAATCAATGAATAAGCCAGATACAAATGTCACAGGAACTAGTGATGCCCTTCCCTTAGATAAGCAATTTGAGCTTATCAAAAAAATAGTTCCTAACTGCAAAAAGATAGGTATACTTTACAACACTAGTGAAGCAAATTCAGAACTCCAAGTTAAAGCGGCTAAAGAAGAAGCTGCGAAGATGAATTTAGAAGTTATAGCTACAGGTGTTACTAGTTCCAATGATATGCCTCAGGGATTAAATGATCTACTTTCAAAGGTAGATGTTTTATACACACCTACAGATAATCTTGTAGCTTCATCAATGTCTTTAATCAGCTCTAAATGCTTAGAAAAGAAAATACCTGTTATAGGTGCCGAAAAGGCTCATGTTGATTCTGGCGCTTTAGCAACAGAGGGTATAGATTATTACAAACTTGGTTTTCAAACAGGTCTGATGGCAGCTGATATATTAGATGGCAAAAAACCTCAAGATATGCCAGTTCAGACTTTAAAAGAAACAAAACTCATAATAAACGAAGATACTGCTAAGAAACTGAATATCGCCATACCTGACGATTTAAAAGCAAAGGCAGAAATAGTTAAGGGTGGTGCTAAGTAGTGACTGGCTTTTTAATAAATATACTTGAACAGGGTTTAATATTTGGTATAGTATCCATAGGAGTTTATATAACTTATAAAATATTAGATTTTCCAGACTTATCAGTTGATGGTACCTTTGCTCTTGGAGCTGCTGTAACTGCTGCTGCCTTAGTAAAAGGAGTAAATCCATTTTTATCACTAATTATAGCTTTCATAGCTGGTCTTGCAGCTGGAGCAATAACAGGATTGCTGCATGTAAAGCTTAAAATAACTAATCTTCTTTCAGGCATTTTAGTTATGATAGGCCTTTACTCAATTAATCTTAGAATAATGGGAAAAGCAAATGTTCCACTATTCACACAGAAAACTATCTTTTCAAATAGTTTTTTGCCAGTGATCACAATTGCTTTAATAGCATTTTTAATAAAAATACTGCTTGATATGTTTTTAAAAACAAAGTTAGGATTCATACTAAAAACTACTGGAGATAATCCACAAATGGTTACTTCTCTTGGAGTTGATATGGATAAGATGAAAATACTAGGCTTAATGCTATCTAATGCCATTGTAGCTTTGGCTGGTTCAATAATGGCTCAATACCAAAAATTTTCCGATGCAAATATGGGCACAGGAATTATTATCGTTGGTCTTGCAGCGGTTATAATAGGAACCTCTATTTTGAAAAAATCAACATTTATATCAGCAACCACTACAGTAATTTTAGGATCAATACTATATAAAGCAAGCGTATCAGCAGCATTGAAGATGGGTTTCCCTCCTACAGATTTAAAACTTATCACCTGTCTCATAGTTATAATTGTATTAACTTTTAACGGGAATGGATTTAATTTAAATCTAAAAAGAACTAAAGGTTTTAGTCTAGGAGGTGTAAATATTGCTTCAAATAAAGAATCTGCAAAAGGTTTTTAATAAAGATACTGTTAATGAACAAGTTGTATTTAAAGATTTATCACTTAATATAAATAAAGGAGACTTTGTCACCATAATAGGCAGTAACGGCGCTGGAAAGTCAACGATTTTAAATCTAATAAGTGGTTCTTTACCAATAGACAATGGTTCTATAATTTTAGAAGGCAAGGAAATTTCTGCATTACCAGAGTATAAGAGAACAAAATTTATAGGTAGAGTATTTCAAAACCCTACATTAGGGACATCACCTTCTATGACTATATTGGAGAACTTATCTATGGCTTACAACAAAGGAAAAGCTTTTAATCTTACAGCCTGTGTTAATAAGAAAAATATAGGCTTCTTTAAGGAAATGTTATCTGAACTTTCCTTGGACCTTGAAAATGTAATAGATACTAAGGTAGGATTACTATCCGGTGGACAAAGACAGGCTTTATCCTTACTTATGTCAACAATGTCTAATCCTGAGCTGCTTTTACTTGATGAACATACTGCAGCATTAGACCCAAGAACATCTGAGAACATTATAGAAATGACTAAAAAAACTGTAACTGGGAAAAATATAACTACGCTTATGGTTACACACAATTTATCTCACGCAATAAACACAGGAAACAGATTGATAATGCTTCATCGAGGTGAGGCGATTGTAGATGTTTCAGATAAAGAAAAAGCAAATCTAACTATTCCTAAACTTTTAGATTTGTTTAAAAATAAAAATTGTGAAGATTTCATAAGTGATACATTAGCTCTTTCTTAAAACTTTTTATAAAATATTTTCTCTATATTTTAAGAACTACACAAAAGGGCCATAGGTTATGCTTACCTATGGTCCTTTTACTTTTATTATATTTCTCTACTCCAGCAATTCCTTTACATCCTTATATACCAAGCTATTAGATATACCACCATAATACCTTACAATATCGTCAATTACTGTAATAGGAGGTTCAAATCCTCTATTTATTATATCCTTTATTCTTTCAAATTCTCCTTCAAGTTTAGTTTTATCTAGATCTATAAATTCAACTATAGTTTGATTCTTTACATCGCTTTCTTCAATAAATTTTTTTAGTTCATTATATAAATCCCCTACAGTTTTTGAAGCACTTGTTTTGCATCCACCACCGCATCCACTGTGAGAATCTTTCCTACTTGAACAGCCACTGCATGAACTTTTTTTACTAGAGCATCCAGAACAACCATTACCTTTATTACTGCACCCACATCCACTTGCTATAGGCTGCTCCTTAACTCCAAATATTTGTACCTTTATTATATTATTCATTATGTTAAAATTCCTTTCTACATATATAACTACCTTATATTAAGGATTATATCATTTTTATTTGTTAATTCAACAACATACAAATAAAATTAAAGATAACTGATTTATAATATGTTTTATATATTAAAACAAAGTTTGCCTCCACACTTTTTACACTCTGCTTTGATTGTGCTTCCGCATTCTTTTAACTTACATATCAATGCTAAATTGTAATGTACTTCATTATTATAAGGGTTCAATTTTATAACTTTCATATAGTCTTTTATTGCCCTTTCATATTCTCCTTGATAATAAAATGCAACTCCTCTGCCATTATATGCATCTTCATATTCATTATTGACCTCTATAGCATCGCTATAGTCTTTGATTGCTCTATCATAATCTTTCATAATGTAATGTACAATTCCCATATTATAAAAGGCTTCTTCATCAAGAGGATTTAAATCTATTGCTTTACTAAAATCCTTTATCGCCATAGAAAAATTATCCTGCATTTTATAGGATAAAGCTCTGTTAAAATATGCATTTTGATTTAAGGGGTCCAATTTTATGACTTCACTATAGTCTTCTATCGCTTTTTCATAATCATTCATTTCATAATAAACAATGGCTCTGTTATTATATGAATTCTTATCTTCTATATTTAGTTCTATAGCTTTTGTAAGATCCTTTATTGCCATATCATATTGTTTTAAATCCGTATAAACACCTGCTCTGTTAAAATAAGCATCTTGATATTGAGGGTTTAATTTTATAGCCATTGTATAAAATTTAATTTTGTCAGATTGATATGCTTCATAATAGGCTCTATAGAAGAATTCTTCTGCTTTTTCTATTTTACTTTTACTATCAATATTTTTTCTTTTGATTTCATTTAATTTAATTATATTATTAATATTAATCCCCCCCTTATAACAACCTATTTTTTAATATATGATATAATCATGAAAATTGCTTTTAAAAATTTTGTGGAATTTTTGAAAACTTAGGCGAAACTCTATTTGAATATGCAATAATGGTTGTTGTAAATATAATATTTTAATATAGCTGTTTTAGCATTATATATCTAATATAAAAAAATAAAGGGTTCCACCCTTTTATTTGGAACCCTTACTTTTTAAATCTAATTCAATACATTTTTTATAATCTGAACATATGGTATTGCACATATTTTTCTGTTTGCATACAAGTGCCATATTATAATATACTTCTAGATTATTAGGATTTAGCTTAATGACCTTAATATAATCATCAATAGCTTTTTCGTATTTGCCTAGTTGATAAAATACAACTCCCCTATTATTATAGGCACTTTCATATTCATCATTTAATTCTATTGCTTTACTGTAATCTGCTATCGCTCTATCAAAATCATTTAAAGCATAGTATATAATTCCTCTATTATAATATGCTTCCTCATCTTCTGGCTCCAAATTAATTACTTTAGTAAAATCCTTTATTGTATTTTCGTAATCCTTCTGCATTTTATGTGCCAGGCCTCTGTTAAAATAAGCATTTTCATCAACAGGATCTAGCTCTATTATCTTATCATAATCCTGTATTGCCTTATCATATTCTTTTATCTCATAATAAACAACAGCTCTACCATTATGAGCATCTTTATTATTCGGATTTAACTCAATTGCTTTCGTAAAATCCTTTATTGCCATATTATATTGTTTCAATCCCTTAAAAACTATGGCACGATTATAGTAAGCATTTTCATGTTTAGGTTCATTACTTATAGCCATTGTATAGAACTTAATCTTTTCATCCGTATATATTGAATAAAATGCCCTATTGTAGAATTCTTCAGCTAATTCTTTTGTATTTTTTCTTTTATATGTCTTAAGTTCAATTACTTTGCTATTCATTATAATCCCCCCTCTAAATCGCTTACTAATTATTATATGAATATTGCAAAGACATGATTATTATTCATTTATTCCTAAAACATCTTTTACTGTGTATAGACCTGGACCTTTATCCTGTAAATATAAAGCTGCATTACAAGCACCATTTGCAAAGCAGTCCCAATTATGTGCGTGGTGAATGATTTCTAATCTTTCTCCCATAAGTCCAAACATAACGGTATGACTACTGGAAATATCCCCTGCCCTAAGGGAATGATATCCTATACTACCTTCTTTTCTAGCTCCCTTGCCTTCTCTTCCATGTACTGCAACTTCCTTAAGTTTTTTTCCTAAAGCTTCTGCTATTACTTCACCCATTTCTTTTGATGTTCCACTTGGAGCATCCATCTTATACCTGTCATGCATTTCAATTATTTCTATATCAGACATACTGCCTATAGCTTCTGCAGCAGTACTCAAAAGCTTATACATAAGGTTCACCACCATGGAAGTATTTGCTGCAAATAAGACAGGTATAGCCCTTGATATTTCTACAATTCTATTATATTGTTCTTCTGAAAAACCTGTGGTACCGCATACTACAGCTTTATTATGCTTTAATGCGGTTTCTAAAACTTCCATTGAACACTCAGTAGTTGTAAAATCGATTATTGCATCACATTTATCAATTATATCTTCTAAGTTATCTACAACCAATGCCCCAATTTCTTCACCGACTCCTGCAGCTAGTCCTGCATCTTTTCCTATATAATCTCGTCCCTGCGGAGCTACTGCACCAACAATAGTCATATTCTCCATCTCTTTAGCCAATTTAATTATTGTCTTTCCCATCTTACCTTTTGGCCCTATTACTATTATGTTCATATTCCCACTCTCCTAGCCATCAATAAATTAAATATTTAGATAATTATACCACAAATTATGAGAATAGGAGTGTTATAAATTATAGAAAAACTAACTAGAAAGTCAACTTTCTAGTTAGTTTCTCTATATAGATTTCTTAACTATAAAGTTGACTTATTCCTTCATTAGAAGCCTTGTATATCAATGTATTTAATTAAGAATAAGCCAACTTTTAAGCACATTTATCTATATAGATATCCAGCTTTGATAATTGACTTAATTAAGGTATTCATAGGGGTACATCTGACAGTACATTTAATGATTTTATGTTAGCTCTTGGCGAAGCTGCTTTAGAACGTCAATAATCTTAAATACTGTTTGAGCACAGCGAGTTTATTTAAGATTATTGAGGTTCTTAGCAGCAAGCCTTAGAGATAACTAAAATTATTAACAGTACAGAAGAGGTACCCCTATGAATACCGCTAATAAGTCAAGCACTTAGATTGGATATCAATACCAATTTTCATCTATCCAATGCTTTGAGCTATAGCTGCCCCTGGAGGTACAATAGGATATACTTTTTCATCTCTGTTTATTTCACATTCAACTATAACAGGTTCATTTAAGCTAAGTGCGTAACCTAACACCTCTTCAATCTCACTGTTATTTTCTATCTTCATAGTCTTAATCCCATAGGCATACCCTAATTTTATAAAATCAACATCTGGACCTAATTGTGTGTGGCAAAACCTTCCTTGATAGAACATATCCTGCCATTGATGCACCATACCTAAGGCATGATTGTTCAAAACTAACTGTACTACAGGCAGTCTATACTTTGCTATAGTAGCTAACTCCGTAGAATTCATCTTAAAACTACCATCTCCTGCTACATTAATTACTTTTTTATCGGGATTACCTACAGAGGCTCCTATGGCAGCACCAAGGCCGAAACCCATAGTTCCGAGTCCTCCTGAAGATATGAATGTTCTAGGTTTGGTAAATTTGAAATATTGAGCTGTCCAGATTTGATTTTGACCTACTTCTGTAGTTAAAATACAGTTTCCTTCTGTGAGATGAAATAATTTTTCCATGATGAGCTTTGGACTTACATGAAGAGTTGCATTTGATTTTCCAGCACTGAGTTTCTTCCAGCTATTAACTTGGTCAAGCCAATCTACATTATCTTTTTGACAAGCTTTCTCCGTTAAAACCTTTAAAACCTCTTTTACATCTCCTTTTAAAGCCACATCAATGTTTACATTTTTTCCAAACTCTTTAGGGTCAATATCAATATGAATTATCTTAGCATCTGGCGCAAAAGCTTCTACTTTACTAATTACACGATCACTAAAACGTGCACCTACTGCAATGAGCAGATCACATTCGGTAACAGCATAATTTGAACACTTACTTCCATGCATGCCTACCATTCCCATATAATTTTCATGAACTCCAGGAAAAGCTCCCATTCCCATTAGTGAACAAGTTACTGGTGCATTTATTTTTTCTGCAAAGGACATAAGTTCATCCTGTGCACCAGATATAACTATTCCCCCACCAGCATAAATTACAGGCCTCATGCTACCGCTTATAAGTTCTTCTGCTTTTTTAAGTTCTTCTTCATTATGCATTAAGCTCAGCCTTTTCCCTTTTGACCTTTCAACTTCCGCATATTCATAGTCAATTTCCGCTATTTGTATATCCTTTGGGATATCTACAACAACAGGGCCTGGCCTTCCTTCTCTTGCTATATTAAAAGCTTCTCTTATAGTACTAACAAACTTATCTGCCTCTGTAACAATATAGCTTTTCTTTGTTATAGATGTTGTTATATCTACAATGTTTACTTCTTGGAAAGAGTCCTTTCCAAGTAAACTCTGAGGTACCTGTCCTGTAAATACCACCATTGGAACTGAATCTCTATAAGCTGTTGCAATACCTGTAACTGTATTAGTAGCTCCTGGACCTGAAGTTGCAAGGACAACTCCTACTTTTCCTGTAGATCTTGAATATCCATCAGCAGCATGAGTAGCCCCCTGCTCATGGGCTGTTAGTATATGAGTTATTTCTTCAGTGTTATACAGGGCATCATAAATTGGTAATACTGCTCCACCTGGATAACCAAATATTGTGTCTATGCCCTGCTCTTTTAAACATTCTAATAGTACTTCTGCGCCTTTCAATTTCATAATGATACCCCCTTTTAAAGTTTAGAAAATCTATTTACTTTCAATCCATGACATCATAGCTCTAAGCTCTTTACCTACTTTTTCTATAGGATGATTTTGTTCTTTTCTTCTCTTTGCATAGAAGTATGGTCTATTAGCTTGATTTTCTAATATCCAATTTCTTGCAAAGGTTCCATCTTGAATTTCGCTAAGAACTTTTCTCATTTCCTTTCTTGTATCTTCAGTTACTATTCTACTTCCAACACTATAGTCTCCGTATTCTGCTGTATCACTTATAGAATATCTCATGTAGCTTAAACCACCTTGACTCATCAAATCTACAATAAGTTTCATTTCATGTAGACACTCAAAATATGCATTTTCTGGTGAGTAGCCAGCTTCTATTAATGTTTCAAATCCAGCTTTTATAAGCTCAGTTACACCACCGCAGAGAACTACTTGTTCACCGAACAAATCTGTTTCAGTTTCATCTTTAAAGGTTGTCTGTAGAACTCCAGCTCTAGTTCCTCCTATTCCCTTTGCGTATGCTAGTGCATAATCACAGGCTTTTCCACTATAATCCTGATATACTGCAAATAAGCAAGGAACTCCTTTTCCACCAACATACTCGCTTCTAACAGTATGGCCTGGTCCTTTTGGTGCTACCATAAATACATCCACATCAGAAGGTGGAACTATTTGATTAAAATGAATATTAAATCCATGAGCAAACATCAGCGCTTTTCCTGCAGATAAGTTTGGTTCCACACTTTCTTTATATACTTTACTTTGTTTTTCATCCGGTATTAAAAGTATTACTAAATCTGATTCCTTAACGGCATCTGCTACTTCTAAAACCTTAAATCCAGCTTCTTTCGCTAGTTCTGAGGATTTGCTTCCTTCATACAATCCTACTACTACATCTATACCACTTTCTTTTAAATTCAAGGCATGAGCATGTCCCTGGCTGCCATATCCAACAACTGCAACTTTTTTTCCTTCTAATAAACCTAAATCTGCATCCTTATCATAATAAACTTTTAATCTTTCCATTTTTATTCCTCCTAAAATTTTTAGTTATATTAATAAATTATTAAATATTATCGATCTCAATAGTGGGTTATTTTATTTATATAAATTTGAATTTATGTGATATTTTAACTGTAAAAAGTTAAAAAATTTTTTATTGGTAGCTTTTTAAAACCTCACCAAGTCTTTTTATTCCTTCTACAATCTGATCATCTTTCATGCTTGAGAAGTTCAATCTAAAATTATTTCTACAATTGCCATTTGGGTAGAAGGCTATTCCCGGAACAAAACCTACTCTCATTTCCATTGCTTTTTTCAAAACATCTGATGCATCTAAGTTTTCCGGAAGCGTTACCCATAGGAAAAGACCTCCATTAGGGTGAGTAAATGAACAGTTTGATGGAAACTCTTCTTGAATAGTCTTTAACATTAAGTCTCTTCTTCTCCTGTAAACAGCAGCTATTTTATTTACATTTTCTTTTAAATCATACATCTTCATATACAATGCTGTTTCTTTCTGAGACATAGTATTTGTCTGCAAATCTACAGATTGTTTAACAAGTAAATATTGATCTAAAAATTCCTTACTTGTACATACCCAGCCAATTCTTAATCCTGGACAGAATACCTTTGAAAATGTTCCATGATATATCACTCTGTCATCTGTATCAAAACTCTTAATTGCCGGAAGCCTGTCTCCTTCAAAAATTAAATTTCTATAAGGGTTATCTTCTAGGATAAGTACATCATACTTTTGTGCTAATTCAACCATCTTTTTTCTTCTTTCAACGGGCAGCGTTATACCTGTTGGATTTTGGAAATCTGGTACAGTATATATAAATTTAGCATTTGGATTATTCTTTAACGCTTCTTCAAGCTCTTCCATTACCATACCTTCATTATCCATTTTCACTTCAACAAATTTTGGGCCATAGGCTTGGAAGGCAGTTATTGCACCTAAATAACTAGGGCTTTCACATATAACTACATCTCCTTCATCTAAAAATATTCTTCCTGAGAATTCTAATGCTTGCTGTGATCCACAGGTTATCATTATGTTGTCTGCTGTAATATCTACACCAGCCTCTGCCATGATTTGTTCTGCAATAATTTCTCTTAGCTCCTTAATACCATGGGTTGAGCTGTATTGAAGAGCATTATGCCCATCTTCATCAAGTAGCTTTTGAGTAACCTTTTTCATCTCTTCGATTGGAAAAAGCTCTCCATCAGGGAGCCCACCAGCAAAGGATATTACCTCTGGCATTTCTGTAAGTTTCATGATCATTGCAATTACTTTATCTGCTTCACTGCATCCATCACTACTAAGTCTCTTTGCAAATTTATTTTTCATAACAACACCCCTTAACATAGTATTTAATATTATAAAATATAGTATTATTCACATATAAAAAAGAATAAAAAAAATCAAACCTCTGCCTGGGGCGAGAAGTTTGACCGCGGTACCACCCAAATTTTTTACTCTATTAGATAACGGCTTCTGCCGGCACAACTTACTTATAGTTCAGTCTGCAACTCTAGGGTGATTTTCAACAGTTTCCGATTTGTGAGCTTTCACCTGCCCTCACTCTCTTTAAAATCTTTCACCACTTACTCGTCCCTATCATAGTTTTTGGTTTATATAATTATTAAAGTCTATGGAACAAAATGTTTATTCATTCACCATTTGTGAAAATCATAATATTAATTCATTCACTTGTCAATATATTTTTTAATTTTTATTTTTATAATTCTTCTCCTTTTTTCTTTTACTACATTATAATGCATTTATGAATTTTATGTTTTATAGCTTGATATTATGCCATTTTAATAAAATTTAATATAATTTATTGATTATTTGTAATAAAACGTTTTCATACAGCTTTTAAACCTAATGACATACAACTTTCATTTTATGCAATATACAAATTTTATTTATTCATTTTTCTAAACAAGCTTTAATTAAAATTTTATATTTATTCATTGACACAAAATTCAAATTATAGTATATTAATTGACAATACTAAAAAACTGTGACAGGGAAGAGTAAACAAAACTATGCTTTTAAGAGAGTGGGGTAAGGTGAAAGCCCATAAGCTAACGTTGTTGAAAATCACCCTTGAGTTGTTAAGCTGAAATTTAGTAAGCCTAACCGGTGAAAAGCCGTTATTTAAATTAAGTTATAATTTGGGTGGTACCGCGACAGACCTCGCCCCATTGTGGGAAAGGTCTGTTTTTTATTTCATAAATTTTAGGGGGTTATATACATGACAAAGTTGAATTGGAGAAGTAAAGAGGTTACAGAAGGAGTTGCTCGTGCTCCCCATCGTTCATTATTTTACGCAATGGGATATTTACCAGAGGATTTAGAAAAACCTTTAGTTGGAATAGTAAATGCTCATAATGAGATAATACCAGGGCATTTTCATCTAAATGAAATAGTTCAAGCAGTTAAGCTTGGAGTAAGTGCTGGTGGTGGAACACCAATGGAATTTCCATCAATAGGCATTTGTGACGGAATTTCCATGAATCACAGCGGTATGAAATATCCTTTAGCAAGCAGAGAACTAATAGCAGATTCTATAGAAGTTATGACTATGGCTCATAAATTTGATGCCTTAGTACTAGTTGGAAACTGTGATAAAGTAGTACCTGGAATGCTTATGGCTGCAGCAAGACTTAATGTACCTGCCATTTATATAAGCGGTGGTCCAATGCTTACAGGTAATCATAAGGGAAAGACTCTAGACTTAGTAAGCACATTCGAAGGTGTTGGTGCATATGCGGAAGGAAAAATAAACTCTGATGAACTTGCACAAATTGAAAATTCTTCTTGCCCAACCTGTGGAAGCTGTTCCGGTCTTTTCACTGCAAACACCATGAACTGCTTGGCAGAAGCTTTAGGTATGGCTCTTCCAGGCAATGGTACTATACCTGCACCTTACGGCAGTAGAAAACAATTGGCTAAAAGAGCAGGTATGCAAATAGTTGAACTTATAAAAAGCAATATAAGACCAAGAGACATATTAACTTTGAAAGCTCTCAAAAATGCAATAGCGCTTGATATGGCTATTGGCGGGTCAAGCAATACTACTCTTCATCTTTTAGCCATTGCTGATGAAGCAAAAATAAATCTTAATTTAAATGAATTTGACACTATCAGCAGAGAAGTTCCTAACATAACAAAGCTCAGTCCTTCTGGAAAGCATAGTATAGAAGACTTAAACAATGCTGGTGGGATTTCTGCAGTGCTTAAATTGCTTAAGGATGCAGAATTGATTGAGGCAGATACTATCACAGTTACAGGAAAGACTTTAGGTGAAAATATCGCTGATGCTGAAGTTTTAGATTCAACTGTAATAAAACCGCTAGGCAACCCTTACTATAAAGAAGGAGGAATAGCAATACTTAAAGGGAACTTAGCACCAGATGGAGCTGTTATAAAACAATCTGCTGTTGAGCCAGAAATGCTTTGTCATCGTGGTCCTGCAAGAGTATTTAATTCTGAAGAAGATGCTTTTACCGCAATCATGGATAGACAGATAAAGTCTGGAGATGTTGTTGTAATTAGATATGAAGGTCCTAAAGGATGTCCTGGAATGAGAGAAATGCTTAGCCCTACCTCTGCAATAATTGGAATGGGACTCGAAAAATCTGTAGCTTTACTTACAGATGGCCGATTCTCGGGAGGCACTAGAGGGCCCTGTATAGGCCATATATCTCCAGAAGCCTATGAAGGAGGCCCAATTGCACTTATAGAAGATGGAGATATTATAGAAATAGATTTGCCTAATAGAATTATAAAGGTTGAACTGTCTGATGAAGAACTTAAACAAAGATTATATAATTGGACTGCACCTCCTATAAAAGCTGAAGAAGGAACTTATTTATATCGCTACAGCAAGTTAGTCACTTCTGCAAGCACTGGTGCAGTTCTTAAAAAAGATTTTTAAGATAATAAATTAGCTTCCCCGTAGTTGTGTACCCCTCTCATTTACATAACAAGCTGTTACTCTTTGACAGGGGTACATAAATACTTACTTTATTTTTCTTCTGCGTATTTTGCATCTCTCCATGCAACTATTCCACCTGGATATCTATACACATTTTTATATCCTGATTCTTTTGCTATTTTAGCTCCAACATCACTTCTCTCACATGCAACAAAACCACAATATATTACAACTGGTTTATTTTTATCAGCTGGAAGTAATTTAACAAAGGCTTCTTTTTGTTCTGGTTTAACATCTTTTATTCCTGTCTTAGGTAATTCTGCATTAACAGCACCTGGAATGTGTCCATCTTTAAAGTTACTCGCAGGCATTGTATCAACAATGACCATATCTTTTTTGCTGTCTATCCATGACTTTAATTCTTCTGAGCCTACAATTTGATACTTACCTTCTTCTGATGTTTTGACAAGTCTCATTGCGGCCTTTTCAATATTTATTTCATTTCCATCTACTGCTGTTCCAGCCTTCTTAGTAGTAGTTTGTGTTGACTGCGTTTGTTGTGTTGGTTGTTGTCCATTATTTGATGAACAACCAGCAAATAGTGAAACAGTCATTATACTACTTATAAGTATAACTAACCCCTTTTTTTTCATAATTAAACCTCCTATGTACAAATCAACTTAATTTTAGCAAAATTATACATTATTTTTAACAATTATTAAAATTTAAAATATTCTCATTCATATCTATAATTTATTTAAATTTGACTGTCTTTTTTTGCAATTTTATTATTAGTAAATCTCTTTTGCATTCTTATAACCAATAAAAATAAATTCACAACTTACTGCTTAATAATTAAAGGGTATGTATTCCGCTAAAGTAATACATACCCTTTAATTATTAAAACTATAGTTCCTTAGGCACTGTTCCAAAAGATTTAGCCAAGTCATCTGTTAATTTTGTCAAATTGTCTTTCAATATTATATCATCTAAACTTGATAATATTACTTGCTTATCTTTCTCCTCCAATTGAACCTTCTGTTCAATCATATCTATTAATTCTTTTATCTGATTATTTTTTTGTTCTATTATATTTTCGTATTTTTCTTCCATCTCAGTCCAATTCTTATTCAACAGGTTTATTAGTGAAGCCATTTCATCGGAGCTACCTGCTATACGGTTAAATAATAGAAGATTTAGCTCTAATACTTCTGGAATTTGGCTATGAGAGTATCTAAGCTGATGATCTATTTCACCATACCCCTCTTCAAATATTGTTCTCACTTGAATCTCTGCTATAACCTGCTGATTCGTTGGAAAAAATTCTATTAAATAGTGAACAGATCGATAACCAGATTTTCTAGATTTGATTTGAATATCTAGTTCTTCGAATCTTTTAGTATCGTCACCCTCTCTAACATTAGCAGTTATTTCAATAACCTTCCATGTTCTTAATATAAAATTATGAATATCTTCCCAATCATCTTTAAAAATGTGTATTGCCCTTATACCTATGAGGTCGGTTATTTCATTTTTATAATTATCTACAGTAAATTGAAAATCTTTACCATACTTTTCTTTTCTATCTGGAGTTTTTCTAATAATTTTTTCAATTAATCGTTCTCCATCCTTTACTCTAGCCTTTACTGAATGTATTTTCTTATGGGTTCTTAGAGTATTTGCAATAAAATTAGCCTGAGTTTCATAAATGTCCTTAAATTTATTAAAGTCAGCATATATTCTATCTAAAACATTCCAGTCAATTTTATTTTCTATAATAATATTCTCTGAAATATGATATCTCTTCGAAAACTTTTCCTTAATTAGTTCCATACTTTGTCCTCCTAATATAATGAAATCCTTATAATATAATATTATCATATATAGCATAATAAAGTGAAAAATTTCTGAGATGTAAATTACTTATTTACTATGGAACTAATTAAGGTAGATTATTCTAAAATTTTATTTCCACTCATCATATATTCATCTATAGCCTTTTTGCTAAAACGTATTTCACCATTCGCTTTTATACAAGGAAATTTTGAATCTGGATTATCAATAATAGATTTATAGATTAACATAATGTCTACTTTTAAATAATTCGCTAGTTCTGTAGGTGTCATTATATCCTTTTGTTGTTCCTTTAAAGCTAACATGTCATTTGAAATTTTGTTATTTATTGTATTAGTATTACTCATAATTAAATCCATTTTATGCTCAAGTGTATTGAGCCTGCTATATTGACTATATAAAAAATATACTGTAATTGAATTCAATCCTAGTAAAACTGCAAACAAAATTCCCAAACCGTATTTTAAATATTTACTCATTTATTATCCCCCTTTGCTGCAATTTCAGAGCTATAAATACTTTAAATAGGTCTCCCTCTTTTTCTATACGCATTTCACCACCGTGCAGCTCTACAATGCTTTTTGAAATTGCAAGGCCTAATCCAGAGCCTTCAACCTCTGAATTTCTTGATTCGTCTCCTCTTTTAAAACGTTCAAATATTTCTTCAACATCAAAATTCATTTCATAAGATGCTATATTTTTAAAGGATATAATTACTTCATTATCTCCATTCTCAATATCTATATATACTCTAGTGTTTTCCATTGAATATTTCAAAGCATTAGAAACAACATTTTCGATTACTCTCGATATTTGTTTCCCATCTAGATTTAATACAACTTCACTTGCAAAGCTCTTTAATTTGAAATCAATATGTTTTTCTTCATAAAAATTGGAGCACTCTCCCAGTACTTGATAAATTAAATCTACAATATCTACTTTTTCTTTAGCTAACTCCAATTTCCCGCTGTTAATTTTAGAAACTTCAAATAAATCCTCAATAAGAACTTTTAATTTTTTAGCCTTAGAATCTAGAATTTTAATATAGTCTTCTTTTTCCTCTTCTGTTGAATCCTCTCTTTTTAATAGATCTACATAAGTTATTATTGATGTCAAAGGTGTTTTTAAATCATGGGATACATTTGATATTAATTCTGACTTTAGACGTTCATTTTTCACATGTTCCTCTAATGCCTTTTTATAACCTATTTTTACTGAATTAATATTTCCCGCCAAATTAGAGAGATCTCTATTACCTTTCGTATCTATATATAAATTAAAATTGCCTTTAGCAATTTCTTCTGTACCCTTTGAGATTAATCTAAAATATTTTACATCTCTAATCAGTGTTAACAAACAACCTAAAATATAAGCTATATAGAGTATGATAAATCCAATGAAGGTATAATAGGGCATATTATCTGCCAAAAATGCAAATATAACCATTAGTATAATAGCTATAGAGGATAAGGTAATAGTCTTTTCACAAATTCCCCAGTTGTAGTACAACTCCTTGCTTTTGGGTATTATAAAATACAAACGTGATTTTTTAAGTTCTCTTTTTGCACTTTCTTTGCCAACAGTTTTTACCCATTCCATCTTTCTTATAATAAATACTGTAGTAACAATTAACCAAACAAAGACAAAGATAAGTTCTATTGCTGCTTTATAACTAGGACCAAGCACAGTAGCCCATGTATCTACTTTAGTATTAATTCCTGTTTTATCGTACCAGTAATATTCAGTAAAATTTTTTCCTGACTTCAGAAATTCTCTACGGTCTAAATCATTCTCGATAAGAGGCGCATAATTCACTTCATTATCAGCTTTATAGTAATAATATGAATTTTGTTTTATATATTCATTAAAGGGATCTTTTAAGTCTGCAACCTTATGAACGTTTGTATATACTTTTCCATTTTTATTATCTATTATTGCAAACTTCACTTTGAAATCTTTAAAATCCCTTTCTATATCAATTTGTTTAAATTCTCCATTTTTTAATTTTTCTAAATAATCTGTAGTGCAGTATAGCTTTTGACTTAATGGAAAGGAATCTTCCATTAAGTGCTGTTTTAATACAGTTTCATTGTTTGTTATTCTCACTAAACCATTATTTACAATCAAATCTATACTAAATATTCCTGCCAAAATTGTTAAAATCACCATTATAATTATCTGTCTTAACAAGCTTCCCATAAGAATACTTTTAAGGTTTTTCAATTTATTTGTCAATTTTGTATCCAATACCCCACACCACCTTTATGTATTTCGGTTCTTTAGGATTTATTTCCAGCTTTTCTCTAATTCTTCTTATATGCACTGTTACAGTGTTTTCACTCTTATAAAAAGATTCATTCCATACGTTTTCATATATTTGCTTAATAGATAAAACTCTACCAGCATTTTCTGCAAATAACAGTACTATCTTAAATTCTAAGGGAGTCAATTTGATTTCTTCTCCATCTACTTTTACAATATTAGAGGCTTTGTTTATGTTTAATCCCCTTATTTCTATTTCGTCCTCACTTGGAACTTGTGAGTTAATATTGGCATCTCCCAGCAGAAGAAATCTTCTAAGCTGTGATTTCACTCTAGCCACTAGCTCTAAGGGATTAAAAGGTTTAGTTATATAATCATCAGCACCAATATTTAATCCTAATATTTTATCTGCATCTTCACTTTTTGCTGACAGCATTATTACTGGTATATTTTTGTTTTCTCTTATCTTTAAACAGGTTCTTATACCATCGAGCTTAGGCATCATTATATCTAGTATTATTAGATGTATATTCTCTTTTTCTAATATATCTAGCGCTTCCAGTCCATCCCCTGCCTTAAGTACATCTATATCACTACCTTTTAAATAAATTTCGATAGCATCTCTTATTTCTTTTTCATCATCTACTATTAGTACCTTTTGCTTATCCATAATGTCCTCCATTTTGAAAATTTTTCTTTTTTCAGTATTCGTGTAAACATATACTTTTTCCTCCTTTTTAACTTATGGCATATTCAAAAAAATAACTAGTCAGTATGCTAATTTTCTTTCTGATGCCTAACCTTATAAAAATCCTTTAGAAATCTTGTCTATAGGTATAATTTTACAAGGTAAAAATTACGAAATAGTTTACAAAATTATTAAGAATTTCTTACAAATTAAAAGCCGCACTGTATTATCAGTACGGCATCTATCTATAGCTGGCTTATACGCTCTCACTATCTGAAGATGTAGAGTAACTATTTATTTTAAATTTTTTAAGAAAGTTCAACTTTGTTTCCTCTATAATAATTCCTATAAAAATAATTACACTACCTACTATCATTCGAAAAGTCATTGTTTCATTTAAGAAAAATATAGCAAAAATTCCTCCGAATGCAGATTCTAATGTGAATATAAGAGCAGTGCTGGTAGAGGATATATATTTCTGCGCAATGTTTTGCACTAAAAAAGGTATAACAGTGGTTGCAATAACAAGATATGCTATGGACTTTGACATTTTCGGCGTCATATTTATTGTATAGGATTCAAATATTCCTGTTAGTATAACAAACAATAAAGCTGTCACAGCAAACTGTATTATTGTTGAGATTATAGGGTCAGAATCTTTCTTAAAATATTCTATAGCTATCATATGACATGCAAAAGATATTGAGCAAAAAATGGATATTACGTCCCCTTTATTTATATTAAGTGATCCATTTAAGGTTAATAATCCAATACCTATTGTTGCTATAAAGGCCCCAATAATTTCATAGTTGTCTGGAACTCTTTTATTTATAGCCCAAGCTAAAAAAGGAACTACTATTACATATGCACCAACCAAAAAAGATTGTTTTGACGCAGTGGTATATATTATACCTGTTATCAAGGTAAAAAAGGCAATAAATAAAAACATTCCAATTATTAATCCTTGATATATATCTTTTTTTCTTATATTTTTTAACCTTTTACAAAATATAAGAGCTAAAATAATCGTTGACCATACAAACCTTAAAGTCATTAATTGAAATGGCTTTATACTATTTAGGCTATCCTTTACAATTGCATAGCTCGTACCCCAAAACATTGTCACAAAGGCTAGTGACAACGTAGAAACAACAGCTTTTTTATCATATTTTGACATTCACTTCACCCGCTTTATAATTTATAGTAAAAATTGCATGATAAAAATCTCCAATTAAATTATAACTGATATTTTCCAATGCGGGCATATTTTTAGTAATAATTATATTTAAGTTTAGCTGTGACTTAAAATATATTGTAATCTACACTCTTCAAATTAAGTGTTTACTTGTATAAAATATTTGCTTATAAGTATTATTGCGCTCTTTACCAAGGAAGTATACTGATACTGTTCCAAATAAAAAGTTTTCTATTAACAATTCAAAAAAATGACCAAATCTAACTGAGCTCGGCATAAAATCGTTTGGCAAAAGTAAAGGTGTGCATAGCCCAACACTTAAAATAAATCCAACTAATAGATACTTTTCTATACCTGTCTTTAAAGCTACACTTCTTACCGCTAAACATCCAATTAAAGCCCAAAGAACACCGCGAACTATTTGAAATAACACTAGCCAAGGATCTGTAGACAGTTGATTTTTCATATGAAGGATAAATGGAAGGATTTTTTGTGATCCTGTATAGTATTCTCTAAGAAGTGGAAATTGCCAAGCAATAAAATATCCAAATATAAAGTAAAATATTAGATATATTAATGCAAGAATAAAAATATTCAAAGGCAGTTTTTGAGATTCATATTTGAGAATTCTATTTTTAAATTTATTGCTTTGTTCTTTTATCTTTACTGCCACTATTGAAGCTACTATTGCTACAGCTGCACCAGTAAATAAAGTACTAAATATAAGCTGACCAGGCATCCTTATGGCATAATTAAAATATATAGTTTCTATTTGAGTCATGAAAAACATAACTCCAAACATAATTGTAAAAACTGATAATAAAAGCTTTTTACCTGAAAATATACTTCTTTTCGTATACCAAAGGATTATTATAGAATTTAGACAGCATAGGAGAAATAAGTATCCCAGTGCGATAACAGCTTCCTTATATCCTTCATTTTTACCGCTGCTCATCCCTAGTGCTCTTTGTAATATTCCTGATACAATAATCCATGTAATGACCATTGATACTGTTAGTAGCAATAATTGTTTTATATTTTTAAGCATATTGGTATTCAATTTTGTCCCCTCCTCGTTTCAATTTTTGGCAACCCATTTCCATTATAAACCATAATATCTATAAAAACACTATAAAATTATAAGTCTAAGCTTTAGAAAAATAAAAAACTAACTTAATATAAAAATATACTAAGCTAGTCTTATTTTGAGATGTATCTTTTCTATCTAATTACTCCATTAAATGTATAATCTATATAACTCTCACTACTTGCATTATACATTTAATTTGAAAAATCTATCATAGTGCGTAACCAAAATGTTTTGCAATTTTATAATAAACGGGAATTTCCACTCCCAAATTTTTTGCCAATCTTACTACATCAAAAATCTGCCCATCTATTTCTGCTTTTCTACCTGCTTTTATATCCTTTTGCATTGATGATGTGGAATCAGGATTCAATGAATCCAAAACTTTTAAACTAGCTTCTGTTATATCAACATCAAAATTTAACTCAAGTTTATTACCTATTTGTTTTATCTCTTCGCAAAGTTCTTTAAATGTCTCTCTGTACTCACCATCTTCTTGCATTGCTCCTACTGTTATATCATAATATGCTCCACAAGCAGCACATGGAGAAACAAAAGAAAACTTCTGGAAGGTATCAGCCTCAATTTTTTCTGACAAAATTGTATTTATACCACAGTCAACTAATGTATTTTTAATATCATTTAATATATTTGAGTCAATTTGTATGCCTTTTCTTGTACCGAAAACAATTTTAAACAAACTTCCAAGCTGAACAATTGATCCAGGTGCATCAATAAATGCTGATATATAAATGCATCCATCAATAACCTTTACACCATTTAGACTATTGCTCATTCTTTCTCCTACACCATAGCCGTTCATTAAAGGAATTACAAGACTATTCTCATGTGAAACTTTCTTTATAATAGGAATAATATCATTGATAGAATAGCTTTTGACACAAATAAAAATTACATCAGCTTTATCTACATACTCTTCACTTGAAAATGCCCTTATCTTGGGCAAATTTAATTCACCCTTAATTCCAGATTTAATCTTCAGTCCATATTTTTTTATATGCTCAAGATTTTCTCCTCTAGCAATAAAATCTACATCATTATTATTAGAAGCTAAAAAACCTCCAATTGAAGCACCTATACCACCTGTTCCAATAATTAAATATTTCATAATTATCCCCTTTCCTCTAGTATTAATGTTATTTAGGAGTACAAGCAGCATAAATAGCTGCCTACAATAAATATTTCTGTATTCAAGCAGCCCTAATCATAGCAATAGTTGCTATGATTAGGGCCATTAGATCAACATTTCCTATAAGGACATCTTCATTAGTTAAAGTTTTAAGCTCAAATATCATTGAGCGGGAAAGAAGAGTATTATTTGCTTTAAAACCAAATAAATTTATTTTTATATCATAACTCCAATCAGTTTTAAATGTTTAAATATTTAATTTTGTTTCCATTATGATCTATTACTTTTTTTAAATCCTCAAAGGATATCCAAACTGTTGCAGTATTGTCGTTAGGATGAACGCCTAACTTTGTTTTTCCTATTAAATCATTATCGAATACTACTTCTACAGAGCCTTCTTCATCATTTATTACTCCAAGTGGTGTTACTTCTCCTTTTTGAAGTTTCAAATATTTATCAAGTCTCTCTGCAGATGCAAAACTAAGTCTTGTGCTGCCAAGCTGCTTTTGAATATCTTTTAAATCAGCTTTCTTGTCTTTATCTAAAACTACAAGGAAATGTCTTTTACCCTTTTCATCTCTAAGAAATAAATTCTTGCATACATCTCCCTGTTCAGTAATGTTTAAAGCATCCATCTCCTCTATTGTAAAAACAGCTGGATGGTTCATCACCTCATATTTAATATTTAACTCATTTAACTTTTCAAAAACCTTTTCTTGTGCGCTCATTAATATTTACCTCCTAATTTAAGTTTTATTCTTTAGTTTTTCCACTATTATCTAAAGATAACAAATCCTCTTCAACAATTCAATAATTTTATCTAAAAATTCTTACTAAATGATATAGTAGCAAAGCTTTCCTTTAACAGAATCACAAAACTATATTAATAAAATATTCGACATTTCTGAAAAAAAACCTTCTTTATTATCCTTAATCGTAAAAAAAGACCGCCATTATTTTGACGATCTCTTTATTAATTTAACGAATAAAGTTTGTGAATACTTTACCTTCTTTTTCAGGTTCTTCAATTTTTCCTTTTCCAGATTCAACTAATTTCATAAGCCAAGCCATATTTTTGCCAAGGACTCTCATTATTTGAGTACCTTCTTCATCTTCTTTAGCTTCTCCTGGAGCTGTTCCATGTATTACATTCCAATAGTTTGAAGTTGGCATAAGCATTTCAGAATAATTAATGTAATTATTTAATTGCTCAAAAGTAGGAACACCACCTGAACGTCTCACAGCAACAACTGCAGCTCCCACCTTATGCCTTAGCATAGATTTGTTTACACTTGTAACATAAAAAGCTCTATCCAAAAATGATTTCATTGTTCCTCCTATAGCTGAATAATGAACTGGAGAGCCTAGTATTATACCATCTGCCTCTTTCATTTTTTGAATCCATTCATTCACTTCATCCTTAATCACGCATTTTTCGTCTTGATTTCTTACGCAGCCATTACAAGCAAGACAGCCTCTTATCACCTTATTACCTACATGAATAATCTCAACCTCTATGCCTTCTTTTTCTAGCTCCTCAGCAACCATTTTTATTCCATGGAACGTATTTCCTTTCTCTTTAGGACTTCCATTAAATGCAACTACTTTCATTTAGCTCATCTCTCCTTTATATATCTAGTGATAAGATTATAAAAATCCTTTCACTGACTCATTTTTACTTTAAATACCTTTATTGTTCGGCACTAAATATAGTATATTTAACACAACTCTTTGTAACAAGTAGGCACTTTAAAGTTAGATAACTTACTTTAAAGTAGGAATTGTGATTTATTCTATACTTTTAAAAATAAATCAATATAATATTTTTCTTCACTGCTTATAAATTCTATTTTTAATTTTTCTTTTTTATATTATAATCATGTATGAAATATATGTTAAAGTAGGTGATCTTATTTTGATAGAACATAAAGGAAAGTCATACATATGTGCTTTAGATTTGGGATTTGAAATAATAAGAGGTAAATGGAAAGCTGTAATACTTTGTCACTTATCTGATGGCCCAAAGAGATTCCTGGAGTTACAAAGAATTACTTATGGTGTAAGTCAAAAAGTATTAAGCGAATCTCTAAAGCAGCTTGAAGTTGATGGAATAATAATTAAACATATATACGCAGAAATACCTCCAAGAGTTGAATATTCATTGACTGAGAAAGGCCAGGAGTTAGTTCCTGCATTAAAAATAATTGAAGAATGGTCCAAAAATTACTTTTCTGATATATTGAATAAATAAGAAAATAGTTCTAGATAATTACATGATGTTTCCTAAAAATGATTTAAGGAAGCACTATATAAATGCTTCCCTCAATCATAGACATCTAAAAAATAACGAGTCAACTTCTGATCTTATGCTCTCTCATACTTTGGTGGCAGATTTCTCTTGTGCTCGTTATACTCATGCTTCAATCTAATTTTCTCATCTATTTCTTTATCCCCACAGCTCCCATTTTCTATAAATTCATTAATTTGTTTATAGGAAAAACCTAGCTTCTCCTCGTCGGATTTTCCGCTTAACCCGTCACTTGGAGTTTTATGAACCAATTCATAAGGTAAGCCTAAAAAGTCCCCCACTGCTACAACCTCTTCAGTAGTTAGGTCTCCTATAGGATTAAAATCGAAAGCATTATCTCCCCATTTTGTTGTATAACCCACAAAGCCTTCTGACTTATTTCCAGTACCACACACCCTATAATTCATGCTAGTTCCAATTGCATATAAGGTAGTCATTCTCAGCCTCGGAGAAATATTGATTTTAGCATCAATAGATAACTTTTCATCTGCAATGCCTTCTAATAATCCATTGTAGGCCTTTTCTATATTAACTATTTTATAATTAATTCCAAGAATATCTACAATCTTTAAGCTATCAGATATATCCTTCTGCTCCCCATTTGGCATCAAAACACCAAATACTCTTTCTTTTCCTAAAGCTTTAACTAATAATTGGGATGTTACAGAGCTATCCTTACCACCGCTAATTCCAATGATAGCTCCCTTAGCACTAGGTTGATTTTTAAAGTATTCTCTAATCCAATTTATGATATTTTCACATTCTTTTTCTGCATTAAAATCTTTTTTCATTTTTATACCTCCAATTAAAACAAAAAAATAATTTTCTATCTTATTCTAAAATATTACTAAAAGCTCCCGTGAAGCCTATTTCTTATTTCTGATAATGAGTAATCTTTTATCAGATCACCATTCTTAAATACAACTTCTAATAGATTATCCTTGCACTCTTCTTGCTCTTTTAAAGTTAATTCGTCTTTATATAAAATATCTTGTCCTTCTCTATATACGTAACACATTCCCTTTTGTGATTTTTTAAAGTTATCTTTATCTGTTTTAGGCGCCTTAAATATAAACTTTTCTTCACCATCTATTACTGCATGAGTAGCCTTTAATGCAAATCCAAAAGTATCCCTAGTATTGTATTGATAGGTGTATGAACCTATACCAAAGACACAATTATTTACTGCAAAGCCCTTTTCCTCTAATCCCATGCAAATCTGTTCACATCTTTCTACAGTTATACTGTCTCCGTAAATTGTCCCTATCTTACTGTTTAAAACCTTATATCCTTTTGAATTGATTTCTCCGCCAAATATATCCCACAGCAATTCAACAGTTCCCTTATATTCCTCGCTGTCTTTTGCTGCATCTTTATCGCCACAAATTATTTTTACAGGATCTCCACTGTCGCCTCTAATAACAATTTTGCCATCTCTATTTAATATATCTTCTTTCAATCTCGGAATTATATTCGTTATAACATTCCAATAGTCATAGGTGTCAGATACTATGCTTAAAACTCCGGTTGGGAATACCTCAGTGATCAATCTCTTATAGGCCGCAAATTCATCTTCACCATAGCTGCACATTACACTGTGTTCTGTAGAAGGCGTTCCTAGTCCAACTAGTTCCTCTTCTATATTGCAATTATAATATTCCTCTAAATAGCTAATGGCAGGTATTGTCGCCGTTCCTAGAAAGGAAAGTAAATGTGCTGCACCACTAAGTTCTGCACTTTCTATAGAGCTAAAACCTCTCATACTAAAATCTCCACAAGCTTTTCTTATATCCCAATTCTCTACAGTAAGATTAAAGTACTTTTCTATTATTTCTCTATACCTATATGCAATAGTAGCACTTGTCATTGGCTGCCATATATTACAACTCATAAAGGTTTCTAGGTAATTCACGAGCCACGCAAAATCCTCATGGGTATTTGTAATTTCAATCATTGGAGTTTTAATATTTACTCTTAAGCCCTCTGCCACAGCTTTAATTTGTATTGGTAAATATCCTAAATCGTGCAAAGCTTCAATATGCTTTGTATCTGCTGCTATATTTCCCATGGTCTTAGAAATGACTCTTTTATACTCAGAAATCACTTCTTCTTTATCCTTTTGGAAGAAGTTTTCATTAAAGTATTGAATCAAATACTTCTTTACAAAAGGTTGAAGTCCAAACATCACAACTTTATCCATATTTTCTTTTCGAGACATCCTAGGAGTCCAGTAACTCACTAACTTAGTCATTCCATTTGCATAGCACATATGATGAATTGTTTTATAAAAATCTGTTAATAAAAATGGGTTTATCATTATTAGTTCCCCCTATTGATTACTTTTACCTGCAGACCTTCCATTACATCTAATGCCTTTTCATGCAGTGAATCATCAAAGCTGGCGCAAAGACTTGCATCCACTATAATATCAGCATTTCTGTATTGTGATTGGAACATTACCACATTGCTAATTACACATATATTGGTGACAACTCCAACTAGCTCAATTTCATTAATATCCTCTCCTACTTCACTGGCTAGTCGAAGCATATCTTCGTTTGATATTCCAAAGCCTTCTTTTTCATAATGCAGTGTATTTTCTAAAGTTGAGAAATCCTTTATTTTCTCATACAGCTTATGACCATTGGTATTTTTGATACAATGGGAAACAGGCAAATTTTTACCTTCCCTAGTTTGTAAATAGTCTTCGTAATGAGTATCATAGGTAAATAATACCTTATCCCCATTTTCTAGATATTTATTAATCTTATCATATATACCTTGCTCTAATGTTTTTGCTTTTTCAAATCCAAGTGTTCCATCTACAAAGTCCTTTTGGTAATCAATAACTACTAACAGTTTTTTCATAATAAATCCCCCTTAAATTTCGTAGACCTTAATTTTTTCATGCCTTCTATTTAAAATACTATTGGTTGTATATATCCCTGTTATTAAATCATCCTTTAATAAATCCCCTTGAAAAACTGTATTTTCACAGTGAGTGACTGCCAGATATATTTCTGTTGCCCCCATATCCTTTAGCTTAGAAGCTGTCAGCATAAAAGTGCCACCCTTTGAACATAAATCATCCACTATAATAGCCTTAAAGTTTTTTCTTTCCATATGCCCATTAATCTGCAATTTCTTTATACGTCCTGTTCTAAAATCCCGCACTTTATTTGCAGTTAAAACTTTTTCATAGGCTATTTCTTTACCATATCTCTTTGCTGCACCTGCATCTGGATAAACTAAATACACCTCTTCTTCTCCATTATTTAGTTCTTTTAAAAGCTCTTGAGCTAAAATTTTAGACATATCTACTACCTTAACTCTATCTAATAATGCAGTAGATACTTCTGAATGTGGCTCATAAATAGTTACACTTTCGAAATCTAAATTATTAATCACCTTACACAAATGCTTTAGTGTAAAAATCATTATACCTTCTGTTCTGTCCATTCTGCTGTAAGGCATATAAGGGAAAATTAAATTACATTTTACTTTTAGTTCATCTAAATGACTTTTCAAAAATATCAAGTGAGTTATATCCTCATCATTTTCAAAATTAACTCTAATCTCATTATCATCATCTCTTAACTGTAAGCTTTTACTATCAATTAAGGATTCGCCATTAGGAAATTTCTTAAATTCTATTTTCTGACCATTAAAATAAATCATTTCATACCACCCAATCTAATTTTATTACTTAATAGAAAACATTATATTTTCTAAGGAAAATTATCAAATTTCTTTTAAAAATTATGCTCCCAGTTTTCATTGAACTTAAAGACCTTAGCTGGCCTAAAGGGTTTACCCTCTATCCTTTCATCAGTTTCTATAATCATTTCTCCCATTTTTCTTCTGAAGTTTAAAATTTCTCTCCCCATTATTGCTTCATAAACATTCTGCAGCTCCTTTACAGTAAATACTCTTGGTAAAAGGTTAAAAGCAATTGGCGTATACTCCACTTTATTTCTTAATCTATCTATTCCATAGTCCAATATCTTATAGTGATCAAAAGCCAGTTCCTCTGTAGAGTTATCTAATAACCTATAAGCTGTTTCTTTCCTTCTAAAAATGTCTCTTCCAATTTTCTCTGTTACTTCATAATTCATTATTATTTTTTCATCAGTGGATTTAAGAGATATAAGATGTTTGTTTTCTACGCACTGTTCATGCTTTTCAGAACTGATAAGAGTTTTATCTATCCAAAACCATTCACTTCTCTTTTGTAAATCTGCTTCATCAAATTTTATGCTGCTCTTTTCAACTAAAGCAATGTTTCCTACACTGATAATCCTTGTTCTTTTGTCCCTATCCACATCTCCAAAAGTGTATAGCTGTTCAGTATAAACATTGTCTATACCTGTCTTTTCCTTAAGCTTTCTCTTAGCACCCTCATCAAGGCTTTCTTCTATATCAACAAAGCCACCTGGAAGTGCCCACTTTTCTTTATATGGATAGTCGTCTCTTTTAACTAAAATAACTTGCAGCCCTTTTTTAGGAACCTTTCGAAGATTATCTTCATCCCTATCAGCAGTTGTAAATATTATTATATCGTTTGTAATACTCAGCTTTTTATAATCATTTTCATTATAATTTTTTAAAAATTCCTCTTCATTATCTATAAAATGTTTATTCAAAATACTTCGCCTCTACTTATTATAATTTAGATATTATCAATTTGATATTATGTATTTATAATACCTCTTATTCCACTATATGTCAATAGATATTAAAAATTTTCTTACAACTTTTAATATTTACGTATTATATGTATGTAATGTTTGTGGTTTACTTTTTATTAGTTTACATAATACTTAAATTGTAAACCTAAACTTAACGCTATGTAATAAAACTATTTTTATTGTCTATTTTTGTTATAATATATTTATTTTTTATATTTTCTTTTAAGTTACATAAATGTGTAGAATTAATTCTGTACCCTCCTTTTAAATTTATATATAGTATTACATGAAAAAAGGCCAGAAGATGCACTCCTAGCCTTGTAAATTGGGAATTTAAAAATTATAACTTATCCTTTTGAAATTCTTTCTGGAGATATAAAGAAATTTGATTTAAAGCTTTGTCGCCCTCCCCTGAAATCCGATCCATTGTAAGAAATCCATGTGTAGTACCTTTATACATAGCAACAACTACTTCATCACCCGCATGTTTTAACTTTTCAGCATAAGCTTCTCCTTCATCTCGCAGCGGATCAATTTCAGCTATTATTATAAGTGTATGAGGCAATCCCTTAAAATCTTTAGCTAGCAAAGGAGATGCATAAGGGTTTTTTCTATCTTCTTTCTTCGGTATATACAGTGATATATATTTCTCCATATCTTCTCTTGAAATATTAAAGTCATTGGACGACTGAGACCAAGACTTACTATTTAATTCAAATAGGTTTGTAGATGGGTATACTAATACCTGACAAGTTATGTGAGGTCCATTTTTATCCCGTACCATCTGGGATACTGCAGCTGCAATATTTCCACCTGCACTATCACCTGCGACAGCTATATGTTTTGCATCCCCATTAATACTTTCAGCATTTTTATAAACCCACTGAATCACATTATACGCGTCATTTACACCAGCAGGAAAAGGATTCTCTGGTGCAAGGCGGTAATCTACTGATACTACTATTGCTTTTGTATTTTTTGAAAGCTTCCTGCATACATTGTCAATCGTATCTAGATTCCCTGCAATCCAAAAACCACCGTGTAAATAAACAATTATAGGAAGATTACTGCCACCTTCAGGCGTATATATACGTACAGGTATCTTAGTGGAAGATATATCTATATTGACATTTCTTATATTAGAAAAAGGTATAGGTTTAGCACTCCAAATAGTAGAATCCTTATTCAAAATTTCACGTATTTCATTTATTGGTTTTCCCTTAATTGAATTGGGATTAAAGTATTTGTTGACCTTCAACATTACAGCCACCTTCATATTAACTTTGCCATAACTTGTTGTTGTTAACCTTTTAATAAGGAAGAAAGTCCCTATGATAAGAGCCAGGACTATGACTACAAATACCCAAATACCTTTCTTCTTTTTCATTTAGCCAACCTCCGATATTATGCTAAATTTAATTACTAAAAACATAAATTCTATTATGTATTTTATACCAATGCTATTTTATTATACCTTGATTTACCTAATAGCAATCTTTAAACATAACAAATATCTTATAGTTGTACTGCTTTAATATAAAATTCTCTTAATAGTAAGTGTATCCAAAATCATAGCTTTCATCTATAGTTTCATTTTCTTTTATATCAATTGTTCCAACAGTAAACTTGTAGAGATTCAAATTAAAATATTCAAAATCCTTCCAATCATTAACTAAAGGCATTAATAGATTTTTAGGATAATCATCTATTGGTTCATGTATGTTTCTAGTTGTTTTATTAGAAACTATTAATATTACGTATTTTCCAACTGGAATATCGTTGATTTCGTAGTTACCATATCCATTTGCTGTTTTAAAAAATAATATACCTTTTTTATCTTCAGATATAGAACCTAACATAGCAAAGGGCTTCGCTTCTTTATCTGTCATAGAACTTTTATTAAATTTCTCTGGTATTAAATAAATTTTAGCCCCAACATCTGGTTTAGTTCCGATAACTTTATTATATTGCCATGTAACAGTTCCTTTTAAATTACCTTTTTTATTTGACGAAGCTTTTACTTGTCCACTACTGTTGTTTTCACTGAGTTTTTCTTCATGACTTTTTATTAATTCTACATTGTATTTTTCAATTTCGTTAAGGTTCTCTCCATTATAGCTTGGGTCTGGTTTATACCATGCTTTTTTTTCAAAATAGTTTTTTGCCTCAGGTGTTGTAAAAACATATCCATGTCTTGCAAAAATCTCATTTCGTGCAAGAGAAAATGTTGATAAGTTAAATTTCGCAATTTCCTCCTCACTTATCTTTTCTTTATCACTGTTAGGCAAAATATAATCTTTTGAATTTGTTTCATTAGCTTTGGAGTCTTTTACATTTGAATCATCTTTTTTATCTGTATTTGATGTTGTATTATAAGCATTTACTTTTTTATCATTCTTTTGTGACAACATATTTACTCCTGCAGCTATACCAGTAGATGTCAATGATATTATTAATAAAATTGTTAGGGGTGCGTTTATCATTTTCTTCCCATTTAACGCCCTAAATATTAAACTTATAAAAAAAATCATTAGTCCTGCTAATCCAGCAAAAAACACGTATGCTAATTCACTAACCATAAACTATTGCAACCTCCATTGGTCTGCATAAATTTTCCAAAATTGTTGTATATGTTACCTTTCTTGATTATTTTTAACTACATATACTAATTATACATATATCATTAAAATCCTCTCTTTTTTTATTAAAAAACAATATAAATCCTATCGGTATAAATTTTGATATGAAATTTTTGACTCCTGAATTAAGAGAAAACTATAACAACTTTTTAAGAAAGGCAAAAGCAAGATTGTACTCGGAAGGTCTACTGATGTCTACAGCCCTGGCATCAAAAACAAGTGCTACTAAAGTAGGTACATGGTATGAAGTCCATGACTATAAAGCTCATGGTGAAATTTCAGATTTTGTTGCCTTAATGACTTATGAATGGGGATATAGTGGTTGCCCACCAATGGCTGTATCGCCAATAGGTCCTGTGAGACAATTAATTGAATATGCTTTAACGGAAATGCCTGCTTCTAAAATTATGATGGGCCAAAACGCAAATACTATTAAAGAATGGATAGCTTTGATTTAGCTATCCATTCTTTTAATAATTTAATCTTAAGATAAGTGCTAAAAGTTTTTCGCTTTTTCTTCAGCCTTTTCAATTGCATTTTTTACAATTGCTTCTACATCTTCACCAATAACATCTAGCTTATCTGCTGATATTGTAGTAAAGTCAGTTATACCAAAGAAACCAAAGATTGTTCTTAAATATCTATCCCCCATTTCATATGCTGCAGCTGGTCCCTCTGAATATCCGCCACCTCTTGTAACAATATGAACTGCTTTTTTCCCTTGACATAGACCAACTGGTCCCTCTGCAGTATATTTAAATGTGATTCCTGTAACACATACATAATCAATGTATGCCTTAAGTATTGCAGGAATACTTAAGTTCCACATTGGTGCTGCAATTATATACTTATCTGCTTCAGCAAATTGATATGCATATTTTAAAATTGGATGCTTTCTACTCTCATCAGTCTTAGGTCCAAAAACGCTATTCAAATCTTCTCCTTTTAGAAATCCTATACCCTCTTTGTATAGATCTAAAGTTATAATTTCATCGTTAGGATTTTGTTCTCTGTACTGTTCAACAAATTTGTCTGAAATTTTAAAAGTTCTTGATACTCCTGCTGGTTTTACATTTGCTTTAATATATAATACTTTACTCACAGTAATTTACCTCACTTTAAATTTAATTTAATATCTAATATTTTTCGTGATTATTATTTTTCTATACATACAAATAGAAGACCTTGAAAAATAAAATAAGGATATGACAAAATAGCCATATCCCTAACCAAAAAGCTTTTCTACAACGACTTTCCCAATTCTTCTGCTTTCATAAGTGCATCCGTCGCTTCAATAGCACCTTTTTCACTAACTTTCGGAACTGCCAGCACTCCTCTGTCTTCCCACTTCATATAGTGAGCAATCTCTCTATATGTTGTTATTATCCCATCGAATACGTTCGTCCCCTCATCAGCCCCGCATACAATCAGAAGACTTTCTTTGATTTTCAGAGGTCGTTTACAACTTTTCCCTAGATAAGCATACATTTTATCAATGACTGCTTTGATTTGTGCAGAAAAGTTAAACCAATATAATGGTGTAGAAAATACAATGACATCTGCTGCTTCTAATAAAGGTGCAAGTTCATCAAAGTCATCTTGGAAAGAGCATGGTTTTCCTTTGCTCCAGCATGTTTCACAGGCTTTGCAGCCGCCAATTTCTTTCCTTGCAGTTTCAAATTTTATTACTTCATGTCCAATTGATTCTGCTCCTTTTATAAAAGAATCTGCCATTTTATCACTATTACCATTTTTTCTCGCACTGCCAGTCAATACCAATATATTTTTCTTTTCCAACCTATCTCACCTCTAATATCGTTAAATCTTTTTTTCTATTATATCATACATACCTGCTAAAGAATTTATTTCTAAGGTTAATTATAGATGCCGATATTTCATTATTTCCTACTATTTTGACTTAGCTAATTAATAATTATATTATAAATTTAATTTACAAAGCTTACTTAATAAGAATAAACAGTTGAAAAATTTAGGTAATTATTTGATTTTATTATCTACTATTCATATAATGTAATTATCTTCCTATGGAAAATGATTAATTGTAAACAATATAAGGGGTCTAAAAATATGGAGAGAGAAAAGATATTAGAGGATATAAAAATACAAACAAAGAATGGAAATCATATTATTGGTGTAGCAACAGGTACAGGCATGACAGCAAAGTATGCTGAAAAAGGTGGGGCTGATTTTCTTTTAGTGCTAAATTCCGGTAGATTTCGACAAATGGGAAGAAGTTCGTTAGCAGGTTTTCTGCCATTTTGCAATAGTAATGATATGGTAATGGACTTTGCTTCAAAAGAGATAATACCCTTAGTAAAAGACATGCCTATCATTTTTGGATTTAATGCAACTGACCCTACCAAAAATATAGAAAGCTACATAGATAAAATAAAAGATATGGGCTTTTCAGGTATTAATAACTACCCCACAGTTGGACTTATAGATAGTCAATTTGGTGAGGCTCTCGAAGAAGCCGGATGTCATTATTTGATTGAAGTAGAAGCTATAAGAGTTGCCCATGCTAAAAATATGTTTACAGTTGCCTTTGTATTTAACGAAATACAAGCAGAACAAATGATTAATGCTGGTGCTGACGCCATTTGCGTGCATTTAGGGTTAACAGGTGGAGGATTATTAGGGGCAAAAAAAGTATTTTCACTTGAAGCTGCAAAGGCGAAGATGGAAAAGATATTTAATAAATGCAATGAATTAAATCCAGATGCAATTAAATTAATATATGGTGGTCCTGTAAAAACACCAATTGATGTTCAATATATGTATAGCAATAACGATGCCTTGATGGGATATATAGGTGGATCAGCTTTTGAGAGGATTCCATCGGAAAAATCTATTACAAATATAACAAAAGCCTTTAAAGTATCGGCGCAGCTTGATGAAGATGATTTATTGCTTAAGATGCTAGACGGAGTTACAAAACACTATAACTATGTTGAATTTGTGAAGGAATATGTTGCTCAAAATTATATGAATGATATTTCATTTTTAGATTTAGCTAAGGTAGCTCATGTATCTAGAGGTTACTTAAGTAGTCTTTTTAAAAAAGAGGTAGGTTGTAGTTTTCCAGAGTATCTAGTTAAATTTCGTATAAATAAAGCAGTAGAAATCATAAATAAAGAAAATATACAGTTATCGGATTTAGCAGAATTAGTTGGTTATCAAGATTATGCGCAGTTTAGCAAAATGTTTAAAAAGTATAAAGGGTGTTCTCCAAAACAATTTAGGTCTAAAAATATAACATAAACACAAAAACGTAGTACATAACAACGTTTACATTAAGAAGTGAAAAAAGTATGATTAACTTATGATTTTGTTATGAGAACGTTCTCCAATCCTGTTTATATAACTAGGTAAACTAAATTTATTGAGGAGGTTATGAAATTGAAGACAATCGCTATTGCAGGAACATTCGATACGAAAGGTGCTGAATATTCATATGTAAAGGAGTTGATTGAAAGTTTGGGTTTAGATACTTTCACCATTCACACTGGTGTGTTTGATCCAACCTTTAAACCAGACGTATCAAACAGTGAAGTAGCTGAGGCAGCAGGTACAGACATAAGAACTCTAGCTTCTAAAAAAGATAGAGCATTAGCAACAGAAGTATTATCAAAGGGAATGGAAAAATTACTGCCTGAATTATATAAGCAAGGTAAATTTGATGGTATTATCTCCTTTGGTGGTAGTGGCGGGACTTCACTGGTAACACCAGCTATGAGAACACTGCCTATTGGTGTGCCAAAAGTTATGGTATCAACAGTTGCCTCTGGAAATACTTCTCAATACGTAGGCACAAGTGATATTATTATGATGCCTTCTGTAGTAGATGTTGCAGGGCTTAACTCAATTTCAACAAAGATTTTTTCAAATGCTGTATTTGCAATTGCAGGTATGGTTAAATTTGAAAACACAAAAGTAATGGATAAAAAACCATTGATTGCTGCGACTATGTTTGGGGTAACAACTCCCTGTGTTACGGCAGCTAGAGAATATCTTGAAGCTAGAGGGTATGAAGTACTTGTGTTCCATGCAACAGGTATAGGTGGACAATCTATGGAGGCACTTATTGATGCTGGCTTTATTGAAGGTGTGCTAGATCTTACTACAACAGAATGGGCAGACGAAATTATTGGCGGGGTTTTGAATGCAGGGCCACATCGTTTAGAGGCAGCGGCTAGAAACCATATTCCACAGGTTGTATCAGTTGGGGCACTTGATATGTGCAACTTTGGCCCTTATGATACAGTGCCAAGAAAATTTGAAGGCCGCAATTTATATAAACATAACCCTACAGTAACACTTATGAGAACAAACATTGAGGAAAATGAAGCAATCGGTAAAAAGCTTGTTGAAAAGTTAAATATGGCAAAAGAAAAAACTGCTTTATTTTTACCTCTAAAAGGCGTATCGGGAATAGACGTAGAAGGCCAACCATTCTATGGCGTAGAAGAAGATAAAGTGTTATTTGACATTTTAAGAAATGGTATAAACAAAAATGTTGTAGAAGTAGTTGAAATGGATTGTGCTATTAATGATGTAAAGTTTGCTGAAGCAGCAGCACAAAAATTAATAGATTTAATGAATAAATAAGACCATAGATATATTATAAATCAATAAAAAACTATGAACAAAAATATAAATTTATAGGAGGGTTTATAAATGAATACAATGACAAGAAAAGAAATCATAGAGAAATTCAAGGAAGAAGTTAAAAATGGAAAGATACTATTAGGCGTAGGTGCTGGTACAGGTATTACCGCTAAAAGTAGTGAAGCTGGTGGAGCTGATATGCTTATCATCTATAATTCCGGAAGATATAGAATGGCAGGCCGTGGTTCGTTAGCTGGATTGTTATCTTATGGAGATGCAAATCAAATTGTAGTTGAAATGGGTTCTGAAGTACTGCCTGTTGTAAAACACACTCCAGTACTAGCTGGTGTATGTGGAACTGATCCTTTTAGAGTTATGGATGTATATTTAAAACAGCTAAAAGAACTAGGATTTAATGGAGTTCAAAACTTTCCGACAGTAGGTTTGATTGATGGTGTATTCAGACAAAATTTAGAAGAAACAGGCATGGGATATGACTTAGAGGTAGAAATGATTAGAAAAGCGCATGAATTGGACATGCTTACAACTCCTTATGTATTTGATCCAGAACAAGCAAAAGCAATGGCAGCGGCTGGAGCAGATATCCTAGTAGCACATATGGGCTTGACTACAAAAGGTACAATTGGAGCAAAAACAGCTCTTACATTAGATGATTGTGTGAAGAAGATTGAAGCTATTATTAAAGCTGGTAAAGAAGTTAATCCAGATATTATGGTAATCTGCCACGGAGGACCTATTGCAGAACCAGAAGATGCTGCATATGTGATTGAAAGAACAAAAGGAATAGATGGATTCTTTGGTGCATCTAGTATTGAAAGATTTGCTGCTGAAAGAGGTATTAAAGAGCAAACATCGTCATTTAAATCAATAACAAAATAAGTATAAGAACAATCGAATATTTTATTAGGTGCAAGATACTTATAATTCAAAACATCTTGCATCTAACTTTTATTCCCAAATATATTTTTATTTATTAATAAATTATAGAAAGTCCATCCTTTTATTTGTTGCCTTCTACCCTATTTTTACCTTTCTCTGTAGCTGCTGTTTTTCTTTTCATAGTTTTTATGTTATCTACATGTCTAAATCTCATCGCTGACCAATTATCATCAATTGATACTTGAGATACAGGTTCAAATTCGTAAGGCGAAAAAACTTCCCATGCTTTTGTTCTATTTATATCTGATTTATACCTTTTAGAAGTTCCTTTTGGGTAGCAAAGCCATAAATGCCCATCATTTTCTAATACCTCAATTAGATTATTTGCTATACTTTTGGCCTTGCATAAATCTATTTCAAATACTTGTATAAATTTATACTTGCCGCTTATAGTTGTATGAATGTCTGATGTAATTTCAGCTAAAATATCTTTATACTCCTCTGGTGCATTTAAAACTAAAACTGGGTTTTGTGTTGTCAAACCTAATTTCTTTAAAATAGGGTTCATAGCATATCCTCCAAATATTTAATTTAAGTAATCATAATTGTATCATAAATGATTTTAACATTTATCCTCAATATAGTATATATAATTAAAGCTATACATACTATTAAAAATCATGTCTTATATTTAGCATAAAATACTATAAGTAAATGATAGCACTAAATATTATTGCATTTTTATACTCATGTATATACTTCTTCATGCTGCTTTCTCTCCTGCTCTATACATTCAAATAAAAGTATGAACTAAGTATCTTGTGGAAAATTTATGTATATGATGATATAATTGTAAAAGACGAATTTTATAAGGAGATTTTATTATGAAAAAAAATGTCAGAAATATAATCATTGTCTTAGGTATGATATCAATTTCGATAATTGGGATAGGTTCATATATGATTACGCTAAGGCCAGATACTAACTCAGCATCACATATAGAGATTAAGAATGAGACTAAGAATGAAGTGAAAACTAACTCTACAATAAAGGAAAACGATGTTAGTACAAAAAATAATACTAGGCTCGAAGTAGCAGCAAGCATACATCTGATGGCTAATGGTCTGGTGGTTGCAGAAGATAATGCAAAAGATGGAGTAAAAGCTATGACTCAAGATGAATTAAATGCTACTTATAAGCTAATTCAAACCTTACCAGAAGGACCTGAAAAAACTAACTTTATAGAAATTATAACAAGATGGAAGAATTGCGATTTTTCTCAGATTGTAGAAGATCACAATACAGTATGGAAAATACTAGGTGAGGGACAGCCAGAAGGTTCACTAAAAGGACGTGCCATTAAAATTAATGAACCAGCTATAAAACCTACTATTAATCTTATTAAAAGAGGAGATTATTTAAAAGACGAATAACAGATTAAACATTATTAATAAGTTCTATTGTATCTAATTTTATCCTAATGACGAAACTACTTCTTCACTTGTTCGAACCTGACCTATCCTAGGAAAGATATATCTACAAACATAATCATGTTCTTCCTTCATTGATGCAGTCATTGCATCTTCCACAAAAATTTGATTATAGCCATGTTGATACGCTTCTCTTGCTGTAGTATCTACACCAATTCCAGTAGAAATACCGCATAGTACAATAGTATCAATTCCACGACGTCGTAACTGTAAATCAAGGTCAGTACCATAGAATGCTCCCCATTGTCTTTTGGTGATGGTATGAGCATTTTTAATATTTGCTAATTCAGGCACAAAGCTATCCCAACCTTTTGGTAATTGCATTGAATTAGTATTTGAATCTGTTTTTGGCTTTGGCATATCTTTTCCATCTGTAGAAGAAACTCTTAGAAGGGCCACAAATCTTCCATTTTTTCTCTCCTATTCATTTTGCTATATATATTATGATTATTAATTTAAGCTAGCTTTTTATATACTGAAGAATAAACCCATAATGCATTTATCAATAACAATGTACTTGTAATAAAAAATACATATCTAATACCCAAATAGGCTGATATTTGTCCACCTAAAATTGAACCTCCAAATACACCTAGATACGATGCCGACATGTTAAAACCGAAAACTCTACCTGTAAGGGAATCTGGTGTAATTCTCTTAATTAAGGCATTAACAGAAGGAAGCAATCCTGCTGTTGCTAAGCCTAATAAAAAACGAAGTGCCATCAACTGCCAAGGATTTCTTACAAAGGCTTGTGGTATAAAAATTACTCCTGATACTAAAAGTGCAACTAACATAACCTTCTGTGGTCCAATTTTATCAGAAATTTTCCCCAATCTTGGAGCAGCAATTATACTTGCCATCCCTGAGGCTGAGAATGTCATTCCAGCAAGCAGTGCGACATGGTTAGTGCTGCTAGACAACTGGGTAACATATATTGTTATGATTGGTTCTATAGAGAATAATGCCAAGGTTAATACAAAAGATGTAACAAACATTGTGATAATTAAGCTTCTGTTTGGAATAAGGTTCCATATCTCTTTAGTACCAAGAACCTTTTTTTCTTGACGATTAAAAGTCTCCTTTACAAATAAAACAGTTGTAATGAATGCAATAAATAGCAGCGCACCTGTTATAAAAAATACATTTTGTAATCCAAAGTTTTCTCCTATATAACCACCAACCATTGGTCCAAGCAGAGAGCCTGCAATAGATGCTGTAGAAAGTGTACCTAAAGCCCATCCTGCATGTTCCTTATCTGTCTGAGTTGCAATCAAGGTAGTGCAAGCGGTGCTATATCCTGTTATAACTCCCTGCAGCAATCTTAATCCTATCAGTTGATATACATTGCGTGCAAAACCCATGCTAAATACAACTAATGCCATACCAAGGCTTGCTCGCAGAAGCATTGGCTTTCGTCCAAACTTATCAGCAGCCCGCCCCCAAATTGGCGAAAAGACAGCTGAAATTATAAAAGTAACACCAAAAGCAATTCCTGAGAATTGTTCAATTAAAGCTGTACTATGAACTCCAAGGTGTTTTATATATAGCGGCAATACTGGAGCAATCTGACTCATGCCTACACTTGTCACAAACATTCCAAACCAGCAAACTATTAAATTTCTTTTCCATACCTTCATGAATATAAGCCTTCCTTCTGCTATGCTTTAATTGTTGTAAAAAAGTACTTAACAATTCTATCCTCATTTTATCCTCCTTAGCTCAGGTTAAAAAGCAATAAAAATTAGAAAATTAATAGTGCAACAACTTGTTGCACTATTAAAATAAATCCCATTTTATAATATTAATTAGATATAAATCCAACACCTTATTTCTAAGGAAGCCTATCTTTTTTAAAATTCTATCAAATTATAGGCTACTCAGTATAACAAACAATAGGGGTTCCTGGTACAATATTATCATATATTGCATTTGCTAAACTATATGGTGAGTTTATGCAGCCATGAGAACCATTTTTCACATAAATATCTTTTCCAAACTCTGTTCTCCAAGTTGCATCATGAATGCCTATATTCCCATTAAAAGGCATCCAAAAATCAACTGGTGTACTATAATTTTCTCCCTTTAATGTAGCATTTCTTTCTTTATAATTTAACACATATGTCCCTGCAGGAGTTCCTAAATTTTGACTTGCATTTCCAGTAACAACATCTCCTTCTGTAACAAGAGCACCATTTTTATAAAACCATAAATGTTGTTTTGTTAAATTGATTTCTACATATGTGTTTCCAATATCGTCAGTATTATGAGATGCTGCCTTTTGTAAATATATTGGCTCTTTCGTTACATCTTTACCTTTTTTTATAACTTCAATTAAACTCTTTACTTCTTCAGGTTTGTTAATAATCCATCCATAGTTACCACCAGATACTTGTACTACCTTTGCCGATGATGTAGTAAAAGTTCTTGTTTTTCCAAATGTATTATACTTAGCAGATAATGAATCTACATAAGTTCTAATCTGCCCTTCATTAAATGCAACATTCATATTTTCATCTACATAAAGCCATTTATTTATAGTTGAACCATCTACCACTTCTTTGTTATCACCAAATGTATGTGTAATCTTCAAACTAGTATATTTATTAAGAAGATCCATAGCTTCTTTAGCCTCTTTAGATTTTAACGTATACTTTGGTTTTTCATAACAATTAGCCTCATCTAGATTTAATATGTTTTTTTGATTTAAAATTGCATTTTCTACATTTTCGTATACAGCATCTTTCTTTATTTTATTTCCGTTAACTTCAGCTATCATCTTGTACCCATCATTTGAATACTCAAAAGAAACATTTTTAGGTTCAGTTACCTTCTTACTACTAAAGAAATTCTCCTTGTTTAATTTTTCTTTTAACAATTCTTTATCGAAGGTTATTAGGCCGTCTATTTGCACCTGATTTTTACTAAAAAGTGAGGTAATCCACTTAAATGGATTTTGTTTGTTTTTAAGCTCTTTAATTCTATCTTTTTCATTACAAACTAATCCAATTTCATTTCCGTTAATTTTACTCTTAACTCCATCTCGTCCTTCTACTTCTAATGAATATGTAGAAATAACTGATGATATTTTTTCTTCTGCTCCATTTATAGTTTTAAATGAAACATCAATTCCATTAATTTGAGTACCAGAATAAAAATGATTCATATAAAATATTGACATTCCTAAATACATAAAAATTAAAGTACTTATTACTATTATAATTCCTTTTTTATTATTCATAATTTTATTCTTTTGTTTTCTTCTCTGCTTTCTCATAATAAATATCATCCCTTTGGTTATGGTTAATATACAAAATTTTACAAAAATCTTGATCTTATTTTAATTTTTCATTTCTTAATAAATTATATTTACTTTCCGCCTATATAGTTATCATCTCAAAAAGCTCATCTAACACTTCCTTATATTTATTTTTGCAACTTGATTAAATAGATCATTACTTCTCCTACGTTTCTTTCATCCATTATCATATCATAATATTTATTTACTTTGTATCTTTACTTTTTTCTATTTTGAATTATACTCTTCACTTATAAGCTTTACTCATTGAAATGCTCTGTCTAAATTCTTTTTTTACAATAACTATATATTTATTAGTACTATCACCACCTTATTTTAATTCTACTATCAAATATTCTTAATTATGAATATTTAAATTGAACTAAGCACTAATATATAAGATTTTATGTTTTAAAATACCTTTTATATTTTATCACCATATTTACAATAAATATATAAATTAAGAGAACATACTCAAAATTTTATATTATAAACAAGATTAATTAATTTATTAAAGGTCTTCATGTATTTCTGCCCTTATTTTCATAAATTTTACTTTCCTCCACCTAATATAACATCTAATACTAATGTTTGCCTCTAGTTATTTATTCTCCCTTCATATTAATGACGGAGTAGAGATATAAAAAGTTTTGTAAAATTTAAAATTATGATTCTTATATTTTATTATGTACCATCTTTATATGCCTCTATATAAATAAAAAGCTATAAAACCATTTAAGTAGTCCTATAGCTACATTACCTCTTCTTTTTAATTAATTGAGTATTCAATTGATACTGTAGTATCCGCTTGCGGAACTCTGCAAGCGTCTATTCGCCTAACTTTTTAGCTATTAGGATTTTATGTTCATAAGTTAAAAAATATCACGGATTTTTTCATAGTCCTTGCCTAATTCTCTTTGCATTACTTCCTGGAAAATACCAGCGCTTTTATAAAAATACATATCATGTCTTACACATTCAGCAGCAAGTGCTATCATAGGTTTGCTTTCTGTCCAAATAACTTCAGCCATGCTGTTGCTTAGAATTTGCCCAAAAACAACCTCTTTCATATCTGAAACAAGTGTAATCCACCTGCCCCCCATTTCTTTGCGCTTTTCATCTACCAAACCATGTCTACAATATTTTTTTAATGGAACCTCCGAATCTTCATTGTTGCTAAAATAAATAATGCCCATTCTAACATCTTGTTTTTCTAACTTCTGTATATCCTTTAACACATTTGGTAAATCTTCTTCCCATATCTGCATCAATAGTTCACTCTTTGTCTTTTTAATAATTTCTCTACATTTTGCAAATACATTAGAATTTTGGCGGATATGCCATATGTAATCTAAATCAGTTTTTACAGGATATTCTTTTAATCGTTCTGTAAGATTCTCCAATACATCTGACGTTTCATGTTTTACTCTTTGTGCTATTTCATCTATTGGAACTGCTGCATATCTATTATTATTTTCTTGCTCTGTAAAAAGAATAAATCCCTTTGAAACCAATGATTCCAATATATTATAGATTTTGGATCGCGCTACTGATGATAACTTGCTTGCTTCATAACCGGAGGTACTTCCGTGTCGAAGTAATGCTAGATATACTTTTGCTTCTGCATCAGTTAAACCAATTTTATTTAACAAAATAATTTCATTATCTACCATATTTATATCCTTCCCTGACTTTATTCTATATTTATACTTATTGCTATAATATATTACCACAATATACTACCATAAAACTCCAAACATAGAAATACTCTTTTAATTAATACAAGAAGGAACTGCCATAAGACTAATTGCATCCTATGGCAGTTCCTTTTAATATAATAATCTGAGGGATAACGGTATAGCAATAGTATCTATTATATACTTTTTACCAAGGCTGCATAGCTCCGCCTTCTTCTGCTGGTCTGCAGTTCTTTGCCAATAATGCGAGACAGCCTTTTTGTTCTTTAAGAGGCGGACATACCCAATTTTTTCTTCTCTCTGCTAATTCCTCTTCTGATACTTCTAATGTTACTTCTCCTTTAATTGTATCTACTACAATAACATCACCATTTTCTACAAGTGCAATATTACCACCATCGTATGCTTCTGGTGATACGTGTCCTACAATTGCTCCGTAGTTGAATCCTGAGAATCTGGCATCTGTTACAAGTCCTACACTCTTATGCAAGCCGTAGCCTACTAAAGCGTCTGTAGTAAGCATCATCTCTTTCATACCTGGGGAACCTTTACATCCTTCATAACGGATAACAATTACATCACCTGGTACAATTTCACCTTTTTCAATTGCTGCCAAGGATTCAAAGTCATTGCTGAATACTTTTGCTTTTCCTTTGAAGTATTTCATTTCCTTAGGCACACCTGTTGGTCTTACGATAGCACCATTTGGAGAAAGATTACCGCGCAGAACTTTAAGCCCTGGTTCGTTGTATAATGGGTCATTAAGACTTCTGATAATATCTGTGCTTTCTACTTTTACGTTAGCTAAAATATCTTTCCATGTTTTCCCTGTAATAGTTGGAACATCTGTGTAAAGTTTGCTTTCAATCATCTTCATAACAGCTAGAACTCCGCCTGCATAGTGGAAATCTACTACTGTATATGGACCGCTTGGAATGACACCTGTAATACAAGGAATTTCTTCAGCATATTTTTCAAAGTCTGCCATTGTAATTTTGATACCAAGCTCATATGCAATGCTTAAGATGTGTAATACTGCATTTGTTGATCCTGCAACTGCCATATCAAACATAATTGCATTTAACAATGTTTCTTTTGTAATTAAGTCAGAAGGCTTACGGCCAGATTTAATCAATTCTACCATGTAAGCTCCTGCTTCTCTTGCTTTACGTATCTTTAAGTTATCAGATGCAGGAATCGTACCTGTTCCTGGAAGAACCAAGTTCATAACTTCTCCAAGCATTTGCATTGTATTTGCTGTTCCCATTGATGGACAAGCACCATAAGATGGACATACGTGCTCTTCCATATCCGCTAATTTTTCTTCGCTTTCACCACCAAGTACTGCAACGTCAAGCTCTGCTTCTACAACTTTTTTACCACAATAGTTTCCAGGCTGCATAGAACCACCAGTGATAACCATTGCCGGGATATCCAGTCTAGCTGCTGCTAAATATGTGCCTGCGATAATATTGTCGCAAGACGCAATCATTGCCAAGCCGTCAAAATGATGTACCTTTGTAACAAATTCAATAGACATTGCTACGATATCACGGCCAACTTGTTCATATTTTAATTCTTCTGCCCCATTTGCTACGTTACCACATGTTGCAGGGATTCCGAATTCTACAGGAATACCGCCTGCAGCCCAAATTCCTTGTTTTACTGCTTCAGCGATTTGGCGAAGATGGGCACTACCTGGAGAACCTTCCATAAATGAGTTTGGTACTCCAATGTGAGGTTTGTGCTTAATGTCGCTGTCTGTATATCCAGCCGCTTTTAACATAACACGACGATGCGCTGCTTTTGGTCCATTCCAATATGCTCTATTACCTTCCATTTTTCTTCCCCCTTATATCCCCTTAAAAATTTGGCTCAATGATTAGATCTTCTGATTTTATTTGTTCTACAACTTGTTTTTGCCAGTCTTCCTGTTTAATATCTTCAAAAGATACTGATACATGGCCTTCACTACAACCAAGTTCCTCAACGGTTAATTTTTGTATTTTCTTTGCAAGATCTTCTTTTACTTCTAGGCTTCTTCCTGGATACATCTTTACTGAAATATGCGGCATAATATTTTCCCCTTTCTATTATATTAACTCCATTTGGTTCCAATACCTTGTTCTATTGCTTTATCATAAATATACTTTGCAGTTATCAGGTCTTGTGTTCCGATTCCTACAGTTTTAAATACGATGATTTCATCATCATTTTCTCTTCCTACTACATTTCCCAGAATAACTTCTCCTAAATCACCTGTGAAATCATCTTTTGTAATTGTTCCATTTTCAAGCGGAATTAAGATATCCCCTGCTTCTGATAATACAGCTTCGACCGAATCAAAATAAATCTTGCTTGCTCTTGTTAATATTACTGGATCCATTTCCTGCATGTGGTGCTGATAAGATCCAACGCAACTGATTGTTGCACCTCTTTTCACTTTGCTTCCATCAAATACAGGCTTTGAAGAAGGAGTCACTGTAATAATCAGGTCAGCATCTTCAATTGCTTCATCGGAGCTTTCTGCTGCTACAATCTTTGTTCCATACTCCTTTAATTCTTCCTGCATCTTTGCTGCAAAGGCTTTTGTTCTTTCAAAGTTTAAATCATATACTTTTACCTCTTCAATATCACGGGCAACGATCATAGCCTCTAACTGTGTAGCTGCCTGTCCACCTGTTCCGATCAATGCACCTTTTTTAGCATCTTTTCTTCCTAATATATCAAATGCTGCCCCTGATGCGGCCCCTGTTCGAAGTTGAGTAACATATGTTCCATCTAAAATTGCATTTACAAATCCATTTGTTCCATCCACTAGCAATACCTGTGCTGGTGCTGATATAATTCCTTTATCAATATTTTTCGGAAAAATATTAATAATTTTCAATGATGCGCAATCTATATCCGATACATATGCTGGCATGAACAAGAATGTACCATCATGCTTTGGTGCAGGAATTTGAGTACGAAGTGGTACAACACTTTTCCCTTCTGTAAAAATACGAAAAGCATCTTTATCAGCCTCAATGGCATCTTTCATTGAAAATACTTTTTTAATGTCCTTTCTTGATAATAATAACATAATTAATTCTCCTTTTTACTGTAGATTTTAATGTCTATTAATATAACGTGAAAAATAGTATTGAATTATTCAGCTCTTGTTAGTTCTAGGTTCTTGTTACTTTTTGCAATATCCCTAAAGAAAGTAAAGGATGTATAAATCATTACTGCTACTACAATCCACGTCAACGTTTTCAACGGAATGGATTTAATAAAGAAGTAAGCTGCAAGCACACCTAATGTTCCGAAAATAGAAATATACACAGTAGCCTTTCGATTATATTTTCCTTCCTTAATAAATTTTACACTTGCAGATGGCATAAGAAAAGCACAAGATCCCATCATAATTGGAAAAGCTGCAGCAATATTCATTCCAAGTGAACTTACAAGTGCCATACAAGGTGCATATAACCCTATTCCCATTGTCATAAAAACACCTAACAATAGATTTACCACTATGCCTATAACTAATTTTCCACCGTATAGTGCAGTGGCAGTTCCCATTGCACCAAATGGTCCTAACCCTAATGTTCTACAAGCCATAGTAAATGCCACTATGAGCAGTGCTACACCTAATACTGTTCTGACCACTTTTACTGACCATTTAGAAACAATCGTAGCTCCAGCCACAGCACCGACCACTGCAGCTGCAATCATGCTTACCAAAGTAAGAGTATCTACTTTTACCAAATCCAAAAACAATATAAACTCTGTAATAACAGGTATGGTAAATGCTACATTGCCTGTCCCGCATAACAGTTGATCTGGACAAGATTTTGTAAATCTAAATGCAGCCATACTTGTTGCCATACTTCCAATCCCTAATGTATCTAACAAATTTGTTACAAAGCCAATAATTGAATGTGTCGCCACGTGCTTTTTTGTAAAATCTTCTTTGTGAGCAATGCAATCCTTTACCAAATATACAATGAAAAATATAGCATATGCTATAATCGCCACCCTGAAAACCGTTACAATATTCATAATTGTAATCCCCCTATAATACAATTTGTTTTATCTTATTATGAAACTCCTTCTCCTTTCGTCGAATGAGTAAGCGATCATCTCAAAATCATAGATTTTGGATGCCTGCTTATCATATAATGGCCAATTATATGCATTGAGTGTTTTAAGGAGGGTATTATATGTATATCCCCTTAGTAGCTTTGTAACGTATCCCCCTATAGTAACTATTATACATTTAAAATCTTCTTTGTCAATCTATATATCTATAATTTAACAATTAATTTTCAGATTTTTATGTATTTTCTAATTTTAACATTATACTTTTACGTATTTTATAATTTCAACCTTATATTTTTACATATATTCCATATATTTCTACACTTTTAAATCTCAACAGTATCATTGTATACACTAATCATTTCTATTCATTTTCTGTTTTTGATAAATCTATATCAATTTATCCGATGTCTACCGCTACTAACACTCCAAAGCACTCTGCTTTTCTTAAAGTTGGAGATAAGTGGCGCTTGCCTCCTCTTCTATTGATAGATGATTTAAATACTAAGCTGTATATTCTAAAGAGTTTAATTATAAATTAACACCTGAAGAGAGAATCAAGCTTGAAACAAAAAAAATTAAACGGCCTTAGCCCAATGGAATTTAGGGCTTTAGCCGCTTAAATTAATTTGATAGAAGATTTGATAAAACGCAGAAGCTGCTAAAATCGATAACAATACAGAGAATGGCATGAATAAAAAGAAGCTATTAAAATAAATATATGCATCAAAGGTGTATTCCATTTTTATGACTACATAAGGAAAATACATTAATGCTGTGATAGTAACACTAACAATGGCTACAATGCATATGGCGAACATTCTCACCATATTAAGCATCAGGTGCGGCACAATACTATTTGTTAATATTCCAATTTTATGTTTGTTCACACGATAAAATTCTATCAAGGTTAGTAGTGCAAATAAACCTCCACTGATTAATGCACCAACGATACAAGGTTTTATAATCAAATCATAAGCCGTAGTTTGAGCAAGCATATTTCCCTTTAGATTATACCCTACTATTGGAGAAATTATGGTAAGTAGCATAATCATATAAACAACTTTTAAGTGAAGTATACGATTTAATTCCACTCTAAGATAAGAAAAGAATCTCATTGTTTCCTCACCTCTTTCCCCATAATCAGATGCATATAGGCATCCTCAAGGGTAGGTTTTGAAGTATGTTCTTCAAACACTATAGCATCATTATAAGCCAAAGCAATCAATTGCTCCGGTGTGCCGTCAAATAAAATTTGACCATACTTAATAACAATCAATCGATCACATTCAGGCTGTACATCCTCAATTATTTTGGTGGATAGCAAAAGAATCTTGTCCTGTGCAACTTGAGAAAGTAGATTACGAAAATTAATACGTTCCTCTAAATCAAATCCATCAGTGGGTTCGTCAAAAATCAATAGTTCTGGGCTTCCCATAAGGGCCTGAGCAACTCCTATACGCTGTCTTTCTCCACTAGATAAAGTGGAAATGATAGCTTCCTGTTTATCCATCAGATTTGTCTTTTGAATAACTTCCTTAATGACCTTCCTGCTATTTTCTATTCCTTTAAGTGCCGCTATATAATCAAGAAACTGCCATACAGTAAGTTCATCATAAAGTCCAAAGGATTGGGGCAAGTACCCCAAATTAGCTTTTAGCTTTTTCTCATTCTTAGTCAAAGGTACATCATCTACAAAAATTTGCCCACTAGTCGGTAATAGTTCTCCTATTAGCAGCCTTATAAAAGTTGACTTTCCCGCCCCGTTAGGACCTAAAATCCAAATGAGGCTGGGGCTTTTTATTTCTATAGAAAGATTCTGTAATGCTCTTTTACCCTTTGGATATGTCATATTTAAATTTTCAACGGAAATCTTCATAAATATTATTATCCTTTCTTGCAGTTAAAGGGGTAAAGTGTTTTTTATATTTGTGTATTGAAAGCTTTATAAAATGATAAAAGCAATATACCATTATAAATATTTCAGGAAAAGCATATCTCCCTTGTCCTTCTGTTACAAAATATACTCCTGTAAACATATAAAACAATATTACATTATACAAAGTATATTTGCTTAAAAGTTGCGTTCTTCCTTTCCATATGCATCTTAAAGTTACCACACTGTAAATTAATATATATACTATCGCTAGCGCAAAAATTGTGCTTCTAATATCATTAGTAACAGTAAATATAATAGCTTTAGCAGAATCACTTACTTGACTTCCATAAGTGCTGTAAAGTACATCATCACCCCAGAAATATACATTAAATAACCTTTTAAAACCTAATTCTATAAACTGCATTGGATGAGATTTTATCCATGTTTTGGCCGCTTTAGATAGCATCTTATTTTTCTGCGTCATATTAGCTATCTTGTATTCTTCTGTTTTTACAATAGAATTTTCTACATTTTCTACTGGCATCCATCTTCCCATTTTATTTTGAGAATTATTATTTATATATAAAACAATTCCTCCATTGTTAGATACATAGGTAAACTGACCTACAAGCTTTGAGTTTCTATATATCCATGGTGATATAATGATAGTGGAAACTATTAAGACTATTAATGATTTTTTTATAGAGAGGATAACTTTTTTCTCTATTAATAATTCCACTAAAAATATAGCAAAGAAATATGCAATAAAAAAAGGTTTTATCAATGTATTCAGTCCTGTAAGTATCCCTATATATATGTACTTATATTTAATATCACTAAAATATATAAAAGTACTAAAAATAAGTATAGTAGTAAATAACAGTTCTGTGGCTATTAAACTATTATAAAATATGTTATTAGGCATAAAAACAAATAATGTAAATATTATTTTTCTATCTCTTTCTTTTAAATTCACCCTTTTTATAACAGCATAAAACGTTACGTAACTTGCAAAAGTTAAAGACAAATTAAGAAGCTTTGCTTTGAATAAACTTGCTCCAAAGAGTTTAAAAACTCCTGCTAAAAGCATGCAGTATCCTACTGATGTATAAGTATCACCCCAGGGAAGACCATTTGCTATCTCTACTGATAATCTATAATAATAATCAAAATCTGAAAATGGCTTAGTATCTATAAGTAATACCCATAATACACATAATGCCATTCCCAGGATCATCATAATTCTATAATAATTTTCACCCTTTAAAATAAATTTTTTCATATTCATCCTCCTTAGTGCTACATACAAAAGTCATTTCATCTTTTCTCCTTGGAACCATATTTTTTCGAAAATTAAATATCTTACATGTATATATTAGTTCTTTTTATAAATTTAAACCATAAGATAACACAACATTAAACTAACAATTTTGTCACTTAGGATCATGAAAACAACTAGTCATTTAAAATCAAATAAAATTTCTGCTAGCTCAATAAAATGATTCTTATATCGTAATTTTCCAATACCAACAACACATCTTCTTTTAAACTATTAAGAACTTTCTCATAACCAAAACACTTCCTACAGCACATAAGATTGTTCCAATAAGCATAAAGCTCCATGACATAGTTGTTATTATAAAAGACGGATCTATAACACTAATGAACATTGTTGCCAAATAAGGAGCTACTTGTCTATATATAAAACTATATAAGAAGTAAATTGCTATTGCTGCGGACACTGCTCCTAAAATTCCAACTATCATTCCCTCAAAAATAAATGGCCATCTAATAAACCAATCTGTTGCACCAACATATTGCATTATATTAATTTCATTACGTCTTGGATATATGGCAAGTTTTATTGTATTTTTGATTAAAAAAAATGATACTACCACAAGTATAAGAAAAATTATCACTCCTCCCCATTGAATTACTTTAGTAAGTACTAAAATTCTTCTTGGGATACTTTGTCCACCACTAATTTCCTTTATACCTTGTAATCCATTAATTTGAGAAATTATTTTAGGTATCTCATCTGGTCCATTTACTTTAATTATATATGATGCTGATTTGGGAGTATCATTTTCAAAATGCGCTGATAAATTTTTGTTTCTATTATCTAATTTCTTTTTCATATTTGCTGAAGCTTGTTTTTTATTTTCAAAGGTAATATCAGTTACACCCTTTGCCGCTTTTATTTTATTATATATATTTTGCTGATCTGTAATCTTTATATCATCCTTTAAAGTCACCCATATTTCAAATTGGGAGTAAATACCGATAATCCCCATTTTAACATTCAATATGAATAACAAAAACATTCCTAAAACAAATAATGTTGATATTACTGTAGCAATGGAAGCAAGACTAACAGCAGCATTTCTTCTAAGACTTTTTAAAGCATCTTTTAAAACAGATTTTTTTATAATCAATTATTTCACCATCTTTCTAGCTCCAATATAAGTAGTCCAAAAATATCCCCCATAGATTATGATGAAAATAAGCGCGGTTATTAAAAACTGCCCTGTAACGTTAACAGTTCCAAGATAATTTACGACTACCTTTGCTACCTTTAATCCAACAATAGAATGAATTAATGCTAGAAATAGTGGCAGCATAAAATAAATTGCTGTTTGTGTCAATATTGTTTTATTTAGCATTTCATCATCTACACCCATTTTTTTGAGAAACTTGTATCTTTCAATGTTATCCGCTGACTGAGATAACTGCTGAAGAGATAATATTGCTGCTGATATTATTAAAAATATTAATCCCATGTAAAGAACTAAATAAGAAACCATTCCTGCCATTCCAAAAACGCTTGCTCTTAATTGCTCATTAGTATTACATATAAGGGTTATTTCATTTTTTTTACTCTCAGATAGTGTATGTACCTCCTTTAAAAACTCCTTCTCTTTCTTAGCTTTGTCCCCCTTAAAATTGAGATCTAAAAAGCCTAAACCTGGCACTAATTCCTCTGCCAGCTCATCTCTTACTATAAAAGTGCAAGCATTACCTTTAGCAGGAATACCCTCCATGGTAACCTCCATAACAGGTTTTTTTGAAGGTATTAATTCCTGTCCACCTACTTTAATTTTTGTTTTTTTATCCATTGCTTTTTGAATAGAAGGTAATAGCTCTTTTATATCTCCAAAGGCTGCATACTCTCCCTTATTTAAAGTTATACCTTCCTTTTTATAAAATTTCATAATGCTATTAAAATCAGATAGCTTCATTATTGTTATTAACCTATCCTTCGCAACATCTACATTTGACTTATTTTTCTCCCCTTCCTCCTTACCAATATAAGTTTTAATCCCTAAGTACTCATCTTCATTTTTATTATAATAATCATAATAAGTAACGTAATCTTCTGCATAATAATTTAAATTTATGTTTTTATTCAAAAACTCATTTATTGGCAGTTTACCATCATAAAGCAAAGTAACATCATATTGTGGTAAATCATCTATGTTTTTATTTAAAGTTTTGCTAATGCTAAACCCACCTGCGAGCAGGCATATTGACATAAATATCATTAAAGATACGAAGGACATAGACATAAAGGTAGTGTTTATCCTGCTGTTTATCTGCCTTAATAAAAACATATTTAATTCTTTTAAATATATTCTTTTACTATTTTGAACTAACCTTAATAAGAATCCAGATAAAGAGAAGAAAAATAAAAAGGTTCCAATTACAACCAGTGTTATAGGTATAATAATAGTTATATCCGCAAATATTATTCTTAAATTGTTACTTAAAATTATATAATAAGCACCTGCTATTAAAATAATACTAATAATAAATATTATCATTGAAGTTTTTAAACTCTTTACTTTTATCTTTTCATTTTTTCTTCCATCCGTTAACAAGTCAATAAGCTCCAGCTTTGTTATGGATATAGTATTAAATAAAAATACTACTATGTACATTACTGTAAAATAAACTATAGTTTTTATAAATGCTCCACTGGAAAATGTGAATTTAAAACTTTCCAGCTTCACATGAAATAATTTTGCCGTAAAAATTGACATTCCTTGAGATAAGAAAACTCCTAAAAATAATCCTATTCCTAAAGAAAATATTCCAATTAAAATAGTTTCAATCAATAATATATTTGATATTTCTCTACTTTCCATTCCTAGAGTTAAATATATTCCAAATTCTTTTTTTCTACGTTTTATAAGGTAACTGTTAGCATATATTATTAGAAATCCAAGTATGCATGATATAAATATAGATACTATCCCCATTAACTCATCTATTTTCTGGAAAATGTGAAGCTGATATTCATTAAGCTTCATCATAATCTTTTGAGAACTAATAGAATTAAAGGTATAAAAGATACATACTCCAAATACTAAGGTTAAAAAGTATATGGTATAGTCTCTTAAACTTCTTTCCATATTTCTTTTGGCAAGCTTAGTATACATCTCTTACGTCACCTCCAAGAAGAGATACTACTTCTATAATTCTATTGAAAAATTCTTTTCTAGAGTCCTTCCCTCTTATGATTTCATTAAATATCTTACCATCCTTAATGAATAATATCCTTTTTGCATAACTAGCTGTGAAGGGGTCATGTGTTACCATCATTATTGTAGAATTTCTAATTTTATTTAAACCTTCTAAACTTTCAAGTAGGAGTTTAGCTGCTTTAGAATCTAAAGCTCCTGTTGGCTCATCTGCTAGTATTAAAGAAGGATTTGTTATAATTGCTCTAGCTGCTGCCACCCTTTGCTTTTCTCCTCCAGATAGTTCATAGGGATATTTGTTTAAAATATCTGTTATATTAAGTGTTTCAGCAACCTCTTTTACTCTCCTATCAATATTTTCACTATCTATTTTCATTATGCTAAGTGCTAAAGCTATATTTTCATAAGCTGTTAAGGTATCTAATATATTAAAATCCTGAAATATAAAACCTAGTTCTTCCCTTCTAAATTTAGCTATTTCCTTTTTATTTAATTCAGTGATATCCTTGTCACCTATATTAATATGACCACTAGTTACTTTATCTATTGTTGAAATACAATTTAACAACGTTGTTTTACCACTGCCGGAAGCCCCCATGATTCCTATGAACTCTCCCTCATCAACCTGAAAGCTGATATTATTAATAGCTTTCGTTACAACACCACTGCTGCCATAATATTTTTCTATGTTTTGAACTTTTAATACTGTCTTACTCACAATTGCCTCCTTAGGACCATATTTTCTGGAAACTTAGATGCCTTATATGTATCTTCAATTTTTAAGAGGACAATTGACAGAGGACAGTGAAGGTGAGTTTTCTTCCTTACGTCAGAAAACTAATTTGTTTTTGAGCTCGTTTCACTAATGTGAAACATCGGCTTATAATATAATTAAAGATTTTTCGTAGTGTAACGTAGAAAAATCCTCCTTCATTGTCCTCTGTCCTCTAAAAAATGCGACCCATTTTTTTACTTTACGAATTGCAGTTACATGTATATATTATCTTTTTTTATGAATATAAGCCATAGAATAGCATAACAGAAAACTAACATTTTTGTCACTTAAGCAGCGAACTCAGATGGAAAAAACAAATTTAAATGAAAAACTTTAACAATATTAAAAGGGTAATTCTTAGATTCCCTTAGAATTACCCTTCAATTTGCATAAAATTAATTTTTATTTTTCATTGCCGATCTAAACATTATGATGGATGTAAATATAATTACGAACACTACCACCCATTTTAACGTAGTAAGCGGTAGTTCCTTAACAATATACGCAGCGATCAGAACACCTATAATACCAAAAAGATTTGTAGCCAAGGATACCTTTCTGTGATAAGCACCTTCCTTAACAAACTTGATGGCCGCTACAGGCTCAAGAAATGCACAGGAACCCATCATTATAGGAAATGCTACCTTAGGAGACATTCCCAAAGCAAAAACCAAAGCCATACATGGTGCATAATTTCCTATTCCTATGCACATTAGAGCTCCCAGAATAAAGTTACCTATCAGACCTATTACAAGCTTAACTCCTGTAAGTGCTGTTGCTGTTCCTCCTATAGGCATTATATTTAGCAATCCTGACAGCATTACAAATGCAACAACCAGAAGGGCTATTCCCATTCCAATCTGGACCTTTTTTTTCGGTAGCTTGGCCACTATTCCCGCCCCGAAGTAAGAACCTGCAGTAGCTGCTATGATCATTGTAATCAACGTAGTTATATCAACTTTAATAACAGTCATGAATATAAGCGCTTCTGTTACCACAGGAATGCAGTTGGCAACATTCAAGGTGCCTGGAATTATTCTGTCATCCACAAGCTTTAAAAATTTATAAACTGCAGTGGTAGGGGCAAAGCTCCCTATTCCCAAAGTATCAAAGAAATTTGCTATCAAACCTACTATTCCATAAACTAACCAGTTACCGCCTTTCTCAAGTCTTCCTTCTTTTTTTGTTTTCATGAAGTCCTTGAAAAAAACAAATGCAAAAACTAGAGTTAAAGCCATAAGAATTCCTGAAACAATTTTAATGATCATGCTAAAATCTCCTTTTAATTTGAATACAATAATACTTGACCTTTTTATAATTATATAATATTTTATGCAAATATTAAAGAGAATTGTTAGGTTAATTCAGAAAATTGAAATTAAAAACAAAAACTTATTCAGTTTTCATTTTTAATTTCAATAATATTTATCTTAGCAGCTTTTCCTGTAACGACTTTCAGCGATATGGTTGCAAAGAAATGAAATTAGTTAATACCAAAATTTTCAAATTTTTAAAAGAGATAAGCATATGTTGTTATTAAATATCAGGAATAGGTTTAGGACTTCCTAAACTAAATGCATATTGTTTTTAGGGAATAGTACAGAAACGGTAGTCCCTATCCCCTCTTTAGAAGTTATGCTAATACCTAATCCCAAACTGTCACAAAGCTTTTTACTTAAATAAAGCCCAAAGCCTGTAGACTCCCTAAACTTTCTACCATTCTCGCCAGTGAAACCTTTGTTAAATATGTTTACTAGTGATTTTTCACTTATACCAATACCTGTATCACTTATATTTAAGATTACTTCTCCATTATTATTTTTACACTCAAATAGAATCTCACCCTCGAGTTTTTCTATATATTTAATGGAGTTACTTACTATTTGATGTAAAATAAACTCAATCCACTTTTTGTCGCAAAAAACAAATTCATTACATTCTATAATTTTAATCTTTATATGTTTATCAATAAGAGTGTTGGAATTTCTAATGACTACATTATTAATACAATCCTTAATATTTAACTTCTTAATTATATAATCCCTGTCCACTTGATTGCTTTTACTATAAAAAAGGGACTGATCTATATAGTTTTCCACTCTCTCTATTTCATTTAGAATATTAGAGGTTACACTAGATTTATTGTTATCAATGATTAATTTAATGGCTGCTATAGGTGTCTTTATTTCATGTATCCACATTTCTATGTATTCTTTATATTCTTGTTTATCATTGATAAACTTCCCTATCTCATCATTCATTGCCTTATCAGTTTGAGTTATAATATCATACAAAATTTTACTTTCTAAAAAATCTCCTTCGCAGATAAGCTCTGAAATCAGATATTTTTTATCTAATGAATCTAGATTTTCATATACCTTTTTATAATATTTACTTTTAGTAAGGTAATCATAAAAATAAAAACTTATAAATGCTGCAAAGTTTAAAATGACTATAAAAATAATAGCATGCAAATCAACACTTAGAGCCTTTAAAATCATGGATGTAAATATTAATACAAAAACCTCAATTGCAATAAAAATAGACTTTTCCTTAAAATACTCTCCTATTCTCATGCTAAAATATACCCTTGTCCTCGCTTAGTTTGAATGTAACCCACTGCCCCAAGATCTTCTAGCTTCTTTCTAAGTCTATTTACATTAACAGTTAGTGTGTTGTCATCAACAAACTCTGCTTCTTGCCATAAAGATTTCATAATTTCATCCCTGGAAACAATTTTTCCATTATTACTTATGAGAATATGTAGAATTTTACTTTCATTTTTAGTAAGCTCTATTTTATTGTTATTAAACGCAACCTCACTAGCAGCAATATTATAAATAATTCCTTCATATCTTAGAGAATTAACTTGTTCATTTCCATAAGTCCTCTTTAATACAGCAGAAATTCTAGCTAATAAAATTTGTAGGTTATAAGGTTTAGTTATAAAGTCATCCGCACCTAAATTTATGCTCATAAGTTCATCTAACTCATCATCTCTGCTGGTAACTACTATAATTGGTACCTGTGAAACCTTCCTAATTTCTCTACATACATAATGACCATCAAAGTATGGTAGATTAATATCTAATAAAATAATAGATGGATTTTCCTTTATAGCTTCTTCTACTATATTTTCAAAATTTATTGAGAAACAACTATTGTAGCCATATCTATTAAGAAAAGTACAAAGTTCATCTCTTATTCTAGAATCGTCTTCTATGATAAATATCTTTTCCATAATACACCTCATCTTCAGATTAATACTACCTAATCCTCTCTTCTCTCCTAATTACTATTTTATTTAAAACCTTACAATATTCCCTTATAGTATATCACTCATAGCAAGCTTTTTTAAATATTGAACCACATTTTTATCCATAATATTAATAATTACCCTCGAAACTTACTTATTTAAGTTTTTGGTAAAAATGTACAAATAATATACTTCCGCACAAAAATACTCCCCCTAATGACAGATTTTTATTTTTAATCTATCTACCTTAAGGAGAGCATATCAGCTTAAATAATATGGTGTTCTTATATTTGATTAAAGTTCATGGTTCTTCAATACTGGGACCATAAACACAACTAAAACTAACATCATTAACAAAGCAGCTGTCATTACCGTCCAATGTACAGGAGCCCTATTAAGAATGATTCCATAGACTAACGCACCTAAGGGCATGCCTCCCTTAGTAATCATTCCAACAATCGAAAACATTCGAGACATGTATTCGTTGGGTGTTGCTCTTTGTACAAAGGTCTGCACAGGAACATTGATGAACATAATGGCGATACTTAACAGTCCAAGAACTCCTGCCAGTAAGTTAAAGTACAAAACGCTGCCTCTGCCTAGTAAAAACAAACTATGTGGAAACAATAGAAACGAAAAAGTCAGCATTGCAAGCATTAGTAGACTGCAGCCGCTTACAAGTGATTTTGTCATCTCCTGCTCTTTACTAAATAGCAGGCTTACCAGAATGCTCCCTAGTAGTGCTCCTAATATAATTATCATCTGAAGGTAACCGTATTGTGTGTCGGGATATTTCAATTGGGTTCTAAAAAACAAAGGCAATGTAACTGAAAATATTGGCTGTATAACGGCGTATATTACTAGGAAAAAAATACACAGTTTAAGTATTACTTTATTAGTTAGAACGAATTTAATACCATCTGAGAAATCTGCTGTGAATCCTGGTACACCAGTGGCTGGTTCTCGCTTTATATGCTTGTACCTGATCAGTAACGAACTGCCCGCCGACATCAAAAATGAGACTCCATTGATAAAGAACACCACTGTAATGCCCACTTTTGCATACAGTGTAGCACCAATTACTGGACCTAACAGACTGCCTAAGATTCTAAGCGTTGCAAGAGTAGAATTGGCCTTTGTCAGTTCATTCTGAGCCACCAATTGGGGCAGCATTCCTTTAGTAGCTGGATCAAACAAACCATACAACAAAGATACTACTACCTGCATCCACAGCAGCAAAGTCAGGCTCATTCTGCCCGAATATGCACCAAAAGCCAAAGCCATTATTGCCGCAGCACTAGCTAAGTCTGTTGCCACCGTGATCATCTTACGATTAAGCCTGTCCGCAAGTACTCCAGCAAAGGGATAGATTATAAGAGCCGGCACTAAACACATAAAGGAGAACAACCCAACAGTAGCTGACGAGCCTCCTGAATCGATAATATATAAAGGCATAATCACCATTTGAATTCCCGTTCCCGTATCGGATATCATTCTTCCAAACATAAGTAATATAAAGTTTATATTCAAAGCTTTCTTACCTCTTTTCATAAACCCGTCACCTCCAAACCTTTCCACATTATAGAGCGACTCGGTTGAGTCGCTCTTTTAGCATTGTATCTTTTGAACTTGTTCATCGCAGGATTTCTACGTATCCTTCTTTTCCATTGATCCTTATTCTCTGCCCGTCTTTGATCAATTTTGTAGCATTCTCAACACTTACCACTGCAGGTAGACCATATTCTCTTGCAACAACGGCCCCATGGGTCATCATCCCTCCTACTTCAGTAACCAAACCTTTAATTGATACAAAGAGCGGAGTCCAACTAGGATCAGTAAATGTTGTGACCAAAATATCGCCTTCCTCTATATTGGCATCCTCCATTTTCAAAACAACCCTTGCACGCCCTTCAACGACACCTGACGAAACCGGTACTCCTGCTAAGGCTCCTTGAGGTATCTTATCTGTATTATATTCACCTGATATAATCTCTCCCTCGGAAGTTATGACACGAGGAGGTGTGAGCTTTTCGAAAATTTCGTATTCCTCTTTTCTCTTAGTTATCATGTTGTAATCTAATCGGTTTGTTCTAATAACATTCCTAAGCTCATCAATGGTTAGGTAATATATATCTTCCCTATTTTTTATTATGCTCTTCTGAACTAGAATATCTGCTTCTTCCAAAAGTGCCTGTTTTATAATCCAGTTAAACCATATGAGAATATACTTATTAAATTCACGATAACCAGCATAATTGCGTAAAACGCTGATTGCTTTCTTTGCCTTCTTTGCTTTCCTTTTCCCACCAGGCAATTTCTCAAGACGACTTAAGATTTTCTGCTCCTTCTGCTTTGCTTCCCTCAGACCCTGTTCAAATTTTATACTGTGTGCACCAGGTCTAAAAGCTTTTATATTGCTTAAAATTGCTGAAACAAGTATAGTAGGATTTTCATTCCAGCGTGTTCTAGTTATATCAATTTCCGCTGAACAACGCATACCATATTTCTTAAGAAATGTTTTAATTGAATTAGTAACAGCTAGACCACCTTCCAGCTTAGCTAAATCCTCAAAAAAAGTCTCTTCCTTTGGTTTTTGAAAATATTCAATTACTGCTGGATACTGCCTTACCACATCAGCAACATCCAAAAGCTCAAGACCCATTTCAGATGTGACATTATTAGATACGGATTGAGCAAGGGTATCAGCTACATTCTTTTCGCCTAGCCATTTTTCAATATTTTTGTTTATCCAATAAGAAGCATAGGCACCTGCAAAAACCACACCATAGCTGTTAAAAATAATATTCTTTATTCGCTCCATACTCCTCAAAATAAAATTAAACAATTCATCTCCTGAGACTTTTGTGATATTCTGCTCCAGTTCTAGCAATAGAGCCCTATTGTTGTTCATCAAGCTTTCAACTATAACCGGATCATTTTTCCTATAGTCTTTTATTGTAAGCCTTAACCATTTCAAGTACATTGATTTTGCACCCATAGCTGTCTTTCCCTTATATAAAGTTTTGATAAAATCCTTTCGTTTCGCTAGGTTAATAAGTGCATTTTTCATTAGAACATCCACCGTATCGAAACCTTTTATAAAAGTCTTCCTGCTAAGAGGTGAAGAAATCTCATGGGACACATCAATATATAACCTCCCACCCATCTCACTCATACCAGAGTTAATCATCTGTTTAAATAGAGCCTGAAAGAAAGATAATCCTAGTGGTCTCATGGCTTCAGTCATCATCTGCCTGTGTCCAAAGGAGATGTACACATGATTCTTTCCATCATTAGTTTCTGGTGGTATAGGATATAATGTTGTGATAGGTCGGCTCTGAACAATATAAAAATTATCTCCATAAAGACACCATTCTATATCTTGTGGTCGTCCAAAGTAGGCTTCTATCTTTCTGCCCATACTCTCTAACTTTAAAATACTATCATCTAAAAGGGTCTGCATGTCCTGCTTTGAAGCCTCAAGTTCTTTCTCCTCTGTGCCTCCCTTTTCAAGTGCATAGATTGCCAGCTTCTTCTTGGATATCTTTTTATCAATTATTCTGCCTTCCCGAACTTTATAGATATCTGGATTTACTAGACCTGATACAAGGGCTTCCCCAAGTCCAAAACTTGCATCGATGGATACAACCTTTCTGTTAGATGTTATAGGATCTGCAGTAAACATTATCCCTGAAGCCTGTGGGAAAACCATCTTCTGTATTACTACAGATAGATAGACCTTGCGGTGGTCAAAGTTATTTTGTATACGATAAATCACTGCTCTATCTGTATACAGTGATGCCCAACACTTTTTGATGTGCTTCAGTATGGCATCTTTCCCTACAATGTTTAGATAGGTATCCTGCTGTCCTGCAAAGGAAGCCAGAGGTAAATCCTCTGCTGTAGCACTTGAACGTACGGCATAGGCATTTTTTTCACCAAGCTTTGAAACATATTTTAAAACCTCTTCCACAATATCCTTTGAAATAGATATTCCTTCGATAATCTCGCGAATTTGTTTACTGAGTTCACCAATTTTTCCTCTGTCATCCACCTTTAAAAGAGATAATTGATGAAGCAATGCATTAAACTCCGGATTGTTTTCAACAATTTTTTTATATGCTTCAGTAGTTATGCAAAAGCCATCTGGAACACGTATTCCCTCAATTTTGGACAGTTCACCAAGATTAGCGCCTTTGCCACCTACAACTGGAAGCTTTGATTTATCAATCTCTTTAAAGTCTAGCACACATGAACTCATACATATTCCTCCTTATAGAAATTATTTCTAAGTAAATTTATACATTCCTCAAATTCTTTGAAAAAAGTTTCATAATCAACTTCTATTTTGTTTGATATTTGATTCATATACCCATCAGTAAGCCAAAGAAGCATTTTCATAACGAGCTTTGGATCAACGCCTTCCTTAAATCTTGAATAGTCCATTCCATCAAAAGCAATTCTATTTCTAAAACCTTCTCCTTTTGCTAAAATTGCTTTTATGTCCTCTTTTACTTCTTCATCACTTTCGAAATATACACTTGTTAAAAAAGATGGCATTCCGGGATGCTTCTTCATAATTGAAATTTCAATATTAGATGAAAGCTTAATCCTTTCAAAGAAGTCAGTGACGGTATAATCAAATTTTTCATCAACTTCCTTCATCACAATATTGCCACATAACTCAATTAGATAAAAATATAAGGCTTTTTTTGTACCAAAGTAATGAAACACCATGGCTTTTGAAATTCCCGCCGCTGAAGCTATATCACTTACTGAGGTTTTCTTATAACCATTGGTGCCAAAGCATTTAAGAGCAGCATCTATAATTGTTTTTTGTTTATCTGTAGGTAAATTAAAAAATTTCTCCATAAGTTTCACCTCTCAAAGTTTATAAACCGATTCGGTTTATTATGATATAATTATATTACCATAAACCGATTCGGTCAACACTGTTTTCAATAATATTTTATTCATTAAGTTTAAACTTTAATTTTAATATATTACTTAGACAAGGTGCTATAAACAGAATTCTTGGCTTCAGGTGGAGTTTGTCTGCGACCACTGGGCAATTCTGCCCGTTAAATGCCATTTAGGCATTTAACCTCCACCTGAAGCTTAGAAATCGTTATCCAGGGACATAGCCGCTCTTTACTCCCATTTGAAGAAAAGCAGAGAGCCCAAATCTTTGATTTGGTGCGAATCGCTTTCACAGAGTGCGATGGGAGTATTAGAGCGGGTAAGTCATCGGATAAAATTTAGACCACTGTTAATATCCTGCCCCTCCGTTAATAAAAAAACTGCTGACAAAATATGTCTGTCAGCAGTCTGGGGAAGTCAAAAATGAATTCCTAGGTTCTTTATTTGCTAGGTATTCTGTAGCCAGTTTCAAAATCAACTACATTTTTCAATGGCTCCTGTTTCTTAAAATGTTCGAGATTTTCAATACTTATGTTAACAATTCTTCTCAAGGTTTCTGGAAGGTGAAAAAATCCTGATATATGAGGAGTAATAACAACTCCTGGTACATCCCATAATCTATGTTCAGATGGTAATGGCTCTGGTTCTGTTACATCAAGTCCTGCTCCACTAATAATTCCGTTTTCAAGGGCATCACACAAATCATCAGTACATATGCAGTTTCCTCTTCCTACGTTAATAATAATTGCATCTTTCTTCATCAAGTTAAATTTATCCCTATTAAACAAATGGTAAGTATCCTTTGTTCCTGGAAGAGATAAAGCCACTATATCTGCTTTAGGTAAGAGGGCATCTAAGGCTTCCATTGTATATAATTCATCAATATATTCTGGTTTTTGTCCTTTCGTCCTTTTTATACCTATTGTATAACTTCCAAGTGCCTTCATTTTTCTGGCAAAATCTCCTCCAATATCGCCAAGTCCTACAACTAGTGTGGTACTTCCTTCTATTGAAGTAACATTTCCTTCATCCTTCCATATATGTTCCATCTGATTTCTATAATATAGATTCAGCTTTTTCTTAATTTCAAGTACTAGACCTAACATGTGTTCAGATATTGCAAGGCCATAGGCACCGGTGGCATTAGTAAGATGCGCTCCTTCAGGAATTACACCAGCTTCACAGTATCCATCTGTGCCTGCACTATTTAATTGCAGCCATTTAAGCTTTTTACTTCCCTTTATATATTGTGGTGGAACATTGCCAATGATTATATCAGCACTTTTTACAAGTTCATCAGTAATTTCCTCAGTAGTTATAAAAATGTACTCTGCCTCTGGCATTTTTGACTGAAGTTTTTCTTTTTCTTCTCCATTTAATGAAATCACAACCAAAATTCTCATCTATTACCACTTCCTTTACTATATATTATACTATATAGTTAGTAATTTAATAAATTTTACTAAATCTCCTTCATGAACTCAATTTCTATGCTTGTGTTCCCAAGTGCGCTTTTTATCTTAATCAATACTTTTTAAACTTATAAATAATGCATGCTTCTTTCTCTTTTCTCTATTTTTTAATAACAGCAATCCAGATCTCTTGATGATTTTCCTGCATATAGCACTCAATAACTGGAAGATCATCTAACTCATATCCTGAATTAGGAAGCCATTCTCCGTAAAATTGTTTATAAACCCTCTGTGTTGCCTCTGGTAATTCTCCATTAGCTTCAAAAATTGCCCATGTTGCAGCAGGATAAGAAAATTCCTTCATTCCTTCAAGTACTGGAACATGTTTGCAATCTGGTACATCAACATGATTTGTTACTGCTACAATATACTCCATTTCCTCTTCTTCGCCCCATTGTCCACCTTGAGCAATTCCTAAAACTCCTGAAGGTCTATAGTCAGGAAATTTTTCAAAGAACATTTTCATAGTTCCATCCTTCCATGAGTTTTCCCAAATCTGCGGAATTACTTCAAAGGCTGTTGATGTTTTTACTTTGTGTGATACTCCCATTACTCTAAATGCAGGCCATTGTTCAATTTGATAATTCATATGATTTTCTCCTTTTATTGTAATTTGAAAGGAGAGCTTAGGACAGGATTTCAATTGAACTGTTCCGTTCCTAACACTTGAAGGCAGTGCTCCATGAAAATTTTTAAATGCCCTAGTAAATGAATCTTGAGATTCATATCCATACTTTAAAGAAATATCAATTATTCTTTCTGTACTATTTAATAAATCAAAGGCTGCCATGGTTAAACGTCTGCTTCTTATATATTCAGATAATGGCTTGTCTGCTATATATGAAAACATCCTTTGAAAATTATAAATAGAACACCCAGCAATTTTTGAAATAGTTTCATAGGATATTTCACCGGCAAGATTTCTCTCTATATAGTTTATTGATTCATTCAATCTCTCAACCCAATCCAATCTTCTCACTCCCAATTCAATAATATCTTTTTTACAATAACCCTACTCGATATTTGATGCCGCATTTTGTAGGTTCATTCTTATTAATTTATTTTAACTTACTATTCTGCATTATATATATTTTATACCAATTAAATAAAACTTACCATATTAAACCTTATATGGTAAGTTAATCAATCATATCACTAATAATCTCTGTATTCTAAAAAACCGTATTAGAAACTTATGAATCCGCTCTATCTTTATTTCCAATTACTAGAGTCTTCTAATGTAATTTCTATTAATTTGCTCATTGGTAGTGATATACTTTTATTTTTATGGTACACAAGTTGAGTTCTAAACTTACCAAATGGTTCTTTTACTTCAATCATCTTAAGACTTCCATCCTCTAACTCATTTCTAACTGCATAAAAAGGCAAAAAAGAAATTCCTAATCCACTCATTACACACTTTTTAATAGCTTCTATACTTGAAAATTCTAAAGGACTTACATATTTTATTTTTTTCTGTTTTAAGTAATTTTCATAGGCTATTCTAAAACTGCACCCTTTTTCACTAAATATGATACTTTCTTTAGCCTCTTTACCTTCAAAATTCTTTGATAAAAATTCTAAATCTGCATCTGGTGCACCAATGATGCACATGCATTCATCTTTCAAATTTTTAACAACTAGATCTGTATCCATAATTTCAGGTTCAATAGTAAAAATAATATCTAATTCTCCACTATGTAATTTGCTTCTTAAATCGCTACAAATTGAATTCTTTAAAATGATGTTTACTTTCGGGAAGTTTTTTCTATATTCCTTTAAGATTTTTCCTAAACGGTATATGGATAGAGATTCCCCTGCTCCAATAATTAAATCACCAGATACACCATTCTGTTCTGATGTTATGTTCTTAATTTCTTTATATACATGTAACATTTGTTTAGCATATGGTACTAACTCCTTACCTACATTAGTCAAAACAATTTTTTTACCTAAACGGTCAAATAAAGCTTTCCCTAATTCATTTTCTAAAATTTGAATGTGAGACGTTATAGTGGACTGAGCATACCCTAAATGATCTGCTGCTTTTGTAAATCCCTCAAGTTCAACTATAGTTATAAATGTTTGCAAATGCCTAATTTCCATCAATCTCATTCCTTTATACTTTAATATATAATATTACGATATCATATATTTCGATTATTTACTTCATTTATTTCAATTTTACTGATGATACATATAAAGTTATAATTAAGAAAACCAAATATCAAATATATATAATTGAAGGAGATGTTTAAGTATGAAGAAAGTATTATTACTTCTTGCCAATGGTTTTGAAGCCGCAGAAGCAAGTGTTTTTACTGATGTTATAGGTTGGAATAAATCAGATGGTGATGGTACTACAGATTTAATAACCGTTGGAACGAGAGAAAAATTGAAATGCACCTTTAACTTCACAGTGATTCCGGAAATGCACATCAATGAAGTTAACATTGATGAATTTGATGCACTTGCAGTACCAGGAGGATTTGAAGAGGCAGGATTTTATGAAGATGCTTATAGCGAAGACTTTTTAAACATAATCAGAGAATTTGACAAAAGAGGGAAAATAATAGCTTCCATTTGTGTTGGTGCACTACCTATTGGGAAAAGTGGAGTACTAGCTTGCAGAAATGCTACAACATATAATTTTGGGAAAAGACAAAAACAATTATCTGAATTTGGCGCAAATGTTCTTGGTGATGAGCCTATTGTTGTAGATAAAAATATAATCACTTCCTATAATCCTTCAACTGCTTTCGGTGTGGCTTTCAAGCTTTTGGAGATGCTTACATCTAAAGAAAACTGTGATAATGTTAAGAAGCTAATGGGGTTTTAAAATAGCAAAGTGTAAAGCTATTATTTAGAGTAAAAACCCAAAAGATGTGTTTTATCAAATTCAGGATGGCAAGCCACCTTCACAAAGGTGGCTTTACCTTTTATATACTTATACTTCTAAAAACTTTTCAAATCTTTCTTTTACTTTATCTTCACCTAATATACTCATAATAGTGTAAATATCAGGTGTATTGCTTCTATGTGATAAAGCTGCTCTTACTGCACCTGCAACATCTGAAATCATACCTTTAAATTGGTCTGGATTTGCTTTATATTCTTTTCTATTTGCACAGTATCCTAATTCTGCACCAATTGCTTTTAAATCTTCAAACCATTCCTCTTGGCTAGTAGCATTAACATTGTATTTATTCACGTATACTTTTATTATTTCTTTTGCTGATTCTAATGTTAATGTCTTTGGTAATTCAACTTGCTCAGCAGTTTCTTTGTAGAATAATTCATCAAAGAAATAGAAGACTTTTTCTTTAACTTCATCCCACTTAGCATAGTCTTTTCTTGGTTTTGGACCCTCTTTATCTATATTAAATATTTCTTTAGACATTTTTTCATTAGCTGCAACCAATTCATACATTTCTGCATCAAATTCTTTTACCCAAGCTATATAGTTATCGTAAACTACATCTGCTTTCATTTTGCTAATAACATTTTTGCTTACATCATTTAATTTTATTATATCGAATAAAGCTCCTGATTTGCTCATTTTGTCTAAATCTACTTGGAACTCATGATAATCAGCTGTAGGATTTTCTTCTCTCCACTCTTCAAAATTTGAGTTTATAATATTTAATAAATATTCGATAACTGAAACCGTTGGATATCCAACTTCCTTATAATAAGAAACAGCAGCTTCAGCATCTTTTCTCTTTGATAATTTTCTCTTTGAACCATTATCATTTTTCATTATTGTTGGAATATGAGCATATTGTGGTCTTTCAAAACCTAATATTTCAAATAATTGAACGTGTATAGGTAGTGATGATAACCATTCTTCTCCTCTTATAACATGAGTAGTTCTCATTAAAGCATCATCTATAGCATGTGCAAAATGGTATGTTGGTAATCCATCACCCTTTATTATAACAATATCTTGATTATTTTCTGGGAATGATATATCACCTTTTATTAAATCATGGAACTCAACCCTATTTTCTATGTTTCCTGGTGATTTTAATCTTAATATGTACTCTTCCCCTGCTTCTATTTTAGCTATAGCTTCTTCTGGAGTTAAATTTCTACACTTAGCATATTCTCCATAATATCCCGGTGTTATTTTTTCAGCTATTTGCTTTTCTCTTAAAGCTGTTAATTCCTCAGGAGTACAGAAACATGGGTAAACCAATCCCTTAGCAACTAAATCCTTAGCAAAAGTCTTATATATTCCCGCTCTTTCACTTTGTCTATATGGACCATATTCACCCTTAGAAGTTTCTTGTCCTGTCATCCCTTCATTAAAATCCATTCCAAAGTTATTCATTGTTTGGATTGTATCTTCAATTGCACCTTCAACTTCTCTTTTTTGATCTGTATCCTCTATTCTTAAATAGAAAACACCTTCACTTTGACTTGCTAATCTTTCATTTACTAAAGCTGCAAATACTCCTCCTATATGTTGAAAGCCTGTTGGTGATGGCGCATATCTAGTAACCTTTGCACCTTCTTTTAAATTTCTCTTTGGATATTTTTCAATATAATATTCTGGTGTCTTATGTACACTCGGAAATATTATATTAGCTAATTTTTCTAAACTCATTCTTCTTCCTCCTAAAAACAGTATAAATATAAAAAACTTTCATCCTAAAACCATAGGACGAAAGTTAATTCCGCGTTACCACCTAAATTGATTAAGTAAACTTAATCCACTCATTATCTCTATATGGGGAGAATACCCTAAACCTACTACACAATAATGCTTTCAGTTTACGCTCCAGAGCTTCCTTCTATAGAATCAAATATTAGGCTTCCACCATCCCTAACTCTCTTTAAATTAATCTCTATATACTATTCTCTTTCAACGCAATTATTAATATTAGTCTTTACAAAATATAGTACTATTATACATATACTACTGATTATTGTAAATAGTTATTAGGTGCTTTGACCTAAATATTCTTCAAGGGTTATATTTTGATTCGCTATCTGCCTGGCAACATCTTTCCCTACATAACGAATATGCCATGGTTCATATTGATATCCTGTTATATTTTCTTTACCTTTCGGAAAACGTAATATAAAGCCAAAATCTGGAGCATTCTCAACTAACCATTTACCTTCTTTGGTATCTCCAAAGGCTTGTGTAAGATTATTATTAACAGAAGGACTAGAAACATCCATTGCTAATCCAGTTTGATGTTCGCTTTCTCCAGGACGAGCACTAAATTGGTTGGCATTTGGATTAGCTTTTATATTTCTTGAAAAAAGTTGACTTTGATAGTCATAGGATCGATAACCTGAAACTGCATTTAATGCAATATTGTCTTGTTTTGCCTTAGCAAAAAGGGCTTCAAGGGCTCTTGCTGCTTCAGGCTGCATTAGTTTTTGAGGTCGATACTCTGGATAGGCGAATGAAACATTTGGCACAGTTAAATTTTGAGGTTCATAATAAGGCGATAAGGAGTTCATCTTATTTACTAATACTGTTTTACTTTCGGGATTTTGAACAATTTTATATTTAGAGGCTAAAAGTTTTTCTAAGTACATTTTTGTTTTAGGACCATAAATACCATCAGCAGTTAAAGCCTCAGGAAATTTTTTCTGTAAGTTCATAATAATATCTGAAGTCTTCGGACCATAAATTCCATCTTGTGCAACATTAAAACCGAGAGCTGATAAAGCTTGCTGTATTTTAACTACAGCTGGACCTCTGCTTCCAATTCCATAAATACCATCTGGCAGGGTTGGTACCGCAGGGCTGGGAATAACAAGTGATTGCCCAACATATATTAAATCACTAGTTAGATTGTTTGCCTGCTTGATATCTGAAATAGTAGTATTAAATCTTTTAGCAATAAGATAAAGCGAATCTCCTGGTTGTACAATATAATTCGTTGCTCTATAGTAGTAATTCCAATAGTTATATTGGTGCATTTATCTTCACTCCGCAAATTATTCATACTGTATAGTATGAATAATCAATGAAATAGTGATAATTTTTATATAGTCACCTACTTTGATGCTTTTGGTTGATCTGATTGTACTTGAATAGAATCATTTCACAGAACACTTTAAGGTATATATTTTGAAGAATTTGCATATATTTTTAAGTACTAAAGATTCTGCATTCTTCAGAGGACAGTTGACAATTGACAGAGGACAGTGAAGGAGGATTTTTCTCTGCTGCACTACGAAAAATCTTTAATTTAAAAGAAACTCCTGCTCTTTTATTTCGCAGGAGTACACTCTGTGTAAGCGATTCACCCCAAATCAGCACTCTGTGTAAGTGACTATCACCAAATCAAAGATTTGGGTTCTCTGCTTAAGTTAGCGATGTTTTGCACTAGCAAAACAAGCCTAAAAAAATATAATAGTTTTCTGACGTAAGGAAGAAAACTCACCTTCATTGTCAACTGTCCTCTAATAAAAATTGCAGTATTAGTAATAATTTTATGAAAGGAGTCATTATGTCAAACATTATTGAAGAAGTTAAAGACATGTATAAAATCATTAAGCTAAAAAATTTCCGTAATACACCAGGTGTAACTTTTGATTTATTTCCTATGGATATGGTTTCAAAGATTGATTCTATTGATAGAGTAATCCATAAAAAAGCAGCAGTTTCACCTGGTCCAGTAGGAGATGTGGATCAGCCATGGTATATGCATCAACATCAAGATGACAATTTAATAGTTCTTCATGGTCGTAGAGAAGTTGACATTTATACTAAAGAGCATGGTAAAGTAGAACACTTTACTGTAACTCCTGACAAAATATTAAAAAATGGGGAACTTATTTATGAAGGCGGCGCAATTTTAGTTTGGTCAAAAGGAGTTTTTCACCGAATAGTAAGTGGTGAAGAAGGATCTGCCTCATTAAATATTGCTGTGCATTATGACGGATTTGATATAAATACAAATTTTAGTGTTTACGATTTAAATGTGGAAACTGGTGAATATAAAGTTATCAGAAATGGATTTGAGGATCAAAAGTAATAAAGTGTTCCTCTATTGAATTTATAAGGCAACCCCTGATAGTAAGGCTGACCTCAAAGGTTCACCTTATTATCAAGGGTTTCAGTTTAGATTTGAAGCTTTCTAAATCATTGATTTCTTAGTAATTAGATTTTTCTATTCTTCTGTAAAAACAATGTCATTTTATCTCCATCTTACCTAGCAACTCTGTTATATTCTTCATGGTTATATCTTCATTTTCTTCATCCATATCTATAATATTTATGTTTATATTTTTCTCAATCAGCATCTGCTCTATTTCTTCCATAAAGACACCTGGTTTATTTATAGTCTTTAAATCATTTAGCTTTTTTTCAATATCTTCCTTACCCATAAATTCTCCTCCCCATTCAGGTGAAGAGCATGTTAAATTACGTCCGCAACTGGGGCTGCCTTTTACAGCTATTAGTGTCTCTATTTTGTATCCATTATTAATATAATCTTCTATTTGTTCTAGTATTGGCTCAAATAACTTTCTGCAATGTTTTCTATAATACGGATTGTCAAATTGTTCTTTAACATGTCCCCATCTTTTTATGCCGTACATGGTAAGCTCGGGACATGGAAGTTGAATTATTCCATAATCATTGTCCATTAAATATTTTATTAATCTATTGGATATGTTGCCAAATTCACATAATCCTTCTACTTTTGAGTTAACATTTAATATACAGTGACTTAAAATTACAATATTTTTTGTTCTTTTCATAAGCTTCATCCCCTTTACCAAATATCATACAACATGTAGGATAGTTTAGTTTCAAAAATTGAAAACTTTTCTATCATTTTTCTAAATAGACTAATCTAGTATTATAAATAATATCTATTTTAATTTTCAAAATTATTATATTATACTTTAGTAAATGCAATAATTATACACCAATGTAAAACGGAGGTAAAACATGAAAAATAAAAAAACCTTTGCTCTTATACTTTGTGCATTTGCAGCTGCAATAAATATTGTATTAGGAACATTAGTTGGACAACTAAAAATCCCTCTAATTTTTCTTGACACAATAGGCACAATCTTTGCTGCAGTATATTTTGGTCCTTGGTATGGTGCCGCTGTTGGTGCAGCGTCTAATATTATTACAGGAATGATTTTTAGTCCTAAGGATATTCCTTTTTTCTTAGTAAATGTAGTTGTCGGATTATTAGTAGGCTACATAGCTAAAAAATATGGCTACGGTATAATCACAGCTGTGGTAACAGGACTTATTCTTTCAGTTGTCTGCCCACTAATAGGTTCTCCTATTGCTGTTTGGCTATATGGTGGGGTTACAGGTTCTGGAAATGACTTTTTAGTATTCTGGCTTAGAAAATCTGGTGCAGATATTTTCACTTCAGCCTTTATTCCAAGAATTACAGGAAATATTATAGACAAGGTTATATCATCAGTTTTGGTTTGGGCTTTGATAAAAAAACTTCCTGCTGAATATAGGCCAAAAATAGATAATAATTTGCCTGCTTAATTCTACTCCTATACCTTTAGGTAGAGTAAATTTGCTGCGCTCATTAAAATTCCTGAAGGCCCTTGGCGTACCTTAGGTACGCCTTGCTAACCATTAAATTTTTGAGACTTTATTTTGGAAATCTAAAATGACCTGTTATTTTTGGCATCCAATACATAATTTCGTCACCTTCTCTAGCACAAGGTGGTGCATTATGTATTATATACGGAACCCCATCTGCTCTCCTTTTATCAGAAACTATAGCTATATGTTCACTGTGATCAAAGGTTATGATATCCCCGGGCTGCCATTCCTTTAAGTTCTCTATATCATTAGGTTTCAATTCAGTAGTAATACTAGTCGCATATTTTTTAAAATAGACGTAAAGATTAGGCACTCTTCTAAAATCTATATTGGGGTCTGGTTTTCCCTCAATTCTCTTATAATCACCAGGATGATTTTTTATATCTTCATCTACCATATCTTTTAAATTATATCCTGCATCTTTAAAGGCTCTCCATACTAAGTCAGTACATACTCCTTCACTCTCTGGAGGATATCCCCCTACATAATAATCCCCTTTATATTTTACTTTCTTATCTGCTTCTTTTCTTGCTCCAAGAACTATATCTGCCTGATCTTTTATGCCATCCTTATCTTTATCTGAGTTTATTAATACTATTTTTTTCTTTAGCTTTTCATCAATTGTTTCACTCTTCTTTTCACTAGTCATATTTTTAGTTTGTATATTTGTTATATTTTTACTGTACAAGGCATTTTTCTGTGTAAAAAGTTTAAAACCTATAGTAATTAAACATATCAAAGCTAAAAATAATACAAAAAACTTTTTTCTCATTTTTACCCCCTTGTCTCTTTAATTAGAGCTTCTGCAAGTGCATCCTCATAATCTTCTCCATTTACAACAAATATTCCTTTAAAAGTACCTAATACTTTTGCTATATTAACAGAAGTTTCATACCTATCTTATCCTTAGAATACATGACATGATTAATAACTTACTTTTCATTCCTTCATATTCAATAGGAATAAATTTAATAAGTAGCTCAAAAATTTTAAAAAATATTTATTCAATTTCAATCGGCACTCCTACATAGAAAGTGAACAATTGCGTGGACGCCAAGTTCTGTCCTGCAAATCCTCTTATTCTGTTACTTGTAGTTACGAAATTAAAAATGGCCCTTTCAAAGCTAATTACTTAGTTTTGAAACAGCCATTTATCTTTTAACTACTAATTATTGGTAGTACCTTTATTCAATATAGTTGCATAGTAACCAAACAGCTTAGCTAAGCAGTTTAGTAGCTTTCTTTTTATTTAATCCAGTTCCATACCAAGCAGCAACTAAAACCACTATCCATACAACTCCAACTAAAGCTGGGATTCTTGTATCTGCACCCATGCACATGGAAACAAATACGCCAACTAGGAATATCATAGTGATGATGCCTGAAGCTGGATAAAGTACTGTTTTGAACCTCAATTTCTTAACCTGTTCAGGTGTAAGACTCTTTCTGAATTTAATCTGAGTGTAAACAATCATGAACCAAGCAAATATTCCCGCAAATGTTCCTACGCTTGTAACATAAGTGAATGCTTTACCAGGAGCAACATAGTTTAATATAACTCCGATTAACATAAATCCTACTGAAGCAAGTATTGCATTCTTAGGAACGTTAGTTTTGCTAAGCTTTGAGAAGCACTTAGGTGCTTGTCCTTGCAATGAAAGGTTGTACAGCATACGGCCAGTTGTGAATATACCTGAGTTACATGATGATGATGCTGCTGTAAGTACAACGAAGTTTATGATACCAGCTGCTGCAGCTATGCCAAGTTTGGAGAATGTAAGAACGAATGGACTTCCTGTAGTTCCTATGCTGTCCCAAGCATAAAGTGACATTATAACAAACAATGCACCGATGTAGAATATCATTATTCTCACGAAAACGCTGTTTATAGCTGATGGTATTACTTTTTCAGGATTTTTTGCTTCTCCAGCTGTAACACCGATAAGCTCAACTCCTACGAAAGCAAAGGAAACCATAGTCAATGTTGATATAGGACCCATGATTCCTTTAGGGAAGAAACCACCGTGAGCAGTCAGGTTTGAAATACCAATTGGTACCCCTTTATTGCCCAAACCAAATGCTATCATAGCTATACCTATTGCAATCATAGCAATTATTGTAACAACTTTTATAAGTGCAAACCAGAATTCGATTTCTCCAAATGCTTTTGCTGCAGTTAAGTTTACAACAGTAAGTATACAAACAGCAATAAGTGCTGACACCCACTGTGGTACATTTGGAAACCAGAAGTTTATGTAAATACCTACTGCTGTAACTTCTGCCATACAAGTTACAACCCACATTATCCAGTATGTCCACCCTGTTAGATATCCTGCAAGAGGACTTACGTAATCGTTTGCATATGCACTAAAAGACCCTGCAACTGGATGTTCAACTGCCATTTCCCCAAGGGCACGCATGATAAAAAATATAATTACTCCTGCAACGGCATAGGTAAGCAATATAGCTGGACCTGCGGCCTGAATAGCTGTTGCTGATCCAAGGAACAAACCAACTCCGATAGCTCCACCGATTGCCATCATTTTAATGTGTCTTTCTTCAAGACCACGTTCTAGGCTTTCGCCTGTTTGAGTTTGAACTTCACTGCTCATTTTACTACCCCTTTCTTATAAAAAAAATTAGATGCTTGCAAAATCCTAAACCCTTTATGATTCTAGATTTTTCAAGCTATATCAAAAAGGATCTCTCACAATCACTATTAAATATATATCATAATACCTAAAAATATATATTGTGAATTACCCTTTATGAACGAATTAAAACTTTTGTCAAAGAAAATAATTCTATTTTTAATAATATTCAAATTTAAGTTAATTGTCTGTTTTTTCATTTCTTGCTTTTTAAATTATGCAATTTTAAAAATATTCTTTCTTCATTTTATATAATTATTTCAGTATTGTCAATAATCATGCAAATTATAAAATAATATCAACTTTTATACAATTATGTCGAAAATCTATATACTTTTACTCCTACTCTCTAAAACATTTATTTTTTTAAATTGGATGTAAAAATTCATTTAGAAAAATAAATAATTTATTTTTATCAATACCTCTGCTTATACAGACAGATTTTGGGGCATTTTTTTGTACAAGAATTAAGAAAGGGCTTTCTAAACAACTCTATATTTTGATATATTAAGTAATAAAAACTTCATATTGTCACGAATCTTGTTATTATTATGATAAATTTTGATAATATACCAAAGTCTAATTCCATATTTTTACATTGAAGCTATTGAATTTGTCATTCAGTTCCTTCACAAAATTTGAATTTAAATATGCAAAATCTAAATCCATTTATAATAAAAAAGCAGATACAAGAATCATTCAATCTTGTGTCTGCTTTTTTAAGCTGCATTGTATTTGGTATTAAGAAAAGATGCTTTAAAAAATAACTTATACAATTGTGAAAATTAATGTATTAAACAATTTTTACATAAAATTATTATTTTTCATATTCACTAAAGCTTGATTTATATTAATTATTTTAATAAAAAACCCAAACAATATTAAATTTTATGCAATTTTATTAAAATAGTTTTAAAACTTAAATACTTATACTATAATCAGTGTAAATAATTAAACATCAATCTAGACGGTGTATCTGTAGATAACACAGACATAAAAATTAATTATTCTGGAATGTCTACTGAGAATGAATTTATCCGATAAATGCTGCACACTTATTACAAATTACATTTTTGGGGAGGTATTTTATAAATGAATAAACCAGTACTATCAAATCATTTCAAAAAAAGAATGCCATCAGACGTAAGACTTGGTCAAATGAGATTTGCTGAACGTAAAGAGAAGCCTGCATTAATTAATGTAGCAATTGGAAACGTTTCACTTCCAACAAATCCTGCTATGCAAAAAAGAATGTTTGCATTGAATGCACCTGAAAGCCCATTTGCAAAGGGTGTTATAAGATATTCAGGCACTGCTGGTGTAGCTGAGGCTCAGGATGCTTTTAAAAACATTCTTAAGTGCGAAGGTTTTGATACTAGCAAATTGCATGTTCAAGTAACTGATGGTGGATCCAGTGGTATGGAGCTGTTACTACTTGGCGTTTGCGGAGACGCAGGCACTGGGGACAGACCTCTTATGATGATTGACCCAGCCTACACAAATTATATTTCTTTTGCAGAAAGAATTGGACGTAAAACTGTTACAGTTAAACGTAACTTAGGTGAAGACGGAAAGTTTAGTCTTCCAGAATTAGATAAAATTGAAGAAATTATTAAAGAGCATAATCCTGGAGCGCTTCTTGTAATACCTTACGACAATCCTACAGGTCAGCTCTATGATTATCCAGCTCTTAAAGAGCTTGCTAAACTATGCGTAAAATATAATATGTGGATGGTTAGCGACGAGGCTTATCGTGAACTGTATTATGATGAAAATACTGATCTAGTAAGCATCTGGGGACTCTCTGATGCAGATGTACCTGGAATAGAAGGCAGAAGAATAAGTATCGAGACTGCATCAAAGGTATGGAATGCTTGCGGTTTAAGAATCGGAGCTGTCATCACTGATAATGCAGAGTATCATACTCAATCAGTAGCTGAATATACTGCAAATCTCTGTGCTAATGTAATCGGTCAGCATATATTCGGAGCACTAGCTCATGAAAGCAAGGAAAGCATTGCTGAATGGTGCAAAGGCCTTCGTAACTATTACAAAGAAATCATGTTTAAATTATATGACGGTATGAAGGAACTAGAACCTGGTCTTATTGTTTCAAGCCCTGATGCATCTATATACTCAGTAATTGACGTTAGAAATGTTGTAAAACCAGGATTTGATTCTATCGACTTTGTTTTGTACTGTGCACAAAAAGGCTCAGTGAATTACAACGGAGTAGATACAACTCTTCTAGTAGCACCTTTGAAAGGCTTCTATGATATTAAATCAGGTGAACCTAATCCAGGAAGCACTCAATTCCGTATTGCATTTATTGAATCTCCAGAGAACATGGAAAAGGTTCCTGAGTTATTCATTAAGCTTTTAAGACAGTATGAGGCTCAACGCTAAAATTTGTAGTAAGATCACTTACAACCCCCTATGTTTTAGAACATAGGGGGTAACTTTACCTAGTAAATTCTGTTACTAATAGTATCAAACCTTTTATAGTTCACAATAAAAAGAATTACATTGTAATATCTTTAAAATACTGAGTTATTTTACTTCTATTTGCTGCATTTAACTTTAATATTTCACCATTAATATAAATGTTTACTCCATTAACTAAATAAATATTTACATCGTACTTTAAATTTCTTTTGCTATACTCTAAGGACATAAATTCATTTATAAACTCCTCAATTTCCTTAAATGTCATAGTCTTCTGAAGCATCTTTTTCTCTGAAATAGCTTTCTTTAAAGAATGCTTAACTTCCTTCATTATCTTATAGAGATTTATCTGTTTCCACCTTGCCACCCTCATCTTTAAATCTCTAAAGAGTTCATCTCCATCTTTTCTTATAATAGAGACTCCATGAAGCTGATTTTCAAGCTTTTTTACTGTGGAATTATTGCTCTCAAATTTACTCATAATAAATAATGAACCATAATCATATTCGGTTCTTATAATTCTTCCGTAAATCTGCTTCAAATCTATAGATACAATTGGAAAATTCACCTTTGCATAAGCCTGCCAATAGTTTTTCCCTCTTTCAACTTGATTTTCTATTAAAGACTTATAAAAAGGCTCCTTACTATTGATATTAGGCACTTTATCTAAAATCACTGTGGTCATGGTGTCCCCTGGAATATCTATTCCTTCAAAATATCCCTTTGAACCTAGCAGAATATATCTTTCCTCTCTGGATCTCAATTTTTCTATATCTTTTTTACCCTCTACAACGCTTACTCCTAAAGCCTTAAAATTTTCTAAAGCCTCTTCTTTAAAGGCCTCAAGCCTTTTTCTGCTTGTAAATAGAATAATAATATTACCTTCAACATTAGATAAAAGCTCAATAACAAACTTTTTCATTTCTTCTGAAAAAGTATCTGTATTATTAGGATCGATATTCTCAATAGCATATATTGCACTCTTACCTTTATAGTCAAAGACAGGTTTTATAGGAGGAACCTCTACTATTTCTTTATTTTGAGACTTTGCAATATTTATTCCCAGGGTGTTTTTTAAACTATTGTAGCCATTATCTGTACTTAAAGTTGCAGATACAAAAAGACAGCTCTTGGCTCCGCTTAGAACTTTTTCATAAAAAGCACCGGATACATCTAAAGGTATGCTGGATATCTTCCACCATTTAAAGTATTTATCTACTTCAAAGTAAAAACAATAACCTTCTTCACTTTGAATTATTACATCCTCTAATAATCTACTATAGCTATTTATAACTTCCACTTTTTCTATTAATATTTTAAGCCGTTTATCTTTTTCAAGAGTAGATATTTCCTTTAGAACAGAAACCGCCTTTTCTAAATTTATATTTAAGCTACCTAAATTCTCTTTAAGATATTCTAAATATTTTATTACACCTGCTATCTTAGGATTGCTTTTGTTTAAATGCTCCTTAATATTGTAATCCTTGCTTATTCCACTTTCCGATACATAGTTTTCAAAGGCAGCTTTAATATTTGCAATTTGATTTATACACTGCTCTATCTCTGATTCTATCTCGCTTAGAGGCAAAGTATCCTTTTTAGTTCTTCTTGATAAATAATATAGATACCCGTTTTTTTCCGCGCTGCTATATATCTCTTTTATATATCTTTCAAACTCATGGGAAACTAGAGTGCTTTCAAAAGCATCATAGGCTTCCTGAGTGAGATTGTGAGCTTCGTCCACCACAATATTTTCAAGAGGAACAATACTTTTATAGGGCCACTTTAATAATAAGGAATGATTAACAACAATAAGCTGAGACTCCTTTAACGCCTCAACCTTTGATGCATAGTAGCACCGATCTTTATATTTGCAGACTCCCACATCGCAAAGTTCTGAATCGCAATTACACTGATTTATCAAGAAATCTAAATTAAACTTTTCTCTTATAATAGGGCTTATTTCTTCTAGATCTCCAATGCCCTTTTCTAGTATAAGCCTTTTTAAATAAACATAACCAATAAGAGTTCTCATATCATTGAGATATTCTATCTCCCCAAACCTGTCAAAGCAGAGATAATTACTTTTCCCTTTTATTAAAGTATAGCTTATATCTCTTTTTATATTTAATGCTTCTAAAAGATTAGGGATGTCCTTCTCTACCAGCTGGTTTTGTAATCCCTTTGTATTAGTAGATATAATAACTTTTTCTTCTTTAATATATGTATATATGGAAGCAGGAAGCAAATAAGCCATGCTTTTTCCTAATCCCGTTGGTGCTTCCATTATTGTAATCCTGCCTTTTTCTAGACCTTCTTTTATAAATTTTGATGCATCTCTCTGCTGTGGTCTTAAGGTATAGCTCCTTCCATTTCTTCTCCAAATCTCTTCATGCTCAAAAAGTTTTTCATAATCTTTCAGTGCAAAAACAGGATATGGCTCAGTAACTTTCTTTTGGAGTTCAATATGTTTATTCTCTATGAAGTATTTTACATCCCCCATATTTATCTTTATAAGATGCTTATACCAATTCCATGCTTCTAGTTCCGTAATGCTCATAGGCAGCGAGTACCCATTTTCATAGTAAAAGCTGCTTATTGCATAATTAAGCATCATTATTATATCTTCTGCATAACTAAGAGCTCTACAATTTTCCTCTTTGTAATTATGAATAAACTTCTTTAATAAATATTGAAGATTAAACTCTGTAAGCTCTGGAAAAAGAATGGCAAAAAGTTCTATTAAATCTAAAAACTCATTATCTATATTAAGAATACTTCCTTCAAAGGCTTTATTATGACATACTAATGGAAGGTCTTCAATAAAGAGTAATAGTTTCCTAATTCCATCTTTTAACTGCGGAGCACTGTCTAGTTCTTTTTGAGTAACTCCTCTCAAAAGATCAGAAATACTTAGCGCTACTAATCTATTTGGATTAACTAAAGTGCTAAACTTTGTAACAACATTATCTTTTATTTTAACAGCACAGATCTTTATAATTTTGTCATCAGTGCCAGTGGTTTCTATATCTAAAAATATTACGTTATTTAATATACTGTAAGGTTTCATATGTTCTCCTTAGTAAGTAGTTAACTGTTTATACTTGTAGCATTTGCGTAAAGTCTAAGAGTATTATAACATATATGATTCTTCATCTTAATTAAAAACTATAGACTCAGCCTTAGTGAGATTCGAGCTTTTTACTTTATCTCTTTTAGCAATCCTTTATACTGGAATTCAAATTAATAAAAGATCAAAAATTTGATATAATAGCTATTAGAAAAATGACACTCTTCTCCTTCTAATTCATACAATAATAATGGATAAATTCATAAGTAAAAGGAGAAATTATGCAAATTCATGTTGTTCAACCAGGACAGTCCATATTTGACATTGCACAAATGTATAATTCGACGATTGGCGCAATTGCAGGCGCAAATGAACTTCCAAATCCTAATCAGCTAGTGGTGGGTCAGGCACTGGTAATTCCTATTGTGGGAAGCTTCTATTGGGTTCAACCAGGAGACAGCTTATACAGTATTGCGAGGAACTTCGGAATGAACTATCAAACACTTGCGAGAGTCAATGGAATTTCACCAAATATGCAACTCCCCGTTGGACTTAGGTTGTATATTCCTCCGCAACCGAGAAGAAGCGCAGAAATAAATGCATACGTCGAACCAATAGCTGGAAAAGTTTCGCCTGAATTGGAACAATCCGCCCGAAGTGCAGCGCCACACTTGACCTACTTAGCACCTTTTAGCTTCCAGATTCAGAGAGATGGAACCTTAAAAGAGCCTCCGCTAAACAATTTTAGACAAATTGCAGATAATAGCGGTGCAGTTCTATTGATGGCAGTTACCAATCTTGAAGGAGGACAATTCAGTACAGAACTTGGAAGACTTATTCTAACAAATCCGCAATTACAAAATACTCTACTTGACAATATCATCGCCACAGCTAAACGACTTAACTTTAGAGATATACATTTTGATATGGAGCATTTGCCTCGTGAACTAAGAGAAAACTATAACGCCTTCCTGAGAAAGGCTAAAGCAAGATTGAGTGCTGAGGGCTTCTTAATGTCTACAGCCTTAGCACCAAAAACAAGTGCCACCCAAGCAGGTGAATGGTATGAAGCCCATGACTATAGAGCCCATGGTCAAATTGCAGATTTTGTTGTCCTAATGACCTACGAATGGGGCTACAGCGGCGGCCCGGCAATGCCTGTCTCTCCACTGCCTCAAGTTAGGCAAGTTATTGAATATGCTTTAACAGAAATGCCTTCTTCTAAAATTATGATGGGACAAAACTTGTACGGATATGATTGGACGCTTCCTTTTGTACCTGGAAGTACTGCAAGGGCAGTGAGCCCTCAAGATGCAATTTTATTAGCAGCAAACCATAATGTACCAATAAGCTATGATACTACAGCACAAGCTCCTCATTTTGACTATACAGATGAAGCTGGAAAACGTCATACAGTATGGTTTGAAGATGCTCGATCTATTCAAGCAAAATTTGATCTAGTAAAGGAATTAAACCTTAGAGGTGTAAGCTATTGGAAATTAGGAATTCCATTCCCACAAAACTGGCTGCTTATCGAGAATAACTTTGATGTAGTGAAACGATAATTTTCCATAGCTAAAAGCTTTACTTAACCCCTGGTCTAACCAGGGGTTTTGTAATAAAAAGACCGATAGATAAACTATCGGTCCTTATATTTTGGGGGAATCAAAATATACTCACATATTAGATTATACCCACATTAAACTAAATTAAACACTTTATCTGATAGAAAGTTACTACTTAATAGAACTGCCTGTCATGATTACTTTTCTAATACACTTATATCTTCATATTTCATTAAATAATAAGGTTCATTTTCTATAACTTCTTCCTCGATTGTCCACCCTTGAGATAAATAAAAATTTAAAGCATTTACATTTGCTCTCACGCACTTCAATGTTAATGGTAATCCCACTTCTTTTACAGACTGATCTATCAATGCTTTGCCTACTCCACACCTTTTAAAATTTGATGAAACAAATAAATTGTGAATAAATTTATCTTCTTCCCAAATTGAAACAAACCCGGCAATGTCATTACCTATTTTTGCTGTTAATATTAACTCACCTTCCGTGCTACTATCAAAATCTTCTAGCTTTATACTGTCATATTCCATCCAATTAAAATTTTCCTGTCTTGTTTTTAAAAAAATCTTGCGTAGTTCATCATAGTCCTCTTTTTGAGCCTTTTGTATAGAGATATCATTTTTACTCATTATATCTCCTCCTCTCATGATATGAAGTGAAAACTTGAATCAGATAGGGTTTCGTCTACGACCCTGGGCTTTGCCCGTTAAATGCCATTCGGGCATTTAACCCCCATCTGATTCTTAGTTGAACGAATCCAGGGACGTAGCCGCTATTTACCCCCTCTTTGAGAAAAGCAGAGAGCCCAAATCTCCAATTTGGTGCGAATCGCTTTCACAGAGTGCGAGGGGTATTAGAGCGGGTAGTCATCGGATAAAACATTTTACAATACATAACGAACTTGACCTTATGTATTAATATAATTATACAAGCTATCATATCATAAATAAAGGATTTTATGTAAAATTATAGACCCGATTCTAAGCTCCTTGCCATGATTGAGCAACAGACTTTTTAATCATTTAATGATAATTCAGATTTAAATATTATAACAGCATTTCCAGAGACTTTAACTTCTACAGGTTCTTCATTTTCTATCTTTACCTCGACTTCAATAATACCTGGTCGTTTTATAGCTTCACCCTGCTTAGCCTTGAATTTAAATAAAGAATTATTGTGCTTAACAAGATTATGATGAACAAGGTATGCACCTAAAGGACCATTTGCATTACCAGTTACTGGATCTTCATTAATGCCTATTGCAGGTGCAAACATTCTACCATGTATTAAAATATCACTATCTTGTGAATTAACCGTAAAAACATAATATCCATTACATTTAATAACCTTACTCAACTTAGAGAGTTTGCCAAAATCCGGCTGTATTGTGTTTAAAGTTTCATTGCTTTTTATACCAACCATAACTTTAGAATGACCTGTTGAAACAATCTGTATTTCATAGTCTTCCAATAAATCACTCTTTGTTATATTAAGTGCTGCTAGAAGTTCTTTTTTATTTATGCCATCAATAATAGTACCAAACTCAATTTTCCCCTGAGTCATAACAATTTTATAATCCCCATTTTCTTTTACTATATCAACTGGCAAAATTCCAGCGCCTGTTTTATGATAAACTTTTGAAGTATCGAGTCCATTTTCAATAGCACGTGCATAATGGGCAGCAATAGTAGCATGTCCACAGATCGGCACTTCATTGGTTGGAGTAAAAAAACGTATATGGACATCATATTCATCGCTATTTGAAGAGAAAATAAAGGCTGTCTCAGAATTATTAAGTTCCCTAGCTATTTTCTGCATTTCATAATCAGTTAATCCATCTGCATTGGTTATTACTCCTGCTGGATTTCCTGTGAATTTTTCCTTTGTAAATGAATCAATTTGATATAAATTATATTTTCTTGGCATAATTTTACCCCCTAAGGATGTTATAAACAGAGTTCTTGGCATCAGATGAAGTTTTAACTCCATCTGATGCTTAGAAATCGTTATCCAGGGACGTAGCCGCTCTTTACTCCCACTTGGAGAAAAGCAGAGAACCAAAATCTATGATTTTGTGTGAATCGCCTTCACAGAGTGCGAGGGAGTATTAGAGCGGGTAGTCATCGGATAAATTCATAGATTAGAACTCATTTTCTTAATTCAAGGAAATTAATATCCACTTATTATATAATCAATTATAGCCTTATTGAAATATCCATACTAGTACGCACTTTTTACTTAGATACTTACTGCTAAGAAAGTGGAATAAGATATGGCGAAATAAAAAATCTATTCTAAATATAAGTCATAAAATATTATCTCAAGAATTAAAATACTTAAATAATGGGTATGTAATCACTGCTATTTTCAGTTGTATTTAGAAGTTTCATAAGCTTACATAGCTCTATTATAGTATTTTCAAGATCTTCTTCTAAATAAGTAAAACATATTCTAAGATGATTGAATTCCACTTCATTAGGATAACATACAGTTCCAGGTAAAAAAGAAATATTTTTTGTTGTTATAGAGTGATATAATAGTTTCTCTACATTGAAACTTTCAGGAAGAGTAATCCAAATATTTATTCCACCTTCAGGTATAGTCCATTTTGTTCCTGAAGGTGCATAATTCTTTAACAAATTAATTACCCTATTACGTCTTTTTAACAATTCTTTATTTAGATTTTCTATATAATATGTGACTTTATTTGACTGAATAAAATCTAAAATCGTCTTTTGACTTAGCATAGATGTTCCAAGATCATGATTAGCCTTAGCGGTTATGAGTCTTGAAAGTATTGACCCCTCTGCTACAATAGCTGCTAATCTGTATGCAGGCCCAAGGATTTTGCTAAGCCCTTTTATATAAATTACATGTCCATCAGTATCAATAGATTTTATTGATCTAACTTTTTCTTTTTTATATGAAATTTCACTCCAAGGATCATCCTCAACTATAATACTGTTGTTATATTTAGCTATATCAAGAAGTTCTCTCTTTCGTTTAAGACTCATACTATATCCAGTTGGATTATGAAAATTAGGCATAGTATAAATAATTTTCGGTGAGTAATTATCACATAAATTCATTAATATATCAGTTCTCATACCTTCATTGTCAACAGGTACAGTTAAAATTACTGCCCCTCTGCTTTTAAATAAATCTATAGCACCGGGATAAGTAGGAGTTTCCATAACTACTATATCCCCAGGTCCAATAAATGTACTTGATATAATACTTATTCCCTGCTGAGAACCAGTAGTAATTAAAATATTTTCAGCTGTAGTAATTATTTCTTTTGATTTTAGGTATTCACTTAATACACCTCTAAATTCATAGTCACCCTGAACTGGAGGATATTGAGCAAGAAACTTAAGATTATTTTGGCTTAAACTTAAGGAGTCCTTCAAAATTGTTGCTGTAGGTAATAGTTTATAACTTAGTGATGCAATTGACAGATTGCGGCAATCATTTGCATAGGTCAAATTAGAAGAATATTTAAATTGAGATCTAGATAAATAGTCGGGAATAGCCATCTGCCATTGAAAATCATTTTGCTTTGATAAATTATTAAGCTTCTCAATATTATTTCTTTGATTAACATAGGTTCCTTTACCTTGTATTGTGATTGCCAAGCCATTTTCCTCTAACTCATTATAAACTTTAATTATAGTCATTGGACTAACATTTAATTCTTTTGATAAGCTTCTAATGGAAGGTAATTGCTCACCATCTTTTATAAGTCCAGATAAAATTCTATCTGAAAAAAAATTAAATAATTGCTTAGCTATAGTGATTACACCGTTTCTATCAATCTTAATGTTCATAGGAAACTCCTCCAAATATGTTATACACAGTTATACTAGTTTTTATTGAAAGTGATAGAATATATTATATCTAAACTCAATTTTAAATACTAGAATAATTATAATTTACAATGAGCTTACAGAAAAAGAACTGTTACACTAACTATTTGACTGTTACACATATAACTGTTTTATAATTATGCTATAAGTTATTTTAAAGTATTTGAAGGAGTGATTGTATGAAAAAATTTAGAAATCCAGAAAATATACATGGACCTGTTGCAGCTTATACACATCAAATAGAGGTTTCTGGTCAAAATCGTTGGTTGGTTATGTCAGGACAGCTTGGAAAAGACGAGAATGGAATTCTTCCGAATGATCCGATAGAGCAATTAGAAATTGCTATGGATAATATTGTTCGAAACTTACATGCAGCTAATATGGATGTTACGGATTTAGTGAAAATAGTATTTTATATGGTTGGAAACATTGACAATGCGAAGCGACGTGAAGCTATTTCAAAAGTGTTAAAAGATCACAACCCTTGCATGACAATGCTATATGTAGTCTCTTTAGCTGATCCATCATTTAAAGTGGAAATTGACGCATGGGCATGTTCTGATAATTAATTTGGATATAATAATAGGGAATACTTGTATATTGAAGGCGAACTGTTGATTGAGTATTTACATACTACACGAAAGGAATGATAAAAATGACAGAAGTAACAATGTGTCAAAGTTGTGGTTTACCCTTTAACGAAGAACATGCACATTTCATAGCAACAGAACCAGACGGAAGTAGAAGCATTTACTGCACAAATTGCTATAAAGACGGAAAATTTATTGATCCCAATATATCTATGAAAGAAATGATTGAGAAAATTGTACCTGTTTTGGGAAAAGCAATAGGCGAAGATGAAGCAAGAAAAGAACTGACAACTTTATTTCCAACTCTCAATCGTTGGAAATAAGCATATAAATACCATTAAGAAGCTGAAAAACAGCATTAATATATGTGAATATTAATGCTGTTTTTGTGTTATTTTAAATACATAATTTATTAGTTTTTTTATGTAGGCCTCCTCTACCATATCCCCTGTTATTAATAATCTATAGAATAATGGACCAAAAATTAAATCCGTAACTAATTCTATATCCAAATCTTCCTTTAGTTCTCCTCTTGAAATTCCAAGCTCTAAAATATGTTGTGAATCAAGTCTTCGAGGCTTAAAATATATTTCGCGATAGGTTTCAGCTAGCTTTTGATCAAATTGACCTTCTGCTATTATCTCATTAATTACCTTTCCCTCTCGACTAATTAAAAATTTTGCTAAATTATTTACTTGAATTATCATATCATTTTTACTTATTCTTGCATTCAATGGCTTCTTTAGAACAGACATAAATGCAGGCCATACAGTGAAATTTTAATCATGGGTTTCATCGGAGCTGCTAGTGTTTATAGGGATTTCTTTTCCTAAAAATTTGGGGTTAGGTTTTAATATGTTAACTGAAATAAAATCTTTATAAATAGCTAAACTTTCTCTTATTTTATATTTTACGATATCTACATAGACATGCTTGTCTGCTTTTACTCCATAGGCTTCTATTCCCATTCCTCTTGCTGAGTATACTGCTCTTTTGAGGTGGTAATCCTGTGTTACTATTACAGCACTATTTACTTTAAATATATGCTTTGCTCTATAGATACTTTCATAGGTACTAAAACCTGCGTGATCCAAAAATATACTAGAACTTTTAACTCCTTTCTGCTCTAGGTATTTTCTCATATTATTAACTTCATCATATTGTAAATTTCCATGATCACCGGTTACTAATATTTTAAGATTACTATTTTCTTTAAATATTTCTATTGCGGTGTCAACTCTATCCTTTAATATGTCACTTAGCCTTCCATCAGGGTATACATAAGCACCAGGAATAATTATACACTCTACACTAGGAACAAAATGTTTATCTACTATGTATTTATCAGCTTTATTTATTACCCATAAGTTAACACATAAAAATTGAAATGTAAAAACTGATAGAAATATAAAAATCAATTTAAGAACTTTTGTTTTGCTAAAAATCTTTCTAATGTTAATAATAGACTCCCCCTATTCAACGATTGTTATATTATTCTTCTTGTGTATTATACCACTCAACTGCTAGGCGGTGAATATATTTGGAAAACTTTACATCATTCTTGTTTTATGTACTTGTCTATTGCGCAATTTTTTTGAAATGCCACACAAAAACATCACAAAATTCAAACTGAATAATGCGGTGCTCTAATAAATTATTCGTTTTTTCAGTTGTTACGTTAAAGAGGACTATTATACCATTAAATTATATTAAGGTTATTCATATTTCTTTTCAAAGCCCTTCCATCCTGTATACCCCATTAGCATTCCGAACAGAGGTGATATAATGCCAAAAACAATTAGTTTAGTTGTAAATGTTTCTTTGTAAATAAAGTTAAACGTATAACTACTTTCTATAAATGGGACTAAAAATACCCATGTTAAGAAGAAAGATAATCCGTAGTAAAGTATTCCTGTTTTAAGCATATATGACATTAATCCTTTACTTTTTATTTTTTCCCATTTTGCTAAACGCTTTTCTTGTTTGTCCATATTCCTCCACCTCCATTTTTATCTTTCAAGATTTCTTTACCATATATTACAACTTCGAACTAAACATATATAAATCATAACATATTTTCAATATTATTATATGGAAGTTTTCAACAAAGGAATAAGTACTTATTTTTTTACACCGCATTATTCGATTTTTTAAAGAGTGTAAGCCATATTGTCGCTTTTGTTAAAATGTGTCTATATAGTGATATGTTCCTTACCCCATTGGTACATAAGTTTAAGTATTGGCACTAATGTTTTCCCATCTTCTGTCAGCGAGTATTCAACCTTTGGCGGAATTTCATTATACTGTTCCCTATGAATTAGGTTACTGCCTTCCAATTCTTTTAATTGTTCACTTAATGTTTTATGTGCAACGGGTTCTAATTTATCTTTCAACTTGTTGTATCTTATTACTTTAGCCTCGTATATTTCCCATAATATAATCCATTTCCACTTTCCTCCAAGTATAGATATTGTATAGTACATTGGACAACTGCCATATTTACTTTCAAAACTATTCATGTAATACCCCCTGACTTACTATTAAGTTAGTGTCTAACAAATAAGTGCATACTTACCCATTTTTTTATAATAATATATAATTCATACTATGAAGTCAAGTATATATAAATGGAGGTAAGATTAATGAAAATAATAGCAATCAATGGAAGTCCAAGGAAGAATAAAAATACTGCTATTCTTCTTAATAAAGCACTTGAAGGCGCAGCTTCACAAGGAGCTGAAACAGAGATTATCCATCTTTATGACCAAAATTATAAAGGTTGTGTTAGTTGTTTTGCTTGCAAAATGAAAAATGGTAAAAGCTATGGTAAGTGTGGTTTCAAGGATAATTTAACACCTATTATTGAAAAAGCTGCAAATGCTGATGCCATTATTCTTGGTTCCCCAATATATTTCGAATCAGTTACGGGAGCTATGAGGTCTTTTTTAGAAAGGTTCATGTTTCCATATTCAGTTTATGCTCCTGGTTATCCAAGCCTCTTTGGAAGAAAAATGCAAACTGGATTCATTTATACCATGAATATAACTAGTGAACAAATGAGAGATTTAGGATATGAACAAAGTCTTAAATCTTTAGAAATGTCAATAAAAAGAATCTTTGGTTCTTTTGAATCATTAACTGTCAACGACACATACCAATTTGATGATTATTCAAAATATGTTGTAACAGTATTTGATGAAAAGAAAAAAGCAGAGGTCAGGAAAGAACAATTTCCTAAAGACTGTCAAGCTGCCTTTGATATGGGAGTAAGATTTGCTAAATAAACTAATTCGTAAAATATTTCAAACAAATTATTATATCACCATATCTTTGCAAATATATAATAAGGACTTACATTAGTACAGTAAGTCCTTATTATATTAAGCCTATCTTGTAAATCTTATCATGAGGATATAAAAAAACTTTAAAACTCACCATTGAATAATACAGTATTCGTGACTATTATTGTTGATTTACTAAACAAGAATAAGAACAAATTGTTACTCTTTGTAATACTCGTTCTGTCTAACCCATTCATACTTAATATCATCCAGGTTCTCTCCATTCTCATGTCCCCTACCAATAATCTTAAATCCATTACTCTCATAAAATCGCTGTGCTTTGTGGTTAACTTCAAATGTATATAATGTTAATCTCCCTTTAGAATTGATTTTCGCCATATCAAGTAACTTTTTTCCTAATCCCTTCCCTTGATAATCATTATGAATATATAATTGATTTATTTCATTTCCATTAAAGGCAATTATTCCAACAACTTTATTATTATCAGTAGCAATGTATATTTCATTATCCCTATTTAAAATATTATTTAAGAAAAATACGTGGTCTTCAAAAGAATGTATTTCTTTTTGACTTATGGCTCTTTCCTTACTTTCCCGCCACATTCGTACTGTATCTTCAACATATGCTGAATTGTATTGTATTATTTTAATATTATTCTGCTTCATTATGTATCCCCAATCTTCTTTTAGTTACTCTCCATAATAAGCATGGTAGTGAGAGCGATTATTAATCTGCAAACTATAAACAGAATTCTTGGCTTCAGGTGGAGTTTGTCTGCGACCACTGGGCAATTCTGCCCGTTAAATGCCATTTAGGCATTTAACCTCCATCTGAAGCTTAGAAGTCGTTATCCAGGGACATAGCCGCTCGTGACGTACACTTGAAGAAAAGCAGAGAGCCCAAATCTTTGATTTGGTGCGAATCGCTTTCACAGAGTGCAAGCAGAGAGCCCAAATCTTTGATTTGGTGCGAATCGCTTTCACAGAG
>NZ_JAEEGB010000019.1 GCF_016316925.1 Clostridium aciditolerans | reverse complement strand
ATTAATATGTTTGTTTTTTGATGTAAGATGTATAAAAACTCCTAGGAGAATAAATAAGCTAAATAATAAAACTATTGTAATTGTAATCTTTTTCTTTAAATTAATCATTTTTTCTTCTGTTCATCTCCTAAGTTAGGAGATACTCCATTTATTATTTTTAGTAATCATTTATATAACTAAATATTTTTCAATTTTAATTATACATCAAATATTTTTTTCTTTCAGCTTTAATTTTTTAGAAATAATAAAAAAACATTTTAGTATTATTTACTAAAAAAACTATTGATTTCTACATGGCATGATATTATAATTTAACACATATTAATATTTAATATATGTTAAATATTAATATGTGTTAAAATGTAATATATGTTAAATTGTAACATGAGTTAAACATTAATAAAATTTATGCTAGGAGGATAAAAATGAAGATAACTGAAATATCAGTGAAAAGGCCAGCCGCAATGTGGATGGTAGTAATTTTGCTAATTGCACTGGGTGTTTTTGGATATACAAAAATGGGAGCAAATTTACTACCATCTATGAATACTCCTGTTATAACAATCAGCACAATTTATAGCGGTGCTAGTGCTGATGATATTAAAAAGGATATTGTAAAACCTATTGAAGATGCAGTATCAGGAATAAGCGGTCTTGATACAATTAATTCCACTGCAAAAGAAGGTTATGGTACCGTTACAGTAGTTTTTAAATCCAGTACTAATTTAGATACTGCATACCTAGATGTTCAAAAAGCAGTTGATAATGCTTCAGCAAAGATTCCTAAAGATGCTAACAAGCCTGTTATATTTAAGATGGATACTAATGCTATACCAATTTTAGCAATTTCTCTAAATGGTAATGTCAGCTATGATGAACTTTATAATGAATCTGATATCTTAAAACAGAAATTACAGAAAATACCTGGTGTCGGAAAAATAGACTTAATGGGTGCTGATAAAAAGGAATTAACAATAAAGCTCGATAAAACTGCTATGGAGTATTATGGCATAAGTATTAATACTGTAATAGGTAAATTAAACTCAGTTAACCTAAATGTACCTGCTGGTGAAATTAAGCAGGACAATCTGGACCAATCCGTAAGGGTTATTGGACAATTTCACAGTATAGATGATGTTAAAAATATGTTAGTACCTACATCAAAGGGTGGTACCATACGTTTGGATGAAATCTCAAAAATAAGTTTAGAGGCTCCAGATGCAACTACACAGATAAGGTTTAATGGCAAGAAAACTATGGCAGTTGTTGTTGGAAAACAAAGTGATGCCAATGTAGTAGAAGTAGCAAATAGTGTAAAAAAGGAATTAGAATCAATTAAAAAGACTATTCCAAATGATATTAAAGTTGATATTGCCTTTGATACTACTACCTTTATTACTTCTTCATTAAAACAAGTGCAACATAATCTTATAGAGGGAATTATAACTACTGCAATTGTGCTTTACTTATTTTTCCGTAGTTTCCGGTCTTCTTTAGTTGTTTTAGTTGCTATACCTACATCTCTTATAGCTACTTTCTTTATGATGTACAAGCTTAACTTTACTCTTAATATGCTGTCACTTATGGGACTATCCTTAGTTGTAGGTACACTGGTAGACGATTCTATCGTTGTAATAGAAAGTATTCAAAGACACTTGGCTTTAGGTAAGAATCCTATGACTGCAGCTATTGATGGGCGTAATGAAGTTGGAATGGCTGCTGTGGCTATAAGTCTTTGTGACATAGTTGTATTTGCTCCTATTTCGCTTATGTCTGGTATGGTAGGAGAGTTATTTAAAGAATTTGGACTTACCATAGTTGTGGCTACAATATTTTCACTTTTAGTATCATTTACAATTACACCAATGCTTTCATCACGTGTACTAAAGAGAGAAAATAAAGAAAAGGAATTTAAAAAAGATGGCTTTTTTAACAAAGCCCTAGAAAAATATAAAGCTGCTCTCATATGGTCTCTAGAACATAGGGGAAAGGTTTTATCTGCTGTTATTATATGTATTGTACTCAGTGTTGCTCTTATTCCAATGGGAATATTAAAGTCTGAATTTATACCTGTAGCTGACCAAGGCAGTTTTACTATTGATATTTCCCTTACTCCAGGCTCCACCTTAAAGCAAACAGATGGAAAAATTACTGAAGTTGAAAAATATCTGAAGGATATGAAAGAAGTAAAAAGTTACTTTTCAATAATTGGATCAAACAGTCAAGGAAGTGCGGATAAGGCTACAGCTCAAATTATGGTTAATCTAGTGACTAAAAATGAACGTAAAAAAACTCAATCAGAGCTTGCAGCACAAGTTCGTGACTTTGGTAAAAAGATGACTGGAGTGGATTTTACTGTAACAGAATCTCAATCTGGTGGTGGAAGTAGTAAACCTGTTTCTATTAGTATTAAAGGAGATAACCAGGAGACCTTAGAAGCTTTGTCAAAAGAAGTTGAGAAGGTAGTAAGAACAGTTCCTGGAGTTATTGATGTAAGCAACTCTTCCAGTATAAAAAGCAGTGAACTAAGAGTAAACATAGATAGTCTAGCAGCTGCGCAATATGGCATTGCTACATCTGATATAGGAAGCTCCGTTAGAACTGCTTTAGCAGGCACTAAAACAGGAGTGTATAGGGCAAATAATGAAGAAAATGATATAACACTTAAGTTTATGGATGGTCAGATAAGAAGTGCTGAAGACATTAAAGCTATAAAAATTTCAAATCAATCTGGGCAACAAATACCGTTAAGCCAGGTTGCCTCAGTTGTAAAAGCAGACAGTCAACCATCACTATCTAGAGAAGATAAACAGGATGTTGTTACTATAAGCGCAAATCTACAAGGTAGAGTTCTTGGGGAAGTAACTAATGATATAAAATCTAAATTAAAGTCTCTATCTTTGCCTACAGGCTATAGCATAAGCTATGGTGGAACTCAAAAGAATATGGCAGAATCCTTTAGTTCTCTTGGATTAGCCTTAGGAGCTTCATTATGTCTTGTTTATATGATACTAGTAATACTTTATGAATCCTTCTTAACTCCAGCTATAAGAATGGTATCTCTGCCTTGTGCTATAATAGGTGCCTTTGGTTTACTAGCATTAACAGGACAAACTTTAAATCTTATGTCAATGATTGGTTTAATAATGCTTGAAGGTTTATCATCTAAAAATGGTACTTTATTAATAGATTATACAAACACCTTAATGAAAAAAGGAATGAATTTAAAAGATGCCCTTATTGAGTCTGGTGTTACTAGATTAAGGCCTATAATAATGACAAGTGCAACAATGATAGTTTCAATGCTTCCTGTTGCATTATCTATGGGTGAAGGAAGTGAAATGAAACAAGGTATGGCTATAGTGATAATTGGTGGTATGGTAGCATCAACTATACTTTCGCCAATAGTAATACCTGTAGTTTATACGTTGATGGATGACTTAAATAGACTTGTATTTAAGAAAAAAAGAAATGCCAAGGGGGTTACACAGTATGAAGCTTAATGGCTTAAATAAAAAGAACTTAATAATAGGTGTTGTTTTAATACTTATTATTTTTGGATGTACTTCTATTTTTGGTAAAACCAAAAAAGTAGAAGAAAAGCAAGAGGTTAAAAATGTAAAAGTAGCAAAAGTAGCTGTTGGCTCAATATCTACTGAAGTAGAGTATGCAAGTAAATTAAGTCCTGTGCAGGAGGTAACAATCTTTCCTAAAACCGGTGGAAAGGTTGCTAGTGTAAATGTAGATATAGGAGATAAGGTTACAGCAGGACAGGTATTATTTACACTAGATGACGCTGAACTTCAAGCACAGCTTCAATCTCAACAGGCAGCCTTAGCAGCCTCAAATGCTAATTTAGCTAGAACAAGTGATTCTGGACTTCAACAACAAATAACATCTTCACAGCAAGCTGTTGATAAGTCACAGATTGCTTATAATAACGCCAAAGATAACTATGATAAGATGCAAAAATTATATGATGCTGAGGCTATTTCTAAACAGGATTTAGATAATGCAAAACTAAGATACGATAACTCTTCTTTAGATTTAAAGGCCGCTCAAGACAACTTAAATCTTTTAATAGAAAAGTCTGGTCCACAATCTATACAAGCTGCAGCAGCACAGGTTGCACAAGCACAAGCAGGAGTAAATGCTGTACAGGTTCAATTAAATAATGCTTCCGTAACTTCACCTATTGCTGGAGTAGTATCCGCTAAAGATGTTAAGGCAGGTCAACTTGCTGGTGGTCAATCTGGCTCAGTTACTATAATAGACAGCAGCAGCTTTATTGCAGAGGTAAGTGTACCAGATACAGTAGTTGGAAAAGTTCAAATTGGACAGTCGGTACAAGTAACTATAAATGCATTAGACGGTAAGAAGGTAACTGGAGTGATAGATAAAATTAGTCCTAACTCTAACTCAAAAGATAACTCTTATCTTGTAAAAGTAAAAATTGATAACTCAAATGGCGAGTTAAAAGCTGGTATGTTTGCTAAAGTATCTTTGCCAGCCGAAAGTAAGGATAATATCTTAACTGTTCCAAATGAAGCAGTTAAAATGGAGAACAATGTAAATTATCTTTATATAGCTGATAATGGAAAGGTTAAAAAATCATCTGTTGATGTTGGTATTTCCAATGAAAAAGTTACAGAGATAACTGGAAATATAAAAGAAGGCACAGATGTAATTATCGAAGGCCAAAACATACTAAGTAATGGAGACAAGATTACCGTAGCAAAATAAGTCTTTCAGCTATTAAATATCAATATCAAAATTTTTTAACAAAATGCGTTGATCTTATAATTATAAAGTCAACGCATTTTAAATCTAAGCTTTAGGAGGATGCTATATGTGTAAAGAATCTATTCATCTTTTATCTGAAAAATTACTTGCTGTTGGCCCAATAATAATAAAAAAAATTGCTAGGCTTGGCCTACCATCAAGCGGAATAATATCTATAAATCAATTAATGGTATTGGGAATACTTCAGGAAGAAGGAAGTTTATCAATTTCTGAAATATGTAGAAAACTTACTATTTCAAAGCCGCAAATGACAATTATTTTAGACAAACTAGCCAAAAATGGCCTTGTATATAGAATTTATAACGATAAGGATAGAAGAACCATAAACATTAATATTACCGAAAATGGTAATGAATATTGTAAAAACTTATCTGAAGTACTTAAGGAAAATCTAAGCCGTAAGCTTATAGCCTTATCTGAGGAGGATTTAACAACATTGTTAAACTCATTAGAAATTACGGAGTGTATACTAAAACGATTAGAGTAAAGAGCGGTTACGTCCCTGGATTCGTTCAACTAAGAATCAGGTGGGGGTTAAATGCCTAAATGGTATTTAACGGGCAAAGCCCAGGGTCGTAGACAAAACCCCATCTGATTCAAGTTTCCACTTCATATATCAATATTCTCCATTTTCTCATAAATTGTAGCTAAAGCTTCCAGTTCATTTAGCTCTAAATGTGAAAGATATCCCTTTATCATGCCACGACATTTTTCTTCGAATTTTCTTATCACTTCCCGACCTTCCTCGGTTATAGATAGTAGTACAGCTCTTCTATCATTATCATCATGACGGCGAGAAACCAGTCCATTATTAGCCAGTCTATCAATCATTGTTGTAACGGCACTTGGCTTCACTCCCATTTTTTCAGCTAAATCAGTAACTTTATGTGCTTCATTTTTTGCTAACAACTCTAACACTCTAAACTGAGTTTCAGTTACTCCAAACTCATCCACATTTCTAAGTCTTTCAGCAATTTTTGCACTTGTATTCAATAATGCCTTTTGTGCACGAGAAATGTAATCATCTTTATTCATTATAGGTATTTCCCCCTTTCGGGTACAGAGTATTATTTACTTTGAATAATATAATGAAGTGGATAAAAAGTCAAATTATTTCCTAATATATTCATCTGATTATAAACTCATATAGCAGAAAAAGCATGTAACTTATAATAAAAATGTTATGAGTGATACATGCTTTCTTTATTTTATTACAACTCTATCTTAACATTATATTCTTTTAAACAATTAAAACATACTATTTCTCTAGTAAAACTATATTGTTTTAGTGTTGATATTTATTTGAAAAACAACATTAAAACAAACAAATTAACACAAAACAAACATAGAGTAACATTTACATAATCTTGATTTAACAAATAGTTTTTATAATACAATTAGACAATGAATCTTAAGAGGAGGTAAATGATGAACATTATTCCTGACTACCATGTACATACAGAATTCTCAGGTGACTGTAATACACCAGCGGAGGAACTTGTAAGCAGAGCAATAGAACTAGGTTTAAAAGAAGTAATATTTACAGATCATGTAGATTTTGATTACCCAAGTAAAAAAATATTATTTGAAATAAACTTTGAAGAATACATAAAAAAAATTGAAAGCCTTAGAGATTACTATAAAAAAATTGATATTTTAATGGGAATTGAAATCGGGTATCAACCCAACTTACCACATTTAAATGATAGATATAATGAACTGTTAAATACATATCCCTTTGATTTCGTAATATGCTCAATGCATGCTTTCGAAGGTTTAGAACTTGATAAAGGTGGTTTATTTAGAGAAAACAGTCAGCAGGAAGGATATAAAATATATTTCGAAAATCTAAAGAAAACTGTTGAGAATTTTGATAACTGTGATGTATATGGACATTTAGATTTTGTAGTTAGATATGGTAATTTTAAAGACAAGATATTAAGATATGAAGATTATAAAGATATCATAGATGAGATATTGACAATAATAATAAGCAAGGGAAAAGGAATTGAACTTAATACCTCAGGATTAAGATATAAACTTAACTCTATGCATCCGAGCACGCAAATACTAAAAAGATATTATGAGCTTGGGGGAAGAATTATTACAGTAGGCTCAGATGCACATGTTGCAAAGGACTTATGTGCAGATTTTGATAAAGCAATAAAAGAACTTAAAGAAATTGGATTTAAAGAAATTACAACATTTAAGAACAGAAAACCAAGTTTTATAAAAATATAAATTTAATTATATATTTTAGGAGGGTCTTTTAATGAATATTAAAAAAGTTTTAACGGTATTATTTGCATCAACTATTATAGCTACTTCAATGGTTGGCTGTGGATCAAAGGTACAAGAAAGTGCAAACAAGCCAACACAACAAAATGTTAGTGTTGAAGAATTAACTAACTTAGCGAAGAAAGAAGGACAAGTTGTTAGTGTTGGTATGCCAGATAGTTGGGCAGACTGGAAGGATACATGGAATGACTTAAAAGTAAAATATTCACTTAATCATTCAGATACAGATTTATCAAGTGCTGAAGAGATTGCAAAATTTGACGCTGAAAAGAACAACGCTACAGCTGATATTGGTGACATGGGTGCAGCGTTTGCTCCTATAGCAGTAGAAAAAGGGGTAGCACAACCATATAAGACTTCACACTGGAACAGTGTACCTGATTGGGCAAAGGACAAAGATGGTAACTGGATGGTAGCTTATACAGGAACAATGGCTATTTTAACAAATAAAGATTTAGTTAAAAACCCTCCAAAATCTTTCCATGATATTTTAAATGGAGATTATAAAGTAACTATAGATGACGTAGCTGGTGGTAATCAATCACAAATGGCTGTTTTAGCAGCTGCTAGAGCTTTTGGCGGAGATGAAAATAATATTCAACCAGGTCTTGATTTCTTTGCAAAACTTGCTAAGCAGGGAAGATTGGTTATTAATAAAAATGATTTAGCAAGTGTTGAAAAAGGAGAAGTTCAAGTTACTCTAGTATGGGATTTTAATGGATTAGGTTATAGAGATAAGATTGATGCAAAGAGATTTGATGTATGTATTCCACAAGAAGGAAGTATTCGTACAGGATATACAACTATAATAAATAAATATGCTCCACATCCTAATGCTGCAAAGTTAACTCGTGAATATATTTTCAGTGATGAAGGACAAATTAACTTAGCAAAAGGATATGCTAAACCTGTTAGAACAGATGTTAAACTTCCAGATGATGTTAAAGCAAAGTTATTACCAGATGATCAATATAAAAATGTTAAATCAGTAGACTATAATGCATGGAACAAAACAAAAACAACTCTTCCACAATTATGGCAAGAGCAAGTTTTAGTTAATATAAAATAGTTATCTTACATAGGTAATAAAAGATTAAATCTTTTATTACCTAAACCATATTTACTCTATCAGAAAGAGGTAATTAAATGTATAAAAATAAAAAAACATTATTGTTTATAGTACAAGCCTTAGTACCTTTTGCAGTAGTAACTTTATTATTTTTGTTATTACCAAGTATTATGATGATTTTAGACAGTTTTAAAAGCAGCAGTGGCAGCTTTACTTTAGAAAACTATAAAACTGCACTTACAAATGCCTTTTATTTAAAAGGGATAACTAATAGTATCCAAATATCCTTAATTTCTAGTTTTATTGGAATTATAATTGCTTTAATATGTGCTTATTCTATTTCCAAGTTAAGTGAAAAGGGACAAAATCGTATTATCACAATTTTAAATATGACTTCAAATTATTCAGGGGTTCCTTTAGCTTTTGGATATATTATACTTCTTGGAAACACAGGTATGTTTATTCTATTATTTAAGCATTTAGGATTAAATGCATTAAGTAGTTTTAATATATATTCATGGATCGGACTTGTTATTGTCTACATATATTTTCAAATACCTCTAGCTATAATGCTTTTATATCCATCATTTTTAGGCATAAAAAAAGAATGGAGACAATCAGCAATGTTATTAGGTGCAAACTCATCTCAATTCTGGGCTAAAATCGGAATACCAGTATTACTTCCAAGCATAGTTGGAACTTTAAGTATTTTATTTGCCAATGCCATGGGTGCTTATTCAACTGCTTATGCATTAGTAGGAAGGAATTATAATTTGCTAACTATAAGAATCGGTTCCTTAGTAGTTGGTGATATTATGCCTAATCCTGAGCTTGCTGGAGCGCTAGCAGTAATACTCGGAATAACTACAATAAGCGCCATGATGATAAATGAAAAAATGAGTAAATACATTAGGAGAGGATAACATTATGAAAAAGAAAAGTTGGTTGCATTATGTAATAATAGGATTACTTATACTCTATCTTGTAACTCCTATAATAGCAACCTTTGCATATTCGATTGCAACTGAATGGTATAAAACAATATTACCTCCAGCATATACTTTAAACTGGTATAAAAGTTTATTTTCTGATACAAGATTCTGGTATGCTATGGGGCGTTCCTTATTTGTCTCTATAGTTCCAATAATAATCAGCTTGATTGCTATATTGTTAGCACTTTTTGTAATAACAGTGTATTTACCAAAGTATGAAAAGATATTACAAACTATTGTATTATTACCTTATGTAATTCCAGGAGTAGTGCTTTCAATTGCATTGATTAAATTATATTTCAATACTCTTGGTAATTCAGTATGGATGCTTATATTTGCTTATTCAGTATTTATACTTCCATTTATGTATCAGGGAATTAGAAATAGTTTAAGAAATATAAATGTTAAACAATTAGTTGAAGCCTGTGAGTTATTAGGAGCAACAAAGATACAAGCATTTACAAAAGTAGTTGTTGCAAATATTTTACCAGGAATAAAAGTTTCGATTTTATTATCCTTTTCAACATTGTTTGGTGAATTTGCATTAGTAAATCTTCTTATTGGCGGACGTTATGAAACAATACAAATAATGCTATATAAAATGCTTAGGGAATCTGGTCATATTGCAAGTGCACTGGTTACCACATATTTTATAATCGTCTTAGTAATTTCTTATATTGCATTAAATTTAAGTAAAAGTATAGAAGTGAAAAAAGTACAAAAATAGAGGTGGAATAAAATGAGTTATTTAGTTATAAAGGATGTTGAAAAGAGTTTTGGAGATTTAAAGGTATTAAAGAAAACTTCATTAAGTATTGAAAAAGGAAAATTAATCACACTGTTAGGTCCAAGTGGAAGTGGTAAAAGTACGCTTTTAAAAAGCATTGCTGGACTAGAGAGCATAGATTGTGGATCCATCATGGTTGATGGAGTAGATATAACAAACATGGAACCAAGAAAAAGAGATGTAGGAATGGTATTTCAACAGTACGTTCTTTTCCCTAATATGAATGTTTATGAAAACATAGCTTTTGGATTAAAGCTAAGAAAAATGAGCAAAAATGATATAGATAAAAAAGTTAAAGAAGCTTTAAGTTTAGTAGAGTTAGAAAATAAAATGCATGCATATCCTCATGAACTGTCAGGCGGTCAGCAGCAGCGTGTTGCTTTAGCACGTTCTATAATATTAGAACCTAAAATATTACTATTCGATGAGCCACTTAGTGCATTAGATAGAAAGATAAGAAAAAATTTACAAATGCAAATTAAAAAAATACAAAGAGAGCTGGATATAACAAGTGTATTTGTAACACATGACCAAGAAGAAGCGATGATTATTTCTGATGAAGTGTATGTAATGAATAATGGAATCATTGAACAAAGCGGTACGCCTAAAGAAATATACAATAATCCTAAAACTTCATTTGTAGCAAGATTTATAGGAACTTATAATGTGCTTAATAAAAATGAATTTGAACAACATTTTAAGATTGGAATAAATACTAATGAAGTTGCAATAAGACCTGAAGTGATACAAATAACAAAAGAAGAACTTGGAGAAGAAGCTGAATATAAATTAAAAGGCTGTGAAGTAACGGATGTTTCAGTAATAGGAAACATAATAAGATATGAAGCTAGAAAAGATGATCTTATTATGAATATAGATGCTATTAATAATGATATTAAAGGCAGTGAAGATATAAAATTAGGAGATAAAGTAAATATATTTGTACCTAAGAAGCAATGTATTTTTCTTTCAGCATAAATGAAGTGAAAAGAGATGAGTGGAGGTCACAATGAATAAGTTAATATTGGTAGTGCTAGATGGATTAAATTATGAGACAGGTAAATCTAGAATGGGATTTATGAATCATCTTGTAGAAATGAAAAAAGCTCAATTTTATAAGGTAGTATCAGCTCTTCCCAGTATGTCTAGACCTTTATATGAGACTATATTAACTGGGACAAACCCCATAGAGCATGGTATTACCAACAACAATATAAATAGAAGGTCTAAAGAAGAGAGTATATTTAGTATAGCAAAAAAGGCAGGATTAAAAACAGGTGCAGCTGCATACCACTGGGTAAGCGAGCTTTATAACAAATCCCCATTCGATTATATAGAAGATAGGATTCAAAATGATCCAACAAAGAATATCCAAAATGGTATGTTTTACTTTGATGATGCCTATCCAGATAGTCATTTATTTTTAGATGCAGAATATATAAGAAAAACTTATGATCCAAGCTTTTTGTTAATACATCCTATGAATATCGATTTAGCTGGACACTTATATTCTAGTGATTCTAAAGAATATAGGAAAAAAGCGATAGAAGTTGATACTGTATTAGCAAATCATATTCCCATATGGATGAGAGAAGGATACCATATTATTGTCACAGCTGATCATGGCATGAACAAAGATTATACTCATGGAGGAATAGAAGATGATGAAAGGCATGTTCCTATGTGGACTATAGGAGAGCAATTTATTGATGCCGATTGCTCTGAGGTTAATCAATTAATAATTGCGCCAACGATATGCAGAATACTAGGGGTAGCTCCTAGTGAAAAAATGTTAAAGGAAAAGTTCATAGGACTAAAATAATCTTTGTATAAACTAAAAAAAGAGCAATAGGCATAGCAAATATATTAAGGTATAATGTAGCTGTGAAGAAATAAACTTAAAAATATTGGATAAAGGTGATTAACTTGACAGTTTTTTTAGATGAAAGAAAAAATCTTATATTGTATGAATTGGACAATTACGGCAAAGTATCCGTTACTCAGCTTGCAAAAAAGTTTGGAGTTACTACAGAAACTATTAGAAGGGATTTAGATGCTTTAGAGGCGGAATATAAATTAAAAAGAACACATGGTGGAGCAATAAAAATCTCATTTGATAAACGTGAACCTTCTCATATTCAAAAAAAAGATGTATATAGAGAGGAAAAACAAAGAATAGGGAATAAAGCAGCGAGTTTAATAAATGATAACGACGTAATAGCTATAGATGCGGGAACTACAACTTGTGAAATACTTTATCATATAAAAAATAAGAAAAATATAACGATTTTGCTTAATACAGTAGCAGGACTAAATATAATGATAGACTTAAAAAATAAAGGAATTTTTGATGGTAAGATAATTTTTCTAGGCGGAGAAATAAATGCGGATCAATTATCATGTTATGGACCTATAAGTGAAAATCTTTTAAATAACTTTTATGTAGATAAGGCCTTTATTGGAGTTGGAGGAGTAAGTCTGCAAAATGGACTAACTGGCTATGATGTAAATGAAGCAAATTTATCAAAAAAGATAATGGAAAACGCTAAGGAAGTTATTATAGTTGCTGACCATTCTAAAATAGGAGTAAGAAATTTTTACAAAATATCAGATATTGAGGATGTTGATGTAATAGTTTCTGATGTAGAAGCCCCTAATGAATGGAATAATAGTTTAAATGAATACGAAATTAAATGGATTAAAGCATAAAAATAATTAAAAGGCCATTAAGAAACATTTTTATTCAGAAGGGGATGGTAAAAATTTATTATTTTTCTATAATATTAGTAGTTTTCGCTAGTGTATTGTACAATATAAGTCAAAAGTCTATAGATGGGAGTGTAAATCCTTTCACATCAATGATTGTAACATATACAATAGCATTAATTCTTTCTTTTATTGCTATTATATTTTTTCCAGATAAAAATATAATAGGGTCATTTAAAGAGTTAAATTGGGCCAGTTATGCTCTTGGAGCTGCTATTTTTGTTTTGGAAATAGGATACTTATTAGTATATAGAAGTGGTTGGAGTATAAATATTGCACCACTTTTTGCAAATGTTGTTACAACTATTGTATTAATATTTTTTGGTGTATGTGTTTATAAACAACATCTATCTTTTACCAATGTAATAGGAATAATTGTAAGTATTATCGGGTTAATTATAATGAAAAAATAACTAGGGTCCTTGATTTTGAAGAGTTTGTAACATGTCGTGAAATAAGAAAAGCATGTAGGCTTTATAACAAAAGGTTATAATCCACATGCTTTGTTCTATTATAATTCTTCCTTAATTTATATCTATTTTTCAAGTATATCCTTAAGCTCCATCAAATTAGAAATCTCATAGGTAGGTTTTATCCCTGCTTTATTTACAATTTTATTAGGATTAAACCAGCAGGTATCTATACCAGAATTTATTCCGCCTTGTATATCAGAGGTTAAGCTATCCCCTACTATCAATACCTTGCTCTTGTCAGTATGCTTTATATTGTTTAAAGCATGTTCAAATATTTTAGGATCTGGTTTTGATACCTTGACTTCCTCAGATACTACTACATCCTCAAAGTATTTTGCTATAATAGATTTTCTTATTCTCTTATCCTGAACATCCTTAAGACCATTAGTAACTATAGTAAGTCTATAATCTTTATGAAGACTTTCTACAAGGTCTATACTATCATCATATAAAAAGGATGCATTAGCTAAATGCTTCATATATGATTTTGCAAATTCCACCTCATCAAATCCAGCATTTAAGCTATCTGATAATCTTTTAAATCTTTCAACCTTTAATTTTTCCTGAGTAATAAGTCCTTCCTCAAATTCTTTCCATATAGCTGTATTTATACCTTGGTATATTTTTAAATGATGATTTTCATCATATTCGATATCGAATTCAAGCATAGCATTTTTAAAAGCATCTCTTTCAGATTTCTTAAAATCAAATAAAGTATCATCTGCATCAAATATTATAATCTCGTATTTCATAATAATTCCCTCCATATAGTTAGCTTTTATAATTATAACATACATACTTTTTTATAAAAAAGCCTTGGATTACTGAATAATTTAAAGCTCTCAAACATTCTCACTTAGTTTAAGATTTTTTTGTGCATATTTATTGTCAACTTTTGCATTAATTATAAGTCCTATAAGAAATAATAACCCTCCTATTACTTTGCCCCTAGAAAAAATATCTAAGTATATATAATCTATAATCGCACTTGTAAGCATTTGACCTATAAAGCGGAGTATAACTATATATACCGCTGGCACTTTAGGAACTATAATGTTAAACAAATAAGTTGTTAAAACTCCTATAAGACCTCCTAAAAAATACGGTAGGGGAATAGCCCCTATAGACGAATAAGCTGGCATGGATTTTATCATAACAGCACAGAGCATAATAGAAGAAATAGTAGCCATTGAATAGTTTATAAAAACTCCATTTATCATACCTTCCCTTTGAGCAAGCTTTCCATTTAACATCATATTTATAACTATTGTTATTCCAGTTAGAAATGATAAGAATATATACAACATTTTTTCTCCCTCCATTCGGAACACTGGTGGAATAGACGGTTCCCATGGGTTAGTCTACTCGTTAAAGTCCATTTAAGACTTTAGACTCCTTACATAGTAATCATAAATATTATTCCAAGTGAAATTATTGAAAGTCCTAATATTTTTTCCTTCTTTATCTTATTAGCTGGCATTCCAAACAATCCTAAATGCTCCACAAAGCTAGACATTACTAGTTGTCCAAATAATCCTACGCCTACAGCAAGTGTTACACCTATTTTAGGTATAGATATATTGTTTAAAAGTATAGTTATAACACTTAGTATACCTGGCAGTAAAAATATAAGCGGTACTTCTTTTAAATTTGAAAGCTTATTTTTCTTTATTATTGATATAAATATAATCAATAATAATCCCAGTACGTGATATATTAATGTGCTCATATAAGGTCCTGTTATACTGGCTAGCATGCCGTTAAAAAAAACCATTATGGCAAGTATAACGCCATTTATGAGAGCTAGATTTTTATACATATATTAATTCCTCCTAAGATTTACAATGCTATATAAATAAAATATAATATTTATATAGGTTTGCACATGACATATGTCATGTGAAGGAGGATTTATGAAAAAAATTTCAGACAATAATCTTTTAAACCATTATATTGTTAAGCATAATATAGAAAACATACTTGATAAAGATATATTAAGGCATGCACAACTTCATTTTTATGAAAAAGAGGAATATATATTAGAAGCAGAGTCTAATCTTGAATATTACTATTTGCTTGTGGATGGGAAAATCAAAATTTCTTATCTTTTTGAAAATGGTAAGTCAATGCTTTTAAAGTTCTATAAAGACTTTAATACTATAGGAGACTTAGAGCTTTTAAAGAACATTCCTATACTTTGCAACATTGATGCTGTAGAAGATAGTTATTTGATAGCACTACCTTCAGATATACTTAGAAAAAAATATTTAAATAATATAAAGTTTTTACACCATTTAATAGACTCTTTAAGCGAAAAACTTTATGCAACTATTAATAATAGTTCGTACAACTTCGTATATCCGCTTATAAATAGATTATCTAGCTATTTAGTTGAGCATATAACAGATAAAAACTATATAGTTTTAAATTCATCATTTTTAGAAATAGCTCAATTCTTAGGAACAACCTATAGGCACTTGAATAGAACTTTTAAAGAGCTTGAATCAAAATCAATTATAAAATGTGAGGATAAAACAATATATATATTAGATGAGGATAGACTTCGAGAATTATCTAAAAATGTATATATAAAATCCCTGTAGTAGAAATATAATAAAGCATATGATTTATAACCAAATGTTATATAAATATCACATGCTTTTTTTATATTAACTTATTTGAGTTAAGTATATAGTAAAGACTGTACCTTTCCCCAATTCACTATTTACTTCAATCCTCCCGTTATGGGCATCTATTATAGATTTAACTATAGAAAGGCCTAATCCATAACCTCCGTGCTTACGAGATCTGTGGGTTTCACTTCTAAAAAATCTATCAAATATTTCATTTAGGTGTTCCTTAGGGATACCGGTTCCGTTATCTTTTATCTTTAGAACTGCAAAGTTATCTGAACCAATTTTTATGGAATTCGTACTAATGGTAATGACTCCATTTTTTTCATCAGTATGATGTACAGCATTTTGCACCAAGTTAAAAATCACTTGTTTTATCTGATTTCTATTAGCATTAATTAATAAATTATTTTCTAACTGTAAATCAATCTTTCTATCAGAAGCAAGTATTTGAAGTTGAGGATAAACTTCTTCAATAATATTTTCAATATCTTCTACATCCATTTCAACAGGAACTTTTTTTTCTAATTTAACTAAAAATAATAAATCATTAACTAACTTAGTGAGACGTTCACTCTCTATCAAAATGCTATTTAATGCTAAGTTTAGCTGATTCTCGTTTTTGGCGGCACCACGTAATAAGACTTCGACAAAGCCATGAATTGAAGTAAGGGGGGTTCTTAATTCATGAGAAGCATCAGAAATAAATTGTCTCATTTTTTCTTTAATATATTGTTCTTTTTCAAAAGAGGTTTCTATTCGTTCAAGCATAGTATTAAAAGCAGATGACAATCTATCAATTTCCAGTTGACCGGTTTCTGACGGTAAACGCATATTTAATTGTTCTACATCAATCTTAGCAACGGTATTAGTAACATTATGCAGCGGCTTTAGGGTATACTTAAAAACAGTTCCTCCAACAATACTACCTATAATTAATACTAATATTGAAGCTCCAATAAATATATATAGTTGATGGAAAAGTAGGTCCTGTACAGGTTTCGCTGAAATACTAATTTGAATTAAGCCTGAGGGCGAATTAAGATCTCCAATTTTACGCCAAGCAACTATTTGCAAATTTTTATTTTCATCTCTAATTAACCTATATCCCTCTAAAGTCCCATGTTGATGAAGTAGTTTTATATAATCATTTTGAGATAATTGGGGGATAGGGAGAGGGAGAGGAATAGGAATAGGATGAGGAGCAGGAACGCCAATTTCATCTGTACCTTCATTAGGTCCGATACCACCATGTCCCTTAAAATTTTCGACTTTAGAGGTACCTGCTATACGATTTCCGTTTCTATCTATAATTGCTACACTCATATTGACATCAACCATCTTTTCTATGATGGAGGATGCACTTTCTATAACAGCTTCTGGTGTTTGAATTTGCTGCAAGTTAGGTATTCCAGCATTATGAAAACGAGCGTCTAAAACCTGCTCTTTGCTATTATATAAATACTGCTTTAAAGTCATATATTGGTATGCTTCCATTATTACTAATAAGAGCATTAATATTAAAAAGAACCGAGATAATAGCTTCCATTGAAGACTATTAGTATTCAGTGAGCTTTTTAGTTTTTTCATTATATTACCACCTTATAGCCAACTCCACGTACAGTGCGGATAATATTATGTTCTTTGTCGCCAATTTTATCACGTAGATATCTTATATATACTTCAACAATATTAACTTCACCACTAAAATCAAATCCCCAAACCTTTTCAAGAATTGTAGACTTGCTTAAAACCAATCCATTATTAATAAGTAAATATTTAAGTAGATTATATTCAGTAGGGGTAAGCTCTAAATGATTTCCATGAAAAGATATTTCATGGGCGCCATCATCTATATTAAAATCTCCAACGCTAATTATATTAGTCAGGTCTGGAAAACTATTACGTAATCTGGCATTGATTCGAGCTAATAATTCCTTGAAACTAAAGGGTTTTACCATATAATCATCTGCACCTAAGTTTAAGCCTTTTACACGATCATCTATATCATCTCTGGCTGTAAGCATAATAATTGATGTCTTTATAGATCTTTTTATCTCAGAGCACACCTCATAACCGTTAATCCCTGGCAGCATAATATCTAGTATAACTATGTGTGGATTTAATTCTCTTGCAAGAGAAATAGCTTCATTTCCATCGAATGCAGTATGCACAGTAAATCCTTCTGCTTCTAATCCCATTTTAATAAATTCAACTATACTTTCTTCATCATCAACAACAAGAATATTAATTTGTTTCTCAAGTAATGAGGTCATAAAACTATCTCCTTTTTATATCTATTATGTACTGCGATATACTTATTTATTTTAATTGTTTTAATTAAAAACAATTAAAACATAAGCAGATGCTGAAAATCAACAATAACTTTTACATTCAACGACTTTAAAAATAAATATATTTATTTTAAATTCGGTAGATTTTAAATTTCTAAATTTAAGTTTTAAATTTGTTAACATCCTTCTCAGAATTCTTTAAGGTAACTCTCAGTTTAAATTAAGATAAGTCTTATATAATTTTTAATGTGGATAAAGAATGTGGATAAGTAATTGGGAGGTAAATTATGCTGTGGTTTAAAAGAAATGCTGAACAAGTTCCTATAATTAAAGATTTTATTTATGTTAACTAATAATTTGATAAAGAAGTATAACAAGAATTAATAATTTTTGTAGCAATCTAAGAAATATAGGGAGGATAAGGATGGCTAATTTAAATAGAAAGATATCTAAAATTCAAATAACAAGAATCGTTGTACAACTTTTAGGATTAATACTCCTTCCAGGAGCATTTATATTAGCGTTTAGTGAAATAAGAGATATATATTTAGCAATATTATCAGGAAAATTTAGCTTTTATCAAGTTATTCCTAAATTAGTAGAGGTAATTACTATAATACCTATTACTATTATACTTGGAAGATTTTTTTGTGGATGGTTATGTGCTTTTGGAACTTTTAATGATTTTATTTATATAATTTCAAATAAGGTATTTAAAATAAAGTTTAAAGTGAATGAAAAGTTGGATTCAATTTTAAAATTCTTGAAATATATTTTACTATTATTTATAGTCTACTTTATTTGGACTAAAGGGAGTACATTGTTTGAAACTTCTAGTCCATGGGATGCCTTTGCGCAAATACCTAACTTTAGTGACGCAATATCTCAATACACTATAGGTTTAATTTTTCTAGTATTTATAATAATAGGAGCAATGTTTATAGAGAGATTTTTCTGTAGATACCTATGCCCATTAGGAGCAGTTTTTGCAGTAACATCTAAAATTAGAATTTTTGATATTTTAAAGAAAAGGGATAAGTGCGGAAATTGCAGATTATGTACTAATAACTGTTCTATGGGTATACAAATGTATAAGCATAACAAGATAAAGAGTGGGGAATGTATAAATTGTTTTAAATGTATAGATGCATGTCCAAGAAAAAATACTAAAGCAGAAATATGTGGAGAACATGTTAGCCCAATGCTAGCGACCTGTGTTGCTATTGGAGGATTTACTGCATTGTATTCCGGAACTAATTTTGTAAGTAAGGACATGCCTACTGCATCAATATCTCAAAATACACAACGTCAGAATGTGAATGATTTACAAACAAATAATAATGAAAGCACATATAACTCAAATAATAATTCTATAGATAATAGTAATAATGTAAATAACTCAAGTAACAATAGTGTAACAACTAAAAATAGTTCATCTACAAACAATCAACAACAAAAATATAAGGACGGAGTTTATACCGGCATTGGTAGAGGATATAGACCTAATCTTGAAGTAGAAGTTACAATAAAAGATGGTAAAATAGAAGATATTCAAATAGCTTCAAATAATGAAACACCAAGATTTGCAGAGCAACCATTTTCTATAGTACCAAATGAAATAATTCAAGCTCAATCTACAAAGGTAGATGGAGTTTCTGGAGCTACTAGAAGTAGTAATGGAATTAAACAAGCAGTAGAGGATGCACTTAGCAAAGCTAAGATGTAGTAAATAAAGAATGCATGTGATACAAGGATAAATGTTACAAGTATCACATGTTTTTTTATTTTTCAATAAAGGGGGCCACTGTTATGAAAATATTGACAATTATTTAGTAAAAATTTTAGTAAAAATAATTGAATGTTTAGTAAAAAGATGATAAACTGAAGTTAGATATGGAAAAACTTTGATTTTTAATATTCAATATTTAATATTTAATTTTAAAGTTATAAAGCTATGTATATTAAGTCAGCAGGTATAGAGCAAGTTTCTAGCTATATATTTCTATGAAAATAGGGGGATGTGTATAATGAAGGATAAATTAATAATTGATTTTGGAAAAATTTTTGGTAATGGGTCAGGAACGGCAGTATATTTTGCACCGGGAAGAGTAAATCTTATAGGGGAGCATACTGATTACAATGGTGGGCATGTTTTTCCATGTGCATTAACTATTGGAACTTACGCTGTTGCGAGGATGAGAGAAGACAAGATAATTCGTGTATATTCAAAAAACTTTGAGGATACAGGAATAATAGAATTTAGCATAGATGAACTAGTAAAGAAAAAGGAACATGATTGGGCAAATTATCCTAAAGGAGTAGTTTGGGCATTTAGTCAGGAAGGTTTTTGTATAAATAAAGGTTTTGAAATATTATTTTATGGCAATATACCAAATGGGGCTGGGTTGTCATCTTCAGCGTCTATAGAATTAGTTACTTCAGTAATACTTAAGGATTTATACAAGTTTGATTTAGATATGATTGAAATGGTTAAATTAAGCAAGCTTGCTGAGAATAAATTTATCGGGGTAAACTGTGGAATAATGGATCAATTTGCTATAGGTATGGGTAAAGAAAATTGTGCAGTTTTACTAGATACTAACAATTTAAATTATACTTATGCTAGAATTAACTTAAAGGATGCATCTATAGTTATAGCTAATACTAATAAAATTAGAGGTCTTGCTGATTCAAAATACAATGAAAGAAGAAGTCAGTGTGAAGAAGCTTTAAAGGGCTTGCAGCAAAAACTAGAAATAAATTCATTAGGAGAGATAACAGAAGAAGAATTTAATAAACATAAGCATTTAATAAAGAATAGCATAAATATAAAACGTGCAAAACATGCAATATGTGAGAATCAAAGGACTATAAAAGCTGTTAAGGCTTTACAGGAGGAGGATATAGAAACATTCGGTTTATTAATGAATGCCTCTCATGTTTCCCTAAGAGATGATTATGAGGTTACAGGCGTAGAATTAGATACATTAGCAGAGATTGCTTGGAATCAAAAGGGAGTTGTAGGCTCACGTATGACAGGTGCTGGTTTTGGAGGATGTACAGTTAGCATAGTTAAAAATGACTATATAGATGATTTTATTAAAAATGTTGGAGAATCTTATGCTGAAAAAATAGGTTATGAAGCAAGTTTTTATGTTGTAAACATTGGAGATGGAGCAAGAAAGTTAAATTAAAGAAGAGAGGTTGAATTAAAATGAGTGTTTTAGTTTGTGGAGGAGCAGGTTATATAGGATCACATTGTGTTTATGAATTAATTTCTAGGGGCGAAGAGGTTGTTTTAGTTGATAACTTACAAACGGGCCACAAGAAGGCAATTCATCCGAAAGCAAAGTTTTATGAAGGAGATATAAGAGATTTTGATTTTTTAAATAATGTATTTAAGGAAAACCAAATAGATGCAGTAATACACTTTGCTGCTAATTCACTAGTGGGTGAGAGCATGCAAGTGCCTCTTAAATATTACAGCAATAATGTTCATGGTACTCAAATACTTTTGGAAGCTATGGTGGCGAATGATGTTAAGAAAATAGTTTTTTCATCAACAGCAGCTGTATATGGAGAACCGGAAAGTATTCCAATATTAGAAACAGATAGAACTAATCCTACAAATACCTACGGAGAAACAAAGCTTACTATGGAGAAAATGATGAAATGGGCAGATATTGCCCATGGAATAAAATATATATCCCTTCGTTATTTTAATGTGGCAGGTGCTCATGAAAATGGATTAATTGGAGAAGATCATAATCCTGAGACACATATCATACCACTTATTTTACAAGTTCCATTAGGGAAACGTGAAAAAATAATGGTATATGGTGATAACTATCCAACAAAGGATGGCACATGCATAAGGGATTATATACACGTAATAGACTTAATAGATGCGCATATATTAGCACTTGAAAAGCTAAGAGAGGGATATAACAGCGATGTATTTAACTTAGGAAGTGGCAGCGGTTTTACTGTTAAAGAAATGATTGATGCAGCAAGAAAGGTAACTGGACACGAAATCCCAGCTGAGATTGCAGAAAGACGTGCAGGTGACCCGGCAGTATTAATAGCATCCAGCGAAAAGGCTAGAAAGATTCTTGGGTGGGTGCCTAAATTTACAGATGTTGAGGAAGTAATTAAATCAGCATGGAACTTCCATAATACTCATAAAAATGGCTTTGAAGAATAAAAGGAGAGTAAGAACAGGGAAGAGGGGATTATTTATGGATATAAACATTTCTTATGAAATAGAGAGCTTGCTCCAATATGGTTTATATAAAAATTTGATTAGTGAAGAAGATGTGGTTTATACAAGAAATAGGATATTAGAAGTTTTAGCTATCAGTGATATAGAGAAGATGCAAGTAAAAGAACAAGTCCACGAATCCCCTGACCCAATACTTAAAAATATATTGAGTTGGTGCTTTGAAAAAGGTATTTTAGAGAGCAGAGGAGTAGTTTACGAAGATTTACTAGATACAAAGATTATGGGGTGCCTAATTCCGAGACCTTCTGAAATTATAGCGACCTTTAACCGGTTATATTTTGAAGATAAAAAGAAAGCCACAGATTACTACTATAATTTAAGTAAAAACTCTAATTATATTAGAAATGATAGGGTGAAAAAAGATTTAAAGTGGAAAACAACAACTGAATATGGAGATTTGGACATAACTATTAATTTATCCAAACCTGAGAAGGACCCTAAAGCTATTGCAGCTGCAAGAAATATGGTTTCTAGTTCATATCCAAAATGTTTACTATGCAAGGAAAATGAGGGGTACGCAGGAAGACTAAATCATCCTGCAAGACAAAATCATAGAATAATTCCTATAATCTTAAATAATGAAAAATGGTTTCTTCAGTATTCTCCCTATGTATACTATAATGAACACTGCATAATACTTAAAGACAATCATCATCCTATGAAAATTTCAAAAGAAACCTTTATAAGGCTATTGGATTTTGTAGAAAGATTTCCTCACTACTTCATTGGGTCAAATGCAGACCTACCAATTGTAGGAGGATCTATCTTATCTCATGATCACTTTCAAGGGGGAAACTATGAATTTGCTATGGCAAAAGCACAGGTTGAGAAAGAGTTTAGCATAGAAAAATTTAAAAACGTAAAGGCTGGAAAAGTTAAATGGCCTATGTCTGTTATTAGACTGGAGGCACAAGATAAAGAAAAGGTAATTGAAGCGGCATATCATATATATAAAGAGTGGGTGAATTACTCAGATGAAACAGTTGAAATATTGTCTAATACAGAGGAAATACCACATAACACAGTAACTCCTATTGCAAGAATGAAGGATGAAAGTTTTCAACTAGATTTAGTATTAAGGAACAATAGAACAATAGAAGAGTATCCAGAAGGAATCTTCCATCCTCATAAAGAACTACATCACATAAAGAAGGAGAATATAGGTCTAATAGAGGTTATGGGATTGGCAATCTTACCAGCTAGGTTAAAGTCTGAGCTTAAAGAGTTATCAAATTATCTAGTAAATACAAATGAGCTTGAACAAATCAATGGAAAGAAAGAACTGTTAAAGCATAAAGAATGGTGCAGAGAACTAATTAGTAAATACGGTAGTATAAATAGTGAACAGGTTGAGGAAATACTTCAAAGGGAAGTAGGCCTTAAATTTTTAAAGGTACTTGAACACGCTGGGGTCTTTAAAAGAACGGAACAAGGACAAAAGGCATTTGATAAATTTATCAACCTATTATAATTAATTTGTTTAACTTTTAAAATTGATAAGAAAGTAGGTCATGTAAATGGCAACCATAAGGGATATTGCGGCAAAAGCAGGAGTTTCTATAGCTACTGTCTCAAGAGTTTTAAATTTTGATGAAACTATAAATGTTTCGGATGGTACAAAAAAGAAAATTTTTGAGATTGCTGAGCAATTAGACTACGTAACGCTTCGTGAAAGAAAAAGTAAAAAACAGGATTTTTTAAATATTGGAATTGTATATTGGTACTCAGATAAAGAGGAATTAGAGGACCCATATTATTTATCTATAAGAATGGGAATAGAAAAGCGATGCCTAGATGAACATATTTATTTTACAAGGGTTAACAAAGGCGATAAATATGATAAGCTGGAGAATTTAGATGGCATAGTTGCTATAGGTAAATTTGCAAACTCTGATATAGAAAAATTTAATATATCAACTAGTAATATAGTTTTTGTAGATTCATCTCCAAATGAAGAACTATACGATTCCGTAGTTATAGATTTTCGAAAAGCTGTAACAAGTGCATTAGATTATTTGATTTCACTAGGACATAAAGATATTTTCTATATAGGCGGAGAAGAATATATAAATGGTGGCAAGGACAAGGTAAAAGATTATAGAGAAGAAACTTATATAGATTATATGCAAAATATCGGTAGCTATAACAGCAACAATATGCTATTAGGAAACTATACTCCTGCTGATGGATACAGACTAATGAAGGAGGCACTGTCAAAAAAGAATCCACCAAGGGTCTTTTTCATAGCAAGTGATTCAATGGCTATAGGTGCATATAAGGCAGTAATTGAGTCTGGACTTAGCATTCCTAAGGATATAAGCATTATTGGATTTAACGATATATCTACAGCTAAGTATATGACACCTGCATTAAGCACTGTTAAGGCCTATACAGATTTTATGGGGGAAACAGCAGTTGATTTGATATTAGAGAGATTAAAAAGTGAAAGATCAATTAGTAAAAAGGTAGTCATACCGACAAAGCTTATAATACGAGAAAGTTGCTAGCGTATGGTATAAAAATTTTATTAAGAACAGATACTTATGAACTTGGGGGAAGTGTATTATGACAATTACAAGGAATTCTTTCGGCAATTTAGTAGATGGAACTGAAATACACATTTTTACTTTATCTAACAGTAAGGGAACAGAAGTCAAAATAATAAATTACGGTGGAATAGTGGTTTCTATTGTTGTTCCTGATAGAAATGGTAGGTTCGATGATGTTGTGCTAGGCTATGATAGACTAGAGGGCTATTTAAAGAATAGGCCATATTTCGGTGCAATCATAGGACGTCATGCCAACAGAATTGAAAATGCAGGTTTTGAAATTAATGGCATAGCTTATAATGTAACAAAAAATGAAGGGGAAAACCAGCTTCATGGTGGACTTATAGGCTTTGATAAAGTTGTGTGGCAAGCAGAGATAGTAACAAAAGAACAGGATGAATCCCTTCAACTTTCTTATACTAGTAAGGATGGCGAGGAAGGTTATCCAGGAAATCTTGACGTTAAAGTTACATATACATTAACTAATGATAATGCTCTTAAAATTGATTACTATGGAATTTCAGATAAGGATACAGTAGTAAACTTAACAAACCATTCATATTTCAATCTGTCCGGTCATAAATCTGGAAATATTCTAAAACATGAAGTAATGATTAATTCAGATAAATTTACAGTTAATGATAGATATAGTATCCCTACAGGTGAAATAAGGGATGTTAAGGGGACTCCTATGGATTTCACAAAGCTAACTACAGTAGAAGAAGGGATATTTACTGATTATGAACAGTTAGTATTTGGCAATGGCTATGATCATAACTGGGTATTAAACTCAACTAGAGAAAAGGCAGGAGAAGTGTTTGATCCAGCTAGTGGGAGAGTTATGGAGGTTTACACAACTAAGCCAGGTATACAGTTTTATACTGGAAACTATGTTGACGAGTCTGAATATTGCAAAGAGGGCGCTAAATACACTAAAAATAGCGCACTATGTCTTGAGACGCAATATTTTCCTAATGCTTTAAAACACAAACATTTTCCTTCACCAATATTAAAAGCAGGAGAAGAATATAATCATACAACTATTTATAAATTTTCTATAAGATAATAATATAATTAAAACACATGGGGGATTTTACTATGGCCAATTTATCATTAAAACATATCTATAAAATTTACTCAGGTAATGTTGAAGCTGTAAAAGATTTTAATCTTGAAATAGAAGATAAAGAATTTATAGTCTTTGTAGGGCCATCGGGATGTGGCAAGTCTACTACCTTAAGAATGGTTGCGGGTCTTGAAGATATATCAAAGGGAGAGTTATATATAGGGGATAAACTCGTTAATGATGTTGAACCAAAGGACAGAGATATAGCAATGGTATTTCAAAACTACGCACTATATCCACATATGACTGTATATGATAATATGGCTTTTGGACTCAAGTTAAGAAAAGTTTCAAAGGTTGAAATAAATAAAAAAGTTAAAGAAGCAGCTAGAATATTGGATATAGAACATCTTCTTGATAGAAAGCCAAAAGCTTTATCAGGTGGACAAAGACAAAGGGTAGCTATGGGAAGAGCGATAGTCAGGGAACCGCAGGTATTTCTTATGGATGAGCCTTTATCAAATCTTGATGCTAAGCTTAGAGTTCAAATGAGAACAGAAATATCAAAACTGCACAATAAATTGCAGACAACCTTTATATATGTTACACATGATCAGACAGAAGCCATGACACTTGGGTCAAGAATTGTTGTAATGAAGGATGGTATTATTCAGCAGGTTGACACTCCTCAGCAGATATATAATAATCCTATAAATATGTTTGTTGCTGGCTTTATTGGAAGTCCACAAATGAATTTTGTTCAGTGTAAACTAGAAGAAGCAGATGGAAAAGTATATATTAATTTTGATGAAGAGAGCATAATATTGCCCGAGAACAATGCAAAGATAGTTAAGGACAAGGGATATGTAGGAAAAGAAGTAGTACTTGGCATAAGGCCTGAAAATATATATGAAGAAGTAACTTCTGAAAGTGAAAATACGGTAATAGAGGCAAGGGTTGAGCTGACTGAACTTATGGGAGCGGAAACATATATTTATTTATCAAAAGGCAAAAGCAATATTACAGCAAAAGTAAGTGGGTGTTCGGAAGCTAAAATAGGAGAGAATCTAAAAATAACTTTAAATATAAATAAGATTCATATATTTGATAAAGATACAGAAATGACAATTCTATAAGAGATATAGAAATAAAGCCTAATTTATTTGGAGATTTCTTATAACATAGGAGGCATTTGGAAATTACTTGTGCCACCTATGTTATAATTAAAGGCAAATATATATTTATAGTAGTACCAATATTTATTTTACTATCAATAGTCACACCATATTCATTTCCATAAAGTAGCTTAATTCTATCATCTACATTTTTAATTCCGATACCTGTAAAATGCTTATGTTTAGAAGAAGGAGAGGAATACAGACTTGATACTTGTGTTTCATTCATGCCTTTACCATTGTCCACTATTTCGCAAAATAACTTATTATTTTTTTCAGATATAAATACGTGAATACGTCCTTCCGTATTTTCAGTAAAAGCATGGAAAAAAGCATTTTCAATAAAGGGCTGCAGTATAAGCTTTGGGATTTTATAATCATTACAGTTAGGGAGTACATGAAAATTCACCTTTATGTTATCTCCATATCTAGTTTCATTTATAAAAACATAATTTTTTAGATTCTCTATTTCTTGAGCTACAGTAATAGTTTCACTAGTTTCACTAATAGTATTTTGTAATAATGAAATAAAGGAATTTATAGTCTCACTAGACTTCTCTTTATCTCCCTTTAGAACCAACCATTTAATTGAAGCCAAAGTGTTGTAAATAAAATGAGGATTAATTTGCATTTGAAGCGCTGACAACTCAGCTTTTCTTTGATTTTTTTCAGCCTTCAGTAGCTTTTCTACATGATCACTTAATCCATCTAACATGTAGTTAAAGGAGTTACTTAGCTTTCGTATTTCCCAGCTTCCTTGTAAATTTATATGATTATTAAAGTTACCTTCAGTTATTTTGGACATTTCTTCTACTAATATCCTTAAGGGTTTTGTAGTCCTCCTTGTAACCATAAATAGTATTGAAACAGAAATAGCTATTATTATACTGCAAATAAAAATTACTTCTTTTATGCTATACATATCATTTAAAGCTTTATTTGTATCTATAATGTTAACTAAATAAAAATCATAAATAGGCATGTACTCTGCTAAGATAGTATAATGTTTTTTATTTAAATTCACATTTAAATATTTAAGGTTATCATTGTGTATTTTTTTAGCTTCATTAAGTAAGTTTTCATTATTAGTTCCAATAAGATCATGTTTGTTAGAAGAAAGGATAGTACCCGTTGAGGAAATCATTACAACGTCATTACCCTCCGTAGTGAAACTAGAATAGAGCTTATTAAACACACTTTCATGTATGATTACATATATCATACCAAACTGTTTCCTTGTATTTCGGTCCTGCAATACTTTGGTAGCTATAACACAATTATTATTTTTAGTTAAACTGGTAAAGCCGGAGTTACTATATTGATATAGCAACTTATCTGGAGCGTTAAGAGAGTTTAGGGTTATTTTATTTTTTTTAATCTCTTCTACAGGAGTGGTTAATAAGGCAGAACTTCCTATATAGGTGGAATTGTTAGTGCCAATTAACAAAAAATCAATATTTTCAGAGTCTAAAGATGATTCTTTAATTTTTAAATCTTGCTTAAAATTATATATTATATTAAACTGCTCTATTGGATTACAATCATATTCACTAAGGTATCTTCTAAAGGCCCAGCTGTCATTCACAGTATTTATAACATTTATGACTTTGTCATTTAAATCCGAAGAATTAGCTTGAATTTGTTTTAAAATCTTAGTGTTTGTTATACTAAAGTTATTAATAAAAAGTTTTTTTGAAATATTTATTATTGCGAAGGCTGTAATAACAGAAATGCTTATACTACTAATTAACATAATCAATGTTAATTTAAAAAATAAGCTATTGCTTTTTAATTTTTCTATAATCCTAGCCATGATTTTCCCTCTTTATGGTCTATAACATTTTTTCTGAATTTACTTGGTGTAAGTTTTTTAAACTTTTTAAATACTTTACAGAAATAACTGTGATCTGAATATCCCACCATAAAGCTTATCTCTGAAACTGGAATATCTTCATTTCTAAGCAATTCAGCTGCTTTATCCACACGGATTTTATTAAGATATTCACTAAATCCTTCTTTATTATGAGAACTAAAATAGGAGGATAAGTAGTAATAATTAAAGTGAAATTTATCTGCTACCTGTTTTAAGGATAATTGTTCAGCATAGTGATTAGATATATATTCAATAATTTTATTTATCCTGTGATCGTTTAATCTACTTTGCTGATTAGCTAATAATTCATCTATATCTCTTATTATAATATCTAACAAAGATAACAATTCTTCCGTAGATTTAGTTTCGTCTATGCAGCGAAAATATTCGATCTTTGAATTATTCATTTCATCCATATTGAAATGAAGTTCATCTAAAATATTTATAATATTATACAAGGCATCTTGAAAAAGCGTCTTTAATTCAAATTCATTAAGGTTGTAATTTTTTATAGATGAGCACATATATTCCTTTAAATAATTTAAAGCTTTATCTATATTAAGCATGTATATTTGCTCAGAATAATGTTTGAAATCAAATTTCTCTTTTATTTTATTTTTAGGTAATTCTTCATAGGACATAATATTTTTATTTTCAAAGTAGAATTTATATCCAAACAATGGTTTGAAGTTATTTGTATATATATGTTCTAATTCATACAAGGAACTAAAAGTCTTACTTAACACAAAAAATATTTGTGGAATTTCCTTTGAAATCTTTAAAAGCATACTGTTTATTTGTTGTAAAACTTTATGATAATTTTCATTTTCAAAATTTATTATAATTAAAAACAAATCACTAGAAACATCTATTTCATAATATATTAAACCCTCTAAACAGTCTTTTGCAGAGTTAGATAAAATAGAGCGTAAAGATACAAGTTTAGTAGAATTTATGTTGGTTAGATTTTTTATGTTATCTCCTAGTAAAAGGAAAGAATCATAAGGAAAGTTGTTTAGGATAATTTTTTCATCCAATTCTTCATCAAAACCAGAAATTAATTTTGTTAGAAAGTGATGTATAGTTAAGTTAGCACTATTTTTAGATGGTGAAAATGTGAAATTAGGAATATTATTAGCGATATTTTTTAGAAGTAAAACCAGCTCCTCAGGATTTAATTTTGGTTTCAAAATGTAATCATTTACACCTAACTTAAAGGTGTCTTTAACATAATTAAAATCGCTGTAACTGCTTAAAATTACTATTTGTATTTCAGGATAGCTTGTCTTTATTATTTTTGCTAAGTCTACACCATCCATTACAGGCATAACCACATCAGAAATTATTATATGAGGCTTAAATTTTTCTATCAATTCTAAAGCTTCTTTTCCATTGGATGCTTCACCTACAATATCAAATCCCTCTTTGTTCCAATCTACTAAATGCTTTATACCTTGTCTTAATAGGTATTCATCATCTACTATTAAAATTTTGCATAAATTATAAAACAATATTAAATCCCCCAAAGTTATTTTGTAGAATTAGAGTTTTTTATTTAGGCATATGAAAAGAAATAAGAGACTAAATATGCGAGAATACTAGTCTATTATTTATTTGATTATGCCTTAAGTAGTATTATATAGTAATATTACAGTTATTTCAATTATTGTAAAGAGCATGTACATAAAATGTATATAAAAATAATTCTAAAATATTAAAAAAGTGCAAATTTTCTTTTAAGTAGGATTTTTCATGCTTAAAATAGCACAAATTTATGTAAACATATTACTACTTGGTTTTCCAATTTTCAGATAAAATAAGATTAAAGATGAGAGTAAACGTTTAATAAAGAAAACTAAATTTAGAGGGGGATTTTGAAATGAAATTCAAAAAGTTAATGGCTATGGCTGTAGCTGCTGTTGTAACCTTAGGGTTAGCGGGATGCGGACAAAGTAATTCACAAGGAACTTCTTCAACCAATAAAGATAGCGGAAATAAAAAAATCGTAATATGGGCATGGGATGGAAGTTTCAACATAGTTGCCGCTAAAGAAGCAAAGGCAATTTATGAAAAAGAACACAAAGGTGTAGATGTTCAAATAGTAGAAATGGCTCAAAAGGATATAGTTCAAAAATTAAATACTAACTTAAGTTCTAATACTTTATCAGGATTACCTAATATAGTTCTTGTAGAAGATTATAGAATTCAAAACTTCTTAAATTCTTATCCAGGTGCTTTTAAAGATTTATCTAGCAAAGTTAAGGCTTCAGACTTTATGGATTACAAGGTTAAAGCTAATAGCTTAGGTGGAAAACTCTATGGTTTACCTTTTGATTGTGGTTCAACAGCATTGTTTTATAGAACAGACTTAATAGAACAAGCTGGATATAAAAAAGAAGACATGCAAAATATAACTTGGGAAAAGTATATAGAAATTGGGAAAGCAGTAAAAGCAAAGACAGGAAAAGATATGTTAACTTTAGATCCTAATGATGTAGGACAACTAAGAGTAATGATGCAATCTGCTGGTCAATGGTACGTAAAAGATGATGGGAAAACTGTGAATTTAGCAGATAATCAAGCATTAAAAGAATCTATTAAAATATACAAACAAATGATAGATGCAGGCATAGTAAAACAAGTTTCTAATTGGGATCAATTTGTAGGTGCTTTCCAAAAGGGTGATGTTGCTTCTGTTCCAACAGGCTGCTGGATTTCAAGTTCAATAGTTAAATCCGAAGACCAAAGTAAAAAATGGGCAGTTGCTCCAATACCAAGACTAGGGGCAGTTCAAAACTCTGTAAATGCTTCTAACCTTGGAGGATCAAGTTGGTACGTTTTAGATAAGGTTGGAGATCCTGAGTTAGCAGCAGATTTTCTTGCTACAACTTTCGGTAGTAATAAAGACCTTATGAATACTTTAGCTGAAAAAATTAATCTTGTAAGTTCATTAAAAGCTTCTGCTACCCTAGACAACTATCAAAAACCTGTAGAATTTTACAATGGACAAAAAACACTACAAGATTTATCTAAATGGACACAACAAATACCTCCAGTAAACTACGGATTATACACATATAGTATAGAGGATATATTAACAGGAACAGTTCAATCAATAATTAAGAATGGTGCAAATATAGACTCAGCCCTTAAGGATGCTCAAAAACAAGCAGAAGCATCTGTAGTTAAATAATCTCTAATAATAAATGTAGATTAATCCTTTGCTAATTGATGTCTAGCAAAGGATTAATCTATAACAGGAGGTTTTGACAATTGGACACTAACAAAAAAGGTACATTATTTAAAAAATATGATATGGTCGGTTGGGGATTTACTCTCCTTAGCATAATTATAATAATTTCTTTTGTTTTTTATCCTATGATACAAGCTTTTATTACCTCATTGAGATCAGGTATGGGAAACAATATGAAATTTGTAGGAATTGAAAATTACAAGAGATTGTTTACAGATACTATATTTCAAAAAGCGGTTATAAATACCCTTATTTATTTAGTAGTGCAGGTTCCTATAATGATTTTATTAGCTCTGTTTATATCTGTACTTTTAAATGATAAAGCTCTTAAAGGAAAAGGGTTTTTTAGAACAGCAATATTTTTACCTTGTGTAACATCTTTGGTAGCATATTCTGTAATATTTAAAAGTTTATTTTCAAATGATGGTCTAATGAATAAAATTTTATTGTCTATGCATTTAATAAATTCACCAATACAATGGATTACTGATCCTTTATGGGCTAAAGTTACTATAATTATAGCTATAACTTGGCGTTGGACGGGCTATAACATGATATTCTACTTAGCAGGTTTACAAAATATTGATCCATCTATGTATGAAGCTGCAAAAATAGATGGAGCGTCACCAATTAAACAATTTTTTTATATTACTGTACCTCTATTAAAACCAATTATTTTATTCACAACTATTACCTCAACTATAGGCACTTTACAATTATTCGATGAAGTAATGAATATAACTGAAGGTGGACCAGGAAATGCTACAGTTACAATATCACAGTATATATATAACTTAAGTTTTAAATATAGCCCGAATTTTGGTTACGCAGCAGCGGTTTCTTATACTATTGTATTTATGATTGTTATATTATCATTAGTACAATTTAAAGTGGCAGGTGATGATAAATGAGAAAAATAATAAATTTAGCTAAATATATATTTTTAGTAACAGCATCTATTATATCAATTTTTCCTTTTTTATGGATGGTTATAAGTATGACAAACAAGTCAGTAGATATTACTAAAGGATCTCTAATACCAGGTAGTCATATTGTAGAAAACTTTAGAAATCTTTTTGCTTCAGATTTAAACTTTTCTATATCATTATGGAATTCTGCTAAGATAGCGGTTATAACTACAATACTAGCGTTAATTATATCTTCTTTAGCAGGATATGGCTTTGAGATTTATAAAAATAAGGTAAGAGATAGAATTTTTAATATACTATTACTATCCATGATGGTGCCTTTTGCGGCTCTAATGGTACCTTTATTTAAAATGTTTAGTAGTTTTAAGATTTTCGGATTAAATACTGCAGCAGCAGTAGTAATTCCTAGTATATCTACAGCTTTTTTAATATTCTTTTTTAGACAGAATACAAAGGCTTTTCCTAAAGATATTTTAGAAGCGGGACGTATAGATGGATTAAGTGAAGTTCAAATATTTACAAAAATTTATTTTCCTACAATGAAATCTACTTATGCAGCGGCAGCTATTATTACTTTTATGAGTAGTTGGAACAATTATATGTGGCCACTTATTGCTTTGCAAACACCAGAAAAAAGAACAGTACCTTTAATTATTTCCACTATGGGGTCCTCATACACTCCAGATTACGGAATGATTATGGCTGGAATTGTAATAGCAACTATCCCTACAGCGCTAGTATTCTTCTTCATGCAAAAACATTTTGTGGCAGGAATGCTTGGATCTGTTAAAGGATAGTTTAAAGGCATAATAATTTTTCAAAGAAAGAAATCAAAACATTTATTTTTGTATATATATTTACAAAGATAAATGTTTTTCTTAAATAACTATATATAATAAGGAGATAAATTTATGACTTTTAAGATTCCAAGTATAGATTGGCTTTCTGATCCATCAGTTTTTGCTGTTGGTAGAATTAAAGCCCATTCAGATCATAAATACTATTTAACAGAAGATGAATTAGCAACTGGAGAAATGAAATTAAGACAAAGTTTAAATGGTAATTGGAAGTTTAGCTTTGCATTAAATCCAAGCTCTAGAATTAAAGAATTTTACAAACAAGAATTTGATTGTTACTCATGGAAGGACATAACTGTTCCTGGACATATGCAGCTTCAGGGTTATGATAAACCACAATATATAAATACTATGTATCCTTGGGATGGACACAGCTGTCTAAGACCTCCAGAGATATCAGAAGAATATAATCCTGTAGGAAGCTATGTAAGGTATTTTACTTTGAAGGAAAATATGAAAGAAAAGCCTATATATATTTCTTTCCAAGGGGTAGAAAATGCTTTTTATCTTTGGTTTAATGGAAATTTTATAGGCTATAGTGAAGATAGTTTTACGACCGCAGAGTTTGATTTAACGCCATATATTAAAGACGGAGAAAACAAACTTGCTGTAGAGGTATATAAAAGATCTACAGGCAGCTGGCTAGAAGATCAAGATTTTTGGAGGTTTTCAGGTATATTTAGGGATGTGTATTTATATTCTATTCCTAAAACACATATACAGGACATTTTTGTAAAAACAGATTTAGATAAACACTACAAAAATGCAGTGTTAAAGCTAGACTTAAAAGTAAAAGGAGACTTCAATACTGTCATAGACTTAGAATTAAAGGATAAGAAGGGCAACTTAGTCGGAAAATCTAGAGGAAATGCTGTTTCAGAAAATATGTCTTTAGAATTACCTGTAAAGGAAGTAGAGCTTTGGAGTGCTGAAAGTCCTTATCTTTGCACTTTGCATATTGTTATTAGAGATAAAAAAGGTGAGATAGTAGAAATTATTCCTCAAAAGATAGGTTTTAGAAAGTTTGAAATGCTTGATAAGATTATGTGTATAAATGGCAAGCGTATAGTTTTTAAAGGAATAAATCGCCATGAGTTTAACTGCCGTAGAGGTAGAGCTATAACTAAAGAAGATATGCTTTGGGATATAAAATTTTTAAAACAAAACAACATAAATGCTGTTAGAACTTCTCATTATCCTAATCAAAGTTACTGGTATGAGCTTTGCGACGAGTATGGTATATATCTGATAGATGAGGTTAATTTAGAAACTCATGGGTCATGGCAAAAAATGGGCAAGGTGCAGCCGGATTGGGTCATTCCAGACAGCAAAAAAGAATGGCTAGATATTGTGCTAGATAGGGCAGTTTCTATGGTAGAAAGGGATAAAAATCATCCATCTATTTTAATATGGTCTTGTGGAAATGAATCTTTTGGTGGAGAAAATATATATAAAATTTCTCAGTATTTCAGGGAAAAAGATCCTTCAAGATTAGTACATTACGAAGGTGTATTTCAAGATAGGCGTTTTAATGAAACTAGCGATATGGAAAGCAGAATGTATGCTAAGGTTTTAGATATTGAAGAGTACTTAAGCAATTCACCAGAAAAACCTTATATAAGTTGTGAATACATGCACGCTATGGGAAACTCCTGTGGGGCAATGCACAAGTATGTGGAGTTAGAGGATAAATATGAACTTTATCAAGGAGGATTCATTTGGGATTATATAGATCAGTTTATAGTTAAAGAGGATAGGTTTGGACAAGAGTTTTTGGCTTATGGAGGAGATTTTGATGACAGACCAACAGATTATAATTTCTGTGGTAATGGTATAGTATATGCAGATAGAACACCATCTCCAAAGGCACAGGAAGTAAAGAAACTTTATCAAAATTTAAAACTTATCACAGATAAAAAGGGTGTTAAAGTTTTAAATAAAAACTTGTTTATAGATACCTCAGCCTATGTTTTAGAGTATTCTCTAGACTTTAATGGAGAAGAAATTTATAAAAATTTTATGCAGGTGTTAGTAAAAGCTGGAGATGAAAAGTATATTGAGTTAGGATTACCTGAAGCTAACATTCCAGGAGAATATGCAGTAAATACTCGTTTTAAGCTTAAAGAAGATGCTCTTTGGGCAAAAGCGGGACATGTAGTAGCATTTGATCAATATGTTTATTCCGTAGAAGGAATAAAAGCTCCGGAAAAGCTAGATAAACTTACTGTTATACATGGAGATATAAATATTGGGGTTAAAAATAAAGACTTTAGTGTGTTATTCTCAAAGCAAGAGGGTGGCATCGTATCCCTTAGATATGCAGGAAAAGAAATGATTACTCGTACACCAATGCCTATTTATTGGAGAGCCATGACAGATAATGATAAGGGGAATAACCATGGGTTCAGGTGTGGACAATGGCTGCAAGCAAGTATGTTTCAGCGATATTGTGATTTTAAGTTAACGGAAGAGGACTACAAAATTGTTGTAGAGTATACTTATGCATTACCAACAACTCCAGAAACAGAGGTGAAAGTTTCCTACACTACCTATGCTAATGGTGAAATTAAAGTAAGCTGCCACTATAAAGGTGTGAAAGGTTTGCCGGAACTTCCTATGTTTGGAATGAGTTTTAGACTATCTGCAGACTATGATACCTTTAAGTGGTATGGAAGAGGGCCAGAGGAAAACTATATAGATAGACTTCATGGAGCTGCCTTAGGTATCTTTGAAAAATCTGTGATTGAGAATGTTTCTAAGTATGCTGTGCCACAGGAAAGTGGAAATCATACTGGCGTAAGATGGGTTCAAATAAAAGATAAAAAAGGCTTTGATATAGAATTTGTTTATGAAAAGGAACCTTTTGAATTGGGAGTATCACCATACACAGCCTTTGAACTTCAAAATGCATTACATCACTATGAACTTCCAAAGGTGAACTACACCGTAGTAACTATTGCAGCGAAACAAATGGGAGTTGGTGGAGATGACAGTTGGGGAGCACCAGTTCATAACGAATATCTTATAGATTCATCTAAGGATATTCACTTTGAATTTATTATGAGAGCCTGCAAATAATCAAAGGCAGAAGAATAAAAAAACTCGTAAATAATATAGATAAATGTTCTTAAAAGTTGACTTATTCTTGGCTAAATACATTGATATGCAAGGACTTTAGTGAAGGAATAAGTCAGCTTTATAGTTAAGAAATCTATACAATATAGAAAGATGGAGGCTAAAATTTTCATGGCTATTTGTTTAAGTAAGAAAAATAGAATATTTGGACTTCATACCAATAACACCTCCTACGTCTTTGGGGTGGATGGTTTAGGTTTAATAAGGCACATATACTGGGGAGAAAAAATCAATGATTTAGATGAATTTAGTCTACCAGTGTTATGTGAAGTATCAACTAACGACTCCGTATATGAAATAACTCCAGAGGAGTTCCCGGTATATGGTGGTTTAAGATATAAGGAACATTGCTTAAAAGTTAATTTTAGTGACGGTACAAGGGAGTTGATTTATAAGTATATAGGATATGAGATAAAGGAAGAAGAACTAATTATTAATTTAGCAGATACCCATTATAGTTTCCAGATAAATCTTCACTATAAGCTTTACGAAGAAGAGGATTTAATCGAAAGATGGGTTTCACTAAAGAATAGTAGTGAGGATATAATAGAAGTAGAAAAAATTCATAGTGCTCAGTTCCATATACCCTATGAGAATTTAAATTTTTCAAATGTTCATGGTCATTGGGGAGCAGAACAGCAAAGATTTACTCAAAGAGTTAGTTATGGGAAAATGCTTGTAGAAAATAGAAGAGGAATTTCTACTCATAATCATAATCCTTATTTTATTCTAGATAAGGATGCTACAGAAACTAATGGGGAAGTATTTTTTGGAGCTTTAAGATTAAGTGGAAACTTCAGTGGAGTAGTAGAGCAAACTCAATATGGAGAAACTTTAGTACAAATGGGCATAAACTCACATGATTTTATGCTGAAACTTAAACCTAAAAAAGAGTTTACAGCGCCATCAATTATAAGTGGATATACAAACAAGGGTTTTGAGGCAATGAGCCACAATCTTCATAACTTTGCCAAGAAAAACCTACTAAGGCCTGGACTAAGACCTGTACTTTATAATTCTTGGGAAGCTACGGAGTTTAAAGTTAATTGTGAAGAGCAAATAAGGTTAGCTAAAATAGCAAAGAAAATTGGTGCAGAATTATTTGTTGTGGATGATGGATGGTTTGGAGAAAGAAATAGTATTGATAAGGGACTAGGAGATTGGTATGTAGATAAGGATAAATTTCCTAAGGGCTTAAAGCCTCTAATAGACGAAGTGAAAGCCATGGGAATGATGTTTGGAATTTGGGTGGAACCAGAAATGGTTAATCCTTTATCACAACTTTATAAAGATCACGTTGATTGGATATATCATTTTGATACCAGAGAAACTGATACTTCAAGAGGACAATATGTGTTAAATGTTACAAAGCCTGAGGTTAAAGAATTCATATATAATATGTTGGATAGCTTATTGTCTACTTATGATATAGATTATATTAAATGGGATGCTAATAGACCTATAGCACAAAGTGGAACAGATAAGGCTATTTGGTATAAGCATATAGAGGTTATATATGATATTGTTAAAGAGTTGAAGAAGAAACATCCTAAGGTGCTATTTGAAGCCTGTGCCTCTGGTGGAGGAAGAATAGACTATGGTATATTAGGTATCTTTGATGATTTCTGGACAAGTGACAATACAGATGCCTATGATCGATTAAAGATACAAGACAGTTATTCCTATATTTATCCAATAAAGGCTATGAGGGCTTGGGTAACAGATTGTCCTAATTTTTTATCTAGAAGAAACATACCTATAAAATTTAGATATCATAGTGCTATGATGGGAAGCTTAGGAATAGGCTGTAACATACTAAAGTTTAGTAAAGAGGATATAAAACTATCAAAGGAACTAATAGAAGAATATAAAAAAATACGTCCTATAATTCAAGAAGGTGATTTTTATAGAATTTCAAGCAACTCGGAAAATAATTACCATTGTTTCCAATATGTTAAGCAGGAAGAAGCGGTGTTATTTGTTTTTCTACCCCAAAGTAAACTAGGTCATAGAGGTATTAGGGTAAGGCTTAGAGGACTTCAGAAAGATAAAGTTTACTCTTTTAACTACAATGGCCAACAGCTAAAAATGACTGGAAATTATCTTATGAAATATGGGATAGATTTACGTTTAGTAGGGGATTATGACAGCGCCATAATTCACTTCAGTGTATTATAGTAAATCTTATTTTATGGTATATACTTAAAGAAAATCAAAAGATTAAATTAAACATAGATTAGAAAGAAAAAGCAAAAGGCTGCCGTTAAGTGCTGAAAAATAAAACTTAATGGCAGCTTTTTTCTGAGTTATATAAATCTCTTAATATTTCATTACAATTGTTTTTAATTAAGCATTTGCTGATGTTTTTATAGACTATTAACTTTTATAGTTTTCTTCTTCTAATCCATACAATTACTCCTGTTATTAAAATTGTTGCAGGAATAACAAGTACTACAAAAGCTGAAGCTGTTAGTCTACTTAATCCACTTACTTGTAGTGTATAGTTATCTAAATTTTTTGGTCTAACTGATATAGTATCTTTTTTACCTTGAGCCCAGCTAACTGAATTCATAAAGAAGTCTAAATTAGCATTATTACTTAAAGATATTACTTGAGAACTGGTGAAAGTTGAATTAGAAACTACAACTATTCTTGTATCGCTAACTTTAGGATCATTGGATTTATCCGTTACTGCTACAGCTATATTAAAGGGTCCATTTAAATCACCAGTTTGTTTTTCTAGCGTGTCAGTTTTTAAATTAGTTTTTCCCCAAGAATCATTAGAAGTTGTTAACAATGGTTCAATTGTTAGGGAACTTCTTTTATTTTGTGATATTCCTATGCTTTGAGCGCCAGGAATAAGTACACGTAGATTATTATCAATTAATGAATTTAAAATATCATGATTCTTTTGATCAGGTAACAGAGATATAGGATTTTGAGAAACATAAGCACTATTACCTTCAACTGTAATGGCTCTTTGTAAAGATAAACCATAGTAATTTAATACTGATTGAAAGTTTGGTAAATCATTTTCTGTCAAATCCATTAAAAATAGTGCTTTACCACCCTTTGAAAGATAGCTTTTTATAGCATCTGCCTCTGGCTGAGATAAATCTCTTTTTGGAGAGCTTACAAGTAAAATAGAATCCTCTTTCAAACTAGCATCTTTTAGTGATAAGTTAACAGGTGTTACAGTGTAATTTTCTAAAGACAACTGATTTGCTACTTGTGGAGAGATTTCACTTTCTCCTTGTCCTTGTAAAGTATATATAGTAGTGCTTTTATTAGAGGTTACATATAATATACCAGAGGTTATACTTTGCTCTACTGCAATAGATTGAGCTGATGGGGCAGAAGGGTTACTGTAATCCGCATTTATAAAAGAATTTGGATCTAGGACTTTGAATTTAGAACCATTTTCTACTACTATAGAACCAATATCTACTTTATTGTTATCCTTGCTAAATTTTTGGGCTAGCTGAGGATATTTTGCAGGATCTTTATATACAATCTTAATATGTTTTGAACGTGCTGGATATTGATCCAAAATAGTCTTTACGGTATAGTTTTCTTGACCAGATTGATAAAATCCATATATTGTTACATCTTGTTTCAAATTATCTAAAACTTTATAGGTTTGATCGGATAAGGTGAATATTTTGCTTTTAGTTAGATCCTTACTCCAATTCAATTTTCCGATACCTAAATTTAGTGCTATCAAAACAACTAAAGATAATGCTATTGTTATTGTTGTTAATCCGCCTTTTTTTAATTTTTTTTCATTAAAAAAGTTTTTTATATTTATATTTTTCATTTATTAGTTCACCTCCCTAGTTCCATCTTCTTTTATCAATAATGTTTATAGTTAAAAGTATAAAAAATATGGAAAATGATATATAGTAAGCTATCGAACTAGCGCTAAGCATACCCATATTAAATGGTTCATAACGTTTCATTAATGAGAACCAGCTAACGAATTTTGCTATAAATCCATCATATAAATTTTTATTTTTTAGATAAATTATAAGAACTATCAAAGAACCTAGGATTCCTGTGGAAATACTAACATATACATTTTGAGTATTATAGTACAAAAATAAGCTTATAAGAACTACTAAAACTACTGCAAAAATTACTCCGGATGTAATGCTTGTAGGTAATCCACTGCCAATCCAATCAAGTATCCATATGATAAACAAAGCACCGAAGGTACCAATTGCAGCAGTAACCTGATTCTCTGTTAAGGCTGAAACAAAAATACCTATGGAAATAAAACATAGTCCTATTAAAACAAAGCCTATGTATGCACCAATAGTTTCACCTAATGGTATAGATCCAAAGCTTTTTAATATTATTGGGTAAACAAAGGTTATTACCACGGCAAGTAAGAAAACAGCAGCAGCCGCTAAAAACTTACCCAAAACTATTTCCCATATTCTAAGTGGTGTCGTCAATAATAACTGATCTGTCTTTTCATGAGTTTCACTGGCAATTGTTTTCATAGTTAAAATAGGTACAAGAAATAAGAAAACAAAAATCATAGCGTAAAGTAAATTTGGATAAAGTCCATTGCCAGGTATTAAGTTTGATAAAGTAAAAAATATTCCTGATATTATTAAAAAAACGAATAGAAAAATATAGGATGCGGAAGAGTGAAAATATGATTTCAATTCTTTATTTAGTATTTCCAGCATCTAAAGACACCTCCTTGGTTTGTTCAGTCACTTCTAAGAATATTTCTTCCAGAGTTAAATTTAATGGTTTTATCATAAGTAGAGGTATATTTGCTTTGCTGAAAGCATTGAATAAATCCTCACGTATATCTCGGTCATTTTTAGATTCTACTACTAAATCTATAGTGTTAGGTTCCTTAACACCATCATCTTCTATAGAATTTATATTAGGTATTTTGTTTATGACTTCTTTTGCCTGATCCAGTGCTCCTTTTATTCTTAGAGCCATTTTGGTTCCATAACTTAAGTTTTTAGACAAATCTTCTGGTGTGCCTTCTGCAACAATTGATCCTTTATTTATAATTACAACTCTATCGCATATAGCGCTTATTTCTGAGAGTATGTGTGAACTTAAAATAATTGTATGCTCTTTACCAAGCTCAGTAATTAAATTTCTAATTTCAATAATTTGTTTAGGATCTAATCCTACCGTTGGTTCATCTAGTATAAGGACCTCAGGGTTTCCTATAATAGCTTGTGCTAATCCAACTCTTTGTTTATAACCTTTAGAGAGATTTTTTATAAGTCTTTTTCTCACATCATTTAGTTTGATAGAATCTACAATTGTATCTATATGCTCTTTTCTTTTGCTTTTTTCAACTTTTTTTAATTTACTTACAAAATTTAGATACTCTTCAACTGTCATATCTGTGTATAAAGGAGGAATCTCTGGTAAATAGCCTATTTTTTTCTTAGCTTGAATTGGATTTTTAAATATATCAAATCCATCGATCATTACCGAGCCTTCTGTAGCGGAGAGGTAGCCCGTTACTACGTTCATTGTAGTAGATTTTCCAGCTCCATTTGGCCCTAAAAGACCTAGAATTTCGCCTTTTTTTATTTCTAAGTTTATATCTTTTATGGCTACATGATTCCCATAAGATTTTGTTAAGTTTTCAATTTTAATCAACAGTATCACCTCTAAACTATTTTTATCTTACTTGAAATTTATAACAAATGAATATGGCGTTTATGTGACAGAGTTGTGACTAGTATGTAAAGTTATTGTTAATAGAAGAAAAATAGACCATAGCTTTACTATAATAAGAGCAAAGATATGGTCTATCAAAGTTTTTACTGAATTCTTATCTATCAAATCAAGTATAGGGGAAGACTTATCATTTATTTTTTTAGTAAAGATATTACAAGTTATCTTAATCCTATCCATGTGGCAAGATTAAATATTGAATGAACTGTTATAGGTACCCACAACGAATCACATTCTTTAAATAAATATCCCAAAACAAGGCTAACTAATGAAATGGATATAATAGAACCCATCATATCAGTTTGAGATAACAACCATATTGGTATATGAATTGCTACAAACAAAATGGTAGTTAATAAATTTGCTAGCCAAAAGTGAAAATGTTTTAATAGCTTTTGTAGAATAAAGCCTCTAAATGGTATCTCTTCGAGTATTCCTACCAATAGTCCACTTATCCATAGTATGCCGATATTTAAATTGATAAACCTATCTTGGACTATAATATTCTTAATTATAAGCGATATTATAAATATAGTACTTATGAAGAAACCAGTTAATATACCTTTAAATAAATTATCTTTAAGTTTTAAATATTCAAAGGGATTAACTTTATCTCTTAACTTAAGATACAAGATAATTGGAATTATAAATATAAATAAATACAATGATAAACCAGTCATAAATAAACTTATATTAGCAGATATTTTACACCACCATCCTGTTAATTCATATATCTGAATAAAATATTTCAATACTAAATATAGAATTCTATTGTTTGAATACATTACACTAACTTAAATTAAAATGAAAGATAAATATAATTGTTGTAAACAAGATTTATTTACTAAAGAATGATTTTAATAATAAGATTTATATTTGTAATTATATCAAAAAATGGTTAAATTACAAATTGTGTTATTTAAATTAAAGTAGAATAGTGTAATAAGTTTATTTTAGTATAAGTATTAATTTATTTTATATATAGCATATTTGAATATAATAACATAGCAATTTTAATCATACTTAAACACTAGAATAATTAAATGTTTAGTGGTATAATATTTGGAGAAATTTATCAAATTGAGGAAAAAATGTTATAACATTAAAGGGGGAGGGGATATCATGGATATTGCTGAAAAACTCAGCGAAAAGTGTACTAGCTTTATTAAAGATAACACGAATAAAACTGAAACAGAATTAGAAAAAATTCAATATGGTATACATGTAATTTTAATCAATATATTCAAGTTAATTCTGCTTTTTCTCACTGCATATTTTTTAGGTATATTAAATTATACTATTGTAGCATATGTAAGCTTCGCTACTCTTAGATCTTTTGCAAATGGAATTCATGCTGATTCTAGTATAAAATGTATTATTACTAACTATATAATTTTTTTCGGGAATGTGTATTTAAGTTTAAACTTTTCTTTAAAAAAAGCACATGTAGCAACTATATTTGTAATAAGTCTCATACTGATTATATTATATGCGCCAGCAGACACAGAAGAACGCCCGCTTATGAGTAAGAATCTAAGAGATAAATTAAAGGTTAAATCTATTTTAATCGTTTTAGGATTTGGTATTGTAACCTTATTATTGCCAGGTAGTGTATATACGAATTTAATTACCTATTCTACCTTACAAGAGTCTATACTAATTACTCCTATGATTTATATTATATTTGGAAAAAAATATAAAAATTATGAACGGATTAAAATTTAGATAACTTATTTTTGTAAAACTTATGGTGTTATCAGTACGGGATTATTATTTTATTAATTTGTAGTAATTGACATGATACCTATAGCAGAAGTAGATTGAAATAGAAAAGATATTATTAGTGAGAGGAGATGTAAAAAATGCTTAATATTATAATTTGTGAAGATAATAATTATCAAAGAGAGCAGATTGAAATTATTATTAAAGATGAACTGAAAAAATTAAATTTAAATATGAGTATTGTCTTATCTACTAATACTCCAGAGAATGTAATTACATATTTAGAGAAATATAAAACAAACACATTTCTATACTTCTTAGATGTTGATTTAAAATCTAAAGTAAATGGGATAGAACTTGCAAAAATAATTAGAAAAAGTGATCCTATGGGTTATATCGTATTTGTAACATCTCATGCAGAACTCACGCTACTTACGTTTCAATATAAGGTACAAGCCATGGATTATATAGTTAAAAATAATTTAAATAGTATGAAAGATAAAATCAGTGAATGCATTAACGAAGCCTATAATGATTATAAAAATTCCAATACTATTAAAACAAATTCCATACAAATAAATGCTGGAAATAAAATTGTTTATTTTAATCTTGATGATATTTTATTTTTTGAGACAACCAGTAAGGATCACAAGATAAGAATACATACTTGTGAGGAACAGTTGGAGTTTTACGGAACATTAAAAGAGATTGAAAAAATGGTATCTTCTAATTATTACAAGCCCCATAGATCTTATTTGGTAAATACTAAGAAAATCAAAATAATCGATAAAGATAATTTTATTATATATATGATAAATGGTGAATCTTGTTATGTAGCTGCGCGATACCTGAAAGGATTGTTGAACAAATGTTCGATTTAATTTTCGAAATATTGTACCCATTAATCTTAGCGCTTAGCATTACCAGCATTACCGTCAATATTTCGCCAGATAAGCAGGAAAGAAGAAGCATAGTTATATTTACTGTAGTAAACTATTTTATGACTATATTTATACATATTTATAGGAAAGATATTATTTTAGAAGTAGCAGTAATCTTTAATATATTTTTGTATTTATACATAGCATCTAAGCGTATATGGAGATCTATAGTTATCGCTCTATGCGCAAATATTATTTTTGCTGCAAGTGACGCTATAGTAGGCTTTATTGATATTAACATTTTAAATTTTACTTATTCACAAGTAATTAGTAATTTAAAAATATATTTTGCTACAGGATTGCTTATACTTTTAATTTCTCATTTTCTAAGTAAAATAATAAGAATGATTTACAATAGAATATATACTGAAGGCAGTAATATTAAGGAATATCTAAAGGAAAACTTAATAGCAATCTTGTATATAGTGTCAGGATTATTTATCGTAAATGTCCACTTAATAATGTATAAAAGTCTAGTTAAATCTATAGGTAGAGTTAACACTTTTTTAAACATGATACTCATAATAGAGTTTATCGGTATGTCAGTTTTATTGATACATTCAAGTAGTAAAAATATTAAAAATAAGCTTCGACAAGAGTATAAAGAAAAGGAATACCAACAACTTAAAGAGTATACAGATAGGATTGAAGATATGGATAGTGATTTGAGAAGATTTAAGCATGACTATATAAATATACTTCAAACATTAGGTGGATACATAGAAACAGGAGATATCGATGGATTAAAGGAATTTTATCATAATGATTTATTGAAAGAAAGTAACAAAATAATAGATAAAGATAGATACCTATCAATACTAAAACACATTAAGATTGATGCCCTAAAGGCATTGATATCTTCAAAAATTATTAATGCATACTCATATGGCATAGAAATACAAATAGAAATTATTGATGATATACATGAGTTATCTATAAATACCATAGATATATGTAGAATTATTGGAATATTTATTGATAACGCTATAGAGGCAGCGATTCTATGTGACAAAAAAGATGTTAAAATTGCCGTGGTAAAAAATGACGATTCTACAGTATTTATTATAAGCAATTCATGCCTAGAGGATACCCCGCCAATTTATAAAATATATGAAGAAAATTTTTCTACGAAAGGTGATAACAGAGGAATTGGATTAAAGACAGTTAGATATATTGTTAATGAAAAATATGATAATGTAATTCTAAATACTAAAATTAAAGATTGTGTATTTAAACAAGAATTAATAATATATGATTTAAAGGCATGATAACTTAAAAAGTCTCATGCCTTTTGTTATGCAGTTAGTCCATTTTGTATAAAGACTTTGGCATCTTAGGTTCCCCAAATACGTGTACCCAGCACATTGAGGCGGAGGTTGTTGCAACAAGCATTGCAATTGTACTTGCAAACAATGCTATAAGTCTTTTTATACTTCTTTTTTCCATATTCTCTACAATCCCTTCTAAATTTAAATTAATCTAATAATTAAATTATAGCATTGGGTTTACAAGTTATTCCATAAAATATCGCGAAATACATGTATTTACATCGTAAAATATACTCATTATATTCTTCGGTGTAAAAAGCTGCAGAAGTACCTTTTTAATGTAACAAGTTAGATATTGTAACAGTTATCAGAATAAAAGTAAATGTAAATGTCGCAAATTTAAATTATTGTGTCATAAATGTTCTTTTGTGTAGATTAAGTCATTTTGCGACGTTATAATATGATCTCATGGTATTTGTATTTAAGTATTTTCCATATGTAGATATAATTAGATTAAACTAATTATTGGCTATAAATTTTATAGTTTTTAGTTAGTAAATAAATGAATATAGGGGGAATATTCTTATGAAAAAAATCAAATATCTTGTTGCTACTATTATGATAAGTACCTTCATGATTACAGGTCCAGCTGTAAAAGCTGCGCCAAACGATGGGCATAATTTTACTAAAGGCAAATTATCAGAAAAATTAACAAAAGATATGAGCGGTGTTCAAAAGTTCTTTAATGATAACAAAGGTAAATTTGAAGTAGAGAATGTAGAAAATGATCTTACAAAAATTGATGAGAAAAACGATAGCCTAAATTTTAAACATATAAAGCTCCAACAAATCGTACAAGGTATTCCTGTCTACGGGAATCAATATATTGTTCACTTTAATAAAAATGGCGAAATATACGCAGTAAATGGAAAATTCGACTCATCAGCAAAAAAGATTAAAATTAATGAAGAAAAATTTATTAGTGAAAATAAAGCAATAGAAACAGCAAAATCTCAAGTCAAATTTGATACTCTTGAAATAACTCCTAAGGCAAAGTCTTATATATATAAAGTAAACAACGAATACATTCCAGTTTATGAAGTAAGAATTAATTTTATAAGTCCTGAACCAGGAGATTGGCATTTCTTTATAAATGCTTATAATGGACAAGTTGTGGATAAATATAATGCTGTTGCTAAAGTAGCAGCTACTGGTACTGGAGCCGGAGTGCTAGGGGACACAAAAACATTGAATTTGGACAAAGTCACAGTTGGATCAAAAACTCAATATCAAATGAAAGATACAACCCGTGGTGCTCAAATTACTACTTATAATTCTAAAAATACCTCTGCAGAGCCTGGAACTTTAATTTATT
>NZ_JAEEGB010000018.1:272-97205 GCF_016316925.1 Clostridium aciditolerans | reverse complement strand
CCACAAGGGGAGCATATCAAATAAGTCACAAGCTCTTTTATTAGTGTAAGTTTCATTTAAATTTAAGTTAGCTACTATCAAATTAATGGATGGGGATATTTAATGATAGTATTTAGCTTTATATTATCCTAAGAACATCTTCATATCATCATCAACATTTGTTATTCCACCTATTCCAAAGTTCTCTACTAAAACCTTAGCTACATTTGGTGAAAGGAATGCTGGTAAAGTTGGTCCTAGGTGAATATTTTTAACTCCTAAGTGAAGTAATGCAAGTAAAACTATAACTGCTTTTTGCTCATACCAAGCTATATTATATGATATAGGAAGTTCATTAATATCCTCTAATCCAAATACTTCTTTTAATTTAAGTGCTATTACTGCTAATGAGTATGAATCATTACACTGTCCAGCATCTAGTACTCTTGGAATTCCTCCAATATCACCTAAATCAAGCTTATTGTATTTATATTTAGCACATCCAGCTGTAAGGATAACTGTATCCTTTGGAAGTTTCTTTGCAAAATCTGTATAGTAGTTTCTGCTCTTAGCTCTTCCATCGCAACCAGCCATAACGAAGAATCTCTTTATAGCTCCAGTTTTAACTGCTTCTACAACCTTATCAGCTAAAGCTAAAACTTGATTGTGTGCAAATCCACCAACTATTTCTCCTTTTTCGATTTCTTTTGGCGCCTGACACTTTTTAGCATGTGCAATTATAGCTGAGAAATCTTTTGGTTGACCATTTTTTCCATCTGCTATGTGCTTAACTCCTGGAACGCCTGTTGCACCAGTAGTATACATTCTATCTTTATATGAATTCTTAGGCGGAACTACGCAGTTTGTAGTCATTAAAATTGGTCCATTAAAGCTTTCAAATTCTTCTGTTTGCTTCCACCATGCATTTCCGTAGTTTCCTACAAAGTGCTTATACTTCTTAAATGCTGGATAGTAGTTTGCTGGAAGCATTTCACTGTGAGTGTATACATCTACTCCTGTTCCTTCTGTTTGTTTTAATAATTCTTCCATATCTTTTAAATCATGTCCGCTTATTAAGATACCAGGTCTATTTCCAACACCTATATTAACTTTTGTTATCTCAGGATTTCCATAAGATTCAGTATTAGCCTTATCAAGTAGAGCCATAGCATCTACCCCATATTTACCTGCTTCAAGTACTAAAGCTATTAATCCATCTACTGCTATACTATCATCCAAAGTTGCAGCTAATGCCTTTTGCATGAATCCATGAAGATTTTTATCATCATATCCTAAGTTATTAGCATGCTTAATATATGCTGCCATACCTTTTAATCCATAGATTAAAAGCTCTCTTAATGATCTTATATCTTCATCTTTAGTAGATAGTACACCTACTGCCCCTGCTTTTAAATCAAAATCATTTACATTATCAGCAAACCATATTGCTGCTTCTGGCAGATTAAGCTCTTCTTCTTTTTGTGCTCCACCAAATCCAAAGATTTTTTTAAGCCATGAAGTATTTTCTTTTGATTCAATAAGTTTTCCACCAGCTTTTATATATTGCTGTTTAACTTCTTCTCTTAATTGTAATCCTCTTTTTATTCTCTCTATAAATATATTTCTGTCAAAGTTAGCATTAGTTATAGTTGCAAATAAACTCTCTACTACAAATTTATTTACTTCCTTATTTTCTACTCCTAATTCTCTCGCTTTTGTACTAAATACAGAAATTCCTTTTGTTATATATATTAATAAGTCTTGTGCTTTTGCTAGGTCTTCTGTCTTTCCACATACACCTTTTATTGTACATCCTTTGCAATTTGCTGCTTCTTGACATTGATAACAAAACATACTCATTTAATTCTAACCTCCATAATATTAGTTATTTTATTTGATTATATACTTTCTAAAACTTTACCATTATAGTACACATTACCACTGCAGAGTCTCATTAATCAACGACTCTGCAGCTGATATGTGCTAGATTGTTGTTGTTCAGTTGATGATTTAATTATAGCTTCATCTATAAACTTATTCTGTAACAATTGTTACGAATACAAAATATTTTTTGCTTATTTACTATTATTTTTTTCTTTAAGCTTTGGAAACAAAATATTATTTTCTAAATGTATGTGTTGAAAAGTATCTGCTTCTAACTCTTGAAGCTTTTGATAAGTCAATTTAAAGGTGTTACACACATCTGCAGGTATTTCATATCCATTTGTAATTTTTCTTAGCTCTTTAAGTATATCTCCTGCCCCCTCATGTTCATTTTCTAACTCCTCCATTATTGAAACTACCTTTGCTAATGACTCATTCGATGGATCTGACTCATACTTCTTTATTAACGGAAATTCAATTTCTTCCTCTTTAATAAGATGTTCCTCTAACTCTGTTTTAAGACTTGCAAATAATCTATGCACTCTTGTTGGCTCTTTATGATTAGCACCATGTACTCTTAATATCTTCGTTGTAAGTTCATAGATTTTAGGAAGTTCAATCTGTAAATATGCATGGTGAGTATTTACTATATAATCAACCAAATCGCTGTAAGACATCACATTAAAATCTATATCTTTATCTTTTATTATTAGTAAGTTGTTATATGCTTCTTCAAGCTTACTCATAATCTCTTCTTCCTTTATCCCTCCTTCTTTTATTGCATCTATCAATGGTCTGTTTCCTCCGCAGCAAAAATCAATATTGTAGTCTTTAAATATGTCCATAGCTTTTGGAAAATTTGATGCAATGTATCCTATACTATCTGAACTTTTAAACATAAATTTATTCATTACTTATCCCTCCAAATACTTTTTTTACATATAATTTGTACTGATTTGTAAGTAGAGCATAAACTTACTTTACTCTGCTTACTTATCAGCAATATCTCCTGTTTATGAGTCCATTATATAAAAAGTTTATCTATTAATCTGTGACTACAATCAAATTTTTAGTTGATTTTAATCACTGCACTCACTCTTTATTAAATCTATAATGAGGCCATAAATTAAAAATTCAAAAGGAGATGTTTTATATGATAAATAATAAATTAGCTGAAAAAACTTACTGGATTGGAAAAGTAGATGATAGGAAAGTACCTTTTCACAGATTAATATTAGAAAAAGGAACAACTTATAATTCATACTTATTAAATACAGAAAAACCTACTATTATAGACACTGTTGATATTATGTATGGAAGAGAATTTGTTAAAAATCTTGAAGGAATAATCGACTTAAATAAAATTCAGTATGTTGTAATTAACCACGTAGAGCCAGATCATGCTGGTGCATTACCTATATTATTAAATAAAGCTAAAAATGCAATTATAGTAACTACAGAAAAAGCAAGAGAGTTATTAAATGGAATGTTTAAACTTAATAAGAAAAAGTACTTAATAGTTAAAGATGGAGATACTCTTGATATCGGTGAGAAAACATTGAAATTCTTTAAAACACCATATCTACACACTGAAGAAACTATGATTACTTATTGCATTGAGGATAAAATACTTTACCCATGCGATATTTTTAGTACTCATATTGCTAACAATGAATTATTTAATAATTTAGCTAAAGAAGATATAACTGAAGATTTTAAAGTATATTACAAATTAATAATGAGCCCACACAGAACTTATGTCAGAAACATGCTTAATAAAATTAAAAAACTTGATGTTAATATGATAGCTCCTTCCCATGGGTATGTATTAAGAACTGATGCTAAAAAATATATTGACCTTTACGATGAAATGAGCACCGTTGATTTTAATAAGATAGATAAAAAAGCTCTTATATTATTTAGTAGCATGACAGGAAATACAGGGAAAATAGCTAAGTCTCTAGCTGAAGGCTTAAACTCCACACACATTAAAACTGAAATATTTAATATTAAAAGCGCCAATATAGATGACCTAAAAGAATCAGCCTTGAAATCAGATGCAATACTTATAGGAAGTTCTACAAAATATGGTGATATGATAGGCAACCTAGAAGATATAATTAAAGACTTGATGACTTTAGATTTATCTAACAAACTTGGTATAGCATTTGGATCCTTCGGTTGGAGTGGCGAAGCAATAGAGATAATAAATGACTATATAAAACAAAGCAACATGACTCTAGTGGATACTTCTTTCATTGTTAAAAGCACTGGTGCTAATCACTTAAAATTACCTTTAAAAATTAACTATTTCAACGAAGACACATCACCAAAATCATGTGTTGATGCAGGAAAAGAAATTGGAGAATTAATTCTAAAACAAAGCAATTAGCCACTCGGACAAATAGAAAGAGTTACTAGGACTTAATTCTAGTGACTCTTTTTATTTGTACAAGTGACTCTGATACTTAACTTAATCAATACTTTTGAGATATTCTATGTCTTTTATAATAATTTTTTTATTGCCCTGAAGCTCAATTACTCCCTCATCTTGCATACTTGTTAAAGTTCTACTTACTGTTTCTCTCGTAAGACCAGCATAACTTCCTATTTCTTCTCTGTTTAAAGGCAAATCTAATATTACTGTATTTCCTTCTTCTCTTCCAAAATCTTTTGCAAGACTTAATAGAACTCCTACTATTCTAGACTCTACATCCTTTGTGCTTAATCTCTGTACTAGACTCTCAAGGTTTATTAATCTATCATGTACTACTTCTAATATTTTAAAGGTTATTTCAGGGTTTTTTTCTATTATTTTATCAAAGTTTTCCTTAGTTAATGCACATATAGCTGTATCTTCTAGAGCTTCGGCATTAAATTCAACTTTGCTCCTCTTTAACAAACTCAATTCTCCGATAAAATCTCCATCAGTAAGTATGTATAATATCTGTTCTTTTCCTTCCTTTGTGTATTTAAATATCTTAATCTTTCCCTTATTAACGATATAAAGCTTATCTGATACATCTCCTTCGAAGAATATCATTTGACCCTTTTTATATCTTCTATTTATAACGATACTTGCAATCTCTGCTAGTTGATTTTCATGTAACGTTGAAAAAATATATACTTTTTTAGCGCAATATTTTCCAGTGCATTTTTCGCAGTGGCATGAGTTTATTAAATTCTTCTCCATTATACTAAAATCACCTCATTTACATATTGTAAAAATATAAATTAACGAAACATATATCGTTTAAACCTGCTTATAATAATTTTACCTTCTAATACTGCACTTGTAAATTTTTAATGCTATTAGCTATCTTATTCACTAAATTAGTGTATTAAACATACCTATATATCATGCGGCATTATATTGAATTTACCCTTTGTTCCTTCTTATTATGTCCTAATCTATAAGTATATTAAAAATAAATGTAATTTATTACAAAAATCCATATTAATTGTAACAAGTTTATATTTAGCATCATATGATGTTATTGTGTAAGCAACATTAACAAGGAGGATAAATACAACTATGGCAAAAGACACAAATTCAAGAGTTAACATGTATACTACTAACTGTCCACCAAAGCAACAATGTATTCCGCAAGAACTAGTAATAAGAAATGTACGGCTAGCAGCTGCATATGTACCTTTCCAACGACTTTGCACTCTCCTCTCTCCTATAGAAGCTCTTAAACATGGAACTGTTTTCCCTGAGCTTTATAGTCCTTATGAAGGAAAAGATAAACAATGCAGACCAGTCTCTGACTGTTAGAAGGAGGTACTATTATGAAGCATGATATGAATAAAAAAGAACTTTTAAAACAAATTACAGCTGTGACTTTTTCACTAATAGACCTCCATTTATATCTTAATACCCATCCAAGTGATCAGAATGCTCTTGCAGCACATAATTCACTTGTAACACAGTCTCGTATGTTAAGACAGGAGTATGAGAAATGCTACGGACCATTGTCTTATGGATCCTATAGTCCTTGTCCATGGCAATGGATAAATGAGCCTTGGCCATGGGAATATGAGGCTAACTTTAGACTTAGTAGAGAGGAGGGGTAGTATATGTGGGCATACGAAAAGTTTCTTCAGTATCCTGTAAAAATAAAAAATCCTAATCCTGAAATGGCAAAAATAATTATTACACAGTACGGTGGACCTGATGGAGAATTGGCAGCATCTTTAAGGTATTTAAGTCAAAGATTTACTATGATTACAGGTGAAGCTATAGCAACATTAAATGATATTGGTACGGAAGAATTAGCTCACTTAGAGATGGTTGGTTCAATGGTTCATCAGTTAATGAAAGGTGCAAGCATTGAAGAAATTGAAAAAGCAGGAATGGGGCCTTACTATTCAGATCATGGTAGAGGCATATATCCTGCAAGCGCTTCTGGTTCTCCATTTACTGCCGCATATATTCAGTCAAAGGGAGATCCTATAGTTGACTTAACTGAAGATTTAGCTGCAGAACAAAAAGCCAGAGCAACTTATGAATATCTCATTAATCAAGCGGATGATCCTGATGTAATAGAACCTTTAAAATTCTTAAGAGAAAGAGAAATTGTACATTATCAGAGATTTGGTGAAGCTCTTAGAATAGTTCAAGACCTCTTACAAGAACCTCATTTATTTGTAATGCCAAAACCAGATTTCTTAAAATAATATATAATCAATTAAAGTAAAAGCTTTTAGAGATCTGAAAGAGAATAACAAGTCAAAGATGCGACGGATATTTTGTGTCAGACAAGGAGGCAGGTTCCGCAGATAGTCCAGCACTATCTAAGGGTTCTGCAGACGCAGTATGACACAAAATAGACTAGCATACTGACTGGTTATTTCTTTGAAGATGCCTTAAGTATATAGAAAGTTCACTAATTCCCATAAAGTATTCCCTCATTATAGTAAGAGCCTAGTTTAGATAAGGTACTATACCTTAGTCTCAAACCAGGCTCTTGTTTTTTACAATAATGATTAATTCTTCATAGCTAATTTATTTAAAGTTTTATTTTACATTTATAATAAGACTTATTTCCTTGGAAAACTCTAGATTACTATCCGAATTAATATTAGTTTTTAATGTAATTTTTTTCGTATCAGAATTAAAGTTGGTAAAACTTATTTTTATGTTATCCAGCTTCGCTCCTGGGGCAATGTTAGATAAGTCTGTAGATGATGCTGTCGTTGCCTGCACGTACTGATTTTTATCATTTAATAGGTAAGTATTCCCATCATGTTTAATTGATATCTTTTTATCTGTATTATTCTCTAAGTAGCAATATGCTATAGTCTCGTTTCCCCTAAACTCTATATTTTGTAGTTTCATAATAAGCTTATCATTATTCTTTCCACACAAAGCTGCAGGGTTAACCTGATATGCTATATCCTTCACTTCCTCATCTTTATTATTGCCCTTATTATCATGCTTGTACTTTCCCTTAGCCTTTCCATTTCCTTTAGACTTTTCATCATCTTTCCCATTAGAACTGTTTCCTAAAATTATAGGTGAATTTTTATTTATACTCCCTTCAACAATTGTATCTTTAGGTACTGGTTTTTGAGTATTAGTATTCTTGTTTTCTGAAGTATCACTTTTACTAGGTTGAGTGTTGTTATTTGAAATATTTTCTTGATTATTATCTTTATCAATATTAACTACATAATCATATTTTTTCCCATGATCAGTCACTAAATAAATTGCTACTGCGACAATAAAAATTCCTATAACAGAAAATATTATCCTCTTTACCAGCCTTTTACTTGCTTTAGTATTGCCTTCAACAGGAGTTTTTATATTTTTATTCTGCTTATTTTTACGTTTTTTTAGAATGGATTTTAAAAACCCCTTAGTTTTGAGCATGCCTTTAAATCTTAAGCTTTGCAGATCCTTACCTTTAAAGAGCTTATTTTCTCTTATTTTATCACTTTTTAATTTATCTACAATTTTAGTTTCTTGGGATTTATCTATATCTGGTTTATTTTCAACTTCATTATTAAAAGTGTTTTTGATCCCTGTTACTTTTGTTTCACTAGAGCTTATTGTTTCTTTCTTTCCTACAACTTTAGTTCCAAAAGAATCGTCAATATTGTTTTTTATATTTTCGCCATCAATTAATAATGTTTTAGTATAATTACCTATATCTCTGTTATTTATTAGTACTGTTTTAGCATCATTCCCTGATAAAAAATTGTTAATATCAATTTGAAGTTCTTCTATTGAAATATATCTTGTATCTTTGTCAATTTGCATTGCCTTCTGTATTACTGCTTTTAGTCTATCATCAACTTTTTCATCATAGCTTTCATCTTTTAATGCCTCAAATAGAGTAGAGGGAGCTTTTCCCTTAATAATAAAATACATTACTGCTCCAAGACCATATATGTCCGTTTGCTTGCATGTTTGTTCACTACCATACTGTTCAGGAGCTGCATAACCCTTAGATCCCATATAGATAGTATCTTTAATTCCATCTTGCTTATATACTCTTGAAATACCAAAGTCTATTAAAACAATTTTACCACTTGATGTAATCATAATATTGGATGGTTTCAAGTCTCTATATATAATAGGTGGATCAAAACTGTGCAAATAGGCTATTATATCACTTATACTAATTACTATTCTGCATATTTCCTGGTCATCTATAGGTCGATTTCTATTAATATAGCTTTCTAAAGTTTCACCCTCAATATAGTCTTCAACCATATATAAGTTATCTTGCTCATAAAATATATCTACTACCCTTGGAATTCCAGGGTGACTTAAGTTCTTCAAAATATTAGGTTCTGCTAAAAAGTCCATCTGACCTTTTAGTTCTTTACTAACTTCTTTAATTGCCCACAAATTTCCTAACCTTATATTTTTACATAGATAAACAGCGCTCATACCTCCTTGACCGAGAGTGTTTATAACTTCATATTTTTTATCTAAAATATATCCACTGTTTAGCATAGCCTCACCTCTTGTCTTACCCATATATATTATATAAGATTTAATTCTAATCCAAAAAATTCTTAATCATATATTAATATACGTATAAAATTTATAAATTAGAGGGGTGCATCAAAAAATAAGAAATCTTATATATTTATTTTATATAAGATTTCTTATTTTTATTATAATGTTTTTTCCTTTATCTTTTCAAATAACTCATCTGGTGTATCTGCTTGGATGAGTTCATCATCAAATAGTGCAAAAGGGCCCACTGCACAATCTCCACAATAACCTAAACATGGTTCTACTTCTACAGTAACATGCTGAATTTCATTTTTTATTCTATCAACTAACACATCAGTTCCATGGTTAAAATTATTTTCACAAAATTTTATTTGAGCCATATGATATTACCTCCTGTAATGTATATCAATTTACTTCTTATTCTTTATTATTTCAATTAAATCATTTACATATACATCACTAAAATTAATATCTCCTAGGTCTATTTTTTCCTCTATAGCTTTTTTTAATATAGGTGAATTTTTGATACTTCCAACCACTATAGCTCCTGTAATTTTATTATTACTTATTAAAATTTTGCTATAAGATCCCTCGTCTTCATTTATTACTATATTATCTGCATTACCTTCATATATATCTCCCATAGAAAATAGAGAAATATTAAATGCACTTAATGTAGTTACCGGTGCTGCGGGTTTATAAATAATATCCTTTCCTAACATGTTATATCCTGCAGTAGTTCCTTGAGCGATGGCTATATTCCATAATCCATATATTTTATTATCAAATTCTGCAACATCTCCAGCTGCATATATATCTGGTATACTGGTTTCCATCTTCTCATTCACTACTATTCCTTTATTAACTTTAATATTTGTTTCCGTTAAAATATCAACATTAGGTTTTATACCTACTGAATAAATAATTAAGTCACAATTAATAAACTTTCCTTCATCTATTATAATGCCTTCTACACCATTATCATTAACAGATATCTCACTTATATTGTTATTAAGCATTACATCTATTCCATTAATAGTTATAGAATTATGAAGCATTAAGGATGCTTTTTCATCCAATTGCTTTGGCATAAGCCTTGGAGCAATTTCAGAAATAATGACCTTATTTCCCATTTGTTTTAGTATCCAGGCTAATTCTAATCCTAATATCCCTCCGCCTATTACTAGTACTATATTGCTTTTCTTAGCTTTATCAACTATATTTCTTGCATCTTCAAGTGTCCTTAAAGTTAAAACACCTTCTTTGTTTATTCCATTTATATCAGGAGTAAAATTTTTTGCTCCATTTGCAAATAGTAACTTTGAGTAAACCTCTTTAGTGCCATTTGAAAGTTCTACTTCTCTTTTTTCAGTATTAATTGAAGTAACCTTTAAATCTTTGTATAGCGTAACTTTGTTTTCTTCATACCATTCTTTTTTTTGAAGAAGTATTTTGCCTTCATCTAGTAAATCTAACGTTCCCTTTGTTAACCTTACACGATTATATGGATAAAACTTTTCCTCTCCATATAACTTTATTTCACTTTCTTTGTCATTTTCTCTTATTGCTTTTATAGCACTTATAGCAGTTATTCCATCTCCTACAATAACTATTCTTTCATTCACTATTTATCACTTCCTATGATTATTAATGTTCAGTACCGAACATATTCCTTACATCACTTAAAATTTTAAAATTTGTTAAATCATAATGAAGAGGCGTTAAAGTAACATATCCTCTTTTTAAATAGTATATATCAGTATCCTCATAATCATAATCATTTATTTTACCACCTAAGCTGTAAGTTTTATGATTATCTTCCGAAATTTCTTCTATAAAGTAATTATCATACAATCTATTTCCTATCTTGCAGACTTTTATTCCTTTTATATTCTCTTCTGCTTCCAATGGAACATTAATATTTAATACAACATCATTTTTCATATCTAAATTTTCGATTTGGGATAGTATTTTTAATGCATACTTAGCAGCAACTTCGTAGTTATCAGCGCCATCTTTAATATGTGACGATAATGCTATTGAAGGTATTTTATACATGGAAGCTTCAATTGCTGCTGATACCGTTCCAGAATATAGTACATCTGTGCCTACATTGGCACCATTATTGATTCCAGATAAAACCATGTCTATTTTTTCATCAATAAGTTTATCTAATGCTATTCTTACGCAGTCTGCTGGTGTACCGCTAACACTATATATCTTTGATTTTATACCTTCAATTTCCACCTGTTTAACAATAAGCGGCTCTGTTATAGTTATTGAATGACCACAAGCACTTCTTTGACTGCTTGGCGCTGCAATAATAATATCATGATATTTTTCAAGCTCTTTTGCCAATATTATTAAACCTTTTGCATTAACTCCATCGTCATTTGTCAGCAATAATCTCATAAATTAAACCTCCATAGTCTAATAAAATAAATATGATTTTATTATATCTTTAATTTATCACAATTTTCTACATTTTATAAATTTAATTCAAAAATTAACAATTTAGCCATACAAAAATATCAAATAATAAATAAACTTTCGGCCTAGTAGCTCTATAATTTATATAAATATAAAATTCCTAACCTTGAAAAACATTACTTTAATTCATTATTACTTAGTATTTGTAAAAATCATTATAGAATACGAAAACAAATTGTACAAAAACTATTTATGATACGATATTTAGGAGGGAATTTTTATGAGCAATAGACGTGGACCTTTAATCCCAAAATCCCAAAATACACTTGATTCTCTTAAAGAAGAGGTATCTAATGAACTTGGCATAAAAGAAGTTCCTCACGCTTTCGAGGATGGACATTGGGGATATATTCCTGCTGCTACTTGTGGTGCAGTAGGTGGATCTATGGTAAAGAAAATGATAGAAAGCTTCGAAAGAAATCTTGTTTCGAAAGGTGGAGAACATTGATATGAACAGTATTAATAATATGAAAAAACATCAAAATTATGTTGAGAAAATGGAGACATCTAAAACAAAAACAGAATTGGCAAAGGAATTAGGCATTAACATCCCAAAAGATGGATACTGGGGTGATATACCATCAAGAGTATGTGGTACTGTTGGAGGTGCTATCGGCGGCAATATGGTGAAGTCAGCAATAGAACAATATGAAAAGAATCTAGTTGAAAAAACAAAGAAATAATTTATACGCACCAATAAGGAGGTGTGTTAAATGGTAGAAAGTACAATTCAAAATCCTCAACAATCAACATTAAACTTTAACGAAGATCAAATTAACTTAATAAAAAATAATGTTGCTAAAGGTGCTACAGAAGATGAGTTAAAAATATTTTTATACTTAGCTAATCAATATAACTTAGATCCATTTAAACGAGAAATTTGGTTTACCAAGTATGGGAATCAAACTAATATTATGACAAGCAGAGATGGATATTTAAAATTTGCACAAACTAGCCATGAATTTGGAGGACTAATAAGTTTCGTAGTCCATGAGGGAGATGCTTTCGAAATAGATGCTGGAGAGTATAAGATAACTCATAGATTTGGCACTAAGAGAGGAAAAATTATAGGAGCATGGGCTAGATGTGACAGAAAAGGTAAAAAACCTTTTATAAGTTATGTATCCTTTGAGGAGTATAATCAAAACAATTCCATATGGAAAAAATATCCTAGTGCTATGATTCAAAAGGTAGCAGAAGTATTTGTTTTAAAAAGAGCCTTTGGAATTAATGGCTTAGTAACCAAAGAAGAGATAGGTGACCCATCATCCGAGCAAAATTCTGATAACTTGAATTCTAAAGTTCATATGATGAAAAAAGATCAAAAGACATCAATATGGGAATTAGCAAGATTAAAAGATATGTCTATCGATAACTTGAAACAATACACTATGAAAGAATTTGATACTCCGCTTTCTCACTTAACTTATGATCAAGCAGAAGCATTGATTCAAAAATTGTCTGCTATAGAAAAAGACGAAGAAGGTAAAACAGATCAAAAAGACCTAACCGATAATACTAAAAATGAAGAATAAATAAAAACAAGCATATAAGATGTATCTTCTATATGCTTGTTTTATTAATATAAATCATACTACAAAATTACTTTTATTTAATATTTCTTGATTATATTAATGTCCGCAGCCGTGATGATTACAGCTATTTTGAGCAGAAAACTCCACTAGCTGATTTTCTTTTAATAATTGAACATTATCTGAAATAGATCCATTTCCAACCTTATATACCTTTATCCCCTGGCTTTGTAATTTTGTCAATGCGCCAGCTCCAATTCCAGCTACTAATATTACATCAACTTGTTCTCCAGATAACGCTTTTAGAGGTTGACACATCCCATGCTGATGATGTAAATCATTGTTGTTAATTGCTTTTATTTCTCCATTCTCTAAATTATAAATTAGAAATATTGGAGCGGAACCAAAGTGATTATATGGTATACTTTCTAACCCTTGATTTTCTTTTACAGGAACACATATTTTCATAATTTATTCTCCTCTCAAACTTTATTTTTATGACAGCATCTATTTTTTCTGCCTTCACATGCCTTATTACAAATGTCAGATGTATGTAAATCAAAGTTACAACAACTCAAAGGTAAGTCTTCATTAAGTTCGTTAATAAAATTAATTGTATCTAAAAGTATAGGACTTTGAAGTTTATAATTTACGTAATAGCCCATTTTCTCACCAATAATTACGCCTGCATCTTTAAGGATTCTTAAATGTTGAGATACTGCGGCCTCTGAAATATTTAGGTGTTTTGAAAGTCCCTTAGCACAAATATTTCTTTTCGAAATGATAACTAGTATCTTTAGTCTGGTCTCATCTCCTAAAGCCTTAAACACTTTTACTATTTGCTCCATTTAATCCTCCATTTAGTTAAGTAATTACTTAACTAAATTATATATCACTTAACTATATTTGTAAATACAATTAATAGTAATTAAATTTTCCTCACGTTCCTGTAATTTATAAAAAATATTTATTGGTAACAGTTAACACAAGTTAAATATTTTTTAGAGGACAGAGGACAGTGAAGGAGGTTTTTTCTCCGCTACACTACGAAAAATCTTTAATTTAAGCGATGTTTTGCTAAAGCAAAACAAGCCTGAAAAAAACAAATTAATTTTCAGACGTAAGGAAGAAAACTCACCTTCACTGTCAATTGTCCTCTGTACTCTGTCCTCTAAAAATGTTACCAATAAATTTTAGTGTATAAGTTAACTTTCAGCCTAGTAACTCTATACAAAATGCCTGTGTCTACTACAACTACTTATAGTAAACACAGGCATTTTTAGCAACTAACATTTCTATGCATTAAAAACAACAACTAATAACATTTTAAACTTTTCAGAAGCATATAGTGCATGTGGAATTCCCGCAGGCATTACTATTGTTTCACCTTTTTTAAGATTAAACTTCTCTTCTGCAATTGTTATCTCAGCACTACCATCTAGTAAATAAACCATAGCATCTCCACCTGAAGAATGTGAACTTATTTCTTCGCCCTTATCAAATGCGAATAAAGTAACACTTAAGTTTTTTCCCTGAGATAGAGTTCTGCTAACAACTTGACCTGCTTGATATTCAACGAGTCCTTCCATATCTAAAACCTTAGAAAAATCTATGTTCTTTATAAAATGTTGTGCCATAATACCAACCTCCCAAATTTATTTTCTATAATATAAGTATAATGTAATATTTGGTATTTATCTGTAACATAAGTTACCATCTCAATACTAATTTAAGATTTTATATCAATTATATATTATGCTAACCAACAATTACTAAACTCATTCTTATAAATTTGGTTTTCAATATTACTGACACTCAATTATCACATAAGTAATTTAAAAATATAGAGAAATTAACTAGAAAGTTGACTTATAGCTTACTTGCAGCTTCTTTGTCTACGATTATAGCAACATCTTGATGAAGTTGTAATATTGATGCTGGCACTTCAGGAGATATTTTTCCATTTACTGTTTTAGCTATTGCATCCGCTTTTGATGCTCCATTTGCTAAAAGAACTATTTTTTTAGAATGCATTATTGTTTTTATTCCCATACTGATAGCCTTAGTAGGAACTTCTTCTATACACTTGAAAAATCTTGAGTTGGACTCAATAGTTTTTTCATCTAAATTTACAAGATGTGTTTCTGCCTCGAAGTTGACATCTGGTTCATTGAATCCAATATGTCCGTTTACTCCTATTCCAAGCACTTGTATATCTATTCCTCCCGCTTCTTTTATCCTCTTTTCATAGCTTATGCATTCTTCTTCTATATTTTTTACCATACCATTAGGTATATTTATATTTTCTTTATCAATATTTATGTGTTTAAATAGATTATTTGTCATATAGTAATTATAGCTTTGATTACTATCCTTACCTAATCCGTAGTATTCATCTAAATTAAAAGTTTTAACTTTTGAAAAATCTATCATGTTTTCATTATACATTCTTATTAACTCTTTATACATTCCTAGAGGTGTATCTCCTGTTGCTAAACCAAGTACACTCTCTGGTTTTAAGATTATCTGACTTGCCATCATAGCCGCTGCTTTTTTGCTCATTTCTTCATAATTTTCTACAATAATTATTCTCATACTTAGCACCTTCCTATTTTATATTTTAGTAAAGACTGTCTTGCCTTCAACGATTGTATGACTCACATTATATTCCTCATCAAATATAACTATATCAGCATCTTTTCCTTCTTCTATGCTTCCCTTCCTATCACTAATTCCTATATCTTTTGCAGAATTTAATGATACCATTGATATAGCTTGATAAATATTCAGGTTTGTATTTTCAACCATATTTTTTGCAGCCTTATTTAAAGTTAAAATACTTCCAGCTAAAGTTCCATTCTCTAGTCTTGCAGAGTTATTCTTAACTATAACCTTTTGACCTCCAAGCTCTGAAATTCCATCCTTCATACACCCTGCTCTCATTGAATCAGTTATAAGGATAACCTTATCCGCTCCTTTTATATTAACCACAGTTTGAAAAACACCAGGATGAACATGTATTTTGTCAGCTATAAGCTCACAGTTTATATTACTGTTAAAAACAGCACCAATAACTCCCGGTTTTCTATGATTAAGTGGACTCATAGCATTAAAAAGATGAGTAGCATGACTTACGCCTTTTTCTATAGATTCCATTGCCTCTTCATAAGTAGCATCAGAATGGCCTATAGATAGTACTATGTTTGTATTTTCCTTTATAGATTTTATAAATTGAGAATTATTATCCTTCTCTGGTGCCAAAGTTATAATTTTTATTACATCCTCATAACCCTTTATAAAATTATAATCAGGCTCTATTATATAATCTTCCTTCTGAGCACCTTTATATTTTGGATTTATAAAAGGACCTTCCATATGGGCACCTAAAACCTTTGCTCCTCCTAAGTCCAGCTTCATTCCTTCCTTAATATTATCAAGCGCTTTATATATTTTATCCTTACTCATTGTCATAGTAGTTGGTAGAAATCCTGTAACTCCGTTTTGAGCTATACTTTGGCTTATTACTTTTAAATCTTCAATTTCGCCATCCATAGCATCTCTTCCACCTGAACCATGTATATGCAAATCTATAAATCCCGGAGAAACATATGAGCCTTTGGCATCAATTATATCAATTCCATCATAGCTGCCTTCGTTAACATTCTTTTCAAACTCAATCTTATTAATTAATCCTTTTATTTGAGTATCGAATAGAACTACTTTATCTTCTAATATGCAATTCTCTAGTATAACTCTTCCATTAATAATTGCTCTCACTTTTTTCACCCTTTCTAAGTTTAATTAGGCACATTCAAATAAATAACAATTAAAATATACTATTCACGCTGGCTTATTGTTTATTTGAATGTATCTTTAGCTTAAAAATAATCATTTTTTTATTTAATAATCAAGTGATATTTATATTATTTAAAGCCTCTGCTACTTTGCCATTCGCCGCTTCAAGTGCTTTTATAGCTTCTTCAATACTTATTCCGGATTTAATAACAACTATAGCAACCTTAGCATTAAAATTACATTTTTCTAACACTGACTCAACTGTATTAATATCGGCACCAGTGGCTAAATTAACTATCTCTTTTACTCTTTCCTTTAACTTTTTATTTATTGGCTTTACACTTACCATTAAATTTGAATAAGTTTTACCCATCCTTATCATGGCTGTAGTGCTTAGCATATTTAAAATCATTTTTTGTGCTGTTCCTGCTTTCATTCTTGTAGATCCCATTATAACTTCTGCTCCAACATCTACCGCTATAGTTAAATCGCATATTTCACTTAACTTTCCGTGGGTTCTACATATAATTCCAATGGTTTTACAACCAATTCTTTTACCATATTCCATAGCACTTTTAACATAGGGAGTGTTTCCACTAGCAGTAACTCCAACTAGAACATCCTTATCAGTAATATTTTGCTTTTGAAGATCTTTTACCGCTAGTTCTTCATCATCTTCAGTATGTTCCAGCCACCCACTTATAGCATCCTTCCCTCCAGAGATAATTCCTTGAACCATCTCATCTTCCACACCAAATGTTGGTGGACATTCTGAAGCATCTATAACCCCTAACTTTCCACTTGTTCCACTACCTATATAAAATAATCTTCCACCCTTTTGAAAACAACTTACTATTATATCTACAGCACCAGCTATATTATCTATCTGCTCTTCTACAGCAGTCGCTACTTTTTTATCTTCTTCATTTATCTTTCTAAGTATTTCTAGAGCACTTAGATTATCTATATCTTTTGTATTTGGGTTTCTTCCACTCACTTTTATTCCTCTCCTCCTAAATCACAGATTTTGGATGTCTGCTTAAGTAAGTATTATTTCATACTTATACTTGTCACTCCTGTAGATAGCTTTTGTATATTCTATTGGAATACCATCTTCCATATAAGTAGTTCTTCTGAACATAAGAGCCAAAGCATCTTCTTCCAGTCCTAACAAACCACTTTCATATTCATTTAGTGCTATAGGCTCAATTGTTTGCTTAGCTTTCTTTAGATCATACTTATATTTTTCCTTAAACACCTTGTACAAGGACTTTCCTTCTATAGTATCCCTTGTCATGTCTGAGAAAAGATTGCGAGGTAGCCATACAGTTTCAAGAGCTATAGGCTCATTTTCTCGTATTCTCAATCTATTTATTTCAATAACTTTATCTTCATTTTCAGGCATATTGAGTATGGTTTTATTTTTTTTAGTTGCATCTTTTATCTCGAAGGATAAAATTTTCGTGCTTGTTTTTAACCCTTTTTCCTCCATCTCTTCTGTAAACCCTTTAAGTTGAGATAACTGGCGCTTTTCCTTTGGTTCTGAAACAAAAGTACCTTTTCCTTGTTCTCTATATAGAATGCCTTCATTTACTAAAGACATAATAGCCTTATTAACAGTCATCCTGCTTACCCCTTGAATTTCACATAACTCTCTTTCAGTAGGAATAACGTCACCTGGTTTTAATTCCTCATTTTCTATCATTTCCTGTATGACTTGTTTTATTTGATAATGCAATGGTAGCGGATTATCTTTCGAAACTATTCTCAAATTCTTTTCCTCCCTTTATTTTTGCTTTGCAAGTAATGAAAAATAATTTATTAGCAAATACTAAAAGAAATTGTTTTCTTTAATTTTAATGATCTATTTGATTAATTAACTCTGTACAAACATATATTATACATGTTATTATATCATTATGTTGATATGTTGTATATACCAATTTTATTTTTATACTTACTAAATTATTGCTTAAGGTAAGCTAAAACAATAATTTATATATTTTATTACTAACGTTACCTTTGGAGGTATATCTTATGAAAAACTCACCACCTTCTGACTATAAAGTTATAAAAATATTTAACAACAATGTTATCTTCGCTTCGCAGGATAAGGATGAAAAAATACTTTTTGGAAAGGGTATTGGCTTTGGAAAACATACTGGGGACATTGTTCCCAGCACAATTGTTGTAGATAAGATCTTTACTATTGAAGATAAATCTAATACAAAAGCATTTAATGAGTTAGTAAATAATATAGATAGTGATCTCATGGGCTTGTGCGAAGAAGTTATTTGTATGATATCTAATGAATTAAATGAAGTGCTTAATGAAAAAATACACGTATCCTTAATAGACCACATTACCTTTACTTTGAAAAGACTTAGAGAAAATGACGAAATTGAGAATCCATTTTTAGTAGAAACAGAAACCCTTTATAAAAACGAATTTGAAGTTGCTCGTAAAGCTGTCAGTATGTTAGAAGACAGATTAAAAATATCCATACCTGATGGTGAAATAGGGTTTATAACTCTTCACATACATTCAGCAAGAAATCAAGGCAAACTGTCTAATACATTAAAATATGCTTTCTTATCTAGCACCATAGTAGAATTTTTAGAGGATGCTTTGAATATCGAAATAGATAGACAGTCTTTAGATTATGCTCGTTTTCTTACACACATTCGTTTTGCCATAGAGAGAATTTTGAATAACACTCCTATAAAAAATGAGTTATTAGATGTAATAAAAAAACGTTATTCTACTTCCTATAAACTTGCTAAGAAGGCAGCAAAAATTATAGAGAATGGACTTGGCCTAGAAGTTATAGAGGATGAGATAGCTTATCTAGCAATTCATATACAGAGATTTAAATCTTCTTTAGCTTAAATTTTTATAAAGTTTCAAATTATAAAGGTGACTTGCACAGAGGGATACAACTTTGTACAAGTCACCTTTAGTCCTTTAAATTATATATTTTTATTCTTTATTTAACTTTATAGCTAATAACAGCTTCTTTTCCAGCTTCGACTTCTATTCCAGTGTTATATTTTATTTCTTTTAACTTATCTGGATTTGCAATCAACACTGGTGTTATTAGAGAATACCCTTTTTCTTTTATAAATTCTCTATCTATCTTTAATATAGGTGTTCCTGCTTTTACCTTAGTTCCTTCTTCAATTAATCTTTCAAAACCTGTTCCATTAAGCTCCACAGTATCAATTCCTACATGCACAAGCAACTCTATTCCATTACCTAACATCATACCAAAGGCATGATTAGTCTTAAATATAAATGACACTACACCATCTACTGGTGATACTATAATATTTCCAGTTGTATCAATTGCTACACCATCTCCAGCCATTTTTTGTGCAAAAACTTGGTCTGGAACCTCAGATAAATCTATAACTTTCCCGGAAACTGGAGCAATTAACTCCAGACTTTTTTTAAAAAAATCAAACATAACTTTACGCCTCCTAGAGATAGTATTTACAAAAAATAAAAGGCATAAGTCTCAAAACTTATGCCTGATTAAACAGTTACACGTTCGATATTTAGTATATATTCTTAATTCAATTTTGTCAACATTTTAAATTTAAACAGTTTTTAAAATAATATATTGACATATATTCTAAACTTAGTATAATTAAATTAAATTAATATTTACAAACGTTTTCTGAGCGTGTAACCATTGTGGGCAAAAGCTGAGAAGGTTAATTCCTTTTCGGCTTTTTTTATTTTTTAATAATTAACTATAAATATCTTAACAAACTCATAACGCTTTTAAGAATGTAAAAATTCTTAAAATAAATAAAAAAAACACTTAGGGGGGAACTTTAATTATGATGAAGTATCTACAAAGATTAGGCAAATCTCTAATGCTTCCAGTAGCTTGTTTACCTGTTGCAAGTATTTTAATGGGAATTGGCTATTGGATTGAACCTAGCATAATGGCTGGTGGCGCTATAACAAATGTAGTACCTTTTTTCTTAGTAAAAGCAGGTGCTGCTCTAATTGATCACATGGGAATTTTATTCGCAATTGGTGTAGCTGTCGGAATGTCAGATGATAACGATGGTACAGCAGGTCTTGCAGGTCTTGTTTCATGGCTTATGATTACAACTCTATTAGCACCAGGAGCTGTGGCAATCTATAAAGGAATTCAAGCATCAGCAGTATCACCTGCATTTGGTAAGATTGAAACACAATTTATAGGAATTTTAGCAGGTTTAATTGGTGCTAGTTGCTATAACAAATTTAAAGGAACTAAGCTGCCAGATGCTTTAGGATTCTTTAGTGGAAAAAGGTCTGTCGCTATTGTAACAGCAGCAGCATCAATTATCGTAGCTCTTATATTATTATTTGTATGGCCTGTTGTTTACGGAGGATTAGTAGCTTTCGGTAAATCAATTGTTTCTACAGGTGCTGTTGGTGCAGGTATTTACGCATTCTTAAATAGATTGTTAATACCAACCGGTCTTCACCATGCACTTAACTCTGTATTCTGGTTTGATGTAGCCGGAATTAATGATCTTGGTAATTTCTGGTCAGGTAAGGGAACACATGGAGTAACTGGTATGTATATGACAGGATTTTTCCCAGTAATGATGTTTGGTTTACCAGCAGCAGCACTAGCTATGTATCATACAGCTAAAGACTCAAAGAAAAAAGCAGTATATGGTTTATTATTAACAGCAGCAATATCTTCTTTCTTCACTGGTGTTACAGAACCATTAGAATTTGCATTTATGTTTTTAGCTCCATCTTTATATCTAATTCATGCTGGTTTAATGGGTGTTTCTGCATTTGTATGTGCATTGTTACCAGTAAGAGCTGGATTTAACTTCAGTGGAGGTTTCGTAGATTGGTTCTTAAGCTTTAAGGTTCCAATGGCTGAAAACCCAATTATGTTGATTCCAATTGGTTTAGTATTCGCTATTATTTATTATGTAGTATTCCGTTTTGTAATTGTAAAATTTAACTTAAAAACGCCTGGTAGAGAAGATGACAACGAAGAGGGCGAACTTAATGTAAAACTTGCAAATAACGATTTTACACAAATTGCATCTACAATCTTAAGAGGTGTTGGCGGAAAAGAAAACGTGGTATCTGTTGATAACTGTGTAACTAGATTACGTTTAGAAATCAAAGATCAGTCAGTAGTTGATGAGAAAGTTATTAAATCTGCAGGTGTCTCAGGTGTAATTAGACCAGGTAAAACAAGTTTACAAGTTATTGTAGGTACAAAGGTACAATTTGTATCGGATGAATTCAAAAAATTATGTAAGTAAAAAATAATTTTATAGGTCCCTTCTGTGCTGATAGGGCTTACGTAGATGAAACAATAAAACCATTAAAAGTATTAATTAAAACTTTTAATGGTTTTATCATTATTTTTAGCACACAAAATACCTTTTTACATATAATAAATATATAGATAATTACACTCTTGCTTTATTCTTTATGAAATTTTCAATTATTTAGATATATTACCCCCACTTAATTTTTACAATTTTTCCCTATCACCTCCAAATTTTAAGTACTACAAGTACTTAAAACCCTATTTAGCCGCCTAACCTGTACTTTGCTAAAAATACAGGTTAGGTTATTTTACATAAGAAATGCCTCAAGAGTAATAAGATACTCTTGAGGCATTTTCTTACTAATTATTTAATTTTTCTTCAATAGCTTGCCAAACCTCTTCATTAGATTTATCTTCTAAAATCCTATACTTATTATCCTTTATTGTTGTATCAAATTGACATATTGCTGGATAAATACAATATTCACAGGAATTTTTATTTTTCTTCTTACATGGGTTTATATCAATATTTCCTTCTAATATATGTTCACATAACTCTGCTATAGTATCCTTTACATACTTCCTTAAAAGCTGAAATTGTTCTAAAGTTGCAACAGAGGATTGGGATTTTGATATCTCCCCATCTTTTTTAATGGTTACAGGAATAATATCAGAGCTTTTTTCTATCTCACTATCCATCTCCTTTATAACTTCAAGATTATCAAGTAAAAGCCCATTCATTTTTAAGCTCTTCATTATTCTTTTTTCTATTTCACTATCGGACAGTTCACCTTTTCCCTTTATTATAGGATCATCAAGCTTGAAATAAAGAATTCCTCCTGGAAGAGCATCTTTGTTTATTCTCTCCTCTAATTCTGTAAGCATTGCATCTAAATATATTAAAAGCTGCATTTGTAGACCATAATAAACATCTGACAGCTTAAACTCTCTGGTTCCAGATTTATAGTCTACTATTCTTAAGTATGTCGCCTTCTCCTCATCTACGCTATCAATTCTGTCTACCCTTCCTATAAGACTAACAGTTTCACCAGAATGAAGTTCCACAGTTATCGGAGGATAATCTCCAGAATTACTAAAGCTCAACTCGTATCCTTTAGGTGTAAATCCACCTCTTTTCATGTGCTCTGTAATAAGCCATACAGACCTAGTTAGTATCCGCTTTAGCCCTTTAGCCACATGACCGTATCTTTTTGAACTGCTGAGTATAGACCCTGGAATTTTAGATATCGTTGAATTTACAATATCATTTATACTATTCTCGCACCACTCTCTATCTATGTCCTTCCAGCTCAAGTTGTGCTCTTTCAACATAACGGAAAAACTTTGTAATATATTATGCATAAAACTTCCTAAGTCTGGAGAACTAAAATTATAAATCTTTCTACTTTTAGCTTTAAGTCCATATTGCATAAAATATGCAAAGGGGCACTCCACGTACTTCTCCAATCGTGATACACTTATACTCATATTTCTTCCATAAAGCTTTCTTACCTTTGATGTATCTAAAATTTCAGCTTTATTTGTATAACTAAAGCCATTTAATACTGAATCGAGCTTCTCACTCCATTCACTATTATTTTTATACCATCTATATACATCTAGCCATAGAGGACTAATATATTCTCCTTGAGAATCTTTTTTTATGTTGCTTACAAGCTCATTAAAAGTAGCATTAGGCCCTGTTATAGCTTTAATATTTTCATTGTCGCCTCTTTCTTCTGCTAAACAACTTTGTTCTAAAATATCTGGGAAAACCTTCTTTATTCTGGATATAATTATAGATGGTCTTTTAGCTTTTCCTTCTTCATCTGACATAGCATAGCTTAATCTTAAATACTTACTTACAATAGTTAATGTAGTATACACTAAGAATTGTTCCTCAAAAGCCCTGCTCCTTGTATCCTTTGCAAGCTCTAGGCCTCCTTCTCTAAGTCCTTCCCTATCAACATCCGTTAGTATACCTTCGCTAGGAACAGCTGCAGGAAAAATACCATCATTAACTCCAACTATGTACAGTGCACTAACATCATGGCTTTTTAATCTAGTAACGCTTCCTACAAGAACTTGATCTAAGGCTGGTGGAATTACACCTATCTCATACTCTCCAAAGCCAGTAGCTAAAATCCTTGAGAACTCATCCATACTTAAGATATTATCGCCTACAACTTCTACTATTTGATCTAATACCTCTACTACAATATCCCATATTTGTGCATATTCATTTGATTTATCTAGTTCTCCTAGTTCTTTAAAAGCACTTATCCAATGCTCTAATTTTTCTGGAACTTGAATTTCACAAAGAAATTGATACAATCCCTCGCACATTTCTATGCCCTTTTTTCTTCCTTTTATATTTTCTGAAAGAATTATTAAAGGTCTTATTACTTTATATCGAATTTCATTTATTTTATTTAGAAGCTCTTTCTCGTCATCTGATATCTCTTCATCTTCAAAATCATAGTTTATTCTATAATCCCATGGATTCTCGTCTATCCACCTCTTACCCCTTATACCATTTGCTAATACATAATTCTCCAATATATCTATTTCTTCATTGCTTAGATCCAGCAGTCCCGTTTTTAAATACCTGAATACACATTCATAAGACCAGTTTCTAGCAAGAATTTCAGCTGCCGAAACTATTAGTACGATTATTGGATTATTTACTATTTCTCTTTTTTTGTCTATAAAATAGGGTATATTATACTCTGAAAAAATTGCTCTAACTAAGTTTTCGTATCCATCTAAGTCTCCACTTACCACTGCTATATCTCTAAACCTGAACCCTTTATCTCTGCATATCCTTATAATATCCCTAGCTGTTTCCTCTATCTCTACATATTTATTCAAGGCTTTAATAATATGCAAATCTGAAACTTCTCCTCTGTGCGCTTTATAGGGATAAGAAAATAGGTAATGCTGAAGATGCTGAAGCTCTTCGCTATCTTTAAATCTATAACACGGGCTACACTTTAAGGCTATAGGCTTATCATATTTTATATTATTTCTTTGTATAATTTCTAAAAGCTTTTGTTCTGTATTCTTAGTTGTTGAAAATATATCTGTATTTTCAACCTTACAATCTCCATTAAGACAATCAGTACACAAGGTCATATTTACTCTTTTTGCCTTACTCATTAACTTTTCAATAACAATATATTGCTGTGGAGTAAAACTTGAAAATTCATCTATCCAAATTTCTGCTCCATCAAATAAATGACACTTGTCGATTTTTTCTGCAAGTATAGTAAGATCATCCTCTGTATCTATGTAATTCCTATGTAATCTTTCTTCAAATTCTGAAAAAATCAAAATTAAGTCTTGAATTTTATTCTTTAAGTTTTCGCTTTCTACTCTATCTAAGGCACTATTTAAAAGCTCAATGGTGATATTATATCTCTTAAACTCAGTAATAATATCACATACAGTTGTAACAAAGCCCTGTTTTTTCGCGGTTTTTCCGAAAACTTTTAACTTATCTTTATTCTCAGACATTATTTTATAAAGGAGCATACTTCTTCCTGAGCTATTAATATGTTGTCTACTTAATCCGCCTACTTCACTACAAACTGTATAGGCCATTCTTTTAAAACTCAATACCTGAGCTTTTAGCATTCCTTCTTCTCCTACAGTTTTTATGAGGTTTTTTTCTGCCTGAAATGAAAATTGCTCTGGTACTAAAAGTACAAGGGGATGAGAACATCCTTCTTCTACTTTTTTCTTTATGTCATTTAAACAGTAATAACTTTTACCGCTGCCTGCTCTTCCAAATATAAATCTTAAACTCATATTATTACCTCACATAAGTTCTACTTTATTAAGTTTATTATAACATTAAAATAATGAATGTTGTGAACTAGAGTATGCTTTTATACTGTTCTAATTCTTCTAACATATTTCTTTTTTCCTTAAGTTATTTTGAGTTCATTATACTCTCAGCTATTTTTGACATTTGCTCAAAACTCAATCCATAATCTGAATCAGTAAGCTGATAATTCACGTCATTTTCTGTCCATTTTAATGCATGTGTGGTTGTGACTTTCTCTTTTGCATTATTGCAAATGCTACCCAAAATACCATCTCCACCATGAAGCTGTATAGTTGCTTTACCATTCTTCATATCTTCAAGAATTTTATCCTTCTGCTGTTGTGTCATTTTATTGTAAGTATTTATGGGAATTATATATTTCTTATACTCTGTCCAATATGCAGTAGTATTTCCAATAACTATGCTCTTAGCATTTTTAAAAATTGGTGAATCAGGCCTTGCCCCAACTTTCCAAATAGATAATCCCACTACTTTGGGACTAAAAACATGTTTTGAATATATTGCACTAGCTTGTTTTTTTTGATATTGCTTTTCTACTGGTTGCGCCCCATCAATATAACCAGAAATACTACTTTTAACTAACTTATATCCTTCTGGAATAAGCTCTGGTATTGTTGCTTCATATCCTAAATCTGTTTTTAATTTATCTTTTGATGGTGCTTTATCATAACTTTTTATTCTTGTATAACCAGTAACGCTCTTATCTATACTTAGGAGCTTTGATGCTCTAATATTAGATGAAACTCCAAAAACTAATCCTGTACTTACAAGTACAATACATGCTATAACAGCATATTTTATTTTGTTTTTTCTTTTTTGTATTTTTTTGTCAAGATTATTTTTAATTCTTTTTGACGTTAAATCATCTAATTCTAAGTTTTCATCAAATTCATCGCTTATTTCAGCATAATTTAATAACTCTAATATAACATCTTCATTATTATTTACATTTCTCATATGATTACCTCCCCATAAGCTCTTCCCATTTATTTTTTATAAATTTTCTACCTCTAGATAACCTATTATCAATTACGGTTCTAGGCAACTTTAAATATTCAGCAATATCATTAATATTTTCATTTAAAATATACCTTTTAATAAATATTTGCCTATCGGTTTTGCTCATATTTTTTATAATACCCACAATTGCATTAACATCATCAATTTGAATGACTTTTTCCTCAATATTGTCACTGGAGATTGCTGTATCCTCTTTAAGTTCAACACCTTCTTGTATTTTTCTTAGCTTTCTTATATAGTCAATAGCCTTATATTTTGATATAGCAACAATCCATTTTTTAAAAGTTGTGATATTATCATTGTATTTGTCAGCATTTTTCCAAAGTGATATAAAAATATCGCTTACGCATTCCTCAATATCTTGCTTAGATGCTGTATCCTTTAATAAATCAAATACCAACTTATATACCAACCCAACATATTTTGAGTACGTATAATCAAACGCCTTGCTATTTCTTCGTTTCAGTTCACTTATATAGTTACTTTCATCTATCTTCATCATATACCTCCTGAAGAGCTCTTCATAAACCTAATACGATTGTTAATACATATTTCTATCATACATAAATAAAAAAGACATCACTGCCTTTTGTTTTAATTGCTCAATATAAAATGTAATTTAAAGTTAAAACGCAATATTATACTAATAAGTCTTAAATATTATATCATGGATTTTCAACATCATTCATTCAAACAAAGCCATTTTTTAAGACCCGTTTCACAAAGGTGAAACGGGTCTTAATAATATAATTAAAGATTTTTCGTAGTATAATGGAAAAAAATCCTCCTTATCTGTCAATTGTCCTCTGTCCTCTAAAATTTACTCTTCTAATGTTATTGTTTCGATTCTTCTTAAAAGGTTATCTGTAAGTTTCTTCAATTCGTCTGAATCCTTCGATTCTGCATAAACTCTGCATAGAGGTTCTTCTGCATCCGGCAGAACTAAAGCCCATGAATCATCAAAGTTTAATTTAACTCCTTCAATTAAGTCTACAGAATTTGAATCGTTCTCTTCAATAAGATTCCTCATTACCTTACCTTTCATATTCCAAGGACACTTTACTTCCTTTTTTGTTATATAATATTTAGGAACTTGGGTGAGTATCTTAGAAAGAGGCAAATTACATACAGCCATAAGATTAATTGCTAGCATACATACACTTATTGAATCGAGTGTCATTAAATAAGCATTAATCATTTCCCTTTTACCTATTCTATTTTCATTCTTTAAGTAAGCATCTAGTATGAATTTTTGCGATGTTTTAGTTCTTATAAACTTGCAACCACACATTTCCGCTATTTGCTCCATGGTGGATGAAGCTGTTACAGGAACCACTAGTGTTCTAATATTAGTAGACTTCAACATAACAAGTGCATTTAATGCATCATATAAATCATCTCTTATTATATTTCCTTTTTCATCAATAATTAAAGCCCCTTCACATTCATCATCAATTCTAATACCTAAGCTAGCATTATTTTCTGCTACTTCTTTTCTTAAGCCTAAAATATCATTGAATTCTTCATAGATCTTAACATTTACTTTAAGTTCTTGGAATATAGCTTTAACTATATTTAAAACCATAGGATTTTTTACGCTTAAAATTACTTTATACTTTTGGCTTCTTATATTATTAACACCAAGCTGATTTACAATTTGTCTTACATAATAATCGATACAATCGCGCATGTGATCAATCTTTTTAAAAGTATCTGTTTTAACTCTTCTAAACTCTTCTCTTATAAAGCTATTTTCTATTTTTCTTTCTAATCCTTTATCTATATCAAGTCCGTTCTTATCCATAAATACTATGTTCACCTTTTGAGGGTCATCAATATCTATTGAAACATGGACACTTCCTTGTACTCCAAAAAATAATGTTGATTGCCTTGTTATGGATCTCGGTAATCTTCCCAAATCTAAAACCTCGATTCCCATAGAAAGAAGTCCCGTAGCTAATGAATATTTAAACATTTGAGCTGCTCCACTATCACAACAGGCAATAGCTACCTTTGAATCTGGCTTTAATTGTGAACCATATGCTGAACCTAACTTTGAAACGAATTCTGGAGTAATATCAACATTAACTTCTCCAGTTATACCTTTTTTGCCAAATAAGGATTTAGAAAATTTCCCTCTCCATATTACATTAGACTTCACCACAGTGCTTGAATCTATAATTTTATTTGGCCATATCTTAACTCCAGGCTTTACAATAGCCCTTTCCCTTATAAGGGTATCATCACCAATTGCTGCCTCTTCGAATACAGAAGCTTTTGACTCAAGTTGAACCTTTTTACACAAAACTGCTCCTCTGACTTCCGTATTATCTCCTATATAGCAGTTATCAAAAAGAACGCTTCTCTTTATTGTAGCTCCATTGGAAATTATGTTGTTTTTCCCCAATATTGTGTATGGTCCTATTTCCGATTTTTCATAAATTTTTGTACCTCTTCCAATATAGACAGGACTAGATATCTTGGCCTCAGTGCTTATTTCGCAATTTTCACCAACCCATATGCCATCCTTATACTTTTCACCTTTTATATTGACATCTACTAGGCTCTTCAATATATCAAAATGACATCTAATGTATTGCTCTATATTTCCGATATCACACCAGTATCCTTCTGCTACATACCCATACATAGGTCTCTTATCATTTAAAAGTATAGGAAATAGATCATTACTAAAATCAAACTTTTGATTTTTCTCGTAATATGAGAATATTTCCGGTTCAAGTATATATATTCCTGTGTTTACCTTGTCACTAAAAACCTCGCTCCAACTTGGCTTTTCTAAAAATCCTGTAACCCGTCCGTCATTGTCTGTTACAACAACTCCAAATTCCAGCGGTACAGGAACTTCTTTCAATACTAAAGTTGCTATAGATTTTTTCTTTTTATGATAAGCAATAGCTGTTGATAAATTTATATCTGTTAATGCATCCCCACTTATAACAATAAAACTATCATCTAAAAAACCTTCTGCATTCTTAACACTACCAGCAGTGCCCAAAGGAGTTTCTTCTATGAAATATCTCATATTAACTCCAAATTCCCTGCCATCTCCAAAATAATTAGTGATCTCATCAGGTAAATATTGTAATGTAACCCCTATATCAGTTATTCCATTCTTTTTTAAAAGTTCTACTGTATACTCCATTACTGGCTTATCCATTATCGGCATCATAGGCTTAGGTATATTACAAGTTAAAGGTCTTAATCTTGTTCCTTCTCCACCTGCCATAATTATAGCTTTCATAAACCTCATCCCCTCTTTTGAAATTTATATATTCTTTATTTGTTGACCCTTTTCTTTTTACCTGATTCTTTCTCTATAAATTCAGGTTCTTTTATATTTAATTCCTCAATACCTAATCCATTTTTCTTATCTCTATTTAGTTTTTCTCTTATTTCTGATTCATCCTTTTCTCTAATTTCCCATTCAGTTCCCTTCGACTCTTCTTTCAGCATTTTATACATATCTATTGTAATTTCAGCAACTTTATCCCATGTATATCTCTCATGTACTGAATTCAAAGCATTTTTCTTTAAAGAATTTGCCAAGTTTTCATCATATAAAATTTCACTAATATTGTCTACTAAACTATCTACACATCCATTTATAGCTTTTAACCCATTGACCTTATGCTCAACTATCTCTCCAAGTCCACCTGTATCAGAAACTATTACTGGACATCCTGCCGCCATTGCCTCAAGAGCAACAATTCCAAAAGGTTCATATAGTGAAGGAAATACAGCAGCATTTGCAACTCTGTACATTTTGTTTCTATCTTGGTCACTCATATAGCCTGTGAATTGCACTTTTGATTCTAATCCCATCTGTCTCACCCTGGATTTTAGTTCTTCTGTCATTGCACCTGTACCAGCTATAATAATCTTTGTATTATTATAATTTTCAACTATTCTATGAGCTGCTTCTACAAGAAGGTGAATTCCTTTTTCAAACACATGTCTTCCAACATAAAATATAATTTTTTCATCATCTCTAGCATACTTTCTTCTAAAATTTAACCAATCGAATTCAAAGTTAAATGTCTCTAAACATACTCCATTAGGTATTACCCAAATTTTATCCCAAGGCACGGAAAAGACATCACTTATTTGCTGTCTCATATAATTACTACATGCAACAACTTTCCATGATTCGTAAGCTAAAAGCCATTCCGTAGAGGATATATATCTTTGCATCTCCGTTCTTATTCCACCATTTCTACCATACTCTGTTGCATGAATAGTAGCTACAGTAGGTATTTTAAAAGAACACTTTAGCGTTTTAGCACTAAATGCTGAGAGCCAATCATGGGCATGTATCAGATCAAACTTTCCTTCTGTTGTTATAATTCTTATCGCTTCTTCTACCATAGAAAAGTTGAGTTGCATAACCCATTTTGCAAAATCATTAGTGTCTATTTTATATGGTGATACCCTGTGTACAAAAACTCCATTATCATTTTCCTCACTAGGAGCTGTACCTTCTTCACAGGTTATCACATGTATTTCGTGACCCATCTTATTTAATGACTGTGACAAATAAAAAACATGATTTGATAACCCCCCTATATTTTTGGGTGGGTACTCCCATGAAAGCATCAATATTTTCATTTTATTTCTCTCCCCCTAATATTTATCTATATAGTCTATCATAATACTCCTTTATCATTCTATCTGCTGAATATCTATCTACCATTCCATTTATGCTGGCACTCATCATCTCTTGCCATTTTTTAGGGTCATTATAGTAAGTTTTAACTACTTTATTTATGAGAACGTCATATAAACTATCCGCATCATGTTTATCCTGAATATTTGCATCTTCCGAAACAAATCCTCCACCTATCTGCCACCCCGTTACTTCATCCCAACAAGCTTCAGGCCACCACCCGTCTAAAGTACTTAAATTTAATACTCCATTAATAGCTGCCTTCATACCAGAAGTACCACAAGCTTCTTTAGTTACCCTTGGATTATTCAACCACACATCTACACCTTTTGTAAGGAGCATAGCTTTCTCCATATTATAGTTATCTAAAAATACAACAGATTCAGAGTATTGCTTCTGTATACTTAGAATATGCTTAATTATTTCTTTGCCACTAAAGTCTAGTGGGTGAGCTTTAGTAGATATTATTATTTGAACATCTCTATTTTTGAGAAGTGTACCTATCTTGCTTTCATCTGTAAATATAAGATCCCCTCTCTTATAAGGCGCTGCTCTTCTCGCAAAGCCAATTAAAAGCTTATCTTCATTCAATTTAATATCTGTTTCCTGGTAAATGAAATCTATAAGCTTTTGCTTATTCCTTCTATGATAGCCACTTATATCTTCTTTTCTTTGGCACGCGCCAATTAAGTCCATATCTCCCCAAGTGGGAACATGTACTCCATTTGTTATACTTATTATTTCACTTCTTTTATCAATAGATTTCCACATATCATTAGCGATTCTACCATGTAGTGCAGATACCGCATTAGATTTTCTCGATAGTCTAAGACCTGCTGCTGTCATATTAAAAGGCTCCCCACCTATTTCTTTAACCAGATATCTATCTAAACCATTAAAAGCCCCCATATACTCTAAAATATCTAGTCCATGAAATTCGTTACCTTCGAAAACTGGTGTATGAGTTGTAAACACGATTTGCTTTCTGGACTCATTCCATGCATCATAAGGGTTATATCCTCTATCTTTCTTTTCTTTTATAAGTTCAAAGCCAGCAAATACTGCATGACCTTCATTAAAATGATATACATCAATATTTTTATTTAAAGCTCTAAGTGCCCTTATTCCTCCAATACCAAGAACCATCTCTTGAGCTATTCTTTCCTCCTCAAACCATCCATATAATTGACCAGTAATCCATCTATCATTGTTTTCTGGGAGGTCAGTGTCTAGCAAATATAATTCTGAGTTCCCAAAGCACTCTACTTTCCATACCTTACAAAAGACATCTCTACCTCTAATTTTCACGTTAACTTTAACGCCAGTATCCTTTAAAAACTCATATTCATTATTGTAAAAAGAATCGACTATTCTACCTTGGCTATCTACATGCTGTTCTACATATCCTTGTTTCCACTTTATACCTACTCCAATGACAGGAAGCTTATTATCTTTAGCTGACTTCAAAAAATCACCGGCTAATATTCCAAGTCCTCCAGCATAAATTTTAAAATTTGAATTTAGCCCAAACTCCATACTAAAATATGCAACATTAGGATTACCATTCTGCATCTCTCAAACATCCCCTTCTATTTCCACAACTCATTATTTTTTCCAATTAATTCTAGCTATATAAACTATTATAAATATTTTTTTTATAAAATCAACCTTTTTATGGATAATTTTAATCAAAATTTCTATTTAAACAAAAATATGCTTCATTTTGTTTAATTTACTTCATTTTTCTTTAAATTACTTTTATTTTTATTGATTTATATTTACAAAACATGACCTTTTTCCGTACTATTTATTGCTCTATAATGGCACAAAATGATGAATTTTATCCTGTAAACGTTGCGTAAAATAAGTGCTTGCTAATACTTATTTATATAAAGCCTTCAATTATCGGAATATTAAATTATAATCTTTTTTATAGGTAATTATAAAGAAGACAGCCAGAAAGCTAACTTTGGGTTAAGTAACCTTATATCAATTGAGTTAAACTTATATATAAAAAATAGACTGGATACGAAAACATATTCATATCCAGTCTAGCTTATATTATTTTAAATATACATTCACTACTTTTCAGATAACTGCTTTGTAGGGGGTTGCGAACTAGCACTAAGGGATGATACTTTACTCACTACTTTTCCCCATTCTTCTACATACTCTCCAGTTGCCCACTGTCCCATAACCACACTTTCATTATCTTTTAGTTTTATATCTGCCTTAATCTTACCTATATCCTTGTTATTTATAGAGAATACTTTTATATTTGTATTTGTAACTACAACTAAAATGTCTCTATTAGGAGAAGCATATGCATCTACTGCATCTGGCACTACCTTTTTTATCGAGTTAAAGGGTATATATAAATCATCGTATGTTGTTAAGATACTTGGTGTGGCATAAGCAATATCAAAGTCTCCACTTTCTGTTCTTCCTCTTAAAATCCATCTTCCACTACGCCTGATAACAGCCCAATTTTTCTCCATATAGTTCATATCTGTTTGATCAAGATTCCTTTTATTTAATCTTTTTAAAAATAATTCTGCACTCTTTTTTAGTGCTTCCTCTGCATCACTTCCAAAGGCTTTTGAAAATGCTATATTGTCTCCATTTAAGTTATCTATAGCAACAACTTCTAATCCTAAATCTTTGTTATCTAAAGATATGTACTCATTTCCTACAAAAGTAATCTCGCTATTAACTAATGTTCTGCTTTTGTATTTAGAATTACTACTATTTAAGGATTTTCCCCAAAGAACATTTTTGTCCATACCTATTTCCCAAAACCCACTCTTTCTTGGCACTAAAAGATTTTTGACTTCCTTTATTTCGTCTAAGTTTTTGTATTTTGAACTTATCCATAGTGTTTTATAACTATATCCATTCTCTTCTTTGTGCTTTATACCAAGAAGAAGTCCACTCTTAGAAACTATATCTTTTTGAAATTTAGTCATAAGTACTTTGCTGCTTTTGGGCTCATGCTCACCTGGAAACTTGCTAACTCCAGTTCCCTGTCTAGTAAAAAACAAAAGCATACCATTACTATTTTTTATTATTTGATTATCATTTGTCTGTACATACTCGTCAAAGAAAGTATTGCCAGAAGATATTGTAACTACCTTAACCTTTTGCTCTGATATACCAAGATCAGCAGGTTTTACCTTAAAATTATCCCAAAAATAACTTTTTGTATCTGTTATCTTAATTTTAAAATTAGGGTTCTTGCATGATTCATTATTAAAATATACCTCTTCCCCGCTGAAGATAGCTTCTTTATTCCAGAATTCTTTAGTATTACTCTCCGATGCTGCTGAACTATCTGTCAAAACACACCTAGTAACAACCCATCGCCCTTCTATAGGAAAACTTTTTATCGCCACTGGCAGCACCTGTGTGCTAAAAGACATATTAATATATTTATGAAATATAAATATAAAAGCAACTAACAAACTAACTGTTATTATAACAATTTTTTTCAAGGAAAATCACCTTTTCTTTTTATAGTTTAGTCATCTTCAAAAATAACTAGCCTTACCTAAATTAAAACATTATATATGATTAAAATTGATCTTATTTCTCTTCTATTGGCAATGTTATCTGTACTATAGTTCCTTTCCCCTCTTCGCTATTAATTGCAATTTGTCCATTATGCATACTAACTATTTCGCTGCAAATTGACAGTCCAATTCCATTTCCTGCTTTGCTGTTCTTTCCTTTAAAAAACTTTTCAGTTACCTTAGGTAAATCTTCTCGCCTTATTCCAACTCCTGAATCTTTTACAGTTATAAACAACGCATAGTTACTCTTTCTTAAGTTAAGACTTATGCATCCACCTTCAGGGGTAAAATTGAAAGCATTATCAAGTATGTTTATAAGAACTTGCTTTATTCTATTCTCATCTATTAACATTAATGGTAACTCCTCTGAATGAATATCAAAAGTAATCTTTTGCCTTTGAGCCCTAGGCATCATCTGTTTCTGTATATGTGATATAGTGTTTTTCATGTCGACAAAATCTTTCTGCATCACAATCTTACCTGATACAAATTTTGAGAAGTCTAAAAGCTCTTCAACTAATTTAGATAACCTATCACTTTCTTTTTCTATTATTTCCAATCCATCCATTATTTCTTGCTTATCCTCTAAAGTTCCAGTACGAATAGTTGATGCCCAACCTTTTATGGATGTAAGAGGCGTTCTAAGTTCATGAGATATAGATGCTACAAATTCATTTTTTAGCTTATCATTTTTTACTATTTCATCAGCCATAAAGTTTAATGTATCCGACAGTTGCCCAATCTCATCGTTTCTTTTGTTAACTATTCTTTCATTAAATCTTCCTGATGCAATCTTTCTCGCCATATCTGTTAACCCATCTAAAGGCTTTACAATAGTATTAGATAAAAATATACCTACAACACTACTAATTATAATGACTGTTATGCCTATCAAAATTAAAATTAGTGTTATCTTTGTTATTACTTTATCTACTTCAGAAAGAGAAGTAACAAACCTGAGTACTCCTTCAATTTTATCTGATGACTTTAATGGATAAGATACACACATAATTTTTTCCTTTGTATTTACATCTTTCCCGGTATATGTACCCATTTCTCCCCTTAATGCATCTTCTATATCATTTCCCGGCACCTTTCCCGGAATAAAATTTCCTATAGAATCCATAAGCATTTCTCCGGAAGTATCAATAATCTGCACTTCAGCTGAGGTGTTTTTCCAAAATATATCTGTATTATCTTGTATATTCTTTTTCAAATTTGAAGATGATAGGTAGCTATTGTAAAAGTCTACAGAAACTTTAATTTGGTTTGATAACATATTTTCTATATTTTTATAGTAATACCCTCTTATTGCTACCACAAGAAAGATATCAAGTATAGCAACAGTTATAGCAACTATAAATATATAGCTCCCTATTAATCTACCCTTTATTCCTTTCAATATATCAATCCTTTCTCCATCTATACCCTACACCCCAAACTGTTTCTATATACTTAGGCTCTGAGGAGTTATCTTCTATTTTTTCTCTCAATCTTCTTATATTTACATCTACTATTTTTGTGTCTCCTAAATAGCTGTACCCCCAGACTAAATCTAATAACTCATCACGACTTAAAGCCTTATTTTCGTTTTCTATAAATATCTTAATAAGTGAATACTCCTTTGGAGTCAAATCTAACTCTTTGCCTTCTTTGTAAGCTTTCATTGCAGTTTCATCTATGTTAAAGTCCCCAGAAGTTAACACCTTAACTGAGGTATCTACACTATTTCCTATACGTCTTAAAAGCGCATTTACTCTGGCAATTAATTCTTGTGGATTGAAAGGTTTTATCATATAATCATCTGCTCCAAATTCTAAACCCATTATCTTGTCCATATCTTGACTTCGAGCTGTAAGCATTATAATCCCCATATTCGGGAACTCCTTTCTTAAAATCTCACAAACTTTAAATCCATCCATTCCAGGTAACATTATATCTAATATTGTTATAATAGGTTTCTCCCTCCTTGCTTTTTCTATAGCGATTTCTCCATTCTCTGCTTCTATTACAATAAAATTATTTCTTTTAAAATTTATCTTTAAAAAGCCTCTTATAGAGCTTTCGTCCTCTACTAATAGAACTTTTCTTTCCATAAAATCCTCCTAATGTTTAATATGATTGTGTTGTAATTATATCATACTTATCTTTTGAAAATTATCAATATCATATAACTGTAACTTATTTGTAACTAATTTTAATACTTTTGTTACCAAAGAAATACATAAAAATATTAAAATTATAATTGTCGAGAGAAGTTATCCACTATTTTCAAAACTTAATAAAACTACAACATAGGACATTGATTATTTTATAATGATCAATGTCCTATGTTGTATATTTAACTACATAAGACATAGTTGATTATCTTTAAATATTATGTTACTATTAAATCAACTTAATATTTAAGTACGGTTGATCGAATTATATTCGTTTTCAAGCATCTGACTTCTGGGGTGGGAAGTCCATTTTATGGACTTTTCCACCTTTTTTTGCGTGCGTAAATATTTTAAGATAAAACTCAAATAATAATTTAATTAGGAGGATTTAATATGGATAATAACTCACTTAAAATTATTTTAGCCTGCTCTATATTTCTTATAGCTTATGTATTTATCATATTTGAGAAACTTGATAGAACATTGGTTGCTTTTATTGGAGCTTCTCTGATGATACTTACAGGAATAATAAGTCAAGATCATGCCTTTGGTCATATTGACTATAATACTATTGGACTTTTAATTGGTATGATGATTATAGTTATGGTTGTTAAAAGAACCGGATTGTTTGAATATATGGCAATTAGAGCTGTAAAAATAGCAAAGGGCGATCCAAAAATATTACTTATATTCTTATCTATAGTAACAGGTATACTTTCAGCCGTACTTGATAATGTCACAACTATATTGTTGATAATCCCAATAACTTTTGATATAGCAAAAGATTTGCGTATATCTCCTGTTCCTTTTATAATAACTGAAATTTTTGCATCAAACGTAGGCGGAACAGCTACCATGGTAGGAGATCCACCAAATATTATGATAGGAAGTTCAGTAGGTTTAAAGTTTACTGACTTCATAAAAATTGATGCTACTATTGCTATCCCACTATTATTTTTAACAACTTTCATTTTTGCTTTAATATATAAAAATATGTTAACTACAACGGAAGAAGCAAAAGAAAAAGTTTTAAGAAGGGATGAAAAATCAGCAATAAAAGATAAGAACCTTCTTATTAAAAGCATAGTAGTACTTGCATTAACCTTTATTGGTTTTATACTTCACGGGGTGCTTCATTATGAATCTGCAACCATAGCAATTACAGGCGCAGTTGTCCTTCTATCTATATCAAAATTAAATCCTGAAAAAATACTACATGAGGTTGAATGGAGCACTATCATTTTCTTTAGCGGGCTGTTTATGCTTGTAGGTGGTCTTCAAGAAGCAGGTGCAATAAAACTTTTGGCGGAGTGGGTATTGAATATAACTCATGGAAATTTACTTCTAACAACTATGGCAATATTATGGGTTTCAGCCATTGCATCAGCTTTTGTTGATAACATCCCTTTCGTTGCAACAATGATACCAATGATTAAAGATATGGGAGAGCTCTCTGGGATTAATCTTACACCTTTATGGTGGGCACTTTCTCTTGGTGCATGTTTTGGAGGAAATGGTACAATAATCGGATCTAGCGCAAATGTTCTTGCGATTAGTATGGCAGGAGAAAGAGGGCATAAAATTACTTTTAAAAAGTATTTTAAAGTTGCTTTTCCAATGACTATTTTAACAGTAGCTATAGCTACAATCTATCTATATTTAATTTTCTTTTTATAAATGATGCATAAATAGGTAGAGCCTCTGTTTATACAAAGGCTCTACCTATTTAAAATTATTTACTATTTAAATATATCCAGTCATGTAACCTAACTGACGCCGTGGAATTCTACATTCTATTTATTACCTTTAAGCATTTCAGCTATAGCCGCAATACTTCCTAAAGAAGATAGTGTTTCATTTGGAAGTATAAGCTTATTTGCAGGGTTTTTAGACATTTCTTGAAGAGCTTCTACCTGCTTAAGAGCAATAACTGTTTCATTAGTGCCTGATTCTATTATTGATTTATTTACCATATTAATAGCTTTTGCTTGTGCTTCTGCAACCGCTTCAATTGCTCTAGCTTTACCTTCTGCTTCAAGTAGCTGAGATTCTTTTAGACCTTCTGCACGTCTAATATTTGCTTCTTTCTCTGCTTCTGCTTGTAATATTTTTGATTGCTTCTCACCTTCTGCTCTTGCTATAGCACTTTGTCTAGCACCTTCTGCTTCAAGAATTACAGCTCTCTTATCTCTTTCTGCTTTCATCTGCTTTTCCATAGCCTGTTGAATTTCTCCTGGTGGTATTATGTTTTTAATTTCAACAGATAGAATTTTTATTCCATAAGCATCTGTAATATCGTCAACAACTTTTAAAAGCTCAGAATTTATCATATCTCTTCCTGATAAAACTTCATCAAGTGCCATATTTCCTACTATGTTTCTCATGTTTGTTATAGTTGAATAAATTATACCTGATTTGTAACTCTCTATGTTATAAATTGCATCTTTAGGATTCATCACTTTATAAAATATAACATTGTCTACTGATATCTTTACATTATCCTTTGTAATAACATTTTGAGGTTCAATATCAAGTATTTGCTGCTTTGTTGAAACCTTTTGTCTAACAAAATCTGCAAATGGAATTACTAAATGCCAACCTGGTTCTAATATCCTGTGAAATTGACCAAATCTTTCAACTACATACACATATCCAGTATTAACAATTTTAATAGAAGACATAATAGTAGCAATTATAAAAAACAGAATAATTAAAAATAAAATTTTTCCAAACATTTTCCATCCTCCTAAATCTTTTTAATAATTATCTTATTTCCTTCAACGCCTATAATTTTCGCCTTGTCTCCCTTTTTAACCATCTCACCTTCATTTTTAGCTACCCAATATACTCCATCTATTTTTACAGCCCCATTGCTTACTATGTCTTCATCCACAACAATTTCTTTTCCTAAATAGGTCTGTTCTCTAGTTGGTGTAGGCTTTACAGACATCTTAATACTCTTTTTAGCCATTGGATACCCAACAGCCATTAATATAGCACTTATTGCTACAAATATAATAGACTGAACTGCAAAGGAACAACCTAGTATTTGTGCTATAATTGCTGCAATAGCTCCAATTGTAAACCAAACAAATATAAAAGCACTAGTTATAATATCTACGAGCAGAGCTATAGCACCAATAACTACCCATAAAATAATAGTACCTGTCATAGCAACTCCCCCTTCCTTATTACATAATCTTTATAATATATATGCCTCATCTTATATAAGTTATGTTTTTATAATACAGTATGTTATAAATTAAATAAAGTTTTGTTTAATATCAAAATGTGATATTAAATACCGTTTTATCATATAAATCGCAGTTCTGGACAAGCTCTCTTACATTCTCTTGAAATATTTACAATTTGCATATAATTGTATCTTAAACATCTTCCCAAAATAAGAAGTCAAAGATGCAACTTTGAAGATGCCTTATATATTACTTTCTATACTATGTCGAACTTCTCCTGTAAGTGAATTAATATAATTTGACAATTTATCTTTTGTAATTGATAATTATATTGAAATAGGCTGACAATATTATTTAAGTAAGGCATCTGAAATAAAATAACAAGTCAAATATACTAGCATACTGACTAGTTATCTTTTTGAAAATGCCTAATACAAAAATGCTAGTTATATAGCATACAGCATTTAATAAGGGGATGATATAATGCCAATGGCTGACTTTATAAGAGTAGCAGCTGCCTGTCCAATAACAAATGTAGCTGATATAGAGTTTAATTTAGAAAATATTAAAAAATGCATAGATACAGCCGTAGAACAAAATTCTAAACTTGTAGTTTTTCCTGAACTGTGCATAACATCCTATACCTGTGGCGATCTATTTGAACAAAAACTATTACTTACTAAAGCCATAGAGGGCTTACAGCATTTATGTAACTATTCTAAGGGAAAAGACATACTTATAGCAGTAGGCGCACCTCTTACATATAATTATTGCTTATATAATTGTGCATATATAATTTTTGAAGGAGAAATTCTTGGAATAGTACCTAAGAGCTTTATACCAAATTATACAGAGTTTTATGAGAAAAGATGGTTTACGGAAGGGGTAGGTCTTATTGATGAAGAGGTAGATTTATTCTTTCAAAAAAATATTCCCTTTGGAACTAATTTAATTTTTACTTGTGGAGATTTTAGATTTGGTTTTGAAATCTGCGAGGATTTATGGACTGTCATTCCTCCTAGCAGTTATCTTACTTTAATGGGTGCTAACGTTATAGGTAACTTATCCGCATCAAATGAGGTAGTAAGCAAATCAGAGTATAGAAAAGAGCTAGTTAAATCTCAAAGTGGAAGATGTATAAGTTCATACATTTATGCTTCCAGTGGAGTTTTTGAATCTTCCACAGACTTAGTTTTTAGTGGAGATTTGCTCATAGGTGAAAATGGAGCCCTATCAAGCTATAATGATAGATTTCAAAGAGAAAATCAAGTTATAACATCTATTATAGATATTAATAAATTAAATAGTGAAAGACTTAAGAATGTAAGCTTTAGAGACAGTATCAAATTACTGCCTTTTAAGCCCTTAAATATAGAATTTGAATTTAAAAATATTAATTATGGCATATTCGATAGATATATTGATAAGCATCCATTTGTGCCTTCAAATGAAGCTGAAAGAGAACTGCGCTGCAAGGAAATATTTAATATACAAACCTCAGCTTTAGCAAAACGAATTATACATACAGGACTTAAAAATGCAGTAATTGGTATATCTGGCGGGCTGGACTCTACATTAGCTCTTCTAGTTATAGTAAAGACCTTTAAAATGCTGGATATTCCAATGGAAAACATAATAACAGTAACTATGCCTGGCTTTGGAACCACAGATAGAACATATAATAATGCTATTAACCTGTGTAAAAATCTTGGCACAGAACTTAGAGAAATAAATATAGTTCCTGCTTGCCTTCAGCATTTTAATGATATAAATCACCCTGCTGAGAAACATGATGTTACATATGAAAATGTTCAGGCAAGAGAAAGAACTCAAATACTTATGGATATAGCTAATAAAGAAGGTGGTCTTTTAATCGGAACTGGTGACCTATCCGAGTTAGCACTAGGTTGGTGTACCTATAATGGTGATCACATGTCCATGTATGGTGTAAACGCTTCTATTCCTAAAACACTAGTTAGATATTTAGTTAAATATGTAGCTCAAAAGGAAGTAAGAGAAGAAATATCAACTATACTAATGGATATACTTGCTACTCCTGTAAGTCCTGAACTTTTACCTAAAGATAGCGAAGGAAATATAGCTCAAAAGACAGAAGATATAGTTGGTCCTTATGAATTACATGATTTCTTCTTATATAACTTTATAAGACATGGCTCTACTCCTGAAAGAATATTATTCTTAGCTAAACATGCATTTAAAGGAGATTATGACGAAGCAACTATAAAAAAATGGCTGGATACATTTATAAGAAGATTTTTTACCCAACAATTTAAACGTTCGGCAATGCCTGATGGACCAAAGGTTGGTACTGTTAGCCTTTCTCCTAGAGGTGACTTCCGAATGCCCTCAGATGCAAGCTATAGTCTTTGGAAAAATAGTTTTTTATAAAGGTTACTTGGTCGAAAGTTAACTTATACCACGTAAATTATTGATGATATTTAGATAACACAAAATTTTTAAGAGGACAATTGACAGAGGACAGTGGACAGTGAAGGTGAGTTTTCTTCCTTACGTCAGAAAACTAATTTATTTTTGAGCTCGTTTCACTAATGTGAAACATCGACTTATAATATAATTAAAGATTTTTCGTAGTGTAACGTAGAAAAATCATCCTTCATTGTCCTCTGTCAATTGTCCTCTGTCCTCTAAAAAATGCGACCCATTTTTTTACTTTACGAATTGAATGCCTATAACTAAAGTAATAACTTTTTATAACTTTAATCATAGGTTAACTTTGTTTTTGCTTAGTTTTTCTTTTAGCTCTAAAACTATATATTATGAAAATAACAATAGGCATAATGAAAAAATTTATAAGGCACATAAAATCATAAAATTCTAAAAACTTAAATAATCCTATCAAACTATTAGTAGTACATAAAGCACCTATATATACAAGTGCTGATATTGTATAAGGTAAAAATCTTATATTGCATATCTTTTCTATTTTCAACTCTTTTAAAATAAGTAGTGTACAAAAAAGAGTTGCTACATATTTTGCAAACCAGCCTGATATAACCTGAAATATTACATAAAATTCCCCGCTAGCAATAAAACCAAAATAGGATATTAACTGTGTTTGTATAAGCTTAGGAAAAATTATAATGTTTGCCCTTTCAATAGAAAAAGTGGTTAGAATTCCATTTGTTGAAACGATTATCATCTGTACAACAAAGATAAGGGTGAAAATCGCACATCTACGTACTCTTTCTTTCTCTTTGATTTGAGCTAGATATGGTAAAGCAATTGCTGCAGATGCATATAGCCCTAAAGCCTTTGCTGTTCCTATAAAAAAATCTAAACTTATACCTTTTTCAAAGACGGGAAATAATCTTCTGTATTCTTTAAAATGATAAGTAAGTATATAAAGGTTTATTCCGTTTATTACAGAAATAATTATACTAACCATTATTACTATAATTACAGAGTTTTTTCCTTTTAAGACTGAATATAATCCTGGAAGAACAATAAAAAGTGCAATATACCAATTAGGACTTTCAACAAATAAATTATAATGTACAACACTGGTTTCAAGTGAGGCACTTCCCAATAAAGATAAAAACAATGTGACTAAAAATAAAATTAGAAATATCCTTCCTAATAGTCTCCCTATAGCATATGTATATATTTCATATAAGCTAAAACATTTATTTTTTACACATACCTTTATTATATAGTTAAAGTAAAATATTATAATTATCCCCGCGATTGTAACGGAAATCCAACTCTCTTTTTTAGCATGCCTCATGAATACTTGTGGATAGGTCTTAAGTGCTGGTATTGTTGTAGCACATATTATAAAAAATAGATGTTTAAAGTTTAACTTATCCATTACCATTCTCCGTTCTTTATTGTAAATATTGCTACAAAAATATTATTTACTAAACAATGAATGTTATCCTAAAAAAAACAAATAATAAAAATGGTGATGTTTATGAATGAATACTTACAATATATATATTTAAAGCTAAAATCTAGCTCAGACTTTAAGCATAGGGAATTAAAGTGTAACCTTGGCACTATTAACTTATTTTTTATAGATAATCTTTGTGATTCCAAATTCATAAGTGAATATATTATTGCCCCATTTATTAGAAATGATAATATAAAGGCAGATATAGAGGACGTAAAAAAGAATGTTCTTTATAGTAATTCTATAGGAGATATTAAAACAAAAGAAGATGCAGTCATTCATATTTTATCTGGTGATGTAGTTATAGTTTTTGATTTTATAAGTTCAGCAATATATTGTGAGGCTAAAGGATTTAGTAAAAGAAGCATTTCAATACCAATAGCAGAAGCGGTATTAAAGGGTCCTAGAGAGGGTTTTAATGAAGTTATAGTAGATAATATTTCATTAATAAGAAGAAAAATTAAAAATGGAAACCTAACTGTTGAACTTCAACTTTTAGGTGAGAAATCTAACACTACTGTAGCCTTAATATACCTTAAAGGCTCTGCTCCTAATAACTTAGTAGATTATATAAAGAAAAAGCTATCAAGTATTAATCTAGATTTTTTATTAGATATAAATTATATACAAGAGCAGTTACAATGCAAATATACCTGCTTTGATACTATAGGATATACCGAAAAACCAGATATAGCTTCATCTAAAATATTAGAGGGAAAAGTTGTAGTCTTAGTGGACGGAACTCCTTTTGCATTAATTGCACCATATTTTTTTATAGAAAACTTTCAAACCGCTGATGATTATTATTTAAATAAATATTACTCAAATTTTACAAGATTATTAAGAATATTTGCCTTTATGATATCCTTGTTTTTACCTGGTATATACGTAGCATTAACCACACATCATTTTTCGCTAGTTCCTTTAGAGTTTATATTTAGACTTGCTGCATCTAGAGCTGATGTTCCTCTTCCTCTTGCAGTTGAAGTAGTAATAATGACTTTTTTCTTCATATTTTTAAGAGAAGCTGGTATAAGATTGCCTCAACCCATAGGGCAGGCAATTAGTATAGTAGGAGCATTAATATTAGGTGATGCAGCAGTTGGAGCTGGACTCGCTTCACAAAGCACAGTAATAATTGTTGCACTATCAGCTATAACCTCCTTTTTAACTCCTAAGCTTAACACTGCAATGATATTCTGGGAATTTATCGTTATAGTTTTATCATCATTACTTGGACTTATGGGATTTTTTATGGCAATTTTTATATTTTGTGCACATGTCGGTTCACTAAACAGCTGCGGTTATTCTTATTTTATGCCATTTACTACATCAGAACAATTTGATTATAGAGATTTAGCCGCAAGAGATAATCTTCAAGATATTTCTAAAAATATGCTACAAACAGATGAGGATGAAAGAAAATGAAAAAAATTCTTTTATATTTTCTTATTTTAAGTACATTTCTTTTTAACGGTTGTTTTAACTATACAGATATAGATAAAGTAATATTTACAACTTCTGTAATAGTTGATGTAGATGAAGAAGGTATGCCAGTAGTATATGAAGAAGCTTTTAAGCCATCAAGAGGTGGAAAGGCTTCCTCAGGAAAAGGCTCGAGGGTATTATTCCAAGGTACTGGAAAGACTCTCTTTGAAACCTTTAGAAATCTGAATTTATCTTCAAGCTATAAGCTTAACTATACTCAATGTAGAGGTATTATATTTACAGAAAAAGCTGCTGAAAAAGGACTAGACCGCTTCATAGATGTGTTTGATAGAGGTCAGGAATTCGTCATACGATCTGATATTGTAATTTATAAAGGGGATCCAGTAGCATTGATTAATGCTAAGCTTAAGGAACAAGATTATATAGGCTTGTTCATACACGATCTTATTTATAATACTCCTTCCTCATCCCGAGGAACTATACTAAGCTTAAATGATTTTTTAAATAAAAATTACTCTCAAAATAATACTTGTGTTGTACCAATGATAGAATTGAAAAAGAACCAGTTGGAGGATAAGGTTGCAATAAGTGATGGAGCTATAATAAAAGATTATAAAATGGTAGGAAGACTTCGAGAAGCTGAAACTGAAAGTTATAACTTTATAATCGATAATATAAAGGGAGGAACTTTGGAGGTGTCTAACCCCAATTGTTCTAATAACTTTGTAACCTTAGAAATTCTGAGGAATAAAACAGATACAAAGGTATATTATGACGGTAAGACAGTTACTCTAAGAAAAATAATAAATACAAGAGCAATTATAACTGAAGCTCAAAAGAGTTTAAACTTTGATCAAGATACAATTAATGATATTCAAAAGAATGCAGAATCAAATATAAGAAAGTTTTCTTTACAGCTATTTGATGAATATAAAAAGAAAGGTCTTGACATATTTGATGTGGCAGAGAGCTTTCATAGAGCATATCCTCATAAAAAGGTTGAAGGTAACATAATGTATAAAACTGAACTATTAGTTGAACCACACGTATTTGTAGAAGGTTCCACAGATACAACTAATTTTAGATAGAAAGTGGTAAACTGCTTTTGTTACCACTTTCTAAAAATCATTAAGTATTACATGAATCTCTACATCTTTATTTATAAATATCAACTAAAAGACCTGCTATATCATCAATAGTTGCTGCTACACCTAAATTTTCTTTTTGATCATTGACAAGCATTTGTGTAAGCTCTTCAAGCTTTTGATCAATTGTTTCTACTGTTATGAAATATTGTGTTTGCCAAAAGCTTATATCCTTTTTTACTTTGTACATGTAATTTAATACAGATTCAAGATAATCTTTTATCATTTTTTTATAGGACTTAACATCTGAATAACATTTAGTTATTGCAAGTCTGTTTCCTTTTTTCTTTATATTATCAAACATTTCCTTAAGTTGTTGTTCTGACCTTCTTTCCATTTGTGAGTTAAAGCTTTGAGAAAAATCTTTTTTAACAGTTATGGATTTCTTCTCAGCAGGAACACTGGTTGTTCTTCCTACTCTTGATATTTCCATGTTTTTACCTCCACGTTTTTATACTAATATGTATATCGATAGATATCTTAATTATATAAATATTATATCTAATATTTATATAAATTCCATAAATAATTTTTTTCTAGGGAAACTAACTAGAAAAAAATGAGGATGACTCATTTTTTAACTTTGAGTCATCCTCACCGTAATTAATTTATATTATAGTCCTTTTTCATAAGCCTCTACCATCTTCTTAACCATTTGTCCTCCAACGGAGCCATTTTCTCTTGAAGTAAGGTCACCATTATATCCTGGTTTTAAATCTACTCCAACTTCTCTTGCAGCTTCCATTTTGAATATATTTAATCCCTCTCTAGCTTCTGGTATTAATGCTCTATTCCCTCTACTTGCCATAGTAAGTTCCTCCTCATTAAATTAATTAAATTTTTAGTATAAAGTTAAGCTTTAACTTTATACTAAAAGTTTGTACAGTTTTTAAATTTATACTCTATTTAATTGCATGTAAAAATGTAAGTGTTTATTTTTATATCCTTAAAATTACTCTTATACTTTTTCTTTAACCTGCACATCCTAAAAACTGAGGTGAATATTTATGGAAAAAAATAATAACACAAATAACCAAAATTCTGCTACTGAACAAAATGTCTCTGAATCAGGCTCTCCTATAAGCGGAATGTCTGCTGAAGAGCTCTACAGGCAAAAAGAAGAATATGATGCTAAATTTACACTTTACAAAGGATCTATACCCAATAGATAAATATGAAAATAGTCTTAGTGATCATAAATAATTGTTAAACTCATTTAGTTTTTACCTTTAGATAAAGAAGACTGATTATTTTCAGCCTTCTTTACTTTTTATAAACTTTAATATAAAGTGGTATTAAATGGATTGCTTTAAAATTATTTTAAATCCTTAGCAATATTCTAATACACATTGGAGTGAGTTTCATGAGAAAATACTTTATAATATTTTGGAGCTTTTTTAAAATAGGAGCATTTACTTTTGGTGGGGGTTATGCAATGATTCCCTTAATAGAAACAGAAGTTGTTAAAAACAAAAAATGGGTTAATAAAAATGAATTTTTAGATATATTAACAATATCCCAATCCTTTCCTGGCGCTCTTGCTGTCAATACCTCTATATTTATAGGTTATAAAATTAGAGGTGTACTTGGAGCAATCCTTGCGCTTCTTGGGACTATTCTTCCATCTTTCTTAATTATACTTTTTATAGCTGCTTTTTTTATGCAATTTAGGAACTACTATTACGTAAATTTAATATTTAAAGGCATAGGAGCTGCAGTGCCAATGTTAGTGTTAATCGCCGTAGTTAGTCTTTCCAAATCACTAAAAAAAGACTATATAAATTTATTTATAATAGTAGCTACAGTTATTTGCATTAATATTTTCAAAATCCATCCAGTAATAACTATAATTATAGCTGGTATATATGGTTATCTATTTTTAAGAAAGAGAGTTGAATAACTATGCACATAATACTTCAAATATTTTGGACATTTTTAAAAATAGGAGCCTTTAGCTTTGGTGGCGGATATGCAATGCTGCCTTTAATTGAAAGAGAAATTGTTTCAAATCATCATTGGATCAATTATAAAGATTTTATAGATATAATAGGTATTTCTCAGATGACTCCTGGGCCTATTGCCATAAATTCTGCTACCTTTGTAGGATATAAAGTTTATGGTTTTTATGGAAGTGTTGCTGGAACTATAGGTGTTGTCACCTTCTCTTTTCTCCTTGTTTCTATAGCAACCCATTATATAATGAAATTTAAAGAATCCAAAGCAATGAAATCCGTGCTTCTTGGAATGCGCCCTGCTCTTATAGGTCTTATAATATCTGCTTTTTTATCTCTAGCCAAGGAATCTTATCATGATGTAAAAAGTGTTTTTATAGGAATTTTTATTATGGCTTTACTATTATCCAAAAAGCTTCATCCAATCCTAATAATAGCTGTTTCAGGCATTGCAGGTATATTAGTTTATAAATAAAATATAAAAGAAGTTGCTGTATTCATCAGCATACTTCTAATTTTTATTTATCCTTATATTAATTCCATTTTTATCGCATCTTATAAAATCATTTTTAACTACTATATTTCCGTGCAAGTCACTTCTTAAGACCAGAGCTCCCTTGTTATGTATTCTTCTTATTATATTATCATCTGGTGTTCCTATACCATCACAAGTCACAATAGCAACCTTGGGTTTTACAACGCTTATGAAGTTTTCTGTACTGCTAGTGTCTAATGAATGATGTGGTACCTTTAGAATATCACACTTTTCAATAGCACCCTCTTTTAACATATCTTCTTCCTCATTTTTTTCACAATCAGCAGCAAATAAATATTTTATTCCATCTATTTCTCCCTTTATTACTACTGAATTATTATTTTCTATCATGTCATCCTCTTTCAAAGGCCCTACTGCTTCTAGTTCCACCTTCCCTTTTTTTAGTTTCCAACCCTCACCTATATTTTTTACTTTTGCTCCACTTTGAGCTAATCCTTTATATAGATTAATTTTTATTTCATCATAATGATTAGGTATTAGCACATCTTTTACTTTTTTACTTTGAACTAATCTTAAGAGCCCACCATAATGGTCATCATGATAGTGAGTAAGTATAATCGTGTCTACTTTATCTATAGAATTCGATTCTAGGTATTTTAAAATTCTATCAAAATAGTATGCTGCTCCTGTATCTATTATATAATTTTTATTCCACGCTTTAATTAAAATACAATCACTCTGCCCTACATCTAAAAAGTGAACTTCATATCTATCCTGTTTAGCATAACCAGTGCCGCTAATCAGGACTATAATCGTTAGAATAAATATAACTATCCTTTTTTTCATCTGATCACCCTCGTGGAGAATATTTTATTATATAGTTTTTTATGTTTATAAAAATTTATCCCAAAACTTGATTAAATAAAAAAAAATTTATATAACCAACTACAGTTCGTAAAATAAAAATTTTGCGACGCAATTTTTTTGAGAGGACAGAGGACAATTGACAGAGGACAGTGAAGGAGGATTTTTCTCCATTACACTACGAAAAATCTTTAATTATTTTTCAACACTAGGCGACTTTGTCGCAAGCCGTTAGGCTGTATCAATTTGTCAATGCTCTGTTTCAGATGCTTATTTAATAGCTATATTCAAAGGTTAAAAATTACAGGCTGCGCCAAACTAATGTCAGAAAAGCCATAAAAGCTTTTTCAAGAAAGAAATTTTAGTGAACTTATTTACTTCTACGTAAAAAGTTAACGGCACAAGTACGCCCTTTCGGGCTACGGGCGAAGCCCTTTAGGAATAAAAATTTTAACTGAATCATAATGGAAAATTTTAAAAAAATAAATTATCCACTAGAACTTGACACAAACTATTTTTGAGACTCGTTTCACTAATCTCAAACATCGGCTTATAATATAATTAAAGATTTTTCGTAACATAGTGGAGAAAAATCCTCCTTCACTGTCCTCTGTCCTCTGTCAATTGTCCTCTGATAAAAATTTTGCGTCGCATAATTTTTAAATTACGAATTAAAGATAGTCAAGCTTCAGCTATGCAAGATTTAATATATACTTAAACTACTGATGCTAATATTAGTAGCTCTTCATTATCTCTATATATTTTATCAAACTGAGTTAATGGCAGAGGATTTTTTCCTTTACCTACTTCTATAGTAAATCCAGGCCTCCTAAATTCTTTAATAAACCAATCCTTATACCCTGCGTAAGAAGTTATTCCAGTGGTGCTCTCTAAGGAATAACCACTTACTTGTGAAAATAGTGTTCCTATTTTTTTAGATTCAGGAGGAGTCATTTCATCATATTGCCAATAGATAACCTCTCCTTGAGAATGATAAGCTAAAACTAATCTAAAATTATGTGCCCTTGTAAAGTTAACAACGGCCTTAGTTTCCGGCTCCGACTCTGGATAAGGTCCTGAATATCTTGTTGGACCAGGTCCATGTACTCCGTAAGCTGCCTCTGCTTCTTTTGATAACTCCCATGATGCATTATAATTATGATTTAGATCTACACCTCTTATATTAGCTTCCCAATTTTTCGAAAAATCAGTGCTTCCATTGTTCCATTTTATCAAATCATTATAATAAGGGTTATTTCTACTAAGACCGTTAATTACTAAATCGACTCCGTCTGGATTTACCATAGGCATTATAAATATAGCACTTCTACCCCATATTTCACTTATATTATAACCTCTTATAGTTCTAGCTTCTGTATAAGCTTTAGCCATATTTTCTATGAATTTCATTAGAAGCGGTGCAGTAATCCACTCTAATGCATGATGTGCCCCGTTATAAAAGACCTGATTAGGACCATCACCAAGTCTAACATAATATAGCTCTCTTCCAAGTACACTATTTCCTGCAGAACCTAATTCTATAAATGGATACCTAGCCTTTAATCCCTGTAAATCGCGTTTTAATATATCGTAAGTATAATTAACATTAGTATCAACAACATCAATTCCATAGTGTACTACAATCTTTGATCCAGGCCTTAAGTTATAAGGGTCGATTCCTGGATTAGCTACTATTATTTTATAGAGCTGTGTATAATACTTTGCCGCAATACTATAAAGCGTATCACCACTTTTTATAGTGTAAGTATCATAACCAACTATAAATTTTTCCAGTGCATTATAAGTAGCTGGTCCTATGATTCCATCTGAAGTCAAGCCATTATCCCTTTGAAAGGCTCTTACAGCTTCTTCTGTCATTCTTCCGTATACACCATCTACCGGTCCAGGATTATACCCTATTTTCTTTAAGACTGCCTGTATTTTCATTACCTCAGTTCCTCTAGAACCTAATTTTAATATCTCCATACTTATTCACCTAATATTGATTACTAATAACATTTTATAATTATACTTTTAATTAGGTGAACAAAAAATTAAAATACCAAGGAATAAATATTTTATCTCCCTTGGTATTTTCAGAATCCTATTTATATGCTTCAGCTTCTTCTAAATAATGCTCTGCTGCTCCTTTAACATATTCCTTTTCTTCTTCTGAAAGTTCTCTAATAACTTTTGCTGGTGACCCCATGCATAAGACTCCAGAAGGTATTTTTTTATTAGGTGGTACAAGACTTCCAGCACCAATCATTGTTCCTTCTCCTATTTCCGCGCCGTCTAATATAATTGATCCCATGCCGATTAATGAATGGTTTCCAATTTTACATCCATGTAAAACTACATTATGGCCAACAGTTACGTAATCCCCCACCTCAGTAGGTGTACCACTAATATTTGCATGAACAGTGCAATTGTCTTGGATATTTGAGCCTTTTCCAATATGAATAGTATTACTATCACCCCTAATTACTGCTCCAAACCATACACTTGCCTTTTCATCTAAAGTTACTTTTCCAATAACTTCAGCGCTATCAGCCACAAAACAACTCTCATGCACTTTAGGAGTTTCATCCTTAAAATTTCTAATCATCTAATCATCTCCTAATCTATAAAATTTAGATATAATAAAATCTTGTCTAAAATACTTATCCTATTATATAAATTATACCTAATTTTTCAAATTAGTTAAATGATTAAACAAAATATCCATGGGTAAAATTATATTTAATATATTCTACAAATTAATAAATACTTGCGATTAATAACTATTAACCGTGAAATTTGCTCGATTATGTAAAATTGTTATTGTTGAATTTAATATCCATGTAGTCTATAATAATATCATCACTACATGTAGTGGTTATTTTTTTCTAATACCACTACATGTAGTAAGATTGTATATATATTCCTGTATATTAAGTTTCCATTATATGCAATTTATATATAAACTATTTATATTAACACATACAAGGAGGTAGCTTGGGTTGAGTTACATAAAGGATTTACTAAAAAGATATTACACAAAGGATTTGTCAAAGGATAGCAGTAAAACAGTTTTCGATTTATTTAAATGGAAAAAAGTCGACGTATTTTTAAAAGATCATAAAACTGGCAAAGTATTAGTTGATATGAAAGACTTAGAGTTTCCTGAGCATTATTCTCAAACAGCCTGCGATATTATAGCTTCAAAGTACTTTAGAAAAGCAGGAATACCTAATGAAATTGGCTATGAAAACAGCATGAAAGCTGTAGCACATAGAATGGTTAACTTCTGGTGTGAAGCACTAAAAGATGAAGGTATCATAAAAACGGATGAAGAGGCTTCTATTTTTTATGATGAATGTGTCTATGGTCTATTAAATCAGATGTATGCACCTAATTCACCTCAGTGGTTTAACACAGGGCTGGCTCAGTCTTACGGAATAAAGGGAAATAAACAATCAAATTATTACTTTGATGAAAAGGAAGGCAAAGTCGTTGAAAGTCCAGACAACTATTCAAGAACACAGGCATCTGCTTGTTTTATATTGTCCATTGAAGACAAACTTTTAGGACATCATTCAATCTCTGAACAATATGTTACAGAAACTAAGCTTTTTAAGGGTGGATCAGGCACAGGCACAAACTTTTCATGTATAAGAGCGAAAGGTGAAAAGCTATCAGGTGGCGGAGTATCCTCAGGGCTTATGAGCTTTTTAAAGGGTTTAGATAGAAATGCTGGGGCTATAAAATCTGGCGGAACTACTAGAAGAGCTGCAAAAATGGTATGTCTTGATATAGACCATCCAGAAATCATGGATTTTATTACCTGGAAAGCAAAAGAAGAGAATAAAGTTAGAGCTCTTGGAAAGATGGATTATGACATAGATATTGATGGCGAAGCATATGAAACAGTTTCAGGTCAAAACAGCAATAATTCCATAAGACTTTCTGATTACTTTATGAAAAAAGTTGATAATCTGGATAAAGAACCTGATGCAACTATCGAACTTAAGGGCAGAGTGGATTCAAAATTAAATAAAGTGACAAAGGTTTCAGAGCTATGGGAATCATTTAATTTTTCCGCTTGGCAGTGTGCAGATCCTGCACCTCAGTTCAGCGATACCTTTAACGCTTGGCATACATGTCCTGCCGGAGAGGACGGAATTCTAAATGCTCCTTATAATAAAATTAATTCTACAAATCCTTGTGGAGAATACGCATTTTTAGATGACTCCTCCTGTAATTTAGCTTCAATAAATATATATAAATTTTATAATATAGATACAGGTAAATTTGATATAGACGGGTATTTACATATAATAGGACTTACACAACTAATACTTGAAGCTTCAATACAATGGGGCCAATATCCTACAGAAGATATAGCAAGAAAAACGTATATGTTCAGACCAACAGGCTTAGGTATATCTAACATTGCATCGCTTTTTATGGTGATGGGATACCCTTATGATTCCAAAGAAGCTAGAGCCTTAGCTTCATCCTTAATTGGTACTTTAACAGGATATTCTTATTATGTATCCTCAATTATGGCAAAGGAAGTAGGCTCTTTTGAAAAATTTGAAATCAATAAGCCTTATATGATGAGAGTTATTAGGAATCACTCAAGAGCTGCGGGAGTAAATTCTAAGCTTTTAGTTAACCAAGGTATAAACATGGACTTTTCTGATGAATTTGAAGGATTAAACTATGATCCACTAAAAGTAAATCATGAAATTTTAGAAAAAGAAGGTCTAAAATATATTAGCCATACTCTTAAAAATGCTTGGGTTAAAGCACTAGACTTAGGGTCAAAATTCGGCTATAGAAATGCACAGGTTTCAGTTATAGCTCCTACTGGTACTATATCTTTTGCTATGGATTGCAGTGCTACATCAATAGAACCATTCTTTAGCCATATCGTTTATAAAAAGCTTTCTGGCGGAGGATTCTTGACAATAATAAATCCAGTTATAACCGCTGCATTAAAAAAGCTTGGCTATACTAAGGATCAAATTAGCGATATTTTAGATTACGTAGTACAAAAAGAAACTGTAACAGAGAATGGATTTACTTATGAGAAAATATTAGATGGTAAAATTGAAGGAGCACCTCATTTAAAAGATGAGCACCTAGCTATATTTGATACATCAAATCGCTGCGGAAGTGGTGAAAGATATATAGCTCCAACGGGCCATGTACTTATGGTATCCTGTATAACTCCGCTTATATCTGGGGCAATATCCAAAACTGTTAATTTACCTAAGACAGCACCGGTAGATGATTTTAAAAATGTTATTTTATCCTCCTGGAAGTTAGGAGTTAAAGGAATTACGTTATACAGAGATTCCTCAAAGGCATCACAACCATTAAATACGAGTTTAACTGACGCCTCCGATTCAAAGCTTGAGAACTTAACTTATAATCAGCTTCTCGCGCGTGCTAAAGAACTTCAAAAAGGGGTTAGATATTCAAGACGTGATAAACCTGTAGGCATACGTCGTGGCACTACGCATCCAGCTCAAATAGATGATGTTAAAATATACACTACAGTTAATAGACGTGAAAATGGTGAAATCTCTGAAATATATATAACTACAGATAGAGAAGGAACTATAATTACAGGATTATTAAACTCATTATCTAAATCAATATCTGTAATGCTTCAATATCATGTACCTCCTCAAGATATAGCAAGAATGCTTAGAGCTCAAAAGTATGAGCCATATGGTTTTGTGCAGAAACATCCTTATATCAAATATGTTACTTCTATATCTGATTTAATTAGTAAGGTAATTGATATTGAACTTGGGGATTTCTCAAGATGTCAGGTTAAGCCTGAAAATTATGGTGAAGATAGTTTATCTACTAATTTTGAAACGGCTGTGGCTTCATCTGAAACATGTGAAAATAACTTTAAAACAAAAAAGGTAGATGGAGAAAGACTTTATGGTTTTAGCTGTCCAACTTGCGCAAGCACTAGAATGGTACGAAATGGTACCTGCATGGTTTGTCTTGACTGTGGTTCAACTACAGGCTGTAGCTAAAAGCCAAGATATGTTCTAAAAATTGAATATTTATACCTAAGTTAAAGGCACTATTTATTAAATTATTATATAAATAGTGCCTTTTTTTAATACATAATTATAAAATGAAACCTGTTATAAAATCAATGTGCTTATTTCAACAGTATCCTTTGAAGATAATCCCATGCCATTTGCTTCATCAGTATCTACATGAAATTCTAAGCTATAATTAGGATTTACTCTAACTACTACCTCACCCAATATCCCTTTTCTTTCTCCAGAAATAGCTACACAAACTTTTTGACCGTTTGTTACATTAAATATTTGTGCATCCTCAGGTGCCATATGTATATGTCTCTTAGCAATTATTGCTTTTTCTTTTAAAACAATACTTCCTTTAGGTCCGGCAATACAAACTGTTTCATTTGCAGCAAATTGTCCTGGTTGTTTTAGATCTTTTAATTTACTCATCTGATAACCTTCACCAAAAAGTATCTCTAAATCAAACTGACTTAAATGAATATGACGATTAGAAATACCTACAGGGATTTTCTTTGTTTCTGCATTAGTTCCTAGGTGCCCATTTATATTATTTGCTATATTTATTGCTAATTCTTTATCATTATTCATAATTTCATATCCTTTCAAACATTTTAGCAGTTGCAACCTCTGATTCTATAATAATTGCTGTCAATCCTCTTGCCTTAATCATCCTTGGTGCATCCTGCCTCACTCTAGTATCTCTCTTTTTTATTTAATATACTATTTTACGTCTACCATCCTCCATGCAGTTTTATCCAGCATATGCTCTCCTACAGATGTTGTAGCGTTTATAAACATATGATTAAATTCTCCTAAGCTTTTACCTGGAATAATAATGTGTATGAATTTTCCTGATATCGAATGATTTGCTCCCTCTATATTTGTTATTGAAATACTTGAATTATTTTCAGCCACCATCTTATTATCTTTTATTTTAAGACTAAGCCTAGATGTTTTATCTTTATTAAAGAGTATAGCATTTACATCATAGGTAGTTAGCTCTTCGATTTCTGAATCTGCTTCTAAAAAAATATGTAAATTATTTTCTTTAGAAACTTCTGCGTACACTCCTGTAATATCTGCATTTCTACTAATCTCCAAAGTTAATGTATCTTGCAATGGATCAGTAATTATTTTATTTCTCTCTTCAGGTTTTATCTCATTATCATTTCTCACATTTTTTATACTATTGAAATTTGGGTATTCGCCTAAAAGCTCATTTTTTCTCTCAAAAGCAGTTATAAGCGGCTTTAATGCTCTAAATTGAGTTTTATAATCTTGAATAGCTTGAGCTTTTTCTTCTATATCATTGTTATTCATATCTAAAGCATACCAATTAGTACCTATACCTATTAGCTTTTTTGGTGGCACTAAATAAAGAGAGGTATTTCTTTCGAGTGGTGTTGGCCAATCACCTCTGTGCACGAGATATAACCATAATTTTTTAGGTGTGTAATTCATAGCTGTTAAAGTATATTCAACAAAAGCGTTAACCGCCCAATGATCTGGATGTCTATCATTTGGATGAGGCATAACTATATAGTTTGGTTTATACTCTCTAATTATTTTAGTCATGTCAGCAACTACATTTTCCCCAGCATAAGTAACATCCTTTGTATAACTATTAGAATAAGGGGACTTATTCGATTGAGTAAAGCTACTCGTATAAGGATTACTTTTATCCCAATTATAATTCCAAAGATATGCCATTCCACCATCTGGATATCCTAAAAATATTATATTTTCTTCAGGTAACCCAAGTCTTTTTAATGCATCTATACTTTCCTGTTGTCTTGTGTAACCAAATTTCACAAAATCACTTTGTTTAGGAAATGGATTAAGATAATCTAGCTGCACGGCACTCTTAAAACCATCGCCATTAGTAATTAATACAACCTTTACCTCAGCACCATTTTCAATAGATTTCTTTATAAATTCTCCAGCTCCTAGTACTTCATCATCATTATGTGGAGAAAATACTATTACCTTTGATCCCTTTTCAGGTAATTGCATACTGCTCATATTAAATCTTACAAAATAATTAGAAATGAATTCTCTGGAAAAAAATATAATAACACAGGCTGTGATAACAATTGCCAGGATTGTTATCACTCTCCTTGCTAATTTTCCTATTTTCATATATATCCCCTTTAAATTTTAAAAATTATACCTCTTTTTTGTCAAACACATAATAACCCATTGTAAAAAAGATTGCCGCATAGGATAACATCATAAATAGAGTGTTAATGTTTCTTAAAAAACTAGTATTCCCTACTGACCAAATTGAATACCAGTTTAAATAAGATGTAAAAATAATATTATTAAGTCCTTTTATAAATAATGATAATATTTTAATACCAATAAAAGATAAAACACATGTAATTAACGCTCCACTGCTACTTTTAAAAAACTGTGCTATAAAAGCCGCAAATATAGACAAAACTACTGCTGGAATTATATCAATAAAATATGCAAAAATAATTTGTGAAATACTCTGAATCATAGGGCCTTGATGTAAAAACATTATAGAAATCATAGATACAATAAGAACAACTAATAAGTTTATAATAATATATACAGCTATTGCCGCATTCTTAGAAGTAAAAATTTTCAATCTATTTATAGGCCTTATAAGTACTAATTTCAAGGACCTATCTCCAACTTCGCCTGAAAATAATTCTGACACTACCATAAATATAAATAAAGGTAAGAATACATTAGTAAATATGCTTAATGTCATCAACGGAAAACTCAAAGAATCTAAAGCTACAAATACAAGCTTTGCTTGAATACTGGAAATAAAAAAAGCTGATAGAAAGCATATAATAGCTGTAATTGCTAAAAATACTGTTATCTTTTTCTTTAGGAAAAGTTTTTGAATTTCATTTATTATATTTGCTTTAAGGCTATTCATTATCTTCATTTCTCCTTTCAGTCGAAACACTGGGTGATTTTGCTCGTTTCCACCAGCAAAATTACCCGTTAAAGTCCATTTAGGACTTTAACCTCCTTTTATTTATCTCATCCATATAGAAATCCTCTAAGGAGGCATACTTTTCTTTTATATTATTTATTTCTTCTCCTGAATTTATTAATTTACCTTTATGAATTATAGCCACTTTACTGCACATAAGCTCTATCTCGTGTACAAGGTGACTGGATATAAAAAATGTTATTTTTTTCTCACTAGCTAACTGGATTATTAAGTTTCTCATTTGAACTGTGCCTTCTATATCTAATCCATTAGTAGGTTCATCTAAAATTACCAACTCAGGTTTAGACAAAAGTGCTGAAGCTAAGGCCAACCTTTGTTTCATCCCTAAAGAAAATTTAGATACTTTCTCATCTTTAAATTCCTTTAGTTCAACCATTTCAAGTATTTCATCTATATCAGATTCTTTAATATTACTATAGAATCTAGAAGCTATTTTTAAATTGTTATATGCACTCATATATTCATAAGCATCCGCTGTTTCAATAATTGCTCCTACTTTCCCTAGAGCTTTTTCAAATTGAGTCTTTATATTAAAACCTAAGATTTTAACTTCCCCACTCTCAAACATATTTAATCCCATAATTGACTTCATTACCGTAGTTTTACCTGCACCATTTGGTCCAAGAAAGCCAAAAACATCTCCTTTATAGACATCAAAACTTATATCTTTTACCCCTCTTCCATTCTTATAGAGCTTAGCTAAATTCTTTACTTCTAAAACCTTTTCCATACTATTTCCCCTCTACAAATAATATTAAAAATTGAGCAAGATGTTAACTTGCCCAATTCTTACAGTATTGATCTTTCTCTTATTAGATTTTTCGGGAATCCAATCGTTAATCTCTTTCTCTAAATTGCCCAGTTATAGTTTTTACTTGTTTTCCAGTTAAATCAACAGTGTCTGGAGTTGTACTGTTTATATTTGATAAATCTAAAGTAGCATCTATAGTAATCTCATGTGTTTTTCCCTGAGCATCTGTACCTGTTAAAACTATTTTAGCAACTTGATTGTCAAGTATATCGTTCTTATTGATATCTCCATTTACTTGTACAGACTTGATTTTTATATTGCTTTGAAGCTGTGGAAGTATGTTTCTTAAATTAACATCTCCAGCTTTATTATTGTGAATTGGTTCATCACTATTTTTAACCATAGCCATTGATGCTAAAGCATTTACTAATGGTGTTACTTCATTTTCATTTAAATTTATAGATACTTTTTTGCTACCATCATTATTATCAGCTGTAGATACATTATTTTTCATGTTACCTACTAAAGTATCAACTACAGTTTCTACACTTTTAGCTATTTCAGGATTTTCAGCCTTGTCTTTTTTATTTGTATTTTTATGTTTATTTTCTCTTACATTGTATACATCACTATTACTTGATTTAGAAATACTTTTTCCATCCTGTGTATATGTGCTAAAGGTTTGGCTTCCATTTCCTGATTTTACTGTAGTTACTTGACTCATACCATTAGAAGCTAAATTAATTTTAGCATTAGTACTCATGTCAATTATATTGCTACCATTATCAGATACAGATACTTTTAAATTTGCAGTTTCATTCTTTACGTTTTTAGTATCCTTTATAGCTGCTTTATAAGCTTCATAACCTGATAGTTGTGAAGCATTCGCATAGGCAGTTCCAAAAAGTACAGTTCCACCTATAACTAAACTAGTTACCATTGCAATAAGTTTTTTATTCATATTTTATCCTCCAAGCCATTATAAAATTTAGAAAGTATGTGTGACCTTCTATGTATTAATCATAGTGCTCTATCATTAAATTCACATTAACTAATTCTTAAATTTTCCTAAAGAGGAATAATGAATTCATAAGATATAAATAGGCCTTGAACATTTAAAAAGTTCAAGGCCTATTTATGTGGTTTCAAATAATAGTAATATACCAATCAATTCATTCTATATATTCTTCTACCTAAATCTCTTCATTTTCTTCATTGTCTAAATAAAGTTCTTCAGAATCACGATCATAATTAAAAAGTTCAGCATATCTACCCCAGTCTATTATAATGTCCATTATTCCTTCCATTTCATGCTGTGGGAAATGCTTCTTAAATAACTCCTTAAAAAACTCTTCCTTCATGGTATGATTTCTCTTATTGTTTAAAACATTCATTATAAGTCGGAAAGTAGATATATTCTCTAGTTGCTTTCTGAACAGTTCTTTACTTTCATCTTTTTCTAATTCTACGAACTCTCTTCCAAGCTCTGTTATAAAAATATCTCCTTCTCTTACCTCTGCAAAGTTAAGCATAGAAATACCTTCTATATTAGGAAGAAGATCATCTATTTCCATCATTAAATCTCCTCCTAATTGGTATATGTCCATCTTTCCTCCATTATCATCTATAAGTTCAAGGAGACCTGACATCACACCTACATGGGCATTTGGAATCTGAACTGGCTTTTCCCCAGCTTCTTTTTCCTTACCTGAACTTATGCTTTTACTTAACTTTTCCTCTTCGTTATCCTCAATTTTCCCCTTAATTAATAGCTTATACACACTATCTACTAGCCTTTCAAACTCCGGTGATTTTCTATTCCTCGGATGCGGAAGATCTATCTTTATCTCTGCAATTATATGTGCAGGATTTCTACTAAGCATTACAATCTTATCTGCCATAAGCACTGCTTCTTCAATACCATGAGTAATCATTATAATGCTTTTTATAGGCATTCTTTTTTCCTGCCATAATTCAACTAGTTCCGTTCTTAAATTCTCTGCAGTTAAAAAATCTAATGCTGAAAAAGGTTCATCTAAACATAAAAGCTTTGGCTCTACTGCTAATGCCCTAGCAAAGCCTACTCTTTGCCTCATTCCACCAGAAAGCTCTTTAGGATAAGCTTCCTCAAATCCATCAAGACCTATTAGACTTATAAGTTCTTCAGCCTTTCTTCTCATATAATCCTTTGGGAATCCTTTAGCCTTAAGTCCTAGCTCAACATTTTCACGAACAGTAAGCCATGGGTAAAGGGCAAAGGTCTGAAAAACGATAGAAGCATATGGATTTACTCCAGTTACTTTTTGTCCATCAAAAATCACTTCACCATTATCGGGTTTTACCAAACCAGTTATAGTCCTCAAAAGTGTTGATTTACCTGATCCAGAAGGGCCTAGTATAGCTATATATTCACCTTCATTTATAGTTAAATTTATATCTTCTAAAGTAGGCTTATCTGAGCCACCAAAATATTTTGTAATTCCTTTAACCTTTATAAACTCTTTTGCATTCTTCATATTTCCCACCCCTTTATAGTTCTATTTTAAATTTTTCTTCTGATAAGGTATATAATCTTTTCCATAGGGTTTTATTAACCCCAACTACCACAATACACATAACTAAAGTTCCTATTAGAAGTAGAGGGTAATTTCCTTTTTCTGTCGCTTCTGATATAAGAGCTCCAAGACCTATTGTTGATACAGTTCTTCCTCCGAAGTTAACATACTCCGACACAATACTTGCATTCCAACATCCACCAGTAGCCGTTACCATACCAGTTAAAAGATAAGGGAATATTGAAGGAAGAATAAGTATCTTCCATTTTTTCCATCCAGTTACTCCAAAAGTCTTTGCCGCCGCTTTTAAATCTTCAGGAATAGCCATTGCTCCAGCAATTACATTAAATAATATATACCACTGAGTTCCCATAAGCATCAAAAGCACAGAAGCAACATTCAAGCCGCCAAGTTCATTCATAAAAAATACTAATATAACAGGGAAAAGTGCCGTTGCAGGGATTGATGCTACAACCTGAATAATTGGCTGCAGAATATTTGCAATTTTTTTGTTCATACCTATAGCCACTCCTACAGGTACTGTCCATATTAGTGCTATAATTTGAGCTGCAATAACTCTTAAAAAGGAGTAACCTACAGCAGGTAGTATTCTTCCCCACTCATCTTTTGAAAGTTGCATTAACAGCTTAAAAGCATTGAATCCTGAATATAAAAGTAATCCACAAATTAATATTCTAAAAATCCATTTAACTGTAAAACCTATACCTTTGCCTTTAGTTTCTTCTCTATTTGAAAGTTTTACTACAAATTTATCTATAAAATTATTTATTTTTTCTGCAAAAGGTTCAAATATTTTTTCAAGTAAAAATTCAATAATTACAGATCTTCTTAAAAGAGTAAGAACAAAGGATCGAGGTGCTTCATTTGATTCAGTGAGCTCTATTTTAAACTTATCTGCCCAAACAGTTACAGGTTTCCAGAACAATTGATCTAAAAGAACAATAACAAGTATTAATGCAGCGATTCCCCATGTTAATGCTCTAGTATTTCCTTGGCTTGCTGCAGTTTGTAAAAAAGAACCGATACCTGGCAGTCTAAAGTCCTTACCCTTTAATGTAAACATCTCACAAGCCATAAGAAAGAACCATCCACCTGCCCAAGACATCATACTATTCCAGACCAATCCAATAATTGAAAATGGAACCTCTAACTTTTTAAAATTCTGCCACTTATTTAATCCAAATACGCTAGAAGCTTCTTTTAAATCCTTAGGTAGTATTTTTATAGAATGATAAAAGCTAAAAGTCATATTCCAAGCCTGACCTGTAAATATTAATATAATACAAGATAATTCCAAACCTACATTATTATTAGGGAATACCGCTATCAGGCCTAAAACTACAGCTGGTAAAAATGATAATACTGGTATAGATTGAAGTATGTCTAACACTGGTACCATTATCTTTTCAGCTTTTTCATTGTGTGCCGCAATATATCCATATACAAGTGTGAATATTAAGGATAAAATATATGCTGCTGTCATTCTACCAACTGATTTTAAAACATACATTGGGAGATTTCTTATATCCGTTGAAACCTGTATTCCACTAGTGCTTACGTTCCCTCTTATTCCTGGGGAAATTGCTAGATATAATACTGATGCAATTGCTAGAAATATAATTATATCGAGAAATCCAAATTTCCTGTTAACTATTGTCTTTTCTACTTTCATTTTACTCACTCTCCTTCTTATTTAATCAATAATTATCACCATCCTCTGTATCCATAACCACCGCCACCTTTCATTGACTTAGACCTATGACGGAAAACACACTAGCTTACTTACTAGTTATTTTCTTTCATATGATCCTTATATAGAAAAAAATAAAAGAGCCCTAAAAAAGGCTCTAAAACTCCAAATACGAATAAATAAACATTCTTACAAATATCCTTCGTTGAGCTTTAGCACTATATAGCTTTGAGTTAAACTCAGCTACATTAAGTAAAACCTTAATCCGGCAGTACCTGTTGACCCATTGGCATCTTTCGATATTTTTGGGCAGTAGCGTATATCTAGTATAGGAGCCTCACCTAACAATATATTATTTAATTTTTGTCTAAATTTATCATACCTTGTAAGTATAGATTTTTTTATTCAGTTTGTCAATAAAATATGTAGTTTTTCCTGTTAAGTTTAATTTACATGTAAAGTTATATTTTAGGATAATAATTAAAATCAGAATTTTTATCGACTAAATGTTTTCGTATAGTATCTAACACTATAGGAATACCTATTTTAATTTTGTCCTCATTAACTTTACTTATACTAATTCTAAAATAATTATTAGTTTTATATTCTCTTAAAAAGCATGTACTTGTATCTAATAATTGTATATTCTTATTGGATAATGTGTTTATTATCTTCTCATATCTCAACTCATTATCTACGTATATACATGCAAAATATCCTGATTTAGGTACATTCCATTTTATTTTAGGATGTTGAAATAGTGAAATCGTATCTTTTAAACAGCTCATTCTATCGGAATATAATTTACTGATTTTTTTCCTATGTTTATTAAACATCCCACTCTTTAAGTAAATTTCCAAAGCACCTTGAGATAAGATTGGGCTATTCATATCCACCCATTTTTTGTATTCTAGGAAAGTATTCATTAGCAGCTTAGGTAGTACAACTGCTGCAATTCTTAAACCGGGAACAAGAATTTTTGAATAGCTTTTTAGATAAATAACCTTTGAAGAAGTGTCATAGGCAAACATAGGATCTGATTTTTTATCTATTTCTAAATCCGCCATGATATCATCCTCAATTATATATACATTATATTTTTCCGCCATTTTAACTATTGCTTCTTTTTCTTCTCTAGTATATGAGTTTCCTGTTGGGTTATGAAACCTAGGAATAGTATAAAAAAATTTAATATTACCGTATTTAAATAGCTTTTCTAATTCATGAAGATTAATACCACTTAATCCTCTTTCAATTCCTAGAGCAGAAACATTGTTTAATTCTAGAGATTTAATTATTCCATAATAAGTTGGTTGTTCAACAAGAACATTAGACTTTCCATTTGGAAATGGCATGGTTGCTAAAATATTTAAAGCTTGCTGAGATCCTGTAGTTATAACAATATTATATGACTTGGTGAATATTTGATATTCTTTAAGATGGTCAGCTAAAACTTGAATTAACGAATTTAACCCACGAGGATCACAATAAGTAAATAGCGTTTCTTTATAAAGTTCTATAGCATTATTTAAACAGTGTTGAAAATTTTTATAGGGCAGAGTATCAATATCAGGAGCTCCTGAGGAAAAGTCAATTAGAGGATTTTCAAAAGAATTATCACTGGAGAAATCACTTTCTAATACATAATATCCACTTTTAGATAATGAATAAATGATATGTTCCTTTTCGAGCTCATTATATGCTTTTAAAACAGTACCGATACTGCATTCAAATAATTGAGATATACTTCTTAGAGAAGGTAATTTTTTCTTTGCTGTAAGATTTCCATTTAAAATCTCATTTTTAATATATTGAACAATCAGCTGATATTTTAGCAATTTAAACAGCTCCCTTAATTTTGTACTATAACAGTTATAAATTTTGTTTGTTGATACTTTAATTATACTATAATAGTATGAACTTATAATAAATGTTTACTAAGTTTAAAGGGGATGTTAATATGAAAAATGCTATTAAAACTGTGAGAGTTGCGGCAGTCCAAGCGGCTCCGGTTATTATGGATCTTGACGCTACTGTTGAAAAGACTTTGGCTTTAATCAAAGAAGCAGGAAAAAAGGGTGCAAACATAGTAGTTTTTCCTGAAGCATTCATTTCCGCTTATCCAAGAGGACTTTCCTTTGGATTTGTTGTCGGCAGCAGAACAATGGAAGGACGTAAAGATTGGCAGCGTTACTATGAAAATTCTGTATCAGTACCTAGCGATGTTACAGACATTCTCGGAAAAGCAGCTCAAGAAGCTGGAGTATATTTATCTATAGGAGTTATAGAAAAGGATGGTGAAGGACTAAATAATACTCTTTACTGCACAAACCTGTTCTTTGGGCCTGATGGAAAACTTTTAGGGAAGCATAGAAAACTTAAACCTACAGGCACAGAGCGCTGTATTTGGGGGGAAGGTGATGGAAGTACTCTCACAGTGTTAGACACACCTTATGGCAAAATGGGTTCCTTAATATGTTGGGAAAACTACATGCCATTAGCTCGTATGGCCTTATATTCTAAAGGCGTAACTATTTATATTGCTCCTACAGCGGATTCAAGAGAAGAATGGCAGTGTACTATGAGGCATATAGCCTTAGAAGGCCGATGTTTTGTAATCGGATGTAATCAATATGTTGAAAAAAACATGTACCCAACAGATCTAAACTATTATCATGAATTAGAATCTCAACCAGAAGTTATGTGCCCTGGCGGCAGCTGTATAGTTAATCCTTTTGGAAAATATGTAGTTGATCCTGTTTATAATAGAGAAGAAATTTTAATTGCTGACTTGGAATTAGATGAAGTTGTACAAAGCAGAATAGACTTTGATGTAGTTGGTCATTACTCAAGACCAGATGTATTTGAACTTATTATTCATGAATAACATACCTATTAAAACTATTTTAAGCTTGTCTTAAATAAACATTTATGTTAAAATTAGCAGGAAAGTAATTATTGTTAAAAATTTAATAAAATATAGGTGCAGTTAATACACTGCTTAATAGGGAAGTTGGGTGAAAATCCCTCACGGTCCCGCCACTGTAAAAGAGAAGTTCTTATAATAATGCCACTGGCGTAGTCTGGGAAGGCTTATAAGAATGATGATACTTGAGTCAGGAGACCTGCCTATATCGTTTGTTATTCTTTAACCTTACGTGGATATAAGGTGAATAATTATTACTGAATGCTATAATTTAACTAAAAATAGTTAACATCTGTTGCTTTTTTAGATTTTATTATTGATTTAGATAAGTTATTTAATCCCTTTAACGTAAGTTAAAGGGATTTTATTTATTTAAAAATTAATTAAGGGGGAATCATTAATGAAAAAAAGACTATTATTTATTTATGTATTGGCATTGGTGCTTTCAGTTCCATCAATAGCCTATGCAATGCACATTTCCGAAGGATTTTTACCTCCTAGCTGGTGCATATTCTATTTTATACTCTCTGCTCCATTTTTTATTTTAGGTATGAGAGACATAAGAAAAGCTACATTAAGAAACAAAGACATAAAAATGCTTCTTGGCCTTGTAGCTGCATATTCTTTTGTACTTTCAGCGATGAAGATTCCATCAGTTACAGGAAGCTGCTCCCATCCTACAGGTACCGGTTTTGGCGCAATTATTTTTGGTCCATTTGTGATGGCTGTTATTGGTGTATTGGTACTAACCTTTCAGGCTATATTCCTTGCCCACGGAGGTATCACAACTCTTGGCGCAAATACTTTTTCAATGGGCATAGCAGGTCCAATAGTATCTTACACAATATATAGGCTTCTAAAACATAAAAACAAAAAAATTGCAGTGTTTTTAGCAGCTAGTATTGGAGATCTTGCTACATACTTTATAACATCAGTTCAGCTTGCACTTTCTTTCCCTGCTAAAGATGGAGGAGTGTTTATATCTTTTATAAAATTTGTCTCTATATTTGCAGTAACTCAGCTTCCACTAGCTATAGTTGAAGGAATAGTGACAGTTATGATATTTGAGTTTATAGAGAAACATTCAAAGAGTGAATTACTATCATTAAACGAGGTGATTTAATATGAAAAGGAAAAATCTATTACTTATTTCTTTTTGCATTATACTTATCGTAGGTTCTTTTATCATAGGCTCTAAAGGCGAGTTTGGAGGAGCTGATGATCAAATAGAAGGAGTAATTTCTGAAGTAAATAAAGAGTATACACCTTGGTTTAATCACATTTGGGAACCACCATCTGGTGAAGTAGAAAGTTTTTTATTTGCATTCCAAGCTGCTGCAGGCGCAGGCTTTGTAGGATATTATATTGGTACGAAGCATAATATTAAAAATAATAATGTACGAGAAGCTAACTAGCCTAGAAAAAAATATAGTGATTTTGTATTTAAAATACAAAATCACTATATTTGAATAAAAAAAAAGCCTACATGGGGGAGCATGCGGCTAAATAGGGGATATTGTTTAATGAAAAGCTTATTAACATCAATAAAACCCGGTGTCCTATTGATGTTTTTCGACTTCATTTACAATATTATAATAGCATTAATTGCATAATCAGTCAATATATTTTCAAAAAATATTTTTTTCGACATTATTCCAAACATTATTCGACATATCTCATCCTGAAATTATCTAGAATTCTTATCTCCTATAAAATTTAATACTTATATTCATTTAAAAGTATTTAACTAAGCAACTAGATGCACTATATACTCCTATGCAAGTCAACATTTTTATATAGGAAGACTAACTAGAAAGTTAACTTTCGGACTTATAACCCTATATAAAAATAAAAAGTTCCTAGTAAATACTAGAAACTTCTTACAATTACTTCTTTTGATTATTTTTTACTCTATTTGGTTTAGCTTTAGGCTTTATAACAACATTACTTTTACTATTTTTTGTATTTCTTGCCCCTCTATTAGCTGTATTATATATAGCTCCACTTCTCAAATCTACAAACCATAAAAACAGTACTATGAATATCGCCGATTGAACATACTGCCACACAGTACCATTTATATTATATTTAAAATATGCAGCTATCACAGTCGGTACAAAGAATGCCGCTATAGCCAACCCCAAAATCAGCCACTTATTTGGATGTAATTTTGATAACACATGGATTTTTAATTGGTTATAAACTACTAAGAATATAATTACAAAAAATAAAATTTGAAATGCAACTTGTAACCATAATGGCATTTTATTTTTCCCCCTTTGAATTAGTATATATTACTTCTATTATTATACACTTTTAAATTTATAGCAATACCTTTATAAATAGCTTGTTAAGTATTACTGTAATTTTTTCATAATTACGTTATAATAATATTGAAATATTTTTATAGTATATTAAAATATTATTAAATGACTATACTAAATATTATATGTATCTTCAAATTAATATTAATAAAAGTATTTTTTATTAATACAATAACATTTAGATTATCAAATTAACAAAAATTTCTGTTATAATAAAATTACTTACTTTGTTAATATTATACCAATTATAGAAATCATGTTATACAATAAATGAGGAGTGGTAACAAATGAATTTAAAGGTTAACGGATTAGACGATTTGGATCTTCAAATTTTGGATATACTTATCAAAGACTCAAGAACGCCATTTTTAGAAATAGCAAGACAATGCCATGTAAGTGGAGGAACTATTCATGTTAGAATGAAAAAAATGGAGGATATGGGTATTATAAAAGGCACAAAACTTATAGTGGATAATTCAAAGCTAGGTTACGATGTCTGCTGCTTCATTGGAATTTATCTCGACAAAGCTAGATCCTACAATTTTGTACTTGATCAATTGAAATTAGTAAAAGAAATTGTTGAGCTTCATTATACTACCGGTCAATACTCAATCTTTGTAAAGGTTATCTGTAAAAACATTGCAGATCTTCAAAACTTGTTAATGAATAAAATTCAATCAGTAGAAGGCATTCAGAGAACAGATACATTCATATCTTTAGTTCAATCAATTGATAGAAATATGGAACTTAATATATTAGATAAATAAATTATAATTTTAGGGAAATTTTTTCCCTTTTTTTATTCTTTACTTATATTTTTTAAAAATTTGCGAATACTATTGTTGTACAAAATTATAAAGGAGATGTGAATATGAGAGCACTAGATGTTATTGCACTAATATTAGTTGTTATAGGTGCTATAAACTGGGGACTAATAGGATTCTTTCAGTTTAACTTAGTAGATTCATTATTCGGCACAATGTCTTCATTTAGCAGAATAGTATACGCACTTGTTGGCATAGCAGGATTATATGCTCTTTCATTTTTCGGAAGAGATAGAGACAGAACTAACGATCCAGGAGAAGTTAAATAATTATTAAAATTTAAAATATCTCTAAAAGGGAAAGAGGAAAGTCTTGTAAAAGCCTTTCCTCTTTCTATATTTAATTTAATAAAAATTTGGGGCAATATTATTTGAGCTCCACTTTAATGCCTCTATTTAAAGTATTGCTGTAGTCTATAAATTCATATACATCCTTATCAAATAATTCGCTGAATTTCTTTAGCTCCTCTAAGTATATATCCTCTATAGCTTTATTTTTTCCTTCACAATAAAGTACTATTTCTCCTATTACTTTATGTGCATCTCTAAAAGGCATTCCTTTATTTACAAGATAGTCTGCTGCTTCTGTAGCGTTAAGGAATCCTTTTTTAACTGCATTAAAAGTGTTTTCTTTTTTTACTTTTAATGAGGAGAGCATACCTCTCATAATTTTCAAACAGCTTAATATCGTATCTAAGGAGTTAAAAAACTGTTCTTTATCTTCCTGCATATCCTTGTTATAGGCAAGGGGAATGCCTTTCATAGTGGTAAGCAGTGCTATGAGTGATCCGTATACTCTCCCGGTTTTACCTCTTATGAGTTCTGCAGCATCCGGATTCTTTTTCTGAGGCATAATGCTGCTTCCAGTTGAGAATTCATCATCTATTTCAATAAAATCAAACTCTTTACTACTCCACAATATTAACTCTTCGCTTAAGCGACTTAAATGCATCATCATTATAGAAAAACAGGACAACAACTCTATAACATAATCCCTATCGCTTACCCCATCTAAAAAATTATCTACTGGCTTTTTAAAACCTAATTCTTTAGCAGTAAAACTTCTATCTATATTATAAGTTGTTCCAGCTAATGCACAGCATCCTAATGGACTTTCATCTAATATCTCAATGGCATTTAGCACTCTCTTTTTATCTCTCATAAGCATATTGTAATAAGCCATAATGTGATGCTTAAAAGTTACTACCTGTGCCCTTTGAAGATGAGTATATCCTGGCATTATACAGTCATTCTCTTGTCCTAGTTTTACTATTGTATCTTGAAGTGCTTCTATATTTTCGATCACTTCAAAAGCTTTTCCTTTTGCATACAGTCTTAAGTCTACTGCTACCTGATCATTTCTGCTTCTAGATGTATGCAGTTTTTTACCAACCTGACCTATTCTTTGTATAAGATTCATTTCAACAAAACTGTGAATATCTTCGTAGTCACCTTCTATTTCAAGGTTTCCATTTTCTATATCTGAAAGTATTGAATTTAATCCTTCTAATATGCTTTTACATTCTTCCTCTGTTAAAATTCCACACTTAGTAAGCATCTTAACATGTGCAGTGCTTCCTTGTATATCTTCATAATAAAGTGTTCTGTCAAAGCTTAGAGAACTATTAAAGTCCTCCATAAGCTTATTTTCAGCCTTCTTAAATCTTCCACCCCAAAGCTTCATGATTAAACTTCCTTATTTTTTTCCATCATAGCTTTAATCTTTAGCGGAAGACCAAATAGATTTATAAAGCCTTCTGCATCTTTGTGGCTATATGAACTTGCACCGAAGGAAGATATACTTTCATCATAAAGAGCATATGGTGTATCTATACCTGCTACCATTACATTACCTTTATATAACTTTAATTTTACTGAACCTGTTACATTTTTTTGAGTAGAATCTACAAAAGCATCTAATGCTTCTTTTAATGGTGTAAACCACAATCCATCATAAACTAATTCTCCATATTTTTGTGATACCATTTGTTTATAGTGGAAAGTTTGCTTATCAAGAGTTAATCTTTCAAGTTCCTTATGTGCTGCGTAAAGAATTGTTCCACCTGGAGTTTCATAAACTCCTCTTGATTTCATTCCTACTAATCTATTTTCAATTATATCAATTATTCCTATTCCGTTTTCTCCGCCTATTTTGTTTAATGTTTCTATTAATGCTACTGGTGCTATGTCCTCTCCATTTAACTTTGTAGGTATTCCTTGCTCAAAGTATACTTCTACATAAGTTACTTCATCCTTTGCCTTTTCAGGAGGAGTTGTCATAAGATACATACCTTGATTGTGCTCATTTTGCGGCTTCTCAAGTTCTCCGCCTTCATGGCTTAAGTGCCATAAATTTTGGTCTCTTGAGTATATCTTTGCCTTAGTTACAGGTATCTCTACTCCCTTAGATTTAGCATAATCTATAGCATCTTCTCTTGACTCTATATCCCATATTCTCCAAGGTGCAATTACCTTTATTGTAGGATCAAAAGCTGCTATACCAAGCTCAAAACGTACCTGGTCATTTCCTTTTCCTGTAGCTCCATGAGCTATATATTTTGCTCCTTCAGCATGTGCTATTTCAACTAATTTTTTCGCAATTAATGGTCTTGCAAAAGAAGTTCCAAGTAAGTATTTTTCTTCGTATACAGCTCCTGCTTTTATACCTTTAAATATATAATCTGTTACAAATTCTTCTACCACATCTTCTATATATATTTTTGAAGCTCCAGTTCTTAAAGCTTTTGCTCTAACCTCTTCCATGTTATCTTCTTGACCTACATTTACACAGGCTGCTATGACTTCTAAATCATAGTTCTCTTTAAGCCATGGAATTATTATTGATGTGTCCAATCCTCCTGAATATGCTAAAACAACTTTATCTTTCATGATAATTCCTCCCCTTTTTTAACAAGGAATTGAGAATGAGAATTTATTTTCATCCTCAATCCGATTTAATATCTTATTTATTTAAATGATTATTTTTAATTTACAATACTTTTTCTAAGAAAGATTTGGTTCTTAGTTCTCTTGGATGTGAAAATATCTGTTCAGGTGTTCCTTGTTCTACAATTTTTCCTCCATCCATAAATATAACTCTATCAGCAACTTCTTTTGCGAAGCCCATTTCGTGAGTTACAACAACCATTGTCATTCCTTCTTTTGCTAAATCTTTCATAACATTTAAAACTTCTCCTACAAGCTCAGGATCTAGCGCTGAAGTAGGTTCATCAAACAACATTATATCTGGATTCATAGCCAAGGCTCTTGCAATTGCAACCCTTTGCTTTTGTCCACCAGAAAGCTTTGATGGATAATAATCCATTTTATCAGCTAAGCCAACCTTTTCAAAAAGCTTTTTCGCTCTCTCTAACACTTCATTTTTCTCTTCTTTTTTTACTACAACCGGTGCTTCCATAACATTTTGTAATGCTGTCATATGAGGAAATAAATTAAAGTTTTGAAAAACCATTCCCATCTTTGTGGTTATCATTCGAAGCAGCTTTTTATTTTTAGGATTTAACTCTTCACCTTCAATAACTACTTTTCCACAATCAATTTCTTCAAGGTGGTTAAGACATCTTAAAAAAGTACTTTTCCCTGAACCTGATGGCCCTATAACAACTAGAACTTCTCCTTTTTTCACTTTCACATTTAAGTCTTTAAACACTACAAGGTCATTGAACTTTTTAGTCAAGTTTGTAGCCTCTATCATATACTCCTCTGGGCTAAACTCTATATAATTATTTAATACTGCATTTTCCATACTATTTCCCCCTCTAATCTCCTCTAATTCACGGGTTATCTATCCATAAACTTCTAACTTTTTCTCCATTAGTGAAAATGCTCCTGTAAATATAGTTGTCATTAAAAGATATAAGATACCTGCTGTTAAAAATACTTCTATTGGTTTAAAGGTAGTAGCATACATTTGCTGAGCTGATCTCATAAGCTCTACCATTGCTATTGTTGATACCAACGATGTATCCTTTAGCATTGCAATAAACTGATTACCCACAGGTGGTATTATCACCTTAAAAGTCTGTGGTAATATTATTCTTCTCATTGTATCTGTATAAGTAAATCCTAATGCTTTTGCAGCTTCAAACTGCCCTTTATCTATTGATTGTATTCCACCTCTTATTATCTCTGCCATATACGCAGCACAATTTAGTCCAAGACCAAGTACAGCTGCTGAAAAAGGCGTTAGTGTAATACCTATAAAAGGTAGTCCATAGTAAAAGAAAAACAATTGCAAAAGTAATGGAGTTCCTCTAAATATCCATGTATAAAAGCCAGAGATTGTCCTAAGTGCAACATTCTTTGATAGTTTTAAAAGCGCCAACAACACCCCTAGTATCGTTCCAAATATTATAGTAATAACTGTAAGCTCTACCGTCATTATGCTCCCCTTCAGCAAAATCGGTAATGTATTTTTAATTGCTAATATGTCCACTGCCCTCACTCCACTCTAACTTAATTTTTTAACTCCTTAATTTATATTATAATTATACATATAACGTAATAATTATTCAATACCTTTTTTGTATTTTATTTATTTTTTATGCAGAAGTAAATTTACTGTAATTTTTACAGTAATGGCCCATTTTCTATATTACACAAATAAAATCTTGCAATTTTTAATATATTGATACAGATTATATGCATATTTAAACTTTTATCCGCATATTTTTCCTTTAAATCTCTTAGATATTAATTGCATAAATATAATAATATATACTCTATAATTAAGGCTTATTTTTAAAAACTGCATACATAATTAATATTATCAATTTAAATTTAGATAAAATTCACTTATGGGGTTATTAACCAGAAAGTTAGCTTATACAAAGGGATATGTTTCCAAAGCCGAAGGTAGATTTAAAAACTTTGTGTCAATCTTAGTGAAGTGTTTTAAGACAACCTTAGCACCTTCGAGTTGTCTGAGCATAGCGAGTTTTTCGAAGGTTCTTAGGTCGTCTAAAACTCAAGCTTTAGATTGACTAAAAATTTTTAACGGACTGAAGCTTGGAAACATAGCCCGGGGTATAAGCTAACTTTCGGTCTATTACCACTGTATGCAAAAAATAAAAAAAGCCTTAGAATTTCTCTAAGGGCATTTTTTATCCGATGGCTACCCGCTCTAATACTCCCTAGGGAGTAAAGAGCGGCTATGCCCCTGGATAACGACTTCTAAGTGCTAAAGACACTAAGAATCCTGTTTATCTAGACATATTTCTGTATTTAATCATTGTATCTTTAAATAATTCACCTGTACTTGGTGGAGTGTAGGAAATTGCATTAGCACCAGCTTCTATCGTTTCTCTTATACTTTCTTCATTTTTCCCGCCTGTAGCTATTATAGGAAAGTCAGCATAACTTTCTCTTATCTTTCTAACTACCTCCGCCGTTCTACTGCCTGCAGCTACATTAAATATAGTTGTTCCGGATTCTATTCTGCCTTTTATGTCTTCATTTTCTGACACTACAGTAACTATAATAGGAATATCTATTGAATCTCTCATTGCTTGTATTACTTCATTAGATGTAGGACTGTTTACAACTACACCCATAGCACCTTTAAATTCCGCATCAAGTGCTAGGTTCACTACCCTTTTTCCCATAGTAAGTCCACCGCCGACGCCACAAAATACTGGTACATCAGATGCTGACACTAATACTTCTGTTATTACAGGCTGAGGAGTAAATGGGTAAACTGCCATTATTGCATCAGCATTATTATTTTTTATGACAGCTATGTCTGTTGTGAATATAAATGATTTTAACCTTTTACCAAATACCTTTATACCGCTAGCGGATCTTATTAATTGAGGAAGGTCTATCATTTTACTTCTAAGGGTTCCCTTTATCTCGGGTACAAACTTGTTTATTTTTTGGTTCATCTTCATCCTCCACAAAACCTTATTATTATATAATTTTATCCTAAGTGGAGAAATTATTCTATAAAAATTTTTTCTGCAATTCTTACCGATTCTCTTGCATCTCTTGCATAAAAATCTGCTCCAATCATTTGAGCATATTCCTCATTTAATACAGCTCCCCCTACGAAGACTTTACAATCAAGATTATTTTCTCTTAGTGCCTCTATAGTTTTTTTCATATTTATAACTGTAGTAGTCATAAGTGCACTTAATCCTACCAGCTTTATATTATCCTCTTTTACAGCTTCGACTACTTTCTCTATCGGCACATCTTTTCCCAGATCAATAACTTTAAATCCGTAGTTTTCCAAAAGGACTTTAACAATATTTTTACCAATATCATGGATATCACCTTTAACTGTTGCTAAAACTATCTTACCTTTTTCTATATTGTTTTTTCCGCTTTTAATCATGTTTTCTTTGATGACTTCAAAGGATTTTTTAACAGTTTCTGCAGATTGAATAAGCTGTGGCAGGAATATTTCTTTTTCATCATACTGCTCACCTACATAGTCTAGAGCAGGTATAATATATCCATTTACTATCTCCATAGGATCTTTCGTCTTTAGAAGTTCTTCAGTACTTAATACCGCTTCCTCTTCCATTCCATCAACTATTATTCGTTTTAAATCCTTAGTACTTTCCCCGGAAATAGCTTTTATTTGCTTTTCACTTTTCGTCTCAAGTCCCTTAGCTGAATATTTATTGATATAATTCTTACCTTCCTTATCTATATTTGCAAGTGCTTCAAAGGCATGTATTGTTGCCTTCATTTCCTCATCAGCACTGTTTATAATTGGTAGATCAAGTCCCGCTTGAAGTGCCAATGCGAGAAATGTTCTATTTAATATATCTCTTCTTGGCATACCATAGGATATATTGCTTACTCCAAGGACAGTTTTAACTCCAAGCTTTTCTTTAACCAACTTTATGGCTTTTACAGTTTCTAAAACTTCTTTCTGCTGCGCTGAAACAGTTAGCGCAAGGCAGTCAATAATTATGTCTTTCTTATCTATTCCATAATTTCTAGCTTCATTAACTATTTTTTCTGCTATTTCTAACCTTCCTTCAGCTGTATCTGGAATACCATTTTCATCTATAGTAAGAGCTATAACGCATCCACCATATTTTTTAACTATAGGAAATACCTTTTTCATAATCTCTTTTTTTCCATTTACAGAATTTATAATTGGTCTACCATTATAAACTCTAGCACCTGCCTCTAAAACTTCTGGATTGGGGCTGTCAATATCAATAGGAAGCTGAACTACCTTTTGAATAGCTTTCACTGCTTTAATCATCATTTTTCTTTCATCAATTTCTGGCAAACCTACATTTAAGCCTATAATAGCTGCTCCTTCTTCTTTCTGCTTTACAGCCTCGGCCTGTATATAGCTAACGCCTTCTTCTTTAAGTTCTTCTTTATAACGTTTTTTCCCTGTAGGATTTATTCTTTCACCAACAAGGTTTATCTTGCCATCTAAGATTATAGTTTCAGTACCAGAACAAATTGCCGTAAAGTTCTTAGACTCCCTTTCTAAAGGTAGTAGTCCTTCTACAGCCTTTAATGATTCCTTTATAAACTCAGGATTCGTACCACAGCATCCACCAAAAATTTGCACACCCTTCTGTGCCATAATTCTTATATATTTAGCAAATTCATTAGGTTCTATATCATAAACAGTTTTTTCTCCATCATATCTTGGAAGACCAGCGTTAGGTTGAACCATTACAGGAATAGATGCATATAGTAGAATTTCATCTATAATAGGCATAAGTTCTTTAGGCCCCAAAGAACAGTTTACTCCCAGTGCATCAACTCCTAACCCCTCTAATACAAATACCATGGTCTTTGGATCTGTACCCATTAAAGTTCTACCATCCTGCTGAAAAGTCATTGTACAAAATACAGGAAGCGAACTGTTCTCTTTTGCTGCAAGTACAGCAGCCTTAACTTCATACAAGTCAGACATAGTTTCTATTAAAATTAAGTCCGCACCTGCTTTTTCTCCAATTATTACTTGTTTTTTAAACAACTCATAAGCTGCTTCAAAGCTTAGAGTACCTGTTGGTTCCATAATTAATCCAGTTGGACCTATATCTAATGCTACTAATTTGTTACCAGCTGCTTCTCTTGCAATATTCACTCCTGCAGTAATTACCTGCTCAATAGAGTATTCAGAGGAACTGTACTTTAATTCATTTGCTCCAAAAGTGTTTGTAATAACTATATCTGAACCCGCATCAATATACTGCTTGTGTACTTTCTTTATTATTTCCGGATTTGTTATATTAAGAGTCTCTGGCAGCTCCCCAACCTTAAGTCCCTCTTTCTGAAGCATAGTTCCCATAGCTCCGTCGAAAAACGCAAATTTATTATTAAATCTATCTCTTAATAAAGTTTTAAATGTCATAAAAAACCTCTCCCTTTTTACTTTATTTATATTAGGCATCTTCAAGAATTAACTATCTTACGAAGTTCCTGTATATTTTCCATAATTTCTTTTACAGCATTATGTTTATTCATAGTATATAAATGTATCCCTTGAACATCATTACTTATTAAATCAACAATTTGCTCGGAAGTATATGCTATTCCTGCCTCTTTTAGAGCCTCAGGGCTATGCTCATATTTATCCATAATTCTTTTAATTTTTTGAGGAATAACTGCACCAGATAAGGCTGCTATACGTTCTATTTGTCTTTTATCTAATACAGGTATAATGCCTGTAACAATTGGAACATTTATATTATTTTTATATAACTCTTCTCTAAAATTATAAAAGTTATCATTATCAAAGAAAAGCTGAGTAATTAAAAAATCTGCACCTTTTTCCACTTTTTCTTTAAGATACTCTATATTTTTTCCTATATCAGCACATTCCACATGTCCCTCTGGATAAGCTGCTGCAGATATGCTAAAATCTTTTCTTTGGGATATCTCATAAATTAAATCCTTAGCATACTTAAAACTTTCTTTAATTATAAAACCCTTAGGAATATCCCCTCTTAAAGCAAGTACATTACCAATATTATTTAATTTTAAATCATTTAAAATACCATTAATCTCTTCTCTGGAAGAGGTTATACATGTAAGATGCGCTATGGTTTCTATGTCATACTTATTTTTTATAATTGAAGCAAGTTCAATTGTTCTACTTCTGCTGCTTCCTCCTGCACCATAGGTTACACTAATAAAATCAGGGTTTAACTTTTTTAATTCTTCAATAGTGCTATTAATACCTTCAAAATTTTTATCATCCTTAGGTGGAAATAATTCAAAAGAAATAGTCAATCTTTTATTCAAAAATATATCTTTAATAAACATACGTAATTCTCCTTTACTTTTAATAATTATAGGGAAACAAACTAGAAAATTGACTTACACAAAGGGATATGTTTCCAAAGCCGAAGGTAGATTTAAAAATTTTGTGTCAGTCTTAGTGAAGGGTTTTAAGAGAACCTTAGAACTTTAGAGTTGTTTGAGCGAAGCGAGTTCTCGAAAGTTCTTAGGTTATCTTAGAACACGCACTCTGTGTAAGCGACTATCACCAAATCAAAGATTTGGGATATCTGCTTAAGCTTTAGACTGACTAAAAGTTTTTAACGGACTGAAGCTTGGAAACTTAGCCCGGGGTGCAAGTCAATTTTCGACCTTGTAACCCTATAAACATAAAAAGGCTACTTTCCTATAAGAAAAGTAGCCCTAAATATCTTTTTCAAAATTTCAAGCCATTTTCTTATCTATCAGAATAAAAAATATTCTGCAGGAATTGACACCGATACATTCAAAACTAATGCCGGTTGTCGGGCTTCATAGGGCCAGTCCCTCCACCACTCTTGATAAGAACTTTTTATTTAATTCCATTTAACGCTAATAATAATACTTATTAGTTTAGTTGTCAATATATTTTTTCCGCGACTTATTTTAAACAACTAAATAAGTGTTAAACAAGGTATTGCTTACTATCAATAAGCTACGTATTCTTAATAAAATGATAATTGAAGTTTTATAATTTTTCATTAGATTATTCAATTCACAAAATAGCATATGCATAATTTTTTAAGTAATCAAATAATTTTTTAGTATGAAAACTCTAATCAGATCAAGGCTTAATGCAAGTTTTTAAATTTAACATTTCAATTATTTTTCAAAAACAGTATTGACAAAGTATAGTAATTCCTGTTATGATTTCATCAATTGAATACGGAACTTCTTATCAAGAGAGGCTGAGGGACTGGCCCTATGACGCCCGGCAACCTGAATATTTATTATTCAACGGTGCTAATTCCAGCAGGTTAAATACCTGAGAGATGAGGAGCTGAGGAGAAAGTGTATCTTCTTGCAGTCTCGTCTGCGAGAAGATTTTTTTATTTTAAATTTACAATTAAGCTAAATCTAGCTTCATCCCTTTATAAATTACAAAACTTTAATATAGAAGTTCCGTCCAAAATTAATTTAAAAATAAATTATTTTTTAGGAGGTTAAAGTCCTAAATGGACTTTAACGGGTAATTTTGCTAGGTAAAGGTTCTAAATGAATTTTTACCTAGCGAAATTACCCCGTGTTCCGATTAAAAGGAGGAATTAACAATGACAAAAAAATTATCTTTTGACACTCTTCAAATACATGGAGGACAACAGGTAGATAGTGCTACCAAATCAAGAGCATTACCAATATATCAAACAACTTCTTATGTTTTCGACGATGCACAAGACGCTGCAGACTTATTTGGTTTAAAAAAGTTTGGAAATATATATACACGTTTAGGTAATCCAACAAATGATGTTTTCGAGCAAAGAGTTGCTTTACTCGAAGGTGGGGTCGGAGCTGTAGCTACTGCTTCAGGAATGGCAGCAATCACTTATTCAATATTAAATATTGCTGGTTCAGGCGACGAAATAGTTGCTGCTGCAACTCTTTATGGCGGTACTTATTCCCTATTCGTTCATACTTTTAAGAACTTTGGAATTAAAGTCAATCTTGTAGATCCAGATAACCTAGAAGAACTTGAAAAAGCTATAAATGAAAAAACAAAAGCCGTTTATATAGAAAGTATAGGCAACCCAGGAATCAACATAATTGACATTGAAGCTGTTGCTAATATTGCTCATAAGAATGGTATCCCTCTAATTGTTGATAATACTTTTGCATCACCATATCTTTTAAAGCCAATTGAATTTGGTGCTGATATTGTTGTACACTCCGCTACTAAATTTATTGGTGGTCATGGTACATCAATAGGTGGTGTAGTTGTTGATTCAGGAAAATTCAACTGGGATAATGGAAAATTCCCTGGTCTTGTAGAACCAGATGAAAGCTATCACGGACTTAAATATGTAGAAACCTTTGGAAACCTAGCATATATCCTAAAGGTTAGAACAGCTCTTTTAAGAGACTTAGGAGCAGCTATCTCTCCATTTAACTCCTTCTTATTAACACTTGGTCTTGAAACTTTATCCTTAAGAGTCCAAAGACACGTAGACAATGCTAAAAAGATTGCAGAATTTTTAAGCAATCACCCTAAAGTAGAATGGGTAAACTATCCTGGATTAGAAGGAAACAAATATTATGATTTAGCTAAAAAATACCTTCCAAAGGGACCTGGTTCTATATTTACCTTTGGAGTAAAAGGTGGAGCTGAAGCAGGCAAAAAAGTAATAAGCTTAGTAGAAATATTTTCACACTTAGCTAATGTTGGAGATGCTAAATCACTAATAATTCATCCTGCTTCTACAACTCACTCTCAGCTTGATGAAGAGCAGTTGCTACAAGCAGGTGTTAAACCTGAACTTATAAGAATTTCCATAGGTATTGAAGATGCAGATGATTTAATTGCTGACCTTGAAAATGCACTAAGCCAAATTTAAATATTCTTAATTTCAATTCGTAAAGTAAAAATAATACGACGTATTATTTTTATCAGAGGACAGAGGACAATTGACAGAGGACAGTGAAGGAGGATTTTTCTCCGCTACACTACGAAAAATCTTTAATTTAGCGGTGTTTTGCATTAGCAAAACAAGCCTAAAAAAATAAATTAGTTTTCTGACGTAAGGAAGAAGACTCACCTTCACTGTCCTCTGTTCACTGTCAATTGTCAACTATAAAAGTTTTGCGTCGCAAAGTTTTTAATTGGAGGTATGTATCTTGAGCGAATTTACTTATAAGAAAGATATTTTTAAGGAGTATTTAACCTTTAGCCAAGACAAAAGCTTCCTTCTGGAAAGCGGAAAAACCTTTGGTCCTATAACTATATGCTTTGAAACTTATGGTAAATTAAATAGAGATAAGAATAACTGTATACTTATAACTCATGCTTTAACTGGAGATTCTCATGTAGCTAGTCATGATGAATTGGACAGTGCTGGTTGGTGGGAGGATTTTGTTGGACCTGGTAAAATATTTGATACTGATAAATACTTTATAGTATGTTCAAATGTGCTTGGTGGGTGCTGCGGTTCCACTGGACCTTCATCTATAAATCCTGAAACTAATGAACCTTATGGTATAAATTTCCCTATAATTACGGTTAAAGATATAGTTAATGCTCAAAGAAAACTCTTTGATTTTTTGAACATTAATCATATTCTAGCTGTAGTTGGTGGTTCAATGGGAGGCATGCAGTCCCTTCAGTGGTCAGTTTCTTATCCTGATTTTATGGATGGAATTATAAATTTAGCTGCTCCACTTAATTTAAGTACAGAAGCAGTAGGAATTAACCATATTATGAGAAAGTCCATCATGTGGGACCCTAACTGGAATAATGGAAATTACTATGGTTCAGATTTCCCTGCCAAGGGTTTATCTATAGCAAGAATGATTGCTATGTTAACTTATCAGACTAGAGATTTGATAGATAAAAAGTTTGGAAGAAAGATCAAAAATAATATAGATGACTTTTTTAAAAGCCTTGATGCCGAATTTGAAATAGATAGTTATTTGAGTTATCAAGGAGAAAAACTTGTACAAAGATTTGATGCAAATACCTACTTATATTTTACCCGTGCAATGGATTTATTTGATCTTAGACGCGAATATGGATCTTATGCAAAAGCACTAAGTTGCATTAAAGCTAAGTTTTTACTTGTAGCTATAAGTTCCGATACTCTTTTTAATATAAGTGAACTTAGGAGAGCAAAAGATATACTAAAATTAAGCAGTGTAGACCTTGAATACAATGAAATTCAATCCGATTATGGTCATGATTCTTTTTTAGTAGAAGTAGATAAATATAAAGATTGTATATCAAATTTTCTTGATACACTGCATGATGAAATAAACTATAGAGAAACCTGGAAAGAATTTGAGTATTCTACCGGTAATATTTAATTTATACGATATTCTATTATAATTCATAAAATAAGGAGGTATTTTTAATGGCATCAATAGCAGTACTTGGCTATGGAGTTGTAGGAACTGGTATAGCTAATCTTATAAATAAAAATAAAGAGAGATTTAAATCCATTACCGGTGAAGAATTAAATATATCTAGTATACTTGTAAAAGATAAGAACAAACATGAACAAAAACAAAACTATCATCTTGTAACAGATAGTATAGAAAAAATATTTAATAATCCTGTAGATATAGTAGTAGAAGTTATGGGTGGACTTCACCCAGCTTACGAATATGTAAAAAAAGCTCTCAAGCTAAAAAAACATGTAGTAACTGCAAACAAAGATTTAATTGCAGAATATGGTGAAGAACTATTAGACATAGCCTCAGACAATGGTGTAACTTTAAATTTTGAGGCAAGTGTTGGCGGAGGCATTCCTATATTAAAACCTCTTATGGAATCCTTAGCTGGTAATAAAATTTTCGAGATTCAAGCTATTTTAAATGGAACTACAAATTTTATTCTTTCAAAAATGTACGCAGAAAATATGGGTTACAAAGATGCTCTTAAATTAGCACAAAATCTAGGATTTGCCGAAGCCAATCCAGATTCTGATGTATTAGGATATGATGCTGCAAGAAAACTATCCATTCTTTCAACTATTGCATATGGCATGAAAGTCAACTGGGTGGATATAAATATAGAAGGAATTACAGATATCGATGAAATAGACTTTGAGTATGCAAAATTAAATGGATATATTATAAAACTATTGGCTATCAGTAAAAATAAAGATGAGAAAATTTATGGTTTTGTAAAGCCAGTTATGATAAAGTCCGATTCTTATTTAAGCAAGATAGATAATGAGCTTAACGGAATAGTTATTGAAGGTGATGCAGTAGGAAACGTATTTTTCTCCGGCAAGGGTGCTGGAATGCTTCCAACAGCTAGCTCAGTATTTGGCGATATAGCAGATATAATTCAGAATAAAAATAAGAAAAATATAAAATTTAATGACAAAGAAGCTTATATCGAGAAATATTGGGATGAGAAATCTGATTGGCTTGTACGAATAAAAACTAATGACAGGTTAAATACTATATGTAATCTATCTGAGAGCTTCAAAAATTGTCATATGTATACATCAAGTGTTACTCAAAGGGATGAAGTAGCAGCAATAATTCGCAATGAGCCCGAATTCACCTTAGATTCAACATTTGAAAAACTCTCTAAACTATCTTATGTTACTAAAATAAAAAAATTTATGATATTATAAATTACTATAAGGAAACTGACAATAAAGTTAACTTATAGGTGAGGATATATTTACAATTCAGCAGTAAGATTAAATACTTTTTCTATGAGCCTTAGCGAAGGATTACAAAAAAAGACTTAGAACTTATGAGGAAGTGAGTTATAAAAATGAAACTAATTTATACTATAGGACACTCATCACATGATAATATATATTTTCTTGGGCTTCTTAGAAAATATAATATAAATTGCATAGTTGATATTAGAAGTGTTCCTTTCTCAAAATATGTTCCTCATTTTAATAAAAATGTGATAAAAAAATTCTTAGATTCTAATAATATTAATTACGTATATATGGCTGACGAATTCGGAGCAATCCGTGAGGATAAAAATCTATTCAATCAAAAAGGATACTTGGATTTTGAAATAATAAAACATACAAAGAGCTTTAAAGATGGCATAGCACGGCTCAACACCGGAATAGATAAACAATTTATAATTTGTCTAATGTGTACAGAAAAAGATCCTTTGGATTGCCACAGAAGCATAATGATAGCCCCAGAGCTAGTAAAAAATGAATTTATGGTAAATCATATACTCCCAGATGGCAGTATAGAGACTCAACAAGAATTAGAAAAAAGATTGCTTCAATTATATTTTCCTACACATATTCAACAAGATTTATTTTCTACTATTGAAAAAAATATTGAAAAAGATTTATTAGAAAAAGCCTATAGATTACGAAACTCAGATATAGGCCATAGATCAAAATAACAAAACACAACTGCTATATGAACAGTTGTGTTTTTGTGTTAGCTTTTAAAAGCCATTATACATATTTCAACTAAATTAGGATCGAACTGTTTTCCTGAACATCTTTTTAGCTCTTCGATAGCTTCAGCAACTGTCATTCTTACCTTATACGGCCTATCATGAGTCATTACGTCAAAGGCATCAACTATAGCTAATAATCTTGAAAGTAATGGTATTTGCTCTCCCTTAAGCCCTTTAGGATACCCCGTACCATCATACCTTTCATGGTGTGTCAATATTCCATATGCTATATGCATTAGATCTGGCGTTGATGCTGCTATTCTATATCCTATTTCAGAATGATTTCTCATAATTTCCCACTCTTCATCATTTAGTTTTCCTGGCTTATTTAATATTTTGCTATCTATCCCTATTTTCCCTATATCATGCAACCTAGCCAGTAAATAGAGTTCATCTAATTTATCAGTACTTAAACCTAAAATTCCACCTATTTTTACACACAAATTATATATACGATAAGCATGCTCCTTTGTTTCATGGCTTTTTTCTTCTAAAGTTCTAGTTAAAGAAGCTATTATACTGTTTCTAGCACTTCTATCTTCTAATAGTTTATTCCTATACATTCTCTCTTCAGCTTCTTTAATTATTTCATTTATGTCTTGGCTTGCATCATATTTAGTAGAACATCCCAATGCAATATTAACATATATAGAACCTATCTTTCTATTTGAACATTCATTTTTTATAGCTAAACATATTTCATTAGCCTTTATACTATCTATATTTTCTAAAATTACTACAAATTCATCTCCACCATAACGTGAGATTAAAGCGTTAGGGCCTGAAATATCCTTGAGAATATTTGCAGCTTCCGCTAATAATTTGTCTCCTTGAGCATGTCCAAGAGTATCATTTGCTATTTTTAGTCCATTTAAATCACCCATTATTATAGAAACAGGTAAACTGCTACTTTTGCTTACTTTTTCAATAACGTATTCATAATATCCCCTATTGAATAAACCGGTCAACTTATCATAATAATTTAGATATCTTAATTCCTCTTCTTGCTTCTTTTTATCAGTTATGTCAGTTATTATTCCTGTCATTCTCTTAGGATTGTTATCTTTATCATATCTTACAACCTTACACTGGTTTAAAATCCACTTATAGTCATCTGATTTAGTTCTCACCCTTTGTTCTATAATGTGTATATTAACACTCTTTCCCAGGCTATTTTGAAAACACTTTAAGGAATAATCTAAATCATCCTCATGAACTATCTTCCTCCATACCTCACTTGAGTTAGGTAGTTCACCCTGAGAATATCCAAGGATAGTTAGAAATTTTTCATCAAAGTATATATAATTATTTTCTATATCCCAGTCCCAAAAGCCTGCATTTGCTCCTTCTAAAACTAGTTTTAGTTGCTTTTCGCTATCCTGTATCTTTTTATTACTATATTCAATTCTCTTAATCATACTATTTATTTCTATAGATAGCTGAGTTAGCTCATCATTTCCTTTGACTCTAATTTTAGATATTTTATCATCGTTAAGCTCAATATTACTTACTTCTCTGCTCATGCTTTCAATAGGCTTAATAATATGTACTCTTAAAAGGGTTAAACACATAACAAAAACTAGAACTGCGAAGATTACAACTAATAAAATATAAAAATATAATGACTTTATTCCTTCATTATAAAGCGTTCTATTTTCATGTATCTTTATTGCAAATATAGGATTATTATCAGTTCCTCTTATTATAGAGTATCCTGTTATATTATTTTTGTCATTAATCTCTATTAAAGCATCATCTTGATCTAATATTCTTACCCTTGAATCATTACCTATGAACACACCATAACGATTATCACTGCTTCTCGCTTCTTCTATTGATAAATTTGCATCAATTATATGTTCTCCCTTGTCTATGAATCTATCTCTTATGTATCTTCCAATAATTACGGTACCTCCTATAGGAGCTTCATACTTTGAATCAGTTATAGGTCTAAAGGATATAATCATAGGTTGTCCATTTACAGAAATTATTCCTGATCCCACACTATACACGTTCATATGCTGACTTAATTCTCTACTATTCTTATTAATAAAATCTATTACCTCTCTTGGAGTTTCTATATCCTTTCCCTGCTTTGAATCGTAAACCTTTATATATTTTAATTTATCAGAGTTATCTAAAACTGCAAACATATCAATTCTTGAATTTTCTAGTGAATTGTAATTAAGGTTTTCTAATACATATTTTCTAGATGGATTTTTTACAAACTCTAATGTATCGTCCCATGCGGAAAAGTCTGCAGATACAACATTTAGACTATCTCTACTATCACTAATTAGATATCGTACACGTTTTATATCCTGCAGAACACTTTCTTTTTCTTGATGTCTTATATTACCCAAAATATAATGGTAAGATGCTGCACAAGCTCCAGATATCAATAACACCAAAAGTATCAGTAAAATTACACGTACTTTATTATTAATTTTCAATACAGACACTCCACCTTCTATAATTAAAGTTACCACTATCTATTATATTCAATATTATATATTAATTTATAACTTTATGGAACCTAATCCATAAAATTATAAATTCCAATTTACTCTGTGAGCTTGCTCGTAAGTTGTTTTATAAAAAGCTACAAAAGAGCCTTACCTTAATTTTATCCGATGGATAACGAATTCTAAGATAAGACTCTTTTTCTTATTTCATTTCTTTTATAATCGCCTCAGTAAATTCTGATGTCCCTGCATTTCCTCCAAGGTCTGGGGTTACATGCATACCGTCTCTTACAACTTTCTCAATAGCTTTTTCTATCTTCGCCGCTGCATCAAATTCTCCTATATGCTTAAGCATCATTATGCCTGATAAAACTGTAGCTATTGGGTTGGATTTGTTCATCCCTGCAATGTCTGGAGCAGAGCCGTGTGCCGGTTCAAACACTGCACCATTTTCCCCTATATTTGCTCCTGGAACCATTCCTAATCCTCCGACGAGCCCTGCCGCCATGTCAGAAAGTATATCACCATATAGATTAGGCATCACAAGTACATCATATTTTTCCGGATCTAAAACAAGCTTCATACTCATTGCATCTACAATAACATCTTCAAATTCTATGTCACTATATTCCTTAGCTATATTTCTTGCGCACTTTAGAAAAAGACCATCAGACAACTTCATTATATTAGCCTTATGAACAGCTGAAACCTTTTTTCTATTGTTCTTTCTAGCATATTCAAATGCCGCTCTTACTATTCTATCACTTGCTTTTTTAGAAATAATTTTTATACTTTCCGCTATTTCATCACTTACCATATGCTCTATCCCTGCATATAAATCCTCTGTATTTTCTCTAAAAATAACTAAGTCTACATTTTCATATCTTGATTTTATTCCAGCATAAGTCTTTATAGGTCTTATATTGGAATAAAGGTTTAATGTCTGTCTTAATGTAACATTTACGCTTTTAAAACCTTTTCCAACAGGAGTAGTTACCGGACCTTTTAGTGCCACCTTATTTCTTTTTATACTTTCTAAAACATATTCAGGAAGAGGTGTTCCAAACTCTTCTATAACTTCTTCTCCAGCCTTTACCACATCCCACTCTATATTTGCTCCAGAAGCATCAATAATTTTTCTTGCCGCCCCTATTACCTCTGGACCTATTCCATCTCCTGGTATAAGTGTAACTTTATGATCCATAAAATCGCCTCCAAAATTTAATGACTGGCCTTAACTAAGTTAAGCAATCCACCTACTTTTATCATTTTCTTTTGTTTATCTGTAACATTTAATAGCATTCTATACTCTTCATTTTTACTATTATTCTTAACAATAATTATTCCTTTATCTACTTGGTCAATAGTATCTTCAATCAAAAGTTCATCCATAGTATCTATTTTATTGTAGTCTTCCTCATTTTCAAATATAAGAGGCATAATACCGTTGTTTATAAGGTTGGCCATGTGTATTCTAGCAAAAGATTTAGCAAGTACAGCTTTAACTCCAAGATATAATGGTGCTAAGGCCGCGTGCTCTCTACTTGATCCCTGCCCATAATTATCTCCACCAACTATAAATCCACCACCATATTGTTTAGCTTTACTTGGAAAATCTTTATCACATGGTGTTAAACAATACTCTGAAAGATAAGGAACATTTGATCTATAAGGTAAAAGCTTAGCATTTGAAGGCATAATATGATCTGTAGTTATGTTATCATGAACCTTAGTTAATACCTTTCCTTCTACTATACTTTCCAATGCTTTTGCTTTAGGGAATGGTTTTATATTAGGTCCTCTAACTACTTCTACGTCTTCACCTTCTACTGCTGGAGGAAGTATTAAATTATCATTTATAATGAATTCCTTTGGCATTTCTATATCAAAAGCTTCTCCCAGTTCTCTTGGATCTGCTATATAACCTTTTAATGCAGAAACAGCTGCAATTTCAGGACTAACTAGATAAACATTTGCAGATGTTGTGCCAGATCTTCCCTCAAAGTTTCTATTAGAAGTTCTAAGAGATACACCATTTGTAGCAGGTGATTGTCCCATGCCTATACAGAATCCACAAGCTGACTCTAAAATTCTTGCTCCTGCATCAATCATTGTAGCTAAAGCTCCATTTTTAGCAAGCATATTTAAAACTTGCTTTGATCCTGGTGCAATAACTAATGATACTTTTTCATTTACAGTCTTTCCTTCTAATATTTTAGCTACCCTCATCATATCCGCATAAGATGAATTTGTACAACTTCCTATACATACCTGATCTACTTTTATATCCTTTAATGAAGCAGCAGATGCAACATTATCAGGACTATGAGGACATGCTACTAGCGGTTCTAACTCTGATAAATCTATTGTGACTTCTTCATCATATACTGCATCTTCATCAGCCTTTAATTCTATAAAATCTTTCTCTCTGTCCTGCGCTTTTAGAAACTCATATGTTACCTCATCACTTGGAAATAATGATGTTGTTGCTCCAAGCTCAGCGCCCATATTTGTTATAGTAGCTCTTTGTGGTACAGATAAAGTTTTAATTCCATCTCCAGAGTATTCAAATACTTTCCCTACTCCACCTTTAACAGTAAGTCTTCCTAAAAGTTCTAATATAATATCCTTAGCGGATACCCAATCTCTTAACTCTCCTATTAGATTCACCTTAACTATTTTAGGCATACTAATGTAATATTCTCCACCGCCCATAGCTACAGCAACATCAAGTCCACCTGCTCCCATAGCAAGCATTCCTATTCCACCACCTGTAGGCGTGTGACTATCTGAGCCTAAAAGAGTATCTCCTGGAACACCAAATCTCTCTAAATTTACTTGATGACATATTCCATTACCAGGCTTCGAAAAATATATTCCGTGTTTTTTAGCTACGGTTTGAATATATAAGTGGTCATCTGCATTTTCTGGACCTGATTGAAGTACATTATGATCAATATAAGCAACTGATCTTTTTGTTTTTACCTTGTCTATCCCCAAAGCCTCAAATTGTAGGTATGCCATTGTCCCAGTTGAATCTTGAGTTAAGGTTTGATCTATTTTTATGGCGATTTCTTTTCCAGCAATCATTTCACCTTTTACTAGATGACCTTTAATTATTTTTTGAGCAACATTTAATCCCATTACTACTCCTCCATCCACATAAATTGCCGTATATTAATTAGCTTGCTCTATTCTTTTCATTTATTTCAGGCATTATCCTATCCATCAATAACTCTAATTCATTGTTACCAATAATAGTTGTCCTACCCTCTGCATATTGCTCATCTACCCATTCCTTCATCTCAGCTACTCTTGGATCTTTTTTATCAATCTTATCTCCATCTTTTAATCTATAATAAGTGTTAATCCAAGCAGCAATTCCCGCAAGTCCTGAATATTGATTAACTGCAACTACCACTGGTCTTCCAAGTATCTTATCTGTATCAAATATATTATATATTTCTTCATCTTTGAGTATTCCATCTGCATGTATACCAGCTCTTGTTACATTAAACTGGCTTCCTATAAAAGGAGTTCTCGGTGGTATATCATATTTCATTTCCTTTGAAAAGTACTCTGCTAATTCTGTTATGACATGAAGCTTCATGTTTCCAGTTGTACCTTTTAGTTGCGCATATTCAAATATCATAGATTCTAGCGGACAATTTCCTGTTCTTTCACCTATTCCTAAAAGTGATGTATTTATTGAGGATGCGCCATAAAGCCATGCTGTAGTTGAATTACTTACTACTGCATTAAAATCGTTATGACCATGCCATTCTATACACTCTGAAGGAACAGCACAGTTTGTTCTAAGTCCATGAATAAGTCCTTGTACACTTCTTGGAAGTGCTGTACCGCCATATGGAACGCCAAGTCCTAAAGTATCACAAACTCTTACTTTTATAGGAACATTTGCTTCTTTTGAAAGTTCCATAAGCCTATTTACAAAAGGCACTACAAAGCCATAAAAATCAGCCCTAGTTATATCTTCTAAATGACATCTTGGGCGTATACCATTTTTTAATGCTTCTTCAACGATAGACAAATACATATCCATAGCCTTTTGTCTTGATACATTTAGCTTTTTAAATATATGATAATCTGAGCAAGACATAAGCATTCCCGTTTCCTTTATGCACATTTCTTTTACTAGTTTAAAATCTTCCTTGTTAGCTCTTATCCATGACGTTACTTCTGGAAACTTATATCCTCTTTCCATACAAACTTGTGCCGCTCTTCTATCTTTTTCTGTATATAAAAAGAACTCAGTTTGTTTAATTATTCCTGAATTATTATCTAGCTCATGAAGATAATCAAATATTCTTATAATCTGTTCAGCAGAATAAGGCGGCATGGATTGTTGTCCATCTCTAAAGGTAGTATCTGTAATCCATATATTTTCAGGTAAATCCATAGGAACCTGTATTTGATTGAAAGCCACCTTAGGAACATCAGAATAAGGGAATATATCTTTATAAAGATTTGGAACATCTACATCCTGTAAATAATGCTCATATGAAGATTTTTTTATAATACTCATGTTTATCCTCCTTAACTTTAAACATATTGGCCTAATATCGAAAAATCCCATTTTGAATGATTTTCATTCAAAAATTGCATTAATGCTATCTGTGAACATTTTCATTTTTGTTATTAATTATTCTGTTTATTTGTATATTTATTAATTTTACCTAGTAACATCAATAACTATTAGCATATTTATGCCTATATTGTAACATTTCCATTTTGTATTGGCAAATAAAAATTTTTATATTATTGTAATTTTAATTCGTCATTTTTTCACATTTAGCTTTTTCACTTAAAAATAGGACCTTTTTGTTTTGAAATTGGCACCATGCGTTGCTGTTGACTTATTTTCATATATCATTAATATTAAACTCTTATTACAATATACCTCAAAAATTTTTATATTTTTTTATTTTTTATCAATATTATTAAAAATAAGTTTTAAAAATCAAAAAATCTTCAATCGTAAAAGGTTGAAAATTGTAATATTTTTTTTATTTAAGCTTAAACTAAAAGATATATTTATCATTTAGTTAGCATATGGAGATGAAATTTATGTTTGAAAATATAAAAGAAGGTATAGTCTATAAAAATCTTTTAAATGGGGAATGGATTAAATCTAAAAGTGAATCAACCATAGATGTGCACTCTCCAGTTAATGGTGATGTTATTGGAAAAGTGCAGGCTATGACAAAAGATGAAATTGATAAAACAATAGAAAATTCTAAAATAGCACAAAAAAACTGGGCAGAAAAGCCACTAAATGAAAGGGCTGCAGTATTGCATAAATGCGCAGACCTTTTAGAAGAGAACATATCTGTATTATCTGATTTTCTTCAGAAAGAGATTGCAAAAAATAAAAGTTCTGCAATATCTGAAGTGAAAAGAACTGCAAGCTTTATAAGATTTACTGCAGACGAAGCAAAACACATGGAAGGCGAAACTATAACAGGAGATAATTTTCCTGGGTTTAAAAAAAATAAAGTATCCGTTGTTCATAGGGTGCCTTTGGGAACAGTATTGGCTATCTCCCCATTTAACTACCCAATAAATCTTTCTGTATCAAAAATTGCTCCTGCCTTAGCAGCAGGAAACAGTGTAATACTAAAACCTCCTAGTCAGGGTTCTATAAGTGCTTTGTATGTTGCTGAACTATTTAATAAAGCTGGAATACCAAAAGGTGTGCTGAACACAGTGACAGGTAAGGGCTCTGAAATAGGAGACTATATTGTTACCCATCCTGGAATTGACTTTATAAATTTTACAGGGAGTACAGAGGTAGGTAAGCATATAGCAGTAATTGCAGGTATGGTACCTATGCTTATGGAACTTGGTGGGAAAGATGCTGCTATTGTGCTTGAGGATTCAGACTTAAGAGATGCCGCAAAGGATATAGTTGCAGGTGCTTATATATATTCTGGTCAAAGATGTACAGCTATTAAGCGGGTTCTCGCTATAAATGATATATCTGATGAACTTGCACCACTTATGCTAGAAGAAATAAAAAATCTTAAAGTTGGAATGCCAGAAGATGACTGTGAAGTAACCCCTCTCATTAATAATTCTGCTGCAGATTTTGTACAAGAATTGATTGATGACGCCTTAAAAAAAGGCGCAAAATTACTTATTGGTAATAAACGAAAAGAAAATCTAATGTACCCTACTCTACTTGACAATGTTACTACAGACATGCGCATTGCTTGGGAAGAGCCTTTTGGTCCGGTTTTGCCGATATTAAGGGTACAGAGCGTTGAAGAGGCCATAGAAATTGCTAATAAGTCTCAGTATGGTCTACAATCTTCTGTTTTCACTAAAAACATAGATTATGCTTTTCACGTCGCAAGTAAGTTAGAGGTTGGTACTGTCCAAATTAATGATAAGACTGAGAGAGGGCCTGATCACTTTCCATTCTTAGGTGTTAAAGCTTCTGGTATGGGTACTCAAGGAATAAGATATAGTATTGAAGCCATGAGTAGAAAAAAAGTTATTGTACTTAACATTCATGAATTTTCTTAAGAAACTTTAAAGAAATTTTTGAGTTGTACACTTTATATAGGGAAACTAACTAGAAAGTTAGCTTATACGGTTGTATAAGCTAACTTTCAGCCTTTTACCCCTATATTAAACAGTTTATTTAATATTATTTATAATAATTTTTCTTACATCTTCAGCAAGACTATTTTGCTGTTCTTTTGACAGTTCTTTTGGATATATAGGTTTTTCTATAGTAATTCTAACTTTTCTTTCATTCTTACCATATTCACTATTTCTTTCTAGTAACTTATAGCTCCCATCAATAGTTACCGGTACCACAGGAACCCCTGCTTTTAAAGCTAGCTTCATGCTTCCCTTTTTAAATTCACCTACTGTTGCTCCTTTACTTCTAGTGCCCTCTGGAAAGATGACCATACTATGTCCTCTTTTAAGTATTTCTACTCCTTCGTTCATAGATTTCATAGATTCACGTATATTGTTTCTATCTATGAATATACAGTTTATCTGTTTCATCCAGTAACTAAAAGTTTTAAATTTAAGAAGTTCCTTTTTAGCAATAAAACCTACTGGTCTATCAAAAATATTCAAAAAAATTGGTATATCAAAATTTCCTTGATGATTTGATACATAAAGACATGTTTCTTCAGTAATGTTTTCTTTTCCTACTACTTCAATATCAGCATGTACTTTATTTAGCACATGATTACTCCACTCTTCAACGGTTTTATTTATACATTGCTGAACATCTTCCTCACTACCATGTTTTTTTAACTTTTCTAATTTAAACTTCTGTATCATTGTCTTTCCCATGTAAATCGAAAAATCTAAATAAAATAAAAATGTTTCCATGAATAAAATTTCTCTCCTTCAGTTAAAATCTTTCCACATCTATATAATGTTATATTATAGCACATTGTTCGCATGATAGCTAATTACTCAATAGGTAAGCTTATAATCAAGACTCTCTCTTTACTTATTCATATAAAATGTTAAACTTATGTTTGTACTACAAATTTATGAAAGGAGATGCATTAGTTTGAAGCGTTTTAAATCCCACTTAAAAATCATGATTGCGCTTTTATTATCAGTATTTATATTTGCTGCATGTAGTGGTTCTAATCCGGCTGGGGGTACTTCAACTGGAGGTACTTCAAATGCAGATACCAAAAGTTCTATAAAAATAAGTTACATAGATGTTGGACAAGGAGATAGTGCTTTAATACAAGTTAATGGTAAGAATTTGCTTATTGATGCTGGAACAAACGAAAGCACTAATAAACTTATCTCTTATCTAGATAAGCAAAACATAAAGAAGCTCGACTATGTGGTTGCTACTCATCCTCATGAAGATCATATAGGTGGAATGGATACTGTAATAAAAAAATATGATATCGGAGAATTTTATGCTCCAAAAAAGCTAGCAAATACTAAAACCTTCGAAAGTATGATGAATGCACTAAAATCTAAAAACTTGAAGATAAATGTTGCTAAGGCTGGAGTTAACTTAGATTTAGGTAAAAATGTAAAATGCGAAATGATTGCTCCTAATGCTGATAACTACGAAGATGTTAACAATTACTCAGCTGTCATTAAAATAACCTATGGTAATTCAAAATTTCTATTTACAGGAGATGCTGAAAAGCTAAGTGAAAAAGAAATATTGAACAAAAACTATGATATATCTGCTGATGTCCTTAAGGTAGGCCATCACGGAAGTTCCTCATCATCATCAAAACCATTTTTAGATAAGGTTACACCTAAAATAGCTATAATAAGCTGTGGTAAAAATAATGACTATGGACATCCTCATCGTGAAACAATGAATGAGCTAACCAAAAGAAAAATTCAAGTATATAGAACGGATGTAGATGGAACTATTGTGCTAAGAAGTGATGGAAATAAAATAATAAAACAATAAAAAATAAAAGGAAAGTCAACTGTGACTTTCCTTTTTATAACTTTATTATATATATGTTTTTAAATTATAAAAGACTGTCTTTAAACAGTCTTACCATTTTAGATTTATAAAATATCAAAAAATAAAAATGGCTCCGTGGAGAGGATTCGAACCTCCAACCCTTCGGTTAACAGCCGAATGCTCCACCATTGAGCTACCACGGAACGCTTTACCTGGCGACGACCTACT
>NZ_JAEEGB010000018.1:0-222 GCF_016316925.1 Clostridium aciditolerans | reverse complement strand
GTTCGGAATGGGAACGGGTGTATCCTTCACGTCATAATCACCAGATTTGAGGAAAATTGCTATAAGCTGCGCATCTCTTCGTCAAAGCATTCGCTGTGGTGCTCATTTACTTACCAGTAAACTCCGCTCCTCGCTCATACTTTTCCTCGATCTGCTTGCTTCTATCAATTTTGTTGTTACTTTTTGCTTTTCAGAAACAACATTGTTCTCTGAAAATTGCAC
>NZ_JAEEGB010000017.1 GCF_016316925.1 Clostridium aciditolerans | reverse complement strand
TAAACATGGATTTATATTAAAGTAAGAAAATTTTAAAAATTATGTAGAATAATGTTGATTAGATATAATTAACTATGATATATTATTTACAATAAGCAATTATAAAATAAAAAAATATAGTATAACAAAGGGAGGCTATGTAATGGTAAAAATAGTTTTCGGCATATTGTTGCTTTTAGTAGCATACTTTGCATTTTTGTTCTTCGTAGATTATGCGAAAGCATCAAAAGAGGGTAAACTTGAAAAATCAAACTTTTTAGCACTTGGAGCTGTAGGATTTGTTACAAACTTCTTTGATACTTTAGGTATAGGAAGCTTTGCACCAACTACTGCATTGTTAAAAAACTTTAAGCTTTCAGAAGATAGAACATTACCAGGTACACTTAATGTTGCATGTACAATACCAGTTGCAATTGAGGCTCTTATATTTATTACAACTATAAAAGTTGATCCAGTAACACTATTTTCAATGTTAGCTGCTGCAACTATAGGAGCTGTAGTAGGAGCAGGAGTTGTTTCAAAACTTCCTGAAAAAGTTATACAGCTTGGAATGGGTGTAGCATTAATTATAGTTGCATTTGTAATGCTTGCAGGACAACTTCATTTAATGCCAGCTGGTGGAGAGGCTATAGGACTTACAGGAACAAAACTTATAGTAGCAATAATAGGTAACTTTATATTAGGAGCACTTATGACACTAGGAATAGGACTTTATGCTCCATGTATGGCACTAGTATTTGCACTTGGAATGAGCCCTAAGGTAGCATTCCCAATAATGATGGGATCATGTGCATTCTTAATGCCAGCAGCAGCAGCTAAATTCGTTAAAGAAGGCGCATATGATAGAAAAGCTTCTATGGCAATAACTATATTTGGTGCTATAGGCGTTTTTATAGCTGCTTATATAGTTAAAGAACTACCACTTAAAATATTAACATGGTTAGTAATAGTAGTTATATTCTATACAGCAGCTATGATGTTTAAATCAGCATCTAAGGCAAAGGCTGCTAGCAGAGCGTAAAATTTTACCCAAAAAAGTTAAAATATTAACGATATGAAAAATAAACTCCAGGTTTTTAAAAACCTGGAGTTTACTTTTTAGGCATTATATTTTATACACTAAGAATATATTAAGTTTATCCTATAATTATAATTCATCTTTTCACAATTATATTGAAAGTTACATATTATAGAATAAAGCAATATTTAGGGGTGAGGCTTATTGTTGTATGCACTGATTCTTGCGGGTGGTAAAGGAACAAGACTATATCCTCTCTCAAGGGCTAAAAATCCAAAACAATTTTTAAAAATTATAAATAATAAAAGTTTTTTAAGAAATACAGTAGATAGAATAAAACCACTAGTAAGTAAAGATAATATTTATGTAGTAACTAATAAGGAATATATAGACAAAGTATATGCGGAGCTTCCTGAGATAGATAAGAAGAATATATTTGTAGAACCAGAAAACAAAGAAACCTCTACATTCAATATATAGGTCATTATGTAAAACTTGATGATTTAAGATAAAAGAATAAAAGCTCCTTACGTGGAAAAACTAATTTTAGAAAGGGGAGTTAAATATGACTGATAGAATACACCATAAAGCAAGTAATAGAGAAAATAAGAAAAATGATGTAAGTAGACCATCTGGAAATAAAAAGAACACTAAGAATCCACCTAAATTTGAAAATTTTAATGGAGAGCCAATTTACTAAAGGAAGTGATTTGCATGAGAAAGTGTAAGAAAGGTGATATAAATAGACAGGAAGTAAATATAGGCACTAAGAGGACTGACAGCAGTAATAACCAAGAAAAAGATGACAAAAAGCAAAGGAAGTGATAGCGTGAAACAAGTGACACAAATAGAGCTACAGCACGATTTTAAGAGAGAAAATAACAAACCAAGGTCTAGATCTCAATCTTCTTTTGAAAGTAAAGCCATAAGAGAGGCTAAGCAAATAGTTAAGTCTGCAAATTAAAAAGAGCCTTTAGGGCTCTTTTTTATTATCTAGGTAAATTATATAATTAATATATGGTTTTTAAGGGTATGAAAATAGCATCAAATTATATATTTATGGCGGTGAATTAAATGAAAAAGCTTAATAGAGAGTTTTATAGTAGAGATACAGAAACGGTTGCAAAAGAACTTCTAGGGAAAATATTAATTCATGAAGTAGATGGTAAGAGGCTTTCTGGAAAAATAGTTGAGACTGAAGCATATTTAGGTATAAAAGACAAGGCAGCACACTCTTATGGAGGAAGAAGAACCCCAAGAGTGGAGGTTATGTATGGAGAGGCGGGATTATCATATGTCTTTATAATATATGGAATGTATTACTGTTTTAATGTAGTTACCCAGAAGGAAGGAATACCTGAGGCGGTACTTATAAGAGCTTTAGAGCCTGTGGGAAGCTTGGACATAATGGCAAATAATAGGTTTAAGAAAGATTATAATGACTTAACTAAGACTCAAATTAAAAGTTTGACTAATGGTCCTGGGAAATTATGTAATGCATTAAAAATCAATAAGGCTTTAAATGGTGAAGATTTATGCGATAATAGATTATATATAGTGGATAACGATGAAGAGTTTAATATTATAACTGATAAACGTATAGGAATAGATTATGCAGAAGAGGCGAGGGACTATTTATTAAGATTTTATATAGAAAATAACAAATATGTGTCTGTAAAATGATTTTTTAAGGGGAATAAAGGGTGAATTACGTATATATTTTAAAGTGTAAAGATGGTAGTCTTTACACAGGATACACTAATAATTTAGAAAGAAGAATAAAAACTCACAATAATGGTAAAGGAGCAAAGTACACTAGATGCAGACTTCCAGTAGAGCTAGTTTACTATGAATCTTATGAAACAAAGAGCGATGCTATGAAAAGAGAATATTGCATAAAGCAAATGAGTAGAGAAGTAAAAGTAAAACTTATATCAAATAAATGAATCAAAAATATTTAACCTCCAGCATATTATTAATTATGAACTAATGTGCTGGAGGCTTTTATGTCTAAAAAGGAAAAAATAATAGTAACTAGGTTTTTTGGAAAAAGGAATTTAAATGAAATAATAAAAAAGATAATTAAAAGTAATCTAAGTGAAACTAAGATAACTATCATGAATAAGGTATGGAGTGATAGCTAAATGAGTATTTGGAATGTGGCTATTTATGCAAGAGTAAGTACGGACAAGTATGATCAGAAAGAATCTATACCAGCTCAGATTCAAGGCTTAAAAGAATGGATTCTAGAAAAAAGCAAAGAAGAGGAAAACTCTATATATAATCTTGTAAATGTTTATGAAGATTGTGGATTTTCAGGCTCTAATTTTGATAGAGAAAGTTTTATACAGATGAAAGAAGATATAGAGAACAAAAAAATAAACATGATTCTAACAAGAGATCTCTCGAGATTTTCAAGAAACTATATAATGGCTGGATATTATTTAGAGGACTATTTTAAGGCTAAAGATATTAGATTTGTTTCTGTACTTGATAACGTTGATACATTATATGAGTTTAATGATATAATTCCATTTAAAAATATTTTAAATGAAATGTATATAAAAGATTGCTCAAGAAGAACTAGAGATGGTCTTAGGCAGAGGATGATAAGAGGGTCTAGTATTGCCAGTAAGCCTCCTTATGGCTATAAATTTGAAGAAAGTTTTAAAGAAAATATAAAAATTATAAAATTGATACCTGCAGAAAATGAAGCTACTAAAATAGTGGTAAAAATATATGAACTTTATTTAAAAGGATGGGGATTTAAAAAGATTGCAGACTATTTAAACTCAATTGGAGTAAGACCGCCATCGTGGCATGTGAAAAATTTCGGGAAATCCAAGTTTTTTAAATGGAATAGCAATTCCATAAGGTATATCCTAACAAATCCTAAATATTCGGGGCAAATGGTTCAAGGAAGATGGAGAAAGGTAAGCTATAAGTTAAAAACAGTGAAAGCCTTACCAAAAGATCAATGGATATATGGAGGAGAATTTAAAGGAATAATACCTAAGGAAACTTTTGATGAAGTTCAGGAACTTATAAAAAAAAGACAGAGAATATTAAGGTATAAAAATGACGAAGTACATTTATTTTCAGGGGTACTTAAGTGCGGTGACTGCGGTGGAAGCATGTGCTATAGAAAGAAATATAACGGATATAAGTGTACAAATAGTCAAACTGGTAAAAAAAAGTGTACTGCTCACTCCATAAAGGAAGAATATATAAAGCAAATTATCATAAATGATTTGATAAATTACACAAAAGATTTAAATAAGGAAATATTTTATGATGAACTAAAAGAAATTATCAAAAGCAATAATCATATTGAAGAGCTAAAAAGCATAAATAGCAACCTTAAAGATATAGATATAAATATTAAGCGAATATATGAAGATAGGTTAAAAAACATAGTAAATGAAAAAAACTTTAAAATGATTTTAAAGGAAATTCAAGATGAACAGGGCCGACTAGAAAAAAGAAAAGATCAAATAGAAAATGAAATAAATAATAATAGAGAACATATGCTTGGTTTAATATGCAGTAAAATTGATCATATATTAAGCTTTAATGAACTTAAAAGAAACGATTTAGAGGAACTAGTGGAGAAAATAATTGTTTTTGAAGATAAAGATGTAAAAGAAAAGCATATACAGATTTTTTATAAATTTAATGCTCAATAGTTTATATGACCTATAATGAGATTTAAGGGACCGCCACCTGCATAGGGCTCTCTGCGGTAAAACTATTAAAAAAAGACAGCGACGCTACTATGATAATTTTACCGTCAGATCATTATATAGAAAATGAAAAATTATTTATAGATACTCTGTCACAAGCAAAAGAGATTGCAGAAAAACGGAGAGGTCTTGTAACTATAGGGATAATGCCTACAAGGCCTGAAACTGGATATGGCTATATAGAGATGGGTGAAAGAATAGGCGGTGACATTGCAAGCTTTAAGGTAGAGAGATTTCTAGAAAAACCTAACGTTGAGGTTGCTAAAGATCTTTTGCTTAAAGGAACTTATCTTTGGAATAGCGGAATGTTTGTATGGAGAGCAGATGTTTATCTAAGAGAAATGCAAAAGTATTTGCCTAAAATGCATAAAAGCATGATGGCTATATATCAGAGCTTAGAAACAGAAAAAGAGGAAGAGAATGTAAAAGAACAATATGAGGTTATAGACGGAATTTCCGTAGATTTTGGAATCATGCAAAAAACTAGAAAGGCATATGTAATAAAAAGTGAATTCTTATGGGATGACATAGGAACATTTGCTTCATTAGGGAGGTTCTTAAAAAATTATAAAGGAAACAATATAACAGAAAATACTTTCTTAGAAGCAAGCGAAAATTGTATTGTATTTGGAAGAGATAGACTTATTATAGTTTTTGGAGTAAAAGACTTAATTATAGTAGATTCTGAAGATGTAGTACTAGTTATGGATAAAAATAAAGATCAAGAAATAAAGTATCTTGTTAATCAATTAAAAAATGAAGAAAATAAGGAAGAATTTTTATAGTAGAGCAAGCTGTCAACAATGGGTTGGCAGCTTTTGTTAAACATTATATAAGGCATTAGCATGATTTTTAAGAAAAGGAGAAAAGAAATTATTTTTAATAAGAGTTCACTAAATACTTAAAAGGAGTTGGGGGTTATGAAATTTTATAAAAATACCGCTTATATTTTTATAATTGGTTCAGGTGATGAACAAACTCCACATCTTGCTTTAGGGGCAGCATATGACCCTAGAGATAAGACTGTAGCTTTTTGGTTTAAGGGCAGAAGTAGAAGCTTCAAGGTAGATAAGGTAGTAAAAGATGAAGAAAGATTATTTGAGTTTATTGATACAAATTTATTAAGAGTCTCATTTCACCCAGTAACACTTGAAGATTTAAAGAAGTATGGACATAGTTTATTTCACAACGCACCTACATTTAAAACAAGTGAAGGATTACAAAATTGGTTAATGGGTAATGGTTATTAAAAATTATATAAACTTATAGATAAAGCTGCCGACAATATGTCTGCAGCTTTTATTAAATATTTCGTATATAATTTATCATAATTTAAAAATGCAAGAAGGAAAATTAAACTTTTTGTAGAATACTACAATAATAATTAGAAAGGGGTGAATATTATGAAATTTTACAAAAATACTGCTTATATATTTACTGTTGGACCGGATGATAATCAAATTGCTAATGTTGCATTAGGAGTTTCGTATTATCCTAAAGATAAAACGATAGCTTTCTGGCAAAAAGATTGCAGCAAAATTTTCCAATTGGACAAACTTATTAAAGATGAAGAAAGATTATTTGAGTTTATAGATACAAATGGTTTAAGAGTTTCATTTCACCCAGTTACACTAGAGGATTTTAAAAAATACAGAGATGAATTATTTTATGATGCACCTATATTTAAAACAACTGAAGGTCTTCAAAATTGGTTAATGAAAAATAATTACTAAAGCTTAGGTAAGATATTTATAATATAAAGAAGCCCTAGGAGCAGTATTAAAGCGCCTAGGGCTTAAAATTATTGTATACATACTTAAAAGTAAATAAGATATAGTAAAAATAAATTTTATACTTTTGAATTAAATATTATAAGAACATATGGTAGAATATTAAATAAGGTTTGGGAAGAAAGGAAGAATTATATGACAAAAGAGTTAAAAGCAGATTTAAGCCTGTTATTAGTCACAGTTGTATGGGGGGCAAGCTTCCCGATAATAAGTTTAACCCTTAAATATATTCATCCATATTCATTTATAGCAATCAGATATTTTCTATCTGGAGCAATACTTGCAATAATATTTCATAAAAGGTTTAAGCATATTAATAAAAAGACAGTTAACGCAGCAGTAATTATTGGTATAGCATTGTTTTTAGGGTCTGTTTTTCAAGTTGTAGGGTTGGTTTATACCACTCCGAGTAAATCCGGATTTATTACAGGGCTTTATGTTGTTGTTGTACCTATAATAATGGCTGTTATGTATAAGGTTATACCAGATGTTAAGACTACAATGGGTATAATATTTGCTTTAATTGGTCTTGGTGTTATATCTATAGATAGTACATTGAAGATAAATCCAGGAGACTTTCTTACGTTACTGTGTGCAATAGCCTTTGCATTTCAAATAATATTGGTAGATAAATATATTAAAGATGTAGATATAATACTTGTAACTTGTATAGAAACGCTTGTAGCAGGTATTTTAGGATTTATTCCAGCAGTTGTTGTTGAAAATTTAAGTTTTACAATAAATCTTACTTTTATATTTTGTATGATTTTCATGGTGCTGTTTTGTACCATAGGGGCCTATATGATACAAAATAAAATGCAGCCATATACAAATCCGACTCATGCGGCAATAATATTTTTAGGGGAGCCAGTTTTTGGGGCCATATTTTCTATGATCTTTGGCGACAAACTTACTGGTAAGACTTTAGCTGGATGCGCATTGATTTTATTGGGAATGATTATAATTAATATAAAGAACAATAGTTCAAGTGAGATATTAGAAAACTAAAATAACATATGGGAGATAGATAAATATGAAAATACTTTATTATGATTGCTTTTCAGGCATAAGTGGAGATATGAATTTAGGGGCTTTAATTGATCTAGGGATAGATAAGAATCACTTAATAAATGAGCTTTCTAAGCTAAATATTGATGGGTATAAAATATCAGTAGAAAAGACAGTTAAAAACGGAATTAGCGGTACAAAAGTAGATGTTATTTTAAATCACCATCATCATGACGAACATAGCCACCATCATCATGAACATCATCATAGAAACTTAAAAGATATAGAAAACATAATAAACTCAAGTGATTTAGACAGCAATATAAAACATATAAGTCTAAGTATCTTTAAAAAGGTTGCTGAGGCAGAAGCAAAAGTGCATAACAAAAGTATAGAAGAAGTGCATTTCCATGAAGTTGGAGCAGTGGACTCTATAGTGGATATTGTAGGCGCGGCTATTTGCTTTGCTCATCTAAAAGTCGATAAGGTTATAAGTTCTACTGTAGAAGCTGGAAGTGGTTTTGTAAAGTGTGCCCATGGTCTGCTGCCGGTTCCAGCACCAGCTACTGTAGAAATACTAAAAAATATACCGCTAAAATCTAATATACCTTTTGAAGCTACTACACCAACTGGAGCTGCTATTATAGCTTATTTGACTGATGAATTTAGAGATAATAAGAATTTCAAAATAAACAAAATAGGTTATGGTATAGGAAACAAAGATAATAAGGATATTCCAAATGTTTTAAGAGTATTCTTAGCAGAGGAATTAGATCAAAAAACTGACAGGCCAAATGAAGAATTTTTACAAGGTGAGGCAGAGGTTTTAGAATGTAATATAGACGATATGAATCCGGAAATGTATGAATATATTATGGAATTGTTATTTAAAGAAGGAGCTTTAGATGTTTATTTGACTCCAATAATTATGAAAAAAGGAAGACCGGGGATTAAATTAAGCGTAGTATATAGCAAGGAACAAGAAAAAGAAATTGAGAAGATAATATTAACTGAAACTACTACTTTAGGATTTAGAAAATATAAGGTCCAAAGAAATATGCTAAGGAGAGAATTCAATAAAATTCAAACTAAATATGGAGAATTTACTATAAAAAATTCTTACTATGGTGAAAAACGAGTAAAATACAAGGCTGAATACGATGAATGTAAAAAGGCTGCATTAGAAAATAATGTTAGTATAAACGAAATTTACAAAGAAATAAATCAAAAAATCTAGCAGCATTGATACCCGAAAGAAGGATGATAGTATGAATATTAATGAAACTAGAGAGTTATTAGAAAATGTAAAGAATGGATCCTTAGCTATAGATAAAGCCTTAGAAGATTTAAAGGATTTACCATTTAAAGACCTAGGATATGCAAAAGTTGATAATCATAGAGAGTTAAGAGTTGGATATCCTGAAGTTATATATTGCGAGGGAAAAACCCCAGAACAAATAAGAGGAATAGTGGAAATTATGCTGGCTAGAGGAAGCGATATATTAGGAACTAGGGCATCAGAGGAGGCTTATAAATTAGTTAAAGAAATCTGTCCTAAAGCTGAATATAGCAAAATGGCAAGGACTATAACTATAAAAAATAAAGAACCGGAAACAACAAATACATATATTTCTATAGTCACTGCAGGAACATCAGATATACCAGTAGCAGAAGAAGCAGCAGTAACAGCTGAGATCTTTGGAAATAAGGTAGAAAGAATATATGATGTAGGAGTTGCCGGAATACATAGATTATTTGATAAAATCGACTTAATAAGAGGTGCAAAGATTGTTATTGTGGCAGCAGGTATGGAAGGCGCATTGGCTAGTGTCATTGGAGGGTTAGTCGATAAGCCAGTAATAGCAGTGCCTACAAGTGTGGGATATGGTGCTAATTTCGGGGGGCTTTCTGCCTTACTATGTATGCTTAATAGTTGTGCGAGCGGTATTAGTGTAGTAAACATAGATAACGGATTTGGAGCTGGTTACCTCGCTAGTATGATAAATAAGTTATAAGGTACATTCAAATAAATATGATAGGAGTGTAGTTCCTATGAGTAGAAACACTAAAAAGTTTTTAGTATTTATTTTAATCAGTATGCTGATTTTAACAGTTTCTTGTAGTAAAAATAATAATGTAACAAAGCAAGAAGATACATTAAAAGGTGAAATTAAAATAGCAACAGAAGAAAAATATGCAGAGCAATTGAAAATCACAGCAGATAAATTTAAGAAAATTCATCCGAAAGTAAATATAGAAATAAAAGTTGACAATAATGTAAAAGATAAAGTTATAGATAAATCAAATAATCAAGAAAATGCTGTAGATATAATAAATATAGAAGATCAAAATGTTCAATACTTTATAGATAAATCCCCAGAGTTCGCATTAGATGTAACAGACGCAGTTAGTTCATATAAGGATAAAATACCAAAAAATAAATTAGATAATCTAGCTGTAAAAAATAAGATATATGGAATACCGTGGAACACTTCGCCAAAGGTGATTCTGTATAGAATCGATGTGTTTTTAAATGAAAAAATAAATGTTGATGATATAAAGACTTGGAATGACTATGTGTCTGTAGGTAAAAGGATCAGCAAAGATACAGGGAAGAAGTTCCTAGTTAATCTTCAAGATGAAAGTAATAATTTTAATATAGTTTTAGCTAATCAGTTAGGTACATCATATTTCAACAGAGATGGTAAATTAGACTTTAATTCTAAGGAGTGGCTAAAGACTGTAGAAACAGCTAAGTTACTGTATTCACAAGAGCTAATGGTTGATATAAGTTCCAAAAACGAATTTATTAGCCTTGCAAAACAGGGGTCAGTAATTTCAATTATAGCAGATCCTTCATATATAAGTGAACTTATGAAGAACATACCAGAGGATAAGGGCAAATGGAGCATAATGAAACTACCTGCTTTTGAAGCCGGAGGAAATAGAGATTCGTCAGTGGGTGGGGCTAATTTAATAATAAATAAGAATTCAAGTAATGCAACCGCAGTAAAAGGGTTCGTTGAATTTATGGCTACTGATGAGATTGCTCAGATGGATTTGCTTAATAATTACGGAACTTTCCCTGCTAATCCATATATGTATACTCTTATAAACTTTAATAATATAGTAGATTATTTTCATGCAAAAGTATGGAACGTATTTGCAAGTGCAGAAAAGGGATCATATATAATCAATTACACTAAGTATTTCCCAATCATAAAAGATGCTGCAAAAAATGCTTTGACACAATCCAACATAAAAGAAAAGGATCCTAAACTAATATTAGATTCTCTTGAAAAAGATTGTGAGAATAAAATTTTACAGAAATAATTTTATTATAAAACGTTTACAAAGATTCAATTATGATATATAATATCTTTAGTAAAGGGGTTAATCATAGGGAATTTTCTAAGATATAAAGATAAAACCTCCTGATTGAGAGCGGAATGCAGTCAGGAGGTTTTATCTTATTTTATTTCAAGTGCTTAAAATATTTTTATATGCTTCAACGGTTTTTTCGGAGGTTTTCTCCCAAGAGAAGTTAGATGCTCTTTGCAATGCCTTAGCACTGAGGGAGCTTCTTGCAGACTCACTATTTAACAGATTTTCTAATGAACTCATTAGGCTATCTATATTAAAAGGATCTATTAAAATACCACCATCACCGACTACTTCAGGTATAGAAGATATATCGGAAGTAATCACAGGAGTGCCACAACTCATAGCTTCCAAAGGTGGAAGACCGAAACCTTCATACAAAGATGGATAGACAAAAACATCACAGGCGTTATATAAAACAGGTAAAAGATTTTCATCAACAAAACCAGTAAATTTCACACGTGACTCTACATTTAAGTCAATACTGAGATCTTTCAAAAGGTTCCTATCATCTTTATTTGCTCCAACTATAACTAAGTTATATTCTTTCTTTAAATTCATGTATATCTTGGAAAAGGCAAGAATTAAAGACTTTACATTTTTTCTTGGACTAAAACCACCTATATAAAGTATGAAAGGTTTATCAATATTATAATTTTCCTTTATTATTGATTCGCATTTTTTTTTATCTAATGGCTTATATTTATCATCAGCTGCTAGTGGAGTTACAAAAACCTTATTTTCATCAATAGGGAAAAATTTTAAAATATCTCTCTTAGAACATTCTGATACGGTAATAATCCCAGAAGATAAATCTACAATTCTAGGCATTTCTTGCAAAAACTTTCCTAAATATCCCTTACCTACTGTCTCAGGTAAAATATATGGTATTAAGTCATGGATAGTAACTACGGTTTTGCAAGGTATTCTTTCAGAAATTCCTATTCCGTTTTGAGGTATGTGATAGATATCTATATTATCATTTGTTAAATTATGAGGAAAATAATGCTGTTCAAAAAATCTATGATGCCTTTTAGAAGCCATTAGTATTTTTGTATTGTCATTTTCAAACTCATCATAATTTCCGCCAGACCAATAAATTTGATAAAAAATCTCTCTATGAGTTTTAATCATATATCTTAAAATCTTATCAGTATAAGTTCCTATACCAGTGCCCTTATACCAATTAATACCCCTTGCATCAATAGCAATTTTCATACAATTATCTACCTCCAATTACAATTGGCCTATATAACTTGTCAATTGCAAAAACCTATGTAGTATATAGTATTAATATTATTCGAAAAATGTGTCACTTAGCACATACATATAGGTTAATTCATATACTACATAATATAGTAATATTTTGGAGGCAGAAGCTTGGAGATATGCGATGTAAGGAAGTCCGTTCAAGATACTTATGGACTCCAAATTCAATATATAGAAAAAATAAAAAATGTATACAAAATTTCCTCCGACAATAAAGAATACTGTTTAAAAGTAATTAGATACGATTTGGGTCATTTCTTATTTATTCTTTCTGCAATAAAACATCTTCAAAACAATAAATTTAAGCATATACCTAGGATGATTAGAACCAAGGATGGCACAGATTATATGAATATACAAGGATATTATGCATACTTAACTAATTGGATTACCTCACGTCAATGTAATTATGACAATCCCGTAGATGTGTTGATAGCGGCATCAAAGTTAGCTGAACTTCATAAAAAAAGTCATGGATTTGATGTAACAGAAAATATGAATCCGAGAATAGGTTGGTTTAAATGGCCAGAAATTTTTAACACTAGAAAAAGCGAGATTTTAGATTTTAAAAAAAGAATAGATAAAAAAGATAAAAAAACAGAGTTTGATAAAATTTATTTAAATGCGATGGAAGAAGAACTAGATAGAGCTGAACGGTCTATAGAAAACTTAATGAGAAGCAATTACCTTGAAATAATGAATAAAGAAATATCAAAAAAAGGGTTTTGCCATCATGATTATGCGAACCATAATGTATTAATAGGTACAAGCGGAGAAGTAAATATTATAGACTTTGATTACTGTATGTTAGATACTCATCTTCATGATTTAGCTAGTTTGCTCTTGAGACGTATGAAGAATGGGAAGTGGAGTATAAACAACTGTGTATTTATTATAGATGCATATAATTCAGTTAACAACGTGAAAAGAGAGGATATTCCTGTTATGGCTGCTTTTATGGAGTTCCCACAGGATTACTGGCAAATAGGAATACAGTATTACTGGGAAAAACAGCCTTGGGAAGAAGAGTTCTTTTTAAAAAAATTAAAAAAGACACTTGAGGATAGAGGTGAAAAGCAAGACTTTATAGATGAATTTAGATTTGTAAAATATAACTAAAAATATAAGAAAGGAGATCTGTTTATGGGACACCACAAAAATAAATATGATAATTATAAAGATGGAATAAATAATGATGATGTAAAGTCTTATGAGAATAAAGTAGAAGGTTTAAAAAGGTCGGTAAAAGAGCTAGAAAAAATAAGCAAAAGAAAGAAGGAAATTATGAAACTAGAGAAGAAAAGAAAGAAGATTTTAAAAGAAATGAAGAAAGGACATAAGTAAAGATTAACGGGGAGGTTTGGAAGTGTATTGTGATAACCTTACTCAAAGCTTTAAAAAGTATTTAGAATCCAAGGGTGTTAAATGTGTAGAGCATTTTGATGATAATATTAATTTTGAATCTCTAACGGCATCAGAGATAAAGAATCAAATATATAATATTAGTGAATTTCATATAAAGACTCTTGGATATACAGGATATATGAATAAGAGATTAGATAATAATATAGGCAAAACAGTAGAGCAATATAAGATTTATATAAAGCGACTTTCTAAGCAGATAAATAATTTAAAGAAAAATGAAGTCAATAATGAGTTTGAAAATCTGCTTTTTAAATATGGTGATATATATTTAGAGAGAGCAAATAAATGTATAAATACCATATACAACAGCAACTATATAAGCTTAATATTGCGTAGTATGAAAAGAACGGAAATGTGCTTAGGTAACACATATTTTAATAATTTGAGAAAGGTAAAGAATTTAGAGATAATTGATGTTGATGAATGTTGTTATAACATGGTCGAGATGGATTTAGCTTATTTTCTAGGAAAAATTAAAAGAAAAAATATAGATATAAATTTCCGCAGTTTAATAAAGGATTTTTGTGAGCTAGAATCACTAGATAAAAATAGTCATATGTTTATTCTGTCTATTATATCTTATCCTTACGAATTTATTAGGTGTTGTAATAGATACAGGGAGGGAACAAAAAATTGGACAGTAGAACAATACACAGAAAAATTACAAAAAGCTATTATAGCTGATGGAGATAACCTAGTTTAAAGAGGTGTTGAAATGTTTGATAGGTATAAAGAAAAAGAATATCTAACCAAATATGATCTATGTATTGAACTATTCAATAGATTTAATTTAACTGTTTATGATGTGATACCAGTAAGAGGAGTTTATATTGTATCAACAGACAAGGGTGATAAAGTTTTAAAAAGAGTGGAGTATACAAAAGAAGAATTAAAGTTTATATATAATGTATTAACTTATATAAAAAACAAATACAGCAGAGTAGTTGATTTTATAAAAGATGTCAACGGAGAAATCTATACTATATGGAATGGAAATATGTACTGCATTATGGATATGGTTGAAGGAAAGGAGTGTAACTTCAATAACCCTATAGATCTTAGTATTACATCTAGGGGTTTAGCAGAACTTCATAGTGCATCAGAGGGGTTTAAGACCTCTTTATACAATAAATACAACACCGGAAAATTAATAGATACTTTTAAAAGAAGAATACAAGAAATGGAGTTTTTCAAGAATATAGCTAGTATTCATGAGAAAAAAAGCGAATTTGATTCTATATTTCTTAATAATGTAGATTACTACATTGATGAAATTAAAAAGAGTGTTAGTATGCTGGAAGAATCCTTTTATTATAAGCTTTGTAGTGAGGAAGATAAAATAGTAGTATGTCACCACGATTTAGCTTATCATAACATATTGATAAACAATGAGGAGGCGTACTTTATAGATTTTGACTATGCAATAATCGATTTAAAGGTACATGATTTATGTAACTTTATAAACAAGGTTCTAAAAAACTTTGCCTTTGATATAGAAAAGTTTAATATTATAATAGAAAATTATTGTACTAAAAATAATTTAAGTAATAGAGAATTAGAGGTACTTCATGCAATGCTAACTTTCCCGGAGGATTTTTATACAATATCCAAGGACTACTACACAAGGAGAAAGGATTGGGATGAGTCAGTATTTCTAGATAGATTAAAAAGAAAGTCAAATTATAAAGAAGATAGGCAAGAATTTTTAGAGAAATTTAAAGACAATCGTATATAAGTTATATTCAAAACAGAAAACGTGGCCCTAAAGCCACGTTTTTACGTCTTATCCGATTATCTTAAGTTTATAAATTGTAAGTCTACACCAAAGTCTTTTGATTTTAAATTTTGAATCACTAACTGAAGGTCATCCTTTTTAGCACTGGAGACACGTACCTTATCATCCATTATTTGAGCCTGAACTTTAAGTTTAAGTTCTTTTATGTATGCAGCAACTTCCTTAGCTTTTTCTTTGCTAAGACCCTTTTGGATTTCTACATCTTGCTTTAATGTTCCAGAAAAGGCATTTTCGATTTTACCAGGATTTAAGCATTTTATTGATACACCTCGTTTAATCATTTTTCCTCTCAGAATATCAAGCATAGCATTGATCTTGTAATCGTCTTCGGCATTTAATTTTAAAGAATCCTTTTCTAAAACTATTTGAGCTTTACTTCCTTTAAAATCGTAACGTTGCTCTATCTCTTTCATCGCCTGATTAACTGAGTTATCCATCTCTTGCATATTTACATCTGATACAATATCAAATGAACTATCTTTTGCCATTATAAGTACCACCTTTCATAAATTCCTAAGTGATATTATACAATAAGTGGATATATCAGTAAACTAAAAAATGCAAAGCATTTTTTTAGAGGACAATTGACAGAGGACAGAGGACAGTGAAAGAGGATTTTTCTTCGTTACACTACGAAAAATCTTTAATTTATAAATCGACGTTTCACATTAGTAAAACGAGTCTCAAAATAAATTAGTTTTCTGACGTCAGGAAGAAAACTCACCTTCATTGTCCTCTGTCAATTGTCCTCTGTCCTCTATAAAAATTTTGCCTTGCAAAATTTTTATTATGCCCCCCATCCATTGCTAATTTTATTATAGGCATTGATAGTTTGATGTGCAGTTTTTTGCCAGCTTAGTTCTGATGCTTTAACAATACCGGATAAGATTAATCTTTCGCGCAGATCATCATCTAACAATACTCTAAACATTGAGTAACATAAATCATCTACATCATTAGGGTTAATTAGTAATCCGCCATTGCCTACTACTTCAGGAACAGAAGTAGCATTAGAAGCTACTACAGGCACTCCACAAGACATTGCTTCAATAGGTGGAAGACCAAACCCCTCGTAAAAAGAGGGATAAGCAAATAATTTAGCTGCATTATATATATATGGCAGGTGTTCGATAGGTATAAACCCTGGAAATATTACTTTATCAGATATACCAAGCTCCTCTGCTCTTTTTTTATAAGAGTCATATGACTTTCCTTTTTTGCCGGCTATTACAAGACTTATATCTTTTTTATAGATAGACAAAAGCTTACTGAAGCTTTCTATAAGACCAATTATATTTTTTCTGGGGCTGAAACCGCCAACATAGAGTATAAAATCTTTATCTATAGAATAGTACTTCTTCGCAATTTTTTTGCTTAAATCTCTATTTAAAGGTTTATAAATATCTTCGCTGGCTAAAGGCGTAACAAATATTTTATTCTCAGGAAAATTAAAAGCTTCCATGATATCTTTTTTAGAATAGTCAGAGACGGTAATTATTCCATCGCATGCTGACACAACCTTGGGGATATGCTCATGGAAAATTTTTAGGTATCTATCACTTACTGTTTCTGGCATCTTATAAGGAATTACATCATGAAGAGTAATCATAAAATTACATTCTTTATTTTCAGGAAGTCCAACTCCGTTTTGAGGTACATGATATAGCTCTATATCTGAACCTTTTAATATATTAGGTATATTTACCTCATCCCAAAAGCTATTATTGTTACCTTCACTAATATTATTTAAATGAAAATTATCCTTAAAAGACAAATCAGCTTCGCAGTTTTCGGGCATAAAAAGCAAGTAATTATTTATGTTATCAATTTTATTTAAACAGTTAATTAACTGATAAGTATAGGTACCTATTCCTGTTCCTCTATACCATTTTGCCGCGCGTCCGTCGATTCCTATTCTCATAAGATTAATCCTTTCGAATTTGCTATAATTTATTATATTAATGTTGTCTCAAAAGTGTTAATACTCTTCTAAATTAAATGTATTATTCATATAAATTATATAGGGGTGATTAACATGATGAGAGAATTTGAAATAGAAAGACAATTTGATATTAAAATTGAAAACATCAAACCAAATAAAGGAGTATACCTTTTAAAAACAGATAAAGGATTAAAATGTTTAAAGAAGATAAATTATGGAACACAAAAACTCCTATTTGTCTATGGAGCAAAAGAGCACCTAATGAAGAATGGATTTCCAAGGGTAGATAGATATTGTGTTAACACTGAAGGTAACCCTTATGCCCTTGTAAACGAAGATATTTATACTCTTTCTGGATGGATAGATGGAAGAGAGTGTGACTTTAAAAGCAAAGATGATCTGGTTAAAGCTGCTAAAAGTCTAGCCCACATGCATATTGCATCTAAGGGATATGAACCTCCAGAAAATAGCAAGTTAAAAACTGACTTAGGAAGATGGCCCAGTCTTATGGAAAAAAGAGTAAGATCTCTCGATAAGATGAGAGATATGGGAAGAAAAAAGGGAAATAAAGGTAGCTTCGATTTGAATTATACAAAGACAGTTCAATTCTATAAAGACTTAGGCAAAAGAGCTATAAATGTACTGGATAGTTCAATGTATATGAATTTATGCAGAATTACAGAGGAGGAAAAAGGTTTCTGTCATCACGATTTCACATATCACAATATAATAATGGATAAAGAGGATAATGTTAATGTGATAGACTTTGACTATTGTAAACGAGAGATAAGAGCTTATGATATATCTGCATTTATGATTAAAGTCTTAAAAAGAGTGAATTGGGATATTGAACATGCACAATTAATTATTGACTCTTATAATGATGTTAGTCCACTGAAAGAAGAGGAATATAGAGTGTTATTCGCATTTTTGCTATTTCCTCAACGTTTTTGGAGGCTTTCCAATAGGTATTATTATAATGAAGTAAATTGGCCTTCAAACACTTTTAACAATAAATTGGAGGATTTGATTTCTGAGCAAGAAATATACACCAAATTTATCGATAATTTTAAAATGCTTTACAATCAAAAAGAATAGTAGTGTTAAGCTGATGTAAACACATAGACAAGAAGTCTTAGACTTTTATGTCTATGTGTTTATTTTTATTATTCACTTAAAGTTTAATAAAACATATTATATATAATAGAATTTTATATTTTGGAGATGTTAGTATGAATATAGGGGATATAGTAGTAAGAAAGTCTTATGGAAAGGATATTACATTTAAGATTATAGAGATTAAAGAGGTAAATGAGGGTATAATATACTCGCTAAAGGGAATAGATTTAAGAATTATTGCAGATTCACCAGAAGATGACTTGGAATTAGTTTCAGATAATTCTTCAACAGAACGAGAAAGAACATTTAGCAGAAAGGTTAACAGCTCAATTAGAAATATTCTATTAAGTAGAGGAGGCTTTCGCAGCGAAGTCAGATCAATAAAGCCAAACCCAACTAATGAACTTGCATTTGGAAGACCGGGAAAGATTCTTCATATAGATGGAGATCCAGAATATCTAGATGTATGTTTAAAGGTGTATAAACAATTAATGTTAGATGTAGTTGGGAAAAATATAGCAGAAAAAGAGCAGCCTAAGGCTATATTGGACTTAGTAAAACAAGTAAAGCCTGATATTGTTGTAATTACAGGACATGATTCTATAGCTAAAGGCACTAACAATTATACTGATTTAAACAACTATAAGAACTCAAAGTATTTTGTAGAATCTGTAATAGAATTAAGAAATTATGAATCAAGTTATGATGATTTAGTGATTTTTGCAGGCGCATGTCAATCTTGCTATGAGGCTATTCTAGATGCAGGTGCAAATTTTGCCAGTTCGCCTAATAGAATATTGATACATTGCTTAGACCCAGTATTTTTGTGTGAAAGAATTGCATATACCAATATAGAAAAAGTAGTTTCTATTCAAAATGCTTTAGAAAACACTATAACTGGTACTAAAGGTATTGGCGGGCTTCAAACGAGAGGAAAGTATAGAGAGGGATTTCCTAAGTCACCTTATATATAAATTTTTTAATTTTAAAATATAGTGTATATATGAATAAACTTGAGGGAACAATACTTAAGGTAGTGAAAATTTAAATATTTGAGAGTGTTTACAAAAAATTAATATTGACAAAACAGATTGTTAACTGATAAAATAAATAGTTTATTTGACATTATATACATTGAGATATATAATATACAATGTGGAAAGAGGGTGTTTAATATGGAAAAAGCAAATGTATTGGCTTCAATAAGGAAAAATATTGAAGAACATGTTGGCGATAGAGTAACATTAAAAGCCAATGGAGGAAGAAGAAAGGTTTTCGTAAATAGTGGAGTTATAGAGAAAGCCTACCCTAGCATATTTGTGATTAGATTAGAAAATGACACCCAAAGGAAAGTGACTTATAGTTATTCAGATGTTTTAACCAAAACAGTTCAACTGGTTTTTGCTGTATAGAATCGGTACTAACTCATAGTACCGATTTTTTTTATCTTAAAAACAATAAGGTTTATTCAAACAAAAAGAAAGATGGTGGGTTTCCATCTTTCAACTATGGTATAAAAGGGTATTGAGAATTTATGAGAGGTTATATGGTCAACAACCATTTCTAATATTACGCCAAAATTCAGCAAATGTCAATATATATAATACTTATTAGCGTAGGAAATGCGAAAAATACCCCAAAAAATGATGAATATTGTAGTAAAAAATTTTCTTCCAATCTAATATTTATTATAAAAATATATGAAATTTTATCATATTTCTTTATCAATGTTTGTATAAATAAATAGTAGGTTTAATGGGAGGGAGATATAATATGGCTATAGAGCTGGTTAAAGAAAATATAGAGTGCGAACAATTGCTTGGTGAAAATTTTAGTGATACTGTAGTGAAAGGTGAATACGTAATACCTGATACTCATCCGGATGTTGGTGAAATATTATCGCTTAATGTTAAGCCGTGTATTACAAATACCGAAGTTATGCAGGATAAAGTGTTTGTAGAAGGACAAATAGAATACACTATACTTTATTTAGCAAGAGAGGAAGAAAGTACAGGAGTTTATAGTACAAACTATACTGGAAAGTTTTCGAATTATGTAGAAATTCCTGGAGCAGAGCATAGAATGCTAAGTGACTCAGGTTGCTATATTGAACATATGGAATGTGGCATTGTCAATGAAAGAAAAATAGCTGTTGAAGGTATTATAAAATTAAAATCCGAGGTATATAAAAATTATGAATTTGAAGTAATAAAAGATGTAACAGGTTCACAGGATGTTCAAATGCTTAAAAATCCTGCTACTGTAGATAAAATAGTAGGAACTGTTTCAGGTGACTTAATAGCGAAAAGTCATATGCAGATTCCTATGGAAAATCCACAAATTGGAACCATATTAAAGTGTGATGTTAAGGTTAATAAAAAAGATGTTAAGATTATGGAAGGTAGAGCATTAATAGATGCTAATGCGATAATAACATTATTGTATAGAGGAAAAGATACTAAAGATATAGTTTACGTAGAAGACAATGTTCCAATAAGCAAAGAAGTAAGCCTTGATGGAGTAAATCCTACTATGGATAATTATACAGAATTTAAGGTGGATGCTATAGAATATGATATTAAAGAAGACGATTTAGGGGAAAATAGAATTGTCGATATAGAAGCTCTAGTCAAATCTAATACTAAAGTTATGTATAAGGAAGAGATTGATATTATAGAAGATGCATACTCACCTTCAGTACTTATGAAAATGGATAGAAAGGATTATGAATTAAACGTAATGCATGGACATTCAACTAATCAAAGCATAGTTAAATCAAGCATTGAATTAGAAGACAGACCAAGAGCATCTAAAATAATAATGTGCTGTGGAGAAGTTTGTATAACAGATAAAAAGTTAGTGGAAGATAAGATTATTGTTGATGGAGTATTAAATACAGAGGTATTGTATAGAACTTTTGATGAAGAAAAATACGTACACACTGTTAATGAAGAGTTGCCATTTAGCTGTACTGTAGAAATACCAGGATGTAAAATTGATATGCAATGTATAGCTAAAGCTTGTTTAGAAAATATTGATGCATCGATAGAGGCAAATACTATAGCGATAAAGGCTGTAGTAGAGGTATATGGCAGAGTGAATTATGTTACACATAAGGAATTTTTAGTAGACATGGCTCCGGTAGAGGGGGAACTTCCAAAAAAGAAAGCAAGTATGACAATATATGTAGTTCAACATGGAGACACCTTATGGAAGATAGCTAAGAAATATTATACAACTATAGATGATTTAGTTAAGTTGAATAGTATGGAAAGTCCAGAGATTATAAAGGTTGGCGATAAATTAATTATTCCCGGGAGATCCATAATTTAGTTTGAATTAAAGGGAAATATAATAAAAATTATTATTAACTTCAGTAGCAAGTCTGCTGAAGTTTTATTTATGTATAACTATTTTAAATGTGGAAAAAATATAAAATATCCACAAGAAGGGGTGTATTGTCTTGGAAGAAAAGTTACAAGGTAATTTGATAATAATTGGAGGAGCAGAAGATAAAAAAGGTGAAAAAAGCATACTTAAAGAAGTATGCAGTAAGCTTAACAAGGAAGAAGATATGCTTGTTGTAGCAACGATTGCATCACAGCTCCCAGAGGAATTAGGAAATGAATATAAAAGTATATTTGAAAATCTTGGAGTTCAAAATATTAAAATATTGAACATAAGAGAAAGAAAAGATGCTTATGATTCAAGTAATATTCAAATGATAGAAGAGGCATCATTAGTTTTCTTCACAGGGGGAGACCAGCTGAGAATAACAAGCTTAATAGGAGGAACTCCCTTATATTTAGGTATGAAGGATGTTTATGAGAAAGAATGTATTTTTGTTGGAACCTCTGCAGGAGCATCTGTTATGAGTGACACTATGGTAGTAACAGGGCCAGACGAAGAATCGCCTAAAAAGTGCACATTAAAAATGGCACCAGGATTAGGGCTGATTAAAGGAGTAATAATAGATCAGCATTTTGCCCAAAGAGGAAGAATTGGAAGATTACTAGTTGGAATAGCTGAGAACCCTCAAAGTTTAGGAATTGGAATAGATGAGGATACTGCTATAGTTGTAAATGAAGAAGGTGAATTAAAAGTAATAGGGTCTGGTGCAGTGTATATAATAGATGGAAGTAATATAAATTACAGTAATGTATCAGAGCAATATCAAGATGAAATACTATCTATTTTCAATGTAAAATTGCACGTCTTAAAAAATGGGGATAAATTTGATTTGAATAATAAAATACCGTATAACGGAGAACAATTAAGCTATAAAAATGTAGAGAGTCATAGCTAGGAAAGAGGAGGACAATATACACAAAGATGAAGATTGATGAAGTTAGAGTTTTTGAAGGAAGAAATATATACTCTCATAGAAAATGTATAAAGATGTGTGTAGATTTAGAGGGGTATAGTGATATTCCAACTAAGGATATAGACGGTTTTAATGAAAACTTATTAAAGAGCATACCCCAGCTATTTGAACATAGGTGTGGGATAGATGAAGATTGTGGTTTCCAAAAAAGGCTTAAAGAGGGCACTTATCTTGCTCATGTATGTGAGCACATAATCATAGCAATTCAAAATATTCTAGGAATAGATGCGGCTTATGGAAAGTCTAGAGAGATCAAGGGAAATAAATATTATATTATATATGAATACGGTTATAGAAATACAGGCATAGAAGCTGGTAAAATAGCAGTAGAATTTATTAACAGCCTTATAAATAAAAAACCGTATAATTTTACTGTTGCGATGGAATCACTACAAACTATACTTAGGACTGAAGAACTAGGTCCTAGTACTAGTGCAATATTAGAGGAAGTAAAAAAGAGAAAAATACCTGTAATGAGAATAAGCGAAGGAAGCATGCTTCAATTAGGTTATGGAAAGTATAGCAAAATTGTTGAAGCAACGATTTCACACAATACTAAAGCTATTTCTGTAGATATAGCTTGCGATAAATTATTAACTAAAGAAATACTTTACAATCAGTGTTTACCTGTTGCAGATGGGTATATAGTAAGAAATAGTTTAGAATTATTATTCAAAGCTGATAAAATAGGATACCCTATAGTTATAAAGCCTAGATGTGGTAACCAGGGAAAAGGGGTCTTTGTTAATATAAAGAATGAAAAAGAAGCTCTTAGTGCTTACAACATATTATCAAAAGATTATAGCGATATAATTGTTGAAAAAAATATAGTTGGTAGAGATTATAGAGTGTGTGTAGTGGATGGTAAAGTTGTAGCTGTAGCTGAAAGAATACCTCCATATATAGTTGGAGATGGCGTAAGTAGCATAAAAGAACTTATAAATGTAATAAACCAAGATAATAGGCGAGGAGAAGGCCACGAAAAACCTTTAACAAAAATTAAGATCAATGATGAGCTTAATGCATATATTGGTAAAAGTGGGTATAATTTAAGTTCTATTTTGGCCGAAGGAGAAAAGATTTTACTTAGGGAAAATGCAAACTTATCTACAGGTGGAAAGGCAATAGATTGTACAGATATAATTTGCGATGAAAATATTAATATATGTGAAAGAGCAGCCAAAGCAGTGGGGCTTGATGTATGTGGTATAGATGTATGCTGTTCAGATATAAGTAAACCAATTACAAAGGATGGCGCAATAATAGAAATAAATGCTGCACCAGGTATCAGAATGCATCATTACCCTAGTGAAGGAAAGAGCAGAAATGTTGCGGGTGCTATAGTGGATATGTTATTTAAAGATACTCCTAAAACTATACCTGTAGTATCTATTACTGGAACCAATGGAAAAACCACGACTACAAGATTAATTGGTCATGTACTAACTAAAGCTGGATACAACGTAGGAATGACTACAACTGGTGGAATATATATAAACAATAAATGTATTCATAAAGGAGATACTACTGGATATTATAGTGCTAAATCAGTATTAATGAATAAGGAAGTTGATGCTGCAGTTTTAGAAACAGCAAGAGGTGGAATTATTAGAAAAGGCCTAGCCTATGATATGGTAGATGTAGGAGTCATTACAAATATAACAGAAGATCATTTAGGATTAGACGATATAAATACAATGGATGATCTGGCTTACGTAAAGGCCTTAGTCGGAGAAGCTGTAAAAGATGAAGGATATGTTGTATTGAATGCTGATGATCCTGTTAGTGTAAGTATTATAAAAAGAATAAAAAGTAATATTATTATGTTTTCTAAAGATAAATATAACTCCGTACTCAGAAGCAATATAAAAAAAGGAGGATATGGAGTATATACTCATGAGGGTGTTATATATGTTGAAAAAAGCGATGAGCTAACACCTTTGGTAAAAGTTACAGATATAAAAATTACTATAGGAGGAAGGCTGATTTATAATATAGAAAATGCTATGGCTTCTTGTGCAGCACTCATTGGATTAAATATAAGTTACTCTTCTATAAGAGAAGGAATAACAAGTTTTTATGGTGATGAAGAATTCAATCCGGGAAGATTTAATATGTATAAAATAAATGGAGCGTTAGTTGTATTAGATTATGGACATAACATAGAGGGTTACAAAGCTGTTTTAAAGGGCGCCAAAAATATAAACCACAATAGACTGGTGGGAATAATAGGAGTACCAGGAGATAGGACTGATAGCAGCGTAAAGGAGCTAGGTAAAATAGCGGGAGAAAATTTTGATTATATATATATAAAAGAAGATAAAGATAGGAGAGGTAGAAAAGTAGGAGAGATTGCGTCTATTCTTGAAAAAGGAGTTATGGAATCCGGATTTGACAAGAAAAGGATAGAAGTGATATTGGATGAAGCAGAAGCACTAGAAAAAGCTATTGATACCTCCAGACCTGGAGATTTAATTATAATATTTTTTGAGGACTTAGAGCCATTAGTACAATTAGTTAAGAAGAAGACCAATGCCCAAATAGATAAAGAACAATCAGTAGTAATGATATAAGATTTTTTGAAATTGAAGCTATACTTTTAAGATTTACAACCTTAAAAGTATAGCTTTAATTTTAAGGTTGTATTATACTATTTAGTATCATTAAATACATTCCCGGAGGGCTAAGATGTTAATAAAAGCTTATGCAAAGATTAATATATCCTTAGATGTTGTAGGAAAAAGAGAAGATGGATATCATCTTTTAAAAATGATAATGCAGACTATAGATTTATATGATTATATAAACATTAAAAAATACGATAATGGTATAAAGATAGCCTGTAATAAAGCATACGTGCCAACTGATGAAAGAAATCTAGCTTATAAAGCAGCAGATCTTTTTATAAATACCTATGACATAGATGGCGGGGTAGAAATATATCTTAAAAAGAATATACCTGTAGCGGCAGGACTTGCAGGTGGTAGTACAGATGCAGCAGCGGTATTGAAAGCTATGAGAAACCTATATAAGCCAGAGATATCAGATGATGAAATTATGAAATTAGGATTAAAGATAGGTGCAGATGTTCCTTATTGTATAGTAGGGGGAACCGCTCTTTGTGAAGGTATAGGGGAAAAGATAACTAGGCTTCCAACATTTAAAAATCATATACTAATAGTGGTTAAACCATCTTTTGGTGTATCGACTAAAGAAGTGTATAAAAATTTAGATATTAGTAAAATAAATAAACATCCAGAAACTGAACTTCTAATAAGAAGTATGGAAGAAGAGAACTTATTTAAAGTAAGTAAGAATATGAAGAATGTCTTAGAAAATGTTACTTTAAGAAAGCACATAATAATAAAGAACATTAAGAAAGAACTTTTAGATATGGGGGCAATGGGTGCACTTATGAGTGGCAGCGGCCCTACAGTATTTGCATTCTTCGAGGATATTCTAAAAGCGCAGATTTGTTATGATAAGATTAAAAAGAAGTATAAGGAAGTTTTTATAACAAGAACAATTTAAAGTATCTGAAAGAAAATAACTAGTTATTTTTTTGAAGATGCCTAAAGGCAAATATAAGAAGATGGAACTAAGCTATGAATAATTTAGTTCCATCTTTTTTATATTTCCTTAGAATGAATAAATATCTTTTTAGAAGCTAAAAATAATTTAAGGTTACCAAAAGTATTAGGGGTGAATGTTGTGAGAGTATTAGGTTTATATGATAAGTATTTTTTAGCACTCATGATCATACAAGGATTCATATTAATTATAGATTCAAAAAATTTTTTGAAATGGAATATGAAAGATACTGCTAGAAAAGCAAAATCTATAGGAATGAGTATTATAATAATTGGAATTATGCTGTATTTAGTAACAATGTATATTGCATAAGGTGGTTAGTAACATATTTTAACATGATAATAAGGAAGTGATGATTTTTGAAAGAAGAAATAAGAGATAAAATATCTCTAAAAGCTAAAGAAAACCTATCTTATACCAAGGATTTATTGAAAAACAATTCAGATATAGTATTCAGGGAATTTTACATAGGAAAGCTTAATGCTGCATTAATATATGTAGATGGAATGGCAGATAAGAGATTATTAGATGACTATGTATTAGAAACTTTAATGGTAATAGGGCCAGATATAACAGAAGTAGAAGAAATAAAGGATAAAATACTTACTGTTTCGGATATGAGAGAAGTAAAAAAACTTAGTGAAGGCATTAATGCAATGCTCTCTGGAGACACATTAATGTTTATTGACGGTCTTGAAGTAGGCTATGTCATTGCAACCCGTTCATGGCCTGCAAGAGGAGTGTCGGAGCCATCAGGTGAAACGGTAATTAGAGGTGGTAGAGATGGCTTTACAGAAACAATAAGGTTTAACACTGCTTTAGTGAGGAGAAGAATAAAAGATACAAGGCTTAAAGTGGAATCTAAAACTTTAGGAGTAAGATCTAAGAGTGATTTAGCTATTATGTACATTGATGACATTGTAAATAAAAAAATTCTAGAAGAGCTTTTTAGTAGATTAGAAAAAATAGATATAGATGCTGTTTTGGATAGTGGATATGTAGAGCAATTTATAGAAGATAATAAGTGGTCCTTTTTCCCGCAAGTACAAAGTACAGAGAGGCCAGATGTGGTGGCGGCAGCTTTATATGAAGGGAGAATTACCATACTTGTAGATAACTCACCCTTTGCTCTTATTGTACCAGCTACAATGTCTGCAATGTTTCAATCTCCTGATGATTATTATCAGAGATGGATATACGGGTCTATTATAAGACTTGTAAGGTTTTTATCCATTTTTGCAGCACTAATGCTTCCTGCTCTTTATGTTGCTGTTACCTCTTTTCATCCCGCTATAATTCCCACAAAATTAGCATATTTTATTGCTGCATCAAGAGAGGGTGTGCCGTTTCCAGCTTTTGTAGAAGCATTAATTATGGAATTTAGCCTTGCATTTTTAATTGAATCAACAGCTAGACTTCCTAAGGCTATTGGATCTACAGTAGGGATAGTAGGAGGACTTATCATAGGTCAGGCTGCAGTAACAGCCGGAATTGTAAGTCCTATAATGATAATTATAGTTTCTGTAACAGCTATTACAAGTTTTACAACCCCAAATTACGAAATGGCATCTGCTTTTAGAATACTAAGGTTTATATTAATAATATTTGCTGCAGTTATAGGGCTTTATGGAATTATGATTGGAATAATTCTGATATTAATACACTTAGTAAGATTAAAGAGCTTTAATATACCTTATTTAGCTCCGGTAGTCAATCCAGATATTGATGACTTTAAAGACTCATTTATGAGATTCCCTATTAGATTTTATAAAAAGAGACCTGGATTTATGAATACAGGAGATAAAGTAAGACAGAAGTAGAGGTGGTATATCTTTTATGAATGATAAAGAATTTATTACACCTTATGGCTTGTTTGCAACTATTGTAGTAACTGTTATAGGGGTGGGCGTTTTTTCCTTCCCTAGAGATGTGACAGCAAATGCTGGTACTGATGGCTGGATTATAACATTAGTTAGTGGAGCCATAAGCTATTTACTAATTTTTATTGCCATAAAGGCAATAAAAAACAATAATTATGGTAAGTTATATTATATTCTAAGATTTAACTTTGGCGGGCTAATAGGTTCTATATTAGCACTAATTTTTATTGCATATAATATTTTTGCTGTATCTATAGGTATGAGAGTTTTTATAGAAGTAATAAAGATGTATTTACTTCAAAGGACTCCTACAGAATTTTTGACTTTAGTTACAATACTTACTGGCATATACATAATAAGGGGAGAAGTAGGAAACTTAGTGAAATTTAATGAACTTGCTTTTTGGATAATGTTTATTCCTATTATTCTTGTACTTTTGCTTACTTTAAACAAAGCAGACTTTACTAATATTTTTCCAATACTTAATAGCACTCCAAATGAATATGTAAAAGCGTTAAGTACAACTGTCTATAGCTTTGGAGGAATTGGAATAGTTTATTTGATCCTCCCATTTATGAAGAATAAAAAGTCTATACCTAAAATTGCTGTGAAAAGTATTGTCTTTATAACAATATTTTATGCAGTTATAGTGGTATTTTGTTTGGCTGTCTTTGCTAAGGAGCAAACAAAAACTCTACTGTGGCCTACTATTACTCTTATAAAGTCTATAGATATACCTGGAACCTTTATAGAAAGATGGGAAGGAGTAGTAATGGCATTGTGGGCAATATTTTATTTTACTACTTTCATAAACTCATATTATTTGTCTGCAGATGTACTTAAAGATATGTTTAAGTTACATGACATAAAGCTTTCATCAGCTTTAATAATGCCTTTTATATATGCAATAGCTTTATACCCTGAGAACATAGCTGAAGTTTATGATGTTAGCAATAGTGTATTACCTTATTTATCAATCTTTAGCTTGGTCATACTTCCTTTGCTACTTTTTATTAAAAAACCCTCGAAAAAAGACTTAAAGGAGGGTGGATATTAGAGTATGAAATATAAAAAAGTTATAATTATTATATTATCATGTATTTTGTTAAGTGGGTGCTGGGACAAAGTTGAAATAGACAGAAGGAGCCTTATATCAATTATAAGCGTTGATATAGGTGAGCAGGCTGGTAAGGAAAAAGAATTAAAAAACTTAAGCCCTGACGAACCATTCACGGGTATGGACCTAAAAAAGCTAAAGGTAACTTTTGGTGCTCCAGATATAAGCCAGTTAGGGCCTGATAAAGGTGGAACAGCAAAGGATATGTATATAACAACCGATGCCTATTCAATGCAGGATGCAGTGAATAAAGCAGCACTAAAAAGCAGTAGAGATATAAGCTTTAGTCATATAAAACTTTTAGTGTTGAGTAAAGATTTAACAACATATCCTGAAATTCTAAAAGAAATTGTAGATTATCTTCAAAGAGAGCCTTCTTTAAATAGAAATATGTATGTTGTAATATCTGATGGAAAAGCGGAAGAATATATAAAACATAAACCTAGAATGGAAAAGAATATTGAAAATTATATAAGTGGGCTTATAGAAAATACTACTAGGAGTACTTCTATATTACCAGTAACTCTAAATGAATTTTTAATTTTATTAAGTGAAAATGGAAATGCAATGCTTCCTCGTATGACTATAGAAAAGGATAAAAATGAGTTAGGAATATCAGGTGTAGGGATAATTAAAGACTATAAATACAAGGGAGATTTATCCGCTATAGAAACAGCAAATTTAGAGATGCTAAGAGGAAAGTTAAAAGGTGGAAGAAAAACAATATATAAGAACGGCCACCCTATAGATGTTGTAATTGATAGTGCAGGAAGAAAGATATCAATGGATAACCAACAAGGAAAGCTTACATTTAATATTTATTTAGACATTGAAGGTGAATTAAAAGATTATTATGTTGGTGGTGAAGTATTTTCTAAGGATATGCTTCAATCATTACAACAAAATCTAAATAATTCTGTAAAGCAGGAATGTGCGCAGGTAGTTCAAATTACTCAAAGAGAACTTGGAGTTGATCCTATAGGAATAAGGGAATACATTGAGAAGTATCATCCATCACTATGGAAACAAATTAAAAATAATTGGTCCGAGGTATATAGCAGTGCAACTATCAATGTAATTGTTAATAGTAATATAAGAAGAATAGGTGTAGTTAAATAATTATTTTTTTAAAGTGAATATAACTATAATACTTGTCTATAATATGAATAGTAATTAAGAAGATAATGGGGGATGTTAATAATGAAAAAGATTTTAGTAATTATTGTTTGTATTTTAGCTATATTCACTTTAAATTCAAATAAAATACAAGTTAAGAGTGAGTCGGTACAGCAGGATATAGCATCTAAGATTATAAGATTTCATGTAATTGCTAATAGTGATTCAAAAAGTGACCAAGCTTTAAAATTAAAAGTAAGAGACAAAGTTTTAGAATATATTCAACCTAAGCTTAAAAAATCAAAAAGTATAGAAGAATCAAGAAGAATTATTAAAGAAAATGATAAACAAATAATAGATATAGCAAATAAGACCATAAAGGATAATGGATATAGTTACTCTGTAAAAACTACTTTATCTAATGAAAATTTTCCTATAAAAACATACGGTAATATTACATTGCCACAAGGTAAATATGAGGCTTATAGGATAATTATAGGTGAGGGTAGAGGTCAAAATTGGTGGTGTGTAATGTTTCCGCCTCTATGCTTTGTTGATATCACAAAAGGTGAGGTTTCCTATAAAGAAACAGAAGCTGAGATGAAAATGGTACTGACTCCAGAAGAGTATAAAATAGTAAATAACGAAACAGATAAAACAAAAGAGAATGATATAAAGATAAAATTTAAAATATTAGAAGCACTAAAAGATAAGAAAAATCCAGCTCGATAAAAGCTGGATTTTTAAATTACCAACAAAATAATTTGCTGGCTGTTTTCATGAAATATTTCTCTACAGATTTAAGAAATGTTTTACTAGGGCTATCTTTTTCGAAAATTTTTTCAGGAATCTTTACATTGTTATTTATATTGTTATTTTCTATAAGTAGTTTTATTAGTTTATAAATATCATTTCCAGAGTGAGGCTTAGAAAATTTTCTGCAATTTTTCTTCATTAATTCTAACTTTTCATGAGAACATAATAAATCTTCAATTATCTCATTACAGTTGTTTATATCTGTAAGGTTAACTGCTAAATCGTGTTTTAGAAGAAATTGTGCGTTTTTTTCCTCCTGACCTGGAATAGGGGAGAAGAGTCCCAAAGGAATTTCACATATCAAGGCTTCTGTTATGGTAAGTCCACCAGGTTTAGTTAAAAGTAGATCACAAGCTTGCATATACTTGTTAACCTTGTTAGTAAAACCTATAATTCGTGTTTCTTTTGGTGAAAATTCTTTTAATTTTGTAAGGTCTTGATATAATTTTTTATTATTACCTGTTACCACGATTATTTGGATATCTTTTTTAACGGTAACCAATTTTTCATATAGATCTGTAATTTTTCCCATTCCTAAACTTCCACCCATAACAAGAATGGTGGTTTTATCTTCAGCAAGACCTAGCTCTTTTAATGTATCACTCTTATCATATTTTTCAATAAAACAAGGTTTAACAGGTATACCCAAGTCATGTATAGCATTTCTTGAAATGCCTTTATTAACTATATCCTCAACCATATCGCAATTAGAAACAACATATGCATCTATATGAGGATGAAGCCAAGAACTATGGGAATAGTAATCTGTAATTACTGAAATAGCTGGAATAACTACTTTATATTTACTTCTCATTACAGATATCATTTCTGTTGAAAATGGATGAGTACATATTAAAACATCAGGATTATACTCATCTAATAAAGGTAGCAATTTATATGCCATAATTTCAATAAACTTTGAACTTATGGTAGTAGCTAACCCATAATCTTCTTCAGAATGAGAATAAAGTTTGCCATAAAGTGAAGGAGTTATTTTTATGGTTTTTAAATAACTCCCTATTACTACCTTATCTATTATTGGGTTTATATATTTTAATGTATCAACAATTTTTACGTCTGATGATGAATCATTTAATTTTATGTAATCTCTTATAGCACCTGCTGCATGGCCATGACCACCGCCAGCAGAAACCGAAAGAATTAATACTTTCATCTAATCACCTTCTGGTTAAGTATGTAATAACATTATAAAGGATGTATGAGTAATAATAAACTAATTTAAAAAACAATTAAGAAAAAATTTATATTTATTAAGTTTCCCTTAATAGTATACTCATATACCAGCAAAATTTGCAAATCATTATTAATTTTTTAAAGAAATTTGTATAAGACGAATAACAATTAGCTAAATACAGATAATATGAAATATAAATTTCTTAATATAATAGCACAAATTCAAATATAACGTAGTTACATTATACATAAAAGCTAGGAGGAGTTATTATGAAAATAGCTAAGAAAAGAATGATATATACTGCTATAGTGACTTTAATAGTAGTTTTTTCAAGTACATTTGCAATTCTTATGACCCTTGAAAGAAATGACTATAGAAACTATTTGCAAGGAGACTATAGTAAAAGTATGTATGACTTAATAGATTCTGTGCAAAACATAAGAGTAAATTTGGGTAAATCCGCTATAGTAGGATCCAGAGAACAAGAAATGGCTGTATTTTCTGAGATATTCAGATATGCATCTATGGCAAATGATAAAATACATTCTCTTCCCGTAGCACAAGAAGTTATAGGTGATACTAGTAAATTTTTATCCCAAGTAGGAGATTTTTGTTATACTCTTGAAAGATCTTCATCGGAAGGAAAACAATTAAGTGATGCAGATTATGCTACTATAGATAAGTTGAAGAATCAATCATTTACACTAGAACAACAGCTGAAAAAAGTTTCATCTGATGTTAATGAAGGAAAAGTGAAATGGGGAGAAATAAGAAAGAAGATTACTGGTGTATTCGCTAGTGGAAACAAGGGCGAAATGTTAGCTGATAAATTTGGATCTATACAAAAGCAGGTAGCTCAATATCCAGCACTAATTTATGATGGACCTTTTTCTGACAATTCACTTCAAATTAATCCTAGAATTAACTCCCAGAAGGAGGTAACTAAGAGTCAAGCAGAAGATGTTGCTAGAAGTATAATTGGAAAGGATAAAATTGAAACGCTGGAGACCTTACCTGTTGAAGGTACAGGAAGAAGAGTAGATGTATATAGGTTTTCTGCGGCGATGAAAGGGAGAAAAAATAAAAATGAAAGAGTAGTATGTGAAGTAACTAAAAAGGGTGGAAAAATATTATATTTGCTAAATGATAGGGCGGTTGGAAAAGCAAGCATTGATGCCGCTAAGGCTACTGTTATTGGGTCAAATTATCTAAAAAATATAGGTTATAGCAATATGGTACCTACATATACTTTAAACTATGGAAATGTTGCAGTAATAAATTATGTGTATATGCAGCAAAATGTTATAGTTTATCCTGATCAGTTAAAACTAAAAATTGCACTAGATGACGGAAGTATAGTAGGTATTGAATCCGAAAAATATCTTGTAGCACATCAAGAAAATAGGAGTATACCGTCTCCAAAAGTAACTGCTGAGCAAGCAAAGCAAAGGGTAGGGAAAAAGCTCAATATTACAAATGTAAGACTTGCATTAATTCCTACAGAAACTAATAAAGAAATCTTATGCTATGAATTTTCAGGAGACTATAAGGGAGATAATTATAAAGTATATATAGATGCTCAAACTGGATATGAACAAAGAATACTGCAAATTATAAATACCCCTAACGGGCAGCTTACAATGTAGTTAAAATAAAAACTTTCACGGTTTTGGTGAAAGTTTTTATTTTGGGTTTAAAGCAGCTTTAAAGAAATTACTAGTAAATATGTATGCACTTTAATACGTAGTATAAAAATTTTGCGACGCAATTTTTAGAGGACAATTGACAGAGGACAGAGGACAGTGAAGGAGGATTTTTCTCCACTATGTTACGAAAAATCTTTAATTATATTATGAGACTATTTTTGAGATTAGTGAAACTAGTCTCAAAAATAGCTTGTGTTAAGTTCTAGTTGGCAATTTGTTTTTTGAAATTTTTCATTATAATTCAGTTTAAATTTTTATTCCCAAATGGCTTCGCCCGCAGCCCGAAAGGGCGCACTTGTGCCATTAACTTTTTACGTAGAATTTTATAAATAAGTTCACTAAAATTTCTTTCTTAAAAAAGCCTTTATAGCTTTTCTGATATTAGTTTGGCGCAGCCTGTAATTTTTAACCTTTGAATATAGCTATTAAATAAGCATCTGAAACAGAGTATTGATAAATTGATACAGCCTAACGGCTTGCGACAAAGTCGCCTATTGCTGAAAAATAATTAAAGCTTTTCCATAGTGTAACGGAGGAAAAGCAACAATCACTGTCCTCTGTCAATTGTCCTCTGTCCTCTAAAAAATAATACGTCGTATTATTTTTATTATAAGAATACCTGTTGATAAACTAATGAAAATTAACTAAACTATTATTTAGAAGTTTTTGTAGTGAACCTTTAATATATTTATTATAGTTCATAGGCAAAAAAAGTTAATTTTGATTTGAGAAAGGTGATAATAATGACAAGAGCACTCGCAATGGTTTCCGGTGGATTGGATAGTATATTAGCAGCAAAACTTATTAAAGATCAAGGTATAGAGGTTATAGGTATATGTTTTAAATCTTACTTTTTTGGACCAGGTAATGCTATTAAAATGACAAAACAAGTAGGCATTCCGCTAGAAGTAGTTGATTTTTCCGAAGAGCATTTTGATTTAGTTAAAAATCCTAAGCATGGTTATGGAAAGAATATAAATCCCTGTATTGATTGCCATGCCATGATGTTAAATTATACAGGAAAACTATTAGAAAAGTATAATGCAGATTTTATAATTACTGGAGAAGTATTGAATCAGAGACCTATGTCTCAAAACAGAATTTCATTGGATATAGTAAAAAAGGAATCAGGATTCAGTGATAAGATTTTAAGGCCCCTATGTGCCAAAAATCTTAATCCTACTAAGATGGAGTTAGAGGGATTAGTAGATAGAGAAAAGCTTATGGATATATTAGGAAGAAGCAGAAAAGTTCAAATGGAATTAGCCGAGAAGTGGAATATTAAAGACTATCCTTCTCCAGCAGGGGGATGTAAGCTTACAGAACCTAATTATGCTAAAAGATTAAAGGAGCTATTAGAATATAAGGATAGGCCAGATGAAAATGATCTGGAAATGCTAAAATTTGGAAGACATTTTAGAGTTTCACAGGATGCTAAAATTATATCAACAAGAACTGGTGAGGAAGCGAAGGAAATAAAAAATTATCTAAGTACAAAGGATGTAATATTTTTGGCAGATACATTTAAAGGTTCTATGATAATAATAACTGGAAAACCTACAGAAGAAGATGTAGAATTTGCAGCTAAAGTAACAGCTAGATACTGTAAGGGAAAAGATGAGGATAAAATAAAAATTAAATATGGATATTTTAAAAACCCTATGGATAAGTTTATAGAGGTTAAAGCAGCTACGGATGATGAAATAGAAAAATTTCTTATCTAAGGCATCTGAAAGAAAATAACAGGTCAAAGATGCGACGGATATTTTGTGTCAGACAAGGAGGTGGGTTCCGCAGATAGTCAGCACTATCTAAGGGTTCTGCCGACGCAGTATGACGAAAAATAGACTAACATACTGACTAGTTATTTTTTTGAAGATGCCTAAGGGTTAATTAATAGTGAATTAAATGAAAAGGAGCAAAGTCTATGAAAAAAAGAGCTATTATTTCTGTATCAAGTAAACAAAAAAGTGATGAAAATGATCTTATAGAAGTTGTTACTCCTGGTGATTTCTATGAAAAAGATGGATCATATTATGCCGTATATAAGGAAACCGAGATATCAGGTATGGAAGGAACCACAACTACATTAAAAATATCTGACGATAAATTTTCTATTATAAGAATGGGAAGTACAAGCGCTAAAATGGAATTTGATAAGAAAGCTAAAAGTGTATCAATGTATAATACCCCTTATGGAACATTAGAATTAAAAATAGAGACTAAGACCTTGAGTGTGAATGTTGGTGAAAAAGGTGGAGACATACAAGTAAATTATAACTTAACCGTAAGTGGTCAGACACCTCACAATACACAACTAAAAATAAATATAAAGGCACAGGAATAAAGAAAGTACTTAATATCTGTTTTCCCTAATTTAAAGGTGGGAAAACAGATATTAAGTGATAAATATATTGCCTGTGTCTTTATTTATGTGTATATTTTATTCAGTTATTGTTTAAAATTTAAAAAGAGATATACTCATTAAGTTACCAACATTGTGGATAAAAGGAAGTGAATGTTGTGAATAAATATTTTATTGATAAAGAAGAAAAATATGAAAGAATACTAGAACTTCTATGTAAATATAAAGGTCTAAGTAGAGAAGAATTATTTAAAATTTTAAAGGATAGGGAATGCAGATATCTATTTTTTTTGCTTATTAGAAAATATGGTTGTGATGATATAGGAATGCTTCAAAAAGACTTTCCATCAGTAAATAAAAATAATATAGGATTAAATTTTAGAAAAGCAGAAGAGAAACTTTTACTTAATAGAAAAATAAGAGATATGTATTTTGAAGCAGAAGACATTATCGAAAAAGCAAAATAATATTTTTTCGACAAAAAACAAAAAACAGTAGCATATTAAAAAAATATATGCTAATATATTAGATATGTTTTAGAACATAATATCCCACTTTAACTTATAGGATAATTTTTATTATACAACCCAAGTGATACTTTGTCAATATGCAATTGTTATATTTTCAATATAAATTTTATACTATTATAGAAAACGGGGGTGAACTCTGCTTAATATAGCAGGAAACTTATGAGTACAAAATATATATTTGTTACTGGAGGAGTAGTATCCTCATTAGGAAAAGGAATAACAGCGGCTTCACTAGGAAGGCTTTTAAAAAATAGAGGACTGAAGGTATCAATTCAAAAATTTGATCCATATATAAACATAGATCCAGGAACTATGAGTCCATATCAACATGGTGAAGTTTTTGTAACAGATGATGGAGCAGAAACTGACTTAGATTTAGGTCACTATGAAAGATTTATAGATGAAAATTTGAGTAAAAACAGTAATGTTACTACAGGAAAGGTATATTGGTCTGTAATAACAAAAGAAAGAAAAGGAGATTACTTAGGTGGAACTGTTCAAGTAATTCCTCACATCACTAATGAAATCAAATCAAGAGTTTACAGAGTAGCTAAAGAAAGAGATGTTGATGTAGTTATAACTGAAATAGGCGGAACAATTGGTGATATAGAATCTTTACCATTTTTGGAATCCATAAGACAGATAAAGTATGAAGTTGGTAGAGAGAATGTATGCTTTATACATGTAACTCTTGTGCCTTATCTAGGAAAGTCAGGAGAGCTTAAAACAAAGCCTACACAACACTCAGTAAAAGAGCTAAGAGGTATAGGAATTCAACCAGATATAATAGTATGCCGTTCTGAGAAATCTATTCCAGATGATTTAAAAGAAAAAATAGGATTATTTTGTAATGTAGATGGAAATTCTGTAATTCAAAACTTGGATGCAGAAAATCTATATGAAGTTCCATTGATGCTTCACAAAGAAGGATTGGACACTTTAGTTTGCGAAAAGTTAAGTTTACCATGCAAAGAAATAGATAATGCTGAATGGTCTAACATGGTAAATAACATAAAAAACCTATCAAGAAGCGTTACTATTGCACTTGTAGGGAAATATGTTGAATTGCATGATGCGTATATATCAGTAGTAGAATCTTTAAATCATGGTGGTTATGCAAATGATGCCAAGATAAATATAAAATGGATAAATGCTATGGATATTACTAAAGAAAACGCGTCTGAATATCTGAAGGATGTAGATGGAATTTTAGTTCCAGGTGGATTTGGCGATAGAGGGGTAGAAGGAAAAATTGAAGCTATAAAGTGGGCAAGACAAAATAAGGTTCCTTTCCTTGGAATATGTTTAGGAATGCAATGTGTAGTAATAGAATTTGCAAGAAATGTATTAGGATATTACGATGCTCATAGCTCAGAAATATTACCAGATACAGAACACCCAGTAATTGATTTAATGCCTGATCAAAAAGATGTAGATGAAAAAGGCGGTACTATGAGATTAGGTTTATATCCATGTAAGTTGGAAAAGGATACAAATGCCTTTGCAGCTTATGGTGAAGAAATTATATATGAAAGACATAGACATAGATATGAGTTCAATAATGAATATAGAAAAGCATTAACTGAAGCTGGACTTATTTTATCAGGAACTAGCCCAGATTCTAGGTTAGTAGAAATAGTTGAGTTAAAAGATCATCCATGGTTTGTGGCAGTTCAATTTCACCCTGAACTAAAATCAAGACCAAACAGACCACATCCGTTATTTAGAGATTTTATAAAAGCGTCTTTAGATAAGGAGTATTAGGATTGTAATTATTCTGGTATACATGAATTATTATTATAATTCATGTATACCAGAATTTGTTTTGTCGAAAAAAATAAATTTATAATGTATTAAATGAAGAGATTTATGAAGGATTTTAATAATATTTATAGAATTATAAATATACCAGATTTAATTCTATAGGAGGGGTGAATAATATGTTGTTTAATACTGATATAAGTATTGCTCTTAAAAATTTTCAAGGATTCTACGACTTAGAGACATTTTCTATTTTTGAAACAAATAAGATTAGTGAAAGTTTCACCTCTTTAGAAATAAAAAACTGTAATAAGATGATTTCATTTAAAGTTAGATGTCCTCATTGCGGAAAGTATCATAGTTACAAATACAGTATAAATGAATTTATAAAAAAGGATCTAATAGTTGGAGGATGTGAAATTCTAGGATTTCCTTTATTTTATATGGGAGATTATAATAAGGTGAATAAAAGAGTCAGTAGATATAATAATATAAATAAGCAATTGTACGCTATGATATAACTTTTAAGGATAAAAGAATGCTTTTATCCTTTTATTTTGCAATTGATTAATAAAAATAATGTTATTTGATAAAATAAAAATATATAGATATAATTTTAAATAACTTAAGCACATTTGGTTTGTTATTTTATTCAAACTTACATTAAAGAAAAAAATATTATAAAAATGTGGATTAAAATATGAAAAAGGGTTATAATTTATTTTACAGTGTAGCCTTTCAAATAAAAATTTCTTTGCTTAGGGTGAAGTTTTTCAGCAGTAGCCTAATAATTTCATTTTAAAGCGCAGAAATCTGTTAAGCATACCTAAATGTTTGGTATCATTACGGATAATAAATGGAAAAAATCTTTTGATTATTCCCAAGAGGTTAAATATAATTATGAAAATTAAATAATGCGAGGTGTTATTTTTTGATAAACAAAGATATGGATAACTTGACCGTTGCTGAGTTAAAAGAAATAGCCAAGAACTTAGGCTTAAAAAATATATCTAAATATAAAAAAACTCAGCTAATTGAAGAGATAAAAAAAGTTTCTCCAGTTTCAATCGAAAAAGACGGAGTCATACTTAGAGAAAAAATAAGTCCTAAGAGTGAAGCTATACATAGTGAAAAAGAAGAAACTACTGAAAATGTAAGAGTTGAAGAAAAGAAATCTGTAGAAGAAAAAACTCAAAATGAAAAAAATGAGGATGAAAAGGTATCTGAAGAGGAAAAAAGAGAAAAGCTTAAAGAGATGATAAATGAATCAGGTACAGCTATAGGAGTACTTGAAATAATAGAGAGTAATAATTATGGATTCTTAAGAGGAAAAAATTATTTAACAGGACCAGAAGATATATATGTATCTCCATCTCAAATAAGAAGATTTAATTTAAAAACAGGGGATGAAGTACGAGGTAAAGTAAGAACACCAAAAGAAGGTGAAAAATTTAAAGCACTTCTCTATGTAGAAAGAGTAAATGGAGAAAATCCAGAAAGAGCAGTAGGTAGAAAACCATTTGAGAAGCTTACTCCTATATATCCAGAGCAAAGATTAAGACTCGAAACTACACAGTCAGATTTATCTACCAGACTTATGGATATAATATCACCTATAGGTAAAGGTCAAAGAGGGATTATAGTCGCACCTCCTAAAGCAGGTAAAACTACTCTTCTAAAAAAAATAGCTCAAAGTATATCTCAAAATCACCCAGAAACAAAACTTATAGTTGTTTTAATAGATGAAAGACCAGAAGAAGTTACAGATATGCAAAGATCAATCAAAGGTGAAGTAATATACTCAACTTTTGATGAAGAACCTGAACATCACACTAAGGTTGCTTACATGGTGCTTGAAAGAGCAAAAAGAATGGTAGAGCAGGGACAGGATGTAGTTATACTTTTAGATAGTATTACTAGACTTTCTAGAGCGTATAATCTAACTATTACCCCGACAGGAAGAACTCTTTCAGGAGGACTTGATCCAGGAGCACTAATAATGCCAAAGAAATTTTTTGGAGCTGCGAGAAATATAGAAGAAGGAGGAAGTCTTACTATACTTGCTACAGCTCTTGTGGAAACTGGAAGTAGAATGGATGATATGATATTTGAGGAGTTTAAGGGTACTGGAAACATGGAAGTACACTTAGATAGAAGACTTCAAGAAAGAAGAATATTCCCTGCTATAGACGTTTATAAGTCAGGTACTAGAAGAGATGACTTGTTATTTAAGAACCAAGTAGAAAAAGAAGCGGCCTTTAATATAAGAAGAGTATTGTATGATGAAAATAATACTCAGAATATTACTGAACAGCTAATAAGCATGCTATCGAAAACTAGAAATAACGATGAGTTTGTTAATTTTGTTATTAAAAAAGACATTAGTAAAAATGGAGAAAAATAATAAAACCTGTCCTTTGATATCAAAGGACAGGTTTTATAATAAGTTTTAGAACAAATAAAAAAATATTTAAACTTATTTATTATTCTGATTTTAAGTTGAACTTCTTCATGAACTTATCTACTCTACCGCCAACGTCAATTATCTTCTGTTTTCCTGTGTAGAATGGATGGCACTTAGAGCATATTTCCACTTTAAGTTCTTTTTCTGTAGAACCTGTTGTAAAAGTGTTTCCACATGCACACTTAACTACCGCATCATGATGGTATTCTGGATGTATGCCTTGTTTCATGTTTTTCACCTCTTTCGAATTTAAGGATATACCTCGATTTTAACTACTGTATTATAACATAGCAGGCAAGTTAAAGTCAATAAATAAGGTAAATAAAAACAGGTCTTTAATATATGCATAAGGTTTGATAAAATGTATTTGTTTAATTGATTTATAATTCAAATGGTGAGGTAGGAAAGATGAGTAAGTTATATTTCAGATATGGAGCTATGAACTGTGGGAAGTCAACAAACCTATTGCAGGTTGCATACAACTATGAAGAAAGAGGGATGAAAGTTATTATTATAAAACCTAAAACAGATACAAAAGGTGGAAATAAAGTGCTTTCAAGATTAGGGGTAACAAGGGAAGTTGACATTCTTATAGATCAAAGTCAGAATATTTATGAGGAAACAAAGAGTTGGATAGAGAAAAATGGACAAATAGATTGCATACTAGCAGATGAATCTCAATTTTTTAAAGAGGAACAAATAGATCAACTATTTAAAATAGCTGTAATAATGGACATACCGACAATTTGCTATGGGCTTCGAACTGATTTTCAAATGAATGGATTTGAGGGCAGTCAAAGACTACTATTGTTGGCGCATAGTTTAGAAGAATTGAAGACTATTTGTAAGTGTGGCAAAAAGGCATTGTTAAATGGAAGAAAAGTAAATGGAGATTTTATCTTTGAAGGAAAGCAGATTGCTATAGATAAAGAAGATGATATTGAATATGAATCACTATGTCCAAAGTGTTACTTTGAGTTTAGGGAAACATATAAAGTAAGAAAAAATAGGGAAAAAGATGAGGTGGAGTAATGGGAAGAAATACTTCAGTTGGAGGTCAAGCTGTAATTGAAGGTGTAATGATGAGAGGGTCCAGCGGAGTTGCTACTGCTGTTAGAAAGGCTGATGGTGAAATTGTTGTAGATAGAAAAGAAAGTATACCTTATTCTAAAAGAAACAAACTTTTGGGGCTTCCTGTTATTAGAGGCTTTGTCTCTTTAATAGAATCATTAGTTATTGGAATAAAAACGTTAAATTATTCCGCATCATTTTTTGAAGATGAGGATGGTGAGCCTTCAAAATTTGATAAATGGTTTGAAAAGGTATTTAAAGATAAAAGTGAGGATGTATTAATGGCCATTGCCATTATCATATCTTTAGGAATAGCAACAATGTTATTTTTTATATTTCCTACATTTGCTGCAAATGTATTCAAGAGAATAGGAATTCATAATACTATAGGGTTAAATATAGTAGAGGGAATCATTAGAGTAGGGATATTTTTGCTATATGTTTTACTTATAGGAAAGATGGAGGATATAAATAGAGTTTTCCAGTATCATGGAGCAGAGCATAAAACTATATTCTGTTATGAAAATGAAGTAGAACTTACTGCAGAAAATGCACAGAAGTTTGAGAGGTTTCATCCTCGATGTGGTACAAATTTTTTATTTTTGGTTATGATAGTAAGTATAATATTATTTTCTTTAACTGGTTGGAGTTCTTTATGGCAGAGAATATTATATAGAATATTACTTTTACCTATAGTATCTGGATTGACTTATGAACTTATAAAATGGATGGGAAAAAGTAATAGTGCTGTATCGAAAATTACTGCTTATCCTGGCTTAATGCTTCAAAAGCTTACCACAAGAGAGCCGGATTATGATCAAATTCAAGTTGCAATAACAGCGCTTAAATATGCGGAAGGTATTGAAGAAAAGGAATCACAGGATACTAGTAATACCTTATATTAGAATGGAGCAGTTTTAATGAAAAATTATAAATCAAAAATTGGAGAGCTTTTAAAAGAAGGCTATCAAATTTTAAAAGAAGAAGGAATTGAGAGTTACGCTTTAGATTGTGATCTTTTATTGGGCAAGGTAGTGAAAAAAGACAGACTTTTTTTACTACTCAACAGAGATTACGAATTAAATGATAAAGAAATAGAAGAGTTTTATAGATTATTGACGCTTAGAAAAAATAAAATGCCTATAAAGTATATGCTTGGTGAATGCGAATTCATGGGACTATCTTTTTATATAAGAGAAGGCGTATTGATTCCGAGACCAGATACAGAGATTTTAGTAGAGTGTGCAATGGAGGAAATTAAAAAAAATAAGTTTAAGGATATTTGTGATGTGTGTTGTGGAAGTGGAATAATAGGTATTACAATTGCAAAACTATTAAAGGACGTAAATGTTAAATCTTCTGATATTTCACATACTGCCTATGAGGTGACTGGGGAAAATATTAAAAGACTGGATGTAGGTGAAAGAGTTCAAGTTGTAGAAAGTGATTTACTAAGCAAGTTTATAGAAAATAAGGACAGATTTGATGTGATAGTGTCAAATCCTCCATACATTAAAAAGAATGTTATAGGAACATTAATGGAAGATGTTAAAAACTTTGAGCCTTATGAAGCGTTATGCGGAGGTGAAGATGGACTGGATTTTTACCGAGAAATAACCTCTCAAAGTTTGAAATTGTTAAACAATGGAGGAATGTTATTATTTGAAATAGGATATGATCAAAAGGACTCTGTAAGTAATCTATTAAAGGAAAACGGATTTGTTGAAGTAGAGTGTTTAAAGGACTTAGCTGGAAAAGACAGGGTTATAAAAGGAAAAATCGAAATTTGTTGCTAGTGTTAAAAGAATTGTGATATAATTATTTATTGTGAAAATATTTATACGGAGTGAGAAAAAGTATGTTAGAAAGACTTAACTTTATAGAAAATAAATACGAAGAACTATCTATAAAAATAAGTGATCCGACAGTTATGGCGGATCAAAAAGAATGGCGAAAATTATGTAAAGAGCATGCAGATTTAGAGACAGTTGTAATGAAATATAGAGAATATAAAAAGGCTGAAGAGGATTTAGAGTCTGCTAAGGAAATGTTGCAAGAGGAATCAGACAAAGAACTAAGAGAGATGGCTCAGGAAGAAATAAGGGAACTTACAGGAGTTATAGAAGAAAAACATCAAGAGTTAAAAATACTACTTCTACCTAAAGATCCTAATGATGACAAAGATGTATTTGTTGAAATAAGAGCAGGTGCTGGTGGAGAAGAAGCAGCTTTATTTGCAGCGAACTTAACAAGAATGTACACAAGATATGCTGAACGTAAAGGCTGGAAGATTGAAACGATAAGCATTAATGCAACTGATATAGGTGGATTTAAAGAAATTGTATTCATGCTAAAGGGAGCTGGAGCCTATAGCAGATTAAAATACGAAAGTGGAGCGCATAGAGTTCAAAGAGTTCCAGACACTGAATCAAGTGGAAGAATCCACACATCTACTGCTACTGTTGCAGTATTACCAGAAGTTGACGACGTTGAAATTGAAATTAATGCAAATGATATAAGAATAGACGTGTTTAGAGCATCAGGACATGGAGGACAGTGTGTTAACACTACAGACTCTGCGGTAAGAATAACTCACTTGCCAAGTGGAATAGTAGTATCTTGTCAAGATGAAAAATCACAGCTTAAAAACAAGGAAAAAGCTATGAAAGTTCTTAAATCCAGACTATTTGAAAAAGCGGAAGCAGAAAGATCGGCGAGTATAGCTGAAGATAGAAAGAGTCAGGTAGGAACAGGAGACAGAAGTGAAAGAATAAGGACATATAACTATCCTCAGGGAAGAGTTACAGATCATAGAATAGGATTAACTCTATACAAATTAGATTCATATCTTGATGGAGATATAGACGAAGTTCTAGATGCTTTAATAACTGCTGAACAGGCAGAAAAAATGAAAGCTATTGGAAGTAACGACTAATTATTTAATTCAAGAAAAGAGGGTAAGGAATGAATATAGATAAAGCCATTAGAAAGCAAAAAAAATCTTATAAAAGATTTCTGCTATCTATGTGCTTTATTTTTTTTGTTTTACCTATCGCTTTGTTTTTATCTAAAAAACTAAGTTTATTTTACATATCATATTTAGTAATTATAGAAGTGCTTATATTTATAGCTGTAATAATAAGAATTGATAAGGAGACATTGAGATTTGCTTGTATTGGAAGTAAATTAAAAATATCACTTGGAATAAGAAAGAAAACTATAAATATAAATTGTGAAAAAGTTTCATTAGTTCATGTTGAAGAGATTCTATCTGATGAAGATGATATAAGTGAATTTAAAATAATTATTCTAGCAACATCAAAGTTTAGAAGTGAAAGAATGATTTCTGTGAACTTAAATTTCTTAAAAAATCATCCATATGTAGCTCACCAATATAATAGGTTAAAAATTATACACCCAGAGGAACAATATTACTATACTATAATAAAAAGGGGGAAGCTTAATAAGTATCCTTTGTTGGATGTTATATACAAAAACTGTGTCTATTCGCACTTTACAGAAGAATGTATTGAAAAAATAAAATTTTATCGTCAAAATTCTCAATATTATAGGAATAAATAATTCTTAAAATCCATTCCTAAAGTTTTGGAATATATGCATTACAATATAAATACATATGATATAGAAGTAATTTAAAATAAAGGTGATGTTTTGAGTAAAAATATGATTCTTATTGTATTAATTGGTAGTGTAGTATCTTTAATAGGTACAATGACCGGGGCCTTACTAGGAGTTATAGTAAAAAGGCCTTCTAATAAGCTGCTGGGAGGAATAATTGGTTTTGCAGGAGGACTGATGCTAGCAGTAGTAGTGTTTGATTTGATTCCAGAGGCTCTTACAAAATGGAATTTCGCTGGTACTCTAGTTTTTTGTATCTTAGGAATTATAATTATAGCCATAATAGATAACAAAATAAATATAAATAGCATGGACAAGCATGCAAAAGTTGCTTTTATGGCAGCACTAGGACTTATGATTCATAATTTTCCAGAGGGAATAATAATGGGGTGTGGCTTTGCTGCTGGAGGTACTTTAGGAATAAAAATGAGTATAATAATAGCAATTCACGATATTCCTGAAGGGATAGCAGTATCAGCGCCACTCATAGCTTCTAGAGTTAGAATATCTAAGATATTATTCTATACTTTTATAACAGCTTTTCCTACTGCCATTGGCACATGGATTGGAGCTTACATAGCAAATATATCGGTAAATGTTCTTGGTGCATGTCTGTCCTTTGCATCTGGAATAATGTTATATGTAGTCTGTGGGGAAATGATACCTGAGTCATCAAAACTTTGGGATGGGATAACAAGTACTATTGGGGTTCTAGGCGGAATTATGATGGGACTTTTTATGGTAAGAATGTTATAGTGCTAATTTTAGACTGTAGAGAGTTTAATTTGATCTACAGTCTTTTTATGTTTTTAGCCTTAGTAGGAAAACTTGAAATATTGTTTATATTAAACTATAATTAACAATTAAAATATAGTATTCGCTTATAGAAATATAGTATATTATATATAACACTTGTATAGTTAACATTTTGTATATTTGATTAGTTTATTATATTGTATATTAGAAAATAATTTATTAATTTTAAAGTACTAGTAAAATTTGTTCTATAGGTTAAAATAAGTTATTAGAATAAAACGTTGCTATAAGCATTGTAACATTAAGATATAGGAGGAATAATGCAATGGGACAATTTGTAATAGAAGAAGCTAAAAGATGCCTTCAATGTAAGAAACCTATGTGCAAAGAAGGATGTCCAGTTAATGAAGTTATAAAGTTATTTTTAGAGGGAAATATTAATGAAGCGGGAGAAAAGCTTTTTAACAATAATCCGCTTTCTGTAGTGTGCTCGCTTGTATGTCCTCATGAGAAGCAATGCGAAGGCCATTGTGTAATGGGAAAGAAGAATAGTCCTGTTAAGATAAGTTCGATAGAAAATTATATATCGGATTATTATTTGAATTCTATAACTCCAGAGGTAGTAAAAGACACTAATAAAAAAGTAGCTATAATAGGGTCTGGACCAGCTGGAATTACTATAGCAATTATCCTAGCTTCTAAGGGCTATGATATAACCATATTTGAAGCTCATGATAAAATAGGTGGAGTTTTACGATATGGTATTCCAGAGTTTAGATTACCTAAGGATATTTTGGAAAAGTTAAAAGATAAATTAATAAGCATGGGAATAAAAATAAGACCTAATACTTTAATTGGGTCAGTTATAACAATTGATGATCTCTTTAGAGATGGCTACAAAGCTATATTTATAGGTACAGGAGTGTGGAAGTCTGGTGCCCTTGGAATAAAAGGCGAGAGCTTAGGGCATGTTCATTATGCAATAGATTACCTAAAAAATCCTAATGTATATGACTTAGGGAAGAAGGTATGCATAATAGGAGCTGGCAATGTTGCAATGGACGTTGCAAGAACTGCATTAAGAAACGGATCAAGAGAAGTCTATGTAATGTGCAGAAGGGGGCCAGAAAATATTCAAGCTGAGAGAGCTGAAGTTGAATATGCAAAAATTGATGGAGTTAAATTTGAATTTTATAAATCCCCTGTAGAGATAGTTGATGAAGGCATTAAATATGTGAATAATAAAGTAGTAGAAGATGAAGAAGGTAAAGAAAAGGTAGTGCCAATAGAGGGGATGGAGGAGATATTCAAAGCTGATTCTGTTATCATAGCTGTGGGTCAAGGACCTAGAGCAAATATAGTATCAAGTACAAAGGGAATAGAGCTAAAGGATAAAGGCTTAGTTGCCACTGATGAATTTGGAAGAACCACAAGAGAAGGTGTGTTTGCATCCGGAGATGTAGTAACAGGGGCTAAAACAGTAGTTAAGGCTGTAGAGCTATCAAAAATGGTGGCACAAGCAATTGATGAGTATGTTACTGAAAAATGTAAGTAATAAGGTATGAAAAACTACTTGATATAATTTAGTAATAAACAAAAAGGTGGTATAAAATAAAATGGATACAAAAATAATTATGCTTGATGAGAATAACTTTGACAAAAACATCATGCAGGAGGCTGGGGCGGTCTTAAGACAGGGTGGACTAGTAGTCTTTCCAACAGAAACTGTCTATGGACTTGGCGCTAATGCATTAGATCCAGAGGCGGTGAAAAAAATATTTGAAGCTAAAGGAAGGCCGCAGGACAACCCTCTAATAGTTCATATTGCGGATATTGAAGAGATAAAGCCTTTAGTTTCGGAAATCCCAGAAATGGCTAAAAGATTTATGGAAAGATTTTGGCCAGGTCCTATGACAATAATATTACCTAAATCTTCAATCATACCAGATGAGACAAGTGCAGCACTACCATGCGTAGGAATTAGAATGCCTTCTAATAATGTTGCTAGAGAAATTATAAGAGCAGCGGGAGTTCCAATTGCTGCGCCTTCTGCTAATATTTCAGGAAAACCTAGCCCTACAGATGTACAAAGGTGCATAGAAGACTTAAGCGGAAAGGTAGATTATATCATTGGCGGTAATATGTGTGATATTGGACTTGAGTCGACGGTTATTGATTGCACTACTGAACCTACCTGTGTTTTAAGACCAGGAGGAATAACTTTAGAGATGTTAAGAGAAGTAGACGAAGATACATATATAGATCCAGCAATAATGAAAAAACCAGAAAAAGATTTTAAGCCTAAAGCGCCAGGAATGAAATATAGGCATTATGCTCCAAAGGCTCCTGTAAAAATAGTTCAAGGAGATTTGAAAAAAACTATTGAAAAAATCAACGAAATAGTGCAAAATTATATAGATGAAAATAAAGTTGTTGGAATAATGGCTACAGACGAAACAGCAAATTATTATAAGAATGGCATAGTAATATCTTTAGGAAGTAGAAAAAATATGATAAGTGTATCTCAGAGTTTATTTGAAACACTTAGAATGTTTGATGATAAAGAAGTTGATATAATCATTGCTGAAGCCTTTGAAGAAAAGGGTGTAGGTGTAGCTGTTATGAATAGACTTAAAAAATCTGCTGGATTTGATATTATTAAAGTGTAATTCTATGTTTTAGGAGGTTAGTTATGAAAAATATACTATTTGTTTGTACAGGAAACACTTGTAGAAGTTGTATGGCAGAAGCTATTTTTAATAATAAGTGTGATATAGATAATATTAAAGCTATTTCTGCGGGCATAGCTGTATTAAACAATAGTAAAACCTCAAAAAACTCTGCAATTGTTACAAAGGAAAGTATTAACATAGATTTAAGTAATAGAAATGCAGTCCAGCTTACTGAGGACATGTTAGAAAATTCAGAACTTGTTTTAACTATGACAACATATATAAGAGATCTTTTAAGGGGCAAGTTTCCGGGATTTAATCACAAAATCTATACATTAAACGAGTATATTTCTATGGAGAAGGATATAGTCGACCCATTTGGTGGTGACATAGAAACTTATAGACATACATATAGACAATTAGAAAGCAGTATTGTATTGCTATTAAACAAATTAAAAGAAGATATAGGCATTGTATAATGCTATTATCTTTTTTTTGTAATCTGATAGTTTATAATTTATTAAAATAAATTATTTAATTATAATAACACTATATCTTGGAGGTGTTTTAACATGAAGATTGCGTTAGGAAGCGATCATGCGGGATTACCGCTAAAAAATGAAATAATAAAACATTTAGAGGCAAAAGGAGTAGAAATTAAGGATTTTGGTGCATATACTGAAGAGTCCTGTGACTATCCTGAATTTGCATTAAAAGTTGCTGAAGAAGTAGCAGGGAAGAAATATGAACTTGGAATATTAGTTTGTGGTACTGGTATAGGAATAAGTATAGCTGCTAATAAAGTTCCGGGAGTGAGAGCTGCATTATGTGGTGATACTTTCAGCGCTCATGCTTGCAGGGAGCATAATGATGCTAATATACTTGCATTAGGTCAGAGAGTTGTTGGATCAGGACTTGCTCTTGACATAGTAGATACATTTATAAAAACTGAATTTGAAGGTGGTAGACACCAAAGAAGAATAGATGGAATTTCTGAAATTGAAAAAAAGTATAGCAAATAGTATATAATAGTTTTTTAAATTAAGTATAAAGCAGAAATTTAGAGTAAAATTTATTCTTAATTTCTGTGTGTTATATAGGAGGAATAAAATAAATGAGTAAAGTAACACAAATAGCACATCCATTAATATTACATAAGTTATCTCTAATAAGAGATAAGAACACAGGTTCAAAGGATTTTAGAGAGCTTGTTGAAGAAGTAGCTATGCTTATGGCATATGAAGTAACTCGTGATTTACAGCTTGAAGTAGTAGAAATAGAAACGCCAATATGTAAGGCAAAATGTAAAATGCTTGCAGGAAAGAAAGTAGCTATAGTTCCAATACTTAGAGCAGGTCTTGGTATGGTTGGTGGTATGACAAAACTTATACCAGCAGCAAAAGTTGGACATATAGGACTGTATAGAGATGAAGAAACATTAAAGCCAGTAGAATATTTCTGTAAGCTTCCACAGGATATAGGAGAGAGAGATGTAATCGTTACGGATCCTATGCTTGCAACAGGTGGTTCAGCAGTAGATGCTATTACTCTTTTAAAACAAAAAGGTGCCAAAAATATAAGATTAATGTGTCTTATAGCTGCACCAGAAGGAATAAAAGCTGTTATGGATGCTCACCCAGATATAGATATATATATTGCATCTATAGATGAAAAATTAAATGAAAAGGGATATATTGTACCTGGTCTTGGAGATGCAGGAGACAGATTATACGGAACTAAATAATCTATATAATAAAAAGCAGTGAAATAATTCACTGCTTTTTATTATATAGATTACCAAGTCGAAAAGTTAACTGGATAATATTAAATTTTCATATATAATCTTAATGAATACTTTTAATTACATCATTTTTATTATAGAATAAAATGAGGATTAATAACAGCAACTGTTGGAGGAAGTTATGAATAGAATTGATAAAAATAACTATTATTTAGATATATGTGAGACTGTATTAGAGAGAGGAACTTGCTTAAGGCGTAACTTTGCGGCTATAATAGTCAAAAATGATGAGATTATGTCGACAGGATATACAGGAGCGCCTAGAGGAAGAAAAAACTGCTGTGATTTAGGTTACTGTAAAAGAGAGCAATTAAATGTACCAAGAGGTACACGCTATGAATTATGTAGATCCGTTCATGCAGAGCAAAATGCTATTATATCTGCTAGAAGACAAGATATGATAGGCTCAACTATGTATTTAGTTGGCAGGGAATGTAGTTCAGGAGAATATGTACATAATGCTTCTCCTTGTTCACTGTGTAAAAGGTTTATAATTAATTCAGGAATTGAGAAAGTTATAATACGTGATACTAAGACAGCTTATAGAGAAATAATTGTAGATGAATGGATTGAAAATGACGATTCTCTAGAAGGCGATGGATGTTATTAAGTGGCAGCAACAATACTGTGTCTATTCAATCTAGCTAAATATTGCTTAATATAAATTAAGGAAGGTTAACTTATGAATAAATTATATGTTTTAGCATTGGTTTCAATAATAATCTCTGCTATGCTTACACCAGTTATTAAAAAATTTGCAGTAAAGATAAAAGTTATAGATATTCCAAAGGATAACAGAAGAGTACATAAAAAACCTATACCACTTCTAGGTGGATTAGCAATATACTTTTCTTTTGTATTAACTTTAGTGTTGAAAACAGGAAAGTTATCTGAATCAGAAATGGGAATACTAATAGGTGCTACGATTATAGCCTTAGGTGGTTTCCTGGATGATAAATTCGAAATAAGGCCGTGGCAAAAGCTTTTATTTCAGATAACTGCTGCATTGGTATTAACCATATATGGAGTTAAAATAGTTTATATAACAAATCCAATAAGCAGTGCAGAACTTTCTATGAGCATAGGATTATTTTCAATTCCGCTTACTATAATTTGGGTGGTTGGTATTACTAATGCTCTAAATTTAATAGATGGTCTAGATGGTTTGGCAGCAGGAGTTGCTTTTATTTCTGCAGTCACTATTTTTATCATAGCTTTTCTAAATGGTAGAGGTGAAGCGGCGGTACTAACTGTAATATTAGCTGGAGCTATACTAGGTTTCTTACCTTATAATTTTAATCCAGCTTCTATATTTATGGGAGATACGGGGGCGCAATTATTAGGGTTTTTATTAGCAGCTATATCTATAAAAGGAGCTATAAAGTCTGCAACAGCTTTTGCAATTGCTGTACCTCTTCTTGCACTTGGAATACCGATATATGATACGCTTTTTGCTATGATTAGGAGGAAGATAAACGGGAAGCCTATAATGCAGGCAGATAAAGGACATCTGCATCATAGATTATTAGACATGGGACTTAATCAAAGGCAGGCAGTTATAATCATGTACCTAATAAGTGCTGTACTAGGTAGTTTTGCAATAATAGCAATGCAGATAAGCACTCAGAGAGCCTATTTCCTTCTTGCTGTTGTCATGGTGGTTCTAGTAATAATAGCTTGGAAATTTGGTTTTTTTGAACATAGAGAATAATTGGTATCTAGGTAACAGTAACAAAGAATAGTTGCCTTGGAGCTAAAATGGAGGTATATTTATGGAAAAAGTTAAGGTTATTACGATATTTGGAACAAGACCTGAAGCAATAAAAATGGCGCCTTTGGTCAAGGAGCTTGAGAAAAACCCAAATATAGAAAATAAGGTTTGTGTAACAGCACAACACAGGCAGATGCTGGATCAAGTATTAGATTTATTTAATATTACTCCTGATTTTGACTTGAACATTATGCAAAGTAAGCAAACCCTCACAGGTATAACTACAAGAGTACTAGAGGGACTCGAAGATATATTTGAAAAAGAAAATCCTAATCTAGTTCTTGTGCATGGAGATACCACAACAACTTTTGCTGGCGCTTTAGCAGCATTCTACCAAAAAATAAAAGTTGGACATGTGGAAGCAGGGCTCAGAACCTTTGATAAGTATTTTCCATTTCCTGAGGAGATGAATAGAAAACTTACAGGTTCAATGGCAGATTTGCATTTTGCACCAACAGCAGGTTCAAAGAGTAATCTTTTGAGAGAAGGAATTGATGAAAAAGATATATTTGTTACTGGAAATACTGTTATTGATGCTATGGAATTTACAGTAGAGAATAGTTATGTATTTAACAATGTGGAGCTTAATGGTATAGAATATAATAAAAAGAAAGTAATAATGGTTACAGCACACAGAAGAGAAAATTGGGGAGATGGAATCGAAAACATATGTAATGCTTTAAAAAGAATTGTTGAAGAGAACAATGATGTAGAGATAGTATATTTAGTTCATCTAAATCCAGTAGTTAAAGATGTTGTTTATAGAATTCTAGGTGGAGTACCAAGAGTGCACTTATTACCACCATTAGATACAAAGGAAACTCATAATCTAATGAATAAATGTTTTATGGTTATGACAGACTCTGGTGGGCTTCAGGAGGAGGCGCCGCACTTAGGAAAGCCAGTGTTGGTTTTAAGAGATGTTACTGAAAGACCAGAGGCTGTAAAGGCAGGCACTGTTAAGCTTGTTGGAACAGATGTAACTACTATACTAAATACAGCTAATGAATTAATAAGAAATTCAGCAGAATATGATAAAATGAGTAGAGCTATAAATCCTTATGGTGATGGTAAAGCTTCAGAAAGAATTGTGCATGCAATACTAAACTATTTTGGGATTCAAAAAATGAAATATGAGGAATTTAGCTAGAAAGTAATTTCTAGCTATTCTTTTTTTTATTGCAATTTTGTGACATATTATTTCAATTTTATTATGTGTTAATTCTAACATTATGATGAATTGTTTTAATTTTATGACATATTATTATAATTTTGCAGTATATTGTTGTAATTTTATGATATATTATAAATAAAAAATATATATTAAGTATAAAAATTCTAATTGAAACCTATGGAAAAAGGAGTTATTATATTAAATAAGTATAAATTCTTCTTTTAAATGACTTATAAATCTACAGTGTAAATGATAAATAACGTAAAAAATGTAAAAAGAGTAGTCTAATTAAAGAAAAAGTAATTTTATTTATTAAATTTTATGAAAAAATATCATTTATAATGCATGTATATACAAATAATGTGTCAAAAAAGTTAAATTATTTAGATAATTGCAATATTAAATAAGTAAAGGAATTAAAGTGTTTGAGCTTAATATTAAAAATTTTCAATATTTTTAGAAAAATGAATCGATAATGAGTGATATTTGTTAATTGAAGTAAACTAAATAAATTTAAAGTAATGAAGATAAAATGGAATTATATTGTTAAAAAATCGACTATTAAGGCCAAATATTAAGATTATAGAGAGAATGCAGGATTTTATTTATATTTCCTAAGATTATATAATAGATTATCATGTAAATATTCTGGAGGAATTGAAAGTGCAAAATGACCTTCAATATATGTTCAGAAAAGTTATACTTTTTGACATAATACTAGCCTTAATTTTGGGCGGTACAACCTATTATTTTTTTAAGAATTATGTGTTTGTAGTTCTTTTTGGTTTAAGTTTAGCTGTCATAAGTTTTGTTTTAAATGGAATAATAACTGAGTACATACTTTTAAAAAAGACTGGTAAGTATAAAACAGTTGCGCTTATATCTTATATAATAAAAATAGTAACCATTTCTGGTATAGCGGTAATATTATTCAATCAAAATAAACTTAATGTGATTGCTTATATGTTGGGATATAGTTCTCATTTTATATCTCTAACATTATATGGAATAAACCTAAAAAATCAATAATTTATTAATAATTTTATGAAAGGGAGTGATTATTTGGAAAAGTTCGAACCTTTGTTTTATCTGAATTTATTAGGATATAAATTCGGTGTCACTGAAAGTTTATTATTTCAGTGGATATTAATAGTCATAATTAGTATAATAGCTATAATTTCCACTAGGAACTTAAATAAAGTTCCAAATAGAAAACAAAGTGTTGTAGAAATCGTCGTGGAAACATTTAATTCACTTGTCAGGGAAAACATGGGTGAAGGTTATTCAGCTTTTGTTCCATATATAGGAACCCTAGCAATTTTTCTTTTATCTATGAATTTATTAGGCTTATTCGGTCTTAAACCACCTACACTAGATTTTAGTGTAGTTGCAGGACTCGCACTAATATCATTTGTGGTTGTACAAGTGAATGCTATTAAAAAAATAGGTATGGGACATTACTTTGGAGGGTATTTCAAACCATTCGCAGCATTGCTTCCATTAAACCTTGTAGAAAGATTTATGCTTCCTATATCACTTACACTGAGACTTTTTGGTAACATGACAGCAGCATTTGTTGTTATGGAAATGGTTTATGGAGCATTAGGACACCTAGGATGGGTAGCACAACTTGGTATACCAGTACCTCTTCATGCATATTTTGATGTGTTTGATGGTACAATTCAAATGGTTATATTCATGATGTTAACAATGGTTAACATAAAGATTATAGCAGATCACTAATTTATAGTTATCAATTTAATTTAATATAACATAATTTAAACAATTTTTAAGGAGGAAGAAAAATGGGTAACATTGATCCAAAAGCATTTATATCAGGAATGGCAGCTATAGGTGCAGGATTAGCTGCAATAGGTTGTTTAGGTGGAGGAATTGGAACAGGTAATGCTGCAGGAAAAGCAGTTGAAGGTGTTTCAAGACAGCCAGAAGCAAGTGGTAAAATAATTAGTACAATGGTTATAGGTGCTGCATTCTCAGAAGCAACATCTATCTATGCGTTACTAGTTGCATTATTATTAATATTTAAATCATAATAATAAATAGTGCTCAGGGCACTATTTAAATCTATGCCTGAAGGGAGGCTTTTATAATAGTATGGAGATACATATTCCTCAACTTATTGCTACTATAATAAACTTTGGAATACTATTCCTTATCCTAAGGCATTTTCTATTCAATAGAGTTAATGACACTATTAATGGCAGACAAAATGAAATAATTAATAAAATCAATAAAACTGAAGAAGATATGAAAAAAGCTGAAGAGCTAAGAATAGAAAATGAAACTAACTTAAAACAAGCTAGAGAACAGGGTAAGACTATAGTAGAAGAATATAAAATAAAAGCCGAAAAAGTTTCCTCAGAATTACTAAATGAAGCTCGTGAAGAAGCTGCAACTATAATCGAGAGAGCAAGAACGGAAGCAGGTAGAGAAAAAGACAAAGCTGCTGACGAAATAAAGGGTCAGGTTGTAGACTTAGCTGTTTTAATATCTTCAAAAGCTTTAGAAGAATCTATTGATGAAGAACAACACAGGAGACTTATAAAGGATTTTATAGCTAAGGTAGGTATCTAACTATGCATGAATATTTAGATAGGAGATACGCTCTTGCACTTTATAAAGTTGCAGAGGAAAAAGGAAAAGTAGAACAGTATTTAGAAGACTTAAAAAATATTGTAGCCCTTATGAATAATGATGGAGACTTTATGGAGCTCATCAGACATCCTCAAGTTAGTACTTCAAGCAAAAAGAAACTATTTTCTGATATATTTAAAGGTAAAATAGATGAGGATTTACTATCTTTTTTACTTGTATTAATAGATAAAGGCAGAATCTTAGAGCTCGAAGGTAAACTTAGGGAAATGGAAAAAATAAATCTTGAGAGAAATAATACTGTTATAGCTAAGGTTAAAACAGTTGTTTCACTGCAAGATGATGAGAAGAATAGTCTAATCGAAAAACTTGAAAAAAAATTCGATAAGAAGATTTTACTGGAAGAAGAGTTGGATCCAAGTATACTTGGAGGCGTCTATGTTCAGGTTAACAATGAAGTAATAGATGGAACAGTAAAATCTAAGATTGATGAAATGAAAAAATTAATGCTTAAGAGAGAATAGAGGTGAGCCTATGAACATAAAACCTGAAGAAATAACTTCAATTATCAAACAAGAAATTCAAAAATATGAAAAGAAAATCGAGACAGTTGATTCAGGTACAATAATTCAAGTAGGTGATGGTATAGCCAGAGTTTATGGTCTTAGTGAATGTATGGCAGGAGAACTTTTAGAGTTCCCAAATGATGTTTATGGTATGGCTCTAAACCTTGAACAGGACAACGTTGGTTGCGTTCTTTTGGGTTCTGAAAAAGGTATAAAAGAAGGAGATATAGTTAAGAGGACTGGAAAAGTTGTTGAAGTGCCAGTTGGCGATGCAATTATTGGTAGGGTTGTAAACGCATTAGGACAGCCTATAGATGGAAAAGGACCAATAAAAACAACAGAGACAAGACCAGTTGAACTTATAGCTCCTGGAGTTATAACAAGACAGTCTGTTAAACAGCCATTGCAAACAGGTTTAAAAGCTATAGACTCAATGATACCAATTGGAAAAGGTCAAAGAGAACTTATAATAGGAGACAGACAGACAGGTAAAACTGCGATAGCTACAGATACAATAATAAACCAAAAAGGTAAAGACGTTATATGTATATATGTTGCTATAGGACAAAAGCAGTCAACTGTTGCACATATAGTTAATAACCTTACAGAAATGGGCGCTATGGACTATACAATAGTTGTATCAGCTACTGCATCAGAATCAGCTCCATTGCAATATCTTTCACCATATGCTGGTTGTACAATGGGTGAACATTTCATGGGTCAAGGGAAAGATGTACTTATAGTATATGATGATTTGTCTAAGCACGCTGTTGCTTATAGAACAATGTCATTATTACTTCGTAGACCACCAGGAAGAGAAGCATATCCTGGAGACGTATTCTATGTACACTCAAGACTTCTTGAAAGAGCAGCAAAGCTTTCAGATAAGCTTGGTGGAGGATCGCTTACAGCGCTTCCTATAATAGAAACTCTTGCAGGAGACGTTACAGCATATATACCAACTAACGTTATTTCTATAACAGATGGACAGATATTCCTTGAGTCCGAGTTATTCTACGCAGGACAAAGACCAGCTGTTAATGCTGGTATATCCGTATCCAGAGTTGGTGGTAACGCTCAAATAAAAGCTATGAAACAGGTTGCAGGATCATTAAGACTTGACCTTGCACAATATAGAGAACTTGCTGCTTTTGCTCAATTTGGTTCAGACCTTGATAAAGAATCAAAGAGAAGACTTGAAAAAGGTAAAAGGCTTACAGAAATATTAAAACAACCACAATACAAGCCTGTACCAGTAGAAAAGCAAATAATGATTCTTTATGCAGGTGTTAAAGAACACCTAATGGATGTTCCAGTTGATAAAATTGGCGAATTTGAAAAAGGCTTCATAGAATATATGGATACACACTATAAAGAAATAGGTCAGGAAATAGTAGAAAAGAAAGTTCTATCTGATGACTTAAGCAAAAGACTTAGTGATGCTATAGAAGAATATAAAAAAATATTTTTAGCAGAGGCATAATTTTTCCTTTGCGGGAGGTGAAGTATGGCAGGGGCAGGACTTGTTGCAATTAAGAGAAGAATTAAATCAATAACCAGTACCCAGAAAATAACAAAAGCCATGGGACTTATTGCCACCTCTAAACTCAGAAAGGTTAGAAATAAGCTTGAGTTAAATGATAAATACTCTCAATCCTTTAGTGCTGTTATTAGTCAATTTGTAAACGGTGCTGAGGAAAACAGTATTTATATACATGGTAATAAAGGTAGAAAAAAGCTTTATATTACACTAAACTCAGACACAGGACTTTGCGGAGGATTTAATGCCAATGTTGTAAATAAAGCAGCAGAAACAATAGCAAAAGATAAAGAAAACTCTTTATTACTTTCAGTAGGTCAAAAGGGAAGAATGTACTTTAATAGGTTGAACTTTAAAACTACCGCAGAGTATGTAGATATACCGGATGTTCCTACACTACAAGAGGCAAGTGCTATTACATATAAAGTGTTAGATATGTATCGCAATTCTGAAGTTGGAGAGGTTTATGTAATATATACGAAGTTTTATTCTACTGTAAAACAGGTGGTTACTGTAGAGAAAATACTTCCTTTAGAAAGTAAAGATTCAGAAGTAAAAAAACGTTTTGTTAAGTTTGAACCATCTATTGATGAAATGATAGATGAAGTAATAGTTATGCAATTAAAACAACAAATATTAAACTTTATGCTTCATTCGAAGGCAAGTGAGCAAGGTTCAAGAATGACTGCAATGGATGGAGCAACAAAGAATGCTAATGAGTTATTAGATGCACTTAACCTTAAATACAATAGAGAAAGACAAAGTGCTATAACTCAAGAAATATCCGAAATAGTCGGAGGAGCAGAGGCTCAAAAGTAAGGAGGGACACTACTAATGCCAAACGTAGGCAAAGTTGTTCAGGTTATAGGACCTGTAGTAGATATAAAGTTTAGCACAGAAAACCTTCCTAACATATATAACTCCATAGAGATAAATGTAGGCGATAAAAAACTTATAGCAGAAGTAGCTCAGCATGTTGGAGACGATATCGTTAGAACAATATCTATGGAAGCAACAGATGGTTTAAAGAGGGATATGGAGGCTGTTGATACGGGAGCACCTATATCTGTACCAGTTGGAGAACCAGTTTTAGGAAGACTTTTCAACTTATTAGGACAGCCAATTGATGAAGCGGGAGAAGTTGTTGCGAATACATTTTATCCTATTCATAGACCAGCACCAAGTTTCGAAGATCAATCTGTAGAACCAGAGATGTTTGAAACTGGTATTAAGGTTATAGATCTTCTTGCACCATACCAAAGAGGTGGAAAAATAGGACTATTTGGTGGTGCAGGAGTTGGTAAAACAGTTCTTATTCAGGAATTAATAAATAACATAGCAAAACAACACGGTGGTCTATCAGTATTTACAGGTGTTGGAGAAAGAACAAGAGAAGGTAATGACCTTTATTATGAAATGAAGGAATCTGGAGTTATCGATAAAACTGCATTGGTATTTGGTCAGATGAATGAGCCGCCTGGAGCTAGAATGAGAGTTGCTCTAACAGGTCTTACTATGGCTGAATATTTCAGAGATCAAGGTCAGGATGTGCTTCTATTTATAGATAACATATTCAGATTTACACAAGCTGGTTCAGAGGTTTCAGCTCTACTTGGAAGAATACCAAGTGCCGTTGGATATCAACCAACACTTGCAACTGAAATGGGTGCTCTTCAAGAAAGAATAACTTCAACAAAGCAAGGTTCTATTACATCCGTTCAGGCTGTATATGTACCTGCCGATGACTTGACTGACCCAGCACCAGCAACTACATTCTCTCACCTTGATGCTACAACAGTTCTTTCAAGAGCTATATCTGAACTTGGAATATACCCTGCAGTTGACCCACTAGAGTCAAGTTCAAGAATTCTTGATCCAAGAATAGTTGGAGATGAACATTATGCTGTAGCTTCAGATGTTAAGCATATACTTCAGAGATACAGAGAATTACAAGATATAATAGCAATTCTTGGTGTAGATGAACTTTCAGAAACAGATAGATTAGTAGTTATAAGAGCTAGAAGAATTCAAAGATTCTTATCCCAACCATTTACTGTTGCTGAACAGTTTACAGGAATGAAGGGTGCATATGTTCCTATAAAAGAAACTGTAAGAGGATTTAGAGAAATACTTGATGGTAAATACGATAATTTACCAGAAGCAGCATTCTTATTTGCAGGAACTATAGAAGAAGTAGCAGAAAAAGCAAAGGCTATGATGGAAAGTTAATATTTAATTATAAAGTTAGACAGTATATACTGTCTAACTTTATGTATATGTGTAGTAGGGTAGGAACTGCCCGAATTGAAGCCTGTGGAGAACAATATAGTCTTGTTTTAAGTGTATGTTCTTAGAAACAGGAAGCTCTAGTTTTGGAGTTGTTCACATTACTTGTGAGAAGGAGATTAATATGGCAGATGCTTTAAAGTTAAATATCCTTACTCCTGAAAAGGAATTTTATACTGGTGAAGTTATAGAAATAATAACAGACAGCACTCAAGGCCGTGTAGGGATACTTGCTGATCACATGCCTTTAGTAACAACATTAAGACCAGGTGTTACAGAAATTACTGAAAAAGGTGGAAAGCAAATTAAAGTATTCACTTCAACTGGAATTATGGAAGTAAAAGATAATGAAGTCAGAATTCTATGTGATGTATGCGAATGGCCTGAGGAAATTGACTTTAAAAGAGCTGAAGAAGCTAGAAAAAGAGCAGAAGAAAGATTAAAAGATAAAAACCACGATAATCTTGATATAAGAAGAGCTGAGTTAGCTTTATCAAGAGCTCTTGCTAGATTAAAGTTGCAATAGGATAACTATTTGAATAACACGAAACATTTGTTTCGTGTTATTTTTGCGATAAAGTATTTTTAATTTTTGCACATTTTTTTATAGAATTCTATATATTGATAATATATTAAAATAAGACGAACTTTAGGTATGATTTTATTGATTTTGTAGACCATAGATAAATTTGCTTTGTTTTATGTAAAAATTGTTAATAATTAAATGTAATTGAATAACCCTCTAGTTAGTTGTACATAATTTAGGTATAACACAAAAGGGGGGTGCGCTCTATGGGTATTATCCTAAGAGCAAATATAATGAGAAAGAAGATTATTTTAATAATCATACTTGCAATAGTAGGAGTTATATTTTCTTCTGCTGATTTTCCAATGGCAAGCAAAGATACTAATCTATTTGAAGAGTCTTTGATGAGGGTTAAGGGTAAAACTGTAGAGTATGGTATAACTTCAAATTTTACAACAGAGGAAAATGGTGAGGAAATCTCAGATTATATATTGCGGAGCCTAAACTTCTATGACGGATTGAATAAAAGCATATTGAAAAACGGAAAGGTTTACTGTGTAGAATTTGAAAAAAATGATGTAAGTGGGTACATAGAAACTACTACATATGAAAATCATAATTTTGTAACAGTAAATATTGTGAAAAAAGATGATAAAAATGATTTAGAGGATTTAAAAAATAAAATTCACGATTGTCTTAAGAATAAGCAAATTCATGCTAAATATTTTCAGTATTTAAAAGCAAAAATTCCAAGTGATAACATAGCAGATGCAAATAAAGAAATATTAATGCTTTTAAAAAAATATAAGGCATCTAACATAAATACTATTGAATTAGAAAATGGATATAGTACAACAGCATATACAAGAAATTATGATTCTACACAAAGTGATGGTAAATCAATAGATTTTAATTATGCTGTCTGTAAATACTCTTCAGGTAGCTATATAATTATTGGAACACCGGAAATAATTGTAACATATTAGCAATTGTAGAATGGAGGATAGTTATGGATAAGATAATAGTTAGAGGAGGAAAAAGGCTAGAGGGTGAGGTAAACATAAGTACTGCTAAGAATTCTGTATTACCAATTATAGCAGCTAGTATACTAAGTGGTGATAAGTGTATAATAGAATCAGCTCCAATGCTTGAGGATGTTTTTGTTATTAGCGATGTGCTTAGAACTATTTCAACAGAAATAGATATAGATAGTAAAACAAATAGAATCTTAATCGATTCATCAAATATTAAAGATTGCGAAGCTTCTAGTGAGCTGGTAAAGAAAATGAGGGCATCTTTTTTGATTATGGGAGCTATGATTTCGAGGTTTGGCAAGTTTAGATTATCACTTCCAGGAGGTTGTAATATAGGAACAAGGCCTATAGATTTGCACTTGAAAGGATTCAGTGCATTAGGTGCAGAAGTGAGCGTTGGGCATGGTTATGTTGAAGCTCAGGCTAAAAAACTTATAGGAAACAAAATTTACTTGGATTTTCCTTCAGTAGGGGCCACTGAGAACATTATGATGGCAGCAGTAATGGCAGAAGGTGAAACTACTATAGAAAACGCAGCTGAGGAGCCGGAAATTGAGGACTTAGCAAAGTTTTTGAACAGTATGGGAGCAAATATTATTGGAGCAGGATCAGGTACTATCCATATTATTGGAGTAAAAAATTTAAAAGGAACAACACATAAACCAATATACGATAGAATAGAAGCTGGAACATTTATGACTGCTGCTGCAATAACTAGGAGTAAAATTAAAATAAATGGGATAGATGAGCGCCATTTAAAACCTGTAATTGCTAAGTTAACAGAAGCAGGAGTTAATATTAAAATAGAGGGGAATAGCATGGTAATAGATGGAGATAGGGACTTGAAGCCGATCGATATTAAGACCATGCCTTATCCGGGATTTCCAACGGATATGCAGTCACAACTTTCAGGGCTTTTATGTACAGTACATGGAACTAGCATTATAACAGAAACAATTTTTGAAAATAGATTTATGCATGCATCAGAAATGAAAAGAATGGGAGCTAATATTAAAATTGATGGTAGAAGTGCTGTCATAGAAGGCGTTGATAGATTAACTGGCGCAGAAGTTAGAGCGACAGATTTAAGAGCAGGTGCAGCGCTAGTACTTTGCGGATTAGCTGCAGAAGGAGAAACAGAAGTTACAGATATATACCATGTAGATAGAGGGTATGTTAACATAGAGAAAAAACTGAAGGGGTTAGGTGCTGACATTGAGAGAGCAAAGATGTAAATTCCCACGGTATTAATATATGAGATAAAAGAGAAGATTAGAACGAATATCTTCTCTTTTTTATTACCAATATTTAAGAGATGAAATATAGTAATAATTTTCAAATGTAAGTAATAAAAATATAATGTTATATTTTACAAAAGTAAGGAGATACATATATGAGAAGAGGCATGAGTATTCCAATACATTTGAAAAGATTTTTTTTGCTAATATTAATAAGTACAAGTTTTATCATAATTCTTTCATTAGCATTAGTAGGATTCGGAGAGGGAAGCGGCAATGTAGTGAAATCTATTATACCTAGATTTTTAATGAAATCTAATGACATAGCATTTAACGAAAATAATGTGGGAGTACCGAAGATAAAGGTATATATAACTAAAGAGAATAGAGTAGTTGAAATGTATCTTGAAGAATATGTTAGAGGTGTTGTTGCTGCAGAAGTGCCTGTTGAATTTGAAATTGAGGCACTAAAGGCACAAGCTGTAGCAGCTAGGACCTTCGCACTAGCACATATGGAAGAGTATGGAGGCAAAAAATACAAAAGCAATACAGGTGCTAATGTATGCGATACAGTGCAGTGTCAAGTATTTACAAATAAAGATGATAGGTTAAAAACATGGCCTGCAAGTAAGAGAGAAGAATATTGGAATAAGATAACTGAAGCCGTAAAGGATACTTCAGGAGAGGCTTTGGTATATGATGGAAGGATTATAGATGAGCCTCTTTTCTTTGCAGTAAGTGGGGGCAAAACAGAAAATGCATTAGATGTTTTTAAAGATAACAAGCCTTATTTGAAAAGTGTAGAAAGCCCTGGGGAAGAAGCTGCGCCAAAGTTTAAAAGTGTTGTAAAAATGTCTTATTTAGAGTTCATAAAAAAAATTAATGCGGAGTATTCTAACACTGATATAAGCTTATTAAATGTTAGAAATCAAATAGAAATAAAAAGCAGGAACGAAAGTGGATCTGTAAAAGAAATCAGACTCGGTAAAACAACAATATCAGGGGTGAAGTTCAGAACTATTATGGGACTAAATTCTACTAACTTTAAAATTAAATTTAACTCCAGCAATGTGGAGATAAGTTGCACTGGCTATGGACACGGAGTAGGAATGAGTCAGTGGGGAGCTAATGCAATGGCAAAACAAGGCAAGAACTATAAAGAAATATTACAGCACTATTATAGCGGTGTGGAAATTACAAAAATGAAATAATACTTATAAAAATGCTATTAAAAAGCAGATTAGAGTTAATAAGGATTCTAATCTGTTTTATTTCTTTTTGTCTTGAAAAAAATGTAAAAAAATATAGAAAATAATAGAAAAAAATTTATGAAAAATATGTATTTTTTTCTATTGTCTGGACAAACTACAAAAAGGAGGTGTTCGTATGGATAAAAAATTTTTCAACAAAACATTAAACTTTTTAAAGAAAGAGGGCTTTTACGTAATACTATTTGTTTGTTTGTGTATTGTCGCTACAGTGGCTGCTTTAACAGCTAGAAATAATAAACATACAGATAATACGCCAGTGCAACAAAGTAATTCAGTACAACAAAAACAAAACAAGGAGACAGCTAAGGCTGGAAATGAGCCTTCTTTAAATTACGATAATGCTCTACAGGTAAAGAAAGAGACTAAGCCAGAAATAGTTGTACCTAAGAATGATACTAAATCACAAGGAGTTTCCAATTCAGTGAATGTAGCATTTCAAAAACCAGTAGAAGGAAGTTTAGCAAGAGCTTATTCCGAAGATCCTGTATTTTGGGATTCTACAGGAAGTTATAGACCTAACCTTGGGTATGATATAAAAGCAGAATTAGGAAAACCGGTTCTTGCTGTTGCTGATGGAAAAGTAGAGCAAGTTAACAGTGCAACACAAGATGGAGTGGAAGTTATCATAAACCATCAAAATGGTATAAAAACTGTCTATTCAAATTTAGATCCAAAAGTAAAGGTTACTAAAGGACAGACGGTAACAAAAGGTACAGCTATAGGTGTAGTTGGTAAGAGTACACTAAGAGCAGCTTATGAAAAATATGGTGATCACTTACACTTTGCAGTTTTAAAAGGAAAAGATTTTGTTGATCCAAGTAAGTATTTAAAGTATTAAAATTCTAGCCATTTTCCGAGGAGTTTATCGGAAAATGGCCCATACAATGAATTTAAAAATGTAAATTAGCATATTTATAAATATAGAAGGGTTAAGGAGGTACCACCTTTGAAAGATTACATTGAAGAAAGAGTTTTAGAAGTTGCAAGGTATATTATAGGGTCAAAAGCTACAATAAGAAAAACAGCTAAAGTCTTTGGAGTAAGCAAAAGTACAATACACAAAGATATGACTGAAAGGTTACCTAAAATAAATCCTCAAATTGCTGAAGAGGCTAAAATTATATTAGATTATAATAAAGCCGAAAGACATATAAGAGGTGGAAAAGCAACTAAAATGAAGTATAAAGCTATTGAAGGTTAAAAACATTCCGATTATAATTAATATGAAGATATAATAAAATAGACAAATTTGTCATTAAAATGATAAATTTCTGGGGAAGAGTAGGAGTGAATTAAGGAATGTTTTTCAGTATAGGAACCGATATGGGAATTGATTTAGGTACAGCTACGGTGCTCGTTTATATTAAAGGAAGGGGAGTAATATTAAAAGAACCTTCAGTAGTTGCTATAGATAAAAGCAAAAATAAAGTTTTAGCAGTAGGCGAGGAAGCGTGGCAAATGATAGGTAGAACGCCAGGTAATATCGTGGCGATTCGTCCATTGAGGGATGGGGTTATATCAGATTATGATATAACTGAAAAAATGTTAAAATATTTTATAACTAAAGCTTGTGGGAAAAAAAGAATGTCAGCACCAAGGGTAGTAGTTTGTGTTCCTTGTGAAGCTACAGAAGTAGAGAAAAGAGCTGTAATTGATGCAGCTAAAAATGCAGGTGCTAAAAAGGTGTTCTTAATAGAAGAGCCTTTGGCGGCTGCAATTGGTGCAGGCCTTGATATAACTAAGGCAAGTGGAAACATGGTTATAGATATAGGTGGAGGTACAACAGACGTAGCAGTTATTTCTTTAGGCGGAATCGTTGTAAGGGCTTCAATTAAGGTTGCAGGAGACAAGTTCGATGAGGCTATAATGAGATATATAAGAAAAGAGCACAAGCTTATGATTGGAGAAAGAACTGCAGAAGATTTAAAGATAAATATAGGATCTGCATTTGAGAGAGAAGAAAAAGTCACTATGGAGATAAGAGGAAGAGATTTAATTACTGGACTTCCTAAAAATATAGCTGTATCCTCAGATGAAATGAGGGAAGCATTAAGAGAAACTGTAAATGCAATAGCAGAAACAACTCACTCAGTGTTAGAGAAAACTCCTCCAGAATTAGCAGCAGATATAGCTGATAAAGGAATAGTTATGACTGGTGGAGGAGCATTATTAAATGGTCTCAGTAGCCTAATACAGGAAGTAACTAAGGTTCCAGTATATGTTGCGGAAGAGGCTGTTTCCTGTGTGGCTCTAGGAACAGGTAAGGTATTGGAGTACTTAGATAAAATGGAAGTTACCTTTACTGGTGATGACATAACATTAATAGATTAGCGAAGAAAATTATTCTAAATGAATATAAATAAATAGTATAAAATAAAAAGCAAAATCTCTAGATTTTGCTTTTTATTTTATACTATTATTTCATTGTTATATAGATAATAAGCATGAATTAATGAATCCCTTACAACCTTTGCCATACTGAAAATTAAACTTAGTCTTATACTAGTACTATTAAATATTTCATCATTATCGTTAGAATCAACTATACCTATTATAGAGGTTTCGCCTACATTAGGTAGTGATTTACCGACACCTTTTCCAGGATGAACAGGGTAATCCCTTGCTTGAATTTCTCCTATGCTATCAGAGTCTCCTAAGCAGGCATCGATACCTATTATATGGTTATTAGGATGAAGCTGTTTAATTTCATCTAGTCTTTTATCAATATTTAAAGCATGTATCGGCTCTGAGATTGTGCCATATACAGGTAATGGAAAGTTAGACTCTTTAAGCAATGTACCAACTAAAGGGCCAAGGCAGTCTCCTATACATCTATCAGTGCCAATACATACTACAATTGTATTCTTATCAATATAATCTTTCAAAAAATAAGCAATATCATAGTATGATAGCGGATTTTTATAGTTAGCTTTCACTCTTTTCAATAGCTACACCTCCTTAGTAATTTATATGAAATTATCTTAAGAAATATTAAGAAAAAGGAATAAAAAAAGAAAAAAAAGAGATAATAATATAGGTGCAAGGAGGGCGTATATATTATGAAGAAAACAATATTATCTTTTATAGCGATTTTGTGTACGGCTGTTTGTGTTTTAATAATGGTATTTGCAGATAAAATAGGAACAAAGGGAGAAATATATAAGGATAAAATAGAAGTAATAAACGATAATAATACTTCAAAACAAAATGACAACATAAAACAAAACTTCAATATAAAAAAAGAAGCAAGTAAAGATGAGAATAAAGGTAAAAATGAAACCAATCAAGCAAATTCTATTGCAGTAACAGACGCATATAAAAGTTTCAAAATGAATGAAATAAGTGAAAAAATTCAACAGGATAAAAAGGTATTTTTTGAAGAAAGTGACAAAGCTGTAGAGGCTAAAAAAGTTGAAGATAAAGAAAACTCTAAAAAGATTAGTTCAGAAGATACTGCCAGTGAAAATGTAAAGAAAGATTCTGCTAATTATTCTAGTGACAGCACTCCAGTATTTAAGGTTTCTAAGTCGAAAATAAAGGATAAGCTTACATTGTCAGACAAGGAGAAACTGTTATCTATAGCAGCAAAGTTGTCAGCTGTAGATTACGAAAAAATCAATACATATCTTCAAAATGGAAGTGATGAAGATATAAAAAACACTATAAAATTGCTCAAAAGTAGGTTATCTGATAAAGACTATGAAAAGGTTAAATTGGTAGCAGAGAAATTCATTAATATGGACGTTGTAGAGCAGTAAGAAATAAGAGAGTAAAAAGTAATATTTAATGTATAATCACATAACTAGAATTTGCATTTGAATTATAGAGTAATATAGAGAAAAACGTAAATATATAGAGAATTGTGCTTATAAATTCGCATAATAGGCTATAATTGGATTTGAAAATAACATAATAACAATGTATACTAATCCATGTTGAAGCGGTTAAAAACTTCAAAACAAGGTATGCTGGTTTAGCTCAGCAGGTAGAGCAACTGACTTGTAATCAGTAGGTCGCGAGTTCGATTCTTGCAACCAGCACCAAATATGGAGGAATTCCCGAGTGGCCAAAGGGGGCAGACTGTAAATCTGTTGTCAGTGACTTCGATGGTTCGAATCCATCTTCCTCCACCATAAATAAAACACTCATAGGAGTGTTTTATTTTTATATATTTTTGTGATACAATATAGGTAGTGATAGGATATTTTAATAACATTTATCACATAACATTATTTATATAATAAAAATACTTCAAATATCATAAAATATATAAACTTTATTATGGATTTTATATTGACAGCATGTTTTAACTATGTTAATATCATTAACGAATGTAATTAAATACATAAACTCTTATCAAGAGAGGTGGAGGGAAAGGGCCCGATGAAACCCGGCAACCGGCTTATAGCTAAGGTGCCAATTCCTGCAGTATGAGTCTGCGAGATAAGAGAGTAGTTAAGTAATTTAACCTCTTCTTATTGAAGAGGTTTTATTTTTTTATAAAACGGAGGGATAAGATTATGAGAAGACTTTTTACGTCCGAATCAGTTACAGAAGGACATCCAGATAAGATATGTGATCAAATTTCTGATGCTATTCTTGATTCAATACTAGAACAAGATCCAAATGGTAGAGTAGCTTGCGAAACTGCGGTTACAACAGGTATGGTTATGGTTATGGGAGAAATATCAACTAATTGTTATGTAGATATTCCTAAACTAGTTAGAAAAACTATAGAAGAGATAGGCTATACAAGAGCTAAATTTGGTTTTGACTGTGATACATGTGCAGTAATGACTTCAATAGATGAACAATCATCAGATATAGCTATGGGAGTAGATGAGGCTCTTGAATCCAAGATGGGCCAAATGGATAAGATGGAGGCAATAGGTGCAGGAGACCAAGGAATGATGTTTGGTTTTGCAACAAATGAGACAGCTGAATATATGCCTATGCCAATAAGCTTATCTCATAAACTTTCAAGAAGATTAGCTGAAGTTAGAAAAAATGAAACATTAGCTTATTTAAGACCAGATGGAAAAACACAGGTTACTGTTGAGTATGAAGATGATAAGCCTGTTAGAGTAGATGCAATTGTAATTTCAACTCAACATGATCCAGAAACAACACGTGAGCAAATAGAAAAAGATATGATTGAACATGTAATAAAGCCTGTTATTCCAGCTAATTTATTAGATGAAGCTACTAAGTACTTTATAAATCCAACAGGAAGATTCGTTGTGGGAGGACCACAAGGAGATTCAGGCTTAACAGGAAGAAAGATCATTGTTGACACTTATGGTGGATATGGAAGACACGGTGGTGGTGCTTTCTCAGGAAAGGATCCAACTAAGGTTGACAGATCAGCTGCGTATGCTGCTAGATGGGTTGCTAAAAACCTTGTTGCTGCAGGAGTTGCTGACAAATTAGAGATACAACTTGCTTATGCTATAGGTGTTGCAAAACCTGTATCTATAACAGTTGACACATTTGGAACAGGAAAAATAGCAGAAGATAAGATTGTTGAAATAGTTAATAAGGTATTTGACTTAAGACCTGCTGCTATTATAAAGGATTTAGATCTGAAAAAGCCAATGTACAGACAGGTAGCTGCTTATGGACATTTTGGAAGAACTGATGTAAATGTTCCATGGGAAGGTTTAAGTAAAGTTGAAGAAATTAAAAGTTTTATGTAATAAATAATTATTAAAGATAAAAAAGTTCTTATGTTTGCAGCATAAGGGCTTTTTTTTTATAAAAATTAATATCATGTGCTATAATTATAATAAAAAGTAAATTAGGAGAGGTTTTATGCAAGAAATACAGGGGATTGTAGAAGATATAATTTTTCAAAATGAAGAAAATGGGTATGTAGTTGCAAAAGTTAAAGAAGGAAATGAAAGAATAACGATAGTAGGCTGTATACCCTACATAGCGGAAGGTCAAAATTTGAAAATTATAGGTGAATGGGTTTTACATCCTCAATTTGGTCAACAATTTAAAGTACAATTATGTGAAGAAATAATGCCAAGCTCAATTGTAGGCATAGAAAGATATTTGTCATCAGGAATAATAGCTGGAATAGGACCTGTAACGGCTAAAAAAATTGTAGAGAAGTTTGGGGAAGAAACTTTAAATATATTAGATAATAATATAGAGAGACTTAAAGAAATAGAGGGAATTGGAGAGAAGAAAATAGCGCTGATTAATGAATCCTATTCTAAGCAACATGAGATAAGAAATATAATGGTTTTTTTGCAGACCTATGGTGTTACTCCTAATCAATGTGTAAAAATACACAAAAGATTTGGTGGAGACTCTATAAAATTTGTAAGAGAAAATCCATATATTTTAACGGAAGAAATATCTGGTATAGGATTTAAGACAGCAGATAAAATAGCAAGAAGCTTAGGAGTAGAAGCAAACTCTCCTTTTAGAATACAAAGTGGAATAAGATACTTGGTAAGTCAATTTTGCAGCTTAGGAAATACATACATGCCTATGGAAAAGTTAATCAAAGAAGGGATAGACACGCTTGGTGTCTCAAAAGATGAGCTCGAAGAAAACATTTATGAAAGCTCTATAAATGGGAAAATAAAGTTAGAAAAGATGAAGGATGAAATATGTGTATTTTCGCTACCTTATTATTATTGCGAACTTGGTGTTACTAAAAAAATACTTACTTTAGCCTTAAGTAAGTATGATGATATAGGAATTGAAATAGATAAGGAAATAGAGGAGTTTGAGAAGTCTAACAGCATAGAATTTGCAGCATCACAAAAAGAAGCCATAGGTGGAGCTATAAAGAATGGGATAGAGATAATAACGGGAGGACCAGGTACCGGCAAGACCACCATAATAAACTGTATAACTGAAATATTTGAAAAAGCAAGTTTAAAGGTATTTATGGGGGCACCTACAGGAAGAGCGGCAAAAAGAATGACTGAGGCTACTGGAAGGGAAGCTAAGACTATACATAGACTTTTAGAAATGGGAGTAAGTGAAGGTGATGATGATTTACTTTTCACAAGAGGTGAGGATGCTCCACTAGAATGTGACGTTATAATTATTGATGAGGCATCTATGATAGATATTACGCTTATGCATAATCTGCTAAAGGCTGTATCCCTTGGGACTAGACTTATAATTGTAGGAGATGTTGATCAGCTTCCTTCTGTTGGGCCAGGAAATGTGCTTAGAGATCTAATAGAAAGTAAATGCATAAAGGTTGTAAGGCTTAAAGATATATTTAGGCAATCTCAAGAAAGCATGATAGTTGTAAATGCTCATAAAATTAATGCAGGAGAAATCCCTGCTATTAATAAAAAAGATAAGGACTTCTATTTTATAAAATGCGAAGAACCAAACAAAATTTGTGATACTGTAATAGAGCTTATAGATAAAAGATTGCCTAATTTTAATAAACTCTGGAATAAAATGCATCATATTCAGATATTATCGCCTATGAGAAAGGGTGTACTAGGAATATCTAGCTTAAATAAAAAACTTCAGGATATTTTAAACAAAAAAGATGAAAATAAAAAAGAAAAGGAATTTAAAGATGTAGTATTTAGAGTTGGGGATAAGATAATGCAGACTAAGAATAATTACTCACTAAAATGGGTTAGAGTTGCAGGAGAAGGTGAGAATGAAGGCTTAGGAATATTTAATGGTGATGTTGGCTATATAGATGATATAGATGAAGAAAAAGATACAATAACAGTAGTATTCGATGATGAAAGAAAAGTTATATATGATAGTATATATTTAGATGAGATTGATTTAGCTTATGCTATAACAATACATAAAAGCCAGGGAAGTGAATTTCCAGTAGTCATCATACCTATGTTTATGGGACCACCTTTATTAATGAACAGAAACTTACTTTATACTGCTATCACAAGAGCTAAGCAACTGGTTGTTTTAGTAGGAGATATGAAAGCTATGCAATTTATGATAAATAATAATAAAAGTTTTGAAAGATATTCACTATTAAAATTTAGAATAATGGATATAATGGAGAGTGAAGTAAATGTTCTTGTTAAAGAGGAAGAATCTAGATGATGAGAAAGAAAAAATTGGGAATTTGATATTGAACTGGAGTAGAGGATATGAACGCTTCTTAAATGTAATATCACTTCCTTACAATTCATCAGAGATATTTCTTAAAACAATACAGGACTATGTTAGAAGAGGGAAAAATGTAATTTATATTACAAATGAAGAGCCAGGAAGTATTAATATATTAGAATTAATAAAAAAACGTACAGATTTTAGGGACTATGCCTATATAAGAAAATCAAAGGCAAGGTTAAATTCAAGATTAAAGGTATGTAATTTTATAAATGCTTCAACTATAGATGAAAAATTTGACTTGATTATTTATGATGATATAAGAAGCTTCCCAACTTATAATAAGTATGAAATACTAGATTTGGTATCTAGAATATCTAAAGAGGACACTAAATTTATAGCTTATTCAATAGAGAGTGTATTAAAAAATGAAAGAGAAATAATTTTACCCGTAAAAGATAATAGAAGTCCAATGGTGGAACCAAGGACGATAGTAACAAGAATAAACATAAATAAGGATATACCATTTGTAGTATATGAATATCTAAAATGGTTCTTAGATTGTGATAAAAGAGTTGTTATATGCGTCCCTGATGAAGAAAAATTAGAGAATGTATATTCTTATATAAACAATTATTGTCGAACTCTAAATAGAAATATAATATGTTTTGCAAAAGATAAATTAAATAAAAAATTGATTACAAACCTGTCGAAGATGAAAAAGACGGTACTTATTACAAATGATTTCGAGCAAACCGTTTGTAACATAAATGATTCAAATATTATGGTATACTTCGCTAATGACCCTGAGTTTAATTATAAAAAATTAATATATTTTTGTGGAAGCGTAGGACGAGGGGAGAAAGATTCGAAAGGAGAAGTTATATTTTTAGCTAATGAAGAAACAGAAGATATGGAAAGAGCAAAAGATATAACAAGAAATTTCAATAAAGAGGCATGGGAAATGGGATTATTAAGATTTTAAAGTTTATGTGGGATTGTGTACTCCAAGTAGTATATGATGGTGATGAGAAATGTATTTTGTGTGAAAAGGAACTGTACAACTGCAATTACATATGTGCAGACTGTGAAAAGAGAATAAAATTCTGTAATGATCCTTTTGATATAAAATTTAACAATATAAAAATTACAAGTTATAGTGTATCATACTACTCGGGGGCAATGATGGAACTGATCCTAAAACTTAAATATAAAAGTAATTTTAGGGCAGGAGAAACTATAGCTAACTATATGATAGATTTAGTCAAAAGAGAAAAACTAAAATTTGATTTCATAGCATATATTCCTATGAATAAAAGTGCTATGAAAAAGAGAGGATATAATCAAAGTAGATATCTAGCTAGAATAGTAAGTGATAGCTTAAATATACCTATAATTGATTGCTTGAAAAAGATACATCAAACAGAAGATCAAATAGGACTAAATCATGATGAGAGATGGGAAAATATGCGGGAATGCTTTAAGTTTATTGATAAAATTAATATAAAGAATAAAAGAATTTTAATAATTGATGATGTCGTAACAACTGGAGCTACAACGTTCTATTGTGCTTATGAACTTATAAAAAATGGAGCGGAAGAAATTACTGTGTTGACTGGAGCCAAAAGTAAGGTATAATTATTATATTGAGTTAGGTTTGTGGTTGAAAGTCGATGCCAGTCGCAGGCGAAACGATCCACGTAAGTTGAATAAAAATGTTTAATGAGCATGGTGCGGCTTAGAAGTAAGTCCTGCCGTTAAAAACGAGAGGGTAAGTAGTGAGAGGGTAATTCTGGGTAGCAAAAGCTCCAGCAGGCGAGTGTGGGGTCAAAGACCAGGTCAACTAACTTAATATATAGCAATAATGCGGTATAGCAGTCTTTTAAAGGCTGCTATATTTATTTTCCAATTGTACTTTTTATAATGTTATATTTTTATTCAAGTTAATGATTTCTGTGGGCTTCATACCACTTAAAAGTTAGTTTTTAACTAGCTATTCTAAGATATTAACAGATTTTAGTTTCGATTGATGACTTCAAATTTAATTAATAATATTACTTCATTGAGCTTATTTTGGTACGATTCTTGCTTGTTGATATATATATAATTATTTTTGGAGGATGAATATTATGGATTGTTTAGAAATTACAAAGGAGCTAATTAAAATAGATAGCTCAAATTTAGAAGGTGCAAATGCAGCTATAGATTTTTGTAAAGAGTTGCTTTCAAAAAATGGTTTAGAGATAAAGTTAATTGAAAACAATGGTTTTAAAATCTTAGTATGTACTATAGGAGAAGGAGAGAAAAAGATAATATTAAATGGACATCTAGATATAGTTTCTTTTAAAGAAGGACAACTAACTCCTAACGAAAAAGACGGGAAATTATATGGCCGAGGCAGTGCGGATATGAAATCAGGAGCAGCTGCAATGATAGCTGCAATGATAGAATTGAAGAATGAAAAGCTTCCATGTAAGGTTGAACTTCAATTAGTAACTGATGAAGAAACGGGAGGAAACAACTGCTCTAAATATTTAGCTGATATGGGCTTCAGAGGTGATTTTGTAATTTGTGGTGAGCCTACTCAACTTGGGATTGGAGTTCAAGCAAAAGGGGTACTGCAAGTAGATATGGAGTTTTTCGGCAAATCAGCCCATGGAAGCAGGCCGTGGCAAGGAGACAATGCTATAATTAAAGCCTATAAAAGCTTTGAAAAGATTTTAGAACTGCCATTTACTAAGGAAAAATCAGAACTTTACGATTGCCCATCTATCAACTTAGCTAAATTAGAGGGTGGAGATGTATATAATAAAGTTCCAGATTACTGTAAAATGTCTCTTGATATAAGGTTTTTGCCAGAACAAAATTTTGAAGAAATATTAAGACAAATAAAAGGGGTTGTTGGTGAAAAAGTACACATTCATTCAGTTAATGATGCTGTTAAGACTAAAGTAGATAATATATATGTTAGGAAACTTTCTGAATCTATAAGAAATGTTATTAATACTAATCCTCAGGTCTTCGGTCAGCATGGGTCAGCAGATACAGTATATTATTCTAAATATGATATACCTGCTGTAGAGTTTGGACCATCAGGAGCAAATTGGCATGGGGACGACGAATATGTTGTTATAGATTCTATTTATAAATATAAAAACATAATTAAAGATTTAATATTAAACCTTAAAAATAATTAAAAGAAATTATTTTTACGATATTAAGCACTAGGTATGCCTAGTGCTTTTTATAATATGATAAGTAGGAGAAATATTTTAAAATAACAAACTTTTTGTATGATAACTGTGATGTTTTCATTTAATTGTATATAATAAATAATATCTTAGAAAACAACTCAGAGGTGAGAAAATTGAAAACTATAGTTTTAATTACAGGTGCTGAGGTTACAAGAAAATTTTTACATAACCAGCTACAAGAATGTTTAGGGGAGTTTTTATTTATAAAAAGTTATGCCATAGATGAAGGCATTAACAAAAATGATATCTGTGGAGATCTTTTAGTTTTTTCAAGTAAAACTGCGTATGATAGAGTAAATAGAATAAATATAGACATAGGTCATATTCCCTTTGTTATTGCAAAAAGAACTTTTAATTTTACTAATATAAACAAGCTTTTCTCTTTAAAGCCGGGAAGTGAAGTGCTTTTAGTAAATGATTTAAAAGAATCAATTGATAACATGATAGAAGATTTAATTGAACTAGAAATAAAGCATATAACATTTATACCTTATTATCCAGGGATAGACAAATACAAATGTTACGAGATTGCAGTAACTCCTGGTGAGATTGACATGGTTCCTAAAGGGGTTAAAACCATTATAGATTTAGGCAGTAGGCTTATTGCTATGAGTAGTCTTATAGAGATAATGAATGCTGTTGGATATTATGATCAAAGAGAAAATGATATTTCATCTAAATATGTTGAGAAAATGATAGAAATTGAGGAGGAATTATCAATAACAAATAATGAAGTAATTACATTGAATAGAGGCTTAGAAAGGGTATTATTGCAGTTAAATAAGTTTCAAATAAAAGATTATAAAAATCTTTTACAATTCCAAAGAAGTCTTGCTTTGGTAGAGAATATGAAATCTGGTATTAGAGAAGACCTTTATAAAAAAAGATATTATGCTAAATATACCTTTGAACATATAGTAGGAGAAAGCAAAGAGATAAACGAAGTAAAAAACATAGCAAAGAAACTTGCAGGAACAAATCTCTCTATACTAATTGAAGGAGAAAGTGGCACTGGTAAGGAACTCTTTGCATCTGCAATACATAATTATTCTTCAAGGAGTGATGGGCCATTCCTTGCTGTAAATTTTAGTGCTTTACCTGAGAACTTAGTTGAAAGTGAGTTGTTTGGATATGAAGCAGGAGCTTTTACAGGTGCTAAAAAGGAAGGTAAAATTGGTTTATTTGAACAGGCAAAGGGAGGAACCATATTCTTAGATGAAATAGGTGATGCCTCATTAGCAGTGCAAATGAGGCTATTAAGAGTACTTCAGGAAAAAGAAATTATGAGAGTTGGGGGAAATAGGATAACACCTATAGATGTAAGAATAGTTGCAGCTACTAATAAAAGTCTTATTGAATTAGTTGATGAAGGTAAGTTTAGAGAAGATTTATATTATAGATTGAAAATGGGATATTTAGTTATACCTCCTTTAAGAAATAGAAAAGAGGACATCGCTGATATAATAAAGGAATTCTTTATACGTAAGAGAAGCAAGATGAAGGTTTCAGATGAAGTCGCAGAAATTTTTAACATTAGACAGTGGAGAGGGAATGTAAGAGAACTTATAAACACATTAGAATATGCATACGAATTTTGTGATAGTGGGTATATAAAAGAAGAGCATTTGCCTATAGACTATAAGAATTCTAGAACGCATTCTAATAAATCTATTAAAAAAAGTATAGATTATGAACTTAAAACTATATTAGAAGAGATATATAAGTACCAAAATAAAAATATTGTAATAGGTAGAAAGTTTTTATCAGAAGCATTAAGAGATAAAGGTTTGAATTTTAGTGAACAAACAATTAGAACAAAATTAAATCACCTACAAGACTTAGAGTTTATAACAAAAAGTAAGGGGAAAAGTGGAACTAAAATTACAAGTAGGGGTATTGAATGGTTAAAACAAAATGGTTAAACTGTACAATAAGAACCAATAAAACAACCAAAACAAACTTATAACTTTAAAACTAAAATTTAAAATAAAATTTTTTAATTACGGAAATGTGGTATTTAAATAAAAAGATTTGCCATAGTTTGTATATTTAAAGTGAATTCATGTGATTAATAACTGTAAATTTAAAATTTACAGTTATTTTGTTGTTGTTGGTATGTTTTTTGCTTTTATTTATTGTTGGTATGTTTTTTGCTCTTATTTATTAATGAAAATTAAAGCAAGGAGGCTAAATGATGATTGCAATCTATTAAAAATGGTTAGCATATTCACCAGAATGCTTAGGAAAGAAAGCCGTAGTAGTTGCGGGTGATAAAATTGAGGGAATTTATGAAAGCATTGATATTCCAAAAGACTTTATAGATATTAATGTTATAGATGCCAGTGGAAAGTTGGTGTTACCAGGCTTCATAGATTCTCATGTTCATATATTAGGAAGGGGTGGTGAAGGTAGCTTTAAAACAAGAGCGCCAGAAATACAACTATCTGATTTATTGTTAGGTGGAGTAACAACTGTAGTAGGCTGCCTTGGAACAGATGGTGTATGTAGAGATACTAAAAGATTATTAGCTAAAGCTAGAGCGTTAGATGAAGAAGGTATAACAACATACATACACAGGCTCTTATGAGATACCGGTAAATACTATAACTGGTACTATAAGATCAGATGTTATTTTTATAGACAAGTTTATAGTAGCTGGGGAGATAGCAATATCTGATTACAGCTCTTCGCAATGTACTTTTAATGAATTTGTAAACGTTCTTGCTTAGGTTGTTCTGACACTTATAAATAGAAGCGAAAAAGTTTTTCAGTCTGGAATTCAGTTTACAAGGTTGGGAGAATTTGTGGATTTAACTACAAGTTTTGATCAAGAGTTTTTAGAAGAAGGTGAAGTTAAAGCAAGTATTGGCTTAATGAGGATTATAGAAGAAGAAATATCTGTAGATCAGATTTAAAATTTATTTAAAATAGGAGGACGAATACATGGATATAAATACGAATACAAAGATGAAAAAGAAATTCAAGATGCCAACGGCCTACACTATTTTGGCTGCTATAATTGTAATAGTAGCGATTCTTACATGGATAGTACCAGCGGGACAATATGCTTACGTAAATCCAAAAGCAACTAAATTACAGCCTATTCCAGGAACCTATCACACAGTTCAGTCAAACCCACAGAGTTTTAAAGATGTTGTTTTAGCTCCTATAACTGGTTTTTATGATGCAATAGATGTTATAGTATTTGTTATTGTAATAGGTGGATTTTTAGGTACGGTTATGAAGACTGGTGCGATAGATGCAGGTATAGGTAGACTTGTTAAAAAACTAGAGGGAAAGGAAAGTTGGCTTATACCATTGATAATGCTATTATTCACACTTGGAGGAGTAGCCTTCGGTATGGATGAAGAAACACTGGCATTCTTCCCAATACTGATTCCAGTATTTATTGCGGCTGGATATGACGCGGTTACGGCAGTTGCAGTTATAAAGCTAGGTTCAGGAATGGCTACTATGGCATCTTTAACTAATCCATTTGCTGTTAGTATAGCATGTAAATTTGCCGGCATTTCTATGGGGGAAGGAATTGGATTAAGAGTAGTACTTCTTATTGTTTTTGTAGCTTTAGGTATATTCTGGACTATGAAATATGCTGATATGGTTAAGAAAGATCCGACTAAATCATTGGTTTACGATTTGCATGAGGAACACAAGAAGCATTTTCTTGGAAATAGAAACGAAAATGATATTCCTGAATTAACAGGTAGAAGAAAACTTATACTTGCTGTCTTTGGATTAACTTTCGTAGTAATGGTAATAGGAATTATTCCGTTTAGTGATTTGGGTATTAAAGTTATTCCAACACTAGGATGGTGGTTTGGTGAACTTGCAGGGCTATTTCTTGTATCTAGCATAATTATAGCTATAATAGCAGGGTATAAAGAGGATAAGTTTCTTCCTATTTTTGTAGACGGTGCACGTGATTTGTTAGGAGTTGCTCTAATAATAGGTTTGGCAAGAGGTATTACTGTTGTAATGAATGCAGGACATATTTCCGATACAGTTTTGCATTTAGGTGAAGTTTGCCTTAAAGGAAAGAGCTCAGCAGCATTCACTGTATTTACTTATTTATTCTACTTACCTATGTCATTCTTTATTCCTTCAACATCGGGTCTTGCAACTGTTACGATGCCAATTATGGCACCTTTAGCTGACTTTTCAGGTGTGGCAAGGCATATAGTAATAACTGCTTATCAAGCTGCAAATGGAATATTATCTTTATTTGCACCAACATGTGCTGTAATTATGGCAGGATTAGCTATGGCTAGAGTACCATATGATAGATGGTTAAAATTTATATGGAAGCTCTTAGCAATAATATTTATTATCACACTTGCATTTTTAGTCTTAGCTATGTTCGTATATAAATAGCTTACTAAGAATCAAAAGAAAATAACTAAATATACTATTAGATATAAATGTCTAATTAAGTATATGCCATAGGGCATTATAAATGGTAAAGGATATTAAAATTAATTATTATTTAAAAAGGTGGTTCTGATTGAGTTTGGAGCTGTCTTTTTTCTTTTTTTAGGAAATAATCATCCTTAAGGAGATCCAAGTCCATCAAATGACGATATTAGTGTTACAACTAGAATTAAAGAGTCTGGTAAGATTTTAGGAATATTAAAAATAATTGAAATAAATTCCATATGTAACAAAACATTGTAATTACGTAGCTTATAGTAATTTACGAATAATTATAAGTAACTAAGAATCAAAAGGCGAGTGTGGGATCAAAGACCAGGTCAACTGACTTAATAATAAAGTTCTTAATCTTAAGGGATTAAGAACTTTAATTTTTTTTTGACTTTTGAACATAATACTAGTGTAAAGAAAAAGCAAAGAATAAATAATATTAATTAATAATATTAATATTTTGTGTAATATTATGTGAATTCGCAATAATTCTATTGTAATTTTCCTCAAATAGTATTAAAATAGAGTTAACAAAAGTTTAATCTATATCCATAAAAATATATTTTTGGTATAGATTTTAAGCAGTAGAGTTATTCATAAAGATAAGGAAGGGGCTGGAAATATGAGGATAACAGTAAGTGGAAAAAATATTGAGGTAACTGAGGCTTTAAGAAATACCGTGGAGAAAAAGATGTCAAAACTAGAGAAGTATTTCAACCCTGATGTAGAAGCACACGCTACATTAAGCGTGGAAAAAAATAGACAAATCATGGAGGTGACTATCTCTGTTGGAGGAATATTATTCAGGGCAGAGGAAGCACACGATGATATGTATGCATCTATAGATATAGTTGTAGATAAATTAGAAGGACAAATAAGAAAACAGAAGACAAAACTTCAAAGAAGAAATCATATGGAATCACTAAGATTCCAATATATACCTGACTTTAACCCAGAGGAACCATCAGAAGAAAGCAAAATAGTAAAGACTAAAAGATTTGCAATTAAGCCTATGTCAGCGGAAGAAGCAGTACTTCAAATGGAGCTTTTAGGACATAACTTTTTCGTATATAAGAATGATGATGATGATGGAGAAGTGAATGTAGTTTATAAAAGAAAAGATGGAAATTATGGTTTAATAGAACCTGAATTTTAGAAAAGAGGAAGCTAAATGCTTCCTCTTTTAAAGTTAAGATCTATTTCAATGTGACTATAGAAGTAAAAGGCAGTCAGTTAACTTTCTAGCTACTTTTCCAATAAGATGTTTAAAATACAGGATATTGTAAATAATTAACTTTGTAAAAACTTTATAACAATTGTAAAATATTATTTGTAACATAGTTAAATTTTAAAAGTTGTAACAAATTTTAAAACTATGATAAAGTATTATCCATAGAAGTTGAATAGCTTTTAATTAGATGATATAATCTATAAAGTGCATTGTTACAAAATTAATATGGTGAGGATGAAAAAATATGGGTATTTTTCAAAAGATATTTGGATCATATAGTGAAAAAGAAGTAAAGAGAATAATTCCTATTGTAAATAAAATAGATTCATTTGACTCTCAAATGCAAAGTTTAAGTGACTCAGAACTTAGAGCTAAGACAGATGAATTTAAAGAAAGATTGGAAAAAGGAGAGACATTAAATTCAATTTTACCTGAAGCCTTCGCAGTAGTTAGAGAAGCTGCATGGAGAACAATAGGATTAAAGCATTATAGAGAACAATTAATCGGAGGAATAGTTCTTCATCAAGGTAGAATATCAGAAATGAAAACTGGAGAAGGTAAAACGCTTGTAGCAACTGCTCCAGCATATTTGAATGCGTTGACAGGTAAAGGAGTTCATATAGTAACTGTTAATGACTACCTTGCAAAAAGAGATAGAGACACAATGGGACCGGTATATGAGTTCTTAGGACTTAAAGTTGGTGTAATTCTTCATGAATTAGATCAATCACAAAGACAAGAGGCTTATAGATGCGATATAACATATGGAACTAACAGTGAATATGGATTTGATTATTTAAGAGACAACATGGTTATATATAAAGAGGAAAGAGTTCAAAGAGGACTAAACTTTGCAATTGTAGACGAAGTTGACTCTATATTAATAGATGAAGCTAGAACTCCTCTTATAATTTCTGGTGAAGGTGAAAAATCTACTGAGTTTTATAAAATAGCAGATTACTTTGCCAAAACTTTATCTGAAGAAAAGGACTTCACAAAAGATGAAAAAGCAAATGCTGTAATTCTTACAGATGAAGGTATTAAGAAGGCAGAAGATTTCTTTAAGCTAACAAACTACGCTGATCCTGAGAATATGGAAATACAACACCACGTAGTTCAGGCGCTAAAGGCTAACTATATGATGAAGAGAGATAAGGATTATATGGTTAGAGATGGCGAAGTTATGATAGTAGATGAATTTACCGGAAGAATGATGGAAGGTAGAAGATATAGCGATGGTTTACACCAAGCTATAGAAGCTAAAGAAGGAGTTAAAGTAGAGAGAGAATCAAAAACTCTTGCTACTATAACATATCAGAACTACTTTAGAATGTTCAATAAGTTATCAGGTATGACAGGTACAGCCTTAACAGAAGAAAACGAATTTAGAGAAATATATGGATTAGACGTAATTGTTGTTCCAACTCACAAACCAATAGCAAGACAAGATATGCCAGATGTAGTATATAAAACTGCTAAAGGTAAATTTAAAGCTATAGTTGAAGACATAGTTGAAACTTACAAGAAAGGTCAGCCAGTTTTAGTTGGTACCGTAAGTATAGAAAAATCAGAATTGCTTTCTGATATGCTAAAGAGAAAAGGAGTTCCACATCAGGTTCTTAATGCTAAATATCATGAACAAGAAGCTGAAATAATAGCTGGTGCAGGTGAAAAGGGCACTGTTACAATAGCTACTAACATGGCTGGTCGTGGTACGGACATTAAACTTGGAGAAGATGTTGTAGAACTTGGTGGATTAAAAATCATAGGTACTGAAAGACATGAATCAAGAAGAATTGACAACCAGTTAAGAGGTCGTTCTGGACGTCAAGGAGACCCTGGACTATCAAGATTCTATGTATCATTAGAGGATGATCTAATGAGAATATTCGGCTCAGATAAACTAAAGGATATAGTTGAAAAGCTTGGCCTTGGTGATGATGAAGCTATAGAAAGCAAAATGGTAAGTGGTGCTATAGAAAATGCTCAAAAGAAAGTTGAAGGAAATAACTTTGATATAAGAAAAACATTACTTCAATATGATGATGTTATAAATAAACAAAGAGAAATTATGTATAAACAAAGATCAGAAGTTCTAGAAGGTGAAGACTTAAAGGATCAAATCTATCAAATGCTTGACGATATAGCTTCTTCCGCAGTTGATTCACATATCTCTGGGGTAGAAGAAGAATTTGAAAATGAATTAGCTAAACTGATAGACTTTATGGAAGAGTTATACGTGCCAAAGGATTCAGTTACAGTTGAGGAATTGTCAAACTTACTAAATGATGAGATTAAAGAAAAGTTTGTGGAAATAGGTCAAGGAATTTATTCACAAAAAGAAGAAGAATTTACTCCAGAGCAAATGAGAGAAATAGAAAGAGTTGTTCTTTTAAGAGTAGTTGATACAAAATGGATGGATCACATAGATGATATGGATCACCTTAAGAGAGGAATAGGTTTAAGAGCATATAGACAACAAGATCCTGCTCAAGCCTACCAATTTGAAGGTAGTGAAATGTTTGAAGAAATGGTACACAACATTAAGCTTGAGACTATAAAATATTTATTCCATGTTCAAATTCAAAAAGCTCCTGAAAGGGAAAGAGTTGTAAAAGAAACTCATACAAATCAAGCTGATGATGATTCAGTAAAGAAACAGCCTGTAAAAAAGGAAAAAACTACAGGAAGAAATGATCCATGTCCATGTGGCAGCGGGAAAAAATACAAAAACTGTTGTGGAAGATTTGAATAATATTTTAATGTCGTTTTGCTTAAGCAAAACGACATTTGTTTACTAAAATTAAATACTAGGCATCTTGAAAAAATAACTAATGAGTATACTATTTTGTTTCGGATGTCTTATTCTAATTATTTATTCTTTATATTAAGAGGAGAGTGATTAAATGCTACTTCAGCTAGAAGAAGCCTTAAATGAAATAGGTGGCTTAAGAGGAGCCATTAACGAAATTAGGGGTTCACTTTGACATAGAAAATAGCAAAAATAAAATAGAAGAACTCCAGAAAAAAATGCAGGAACCTGATTTTTGGAGTGATGTAAACAAAGCTCAGGAGGTAACTGGAGAAGAAAAATTCTTAAAAAATAGATTGGATAGATATAAGGAATTAGAAGAAAGAATAGAAGATATTGAGGTTCTTACTACACTAGCAATAGAAGAAGCGGACCTAACGACCTCAAAAGAAATATTAAGGGAAGTAAAGGCATTACAGGATGATGTAGATAGATTTAGGATAGAAATATTATTATCAGGGGAATACGATAAGAACAATGCTATAATATCTCTTCATGTAGGTGTTGGAGGAACTGATGCTCAAGATTGGACAGAGATGCTTCTAAGAATGTATACAAGATGGGCTGAGGGAAAAGGATTTAAGATAGAGACTATAGATTTGATTCCTGCAGATGATGCTGGCATTAAAAGCGCCGATTTAAGGATAGTTGGAGAATTTGCTTATGGATATTTAAAGGCAGAAAAAGGAATCCATAGACTAGTTAGAATATCACCTTTTAATGCTAATGGTAAGCGACAAACTTCTTTTGCCTCTGTGGAGGTTTTGCCTGAGCTTACAGCAAATCAAGACATAGAAATAAGACCGGAAGATATTAAAATCGATACTTATAGAGCAGGTGGTGCTGGAGGACAGCATGTAAATAAGACTGAATCTGCAATTAGAATAACCCACATACCAACAGGAATAGTAGTTCAGTGCCAAAATCAAAGAAGCCAGCATCATAACAAAGATGAGGCTATGAAAATGTTAAAATCCAAGCTTGTAGAGCTAAAGGAAAGAGCTCATAAGGAGAAAATTGAAGATTTAACTGGCGAGTTAAAAGATATTGGCTGGGGAAGCCAAATAAGGTCCTATGTTTTTCAGCCATACACTTTAGTTAAAGACCATAGAACAGGCATTGAAAATGGGAATATAAATGCTGTTATGAATGGAGAAATAGATGAGTTTATAAATGAATATTTAAAGCAAAATACAAATTAGAGGACAATTGACAGAGGACAGAGGACAGAGGACAGTGAAGGTGAGTTTTCTTCCTTACGTCAGAAAACTATTATATTTTTAAGCTCGTTTCGCTAAGGCGAAACATTGCTTCATAGTATAAATTAAAGATTTTTCGCAGCGTAGCGGAGAAAAATCCTCCTTCATTGTCCTTTGTCAATTGTCCTCTGTCCTCTAAAAAATGCTTCATATTTTTTTAAAACTACGAATTGAGTAAAGGCCTTTTAATTCTATATCTTGATTTTATTCGTAGGTTTAAATAAAATCACTAAGCTTAAAATAGTACACGTTAAAGAAACCCAAAATATTTGTTTATAATATAAAATAAATAAGTTGTTGTTAAAGCCATATTTGATCACTTCTTTGGATGCTACTTTAAAGCATCTGTCTATGGAATCTGTGTTTATGAAATTAGCTTTGTCATTAGGGGTATGAATTTTAGATGAATCTGCATCAGTCAAAGTTATAGCATCAATATTTTGTTTTCTAAAGTATTCATGGTCACTAGCATCTTCAAATAGATAATTAAAACTGATTTTATCCTTTTTACAAATTAGTGAAGCTTCTTTTATAAGAGGGCTATCCGCTGTATCCTGCTTTCCTCCCATTATGTGAAGAGGTATAGAACTATTTCCACCTATCATATCAAAATTAAATATTTTAGCACCCTTAAGGTTGTCTTTATATTTATCTGCAAAAGCTTTTGAACCTAGACATCCAAATTCTTCAGCGTTGAAACCGATAAATAATATATTTCTATCAGGCTTTCCTAAAGAATTTATATATTTACTCATTTCCATTACAAAAGCGATTCCTGAAGCATTATCTAGAGCACCGCTGTAAACTTTCCCAGAAAGATCCGAGCCTATATGATCAAAGTGTGCAGAAAGAACAATCGGAGGAGAATATGGGTCTTTACCTTCTATATATGCAGTTATATTATTTAGAGATGTTTTTTTAGCTTCAAAAGGTATAAAGCAATTTATGTTATAATCTTTGCTTAAGTAGTTTTTTAATTCATTAAAAGTGTCTTTAGTAATCATAATATACATGCTATAAGGGGAAGAACTTATAAAAGAGCTTCTAAAGTTAAGTGTGTTATCTTGAGGTACATAAAATAAAAAGTAGTCATTATCCTTTTTAATTTGAATATGGCCGTCAAGAATTTCCACTTTATCGTACTTGCTAAAGTTTAAATTATTTTTTCTGAAGTTCAGTAAATCTTCTTTAAAATCTATTCCATAGTTAAATTCTTTAATCAAAAATCCATTTTTATCAGTAATGCTTAAGTAAGGTTTTCCAGAAATTTTATGAGGATAAATTGTATCAAAGCTTTGAAGATAACTAGCATTATAGGGCTTTAATCCAGCATCTTTGAAGGAATCCTTTATATATATAATAGATGCTGCATTTTCGATACTTCCAGCAAGTCTGCCTTTAAAGTTATCAGAAGATAGATATTCTATATTCTTTTTAACTGAATTGTGATTAAATACATGTACTTTAGAGTAAACATGAAAACTAAAGCCTAGAAAAATAAAGGATATTATTAGGAAAAGATAAGTCATATGTTTTTTCATAGTAACAACCCCTCAAGAAAAATATATCTTTAAAATATATATTAATTTGCAAAATACTATATAACTGTTATAATAATTTTTAGCCAATAATTTCAAAAGTTGTTTTAAAATTTAATGAGCATGGAGGTAAATATGAATAATATAGTTGAAAGATTAATACAAGAATTAAATTTAAATAAAAAACATGTAGAAACTGTTGTTGACCTTTTAGACAGTGGAAATACAGTTCCTTTTATAGCTAGATATAGAAAAGAAATGACTGGAGAGATGAGTGATATAACTCTCAGAACCCTTTCAGAAAGACTTACATACTTAAGAAACCTAGAAGGAAGAAAAGAAGATGTTATAAGACTTATTGATGAACAGGGAAAGCTTACAGATGAATTAAAGATAACTATAATGAGATGTGACACTTTAACAGAAGTAGAAGATATATATAGACCATATAAGCCTAAAAAAAGAACCAGAGCGATTATTGCAGAAGAAAAGGGATTAAAGCCTTTAGCTGAGGTTATTTGGAATGGTGAGTTTAAGAGTGATATTAAGAAATATGCAGCTGAATTTATAAATGAAGAAAAAGAAGTAAAGACAGCAGAGGAAGCTTTACAAGGAGCGATGGATATTATTAGCGAAATAATATCAGATGAGGCTGAGTATAGAAAATGGATTAGAAATTTTATTCAAAATGAGGGCTTAATAGAAACAAGTGGAGAGAGCGAGGAATCAACTCCTTATGAGATGTATTATGATTATAAAGAAGCTGTAAAAGGCATACCACCACATAGAATTCTCGCAATTAATAGAGGGGAAAAAGAAAAAATACTTTCAGTAAAAATAACTGCGAATATGGATAAAATTATAGAGTACTTAAAGCAAAAGTGCTTAAAAGATAATAAAAATACTGATACATATATAGAAGATAGCATTAAAGATTCTTTAAAAAGATTAATATATCCATCTATAGAAAGAGAAATAAGATCAGATCTTACAGACAAAGGTGAAGAAGGAGCTATAAAAATATTTAAAGCAAATTTAAAAGCGCTGTTGATGCAGGCTCCAATAAAGGGAAAAATAGTATTAGGTTTTGACCCTGGATTCAGAACAGGATGTAAAATAGCTGTGCTTGACGATACAGGAAAGTTATTAGATACTGCAACAGTTTATGCTACCTCATCTCAAAATAGTGTTGAAGAAGCTGTAAAAACCTTAAAAGAACTGATTCATAAATGTAACGTAGATGTTATATCGCTAGGAAATGGAACTGCTAGTAGAGAATCTGAAGAGGTTATTGAAAGAATTATAAAAGAGGTTAAGACAGAACAAAATAGAGATCTTTATTATGTTGTAGTATCAGAAGCTGGAGCTTCTGTGTATTCAGCGTCAGAATTGGCTGCAAAAGAATATCCAGACATCAATGTTTCATTAAGAGGAGCTATATCTATTGGAAGAAGACTTCAAGATCCACTAGCAGAGCTTGTAAAAATAGATCCTAAGTCTATAGGAGTCGGACAGTACCAACATGATGTTGCCCCTAAGAAGTTAGATGAATCGCTAAGCGGTATAGTAGAAGACTGTGTAAATAGTGTAGGAGTAGATCTAAATATAGCAACGCCATCTCTTTTATCATATATATCAGGAATAAACTCAACTATTGCTCAAAATATTGTTATATATAGAGAAGAGAATGGAAAGTTTAAAAGCAGAAAAGAACTTTTAAAGGTAAAAAGATTAGGAGCAAAGGCATTTGAACAGTGTGCTGGATTCTTGAGAGTAATGGAAAGTAAAGAACCTTTAGATAATACATCTGTGCATCCAGAATCTTATGAAGCAGCAAAAGGACTACTAACTACTTTAGGATATACTTTAGATGATTTGAAAAACAACAGGCTTACAGATATAGAAGAAAGAGTTAAGGAGTCAGGGATAGAGAAACTAGCAGAAAAGTTATCAGTTGGTGTTCCAACTCTTAATGACATAATAAAAGAAATAAAAAAACCAGGAAGAGATCCAAGAGAAGAATTACCTAAGCCTATACTAAAGACTGGAATTATAGATATAACTCAATTAAAGCCAGGTATGGCATTAATGGGAACTGTAAGAAATGTTGCAGACTTTGGAGCATTTGTTGATATCGGAGTTCATCAAGATGGATTGGTGCATATAAGTCAATTAGCAGATAGATTTATAAAACATCCACTTGATGTAGTGCAGGTTGGAGATATTGTTGAGGTAAAAGTTCTCGAGGTTGATGAAAAAAGAAAAAGAATAGCTTTAACAATGAAAAAATAATATGTTTGCTTAGTTTAGATATTGAATTTTTAGAAAACTTGTACTATAATTGAAGCGTAAACTTAATAGAGTAGTAATCTTCAGGGCGGGGTGAAATTCCCCACCGGCGGTATAGCCCGCGAGCCTTAATTGGCATGATTCGGTTAGATTCCGAAGCCGACAGTAAAGTCTGGATGAAAGAAGGTAAAGTATAATGTAAATTCGCCCTGACTTATAGTCAGGGTTTTTTTATTATACTAACACCTTATACCTAAATATGAATATGTGCAGAAGATTATGAAACAATTATATTAGGAGGGTGTATATATGAAAGATCAAAAATTAAACAGATTAGTAAAAATATCTATGTTGAGTGTTATAGCATTCATACTTATGTTTATTGAAGTTGCTACCCCATTTTTTCCACCTTTTTTAAAATTCGATATAAGTGACTTGCCAGCACTGATTGGGGCTTTTGCACTTGGTCCTGTAGCTGGAGTAGGAATAGAGTTACTTAAAAATATACTTCATGGTATATTTGTTGGAGGAAGTGCTTTTGTAGGAGAGTTAGCAAATTTCCTTGTTGGTGCAGTAATGGTATATGTATCAGGATATATATATAACAAAAGAAAAAGCAGAGGGTCAGCAGTTACTTCACTAATTGCAGGTACTTTGATTATGACTGTAGTAGCTAGTGTTCTCAATTACTTTGTATTCTTACCTTTATATGAAGCAGTACTACACTTCCCTATAAATGCCATCGTTGAAATGGGAAACAAAATTAATAGCAGTATAACAGATCTTAATTCCTTTGTGGTATGGGCAATTGCGCCTTTTAATCTAATTAAAGGTATATTAGTATCAGTATTAACTATGTTAGTGTACAAAAGTGTATCACCAATACTTCATAAAGAAGGAGAAAAAGAGAGCAATCTTGTTAAAAATAACTAGTAGAAATAATCCGGAAAAATCCGGATTATTTTTGTTTAATAGCAATTAGTAATATAAAAATTTTGTGATACAAAATTTTTAAGAGGACAATTGACAGAGGACAGAGGACAGAGAAGGTGAGTTTTCTTCCTTCATTGTCCTCTGTCAATTGTCCTTTGTCCTCTAAAAAATGCTTCGCATTTTTTTATATTCCTCAGTAAGTACTACATAAATGAACAGTTCCATGCGATAATGTATATATAGGCCAGAATAAAAGGAGTGATTTAAATGGCTGGTATATGGAATATAAATAGTGTTTATGATGTTAATACTAGAACGGTTTCTAGAAAATTATCTTTTGAAGTTGGCCAAAACTTTTTAGCTAGAATTGTAAATTTAGATAAATTAACTGGAGAGATGCTTTTAAAGCTTCTTGATGGGTGGCAGTTTTCAGCGAAACTTGAAAATCCTATGGAAAAGCTGCCAGAAGGACTTATAAGATTTGTAGTTGAAGGCTTTGAAGATGGAAAACTTCAACTTAAAATATTAAATTCAGATACTAAACAAAAATCATCAGAAAAAGATTCTATTAGTGCATTTTTAAAAGAGAAAAGTATAAATTTAAATGATTCAGATTACGATATTTTGAACAAAATGGTAAAGCATAATATAACTCTTACAAAAGAAAATATTTCAGATGTAAAAACTATTTTAGACTTTATGAATAAGATAAAATCTGATAACACAGAAGAAAATACTTTTATTGATAAGTATATACAAAGTAAAAATATCAGTTTGGAAAGTGATGAAGGTATTAAAATAAAAAATACTTTAAAGTCATTTTTTAATGAATTGAAAAGTTTAGAATCAGATGATTTATTTACATTTTTTGAAAACAATATAGATTTAACGGAAGAAAATATTAAAAGCTTTAATAATGTCTTTAAGGAGAATTTGACCATATTTAAAGATGTTAAGCAGGTTGAGGGGCAACTTCAAGGTAGTATTGCTACTGATAGTGAATTTGCAGGTACAGATAGCAACTTAGAAAGCATTACACAAAATAATAAAGAGCTATCTAATAATGAAGGTAAAGAAAAGATAGGTTTAGGCAGCACATCAGAAGAGCTAGTAAAGTTAAGTAAATCAGGTAAAAACAATTTGCCAGTAGAAACAACAGTTTTAAAAGAGTTAAGTAATGAGAGTGAGGAGTTATTCAATAATACAAACTTAAAGGGATCAAATAATGAAAATGAGGATCTATCTAATAATACAAAAGTCTCAAAAGAAGTAACTAAGGTTTTATCGGAAAAAGATATAGAAATTACTCAAGAGTTAAAGCTAGGTGATAGCGTAAAAGATAAAAACACAGTACTAGTTAAACACAATACTATAGAAGATATATCAAAAGTAATTAAAGAGCAAATAAATGCTAAAACAGAAGAACTGAAAAATACTATAAAAACATTTATTGATCAAAAAAGTGAACTGGATCCTAAGGTATATAATAATGTAATGCAGGCATTAGATAAAAACATTAATGATTTTAAAATATTTAACTCTGTATCAAACCAGTATTATTACTTGGACTTGCCTATAAATATAGAAAAGCATGAATATGAGTGTAAACTTATGATAAAAGATGAAAGAAGAAAGGGAAAGAAAATTGATTCTACCAATGTAAAAATAGCAGCATCTGTAAATACTATTAACATGGGAGTTGTAGATGCTTATATAAAAGTTAACAACAACAACATGGATTTAAGTATAAAGTGTGATGAGAAGTGGATTAAAGTTTTAGATAATGAAAAAGAAAAGATAATGATCAATCTGCATGAAATGGGTTATAATGTTTATGCTAATGTAAGTGAGAGAGAAAAAGAAATGAATATAACAAATTGCTCAGAGTTCTTCGGGGACAGTAATCTAAGTGCTATAGATGTTAAGGCATAAATTTAGTTCTTGCTTTAAACAGGGTGGAGATTGTAAAATAAGAATTATGCGACGCATTATTTTTTAGAGGACAATTGACAGAGGACAGAGGACAGTGAAGGTGAGTTTTCTTCCTTACGTCAGAAAACTAATTTATTTTTGAGCTCGTTTCACTAATGTGAAACATCGGCTTATAAATATAATCAAAGATTTTTCGTAGTGTAACGTAGAAAAATTCTCCTTCATTGTCCTCTGTCAATTGTCCTCTGTCCTCTAAAAAATGCTTCGCATTTTTTTAAGAGGTGTTATAATGAATAAAAAGAAAAAGGCAGCAGCATTAAAATATGAACATGGATACTCAGCACCAGTGGTGACTGCGGCAGGTATGGGATATGTGGCCGACAAGATAATAGAAAGAGCTGAAGAAAATAATGTTCCTATAGTTTACGATGAAGAACTTTCAAGTCTTTTAAGTAATGTAGATGTAGGAGACGCTATACCCTTTGAATTATATAATGCGGTAGCCAAGGTGATAGCTTATGTAATGGATGTAGATAAAAATTTAAACAAATAAGAGGTGGTAAGGTGGCTTTATATGCAATATCTGATTTGCACTTAGATTTAAACGGTGATAAGCCAATGGATGTATTTGGGCAGAACTGGTTTCAACATGATAAAAAAATAAAGGATAACTGGGTAAAAAAGGTCAAGGATGAAGATACAGTGCTTATAGCTGGAGATATATCCTGGTCTATGAAGATAGAAGATGGGATGAATGACTTACAATGGATTCACAATCTTCCAGGAAGAAAAATAATGGTTAAGGGTAATCACGATTATTGGTGGGTGAGTATTACTAAACTAAATAATCTTTATGAAGATATGAAATTCATTCAGAACAACTTCTTTGTATATGAGGATTATGCTATATGTGGAACTAGAGGTTGGATTTGTCCAGGTGGCGAGAACTTCAAGGCCCATGATGAAAAGATATATACAAGAGAGCTTTCTAGATTAAGAATGTCATTAGATGCGGCAGTAAAAGAAGGATTCAAAAAATTTATTGTAATGATTCACTATCCTCCTATGAATGAGAAGCTTGTAGAATCAGGTTTTGTAGAAATATTTAAAGAATATAGCGTTGAAAAGGTAGTTTATGGACACTTACATGGACCTTCGCTAACAAAAGCTTTAAATGGCGAAAAAGATGGCATAGAATATATACTCACTTCAGGTGATTATCTAGATTTTAATCCCATAAAAATTTTATAAGTTTTTATGGGATAATTTATTGACAATTATATTCATATATCGTAATATATAGATATAGTGATGAATAAATATATTAAACATAATAGTGAAAAATATTTACTGAAAATTATTCTAAAAAATTAAGAGGTATGAGATGGATAATAATTTTGAAAGATTTAATGAAACAGCAGAGTTTCTTAAAGTGCTAGCACATCCAGTTAGATTGTGTATAGTTAGAGGTCTATTGGAAAAGGGAAGATGTAATGTAAGTCATATGCAAAACTGTTTGGATATGCCTCAATCTACTATATCACAACATCTACAAAAACTAAGAACTGCCGGAATAATTGAAGGTGAAAGAAATGGACTAGAAATAAACTACAGAGTTTGTGATGAGAGAGTTAAAAGATTAATAGAAACTTTGTTTGACAAAGAGGATCAATAACTATGTAAAATCATGTGATAATTAAGAGGAGGATTTAAAATGGGGAAAAAGGTTTTAATTGTTGGCGGAGTTGCAGGTGGAGCATCTGCTGCTGCTAGACTTAGAAGACTTGATGAGGATGCAGAGATAGTGATGTTTGAAAAAGGAGAGTATATATCTTTTGCTAATTGTGGATTGCCTTATTATATAGGTGAAACTATTAAGGAAAGAGAAAAACTACTAGTACAAACTCCTGAGGCTATGAATGAGAGATTTAAAATAGATGTAAGAGTAAATAGCGAAGTAATTGATGTAGATACAAAAAATAAAAAAGTAAAGGTTAACAGCAAAGACAAAGGTGAATATGAAGAAAGCTATGATTACCTGATTTTATCACCAGGCGCAATGCCTATCAAGCCGCCAATAGAAGGTATAAATAATGATAAGATATTTACCTTGAGAAATGTGCCTGATACAGACAAAATAAAAGCTTATGTAGATAATAGAAACATCAAAAATGCAGTAGTTATAGGTGGAGGTTTTATAGGGGTTGAAATGGCTGAAAACCTTAAAGAAAGAGGATTAAATGTTGCATTAATTGAAGCAGCACCTCATATATTAGCTCCATTTGACTCCGATATGGTAACTTTTGCGGAAAAGGAACTCGAAGATAACGGAGTTGGAGTTGTTTTAAATGATGGTGTAAAGGCATTTAAGGAAGAAGACAATGGCATTAATGTTATCTTAAATAGCGGAAAATGCCTATATGCAGATATAGTTATACTTGCTATAGGTGTAAAGCCGGATGTAACCTTTTTAAAGAACTCAGGAATAGAGTTTGGACCAAGAGGTCACATAATAGTCAACGATAAGATGGAGACAAATATAAAAGACGTATATGCAGTTGGTGATGCTATAGAAGTAGTTGATTTTGTAAATGGAAGTAAAACAGCTATAGCTCTTGCCGGACCTGCTAATAAACAAGGAAGAATTGCAGCAGATAATGTATGTGGATTAGATTCAAAATACAAAGGAACTATGGGAACAGCTATTATAAAGGTATTTGGCTTAACTGGAGCAAGTACAGGAAATAATGAAAGAACATTAAAATCAAAAGGTATATCATATAGGGTTATCTATGTGCATCCTAGCTCAAGTGCAGGATACTACCCAGGTGCAGCCCCAATGTCAATAAAGCTAATTTTCAATGATGAGGGAAAAATACTTGGAGCTCAAGCTTTTGGTTATGTTGGAGTAGATAAGAGAATGGACGATATAGCAGTTACAATGAGGCTTGGAGGAACAGTCTATGATTTGGCTGAATTAGAGCTTGCTTATGCACCACCTTACTCTTCAGCTAAGGATCCTGTTAACATGGCTGGTTTTGTTGCTGAAAATGTTCTAATTGGAAGACATGAAGTAATACTTCCAGAAGATATAGACAATAGAGATAAAGAAAAAACTCAACTTATAGATGTAAGAACTGAGATAGAATACAAAAACGGTAATATAGAAGGTTCATTAAATATACCAGTAGATGATTTGAGAAATAGAGTGGGTGAACTAGATAAAAATAAGGAAATATTACTCCATTGTCAGGTAGGACTTAGAGGATATATTGCTGCGAGAATTTTAATGGCACGTGGATTTAAAGTGAAGAACCTAACTGGCGGTTATAAGACATATACTATGAGTAAGTTTAAGCCTAAAGATGTAGTAATGAACAAAGGCAGTGAAGGTGGCTCTATAGACTTAAGGGAAAAAGAATCTAGTGTTAGCTTAGAAAGTACTATTAATGAGTATAAAGAGGCAGAGATTGAATATAAGAAGGGAAGCTTTGATAAGACACTTGATGCTTGTGGACTATGCTGCCCAGGTCCATTAATGCAGGTTAATGCAAGTGTTCAGGACATGAAGGAAGGAGAGATATTAAAGGTTACAGCGTCAGATCCGGGATTTTTCGAAGATATAAAGTCTTGGTGCCAAAGAACTGATAACGAGCTATTAGAGAGAGAAAAAGATAAGGGAAACATTATAGCTTTTATAAAAAAGGGTAAAAAAAAACAAATAATGCTAGATAACACTGGTTGTAGTGCTGGTGCAATTGTTCAAAAGGATAATAAGACCTTAGTAGTGTTCAGCGGAGATTTAGATAAAGCAATAGCATCCTTTATAATAGCTAATGGTGCAGCTTCCATGGGCAAAAAAGTTACAATGTTTTTTACATTCTGGGGACTAAACATACTAAGGAAGCATGAAAAAGTTAGTGTTCCAAAAGCCTTTATGGATAAGATGTTTGGATTTATGATGCCAAGAGGAAGCAAAAGATTAAAATTATCTAATATGAATATGCTTGGAATGGGACCTAAAATGATCAGAATGGTAATGAAAAATAAAAATGTTACATCACTTGAAGAGCTAATACAAGCTGCTATAGATAGTGGAATAGAAATAGTAGCATGTCAAATGTCTATGGATGTTATGGGACTTAAAAAGGATGAGCTAATTGATGGGGTAAAAATAGGTGGTGTAGGTTACTACCTAGGGGAAGCAGAGGACTCCAATGTAAATTTATTTATATAAACAGAATGCTAAGCAGTATATAAACCTAAAGAAGGCCTTAATGGGCCTTCTTTATTTGAAAAATTTAGAGAAAAATCCCTTTTTATCTTTCTTATTCTCATCGTCGAAAGAAATTCCTTCTGTCAAATCTTCGTTACTCGCAGATTCTTTTTTTAGGCTTTCTTCTATTAAGTCTTTCTGGTCTCGAGTTTTATCTTTAAGCCTTTGAGGAGCACCAGGCGCAGTTATAATTTTACTAAACCAAACTAAAGCTTCCTCAGGTTTTTGAGCTCTTCTATTAAGTTCACCAATTAAATACATAATGGTGAACTTGTTCATTTCATATATAGGAAAATCTTCATTGTAATAAGCATCACTAAACCCATCTAGGGCTTGTTTTAAAAACGTCATCTCATTATCAGCATCTTCCTTGAGACGATACATCCATGCAAGCTTTAAGCAGTTCATAGCCTTTTTGCTTGACTTTGCTTCCGTTACAACATAGTTTAAAAGAGCAAGTTTATATCTTTCTATAGCTATATCTATATCATATACGTCAGGGTAGTTCTTTCCCCGCCATCTAGAAGTGATTTTTTCTTTTACTGAATTTATTTGGAAACTTCTAATTTTATGAAAATCATTTTTCATAGCAGAATACCCACAGCTATTGCACACCCATACATCATAGAAATAGGGATTTATAACACCATATCTAATAAAGCTGTCGGAATCTTTTTTCAAAATTCTGGATGCTGAAGTTTTAACAGCACGAACTTTAAAATTAACCTCACATACTGGGCAAGTAACTTGCATATCATACAGTAGTGATCTTTGCTTGTATTCCTCACTTTGTCCTATTTTTTCTTCGTCCTGCTTCATCTTATCATCTTCTTTTTTATACAAATTTACATTATCAATATCTTCGAATCCTAAATTTTCTAAACCAGAAAATATATCCTTTGACATTAAAACATCACCTTCAATATTAATAGTTTCTTGAATAATCCTATTATATCAAAAATTATAATAAAATTATATTATTTATTTATAAATAATATACTATAATAAAAGTGTAGTATAATATAAATGACAGCATATACTAATATGTAGGGGTGAATGGTTATGGCAATAGGAGAATGGAAAACATTTCTGATACCGTATGAACAAGCAGTTGAAGAATTGAAAATAAAATTTAGAAGCATAAGAAAAGAATATAGAAGAAAAAATGAATATTCACCTATTGAGTTTGTTACAGGCAGGGTGAAGGAAATATCTAGTATATTAGAAAAGGCTAATAAGTTTAATATACCTCTAGATAGAATTGGTTATGAAATGGAGGATATTGCAGGATTAAGGATCATGTGCCAGTTTGTTGATGATGTTGAGAAAGTTGTTGAGATAGTTAGAGGAAGAAAAGATATGAAGATTCTCTATGAGAAGGACTATGTCACTAATGTTAAGGGCAGCGGATATAGAAGTTATCATATGGTTATCAAGTATCCAGTAAATATGGCAGATGGTGAAAAGGAGATATTAGCGGAATTCCAAATAAGAACCTTAGCAATGAACTTTTGGGCTACTATAGAGCATTCGCTAAATTATAAATATAAGCATGAAATACCTGATAATATAAAGTTGAAATTAAAATCCGCAGCGGATGCAGCCTTTCAATTAGATCAGCAGATGCTTGAGATTAAGGATGAAATTAAGGATGCTCAAAAATTATTTGAAGTGAAATCCAGCTTAGTATCAGACATAATGAATAATATATTGACTTTATCCTCGATGGGAAAACTTGCGGAATCTACAAGACTTCAAATACAGCTGAATAAGCTCATTGAAGAGGGTGAGGTAAATGAACTTGCTAGTCTTTTAAAATCCACAGAAAAGATATTAGAGATGTATAGATAAGGGGCCATAGGGCCCCAAATTTTATTTTACAACAATATTTACAAGCCTACCTTTAACAACTATAACTTTTTTAACTTCTTTTCCTTCTATAGAAGCTTTTACATCGTCGTTATCAAGTGCAGCTTCTTTTATTTGATCTTCAGTTAATCCTGTAGCTATATTTACTTTAGCCTTTATTTTTCCATTAACCTGAATTGCTATTTCAACCTCATCTTTTATTAAAGCCTTAGAGTCAAATGTAGGCCACTTTTCATTAAATACTGAGTAAGACATTCCAGAAAGTTCCCATTGTTCCTCTGCAAAGTGAGGCGCAAATGGTGCTATAAGTTTTATAAAGTCAAGTATAGTCTCTTTTAAGAAAGAAGAATTTTTAATATCTTCTCCAGCATATTTTGAAAGAGCATTTGTAAATTCCATTAATCTTGCTATAGAAGTGTTAAATTGGAACTTAGCAGTGTCCTCACTTACAGCCTTAATTGCATGATGCCTCATATAATTAAGCTCTTTCTCTGCTTTATCTAAAGTAGCTTTATTATTTTTAGGATTATTTATTTCTTCTCTGCAAGAATCTAAGATTCTCTCTATTCTGTCTACAAATCTTCCAATGGATTTAACACCATCATCACTCCATGCTCCACCTTCAGTGTAGTCAAATCCAAACATTAGATACATTCTAAATACATCAGATCCAAATTCCTTTATATAATCGTCAGGAGATATAGTATTTCCTTTAGATTTACTCATCTTTAGACCATCAGGACCAAGAATTAATCCTTGATGTCTCAATGATAAGAATGGCTCATCAAAGTTCAAATAACCCATATCTCTTAAAGCTTTAGTAAAGAATCTTGCATACAAAAGATGCATGCATGCATGTTCCGGTCCGCCGACATACATATCTACTGGAAGCATCTTATTTATTGTCTCACTATCAAAAGCTTTATCACTATTTTTGTTATCAGGATATCTTAAGTAATACCATGATGAACATACAAAGGTATCTAAAGTATCCATATCCCTCTTAGCAGGTGCACCACATACAGGGCAAGTTGTGTTTATAAAATCTTCAGATTTTGATAATGGAGATTTTCCATCTGGTGAAAATTCCACATCGTATGGAAGCATTACAGGAAGATCCTTTTCAGGAACAGGAACGGTTCCACACTTATCGCAATGAATTATTGGAATAGGAGCTCCCCAGTATCTCTGTCTTGAAACTAACCAATCTCTTAATCTATAGTTTACTTTTCCTTTTCCAAGTGTCATAGTTTCAAGCTTTTTGACAACAGCAGCCTTAGCTTCGTCGCCAGAAAGTCCGTCAAACTCATCACTGTTCATCATCTTTCCATACTCAACATAAGGAAGAGAATCTCCGCCCTCAATTACTCTTTCTATTGGAAGATTGTATTTTGTTGCAAATGCAAAGTCTCTTTCATCATGAGCAGGAACGGCCATAACACAACCAGTACCATAAGTGTTTAATACGTAATCACCTACCCAGATAGGCACTTTTCTTCCGTTTATAGGATTTATAGCATATGCTCCAGTAAATACACCAGTCTTTTCTCTAGTTATTGACTGTCTTTCTATATCAGATTGCTTTTTAGCTTCTTCTTTATATTCATCTACTAAGGTTTTAAACTCATCTGTAGTAATTTTGTCTACAATTTCATTTTCAGGTGCTATAACTACATAAGTAACTCCAAATAGGGTATCAACTCTTGTAGTAAATACATTGAATTCTAAATCAGAGTCTGCAACTTTAAAAGTTACTTCAGAACCAATAGATTTGCCAATCCAATGTTTTTGCATAGCTTTTGTTTTTTCTGGCCAATCTAAATCATCTAATTTTTCAAGTAGTTGTTCTGCATAGTCTGTAATCTTAAAGAACCATTGAGTTAGATCTTTTTTAGTAACTTCAGTGCTGCATCTTTCACAAGCACCATCTAGAACCTGTTCATTTGCAAGAACTGTATTACAGCTAGGGCACCAGTTAACAGGTGCATTTTTTCTATAGGCTAAGCCATTTTCAAATAACTTTACAAATATCCATTGAGTCCATTTGTAATACTCTGGGCTACAAGTAACTACCTCATTTTCCCAGTTAAACATTGTACCCATGGCCTTAAGCTGTTGTTCCATAGTTTCAATATTTTTTTCTGTTGAATCCTTAGGGTGAATTCCTGTCTTAATAGCAAAGTTTTCTGCAGGAAGACCAAAAGCATCGAATCCCATTGGTTGGAATACATTATACCCCTGCATTCTTTTCATTCTTGCCCAAGAGTCAACTGGTCCATAGTTAAACCAATGGCCTGCATGAAGCTTACTTCCTGATGGATAAGGGAACATTTCAAGCACATATAGCTTGTTATCTAAATTATTCTCATCAAATTTGTAAAGATTAGAATCTTCCCATTTTTTTTGCCACTTTTCATCAATCTTAGTATTGTAAAAGCTCATATTATCGCTCCTTTACTTTGTTTTATTATATAGTTGTTATTATTGCAAAAACTACATTAAATAATCAATTGCAGGTATTCTGCAATAATATTACAATAGTCTTAGCTAATAAAAAAAGCCTTTTCATCTCTCTATAAAGAGACGAAAAGGCTGTATTCCGCGGTACCACTCTTATTAAACTAAAGGCATTCTTTAGTTTCACTCAATAAAATAACGGTTTTATCCGTATCTGCTTTTCTGCAGATAAGCTCCAAGGCGAGTTCATAGATTATCAACACTGTTTTTCACCTGCCAACAGCTCTCTTAAGAGGATAAAATATTACTATTCCTTTTCAAAGCGTATTATTAACTTTATTGTAAATTTTATAATATCAATAATTCTTTGTCAAGGGTTATATTAAAGGTAAGATAATAAAAGACTCTATAAAAGCTATAGAGTCTTTGAATTCAATGGCTGCCCATGAAGGATTCGAACCTCCGAATACCTGAGTCAGAGTCAGGTGCCTTACCGCTTGGCGAATGGGCAATATTGTAACCGAACAATATAAAATCTACACCAATTATTATACCATAATAGCATTTTAGTTCAACACTCTTAGTTAAAGAAGAGTTTTTGTTTTAAAATAGATATAACCTTATTAATTAGATTTTTTTATGAAGATATCTATTTGTATAGCTTATAAATAGAGATAACGCATAATCATATATCAAAAATACTATTTCAGAACCGGCTATGAGTATATATAAAGGCATATTTACACTAATGATGCCTGGGAAAAAAGCTTTATAAGCATAAAATATTATAAGTACAACAACATTAAAGAAAGCTAATTTCAATATAAACTCAATGTATATTTTTCTTATTCTTTCAATATAATATTTTATTATTCCATATAATCCGAAAAATATTATATAGGATATAACTGTAATTTTTGAGCCAGAAACAAACAAACAAATTACAGATGTAGCAAAGTAAACTATTAGCGTATTTTTTATATTAGTGGTAACAACGGATAAAGGAATAATGCTTGATGCTATACCTAGTAAATAAAGCTTATTTACAGGTACTATACTGCTTAGGTATACAAAAATAACACCCAGTGCAGTAAATAGGCCGCCTTTAGATAAGTTTGAAGTTTTGTTAGTTCCTCTATCCAATATTAACACCTCCATTTTTAGCAACAGCCAATGAAGTCTCCGCCACCACATTCACAACAGCAATCCAAGCAATACAAAGTAGCACAAATATTACACAAATCAGGATCTCTTCTTCTATTGTTATAGTAGGGCTCCCTATAAGATTGATTCATATTATTTAGCCTATTGAAGGCATCTCTATATTTTCCATTGTGTGGATCTATGTTACACGCTACACTTAAATTATTGTAAGCTTCATTATACCAGCCTTTTTTTAGATTAAGCAGCCCCATAAGATAATTCCACTCGGCATCTCTAGTTGTAATTCTACTTAGATTTTCTTCTGCATATCTGAGATTGCCATTTTGTATAGCCATCTCAATAGAGCGATACATATCAGAGCTATTTTGATTATTATATGTATTATTTCCATAGCTAGAAGTAGAATAGGAATCATTAGAAGAATTTTTCATTAGATAATCATAAGCTTCATTAAGTTCTTTCATTTTATCTTCAGCCAATTCTCTTAATGGGTTGTTACCATATTGATCTGGATGATATTTTTTAGCCAATTCTCTATAGGCTCTTTTTATCTCATCTTTTGAAGCATTTTTACTTACTTCAAGTACTTCATACGGATTTCTCATTATCGCAAACACTCCTTTTAAATACTTTATCCATTTTTTCCAAAAGGCCATATTGTAGAATATTATATAATAGCTCTTTATTTTTTTTCAAAGGCAACTTACTTAAAAAGTATGCACATTGTGAAGCGCAAGTACCTAGTATAAAGTCTATTCTGTTTTCTACTTTCTTTGAAAACTCTTCAAAAGAAAGGTTATCTTCATTGAAACAAGAATTTATGACATTAAATTTATTGTTTAACATATCTTTTTCTAAATCATCCCAAGCATCAATTATATATATCCATTTTCCAAGGTTGTAGCCAAGCCAATATAAGGAATCTTTATTTTCACCATTTTTATAGGAAGATATAATAAAACCAGTAAGCTCAGCAAAGGGATGTGAGATGCTATCAATTGATTTACCTTTAGGATTTTTTTCTATGCTATATAGTGTATTTAAAGTATTTTCTATATATATAAGGTGTCGTTTTAAGTTAACAGGAATCTTTTTTAAATATCTTTTAAAGAATAAAGAAAAAAGTCTACTTTTAACAGAGTTATCATCATTTACATTATCTAAAAGCTTATAATAGCTTAAAATTACATTGCAAAATGCAGCATAGCTTAAATAATCATTATCTTTGAGAATAATTTTTTTCTTAAGTGGATGTATAGCACATCTTTGTTTTGTATAAGTTGATTTGCTGTTGTCTAGCGAATCTAGTAGTATAGCAAGGAAAGTCATATCGTAATTAAGAGCTGCTCTAGGAATGTTTCCTATATTTGTTTTAATAGATTTGCACAAACCGCAATAGTAAGACTTAAATTTTTCATAGTCTTTAATTTTCAGCTCCATTTTACAGGGGGTAACGTAACCAAACATATAAATTCTCCATTTCTAATAAAGAAGCATTAGCTAAAGTCCAGGCTCACAATTAGTTGAATAATTGACTTCTTTTAATATCTCAAATATGGTTTTAGAGGTAGTATCATTCATAGTATATCCTAGTAAGTTAACTATCTCTTCAAGTTCAGTATCGTCACTAGTTTCAAATTCTATGTAAGGAAAAGGGCAAAAGGATTTTTCGTTTATATCAATTTCAATTAATGTATTTTTGTATTTATAGCTTTCTCTATACTTTTTTACAGATTGTACAAGACTTAAGCCTAATGATTTAAATATGTTTTCTCCAGCTTTAGAATCTAGTATTTCTGTTTCATTTTCTTCCATAACTTTATATTTATCTTGACTCAGCAATTTTTTTGTAGTCATATAATAGTGATTTTGACTATTAATTAAATCCTCTACTATTCTTATTCTAGCATATCCCTTATTGTTTAATAATTTTTTATCTTCAAAATCATATATGTTGTTAATCTGATTTTCTTGTTTCACTTTAATCGCATTTATTTGCATAAGCTTAGCTCTTATTTGATCTACATTGATGTTAATTATTCTTGTTTCAAATTCTTTCAAGGTAACACCTCTTTTGTTTGTAATATATCATTAATTTGAATTATATCATAAGTCATTTGGTATATGTATAAATTTCTCAGTGGAAATTATTATAGGGTTCAAACTAGAAAATTGACTTACACCCCGGGCTAAGTTTCCAAACTTCAGTCCGTTAAAAGCTTTTAGTCAGTCTAAAGCTTGTGTTTTAGACGACCTAAGAACCTTCGAGAAACTCGCTACGCTCAGACAACTCGAAGGTACTAAGGTTGTCTTAAAACTCTTCACTAAGACTGACACAAAGTTTTTAAATCTACCTTCAGCTTTGGAAACATATCCCTTTGTGTAAGTCGATTTTCTAGTTTGCTTCCTTATGATTCAGCTATAATTTTACAAAAAAACAATATAAAGTAAGTGTAATCTTTTCTTTCTTGTAGAACCTTTGTTGAATTTTAAGGAATATTAAGGTAATATACATATATTGTGGTATAATAGGGAGGATTTCTTTTGGTTAATATATTAATAGTTGAGGATGATAGCAAGCAGAGAGAAAATATTGTAAAGATGATACAGGGAATAGGTGAAAATTTAAATGTATACGAAGCAGAATCTAAAGAGCAGGCTATAAAAACTTTACAGGAAACTTATATAAATTTCTTTTATATTGATATTTCATTAAAAAACTCTTCCGGTTTAGAGTTAGCTTTTGAAATTAGAAAAATCGAGAAGTATAAGTTTAATTGGATAATTTTTGTAACTACTCATATTCAATATATGCTTCATGCCTTTAAAGAAATTCATTGTTATGATTATATAATAAAGCCTTATGACAAAGACGAAGTAATAAAAATGACTAAAGAGCTTATTGAAGGAAGTCACATACATAGGGAACAAGAAAAAAAAGACAAGCATGTAATTTTTGATTTGAAAAATGGTATTAACATTAAGTTAAATGTGGATGAAATTATTTTTATTGAGGTAAATTTTAGAATAATGACTGTGCATACTAAAAATGCCAGTTATGAAGTGAAAAACCTTTCATTAAATAAAGCCTTAGAAATGATTAATTGTAACAACATAGTTCAAAGTCATAAATCTTTTGTAGTGAATACGAATTATATTAATAAAATTGAGAATATTTCAAGCAAGGTATGGGAGCTTAATTTTAGATATCGTGAAGAAAAAGCTTTTTTAAGTTATAAGTTTAAGGATGTTGTAATGGAAAAGTTTGAACAACATATTTAAAGTTAATATATTCTTTGAATTACGATTAAGTTTTAATGAGGGAAGATATATGGAAATAGTTACGGATTTTATCAATACATTTATTGAATTGAATGCCTTTATGATTTTGTGGTGTAAGTTTAGTTTAAAAACAGAGGATATGTTACTTAAAAATATAGCTATAGCGCTTATTTCTTCAGTTGTAATGTCTACAACGTATCCTATTCATAGTAATTGCACTATAATTTTAAGCTATATTACCACGGTAGGTCTAATCTCATTTTTTTATAAAGAAAAATTTCTAAAATCATTATTAGGATTTTGCATAACATTGATATTAATAATAATTTTACAATTAATTTTAATATATGTACTTGGCTTTTTGATTTCAGCTAAATATGTAGGCTCATGTATTTTTGATATCAGTATACAGTCAATTATACTTTTAATTTCTGTATCAATATATTATTTTGCTCCAAATAAAAAGATATACAACATCGTTGAAATAAATTTTAAAATAGTATTTTATATCATAATAAATTTTATTGGATATATATTAGTTTATAAAATAGTTTGGGAGTATAATAAAAATTTAATTTTAAATAATATAATTATGTTTACTAGCATGCTTATAATAATTTTCACATTAAATTTAATTCTTTGTTATAATATTCTAAAAATAAATGAAGAGAAAAAACTAATAGAGATACATAATAAATATAGCCCTATTATTGAAAATATCATAGAAGAAACTAGGAGAAAACAGCATGATTTTAAAAATCACTTAAATACTATTAATGGAATTGTACAAGTAGCTAAAGAAGAAGAATTGAAGGAGAGTTTGACAACATATATAAAATCTTTAAGTTATTTTACTAAAAATATTGAAGATATAATATATGTTGATAATTTAATACTAAGAGCAATAATTTACAGCAAGTTATGTGAGGCTGAAAAAAAACATATAATTTTTTCGTATTTTGTAAATAATGACTTATTAAAATGGAGAATAAAGGATTACGAATTATCTGATATAGTGACTAATCTCCTAAATAACGCATTTGAAGCGGTAGAAAATAGCTCAGAAAAAACTGTTGTATTAAATATATTTAAAGATGGAAACAAAAATATAATAGAATTGAAAAACAGTGGGAGCTCAATAAATCCAAAAAATATCAAGCATATATTCAATAGAGGGTTTTCAACTAAGAGTGGGAAAAACAGGGGTTACGGATTGTATAATGTAAAAAAGATAGTTGAATCTAGCGATGGCGCAATTCAACTATCTTTTGATGACTCTTATATCTGTTTTAGGATATTACTCTAAGAGGCTTTTAGGTGGTTCTGGTTCACCTATTAATCCATAGCAGGCAGTTGTATTAACTATCATGGCTGAAAATACAATTAAGCATAATCCTATTTTGTTAAAAAATGATTTTGAAGGCTTTTTAAGTTTCATATCGATACTCCTTTCTTTATGGGGATTAATTGAAGTATTTGTAACAAAATTGTTAGAAAACCGCAATTTAGATATCTTGTATCGCTTGTAGTAAATAATAAAATAGTTACCCAAAATGTTATAAAGAAGGTGGAGATTAGTTTTAAATGCCATCTTCTTTTCTTATTTTTAATTGGTCGGTTGCTATTTGGGTAAGGAGTTCTAAAGTAGACTACTATAATACTTAATAAAGATATAGTATTATAAATTAAAATATTTAGCTTAGGTAGCATAGGAGCTATCAGTGAAGTAATTAAGAAAAATAAAGTTGTCCATAACAAACACTTTATTGTAGTATCCGCATGATAGCCACCCGAGAAAATTCTTATAGAAAATAAAATTATCATTGAAAAGAAGAAGTAATTTATTTTTCCAAGTAATAAGAATAGTATTGTTAATACTATTATCTTAAAGGTTTCATTTAAGATAGCCTGAAGAGAATAGTTTATTTTTTCTAAATCATCATTACTTTTAATATCGCTATTATTTTCTATATAAGAGGTTAGTTTGTATGATAGGCTTTTTAACATGTTTAATCCACCTTACTTTGTAGCTTTCTAGTACGAAAAATATCACATAAAAGTAGAAATGTAAATATAAATGACGCAAGAGGGAAAAAAATGAGCATGAAAGGAATTTATACACGAAAATATTCTTTTTATGCTCGAACTTTTCCCTCTTGTGCATTTTGTATTGAATTTACATTTTTGGCGTTTATAATAAAAACTGTAAAGCAGCCTAACTATAAGACATTGGAATATAGAAATAGTTGATATAAAGTATAAAAGAAATTAATTTTTTGGATTTAGGACATAGCTACTCAACTCTCGGAGAACGTCCATTTTCTCTGTTAATCCAATTAAACTTCACAAAAGGATTTAAGTTCTTTCGGAATAATGGAGTATAGTTTCTTCATATATGTCGTAAAAATGAATTTGATTTTTTAAATTGTTCATAAAGGCTACCTCATAATATATATTCGACGTCGAGTGGGGAAAATCCTTTTTGATATAGCTTGTAAAGCCTTGAATACTAATAAGATATGGGGCAAGCGGCTAACTACATTATGCAAAGGAGCAAATAGAAATGAAATTAAAATTTAAAACATTAGCTTTATCCGCTCTTATAATTATGGGAGCAACAACAACAACATTTGCAAGTCGATTGGATATGGGACCAGGTCAAACTGGCACAAATGAGACATTATGTAATTCTGATAGTATTCCTGGATCACACCGAGTTGGGATAAATAGACGAGAAAGTCAATATGGAACTTGTGGTCTTTCCTATGTAGGATTCAATGGTAGGGATTTATTCACCCAAGTAGATGTTGGTGGTAGAACTTTAATTGGAACGGGGACAAATTGGGCTCAAAGTGAGACTATGTGTGTAGGATCACAGGCTGTTGTAAGAGAAACCCACGGATTACATTAAGGTAGCGACAATTCATGAAAATTTAAAATGAAAAAAAGATAAAGTAATCCTTTATCTTTTTTTCATATATTTAGCGAAATATTTGAGTAAAAAGTTTGAAAATAAAAATTTAGAGGTGCAAAAGGCTCGTTTGCACTATACATTTTATATGCTTACAAATAAGGATAGACTTTTGGTGAAAATCATTTAATAGAGAATAAAAAGCTTATCGGTTAAAGTTTGTAAGCTTTTAGAAAGGGCTAATTTAACTTTATGAGGTAGTTTATGAATAAATTAAGAAGTATAATTTCAAAGCTTAGACATACTCAATTCATAATAATATGTATTGTAACAATGTCTATTTTTGTGTCTCTAATAACAAGTTATGTAGAGAAAGAAAGAAAAAGCATATTAGAACTAAATAATTTTAAATCAAAAAATAGTGTTAACTTTTCTATAGGAGAAAACATTGAGAATTTGGAAAGAGTAAATACTATAAATAGTTTAAAAAAGAATAAAGACATAATAATAACTCATTTATATGGAATGCGGTTTGAACCAGGTACCATGGGAGAGGGTATATATTTTAATGGAGAGTATAAAAATGGATACAATTTATTGCAAGGTAGGTTTTTTAATAAAAGTGACTTTGAATCAGATAAAAAGATAGTAGTTATAGGAAAAGGAGTTTTAGATAAAACTCATGTAAAAAGTGGGAAAAGGTATATTTTAAGTGGTACAGATGAATATGAAGTAATAGGAGTAATAGGTAAAAAAAATGTACAAACTCGATATGATATTTTAGTATTATATAATTTAAATTGTGAACTAAACAATAAGGATATTATTAGTGATACTAACTGGACCTTAGATAGTTTAAGTACTGAAGAAAAAAAGTTGCAAGATATGTTATGTGGAATAAATGAGGAGCACAAGGACGTTCGTATTCTGCTTAAATACAAGGAAGGCCAATTCAATCCATTAGAATCCGCTTTAAGAAGTTCTGATTTTTTAATATATAATTCCTTATTAATAATTGGATGTGTATTTTTTTCTCTAGTGAGATCTATATGCTTTTGGTTAGATAACATACGATTAGAAATTGGGATAAGAAAAGCATTTGGAGCTAATGATAGAGATTTGTTATTTGATATGTTGGGAAGGTATATAAGTATTTCTTTAATTTCTATACTAGCAGCTATTGGAATCCAAAAGATACTAATATATTTTAAAATTCTAGGGTGTGAGAATTATTTAATTACTTTTAAAAATATTGGAACAGGTATATTGTTTCAAATTATTATATCTTTATTTTTTATAACAATTTCAATGATTAAGATAAATAAAATTACACCTAATAATATACTGAAAGGAAATTAACATGAAACTTAAATATGCATATAAAGGAATTTCTAAAAATTTCATTTTCACAGTATTAATTATTATGCAATTGGTATTTGCGTTTATTTGCATATATCAAAACTTAGATTTTACAAACAAGGTATCAAAAGATTATGATCAATTTAAAAAGATATTTGGAGAATATAAAGTTTATAAATTAGAATTAGTAAGTTCTCCAAATAAATTTCTAGATAAGCCAACTGAAAGTTTAGAAAAATGCTTTAGTTATTTACAATGCTCTCCGGAATATAGCTTCTGTGGGATTAGTAAATGGGGGTTGTACATAGAAAAATTCAAAGGTGACTTGGAACCTTTTAGAGAAACAAATTATGATATGAATGAAAATCAAAAGGAATTATTTTGTGCTAAAAATTACATTTTAGATAAAAATTCTATTGAAAAGTTTCCTATCAAATTATATGAAGGAAGAGGATTTCAACAAGAAGAATTTCAAGTAAGTTACGGAAATGATAAAGCAATACCTATTTTGGTTGGCTATAACTATAAGAAATATTTTAATATAGGAGACGAGATAACTTATCATAGAGACCAAAATGTATTAGCTAGAGCAAAGATAGTTGGAATAATAAAAGAAAATCAAGTTATTCCAGGAAATTTGATGAGCGCAGAATCAAAGTATCTAAACCTAAATAATTATATCATTACAACAGATTCAGTAAATAAAAGTGAGAAGTCAATGTATTTTCAAAAATTTGTTGGAAACTATATGCTTTTTAACAAGGAGGCTACTAAACAACAAATAGAGGAGTCAACAGAAAATATAAAAAATGTGTTTGAGAAAAATGCGGATATTAAAGTAGGTCTTAGAAATTTAAATGATGATGTAAGTGCTGAAAAAGAAATTTTTAAAGAACAAAATAAAATAGCATTAGGTACTTCTATTATTGTAATAATTTTTGTAAGTATTACAATTGTAATATCTTTACTAAATTCTATTATAAACAGAAAACAAGAATTTATTATTCATGTATTAAATGGGGCAACATTAAAAGATATTTCTATAATAATTTATCTGGAAATATTTATTATGCTAATGGTTTCTTATATTATAAGTATACCTTTCATATTTAAGTTTCAACATTCTCAAAGTAAATTTTTGGTAATTATGAGCTTTTTTATAATGATAATACTAAGTTGTTTAATAGCATTTATTCCGATTTTAAAAATAAGCAATTTAAAAATTTCTGAATTGATTAAAGGAGAATAAAATATGGTTATATTAAATTTAGATAAAGTATGTAAAGTCTATGGAAAAGAAGAGGGAAAAGTTGAAGGCTTAAACAATATAGATTTAGAAATTAAAAAAGGTGAATTTATAGCTATTATTGGTCCCTCTGGTTCTGGGAAAACGACATTACTAAATATATTAGGAACTTTAGACTTCCCGTCTAGTGGACAATATTTAATAAATGGCGAGAGTGTAGAAGAATTTAATAAATGTAATTTGGCTAAAAAAAGAAACAAATATTTTGGATTTATAGTGCAAAATTTTGCATTAATAAAAGAATATACGGTTTATGAAAATATAGAAATACCTTTAAATTATGCAAATATTAAGACAAGAGATAGGAAGGCTAAAATTAAAAATGTTTTAGAAAGACTTGGTTTAAGTGATAAAGTTAATAAAACTCCAAAAGAACTATCAGGAGGGCAATGTCAAAGAGTTGCTATAGCTAGAGCAATAATTAATGATCCAGATATAATATTAGCAGACGAACCCACCGGGGCATTAGACAAGGATACAGCTGAACAGATCTTAGAGCTACTTAGAGAGTTAAATGAAGATGGAAAAACAATTATAATGGTTACACATAATCTTGATATCACAAGATACTGTAACAGAATTATAAAATTAGAATATGGTAAAATAGTGGAAACGATATAATTAATTGTGCAAAAGGCACAAGTTGTATCCAATACCACTTGTGCTTTTTTCTTTTGCAGAAAGGCAATAATTTAGAATAGCCTTCATACAAATAAGGTTGTTTGATAAATAGAATACAGGTTATAATTATATCTAAGGTTTACTATAGATGAAGGAGAGAGTAGAACTTGGAATACATAAAAGAAATATATATAAATGAAGCTATAGTTCATATATTAGATAATAATGCTGATGAGCCTGTTTTAAATGAATATACTCTGCAACTTAATGAAGAAATATATGGTTTTTTACTAAAACACATAGAACGATGTTTAAAAGATGAAGAGTTAAAATATGCAATCTTCAATAAAGAAAGAAATATAGCAAAAGAGCTATCGCAAGAGTACTTAAATGGAGCAAATAGCATTGTTGAAGTATCAAAGGAACTAGCGAGGCAGATGTTTATCCTAATGAAAGCTGATAGCAATATACCTTGCTGCGATTTAGTTATAGTATCTATATCTACAGAATATGGGCCTATGCTAGCAATATTAAAGATGGATTACATAAAAAACTATACTCATTCTATAGACTTCGTAGACAATAAAATAGGTATAAATATCGTACCAGAGTTTACGGGGCTTCCTGTAAGCGCTCAAAAGATACAAAAATGTGCATTTATAAAACCTATAAGAGAAGACCAAGGATTCAATTTAATGGTTATAGATAAGCAAAACAAGAGCAAAGACGATGGTGAATATGGATCAAATTATTTTATAGGAAAATATCTTGGATGTACAGTTATAGACAACGAAAGAGATATTACTAAAACCTTTGTTAAGGCCGCTGAAGAATGGACCAGAACCAGCTTTGAGGAAAATGCGGATACTGCAGAAATGATCAGAAGTTCTATAAAAAGAAAACTAAAAGAAGAAGATAGTATAGATATACAGTCACTGTCAGAGGATATGTTTGGAGATAATGCTGAAATACAGCAGAGCTTTAAGGAATACATATCTTCAAAAGGGGTAGGCGACCAGATAGATATAGATAAACAATGGGTAGAAAAAAAGCTTAAGAGAGTAAGGCTTAAAATAGATAAGGATATTGATGTTTATATAAATGAAGAAGCATATCATGATAATAGTAAGTTTGAAATACAAAGAGTTGGAGATGGAAGCATTAACATTGTTATAAAACATGTTAAAAATTATATTGAAAAGTAAAAAAATGTGGCATAAAAGCCACATTTTTTCTATTGCATAGAGTTAGCTGAACCAAGAACGTTATCTATTTTACCTTCAACAACCTTTTGAACAGCATCTCTTCCTGCTCCACAGTATTTTCTTGGGTCGAATTCCTTTGGATTGTCTCCAAAAGTTTTTCTTACAGCAGCAGTCATAGCTAATCTTAAGTCAGTATCCATGTTTATTTTACATACAGCCATTGATGAAGCTTTTCTTAACATATCTACTGGAATACCTTTAGCACCAGCTATGTTTCCGCCGTACTTGTTACAAGTTTCAATCGCTTCTGGGTCAACAGCAGAAGCTCCATGAAGAACTATTGGGAATCCAGGTAATTTATTTTGAATTTCTTCTAATATATCAAATCTTAATTGTGGTTTGAAATCTAATGGGAACTTAAATGCTCCGTGTGAAGTTCCTATAGCTATAGCTAATGAATCAATACCAGTTCTGTTAACGAAATCTACAGCTTGATCTGGATCAGTGTATATGTGCTCAGCAGCAACAACGTCATCTTCAACTCCAGCTAAAACTCCAAGTTCAGCTTCAACAACTACTCCACGAGCGTGTGCATATTCAACAACTTCTTTTGTTTTCGCTACGTTTTCTTCGTAGTCAAAGTGTGAACCATCGAACATAACTGAAGTAAAGCCAGCATCGATAGCTTCTTTAACTGCTTCAAAACTTGGACCGTGGTCTAAGTGAAGAGCTACGTCAACTCCTGTTTCCTCTATAGCAGCATCAACCATAGCTTTTAAGTATTTTGCACCAGCATACTTTAATGCTCCTGTTGAACATTGAAGAATAACAGCTGAATTTTTAGCCTTTGCTCCTCTGATAACACCTTGAATTATTTCCATATTGTTGATATTAAAAGCTCCTATAGCGTATTTGCCTTCATAAGCTTTTTTAAACATTTCCTTAGTAGTAACTAATGCCATTGTGTATTCCACCTTCCACATTAAAATATTTTAAATTATAAACAGTAATACTGATTATAACAAGACAATCATTTAAATCTGCATAGGGACTTTTTTGAGCCCGCTGGGACAAAAATAATTACAACTATATTATAATTGATTAAGTTTATATTTTCTATAGTTTAATTATAAAATATTTTTAGAGTTTTTTAAAATATATTTTGGTGATTAACTTTCTCCATTTCAACTATATGCTTTAGAAGGAACTTTATTACATGAGCAGAGGCTAAAGATTCATCTTTATTTTTTTCCTTCGTATATTGAGTAAGCTTCCAAAGTTCAATATTAATATTATCTATTTCTGCATGATGTGTAAATACAGAAACTTTTTTCGAATATTTATCCCATTCATTTAAGAACTTTAATGAATTATCATATGCCTTATTCCACTCATCACTTTGTACATTATTCTCTATCTGCATGCTTAAACCCTCTAATTTTATACAAACACTATTTAAATATCTTATTGAAAATAGTGCGCCTAACATTACGACAATAAAAATAGCAAAAGAAATTATAATATTCTTCATTCCACCACACTCCATCTATTTTTCATCATTGTTTTCATAGCATTGATAATAAAACTTACCTTTAGAATCCATAAGTGCTAGGAATACATCTTTTATGGATGAAATTTTATTTTTCTTTAATTGTTCCTTAATCCAGTTTTCATCCTTATTTATTATTTTTAAATTCTCCTTATTTATTCTCCCGTTTAAGATTAAAGTTATAGGAAGAGAGTCTTGAGTAACTGAAAGTTTTAAGTCAGACTTAGTAACATTGGAAAGTTCTGTTTTAGGTATGACAGAAAGCTGTCCGCTAGTTTCTAATATAGCGTATTCAATATCCTCTAAATTATAATAACCTTGAAGTCTCAGTTCCTCCATTAAATCGTTTATATTAAATTTTTCTTTTTTTAGTTCAAGGATATCTATCTTACCTGATTTAACTAAAACACTTGGCTTTCCACTTAGAATAGCCCTCATTTTTTCGCTTTTTAGCTGAATTAATGCTAATATTGTTTGAAGAACTAATAAGGTTACTATGGGAATAACGCCATGCATTATAGGTATTCGAATATCCTGCATAGGAAGTGAGGCAAGCTCAGAAATCATTATAGCTATTGCAAGTTCAAAAGGCTCTAATTGGCCTATTTGTTTTTTACCCATTAAGCGCATTGATAAGATTACTAATAAATATAAAATAACGGTTCTAATCAGTACAATAAACATAAGTCACCTCATAAAAAATTAATATTATATATCCTCTCAATATATTTTTACATTAATAAAAAAAAATATAAGTAAAATTTGAACATTTTTAGTAAATTTGACGTATAATAATAGTACACAAAAAATTTGGGGAGTGTTTAGAGTGAATAAACTAAAACTTAGAATAGGAAATAAAGAACTAGATATAGAAAAAGGCACAACTCTGTATAAGATAGTTAAGGATAATAATCTGGAAGGAAATATTCCAGTAGTACTCGCTAATGTAAATGGAGTTTATTATGAACTTACACATAGATTACAGGAAGAGGGAAACCTGGAAGTCGTTGATATAACAAATAACTTAGGAAGTAGGACTTATGTAAGAACTCTCCAATTTGTACTTATAAAATCTGTTTTAGATTTATTTCCAAGTACTAAAATAACCATAGAGCACTCTTTGGGGAAAGGCTTATTTGGAGAAATCCATAAGGATACATCCTTAAGCGAAGATGATATATTAAAAATCAAGGCTAGAATGACGGAATTAATAAATAAAGATATCCCTATTAAAAAAGTATGTATGAAAAGAGAAGATGCAATAAAAATTTTCTCAGATTATAACATGGATGATAAAGTTCGATTATTAAAGCATGTAAGTAGTGATATTGTTAAATTGTACGAATTGGATGGCAGGTATGATTACTTTTACGGGTCTATGGCGTATTCAACAGGTATATTAAAAATTTTTGATCTTTGCTATAGAGAACCTGGATTTGTACTTAGGTACCCTTTAGAATCAGATCCATCTAAGTTACCTAACTTTATAGAACATAAAAAGCTTAGAAAAATATTTTATGAAACAGAACAATGGGGAAATATACTTGGTGTAGGTGATGTTGGATCCTTAAATGATAAGGTAGAAAGTGGCGAAATTGTAGATATAATCAGAGTAGCAGAGGCATTACATGAGAAAAAGATAGCCTATATAGCTGACATGATAAGTGAGAGAAAAGATACAAAGATAATTCTTATAGCTGGACCATCTTCCTCTGGAAAAACAACTTTTGCGAGGAGACTTGGAATTCAGCTAAGGGTAAATGGGTTAATTCCAATACCAATATCGCTAGATGATTATTTTGTAAATAGAGAACACACACCTAAGGATGAGAATGGAAATTATGATTTTGAATCTATATATGCATTGGACCTAGAACTATTTAACCAAAATTTGGAGTCTATACTAAAAGGTGAGGATGTAGAGATTCCAACTTTTAATTTTAAAACTGGAAGTAGGGAATGGTTAGGACAAAAAATTAAGCTCCCTGAAAACGGAATACTTATAGTTGAAGGAATTCATGGATTAAATGAGATGTTAACATCGGCCATACCAATAGAAAACAAGTTTAAAATATATATTAGTGCTCTTACACAATTAAATGTAGATGATCATAATAGAATAGCTACCACAGATGTTAGAATAATAAGAAGAGCGGTTAGAGACTATCTTTCAAGAGGGTATGGCAGTGAAGATACGTTAAAAATGTGGCCTTCTATAAAAAGAGGGGAAGAGAAAAATATATTTGTATTTCAAGAAAATGCAGATGTTATGTTTAACTCTACCTTAGTATATGAACTCTGTGTACTGAAAAAGCATGCGTTAAAAGAATTAGAAAAGATAAATGAGCAAAGTCCAGTGTATTACGAAGCCTTAAGGCTTAAAAGCTTTCTACACTTTTTTAAAGATGTCGATGTAAGCTTAGTACCAGATAACTCAATATTAAGAGAATTTATAGGGGGAAGCTGCTTCTATAAATACTAAGAAAACAGTAAGGTACTACCTTGGGGTGGTACCTTAATTTTATTTTAAACATTATATAGGGAAAACAACTAGAAAGTTAATTTATACAAAGGGATATGTTTTCGAAGCTGAAGGTAGATTTAAAAACTTTGTGTCAGTCTTAGTGAAGTGTTTTAAGACAACCTTAGAACCTTAGATGTGTTTGAGCATAGCGAGTTTATCGAAGGTTCTTAGGTCGTCTAAAACATAAGCTTTAGACTGACTAAAAGTTTTTAACGGACTGAAGCTTGAAAACATAGCCCGGGGTATAAGTTAACTTTCGGCCTTTGAAGCTCTAAATAATGTAAAAATAAAGAATTAAGCATGATTTTATTCAATATAAAAAAATATGCAAGATTACAAGAAATTATTAAAAGCAATAATTATAATTTTAAACAAAAAACTTTCAAAAAAAAAGTGACAATTTATTTAAATTTATTGTATAATAAAATCGATATTAAGAGTCTTACAATACAATATGTAGTGAATTGTATTAATATAGAAAAAAGGAAGGTTGGTGCACCAATATGAGAGAATACAGCGCATTTGATATTCTCGGCCCTATAATGATAGGACCATCAAGTTCACACACAGCAGGAGCGGCAAGATTAGGCAAAATTGCAAGAACTATAGCAGGTGATGGAATTAGAAAAGTGAAATTTTTCCTTCATGGTTCTTTTGCTACAACTTATAAGGGACATGGTACAGATAAGGCATTAGTTGCAGGAATATTAGGAATGAACCCATGGGATGAAAATTTAAAGAATTCTATGGAATTAGCTAGAGAAAAGGATATAGAAGTGGAATTCATTCCAACTGATCTTGGAGATGTACATCCTAATACAGTTAAAACAGTAATAACTAAGCCTGATGGAAAAATTGTAGAAGTAACTGGTGCTTCAATAGGCGGAGGAAATATAGTTGTTACAGAAGTAGATGGAGATAAAATAGAGTTTACTGGAGCATATCCAACTATACTAATAAATCATATTGATGTACCAGGAATGGTTGCAAAAGTATGTGCAATACTATATGAGTATGGAATAAACATTGCATTTATGAGAGTGTATAGAACAAGTGGTAAGGGATCAGCAGCAGCAATGGTATTTGAGGTAGATGATATTATTTCAGAAGAAATAATAAATGCAATAGGCGAAATACCTAATATACACAAAGCTAGAGCAATAAACCCTGTAAGAGAGGAGGCATAAAAAATGGTTAATCACGGATATGAACTTTTAGAAGTATGTAAAGAAAGAAATATAAGTATATGGGAATATACTTTAGAAGAAGAAGCAAAAGCAACAGGACTTACTACTGAACAAGTTTTTGAAAAGATGAGAAAAAACTTACAAGTAATGCAAGCTGCTGCGGAACGTGGCTTAAACAATAAAATATCATCAGTAAGCGGTTTAATAGGTGGAGATGCTTACAGATTAAATGAATATGCGAAAAATGGGAAAACGTTAACAGGTAGCTTTATGGTTATGGCTATGGCGAGAGCTCTTTCTTCATCAGAAGTAAATGCTGCTATGGGTAAAATAGTGGCGGCTCCTACAGCAGGCTCTTGTGGCATAATGCCAGCAGTAATAATAAGTGCTGGAGAAAAGTTAAATTCAACAGAAGATGAAATGGTAAAAGGATTATTTACAGCTACTGGTGTAGGTATAATAATAGCTAAGAATGCTACTATGGCAGGGGCAGAAGGTGGATGTCAAGCTGAATGTGGTTCAGCAGCAGCTATGGCTTCAGCTGGTGTAGTAGAAATGATGGGTGGAACACCAGAACAGGCTCTAAATGCAGCTGCTATAGTATTTAAAAATATA